>NZ_JACNMO010000021.1 GCF_020622345.1 Roseobacter weihaiensis | reverse complement strand
TAGCGGCTTACGCGCGGGTTCTCCGCGAGAGACGTAAGGCCGCGAACCTCTCGCAGGAGGAACTCGCGTTCAGAACAGATCTTTCCATGAGCTACATCTCGTTCCTGGAAACCTGTAGGCGACAACCTACGTTGACAGTTATGGACGCAATTTGCCGTGAACTTGGCGTCTCACTCACGGAGTTTGTCAGTGAGGTTGAACGCGCGGCGGCAAAGAGTCGATGAAGCAGTGTGGACAGACAAGCGCGAAGCGGCATTAAAATCGATTTGCGCAGACGAAAAGCTGGAGTGAGAAGGTTTCGCAGGGTTGTCGCCGCTATGCTTTGCTGGTGTGGTACCTTCAGCTCATCATGCCGCCAGATGCGTTCAACGAGTTTGTGCTTCACTGCCACTCCGTGTTTTTCAACAAGCCTGTCACCACGCGATATCCATAGCGTCCATACTTGTCGGCCAACTCGGTGATGTAGTCCGTCATGGACCAGCCTTAGGTATGTTAAATGCGCGTCAGCGTGTCGCCGATGAGTCAAACAATCCAGTTTACTATCGCCAGATGTGTATCCATCGGCTACACCTTTGATTATGAAAAACTCGGGACTGCGAATTCGTATTGAGCGGGAGCTTCGCCAGAAGTTTCTCGAAGTCTGTCGGGATCAAGACCGTCCAGCCGCTCAGGTAATCCGTGAATTCATGCGTCAATACATAGCGTCACATCAAGACCAAGAAGACACACGAAAGTAGTCAAAAAACACATGATCCCGGATTATCAATCATTGATGCTGCCCGTGCTCCAGTCTGCCGACAGCGAAGCGGTGCAGACAAAAGACGTTATTGCCAAACTGGCAGAGAAATTTGGGTTGTCGGTTGATGAAAGTGCGGACCTTTTGCCTTCTGGAAAGCAAAAAACGTTCGATAATCGTGTCCATTGGGCAAAAACCTATCTGAAACAAGCGGGGCTTCTCAGCTACCCAAAACGAAGTTTCTTTATTGCGACCGAAGAGGGGCGAAGGGTTCTCGCAGAAGCCCCTGATCGCATCGATAACAAGTTTCTTGAACGATATGATGCGTTCCAAGAGTTCAAGAGCAGAAAGGGATCCTCCAGCGGAGCGGCAAATGCACCAACCAAGGGTCCTAAGGAAACGGATGCAACGCCTGATGAAATCCTCAGGACAGCTCATTCTCAGATTAACTCGGCACTCGCTGCCGACCTTCTTGAGCGCGTACGTACCGCGTCCCCGCAGTTCTTTGAAAACTTGATCGTCGACTTGCTGCTGGCAATGGGCTACGGCGGCACCTCAGAGGATGCCGCGCGAGCGCTTGGTCAATCTGGCGACAATGGCGTTGACGGCGTGATTGATCAGGACCCGCTCGGGGTCGATCAAATTTACGTCCAAGCCAAGCGATATGCGGAAGGCAATAACATCGGCGCTGGCGATATCCGTGATTTCTTCGGTGCGCTGAGCTTGAAGAAAGCCCAGAAAGGCATCTTCTTCACCACCTCCGCTTTCAGTTCTAGCGCGACACAGACTGCTAAGGACCTCGGCATGCGGATTGTCCTAATCGACGGCAATCAGCTCACCAAGTTGATGATCCGGTACAATATCGGCTGTCGTCTGGAAGAAACTGTGCACCTGAAAAAGGTGGATGATGAATTTTTTGAAGGTGAATGAGGCGATATGACAAACGCAGAGGACCAACCGGAAGCTGCCCTAGTAATTGATGAGAAAGAGCTTGGCATCGACCCCGAGGCTCTTTGGGCGGCTGCGGACAAACTGCGCGGCTCTATCGACGCTGCAGAGTACAAGCATGTCGTCCTCGGTCTGATCTTCCTGAAGTACATCTCAGATGCGTTCGAGACTCGCCGCGAAGCATTGCGACAGGAGCTTGAAGCCGATGGCATTACCGGCGCATCAGCCGAAAACATGCTCGAAAGCCGGGACGAATACACCGCTGAGGGCGTCTTTTGGGTTCCGATCGAAGCGCGTTGGGCCGAAATTCAAGCCAAAGGCAAAACACCAAATATCGGCAAACTGATCGATGACGCCATGTACGCGATTGAGCGGGACAATCCTAAGCTCAAGGGAAAGCTGCCACGTGACTATGCGCGACGGGGTATTTCACCGGAGCGCCTAGGTGGTCTGATCGACCAGATCGCCTCCATCGCTGTCGGTACAAAGGAAGCGCAGAAGAAAGATATTCTAGGGCGTGTCTACGAGTATTTTCTCGGCAAGTTCGCCGCTGCAGAAGGCAAGCTAGGCGGGGAGTTTTTCACGCCCAGCTCCATTGTGCGGCTGATGGTCGAAATGATCGAGCCCTATGAGGGCCGTGTTTATGACCCCGCATGCGGTTCGGGCGGTATGTTCGTTCAATCCGAACGCTTTGCCGAATCTCACGGTGGATCAAAGCGCGATCTCTCTGTGTTTGGGCAGGAATCAAATCCGACGACGTGGCGTCTGGCCCATATGAACCTCGCCATTCGCGGGATTGAAGCCAATCTGGGCGAGCAACCAGCGGACAGTTTCACCCGCGACCTGCACCCGGACCTCAAGGCTGATTACATCCTCGCAAATCCGCCCTTCAACATCTCTGACTGGTCTGGCGACCTACTTCGTAGTGATACGCGCTGGAAGTACGGCCCGCCTCCCGTCGGCAATGCGAACTATGCTTGGATACAGCATTTCATCCACCACCTCTCCCCGCCCAATGGCAAAGGCGGCGGCATCGCAGCGTTCGTAATGGCGAACGGGTCGCTGTCTTCGACGTCAGGCGGAGAAGGGCAAATCCGGACGAAAATAATCGAGGCTGACCTGGTCGACTGCATTATCGCCATGCCGCCACAGCTATTCTTGACGACTGGAATTCCAGTCTGCCTTTGGTTTGTAACGCGTGATAAATCGGGCAAGTATCTTGATAAGGGGCGCGGTGGTCGCGACCGTTCTGGCGAAACTCTATTCATCGATGCACGCGATATGGGCGCACTGGAAGAAGGATCGCGGACGTTGCGCTTCCTTTCAGGGCGCGACCACCCTACTTCCCCGCCACCACCCGAAACGGAGATCGGCCGGATCGTCGCGACCTATCATGCCTGGCGCGGCGAGCAGGACGCGGGCGCTTACGAAGACGTCAAAGGCTTCTGCAAAGCCGCAAAGCTATCGGACATCGCCAAATACAACCACGTACTAACCCCTGGCACCTATGTTGGTAGCGCAGCGCGCAAAGCCGATGATGAGCCATTCGAAGAGAAGATGGAGAGGCTGGTCGGGGAGTTGAGCGATCAGCTCGCAGCGTCGGATACTCTGGAGGCGGAGATAAAGAAGAATTTGGGGGCGCTTGGGTATGAGTTCTGAGCGATCCGAGTGGGCACTCGAGAAGTGCCTTGAAGTTCTGATTGATTACCGAGGCAAGTCGCCGACAAAATCGAAGACCGGTATTCCGGTCATCTCTGCAAAGGTCGTGAAAAACGGCAGAATTCTGGAGCCAGTTGAGCAAACCATAGACCCGTCTTACTACGAAGAGTGGATGCGCCGCGGCCTTCCAAGTGTAGGGGATGTCGTCATGACAACTGAGGCCCCCTTGGGAGAAGTCGCTCGCTTAAACGCGCGGACAGCTCAGTACGCCCTTGGGCAAAGAATTGTAACCATGCGTGGGCGTCCAGGTTGCTTGGACAATGGCTACTTGAAGTACCTACTTCTGTCGGACGAAATGCAAGATCGCTTGTACCGGCGCGCCACAGGCACAACAGTTCAGGGCATAAGCCAGAAGGCGCTTCGGCAAGTAGAACTTCCGCTTCCTGATTTTGACATCCAACGCGCCATTGCCAAAATTCTTGGTGATCTGGACGACAAGATCGATCTCATGCGGGAGATAAACGCGACGCTAGAAGAGATGGCTCGAACGGTGTTTCGGACATGGTTTGTCGATTTTGAGCCCGTCCGTGCTAAGGCCACCGGCGCAACCAGTTTTCGCGGCATGCCTCAGGAGCTATTCGAAACTCTTCCAGATAGCTTTCAGCCGTCCGAGATCGGAGATATTCCTGCTGGATGGTCTTCGAAACCTCTTTCGGACCTCATTGAGGTAAATCCTGCTCGACAATTGAAGAAAGGCGTTGAAGCAACCTACCTAGGGATGACGGACGTTCCCACGTCTGGGCCGGCACCTGCCAACTGGGCGCAACGGAAGTTCACTTCAGGTATGCGGTTCAAAAATGGCGATACACTCCTCGCCCGGATCACTCCGTGCCTTGAAAACGGAAAGACTGCATTGGTCGATTTCCTCGATACGGGGGAGATTGGCTGGGGTTCGACAGAATATATCGTGCTGGCACCTCAGGGCTCTGCGTCCCGCGAATTTATCTATTGTCTTGCCAGGAGCGAGCGCTTTCGGGAATTCGCGATAAAGAATATGACCGGGACAAGCGGTCGCCAGCGCGTCGGTCACGAGTCCATATCCGGCTACAAGATGGTTGATCCTGGAACGGAGGCTCTCCAAGCATTTGAGCAACTCTCGAAACCGATGTTCGAGCGGATAACAGCGAACCGAGACGAGATTTCTACTCTTTCAGCTTTCCGCGATACGCTTCTCCCCAAACTCATCTCCGGCGAATTGGATGCACCGAGTCTAGAGGACCTTGGCCTCGAAGGTGGCGAGTAATGGCAGTTGAGGCATACACATTCCAATTATCCGCCTGCCGTGAATTGATGGAAAGCCATCCGGAATCTCTTGTTATTCGCCAGCAAGTGGAAGCGTTGGAAGACGCGATGCCGGACAAGCCAGGCATCGCCGTGTCCTTCTGCCTTACATTGATCGAAACGACCTCCAAAACCATTTTGGTAGATCGCGGCCAAGCACCCGATGGCGCTTGGGAAGCTCCAAAACTCATCGCAGAAACCACTAAGTTTCTGCACCTCGGCATTCACGGTGACGGGCACACTGATCCCACTTTGAAGAACGGTGCGGAGAAGCTGCTGCGAGGGGTCAACTCGATTATTGATGGCGTCATGGAAATCCGCAACGCCCATGGGGCGGCGGCTCATGGATCAGATGCCTACGCCCCGATGCTCGACGCGCGCTATGCCGAAATTCTCGCCAGGGCGACGGATGCTGTAGTCGGGCTATTGTTCAAAACCCATCTAAACGGCTCAGGCAAAGCGCCGCTAGCGCGCTTGCGATATGGCGATCACAACGATTTCGACGAGTGGATCGACAACGATTTCGGGCCATTCGAAGTGCTCGAAACGCCACTAGTTGCGAGCGAAGCCTTGTTTCGAACTGATAACAACGCGTATCGGACAGCGCTTGTCGCATTCAAACAGGAGCAGGACGGCGCGCGAGAACAGCAAGAAGAACAGCCTGATGGAGGGGAGGCCGAGGTATGAGGGAAGATATCGTCGAACAGGCCGCCTTGGGTTGGTTTGAATCTCTTGGTTACGATACCGCGCGAGGAGCTGATATCTCCGTCGGCGCGGATTATCCCTTACGTGAGTCATACGAAGACGTTGTGCTAATGCCCCGTCTCAAGGCGGCGTTGCGCAAGCTGAATCCAGACTTGCCTGAGGATGCCATCGGACAGGCGGCGACGCTTGTGTCCCGCCCGCCAGAACCAACACTTGAACAGAACAACCGCTGGTTCCATCGCTTGTTGACGGATGGCGCGGACGTTGATTACCGAACGGCGGAAGGCGAAACGCGCGGCGACAAAGCGAAGTTGTTCGACTGGCACAATTTGTCTGCGAACGACTTTCTGGTAGTTCGCCAGCTCACCGTAAAGAACGGTGAACATACCCGTCGCCCCGATCTCGTGATCTTTTTGAACGGGTTGCCGGTCGCAGTGATTGAACTGAAAGACCCCACAAACGAAGAAGCGACCCTCTGGACGGCATTTGATCAGCTCCAAGATTACAAGTCCGCAGTCCCGGCGCTCTTTGCCTACAATGAAATTCTTGTCGTCAGCGACGGTGACCAGTCGCGAGTTGGCTCCCTCACCGCTGATCAGGATCGGTTTACGCCTTGGCGTTCGATCAAAGATGACGGGTATCCAGGCGCGCCGACGCTGGAAACCGTGATCACTGGACTGTTTCGTCGCGACGCTTTGCTGGACTACTTGGCTCACTGCATTGTCTTCGAGGAAGACGAACGCACAGGTCGTATCATCAAGAAGATTGGCGGTTATCATCAGTTTCGCGCGGTTCGCAAAGCACGCGAACGGGTGACACTATCCCTCAAGCCGGAAGGTGATGGACGTGGCGGCGTCGTCTGGCACACGCAGGGCTCCGGCAAGAGCTTGACGATGTTGATGCTCTCGGGCGCCTTAATTGGAGATACAGCACTTCAGAATCCGACCATTGTTGTTGTTACCGATCGCAACGATCTCGACGGTCAGCTCTTTGGGACTTTTGCTGATGGACGCGCGCTCTTGCGCCAAGACCCGGAGCAGGCTGCGGATAGAGAAGACCTTTCCAGCAAACTCAATCGCGCTTCGGGCGGGGTGATCTTTACGACCATCCAGAAGTTCGAAGAGCGTGCGGAACCCGTCAGTACTCGTGCGAATATTGTGGTTCTTGCGGACGAAGCGCACCGTAGCCAATACGGTTTTCTTAAAGGCGGTGCGCGTTGGATGCGAGAAAACCTTCCGAACGCAACTTTCGTTGGGTTCACAGGAACTCCGGTTGAGGGTGGTGACCGATCTACACGCGGTGTCTTCGGAAGCGACGTCGATATCTACGACATAAAACAAGCAATCGACGATAACGCTACGGTCCCAATTTACTACGAGATGCAGCTCATCAAGCTAATTCCTGACGATGAGGGGATAACAGAGGCTGAACGGCTGATCGCAGAAGCAGCCGATGACGACGACGCGGGTTCGTCCGGCGATCCTGACATTACAGTTCCATTAGAGATGCTTGCTGGAGCAGACCAACGTCTTGAGACCTTGGCCTCTCAAATCATCAGCCACTTCGATCAGAGATCAGAGGTGATTGATGGGAAGGCGATGATCGTCTGTATGAGCCGCGATATCTGCATGAACCTTTACGATAAAATTACATCGCTCCGGCCTGACTGGCACTCGGATGAAGACGATGCAGGCGCGATCAAGGTCGTAATGGATTCAAACGTTACACCGCGGCGGGTGAAAAAGGACGCAACGGGGAAGCCAATTAGAGATGCCGCCGGGAATCCAGTCTACGAAGAAACCGCCGAGCAGTTCGAAGAACGCACACAACGGACCAAGTATCATGGACGGACAAAGACACGTCGTGAGAAACTGGCGCTTCGTCTGAAGGACAATGCCGATCCGCTCAATCTCGTGATCGTATGCGACATGTGGCTGACGGGCTTCGACTGTCCTTCCCTTCACACAATGTATCTCGACAAGCCGCTCGCCGGGCATAACCTCATGCAGGCCATCGCCAGGGTGAACCGTGTCTTTGGTGACAAGCCAGGCGGCGTAGTCGTGGACTATTTGGGTATCGCCGACCAGCTTCGTGACGCAATTCAGACCTACACTCAGGCTGGTGGGGAAGGAAAACCTGTCGAGAACATTCAGGATCAGGCAGTGCCCCTCATGCTGCGGCATGCGGAAGAGTTAACGGCCTTCTTTGGTGATTTCGATTATATGAGCCTTGTCGCAGGTTCAGATGCAGATCAGCTCAGAGCAATTATCGATGGTGCCAATTACGTTCTTCAAAAGGAGAACGGCAAGAAGCGATTTGACGAAATGACTGTCCGTTTGTCGAAGGCGTTTGCACTTGCCGTGCCACGCCCCGAGACCGATGCAGTCCGTGACCATTTGGCCTTCTATCAGAATGTCCGCTCTGCGATCCGCAAGCGGTTCGACGATGAAAACCACACTCGATCTAGCGCAAGCTCACCAGCAGTTAATCAAGTCATTTCAGGTGCAATTCGAACTGACGGCGTGATCGATCTCTTTGAAGTAGCCGGATTACCAAACACAAACGTTGGTATTTTGTCAGATGAGTTCCTTGATCGCCTCGCGGCGCTGCCACAGAAAAATCTAGCGCTTGAGACGCTCAAAAAGCTGTTGAGCGATCAAATTCGAACTCGTGAACAGGTCAACATCGTACAATCGCGGTCATTTCGAGAGTCACTTGAGAACGTCCTAATCCGTTATTCCAACCGAGCGATTTCAACGGCACAGGTCATCGAAGAGCTAATCGGCTTAGCAAAGTCCATTTCGTCGGCGATTGCTGAAGGCCATGAAACTGGCCTAACAGAAGAGGAAATCGCCTTCTATCAGGCGTTGGCCGATAACTCGTCTGCTAAGCAAGTGATGCAGGATGAAACACTCAAGCAAATCGCAAGGGAGTTGGCTGAGAGCATCAAGCGAAAGGCGACTTTGGATTGGACACAGCGCGATACAGTTCGAGCCGATATGCGTCGCACGGTGCGTAGACTGCTCGCAAAATATGGATATCCACCTGACGCACAGGAATCAGCTACCAAGCTAATCATTGCTCAGGCAGAGCTCATGGCAAGAAATGAGGTCACTTAGGGGCCAGCCACTTTGTGCCCGTCTGTTGAACTTGACCTGTCGAATTAATGCGGGGCCTGTTACGCTACTTGGGCAGCGTACAGGATCACGCAACAGCTAACGCAAAGGCGAGAGCCGCTGCGATAGTTGGGGTCTCCGCGCCTCCCGCCTTTGCTACCATTCGGCCGTAGCCAGCCAAATTGGCAATTGTGCCGACTGCTGATGCGATCAAGCGCGGAAGCTTAATTCTAGTGGGTGCCGGTCTACTTGAAAACCAGCACTTGCTCGATAATACCTGTGGCGACAGCTCATCACTGGTCAGTTCAGAATGCATGAACGGACACCTGTGCGTCGGTCAATATACAAGTAAAAATGCGCGATGCCGCCATCATGGTCATATTCGGCCTTCCGTATGCAGAGGTCAAAGAATTCAAATCCTCAGAAACGGAGTATCTGAATTCACTCATTGACTTGACCTCTCAAACCGCGCCAGCAACGGATTGAACTTTCTCCTGAATTGATTTTTCTCCATCACCCATTTTTGTTCTCCAAACGCTTTGTAAAATGGATTGTTTCGAGCAAATATGCGGGAGGGTCCAAAAACAATGAGTCCGACAACGACCAAATACCAGCGTGGCTGGACCTCGACGACGCCAAAGAAGTATATCGCACACAAACCCAGATAAGGTACTATGAAGTACCAGATCCGCGATGACAGCAACTGCCATATCTTCGGGTTTTGATTGGCTGTTTTTGTCACTTGCAGTGCCTTTCCAAGAGGCGGCTATCAAAAGGCTCAAACAATTGAAGAGAAATGGCAGCGGTCATTGCCAATAGCCCTTCATTCACTTCAGACGCTGCAACACCAACTTTATCGTACGTCATAATATCTCAAATCACTTTTTCCCAAAAAACCAATCAAAGGCCAGAATGAATGGACCGAATATTATGCCGCCAAGAGCTAATCCATCACCGTATAGAGATTGCCCCACTCTGGAGAAGAGGTAAAAAAGTTCACGAAAAGGACCACGTAAAAGAACAGGCCGACAAAAACCCTTTGCTTACGAGGTAGCAGTATTGATGGCTTCGGCGGGGGTTTGCGTGGAGGTTTCAACTGTATATCCTTAAAATGCGTGTCTTGCGCAACTTCTGTCGCTTTTTCCAAATGGGGGTGTTGCTCGGTGTGGCCTCATTCTTTGTCATGCGTTTGGTCTGACATCTGGCTTTGGCAGCAATGTCACCTTATCTTGCCCACCGGTCGCTGATCGTTTAAACCTCGCGTAATAACGGGCCCTTAGCTCAGCTGGATAGAGCAGCCGACTTCTAATCGGCAGGTCGAGGGTTCGAATCCTTCAGGGCCCGCCATTTGACAATTGTCATTTAAGGCATATCAGTGCGGATATTGCCCATAGGCTTGCCAATCTGCTGTCAGGTCGATTTTCATGTGGCTCTTCGGCCACTTTGAGGTGTCTTTTGAGCCACTTTGAAATTTTTGCCTCTCGCAGCTTTGGGCATGAACATCCGCTTTCAGAAACGGCCAATGCAGATATCGTTATTTGCGATGCAAAGCCGCTTCTGATGGCCTTAGAAACGCTTTCGAGCCTTAGCAGGGAAACCATTTGGCCATACGTTTTAGATTCTGGGCGGTGGCGGCGAGGAGGAATTCTTCGTTGGCTCTCTTGGCTCAACTGGGCGGGTGTTGCCTCAACATCCACGATGATGTTGTAATCCGTATCGACCAGATAGTTGATGGCGTTTTGATTGCCAATTCGCATGCAACATCGGGCCTTTTCATCTGGTAACGCAACGGGAAGAATGAAGCAGGATATTGCTAGATAATGCAAAAAAGCTCGAATGTTGTCATCTGTTGTTGAAAAGTGTTTAGAAGTCAGCCGCTCTGTCCAGTTGAGCCAAGGGACCGCTGGGTCCGTGCGTGCAAGTGTTAGAGCGAACGCGTCATAAAAACACTCAGGGGGTCGGTCACATAAGACCCGAAAGGATCGCAGACCTCAAAACCAAAACTCTCATAAAGATGTCGCGCCGCCAGATGCTCCGGACCTGAGCCCGTCTCAAGGTTCAATTGGCGCAGCCCGAGCCTGCGCGCCTGCGCAATAAGAGCGGTCAGCATTGCCCGCCCGACACCCCGCCCCCGCGCCTCTGCAACCGTATGCATCGATTTCAGCTCACCCCAGTCGCCGAACAGCCGGATCGCCCCAATTGCGAGCACCTTGTTTTGCTCTCTGAGGGCAAAGAGATGGATGTCATCGCCATCAAAATCTTCGGCTGGCAGAACGTGGCAACTCTCTGCCGGAGACTGCGACCGCATGAGTTTGAAATGCCTGTCCAAAAGCGCCGCGACATCGCGATCCGACGCCTGCTCCGGGGCGACCTCAAATCCGCCTAGTGGGTCCACGACCCACGCCGTCCGGTTGCAAAATTCTCGCCATAGCCGCCAGGCCGAATGTTCGGACGGCGCTTTTTGGGTTCCTGCACGTCTGCCTTGATGTTGTTTTCTTGGGCGTATTCGACCGCTGCTTCTTTTGTGTCGAACTGCAATCTGACCTGGGCCTGGGTGTCATCCGAAGATGTCCACCCCATCAAAGGATCGACCTCGCGGGCTGAGGCTGGCGCAAATTCCAGCACCCATTTGTGCGTCTTCGCCATGCCCGATGACATGGCTGTTCTGGCCGGTTGGTAGATGCGTGCACGCATGACAAATCTCCTGACTGCCTTCTCACTATATCAAGGATTAGGCCTGTTTGGGCAAGATGCCTTTTCAGCGCAGATGCCGGATGCGAAAATGGTCAAACATAAACGGCGAAACGCGGCCGACATGAGATTTCAGGGCAGCTCCTGTCAATTATTGTCAGGGCGGCAGACCTCCCCCCTTGAACCCGCTTCAAAACAAGGCATGTGTGACATGGAAAGAGAGTTCAGACATGTCTTATGCCCATTCAGATGCCTCAGAGGCTGTTTTGGCCAATCCGGCCCCCGACGTCAGCGCGCGCCCGAAACTGGAAGGCGGCAGGGCGTTCAAACTGGCGACAGATTTTGAGCCTGCGGGCGATCAGCCGACGGCCATCGCGGAACTGGCCACCGGCATCCGCGAGGGCGAGCGCGACCAAGTTTTACTGGGAGCCACGGGCACCGGCAAGACCTTTACCATGGCCAAGGTGATCGAAGAGACCCAGCGCCCGGCCATCATCCTGGCACCGAACAAGACGCTGGCCGCACAGCTTTACGGCGAATTCAAAGGCTTCTTCCCGGACAATGCGGTCGAATACTTTGTCAGCTACTACGATTACTACCAGCCCGAAGCTTACGTGGCGCGCTCCGACACCTACATCGAGAAAGAGAGCCAGATCAACGAACAGATCGACCGGATGCGCCACTCCGCCACGCGCGCGCTGCTGGAACGCGACGATGTCATCATCGTGGCCTCCGTGTCCTGCATCTACGGTATCGGCTCGGTCGAAACCTACGGCGCGATGACCCAGGACCTCAAAACAGGCAGCAGCTACGATCAGCGACAGGTCATGGCCGATCTGGTCGCCCAACAGTACCGCCGCAACGACCAGGCCTTCCAGCGTGGATCGTTCCGGGTGCGTGGCGATAGCCTCGAGATATTCCCGGCCCACCTCGAAGACCGCGCTTGGCGCTTGTCTTTTTTTGGCGAAGAACTTGAATCTATCACTGAATTTGACCCGCTGACCGGTGAAAAAACCGATACTTTCGATCAAATCCGCGTTTATGCCAACAGCCACTATGTGACCCCCAAACCAACGATGCAGCAGGCCATCATCGGGATCAAGAAAGAGCTGAAAATACGGCTCGACCAGTTGGTGAATGACGGCAAACTGCTCGAGGCGCAGCGGCTGGAGCAGCGCACGAACTTCGATCTGGAGATGCTGGAGGCGACGGGTGTCTGCAACGGGATCGAGAATTATTCACGCTATCTCACGGGCCGCGCGCCGGGCGAGCCGCCCCCCACACTGTTCGAGTTCATTCCCGATCATGCCATCGTCTTTGCCGACGAATCCCACGTCTCCGTGCCCCAGATCGGCGGGATGTACAAAGGCGACTACCGGCGTAAATTCACGCTCGCGGAACACGGCTTTCGATTGCCATCCTGTATGGACAACCGCCCGCTGAAGTTCGAGGAGTGGGACGCCATGCGCCCGCAGTCGGTCTTTGTCTCCGCCACCCCGGCCGCCTGGGAGATCGAACAGACCGGCGGCGTCTTTACCGAACAGATCATCCGACCCACCGGCCTGATCGACCCCGAGATCGAAATCCGACCGGTCGATATGCAGGTTGACGATCTGCTGGATGAGGTACGCAAGGTTGCAGCCGACGGCTTCCGCACACTGGTCACCACCCTGACAAAACGCATGGCCGAAGACCTGACAGAGTATATGCACGAGCAGGGGATCCGGGTGCGCTACATGCACTCCGATATCGACACCATAGAACGCATTGAAATTCTGCGGGACCTGCGTTTGGGGGCCTTCGACGTGCTGATCGGGATCAACCTGCTGCGCGAGGGGCTCGACATCCCCGAATGCGGGTTGGTGGCCATTCTGGATGCGGATAAGGAAGGGTTTCTGCGCTCGGAAACATCGCTGATCCAGACCACCGGGCGCGCCGCCCGCAACGCTGAAGGCCGCGTCATCATGTATGCCGACCGCATCACCGGTTCGATGGAACGGGCCATCGGCGAGACGAACCGCAGGCGTGCCAAACAGATTGCCTACAACGAAGAGCATGGGATCACGCCCACAACGGTCAAAAAGAATGTCGAGGACATTCTCGCCGGGCTCTACAAGGGCGACACGGATCAGAGCCGCATTACAGCGAAAATCGACAATCCGCTGGCGGGCGGCAACCTGCAAGCTGTCTTAGACGGGCTGCGGACGGATATGCGCAAGGCCGCCGAGAACCTGGAGTTCGAAGAGGCTGCCAGGTTGCGCGACGAGGTCAAACGGCTCGAAGCGGTCGATCTGGCCATCGCCGACGACCCCATGGCGCGGCAATACGCGGTCGAGAAGGCCGTCGATGACGCTCAAAAAGCCTCAGGCCGCAGCACCATGGGCCGTGGCGGGATGCGGGGGGGTGTAAAACGACGTAGGAGATGAACGGTTTTCTTCTTCGGGGATTCCCTACCGGATGGAGTTAGGCTATCAGGGAGCGAGGAGACAGCGATTGCCGCTAGACAATGAGATCATAGGTTTCGGTGTTTATACGCCTCGAGAGGCCGCTCGACTGATTGGCAGCACGCCACAACGGGTCCTTAGGTGGACCAGAGGTAGTGGACCATCTTCACCGCTTTGGACCGCTCGATACCAATTCGTTGAAGACTCGACTGAAATCAGTTTTGTCGACTTGGTAGAACTGCGTGTAGTTGAAGCTTTAAAAGCAGTTGGCATACCGATCCAAGCTATTAGATTCGCGATAAGTGTCGCACAACAAAAATATGGAATTGAACGGCCTCTATCTTCTCAAGGATTTAAAACAGACGGCGGCGAAATCCTGATGGAAGCAGTTGAGGGGGACGGCGATTTCGTAAGTCTCTCACGGAAAAGGCCAGGTCAAAAAGTCTTTCGTGACATAGTATTCCAATCACTGAAAGATTTAGAGTACGAAGGCGATTTTGTCGCGAGATGGAGGCCGCATTTGCACTCAAAAGTTGTGATTGATCCAGCCCGCGCCTTTGGTGACCCTTTGTTGGACAAATATGGTATCTCGACCTCTATCTTGTTCAATGAGTACAAGTCATTCAATGACATAGAATACCTTTCGAAAATATATGAGATACCAAAAAAAGAAATTACGGCTGCGATTAGATTTGAGAATGCCCTAGAAGAGCAGGCGCAAGTTAAAGATGGTCAAGGTATTATTTGACCACAATATGCCTCCGGCAATCGCGCGAGCGATCCATGAGCTTGTTCGGCTAGATGGTCATGAGGCCTGTGCATTAAGGGATAGGTTTGATCCAAGTATCAGTGATGTAGACTATTTCGATAGCCTTGGCTCGCGCGGCGAGTGGGTCGTCATCTCGAAAGATCTGAAGAATTCACGCAAAAGAGCTGAAAGAGCAGCCATTTTACGAAATCGCTTAGTTGCATTTTACTTGTCACCAGCACTCCAGAAGAAGTCAATCCATCAACAGACCGCATCAATCCTCTGGCATTGGGAGGGTATTCTTCAACAACGCGTAATCGTTGATCGGGGGCTATTTCAGTTGCCGGAAAACAAGGCGCGGTTCCGACAGTTGTAGGGTTCTAAGAATGATCTGAAAACTTTGGGTATCTGTGCTACACTCTCAGCATTTCAAACCAAACCCTTTTCAAACCGCGAGCTTTTATGACCCAATTTGCCTTCGGCTATGCCTTCGCCCTCTTCACCGCGCTCATTGTCATCATCGGCGATTTCGCCATCAAAACCGCCGCCGACGCGGGCCACACGATCACCTCGACTTACGTCGTCCTCGGCGTCGCCCTCTACGGCGTCTCGGCACTCTTCTGGTTCTACGCGATACAGCACGTCACGCTCGCACAGGCGGGTGTTGCCTACTCCATGCTGACCCTCATCGCGCTTGCGATCCTCGGAGCGGTCTGGTTCGGCGAGACGCTGTACACGCGGGAATACGCAGGTCTTGCCTGCGCGCTCTTGTCGATGATCCTGATGAGCCGCATCACGTGAGGCAAAAGAAAGACCCGCATCCTGCGCAACTTACAATGGTGTTCAAACCGCGAGAAGTACCAAGTTGCTCAGGACGCTATACCACACTAGGTGATAGTTATGCGCGGGGCTTTGACATTTTTGCTGTTATCCGGCGGAACGGCACAGGCTTGGGACTATACACACGGCCTGCCGTGCCTTTTGCAGCATCAGAACATGCAAGCTGAGATCGCGCTGACCTACGACCCCAGAGTGCCGGTTTACAGCATCACGATCACACGCTCGGCACCATGGCCCCAGGCGGATATTTTTGCAATGCAATTTAGCGGGCCCGCCGCACTCAGCATCTCAACAGACCGGCACAGCTATAGCCTCGATGGCCTGTCGGTGACCGTAACCGACAGTGGTTTTGGCAATGTGCTGGACGGCCTGCAGTTCAACGACACGGCGACCGCCATTCTGGGAGGGACCACGCAGTCTTTCGATCTTGCAGGGGCTGCGGACGCGGTCGAGGCATTTCGCCTCTGCCAACCGGAAGCCGGCGTTTAGCCTGCTCCGGAAAGCATCGATCAGAAATCAAAGATGTCTTCCAGAAACCCGCCACGTTTCTTGCGTCTCTGATAGCCGCCCCGGTCATCCCGGGCCCCGCGGTCATCATACCCTCGCTGTTGCGGCGGAGGCGGGGGAGGTGCTGCGGCGCTGCGGTCGATGATCTTGTCCAGCTCACCCCGGTCCAGCCAGACCCCGCGGCACTGCGGACAATAATCTATTTCCACACCGCTACGGTCAGCAATCACCAGCGTTGATCCGTCTACAGGGCATTTCATCGTGCTCTCCTCAAAAAGACAATTCCACCTCTAGATAGGTACGCCGCCCGGAATTTCATCTGGTAGATCGCTAAAAGGCAATCAGACGCTGTAACCAATTGTTAACCGTCATTAACCATGATGCACGCCGGGAGACGAATGACATGCGGTCTGTGGTTCTGGCGCTGATACTGGTTTGGGCAAGCGCCTCCATGGTGCAGGCCGGTGCGTGGCTGCGCGGCAAGGGCAGCGGTTTTGCCTCCTCGTCGGTGTCAACAAACCAATCCCGAGACATCTCAACCAGTGTCTATCTGGAATACGGGCTGTCCGAGACCATCACCCTGGGTGCCGATATCAGCTACGGGGTAGACCGGGTCAGCTTTCCCGAAGGGTCCGGCATCCTTTTCCTGCGCTTCCCGCTGGGCCCGACGGACCGCACTCACAAATGGGCGGCACATGTGGGAGTGGGCGCGCGCTATCTCACCGGTGAGTTTCTGCCCGCCGCCGAACTTGGACTGTCTTGGGGGCGCGGCATTCAAATCGGCCAAAAGTACGGATGGGTGAACGTGGATACCAGTTTCAACGAACCCCAATCCCCTGCCGAACAGAGGATCAAACTGGACGGTACCGTGGGCCTGAGCCTCACGCGGCGAACGAAGGTCATGTTTCAGATGTTCAACACGCTGGAAAACGGTGAAACCTTTTCAAAGCTGGCCCCCTCTTTGCTTTTTTCACCCGGCAAGGGCACCACGACATTGCAACTCAGTGCCGAAGTCCCGGTCGCGGGCGGCGGTGAGACGGCCATAAAGGTAGGGATTTGGCGTGAGTTCTGACGGGCCGGGCAAAGCCTTGCTTGCCGGCACACCTCAAGACCAGCCCAGAGCTAAGCACTGAAATCCGCCGCATCGAGAATCTGCACCCCATTGATTCGCCACCCGTCCGCGGTCATCAGCATGCGGTAGTCGAGCAGATGCCTCCGGCCCTGCTGGTCCTTTATCAACACGCGCTGCCAATGAATGCCGCCCTCCTCGCGGTGCTCAAGGTAGTCGACCGTTCCGGGCCGCCACACCATCGGGTAGCCTTGCGTGACCATGCGCTGAAAGTTCTCCGGCGTGCCGAAGTACCGCTTGAGCGCCGGGCTGGCGAATCCCATTGCCTTGGTAAAATCATCTTCCAGAAACGCAGACAATTGGCGGTCAATCACCGCCTGCATGTCCTTGGGGTTTGCCATGGCGGAAAAGGCCGCGATCGCTCCCATCAAAACGCCAATCAATGCTGCGCGCATCATATCTCTCCTTGCCCTATCGCCATAACAGTAAGTCAGGCAAAGCGCAGGGCAAGGTTACGCGCTTGTCGACACCAGGTCGCCGGCGAGGGCCGCATCAATCAGGGCAACCGTCTCTGCCACGCCGTAAAGTGCTATGAAGCCGCCAAAGCGCGGCCCCTGAGAAGCCCCAAGCAGCACCTCATAAAGCGCCTTGAACCACGCCCGCAACGGATCAAAACGCTCCCGCCCGCAGGCATAAACAATCGATTGCAGCGCCTCATCCTCTACGGGGCCCTCATAGGCTTTCAACTGATCGCGCAGCTCGATCAAAGCCTCGCGTTCTAGATCCGTGGCCGTCCGGTAGGTTTTCTGCGGCTTCACGAAATCATTGTAGTACCGCACGGCAAAGCCTGCCGCTGCATCCATATCCGGGTTGTTTTCCGGATTGGTTTCAGGCGCATAGCGCTGAATAAAGCCCCAAAGCTGCGATTTTTCCTCGGCGGAGGACACGCTGGCGAGATTCAGTAGCATCGAGAAAGGGATTAGCATATTGGATACGGGCACATCCCCGCCGTGGATGTGCCAGACGGGATTGTTCAGCCGTTGAACCACATCTTGCGTCGCATAGGCGCGCAGTTGCTGATGATACTCGTCCACCGCCTTGGGGATGACGTCAAAATACAGGCGCTTGGCGGTTTTTGGCTTGAGGTACATGAAGTACGACAGGCTTTCGGTACTGGCATAGGTCAGCCACTCGTCGATGCTCACGCCATTGCCGGACGACTTGGAGATTTTCTGGCCGTTCTCGTCCAGAAAGAGCTCATAGGTGAAATGCTCTGGCGGACGCTGGCCGAGGATGCGGCAGATTTTATCGTAGATCGGCGTGTTGGTGGAATGATCCTTGCCATACATCTCGAAATCGACACCCAGGGCCGCCCACCGGGCCCCGAAATCCGGCTTCCACTGGAGTTTCACATTGCCGCCCGTGACCGGCAGGGTCATCTCCTCGCCGTCCTCCGTGTCAAAGGTGATGGTGCCGTCCTTGGCGTTCACCTCTTTCATCGGGACATACATCACCCGCCCGCTCTCCGGATGAATCGGCAGGAAAATCGAATAGGTCTGGCGCCGCTCGTCCCGCAAGGACTTGAGCATTACGGCCATGATTTCATCGTATTTTTCGGCCGCCCGCAGCAGGATTTCATCGAACTGGCCGGTGTTGTAGAATTCGGTGGCCGAGATGAACTCGTACTCGAACCCGAAGGTATCGAGAAACCGGCGCAACATGGCGTTGTTATGCGCGCCAAAGCTGTCGTGCATGCCAAAGGGATCGGGCACGGAAGTGAGTGGCCGCTGCAAATGCTGGATCAGCAATTCGGGGTTTGGCACATTGCCGGGCACCTTGCGCATGCCATCCAGATCGTCGGAAAAACAAACCAGCTTTGTAGGGATATCGGAGATCTCCTGAAAGGCGCGCATGACCATCGTGGTCCGCGCAACCTCTCCGAAGGTCCCGATATGCGGCAGACCCGAGGGGCCGTATCCCGTCTCAAAGAGCACATAGCCCTTTTCCGGGGCCGCTTTCTCATAGCGTTTCAACACACGGCGCGCCTCTTCGAAGGGCCATGCTTTGCTCGTCATTGCGGCGTCACGGGTCTCAGACATTTTTCACCAACCTGCAGAGGCTGCATCCGGATGTGCAGACTTCCGCCCGTCCCTATTGCCTTGGGTCGGGCGCGTCAATAATCTGCGCGTGCAACCTTGTTTTGAAAGCATCCCCCCAAAGTGCCAGACACCCCCGCCCACTCGTTTTCCGCTCAGGACTGCCTTGTCGCCCTCATGATTGCCGTTTCGGCATCAGATGAGGACATTCGCACCGCCGAGCTGGTGAAAATCGAGGCTGCCGTGCAGCTTTTACCGATTTTTTCCGACTACGATCCAGACCGGATCACCCATGTGACGCAGACCGTCTTTGATCTGCTGGAGCAGGAAGACGGGCTGGATGCGCTGTTTGGCCTCATGCGCGAAGGGCTGCCCGAACGGCTTTTTGAGACAGCCTATGCGCTGGCCTGTGATGTTGCGGCAGCAGATGGCACGCTGGGAGAGACCGAATTGCGGCTGCTGGAGGAAATCCGCTATGAGCTCTCGCTCGACCGGTTGCACGCCGCAGCGATCGAGCGTGGGGCGCGTGCACGTCATCTGAAATGACGTCAGGGTGGCAGGCTGCCTTGCCGCCCAGATCCGACACCGCCAAACAGGTTCAAAGCTTGGCGGCAGTCTTTACATAAGCCTCGCCCCACCGCATCAACAGCTCGCGTTGCAGCCTTCGGGCTCTGGTTGCAAAGGTGCGTGCGCCGGGCGGACGCTCGCGCTCCGCACGGCTGATGCCGGCGCGGGTCTCTTCATCCGCCGCAAAAATGGCAAAGACCATCTCGCGCCCATCGACGGAGGTCACATACCCCGCAAGGCCCGAAACGAAATTCAGCGTGCCTGTTTTGGCCTCGACCCGAACCGGATGATCGTTCACCGGACGGCCTTCCCCATCCAGCAATTTGACCGGCTTCAGCAAAGGTCGCAGCAGCGAGGCATGCCCGACAGCGCCCAGGCCCCGAACCATGTCCTGCGCGGTGATGCGGCTCGCGCCTCCGAGCCCTGAGTGGTCGACAAACGCCGGGGATTGCATAGCGAGGGTCGTCATCGCCCATGTGTTCATCTCTGCTGCTGAGGCTGCCAGACTGTCGACGCGGCCGACGCGCGCATAGGTGGCGGCAAGACCCACCATTTCAGCGGTCAGATTGTTTGAGTACTTCAGCATCGCCTGCAGCACCTGGCTGAGCGGCGCGCTGTCCACCGCGGCCACCACAGCGCCTGTTGGCGGGCCTTGCCGCAGCTTCGGCGTTTTCAGGACCAGCCCGTGTGACCGTGCCAAGGTGGCAAAGACCTCGCCTGCGTAAAGACCGGGTTGGCGCACGGGCAACCAGCGGGCCCCGCCACTGCCCAGGGCCGCTCTGGCCACGGTCCAGCTATCGCGCCCACCCCGATCTTCATAGGTGTAGATCGGCGTGCGCCTTTCGACGACCTCCATCCGCGCGATCTGGACATCGGGCCGGTATTTGCCTGCCCGCGCATCCATGGTGACGGCATAATCTCCACTGGCGCGCGTCCATTCAAAATGCACCCGGTTGAAGTTGAGCGCGATGCCTGACACAGCCGGGCTGTAGCCGACGTGATCCAGTTGCTCGGGGTCGATTGATCTGATGGATAAAACCGGGCCCTCATAGATCCTGAACGCGCCTTTGACTTCGCGGATGCCCGCGTTTTTCACCCCCGCGGCCAAAGCCGCCAGCGCCCGGGTATCGGTGGTCGGATCGCAGCCCCCCACCAGCACCAGATCACCCTGCACCACGCCATCGCGCACACCGCCCGTGGCCACAACCTGTGTCTGGAAACGGTGATTGGGCCCCAGCGTATCCAGCGCGTAAAGCGCCGTGATCGCCTTTGTCACACTGGCAGGCGCAATGCCTGTCGCCGAGGACCGCTCCTCCAGCACTTCGCCGCTTTCGGCATCAGCGAGGGCAAAGGCAATCTCGCCCTTCAGCTTCGCCTTCTGGACAAGCGCGTCAGCCTCAGGTGGTCGAACGGGGCCGCGGGCTCTGGGTGGGCGTTCCGACACCAATGGTGCCCCCGCAAAGACCGGGGCGGCAGCGCTTGCCATCAGGGCCTGCAACAGCCCGCGTCGTGTCATGGTTGAAGAGGATTTGTCACGCATGGCAGGACCATAGCCTCAGGCTGCATCCAGAAACAACAGTTAGACCTCTGTCTTTTATCAGAAGTTTTTCAGATCCCTTTGGAGCTGCCCCAATCGCCCCGCGACCGGATGGCAGTGGACGACTGCGCGACCATGGGCACATTCACAAAACACCAAGCCGGCGCTGCGGCACGCCCAAGCTGTCCCGACGCATGACCGGGAAGACGCGCCTGCGCAAGAACCCTCGCCGCCGGGCTCATCCGCGCTGAAATACGGTCGCCGGGGCGCGCGACGACACCCAGAGGCACACTGGCGGCGATACGCCGCCAGTGCTGCCATTGGTGGAATTGAACCAGATTGTCGGCCCCCATCAGCCAGACAAACCGCACACCGGGATAGATCGCGCGCAGTCTGACAAGCGTCTGAGCGGTATACCGGGTGCCCAGATGCGCCTCGATATCGGTGATTTCGACACGGGGATGCCGCATGATCTGCCGCGCACGGGCCATCCTTTGCGCCAACGGCGCGGGACCCTGCGCTTTGAGGGGATTGCCGGGGCTCACGAGCCACCAGACGCGGCTCACGCCAAAGCGTTTAAGCGCCTCCAGTGTGATGTGGACATGGCCCTGGTGTGCAGGATCGAACGATCCGCCCAGCAGGCCAATCACCTGCCCCTGTCGCGCTATGGGAAATCCCTGCCGCACGTCTCTGCCACCTCCCCTGAAGGACAGCGCCTACAAAGAGCGCTCGGGCTGTGATGTCAATGGGTCCACAGGGACACCGACTGAAAGGGCCCCCGGTTCGATCCTTTCGGCCCGACTGCTGACATTGCGCCGCAAACCCCTTTACACCATTTCCTGCCGAGGCACCGCAACAGTTGCAGTTCATCCGGCGCTGCAATACCTAAACGCAAGTCACAGCCAAGCACGACCAAACGGGAGCTTTCCATGGCCGCTTATCAATATGTCTACCACATGTCCGGTGTCTCCAAGACTTATCCGGGTGGCAAGAAATGCTTTGAGAACATCCACCTGAACTTCCTGCCCGGCGTGAAAATCGGCGTCGTGGGGGTGAACGGCGCGGGTAAATCCACGCTGATGAAGATCATGGCGGGTCTCGACACCGACTTTCAGGGCGAGGCCTGGCATGCCGAGGGCGCGACCGTCGGCTACCTGCCACAGGAACCAAAGCTCGATGAGAACCTCACCGTGCGTGAAAACGTCATGCTCGCCGTGGCCGACAAAAAGGCGATCCTCGACCGCTACAACGAACTGGCGATGAACTACTCGGACGAGACCGCAGACGAGATGGCGCAGCTGCAAGACCAGATCGACGCCGAAAACCTCTGGGATCTGGACAGCCAGATCGACGTATCCATGGAGGCGCTGCGCTGCCCGCCGGATGACGCCAATATCGCCAACCTCTCAGGCGGTGAGGCGCGCCGCGTGGCGCTCTGCAAGCTGCTGCTCGAAGCCCCCGATATGCTGCTGCTCGACGAGCCCACCAACCACCTCGATGCCGAGACCATCGCCTGGCTGCAACAGCACCTCATTGACTACAAGGGCACCATCCTGATCGTCACCCACGACCGCTATTTTCTCGATGATATCACCGGCTGGATCCTCGAACTCGACCGCGGCAAGGGCATCCCCTACGAGGGCAACTATTCCGCCTGGCTCGAACAAAAGGCCAAACGCCTCGCCCAGGAAGCCCGCGAGGACAAGTCCCGCCAGAAGACCCTCGAACGCGAACTCGACTGGATGCGCCAGGGCGCCAAGGCGCGGCAGGCCAAATCGAAAGCAAGGATCAACGCCTACAACGAGATGGCCGAGACCTCCGAGCGTGAAAAACTCGCCCGCGCCCAGATCGTCATCCCCAACGGCCCGCGTCTGGGCTCCAAGGTCATCGAGGTCACGGGGCTGGCCAAACACATGGGCGACAAGCAACTGCTCGAAGGCCTCGACTTCTCCCTGCCCCCCGGCGGCATCGTCGGCGTGATCGGCCCCAACGGTGCGGGTAAATCCACGCTCTTCAAAATGCTCACCGGCCAGCTGGACCCCGACGCGGGCACCATCGACTACGGCGACACGGTCGACCTCAGCTACGTGGATCAGAGCCGCGATGACCTGAACCCCGATCACAATGTCTGGGAAGCGATCACCGGCGGGGCCGAACTGATCCAGCTGGGCGACGCCGAGGTCAACTCACGCGCCTATTGCTCGTCCTTCAACTTCAAGGGCGGCGACCAGCAGAAGAAGGTGGGCCTGCTCTCGGGCGGCGAACGCAACCGCGTGCACATGGCGCGCCTGCTGAAGTCGGGCGGCAACGTGCTGCTCCTCGACGAGCCCACCAACGACCTCGACGTCGAAACCCTGCGCGCGTTGGAAGACGCCCTCGTCGATTTCGCCGGCTGCGCCGTGGTCATCAGCCACGACCGGTTTTTCCTCGACCGGATCTGCACGCATATCCTCGCCTTCGAGGGTGAAGCCCATGTGGAATGGTTCGAAGGCAACTTCGAGGACTATGAGGAGGACAAGAAGCGGAGACTGGGGGCGGATGCGCTGGAGCCGAAGCGGTTGAAGCATAAGAAATTTGTGAGGTAACTGATGAGTGATAAGGAAGAATTCGCAGGTATCTACACTGCCTATATGGCTGGTGTCGCTGGGCAGGGTCTGGCGATGTTTGTATTTCGAGACGGTGTAATTGCGGGAGCGGATGTTACCGGTGTCGTCTTTTCGGGCAAATATGCTGTCGAGGGTGAAAAACTTATTGGAACTGTGGAATACAAGATGCCTGCCGACAGCATATCGATAACGGGCGCAGAATTCGATTTAAGGTCGAAACCAATAGTGGTGCCGCTAGAGCTCCCGATTTCATTTTCGGACAATGAGACTTACAAAATTGACACTCCAATTGGACCGGTTAATGCCAGATTTGTAAAAAATACGGGATTTGATTGAACCAATGACAGCAGAAAGCATCTACGCAGCGCTAACCCTACTGGCGATAGTAACTGGACCAGTCATTGCAGTGTGGCTAACCCGCTTGCTTGATGCACGAGCAGCCCGACACAATCGACGCCTGAATCTTTTTCGCGACCTCATGCAAACAAGAGGGATCCGGTTAGATCCGTTGCATGTTGCTGCCCTGAATATCGTTGAATTGGAGTTTTACAATGAGAACGAGGTTCGGGATGCGTTCAAGGCGTACATTGATCATTTGAGTGGACCTGCTCCGGAAGCAGCGAGTGAGCAAGAGCGCTTTTTTGGCCAACGCTCGGATTTATTCGTTGCACTTCTTTCGAAGATAGGCGCGGTGGTAGGTTACAAATTCGACAAACACGATCTAGATCGAAATAGCTATGTACCACAGGGCTGGGACGCAGACCAATCGTTGCAACGTAGAAATGCACAGCTACTCAACGGTCTTCTATCTGGTCAACGACCTCTACCGGTGACAAATTTCTTGTCACAGCAGAGTCCCTATCCAGAAGCGCCGAAAGTCGATGAGTAACGACGCTAGGCCCCGACCGCGGGTCGGAGGCCGTCTTGCAAACTGACCAGTGGACAGTTTGAGGCCGCAGAAGGCGATAGCCTCGGGGGAGACGCAGTCGCTCCCGTCACCGCAACGAGTTACGCAAAATCGAGGAGGTCCTGAGCGGTCAATGAAAACCACGGATACCCTCAACCTTTTGTTTCTGCAGGAGGCTCTGGCGCGCATCATCGACGATCACAAAAAGCGCGGTGAACATGGGGTCGATATTACGCAGACCGACCTCTATCATACCATTGGGCTCAAAGAAGCACTGAACCCTTACGACACGCCGTCCGACCCACTGCCGATGGGGTCTGTCGATGACGACCTGTCCGAATTGAAGAAGCTCATGCTGGACGAGGAGAGGCT
Source organism: Roseobacter weihaiensis (assembly GCF_020622345.1). GTDB lineage: Bacteria > Pseudomonadota > Alphaproteobacteria > Rhodobacterales > Rhodobacteraceae > Roseobacter > Roseobacter weihaiensis. The sequence continues at coordinate 71,633 of NZ_JACNMO010000021.1, read as the reverse complement.
TGCGACCCCTATGGACATGGAGCGCGTTGCCAATCTGCTGCGCGTCGCCGCCGCGCTGCTGGAGCAGGACCGGTCCTGACGAAAGGAGGCGTGGCGAGGGTGGTAAAATCCCGCACACACCTCCGCCGTTTGCCCAAATCACCACCCAAGCGGTTAGCAAATACGGATTGAACAGTCTGGTAGCACCCCCTACCCTCACCCCCATGCAAATCATCGACATACTCGTAAACTGCCCCAGCATCGAGACCGCCGACACAATCAGCGCGGCCCTCATCGACCAGCGCCTTGTGGCCTGCTCCAACCGCTACGCGCCAATCCAGAGCAGCTACCACTGGCAGGGCAAGCTCGAATACGCAGAAGAACACCCGCTGCTGCTGAAAACCCGCGCAGATCTCGCACAGCCGGTCGAGGACGCCATCCGCAAGCTGCACCCCTATGAAGTGCCGCCGATCCTCCGCACCCGTGTCGATGGGGCCAACACCGACTATATCGCTTGGGTCTACGACGTCACGCGCGCGCCATGACCGCTTGCCTCCGCCTCCTGTTCCTGCTGGCCCTTGTCCTGCTCACCGCCTGTGGCACCCGGTATCGGGACAACACGCAGCCGATCACCGCCCAAGCGGACTTCGACCCTGCGCGCTACCTCGGGACATGGTACGAAATCGCGCGCTACCCGGTCGCCTTCCAGCGCGGCTGCACCGCGACCACGGCGACCTATGGTGCACTTGACGCCGACACGATCTCTGTCCTGAATACCTGCCGCCAGGACAGCCCGGATGGCCCGCTCCGCAGCGTCAAAGGCACCGCTGACATCAGCGGCCCAGGGCAGCTCAAGGTACAGTTTGCCTCCGTACCGTTTGTCCGGGCGCCTTACTGGGTGCTGTGGGTCGATGAAACCTATGACACCGCTGTTGTGGGTGTACCGAACGGGCGGGCCGGTTGGATCCTCGCGCGGCGCCCGCGCATCAGCGACGCAAAGCGCGCCGAAGCGGAAGCCGTGCTACGCGCCAATGGCTACGATCCCGCAGCCCTGCTCAATGTGCAACATCCTGCGGATTAAAAAAACGGGTCGGCAGAACCGACCCGCTATAGTAGAAAGGACCACACGGAGGAAGAGAGCCGCGCCGTCCACCGAAAAATGCAAGGTCCCAAGCGTCGCCCTGATCTGACGAGGGGAGCATCTTGCCCAATCATCCAAGCATATGGCGGCCCAACCCGTCTGTGATAGAGGTCACAGAAGCGGCACAAAGCTGGGTCGAAACGCACCATGGGCAGCAAGGTGCAAGGGAAATCCGCCTGCTGCGCACGAGCGTTTTCGTGCCGACCCGCCCCGGCAACATCTTGCAGCAACGGCACATTTCATATATATAGCACCCGCACACTACGTCTCTTTCGACCTGCTCTCGCTGAAACGGCGCTCAGAACTCGATCAAGATCAACTGCGCCGAGTTATCGCACGCACGCGGATAGCATAATTTCAAGGAGACACGGGAAATGGCCACTGGCACCGTGAAATGGTTCAACACAACAAAAGGCTTCGGCTTTATCGCACCCGACGGCGGCAGCAAGGACGTATTCGTCCACATATCTGCCGTTGAGCGCGCAGGGCTGACAGGTCTGGCGGACAATCAGAAGGTGACTTTTGATATCGAAGCAGGCCGGGACGGTCGCGAATCTGCGACTAACATCGCGCTCGCCTGATAGCTCAAAGAGCCTCTAAACGACCAAAGCCGGCGCTGAGACGTGCCGGCTTTTGCCTTTTTGCGGTAGCGGTTCGACCTGGTGCAGATCAGACGGTCCGTGGACGCGCTACAAAAGAACGCGCCAGATGAGCAGACTGGGCAGCAAAAACGCGAATCCGATGCAAAACAGCTTTGCAGCATGGCTGATCTTGCCAAACGTGCCCCGACCCAACGCACCTTCGCCATAGCCAAGAGCCGCAGCCATCACCGCATATCCACGGGCAGCGCGGCGGGTATCCATCGCCTTGATCGACCGCAACGCCGTCTGGTTGACCTGTTGCTGGCGCTCTTTTTCGCTTAGCTGCGTTTCCAGATTTTCCATATTACTCAAATCGAACACTCCACTCTTCTTGGCTTAAGTCTCGAAATGGGGTCCAAAACAATAAAGTCCAGTGCATCGCATTGAAAAAGGCCGGGGTTTCCCGCCGGCCTTTCGCAGTTCGTGCAGTTTCCCGCTCAGTTCAATGCCTGATCCGTGATGACATGTGTCCAGGCGCCTTCCGGTGCTTTGGAAATAACCGGGTCGGACCCACCCGACAAAAGCGAGGCGACCGTCCGCTCATAGTCCGCCGGATCAAGCGCACCGTTGCTGCCCGCGGTCAGCTTGGCAATCTCGCCCATCATACGCTTTTGATGCTCTTCGGTTTGTGCTCCGCTGGCGTCGTTATCCAGCACGATCTCGGCGGCTTCGTCCGGGTTCGCCTCGGCGTATTTCCAGCCCTTCATCGACGCCCGCACAAAGCGGACCATCTTGTCCTCGAAGGCGGGATCTTCCAGCCGCTCTTCCAGCACGTAGAGCCCGTCTTCCAGGGTTGCGACGCCCTGGTCTTCGTACTTGAAGACCGTCAGATCATCCGGTGTCAGACCCGCATCGATCACTTGCCAATACTCGTTGTACGTCATGGTCGAGACGCAGGCCGCCTGCCCCTGCAGGAGCGGGTCCACGTTGAACCCCTGCTTGAGCACGGTGACACCGTTGTCTGAGCCGTCCGTGGGAATGTCGAGCTTGTTCATCCAGCTCAGGAAGGGAAATTCATTGCCAAAGAACCAGACGCCAAGGGTCTTGCCTGCAAAGTCATCGGTGCTTTCGACACCGGCATCCTTGCGGCAGGTCAGCATCATGCCCGACGACTTGAAGGGCTGGGCGATGTTGACCATCGGCAACCCCTTTTCACGCGCCGACAGGGCGGAGGGCATCCAGTCAACTGTCACATCCGCACCACCCCCGGCGAGCACCTGCGTCGGGGCGATGTCCGGCCCACCGGGCTTGATCGTGACGTTGAGGTCTTCTTCTTCGTAGAAACCCTTGTCGAGGGCCACGTAGTAGCCTGCAAACTGGGCCTGCGTCACCCATTTGAGCTGCAAGGTCACGTCATCCGCGGCATGTGCCGCAGCGCCCCAGAGGCCCAGGGCCACCCCGGCTGCCAGTGTTGTCATCTTCTTCATCATACTCTCCTTAGTTGGTTTTGTTTTTTTGTTTTGGTCAGTGATGTTGGGACGGATGCCAGAAGGTCACCGCCCGTTCGATCAGGGCAATGGCCCCGTAGAACGCCGAGCCCGCAACCGCTGCGACAACAATTTCGGCCCACACGAGGTCAAGCGCAAGCTGTCCAACGGAGGTGGAAATGCGAAAGCCCATCCCGCGGATCGGAGAGCCGAAAAATTCAGCAACGATCGCACCGATCAACGCCAGCGTACTTGCGATCTTGAGGCCATTAAAGACAAAAGGCATCGCCGCAGGCAGGCGCAGTTTCAGCAAGGTCGTCCAATAGCCGGCCGCGTAGGTCCGCATCAGGTCCTTTTGCATGGCCGTGGCCGAGGTGAGGCCCTGTACCGTGTTCACCAGCACCGGGAAAAACACCATCACTACCACAACCGCGGCCTTGGACTGCCAGTCAAAGCCGAACCACATCACAAGGATCGGGGCCATGCCGATCACCGGCAGCGCTGCGACAAAGTTGCCAACGGGCAAGAGGCCGCGCCGCAGGAAATCAAACCTGTCCACCAGAATGGCGATCAAAAAGGCAGATCCGCAGCCCAAGACATAGCCCGACAAAGCGCCCTTGATGACCGTTTGCACGAAGTCCTCCCACAAGATCGCGGTTGAAGCGGCGAACCGGAGGGCAATCATGCTGGGGGCGGGCAACAGGACCGGGCTGATCTCAAGGCCGCGCACCACGCCTTCCCAGATGGCGATCAGGGTGAGCCCAAACAGGACCGGCACCGCCAGCGAGGTGAGCCGCGTGGGCGGCAGGCGAGCCATCCAGGTGTTCAGCCACCACCCGCCGGCCCAGACACCAAAGGCAAAAACCAGCCAGCCCATCACGCCATCCCCATCCGCTTCAGGGTGATGCGCTGGATCAGGCCGACAAGGCTGACAAGGGCTGCCGCGAGGGCTGCGGCCATCAGCAGCGCCGACCAGATCTGGATCGTCTGACCAAAGTAGCTGCCCGCCAGCAGGCGCGCGCCCAAGCCTGCGACAGCGCCTGTCGGCAGCTCCCCGACAATCGCGCCGACAAGGGAGGCCGCCATCGCGACCTTGAGCGAGGTAAAGAGGTAGGGCATCGAAGACGGCAGTCGCAACCGCCAGAAGGTCTGCGCAGGCGATGCATTCCACGTCCGCATCTGGTCAAGCTGCATTGCATCGGGCGACCGCAGCCCCTTGACCATGCCCACGACCACCGGAAAGAACGACAGATACATCGAGATCATCGCCTTGGGCAGCAGGCCTGAGATCCCCACCGCATTCAGCACCACGATAATCATCGGGGCCAGCGCAAGGATGGGGATGGTCTGACTGGCAATGACCCAAGGCATCACCGACATATCCATCGTCCTGTTGTAGACAATCCCGATGGCCAGCGCGATGCCCAGCCCCGTCCCCAGCGCAAACCCCAGCAGCGTCGCACTCAGCGTGATCCAGCTGTGATAGATCAGCGACCGCTTGGAGGTGATGTTTTTCTCGACCGTGGTCTCCCATATCTCGATCCCCACCTGATGGGGGGCGGGCAGCTTGGGTTTGTCCTGGCTCCAGGTGTCCGCGATCAGCGTTTGCAGGGTCAGCACCTCACCCGAGCGCGTGGCCTTGTCATAGGCCCAAGGGGCGTTCAGCCAGATGGCTGCCAGATACCAGACCGCGAAGATACCCGTGACCACGGTCAGAACAGGGACAAAGCTACGCATATGCCCTCCCGCTCCGCCAGAACCAGACGGCTGCGGAGATGGCAACCACGAACACCAGAGCCATCATCCACATGGTACCAGCCGCATCCGGGCATTGGTTTGCGGGCATCTCCCAGCACTGTAGGTCCCGATAGTGGCTCAATGCGGCAAGGCACACGAGAGCCACCAATAAACCCACCACGCCCAACACCAAGAAGACGATCTGCGCGACCCATATGCGACCCTCCGTATTCACCCTTCGGCAAATACTCGTCGCGGAGGGCCACTCGCCAATGGACCGCCCCTCAGTCATCCAGATGCCCCGCGCGCAGCCCTTCACGCACCCGGTGCGCCACCTCCAGAAACTCCGGCGTGTCGCGAATATCCAGGGGCCGATCCGGCGGCAGCGGACTGTCGATCACATCCGTGATCCGCCCGGGCCGTGGGCTCATCACCACGATCTTGGTGCTCAGGTACACCGCCTCGGGGATTGAATGCGTCACGAAAGCGATTGTTTTCTCGGTCCGTTTCCACAACTCCAAAAGCTGTTCGTTCAGATGATCCCGTACGATTTCGTCCAGCGCGCCAAAGGGTTCATCCATCAGCAGGATATCCGCATCAAAGGCCAGGGCGCGGGCGATGCTTGCACGCTGCTGCATGCCGCCTGAAAGTTGCCAAGGGTACTTCTTCTCGAAGCCTGACAGTTCCACCAGCTCCAGCACCCGCGCTACGCGCGCAGCCTGATCCTCCTTCGAATACCCCATGATCTCCAGCGGCAACCGAATGTTGCCCCCGATCGTGCGCCACGGGTAAAGCCCCGCCGCCTGAAAGACATAGCCGTAAGCCCGCGCCTTGCGGGCTTCTTCCGGGCGTACACCGTTGATGGTAATCTGCCCGCCGGTGGGATGCTCCAGATCCGCCATGCAGCGCAGGAACGTCGTCTTGCCGCAGCCCGACGGCCCGATAAAGCTGACGAAATCCCCTTTTGCCACGTCCAGACTGACATCTTTCAGCGCATGCACCGGCCCATCGTTGGTCTGAAACGTCAGATCGAGACGGTTCGCAGAAATCACCGAAGCGTTCATGCGGCGTTCCTCCACCGCGTCACCACCCGTTCGGCGTCGATGTAGAGCCGCTCGCTCTGCGTTGCGGCACGCTCCTCTTTGACAAAAGGCACCAGCCGGTCCCAGTCGCGCAGCAGGGGCGTGCGCCAGTATTCTTTCCAGACGTTTTCGTCGATTGTATCCAGTTTCACGGCAAGGCCCAGCATTTCATAGGTATTCAGAACGTTGCGAAAGTTATCTTTGTCCGACCGATCCTGCGGCAGGGTGTTACCCGCATTCAAGGCTTCCAGCATCTCGTCGCGGGCCTCGCGAAACCCGTCATCCCAGAGCGCCTCGAACACGAATGTAAAGGATTCGCGCCGCAACCTCCGGGCGTCATTGTCAAAAGTATCCGCCTGCAATTTCATCTGCCGCCAGACAAAAAGAGCCGTCACGCAAACCGCCAGAGAGGCCAGGATGGTCGTCACCGACGCCGCAAGCGACAGGTAGTCCAGAGAAGTGGTTGCCTGCATGCGTCGTCAGATACCTGCTGGAATATTCATCGGATCGCGTTTGATGAGTTTCGGCGCGGTCAGTTCTTTCCACTTTGACAAGGCCACCGAAGCGCTCGGGAAGGCGGGCCGCGGGATGAACCGCCCACGCCCCGGATTGGGCTGCGAGTTTTGCCCCCAGGCCCAGATCACCTCGCCCCGGTTCAGGGTATAGCGACTCTGGGCTTTGACCTCGAAGCCCTCGAAGACGTTGTAATCCAAAACCGAATGGTGGTTGCTGGGCGAGATGGTCTTGCTGATCTTGGGGTCCCAGACCACGATGTCGGCGTCCGCCCCTTCCACCAGCGCGCCTTTGCGCGGATAGATGTTGAGGATCTTGGCCACATTGGTCGAGGTGCAGGCGACGAATTCGTTTGGTGTCAGCCGCCCGGTCTCCACCCCTTCGGTCCAGAGCACGGCAAGGCGTTCCTCGAGCCCGTTCGACCCGTTTGGAATGATGCGGAAATCATCGCGGCCTGCGCGTTTCTGCTCGGTGTTAAACGCCGCGTGGTCCGTCGCCACCACCTGCAAGGACCCCGCCTGCAACCCGGCCCAGAGGCTGTCCTGATGGTCCTTCGAACGAAACGGTGGCGACATCACCCGGCGCGCCGCATGATCCCAATCGGTGTTGAAATACTCGGCTTCGTCCAGCGTCAGGAACTGGATCAGCGGCTCGCCGTAGACCCGCATCCCCTTTTGCCGCGCCCGCCGGATCGCCTCATGCGCCTGCTCGCAGGACACATGCACGATGTAAAGCGGCACCCCCGCCGCATCAGCGATGGTGATCGCCCGGTTGGCCGCCTCGCCTTCCACCTCGGGCGGGCGCGAATAGGCGTGCCCTTCCGGGCCCGTGATCCCCTGGTTGAAGTATTTCTCCTGCAAGGCCGCCACCAGATCGCCGTTCTCCGCATGCACCATGGGCAGCGCGCCCAGCTCCGCACAGCGCTGGAAGGAGGCGAACATCTCGTCGTCCTCCACCATCAAAGCGCCCTTGTAGGCCATGAAGTGTTTGAAGGAATTCACCCCCATCTCCACGGCATCTTTCATCTCATTGAAAACAGTCTCGTTCCAGCCGGTGATGGCCATGTGATAGCCCACATCGGAACAAATCTGCGGCGCGGACTTGCGGTGCCATTCATTGATGGCGTTCTTGATCGACCCGTCTGCACCCGGCAGGCAGAAATCGACGACCATCGTGGTGCCCCCCGCTGCCGCCGCCCAGGTGCCGGACTCAAAAGTTTCCGCCGCCGTGGTGCCCATGAACGGCATCTCCAGATGCGTATGCGGATCAATCCCGCCGGGGATCACATAGGCGCCTTCGGCATCGATGTAGTCGTCGCCCGAAAGGTCCTCGCCGATCTGTTTGATGGTCTCGCCTTCGATCAGAATGTCCGCTTTCCACGTCCGATCTGCCGTGCAGACCTGTCCGCCCTTGATGACTTTGCTCATCCGTCAAACTCCCTGTCAGATCGCGGAGCTTCGGACAGCTCTCGCTCAAGTGAAGCGCGATACTTGACGCAACCGCGCATGAATTGAGGCCAAGCAGGAACCTCTTGACCATCAGTCGGAGTGTCGGGCAGCAGGGCCCACATGTCCGGCCAGTGCCAGCACAGGTCATGACCGCTTGCATCGCGATGCGCGCGAATAGCCTGACGCAATTGTCGCGCCGTACTCAGCAGTTCCGCGTGATCCATCCGGTCAAGGTCTTGGTCCTGATCCGTCACCCCATAATCTCCGCCGTCTCCACCACCGCGTGCAGCAGCACATCGGTGCCCGCCATGGCCCAGTCCTTGGTGATCTCTTCGGCCTCGTTGTGGCTCAGCCCATCGACGCAGGGACACATTACCATGGCCGTGGGGGCCACCCGGTTGATCCAGCAGGCGTCATGTCCCGCGCCTGAAATCAGGTTCATATGAGAATAGCCCAACCGCTCCGCCGCGTTGCGGATTGCCGTGACGCAACCCTCGTCAAAGGCCACCGGGTCGAAACCGCCGACTTTCTCAAAGGCGATCTCCAGCCCCATCTCATCGGCTATCTTTTGACCTTCGACGCGCAATCGCGCTTCCATATCCTTGATGACGCTGAGATCAGGGGAGCGCAGATCCACGGTAAACACGACCTTGCCGGGGATCACATTGCGCGAGTTCGGGTAGACATCGATGTGCCCTGCCGCCCCCACCGCATGCGGTTTGCGGCTCCAGGCGATCTCGTCCACCTTTTCCAGCACCCGTGCCATCCCGAGGCCCGCGTTGCGGCGCATGGGCATCGGCGTCGATCCGGTGTGACTGTCCTTGCCGGTGATGGTGACCTGCGTCCAGCTCAGACCCTGACCGTGGGTGACCACCCCGATATCGCGGCCCTCCGCCTCCAGAATCGGGCCTTGTTCGATGTGCAGCTCAAAGAAGGCGTGCATCTTGCGGGCGCCCACCTCTTCGTCCCCGCGCCAGCCGATGCGCTGCAACTCGTCGCCAAAGGCCTTGCCCTGCGCATCTTCGCGGGCGTAGGCCCAATCCTGCGTGTGAATGCCCGCAAAAACGCCGGACGACAGCATCGCCGGGGCATAGCGCGTGCCTTCCTCGTTGGTAAAGTTGGTCACGACAATCGGGTGCCTTGTCTTGATATTCAGATCATTCAGGGTACGGATGATCTCCAGCCCGCCCAACACGCCCAGCACCCCGTCGTATTTGCCGCCCGTCGGCTGCGTATCGAGGTGGCTGCCCACATAAACCGGCAGCGCGTCCGGGTCGGTGCCCTCGCGACGGGCAAACATGTTGCCCATCTGGTCAAGCCCCATGCTGCAGCCCGCCGCCTCGCACCAGGTCTGAAACAGCGCGCGCGCCTCACCATCCTCATCGGTCAGGGTCTGGCGGTTGTTGCCACCGGCCACGCCGGGGCCGATCTTGGCCATTTCCATCAGGCTGTCCCACAGACGATCCGGATTGATCTTGAGGTTCTGTCCGGGCGCGGGCATGGCTGGATCCTTTCTGGCAATGCATTTCTTGACCAATGGTAAATTTTACCATTTGGTAAAGCCACGATTGCGGCTCGGCTGCGCCAAGTCAAGGCTTGCGTGTCTCGCCGGGGAAGGGGCTTTTGCACAATTCCGCGCCGTCGCTCAAAATAACAGCACCCGATTGGAGACGTGTATTTGACCCAGGCCCAACTCAAAAAATCCAGCCGCATTCAACAGCGCAACAGGAGCCTTATCCTGGATGCAGCACTTGAGGTTTTTTCACAACATGGCTACCGCGGGACCACCCTAGACCAGATCGCCGAACGCGCCGGCCTCAGCAAGCCAAACATTCTTTACTATTTTGAAGGTAAAGAAGAAATTCACGTCACGCTGTTGAACCAACTGATGGAGACATGGCTTGATCCTTTGGTAACACTTGATCCGGAGGGAGACCCGCTGTCGGAAATCCTCAACTACGTTCAGCGCAAACTCGATATGGCCCATGAACTACCGCGTCAGAGCCGGCTTTTTGCTGGCGAGATCCTTCAGGGCGCACCACGGATGGGCCCTCATCTCGAAGCAGGGTTGAAACCGCTTTTCGACGAAAAATGCGCGCTCATACAGATCTGGATGGATGCAGGGCACCTGCGACCTGTAGATCCGAGACATCTGATCTTCTCAATCTGGGCCACCACACAGCACTACGCGGATTTTGCCTCGCAGGTTGATGTTCTGCTGCAAGGCGAGCCGCAGCCGCAGCAGGGAGCCGAGGACTACCTCGTCACGCTCTTCACCCGCTTGCTGAAACCTTAAGCGATTGTTAACCAAAAGGTAATTTATACGCTCCTGTTAAGATTTCGTTCATATTCACAGAGCTTTAATGTTTGCGGGTGATGGCCCTGAAAAAGCTGATGGATAGGAACTGAAAATGACAGCGATCTCTTTGATAAACCCCTACGCGCCGCAACCGGCCGCAGGACTTTCAACCGATGCGGGCTTTGCCGCCGCTCAAACCACGGTGCCCGTGAATGTATCGACCTCCAGCAACATGGCGGGCAATGCCTCGGACCAGTCGGGGCAAGGGGCAGGGAACGGCACCGGCACCGGTGGGGCGCAGCTTGCCGCCTTGCTCAAACGCGGGCGCGATGACATGCCTCAGCAACCGACCCCGAAATCCGTGATCGAAGCGCAATCAGGCAGCCACCCGGCCACCGATTTCCTCGCCCGTCAGGCGCAGCAGCAGATTGAAGCCAAAGCCGCCGAAGAAGCCCGCGCCGCGGAGCGCGCCGCCGCCCGTGCGGCCGAAGCCAAGGCCGACGCGGACAAGGCGGCACAGCCGGAGTATGTGATGCCAAACCCCCTGCCCACGGCGCCGATCCTGCAGCGCGAAGACAGCTAGGTTACTCTGCTGCTTTCGCCGCCGGGTTGTTGGGATGGGTCGTCCAGTTGGCGTAGTCCGGCTCGACCACTTTTCCGGTGCGCGGGTCGACCAGCCCCGGTGCCATCGCCTCCATCGTGATGCAATCCTCGACCGGACAGACGTTGACGCAGAGATTACAGGCCACGCATTCCGCGTCGATGACCTCAAAGACACGATCCTCGGACATGGAGATCGCCTGATGCGAGGTATCTTCGCAGGCGGCAAAGCACCGGCCACATGAAATGCACAGATCCTGATTGATCTTGGCCTTGGCCACATAGTTGAGGTTGAGATGCTGCCAGTCCGTCACGTTGGGCACCGCGCGCCGCACCAGGTTGTCCACCGAGGTCATGCCCTTTTCGTCCATATATTCGCTCAGGCCCGAGATCATCTCCTGCACGATCTTGAAACCATAGGTCATGGCCGCGGTGCAGACCTGCACGTTGCGCGCCCCCAGCGCCATGAATTCCGCCGCATCGCGCCACGTGGTGATCCCGCCAATACCGGAAATGGGCAGATGCGCCATCTCTGGGGTGCGCGCAATCTCCGCCACCATGTTCAGCGCGATGGGCTTGACCGCCGGGCCGCAATAGCCCCCATGCGCGCCCTTGCCGTCGATCGTGGGTTCCGGCGCAAAAAGGTCGAGATCAACAGAGGTGATGGAGTTGATCGTGTTGATGAGGCTGACCGCATCGGCCCCGCCGCGCATGGCGGCTTCTGCAGGCTTCTTGATGTCGGTGATATTCGGCGTCAGCTTCACGATCACCGGCATCCGGGTATTGGCCTTGACCCAGCGGGTGACCATTTCGATGTATTGCGGCACCTGGCCGACCGCCGAGCCCATGCCCCGCTCTGACATCCCGTGCGGGCAGCCAAAGTTCAGCTCCACCCCATCCGCACCCGTGTCTTCGACCTTGGGCAGGATGAACTTCCACGGCTCTTCTTCACAAGGCACCATCAGAGAGACAACCATGGCCCGATCCGGGTAATCGCGTTTGACCACCTTGATCTCATCGAGATTGGTCTGTAGCGGGCGGTCGGTAATCAGCTCGATGTTGTTGAGCCCGAGCAAGCGCCGATCCGCCCCCCAGATCGCGCCATACCGCGGGCCATTCACGTTGACCACATGCGGATCAAGTCCGAGGGTCTTCCAGACCACGCCACCCCAGCCCGCCTCAAAGGCGCGGCGGACATTGTATTCCTTATCCGTCGGCGGTGCCGAGGCCAGCCAGAACGGGTTTGGGCTCTTGATGCCTACGAAATCACTTTTCAAATCAGCCATTGTCGTCTCTCCGTGTTAGGTGGGCTTCAGCCTGCCTTGCCTGTGAGGTGCGCGTGAATATCCAGGGCCGCGTCCCGGCCTTCGGCCACAGCCGTCACTGTCAGATCATCGCCGCCGCTGGCGCAGTCGCCTCCTGCCCAGACCCCTTCGAGCGCGGTGCGCCCTGCGGCATCAACCTTGATCTTGCCATTCTCCAAGGCGGGCATGCCATCGCCTGCAAAGGTCTGACCGATGGCCTTGAACACCTGATCTGCGGCCAGTCGCAGGGTCTGGCCCGTCGGTTGCATCGCGGCATCAACATAAGCGAACTCAATCTCCCGAACAGCGCCGTTGCCAAGGACTGCCGTAGGAACCGCATGGGTCACGATCCGAACGCCTTTGGCCGCCGCCAGATCCTGCTCAAAGACGCTGGCATTCATCCGGTCGCGCCCCCGCCGGTAGACCAGCGTAACGTTGAGCGCGCCAAGCAGTTTCGCCTGCACCGCCGCATCCACCGCTGTCATGCCGCCGCCGATGACGACAACATCCCGCCCCACCGGCACGGACGCCACGTCACTGGCCTGCCGCAGGTCGGCAATAAAATTGACCGCGTCGAGAACGCCTTCTTTCCCGTCGCCCGCGACTCCCAGAGCGTTCACGCCACCAAGGCCCATGCCCAGAAATACCGCATCAAACCCGTCCCGCAACGCATCAAGCGACAGATCCGGCCCCAGCGCCTTGCCGTAGTGGATCTCAATGCCCCCGATTTTAAGCAGCCAGTCCACTTCCGCCTGGGCAAAGCCGTCCGTGGTCTTGTAGGTCGCGATCCCGTATTCGTTGAGCCCCCCGGCCTTGGGACGCGCGTCATAGACCACCACATCATGCCCCAGCATGGCCAGGCGATGCGCACAGGAAAGACCGGCAGGCCCCGCACCCACCACGGCGACTTTCTGACCCGTAGAAGGCGCGCGGCTGAACGGGTGGATATCCTGCTGCTGCAAATGATCCGTCGCATAACGCTGCAGCTGCCCGATCAGCACCGGCTTGCCTTCGGCCAACTCGCGCACGCAGGCTTGCTCACACAACTCTTCGGTCGGGCAGACCCGAGCGCACATGCCGCCCATGATATTCTGGGTCAGGATCGTCTTGGCCGCCGCATCCGGCGTTCCAGTTGCGATCTGGCGGATAAAGAGCGGGATGTCGATCTCGGTCGGACACGCCGTGATACAGGGCGCATCATGACAGAAATAGCACCGGTCTGCGGCCACCAGCGCCTCGTGCGCATCGAGGGGGGGATGCAAATCTGAAAACTGTTCCTGATAGGTTTCCGGCTCCAATCGGCCAGGTACTACTCCGGGGGTAAAGCTGTCATTTGGCATGTGGCATCCCTGTTTTCGCGTGGATTAGCCGAAACGCTCTCACGAAATAATTTTTTTATCAACTGGTAAAAATTCTTTTCGAACCTTGCAAAAGCCTGCTGCTGAAAAATGCATCATCCTATGGAATAGGCAGCGCGCGCACCCGGTAAGCGGGAATTTGCCAAAAGATGCAGCTGGTTGCCTTTTACAATAAATTCACTTGAAATCTGCTCGAAGGATGCGAATTTCGATTACGCTACGCGACCATCTATCGACCCATGCTCTTTCGGCCCGCCTGAAACCCGCACAGTCTGATGAACTGGTTTTGGCTAAGCCACGCTGCCGCATCCTGCGGGCAGACCTACAAGAAGGAGACACGGAAAATGGCCACTGGCACCGTGAAATGGTTCAACACAACAAAAGGCTACGGCTTTATCGCACCCGACGGCGGCGGCAAGGATATCTTTGTCCATATCTCTGCTGTTGAACGCGCCGGTCTGACCGGTTTGGCAGACAATCAGAAGGTGACTTTTGATATCGAAGCAGGCCGGGACGGTCGTGAAAGCGCAGGCAACCTCGCGCTCGCCTGACACGCGCATCTAAAACACCAGAGCGGGCGTTTGCGCGCCCGTGTCGACGTTTCCTGAGCCTGACCAGCCGGTTAAGGCGAGACCTGCTCCACCAGCTTCAGCACGGCGGGGCCCAAAGCATCTACAATGCGCGCGACACCTTCGGCATTGGGGTGGATACCATCCGGTTGCATATACGCCCGGACCGAGGCCGGGTCCCCGCCCTCGACCGAGAGGCCATCGAAAAAGCTCTCCGCATGCAGAACGCCGTATTCCGCCGCCAGCTCAGGATAAATCGCGTCAAAGCGCGCCTTGTAATCAGGGCCAAAGTTCCCGGGGGCCTGCATGCCGACGAGGAGCACATCGACCTCCGCGGTCTGCGCAGCCTGCAGGATTCCGGCAAGGTTTGCGCGGCTCATCTCGGGATCCAGACCGCGCAGCAGGTCGTTGCCACCAAGTGTGACAATCATCGCATCAACCTCCGGGGTCAGGGTCCAGCCCACCCGCGATAACCCGCCCGCCGTGGTATCGCCGGAGACACCCGCGTTGATGATCTCCACCTCCGCCCCGTTGGCGGTCAGCCAGGTCTGAAGCTGAGGCACAAATCCCTGCTCCTGCGTCAGGCCGTAACCTTGCGTCAGGCTGTCGCCCAAAGCCGCAATCACCACATCCTCCGCCGCAACCACACCCGGCAATCCCATGACAAAGAAAATCATTATCTTGCGCATCTTGATCCAAGCTCCATATGCCAAGAGGAACACAGCAACCCTTGGTACCTCATGTCCGACCCAGTCCTGACCTTGAAAGATGCGGCTTTATCGCTGGATGGCAATGCCGGACGGGTGGATATCCTGCACGGGATCAGCATGGAGGTTCACAAAGGCGAGAGCCTCGGCCTCATCGGCCCCTCGGGCTCCGGCAAGTCGTCCTTGCTGATGCTGATGGGCGGGCTGGAACGGGCAACCGGCGGGACAGTGACCGCATTGGGGCACGATCTGGGCACAATGAACGAGGACGCACTGGCGCGGTTTCGCCGGGCGCATATGGGCGTGGTCTTTCAGTCGTTTCACCTGATCCCCACGATGACAGCGCTGGAAAACGTCGCCACCCCGCTTGAGCTTGCGGACGACCGGGACGCCTATGACAAGGCCGCCGCCGAGCTGGCCAACGTCGGGCTGGCCGCCCGCGCCGATCATTACCCCGCGCAGATGTCGGGGGGTGAACAGCAGCGGGTGGCGCTGGCCCGCGCCGCAGCACCGCGACCGGATATCCTGCTCGCAGATGAACCCACAGGCAATCTTGACGGGGCCAATGGGGCCGCGATCATCGACCTGCTGTTTGGCCTGCGCGACCGGCATGGGGCCACGCTGGTGCTGGTGACCCACAGCACCACGCTGGCCAGTCGCTGTGACCGGGTGATCCGGCTGACAGACGGACGCATCGCCCCCTTCGAGAAGGCCGCCGAATGAGCCTTGCTGTCGCGGCCCGGTTTGCGGCGCGCGAATTGCGCGGCGGCTTGCGGGGCTTTCGCATCTTTCTGGCCTGTCTGGCCCTCGGGGTCGCGGCCATCGCGGCCATCGGCACGGTGCGTGCCAGCATCGAAGCGGGGCTGGCGCGCGAAGGATCGGCGCTCCTCGGCGGAGATGCGGAATTGGATTTTACCTACCGCTTTGCCACGCCGCAAGAACGGGACTGGATGGAGACCCAGGCGCTCGCTGTCTCGGAGATCGCCGATTTCAGGTCCATGGCCGTGGTCGGAGACACCCGCGCGCTCACCCAGATCAAGGCGGTGGACGACGCCTACCCGCTGATCGGCACGGTGGCACTGCAGCCTGACATCTCGCTGGCCGAGGCCCTCACCCCCGAGGGGCCCCTGCCCGGCGCGGTCATGGAACGGGTCCTGATGGACCGTATGGGTCTGGCGGTGGGCGAGATCTTCTCGCTTGGCACGCAAGAGTTCCGCCTGACCGCCGTGTTGGAGCGTGAGCCGGACAGTGCGGCGGGCGGGTTTGCCCTTGGCCCGCGCACGATCGTGCGCACCGCCGATCTGGAAAACGCCTCCCTGCTGGCCCCCGGCACGCTCTTTTCCACCAAATACCGCCTCGATCTGCCGCCGGACACCGACCTTGATCGCATGCAGCGGGAGGCTGCCCGCGCCTTTCAGGACACCGGAGTGCGCTGGACCGACGCCCGCAACGGCGCGCCCGGCATCGCCGAATTCGTAGACCGCCTCGGCGCGTTTCTGGTTCTGGTTGGCCTCTCGGGATTGGCTGTCGGGGGCGTTGGCGTGTCCTCAGCCGTCCGGGCCTATCTCTCGGACAAGACCAGCGTCATTGCCACGCTGCGCACATTGGGTGCAGAGCGGGCGACGATCTTCCAGACGTATTTCCTGCAAATCGGCGCGTTGTCCGTGCTCGGCGTCATTCTCGGGGTGGCCTTGGGCGCTTTGATCCCGCTGGGACTGGCCCCGATCCTCTCCGCCCGGCTGCCTGTTCCGGCTGAATTCGCGCTCTACCCCGGCCCGCTTTTCGAGGCGGCGCTCTACGGCGGGCTCACGGCCTTCATCTTTACGCTCTGGCCCCTGGCGCGGGCGGAAGATGTGCGCGCCGCCACGCTGTTTCGCGATGCGCTGAGCACAGGAAAAACACTACCTGCGCGCCGCTACATCATCGCAACGCTGTTGGCGCTCGGCGCCCTGCTGGCGACTGCCGGGTGGTTTTCGGGCACCTGGCGGCTGACCTTCATGACCGCAGGCGGGATCGCCGGCGCCCTGATCCTGCTGGCGGGGGCGGCCTTTGTCATCCGCAGCCTGTCGCGGCGCGGCAAGTCCCTTGCACGCGGATGGCCGCGTCTGCGGTGGGCCCTGACGGCCATCTCTGGGCCGCGCGAAGGGGCAGCTTCGGTGGTGTTGTCGCTGGGGCTCGGGCTGTCGGTCCTTGCCGCCGTGGGCCAGATCGACGGCAACCTGCGCGCCGCCATCACCGGGAACCTGCCCGAGGTGGCCCCCAGCTATTTCTTTGTAGATATTCAGAAGGACCAGATGCCCGGATACACAGACCGGCTGGAGAATGATCCTGCCGTGCGCCGTGTGCAATCTGCGCCCATGCTGCGCGGGGTGATCACCCGCATCAATGATCGGCCCGCGGCAGAAATCGCCGGAAATCACTGGGTCTTGCAGGGGGATCGCGGCGTGACCTATTCCGCCGAGATGCCGGAAAACACCCGCCTGACCGAAGGCACCTGGTGGGAGGCCGATTATGACGGCCCGCCCCTCATCAGCTTTGCCGCCGAAGAGGCCGCGGAGATGGGGCTGGAGATTGGGGATACGATGACGATCAACATCCTCGGGCGCGATATCACCGGCACGCTGGCAAGCTTTCGGGAGGTCGATTTTTCGACGGCGGGCATTGGGTTTATCCTGTCGATGAACCCGGGCGCACTGGCGGGCGCACCGCACAGCTTTATCTCGACCGTTTATGCCGAGGAAGCGGCCGAGGCGGAAATCCTGCGTGATCTGGCAAGCGCATATCCCAATATCACGGCCATCCGGGTCCGCGACGCCATCGACCGGGTCGCAGAGGCGGTCAGCGGGCTGGCGGCAGCCACGTCATACGGGGCAGCAGCAACCCTGCTTACGGGTTTTCTGGTGCTGATCGGGGCTGCCGCCGCGGGGACACGCGCGCGGGTCTATGAGGCCGCCGTGCTCAAAACGCTCGGCGCGTCGCGCAAGAACATCCTGCTGAGCTTTGCCCTGCGCTCCGCACTGCTTGGGCTCTGTGCGGGGCTTGTGGCGCTGGCGACCGGCATCGCAGGCGGCTGGGGGGTCAGCACGTATATCCTCGACACCGACTTCAAGGTGATCTGGCCCTCGGCCCTGGGCATCATCGCAGGCGGCATTCTGGCCAGCACGCTGGCGGGCCTTGCCTTTGCCTGGGCCCCGATCAATGCCCAGCCCGCCCAGGTTCTGCGGACCCAGGAATAGGCCTTACTCCGCCGCTTCGGCATAGTCCTCCATCGGCGGGCAGGTGCAGATCAGGTGGCGGTCCCCGTAGACATTGTCGACCCGGTTGACCGGCGGCCAGTATTTATCGACCCGGAAGGCCCCCGGCGGGAAACACCCCTGCTCGCGCGAATAGGGCCGCTCCCAGGTGCTGACCAGATCCTCGACCGTGTGCGGCGCGTTTTTCAGCGGGTTGTTGGCGCGGTCCATGCGACCGGCCTCGATCTCGGCAATCTCGGCGCGGATGGCCAGCATCGCATCACAGAACCGGTCGAGCTCGGCCTTGTTCTCGCTCTCGGTCGGTTCGACCATCAGGGTGCCCGCCACGGGCCAGCTCATGGTGGGGGCATGGAAACCGCAGTCGATCAACCGCTTGGCGACATCCTCGACCGTGACACCGGCGGAGGCTTCAAACGGGCGGACATCGAGCACACATTCATGCGCGACGCGGCCCGTCGGCCCGCGGTAGAGCACGCCGAAGGCCCCGGCCAGACGGGTGGCAATATAGTTGGCGTTCAGGATCGCCACACGCGTCGCCTGTGTCAGCCCCTCGCCGCCCATCATCAGGCAGTAGGCCCAGCTGATCGGCAACAGCGACGGCGAGCCAAAGGGGGCCGCCGAGACAGCACCTGCCCCGCCGTCTGTTGCCTCGTGCCCCGGCAGGAAGGGCACCAGATGCGATTTGACGCCAATCGGCCCCATGCCCGGCCCGCCGCCGCCATGGGGAATGCAAAACGTCTTGTGCAGGTTCAGGTGGCTGACATCCCCGCCCAGATCACCGGGGCGGCTGAGCCCCACCATCGCGTTCATATTGGCCCCGTCGATATAGACCTGCCCACCGTGCTGATGAGTGATCCGGGTGACCTCAGTCACCGTCTCCTCGAAGACCCCATGAGTTGAGGGATAGGTGATCATGCACCCTGCAAGGTCTTCTGAATACTGCGCGGCCTTGGCCTCGAAATCCGCCAGATCAATGTCGCCGTTTGCCGCCGATTTGATCGGCACGACCTTCCAGCCCACCATCTGGGCCGACGCCGGGTTGGTACCATGCGCGCTCATTGGAATGAGGCAGATGTTGCGGTGCCCCTGCCCGCGGCTCCGGTGATAGCCCGCGATGGTCAGCAATCCGGCATATTCGCCCTGCGCGCCGGAATTGGGCTGCATGGAAATCGCGTCATAGCCGGTGATCTGGCACAGCTTGGCGCTGAGATCGTCGATCATCTCGCGGTAGCCTTCGGCCTGATCCGCTGGCGCAAAGGGGTGGAGCAGGGAAAACTCGCGCCAGCTCACCGGCATCATTTCCGCAGCTGAATTGAGCTTCATCGTGCAGGAGCCCAGCGGGATCATTGCCCGGTCCAGCGCCAGATCCCGGTCCGCCAGACGCCGCATATAGCGCATCATCTCCGTTTCGGCCCGGTTCATGTGAAAGATCGGGTGTGTGAGATATGCAGATCTGCGCAGCATCTTTTCGGGAAAGCGGTAATCCGGCTTGAAGTCCTTATCCTCGCGCGTGATCCCGAAAGCCCGCCAGACCGCCTCCAGCGTCGCGGGCTTACAGCGTTCATCCAGTGTGATGCCCACGCGGGCTTCGCCCACCGCGCGCAGGTTAATGCCCTCATCCACCGCGGATTTCAATACCGCCGCCTGCAGCGGCCCCACATCGACCGTGATCGTGTCAAAACAGGCTTTGGGGTCAACCTTGAAGCCTGCTTCCTCCAGCCCCTTGGCCAGGCGCACGGTCTTGCGGTGGATGCGCTGCGCGATGGCCCGCAGCCCCTCGGGCCCGTGAAAGACCGCATACATCGACGCCATCACCGCTAGCAACGCCTGCGCCGTACAGACGTTCGAGGTCGCCTTTTCGCGGCGGATATGCTGCTCGCGGGTTTGTAGCGACAGCCGATAGGCCCGGTGGCCCTGGCTGTCGACCGAAACACCGACGATCCGACCGGGCATCGCGCGTTTGTAGGCATCCCGGCAGGCCATATAGGCCGCATGCGGCCCGCCGTAACCTTCCGGCACGCCAAACCGCTGCGTCGAACCCACGGCGATATCAGCCCCCATGGCGCCGGGCTCTTTCAAGAGCGTCAGCGACAGCGGGTCCGCCGAGACGATCCCGATGGCCTGATGCGCATGCAGTGCCGCGATGTGATCGGTAAAATCATGCACGTGACCGTAGGTGCCCGGATACTGAAAAATCGCCCCGAAAACCGCGGCGGCATCAAGTTTGGCAGGATTACCGACGATCACCTCGATCCCCAACGGGGCCGCACGGGTCTTTATCACGGCGATGTTCTGCGGGTGGCAGTCGCGATCCACGAAAAACGCGCGCGCTTTCGACTTGGAGACCCGCCGCGCCATCGTCATCGCCTCGGCACAGGCGGTGGCCTCATCCAGCAGCGAGGCATTCGCCACCTCCAGCCCGGTCAGGTCCGACACCATGGTCTGGAAGTTCAGGAGCGCCTCAAGACGGCCCTGCGAAATCTCGGGCTGATAGGGGGTATAGGCCGTGTACCACGCGGGATTCTCAAGGATATTCCGCTGGATCGCAGGCGGCGTCACCGTGCCGTGATAGCCCTGCCCGATCAGCGAGGTGAGCACTCGGTTCTTGGAGGCGACCCGGCGCAGAAACTCCAGCACCTCACGTTCGGATTTTGCCTTGCCGAAGGTCAGCGGGTCCGTCTGCCGGATCGCTGCGGGCAGCGTGTCGTCGATCAGCGCCTCAAGGCTTGCCGCGCCCACAACCTCCAGCATCTCCGACATCTCGGCGGGGGACGGCCCGATATGGCGGCGGTTGGCGAAATCATACGGCAGGTATTCGGTTGGTGTGTAACCCATCTTTGTCTTCCTTGTGCTCGCCCTGTCACGAGGGCCTCAAAAACCCGGTACGGCTGCGCAATGGCGTCAGGCAATGAACTTCTGGTAGGTGGCCTCGTCCATGTAATCTTCCATTTGTGACGGATCGCTTGCCGTCATCTTGAAAAACCAGGCCTCGCCCTGCGGGTCGTCATTCACCGCTGCCGGGTTGTCGGTCAGCGCGGTGTTGACCTCGGTAATTTCGCCGTCCAGGGGGGCAAGGATATCACTTGCGGCCTTGACACTTTCGATGACAACAACCTCGTCGTCCTTGCTGACGGTGACCCCTTCGTCGGGCAGTTCGATAAAGACCACATCGCCCAACTGCTCGGCGGCATGGGTGGTGATGCCCACAACGATCTCGTCACCATCGACGCGCAACCACTCATGTTCTTCGGTAAATTTCATTCTCGATCTCCTGTTTTATCTTTTGAACCGCGCAGGAACAAAGGGCAGGTCCACCACCCTTACGGCCAACCTTTTGCCGCGCACCTCGCCCCAGAGCGCGGTACCGGACCCTGCGAGAGGCGCTGCCACATAGCCCATCGAAATTGGCCCCTGCACCGACGGGCCAAAACCACCCGAGGTCACGGTACCGATGGGCGCACTTGCCGCTTCCGCATCAAAAAGGGAGACGCCTTCGCGCATGGGCGCGCGCTCTTCGGGCTGCAAGCCGACGCGCACACGTTCCGGGCCCTGCTCGATTTCCGCAAACACCGCCTCTGCGCCGGGAAACCCGCCGGCACGCACGCCGCCGGGGCGGCGGGTCTTCTGGATCGCCCAGCCCAAGCCCGCAGCCAGCGGGCTGGTCGTTTCGTCGATGTCATGACCATAAAGGCACAGGCCCGCCTCAAGCCGCAGGGAGTCGCGAGCCCCCAGGCCAATCGGAGCCACATCCGCATCCCCGATCAGCCGACGGGCCAGCGCTTCGGCCTCCTCGGCCGGAACGGAAATCTCGAACCCATCCTCGCCGGTGTACCCCGAGCGCGAAGCCCAGACCGCATGCCCGCTTAGATCAAGATCAGCCACATCCATAAACCGCATCTGACCCGCGCGCGGATCGAGCGTCGCGACAACATTGCCCGCAACAGGCCCTTGCAACGCAATCAGCGCACGGTCTTTCAACTCGGTCACGGTGATCTCATCCGGCAAGGCGGTCTGCATCCGGGCCAGGTCATCCGCTTTCCGGGCAGCGTTCACGACCAAGAAAAGATCATCTCCTCGGCGCGCAAACATCAAATCATCCTCGATGCCGCCCGCGCCGTTGGTAAAAAAGCCGTAGCGCTGCCGCCCCTCTGCCAGTCCGAGCACATCGCAGGGCACCAAAGCCTCGAACGCCAGCGCGACGGCCTCCCAGGACGGACCAGAGAGCCTGACCTGTCCCATGTGCGACACATCGAACAATCCTGCCGAGGTGCGGGTGTGCAGATGTTCCTTGAGCACCCCCATCGGGTATTGCACCGGCATGCTGTAGCCTGCGAAAGGCACCATCTTGGCCCCCATCGCCTCATGCATTGCAAAAAGCGGTGTCGTTGCGAAATCGCTCATCCGGTCTCCAACCTCTGGCCGCTGCAGCTTTTGGGCAAAACATCGACATCCTGTGCATAGCTTGCCAGCCACGCGTGAATGCCCCCTCTGTCTTTTCGCCTGAGATCGTTATCCCTTCGGCGGGTGCGTGGCACCTCTCTCCAGAGTCCTTACTGCCTCACGGTCCGTTTGCCTGAGAGTTTCCGGGGCGGTTGCTCCTTCGGCACCGGCATTTGCCAGTTCTCCCGTGAGAGAGTTGCCTCACGGTATGCCGCAGCCCGTCGCGTGGTCAAGTCCCCTTGTGGCTCTTTGCGCCACATGATTGACTGCAGAGGATGCGGCAGATGAGTCCCTGATGAAAGATCCTTATTTCTTTGGCTACGGCAGCCTTGTGAACACCAAGAGCCATGATTACCCGGACCCGCGGCCCGCAACGCTGAACGGGTGGCGCAGGGCCTGGGTGGCCACCCGGCGCTACGGCGTGGTGTTGCTGTCTGGTGTGCCCGCGCCCGGCCACAGCATTCAGGGGTTGATTGCGGCTGTGCCCGGCGCGGATTGGGCCGCCCTTGATGCACGCGAAGGCGGCTATGCGCGCCTGCCTGCGTCAGAGCACGTAAACCACGCCCTGCCCCGCACAGCAGACATCGCTGTTTATGCCGTGGAGCCGGAACATGTCCGGGAAAACGACAGCCATATGATCCTGCTCAGCTATCTGGATGTTGTCGTGCAGGGATTTGATGAGGTGTACGGCGAAGACGGCGTGCAGCACTTCTTTGACACGACCGACAACTGGCACACAACAATCCTCGATGATCGCGCGGATCCGGTCTACCCGCGTCACCAGAAGCTGACACGCCGCCAGACCGAGCTTGTGAACGAGAACCTCGACCGCCTATCGGCGCAGGTACAGCAACGACATGAGGCGACCCTGCCGCCCAAATTCTGACGGGGCGGTGGGCATGTCCTGTCCGGCGCGCGCAATCACCCGGCGCGCCAGCACCCAGGCCAGACCGCCAAAGAGCACCCCCGCCAGCGCTTGACCCACCAGCACGCCCTGTGCCCCGAAAAGCCCCGCTCCCAGCAGCACCAGCGGGACCATCCCGACCGTGTTGCGACCCCAGTTGAGGAAGGTCGAATAAAACGGGTGGCCCAGGTTGTTGAAGGTCGCATTGGCAACAAACAGGACCCCATTGAAAAAGAACAAAAGCGACAGCGGTCCACAAAAGAGGTAGACCATTTCACGGGTGATGCCGGTAGCGCTGAAAAGATCAGCAATCGGGGACCGCAGGGCAAACAGAGCGGCAGAGACAATGACGATCACGAGCCCGGTAAAGAGCACCGCGGATTGCAGCCCCGCGCGCACCCGGTCAAAGTTGCGCGCGCCGAAATTCTGGCCAAGGATCGGTCCAACCGCGCCCGAAAGCGCAAAGATCACACCAAAGGCCAGCGGGCTGAGGCGCCCGACGATGGCCATCCCGGCAACGGCTGCCTCGCCGAATTCCGCCATGGCACGGGTGACGATGGCCTGGCCGACGGGGGTGGCCAATTGGGTCAGGATCGCCGGAAACGCGATGGCTGCGATGGGCGGCAGATCACGGATCATCCCGCCCAAACGCGGCCGCCCGATCCCGCCGTAGTGTTTGACAATCGGCATCAGCGCGGTCACCGCAATTACAATCCGAGCCGCCACGGAGGCCAGCGCCGCACCGGTCAGTTCCAGGTTGAGGCCAAAGATCAGGATCGGATCCAGCACCGCATTGACAAGCCCCGCCCAGATGGTGGCCATCATCGCGCGGCGCGCATCCCCATGCGCACGCAGGATGGCGCCGCCCATCATCCCGACCATCAGAAACGGCAGGCTCGGCACGACGATCTGCAAATACTGCACCGCCAGTGTTGCCGTCCGCCCCGTGGCTCCCAAAAGCGCCACAACGGGCTCCAGATTCATCCAGACCAGCGCCGAAAAGACAATGCCGAACACCACGCCATAAGTCAGCGCATGAGTGTGCCGCTCCTGCGCCAGCTGCGCGTCGCCTTCCCCCAGCGCCCGCGCCACCAGTGCGCCTGCGGCAATCGCCATGCCAATGCCAAAGGAGGTCGTGAAAAACAGCACCGTGGCGGCATATCCCACGGCGGCGGCCAGCTCGGCTTTGCCCAGCATGGCGATAAAGATCATATCGACAAAATCGACGGCAAAGATCGCCATCAATCCCACAGAGGAGGTCAGCGACATCACGGTGATGTGACGAAAGAGATTGCCGGTCAGGAATTTCGCCTGCGGCTCAGCCATGGACCTTGCCTATGGCACGCAGCAGTCTGGTCACCGACCTGCCTTGACCACTTGCAAAAGCGGCATCAGCGCGGACATATCCGGCCCATGCGCCTGACCGGTCAGTGCCTTGCGCAGCGGCATGAAGAGCCCGCGACCCTTGCGCCCGGTCTGCGCCTTGACCTCTGCGGTCCAGGTGCTCCAGGTTTCTGCGTCAAACGGGGGCTCCGGCAAAAGCGCCAGCGCTTCGGCGACAAAATCCGCGTCTTCGGCATCGATCTGCGGCTCTGCGCCGTTCTGCATCAGCGTCCACCAGCCGCCCAAATCCTTGAGAGTTCTGATATTCTCGCGCGTGACCGCCCAGAACTCCTCGGCTTTGTCGTCGGGCACGCCGGCGGCCGAGACCTCCTCCGCGACAGCCTCCAGCGGCAGACCGGACAGATACCGTGCAGTCAGCGGATAGAGGTCCTCCGCGTCGAACTTCGTCGGTGCCGATCCGAAATGGCTGATGTCAAAACCGTCGATCAGGGCAGCCATATCGGTCTGCAACTCCACCGGATCGCTTGAGCCGAGTCGCGCCATCAGGCTCAGCAAAGCCGCCGGCTGCACGCCTTGCGCGCGCAGATCGCGCAGTGCCAGCGTGCCGAGCCGTTTGGACAGCGCCTCGCCCTGCGGGCCGGTCAGCAGGGAATGATGCGCAAAAACAGGCAGGGTGCCGCCCAAAGCCTCGATCATCTGGATTTGCGTCGCCGTGTTGGTGACGTGATCCGAGCCCCGCACCACATGGGTCACACCCATTTCGGTATCATCCACAACGGAGGCCAGCGTGTAGAGCACCTGACCATCGCCGCGAATGAGCACCGGATCGGAAACGGAGGCGGCATCAATGGAGATATCGCCCAGAATGCCGTCGTCCCATTCGATCCGCGCATGGTTCAGCTTGAACCGCCAGACGCCGTTGCCCCGCTCGGCGCGCAGGCGCTCTTTCTCCGCCTCCGACAGGGCCAGCGCCGCCCGGTCATAAACCGGCGGCTTGCCCATGTTGAGCTGTTTCTTGCGCTTGAGGTCCAACTCGGTCGGGGTCTCGAAAGCTTCATAGAAGCGGCCCATATCGCGCAATTTCTGTGCGGCCGCCTCATAGAGGTCGAGCCGCGCGGACTGGCGGTCCACCCGGTCCCAGTGCAGCCCCAGCCATTCCAGATCGCGCTTGATCCCGTCAACGTATTCCTCTTTGGAACGCTCCGGGTCGGTGTCATCGATCCGCAGGATGAAGCTGCCCCCTGCCTTGCGGGCAATCAGATAGTTCATCAGCGCAGTGCGCAGGTTTCCGATGTGGATATAGCCTGTTGGCGACGGGGCAAAGCGGGTGGTGGTCATCTGGTGTCTCCTGTTGGCGCGGTGTTGTCACAGGGGGGCAGATTTGTCCAGCAATCCTCTCGCTGGAACGCTCTTCACGCCGCGGTGAACTTCCCGCGAGGCGGGCAAAGTTCTGATGGCTTAAATCTTGCCGCACGCTATGTTTCTGGCATTGAGTCAAAAAGGAGACCTGCCATGTCCTCATCGCCCAAGATTTCACGTCGCACCGCCCTCGCCGGGGCTGCGGCGCTGCCGCTGGCCGCCGCAACCGCGGGTGCCACACGTGCTGCCGCCCCCATGATGGGTGTTCAGGTGGCTCCTTTCCAACGGCTGAAAATCGGTTCTTTTGAGGCGACGACCTTGCTTGCGGGCTCTGTCCCGCGCAAAGACCCGCACAGCATTTTCGGGCTGAACGTGGACGCCGACACCTTCAAAAGCGTTTCGGCGGCCGCAAACCTGCCGACCGATGCGGCGCAGTTCTTCTTTACGCCCACCGTCGTGAACACAGGCGCGGAACTGGTGCTGTTCGATACCGGTCTGTCCGGCGAAGGCACCACCGCTGCCCTTGAAGCGGCAGGGTATACGGCGGATCAGGTCGACGTCGTGGTCATCACACACATGCATGGCGATCACATCGGCGGGATGACGATGGAGGATGGTACCCCGACATACCCCAACGCCCGCTACGTGACGGGCCGGGTGGAATACGATGCCTGGGCGCAACAGGACAACGATAACTTCAAGGCCAAGGTCGAACCCTTTGCAGACCAGATGACCTTTATCGAAGATGGTGGGTCGGTGGCCTCGGGACTGACAGCCATGGGCGCCTTTGGCCACACGCCGGGTCACATGAATTACATGGTCGAGTCCGATGACACGCAGCTCTACCTCGGGGCGGATTTCGCCAACCACTACGTCTGGTCGCTGGGCCATCCCGACTGGGAGGTCAGTTTCGACATGGACAAACCCGCCGCCGCCGCCACGCGCCGCCGCATCCTCGATATGCTGGCCGCCGACAAGGTCGCCTTTGTGGGCTATCACATGCCCTGGCCGGGTGTGGGCTATGTGGAGACGCGCGACAGCGGGTTCGTTTACGTCCCGCACAGCTACCAGCTGATGCTGTAACCTGACCGGTAAGGGTGGCCTAAAGCCGGCCCGCCTTGACCAGCTGGTCCCAGGCATGGCGCACGTGTTCGGTTCGAAACGAATGCCCGCCCTGAAACAGGCAAAACGACAGCAGATCGCCGCGTTCATTGCGGCGGTCCTTGCAGGCCAGACCATCGTATTGCGCCCGCTCCGGTGCACCGAACCCGCCAGAGCGCGCATACATATCGAGAGCCTGGGGCACCTTGCCCTGTTTCGTGGGCCCGATGGCGCGCCCCAGTAACGGCACGGTCTTGTCCGCGTCACCATGGATGTGGATCAGGCTTGCAACGGGCTGCGCGCAGTCGACCGGTGGCTCAAGCCAGAACGTCCCGGCAATCGGCGCAAAGCCCGCAAACTGCTGTGGGCGCGCGCAGGCAAGGTTCCAGACCATCATCCCCCCGGCGCTGAACCCGGTGACCATGACCTTGCTCGCGTCTATCGGAAACCGTGAGGCGACATCCGTCATGACGGCTTCGAAATAAGCGAACTCGGCCGATCCGTCACTGTCCATCGTGCGGGGACCATTCGGCAGATCCCAGCCGGGCCCGTCGGATTTGACCGCAATCAGCGCCGCCCCCAGTTCAGAGGCCAAGCGGCGCAAAGACATGTTGCGCATCACCCCGCGGGCAGAGCCGCGAAACCCATGTGCAAAGACAATCGCAGGCACCTTTGATGCGCCGTCATGCTCCTGCGGCATTGCGATCCGGTAGTGGCGCTCTGCGACCATGCAATCGCTGTTCGGCCCGCAGGCAAAGGCTGCCGGTGCTGCCATGACAAAACTGAGGAGGAGGATTAAACGGCGCATCTGTGGTCTCCGGTAGTGTGTTGGGGGTCAACATAGACCTGCAAGAGCGGTTGGACACATCACATCCGCGTTCGCGGCAAATCTCTCAACGGCATTGGGCGTCTCCTGTCCCCGCGAGATCAGGAGGGATCGCGCCAACGGTTCACGATCGGATAGCGACGATCCAGCCAGAACGCGCCCTTCGTCAACCGGGCCCCCGGGGCGGATTGAAAGCGTTTGTATTCACTGACGTAGATCAGATGTTCGATATGTTTTGCGGTCTCGCGCGCAATCCCGGCGGCGACACAATCCTCGATGGAGCCATCCCGATCCACGAGAATCTCCAGAATGGTATCCAGCTCGGGATAATCCGGCAGGCTGTCGCTGTCCTGTTGATCTGCCCGCAGTTCGGCGGAGGGCGGTTTGTCAATCACGCGCGGCGGAATCACCGCGCCTTGCGGTCCCTTCATCCAGTCGCGGTGGTTCTGATTGCGCCAGCGGCAGGTCTCGAACACGCGGGTCTTGTAGAGATCCTTGATCGGATTGTAGCCGCCTGCCATATCGCCGTAGATCGTGGCATAGCCCACGGCCACTTCGGACTTGTTGCCGGTGGTCAGCAGCATCTCCCCGAACTTGTTGCTGAGCGCCATCAGCAACAAACCGCGCAGCCGCGACTGAATGTTCTCTTCCGTCAGATCCGGCTGCAACCCGTCGAAGAGCGGCGCCAGCACCTCGGTCACAGCCGCCCGAGGCCCGGAAATCGGCACATAATCATAGCGGCACCCCAACGCCTTGGCCACCGCCTCCGCATCTTCCAGGGACGCCTGCGACGTGTACTCGGAGGGCAACATCACACAGCGCACGTTGTCCGCCCCAAGCGCGTCCACCGCAATCGCCGCCACCAGCGCGGAATCCACGCCTCCCGACAGGCCCAGCAGGACCTTGCCAAATCCGGTTTTGCGGCAATAGTCGCGCAGCGAGGTCACCATCACCCGGTAATCCTGCTCCCAAACGTCGGGGTGCGCGGCCTTCTCGCCCAGCACCACACGCCAGCCTGCGTCAGTGCGCGCGAGGTCCACATGGGTCACGATCTCATCAAAGGCCGGCAGCTGCACCGCCAGCTCGCCACCGGGGTTCAGCGCGAAACTCGCCCCATCAAAAACCTGATCGTCCTGGCCTCCCACCATATTCAGATAGATCAGCGGCAGCCCAGTCTCGACCACCCGCGCCACGGTGTGATTGAGCCGAACCTCGAATTTGCCACGATTATACGGTGACCCGTTGGGCACCAGCAGGAACTCCGCCCCGGTCTCAGCCAGGGTCTCGGCGACGTCCTCATGCCAGGCATCCTCGCAAATCGGGCTGCCAACGCGGCTGTTGCCCACCGAATAAGGCCCGCCCAAAGGCCCGGCGTCGAAAATCCGCACCTCGTCGAACACTGTCTCATTGGGCAAATGGTGCTTAAGCACCTGCGAGGCGATGCGCCCGCCCTTCAGGATCAAATAGGCGTTGTAAAGCTTGGCGCCCTCGACCCAGGGCGCACCAATGGCCAGCGCGGGCCCCTCGGCACAGGCCTGCGCCAACGCATCAACGTGCCGCGCCACGTCCAACTGAAACGCATGGCGCATCCATAAATCCTGCGCGTTGTACCCGGTGATGAACATCTCGGGCAACGCCACCAGATCCGCCCCCGCATCACGCCCGGCCTCCCAGGCTTTACGGGCAAGCCCGGCATTTCCCGCCAAGTCGCCGACCGTCGGGTTCAACTGACCCAGAGTAATTCGAAACCGATCCGCCATGCCTAAGGCCCTCTTGCCTGCCCGTTGCCTGAAAGCGCACCATGTAGCAGATCAGGCGGGTGATGAAAGCCCATCGCCGCCCATTGCGTCAAAAGAGCGTTGCCCCAGGCCCCGCCATTGCCTAGATTATCGCCAAGCCGCCGTGAGACGCGGCCCGAGCATAAAACACCAAAAGGGTTGTCATGAAACTTCGTCGCCTGAGCTTTTGCCTTGCCCTGCTGCCGCTGCCTGTAATGGCCCAGGAAGGTCAGGTGCTGACCAAACAATATGACGACGGTGGCGTCTATGAGGGCACCTTCCGCGGCGGTGTGCAGCATGGGACGGGCACCTACAAGCTGCCCAACGGCTATGAATACACCGGCCAGTGGGTCGATGGCGAGATCAAGGGCGAAGGCGTGGCGCGGTTTCCAAATGGGTCGGTCTACGAGGGGATATTCGCCAAGGGAAAGCCCGACGGGTTCGGGCGCATCACCTTTGCAGACGGCGGCACCTATGAAGGCGAATGGCAGGCCGGGGCCATCATGGGAAAGGGCATCGCCCTTTACGCCAATGGCGTGCGCTATGAGGGCGATTTTCGCAACGCCAAGCACCACGGCAAGGGCACCATGCAGAGCCCCGGCGGGTACGAATATCAGGGCGACTGGGTGGACGGCATCAAGCAGGGGATGGGCACCATCACCTACCCGGACAGCGCCGTCTACGAAGGCCAGATTGCCAATGGCAAGCGCGAGGGCGAAGGCACGCTGACCATGCCCGACGGGCTGATCTACGTCGGGTTCTGGCGGGACGGGCAGATCGACGGCACCGGCAAGCTGACCCAGGCCAATGGCGATGTGTACGAAGGACAGCTGGTGTCAGGCCGACGCGAAGGCCTTGGCAAGGTCACCTATGCCAATGGCGACACCTATGAGGGCCAGTTTGCCAACGACCTGCGGGACGGACAGGGCACCTTTACCGCTCAGGACGGCTATATCTACGTCGGCTCCTGGGTCGCGGGCGAGATTGAAGGGCAGGGCCGTGTTACCTACCCGGACGGATCGATCTATGTCGGGCAGTTCTCAAAGGGTCTGGCAGACGGCCAAGGGCTCATCACATATCCCGACGGCTCCACCTACGAAGGGGAATGGAAAGCCGGTGTGATCGATGGCATGGGCAAAGCGGTCTACACCAATGGCGTGATCTACGAAGGCAGTTTCAAGGACGCGCGCAACAATGGCAAAGGCGTGATGACCTATGCCGATGGCTACCGCTACGAAGGCGATTGGCTGGATGGTCAGCGCCATGGTCAGGGCGTTGCGACCTACCCCGATGGGACCGTCTACACCGGTGCCTTTGATGCGGGCCAGCGTCATGGCCAGGGCAAGATTGTGATGCCCTCTGGCTTCATCTACGAAGGCGCGTGGATGCAGGGCGAAATCGAAGGTATGGGCATGGCCACCTATGACAACGGCGACATCTACGAGGGCATGTTTCGCGCGGGCAAGCGCCAAGGCACGGGCACCATGCGCTATGCCACGGGCGAAGAAGCCGAAGGCACTTGGGAAAACGGCGCGCTGACCGAAGGTGGCTGACCACACAGAAGACTTAAACTCGCGCACCGTTAGACGCTTTACAGTCTCGCAGTCTCGCAGTCTCGCTGAAAACCTATCGTAAATTACGACGTCCGCGAGCTCGGCTCCAAAAGCATCGCAAGACCCTTTGAACCGCGGCACAGTCTCCACGTCAGAATTGGGAAGAGGAAACGCCTCATGGATACAGTTCTATTTCTTGGGTTTTTGACGACGACACTTCTTTTCGTTGCGGCCCCAGGACCCTCAGTTGCCTTCGCCACGGCGCAGGCCTTGAAACATGGTGCCCGCGCCGCCGTGGTTACCGTTGCCGGGGACGCTCTGGGCACCGTTGTTCACATCGCCGTTGCCGTCAGTAGCCTGACCGCACTCATGGCGCTCTCTGCCCATGTCTTGCCGTTTCTCCAGATCGCAGGCGGTGTTTTCATCCTCTACATGGCTTACCGAGCCTTCTTTGATGCGCCCGGAAACTCCGGGGACGCTTTGAAAATCTCTGGCAAGGCGACGTTCTGGGCCGGGTTTTTCGCCTGCGTCGCCAATCCAAAGGCCATCGTTTTCTTTGTCGCCCTGTTTCCGGCATTCATCTCACCAGACCACAATGTTCTGCTGCAAAGCGTTGTCTACGGCGCGGTCTTCCTGATCCTGGATGCCGCCTCCATTCTCGGCTACGCCCTGCTGACCATGCACACGGTAAGGCGGGCGACATCACGCTGGCTGAGTGCGAATATCCTCAGCGGTCTTGGGCTTTTCGGCGTTGGCGCAGCCATGGTCGTCAAGGGATACCGCGCCCTGCCCCATAACTAACGGCTCTGGCGCGCAATGCCGCCCTGCGGGAGGGTGGGCGGGGCGTTGGCGCAGCCGAGCGCCGTCTCACCCGCTGCAGAACCACGTGTTTCAAATCAAGCGATCAGACAGCTTCGCCCGCCTCAAGCCGGGTCAGAAATTCCTCCGCCTCTGAAAGGACCGTTTGGCGCTTGGCCTCATCCATCCGGTCCCAGGTGCGGTACATGTTGCCCATCCGCGGGTTGCCCTCGAACCGGTCACGGTGCCGGTCGAGAAAATGCCAATAGAGCAGATTGAAGGGGCAGGCCCCCTCCCCGGTCTTCTGCGCCACCTTATATGCACAGGATTTGCAATAATCCGACATCCGATTGATGTAGGCCCCACTGCTCACATAGGGTTTCGATGCGATGATCCCCCCATCTGCAAACTGGCTCATGCCCACGGTATTGGGGGCTTCGACCCACTCAAAGGCGTCTGCGTAGACCGCCAGATACCACTCATGCACCTGATGCGGGTCAATACCCGCCAAAAGCCCGAAATTCCCCGTCACCATGAGACGTTGGATATGGTGGGCGTAGGCCTCCTCTTTGGTCTGGGCCACCGCCTTGGAGAGGCAGTTCATCCGGGTCTCCGCCCCCCAGTAGAGCGCAGGCAAAGCCCGGCTGTGCCCCAACCCGTTGCGGCTCGAATAGTCGGGACCTTCCAGAAAATAGATCCCGCGCACGTATTCCCGCCAGCCGATGATTTGGCGGATGAAACCTTCCACCGCATTGATCGGTGCGCGACCCTCCTTATAGGCGTCCTCAACCGCTTCGCAGACTTCCAACGGGGTCAACAGCCCGATGTTGAGCGAGGTGGAGACCAACGCATGATAGAGAAAGCGGTTTTCATTCAACATCGCGTCCTGATAATCACCAAATCGCGCCAGCCCGTGGGTGACGAAATGCGCCAACTGCTCCAACGCCTGCGCGCGTGTGGTGGCGAACCAGAACGGGCGCAGATCTCCGAAATGCGCCTCAAAGCGCGCCTCTACCAGATCAAGCACCTCCGCGACGGTCTCATCCGGGTCAAACCTTAAGGGGCCCTCAAACGTCACCTCATCCGGGGCGGGTTTGCGGTTGTCATGGTCAAAATTCCATTTCCCCTCAACAGGTTGATCGCCCTCCATCAACAGACCGGTCTTGCGGCGCATATCGCGATAGAAATACTCCATGCGCAATTGCTTGCGACCCTCCGCCCAGGTCTCGAACGCTTGGTGTGAGGCGATGAACCGGTCATCCTGCAGGATCGTGACCTTCAACGGGGCC
Organism: Roseobacter weihaiensis; assembly: GCF_020622345.1. Classification (GTDB taxonomy): domain Bacteria; phylum Pseudomonadota; class Alphaproteobacteria; order Rhodobacterales; family Rhodobacteraceae; genus Roseobacter; species Roseobacter weihaiensis. The sequence continues at coordinate 38,182 of NZ_JACNMO010000021.1, read as the reverse complement.
TCTTTCAGCGCCGAGATCAGCCGCCACTCGCCGGGCTCCGTGGCCAGAACCTCCGCAGCGCCGGTCTGCTCTGCCCGTCGCAACAACTCCCCCACGATGGAGCCCGCGTTTTCCGGATCGTCCAGCTGACCGTAGGCGACCTGCCAGCCCTCTTGCTCAAGAAACGTCGCGAACTGGCGCATGGCGGCAAAAATCAACGCGATTTTTTTGGGGTGATGTTTGACGTATGACGCCTCATCTGCGACCTCGGCCATCACGACCGTATCGCGCGCCTTGTCGGCCTGCTGCAACGCGCTGAGGCCCGCTGAAAGCTGATCGCCCAGCACCAGAACAAGACGGCTCACCACGGCACCTGCTTTCCGGCCCAATCGAAAAACTGCCCCGTGTCCCGGGCGGTCAGACCGTCCATCACCTGCAGCAGATTGTCTGCGGCCTCCGCCGCGGGGACCGAGGGGTGCCGCCCGAGGTATTTCTCGGTGAACGGCGTCTGCACCGTGCCGGGATGCAAGGCGACGCAGGCGGTCTGCGGATGGGAACGTGCCAGTTCGATGGCCGCCGTGCGCACCACCTGATTGACGCCGGCCTTGGCGCTGCGGTAGCTGATCCACCCGCCGATGGCGTTGTCGCCGATCGAACCGACCCGCGCTGAGAGTACCGCAAAGACCGCAGCCCGGTCTTTCGGCAGCAGCCGAGCCGCGTGGCTCAGCGCCAGGGCAGGCCCCACCGTGTTCAGCGCAAACTGGTCCAGCATCGCAGACGCGCTCAGACCCTTTATGGTCTTCTCCGGGACGGCTCCGGCGATTTCCAGCGCGCCGGTAGCCACCAGTACCAGATCGAACGGCCCGCCTGTCGCCGCCAGATGCTGCGCCACGGAGGCCTCATCGGTGATGTCAAAGCCGTCACCCGACCGCGACAGCCCGGTGACCTGATCGCCCCGTGCGCGACAAGCGGCCACCATCGCCGCTCCGATGCCGCCCGATGCCCCAAGTATCAAAATCTGTTTCATCAGCAGCGACCTAGGCGGCAGACGACCGGGATCAAGCCGGAACAGGCAAGCGCCAAGAAACCCTCTTTCCATTTTGCCGGGCTGCGGTATAACTCACCACATGGCTCAAGCTGACCATATCGCCCAGCGTAACACGACCTTGCGCGCCCCGGCTGCCCTGCTGCTGCTAACACGCCTCTGAGCGTGCCTTTCGGCGCGCCCGCTCAGAGGACTGTGTCGCGCGCCAAGACCATCAGCAGAAAACGAGAGACCTACCATGACAAAGACTTCTGAACAGGATCACGTGTTGATCTTTGATACCACCTTGCGCGATGGCGAGCAGAGCCCGGGCGCGACCATGACCCACGCCGAAAAGCTTGAGATCGCAGGGCTGCTGGATGAGATGGGCGTCGACATTATCGAGGCGGGGTTTCCGATCGCGTCGGATGGCGACTTTGCCGCCGTGAGCGAGATCGCAAAGAACGCACAGCACGCGGTGATCTGCGGGCTGGCGCGCGCCCAGATCGGCGACATCGACCGCTGCTGGGAGGCGATAAAACACGCCAAACGCCCGCGCGTCCATACGTTTATCGGCACGTCGCCTTTGCACCGCGCGATCCCCAATCTCGATATGGATCAGATGGCCGAGCGGATCGAGCAGACGGTCACCCACGCGCGCAACCTCTGCGACAACGTGCAGTGGTCGCCCATGGACGCCACCCGCACCGAAGAAGACTACCTCTGCCGCGTGGTGGAGATTGCGATCAAATGCGGGGCCACCACCATCAATATCCCCGACACGGTTGGGTATACCGCCCCTCGCGAATCAGCCGCCCTGATTGCGATGCTGCTGGCGCGGGTCCCCGGCGCGGACGGGATCACCTTCGCCACCCACTGTCACAACGATCTCGGCATGGCGACGGCCAACAGCCTTGCCGCGGTTGAGGCAGGCGCACGTCAGATCGAATGCACCATCAACGGTCTGGGCGAGCGGGCGGGTAACACCGCCCTCGAAGAGGTCGTCATGGCCATGAAGGTGCGCAACGACATCATGCCCTACCACACCGGCATCGACGCCACCAAGATCATGAACATCTCGCGGCGTGTGGCGGCTGTCTCGGGCTTTCCGGTGCAGTTCAACAAGGCCATCGTGGGCAAGAACGCCTTTGCGCACGAGTCGGGCATCCATCAGGATGGCATGCTCAAGAACGCTGAGACCTTTGAGATCATGCGCCCCGAGGACGTCGGCCTGACCGAGACTAACATCGTCATGGGCAAACACTCGGGCCGCGCGGCGTTGCGCTCCAAGCTTGAAAATCTCGGTTTTGAGCTGGGCGACAACCAGCTTAGGGATGTTTTTGTGCGGTTCAAGGAACTGGCCGACCGCAAGAAGGAAATCTATGACGACGACCTGATTGCCCTGATGCGCACGGCGACGGACCCCAAGAATGACCGGCTCAAGCTGAAATCCCTGCGCGTGGTCTGCGGCACCGATGGACCACAGCAGGCCGATCTGGTGATGGAGATCGACGGGGCAGAGCACAGCACGACGCAGACCGGAGACGGCCCGGTGGATGCGTCTTTCAACGCGATCAAGGCGCTGGTCAATCATAATGCCCGTCTGCAGCTTTATCAGGTCCATGCGGTGACCGAAGGCACCGACGCGCAAGCCACTGTCTCTGTGCGGATGGAGGAAGACGGGCGCATCGTCACCGGCCAGTCTGCCGATACCGATACGGTCGTAGCCTCTGTTCTGGCCTATATTCACGCCCTGAACCGCTTGTTGGTACGGCGCGAGAAAACCGGCTCAGACCGGCGCGAGATCAGCTACAAAGACGTGAGCTAAGCTGAGCACTGCCGATCCATAATGCGCGGTAGGCCACGACTTGCCGCCGTGAAGATCCCGCAGTGAAACGCGCGGCATCTTCTGGTTTTGATGGTAGGGTGAATATACCCACAGCGGATCATAAGGACGGGACCCTGACATGCGCCTTCTACCGATAATTCTCGCGACAGCCTTGCTGCTTCCGGCAGCCCTTGGGGCACAGACCCTTGAGCGAATCAAAGAGAGCGGGGAGATCAAGATCGGTTTTCGTACCGATGCGCCCCCGCTGTCTTATGAGAGCGACGGACGCCCGCAAGGCTACACGCCCACGGTCTGTTTTGCGCTTGCGCCGCTGATCGGCGAAGCGCTTGACCTGCCGGACCTGGAGGTGGTCTTTATTCCGGTCACGACAGAAGACCGCTTTGACAAGGTGGCCAGCGGAGAGATCGACCTGCTCTGCGGCGCTGCGACGATCACCCTGGAGCGGCGTGAAATCGTTGATTTCTCAACCCCGGTCTATGTCGATGGCACGACTGTTGCGCTGAAAAAAGATGCCCCCGAAACGCTCGAAGAACTGGCGGGCGAAAAAATTGGCGTCAGACGCGCCACCACCACATTCGACGCGCTGCAAAACACCCTCGCGGTCGAAAACATCGACGTGGAAATCGTCGCGTTTGACGACCATTCGGCAGGGGTTGCAGCACTTGAAAACGATGAAATAAAAGCATATTTCGCCGACCAGTCGATCCTCGTGAACCTTGTGCGGCAAAAGGAAAACGCGGAAGAATTCAAGGTCTTTGACCAGATCCTGACGGTTGAAAAACAAGGCCTTGCCCTGGCCCGAGGCGACACGGAATTCCGATTGGCGGTAGATCGTGGACTGTCGGAATTGTTCCAGAACGGGTCGATACAAAAGGCTTTCGAGAAGACGCTGCCCGGCGCTGAACCGGGCTTTGCGTTAAGCGCGATGTTTCTACTGTCCCCGACAAATCCGTGACGCTTGACAGCGCGCTTTGGGCCAGGTCTTCAAAACTGGCCCAGACATTTTTGACACGCAGGGCAAGATGAAAAGCAGAACATCGTTAACGCCCCTTTCACCATATCGCGCCTAAGCATATAACATCGGGCAACCGCCCCGTTACAGGGCGCGGACAAGTGGAATTCGGGCAAGGTTTTTAGCGTCATGGCTCTATTCGATAGCTTACGTGGTCTTTTCTCGTCGGATATGGCGATTGACCTCGGCACTGCAAACACGCTGGTCTACGTGAAAGGCCGGGGGGTGATCCTTTCGGAGCCTTCGGTTGTGGCCTACCACGTCAAGGACGGGGTCAAGAAAGTGCTGGCCGTTGGCGAGGACGCGAAACTGATGCTGGGGCGCACGCCGGGCAGCATCGAGGCGATCCGGCCCATGCGCGAAGGGGTTATCGCCGATTTCGACACCGCTGAAGAGATGATCAAACACTTCATCCGCAAGGTGCACAAACGGTCGACCTTTTCCAAGCCAAAGATCATCGTCTGCGTGCCACATGGGGCGACACCTGTGGAAAAGCGGGCGATCCGCCAATCGGTACTGAGTGCCGGCGCGCGCCGCGCGGGGCTGATTGCCGAACCCATCGCCGCGGCCATCGGTGCAGGCATGCCGATCACAGATCCCACCGGCAATATGGTTGTCGACATCGGCGGCGGCACGACAGAAGTGGCCGTTCTGTCGCTCGGCGATATCGTTTATGCCCGCTCGGTGCGGGTGGGTGGCGACCGCATGGATGAGGCGATCATCAGCTACCTGCGGCGTCAGCAGAACCTGCTGGTGGGCGAAACCACGGCGGAACGGATCAAGACCTCCATCGGGACAGCCCGGATGCCCGACGACGGGCGCGGTACCTCGATGCAAATCCGCGGGCGCGACCTGCTCAACGGCGTGCCAAAAGAGATCGAGGTCACACAGGCCCAGATTGCCGAAGCCCTGGCGGAGCCGGTCCAGCAGATTTGCGAGGCGGTGATGACCGCGCTTGAGACGACACCACCTGATCTGGCCGCCGACATCGTTGACCGCGGCGTCATGCTGACGGGGGGTGGCGCGCTGCTGGGAGATCTTGACCTTGCGTTGCGCGAACAAACCGGGCTGGCGGTTTCAATTGCGGACGAATCGTTGAATTGCGTAGCTTTGGGCACCGGCAAGGCACTAGAATATGAGAAACAGCTACGCCACGCGATTGATTACGACAGTTGAGCACGTCAAGCTAACCATATCTCCACGAAAAGGCAGGCGTGCCCTGCCTGAACCGGGGCAGGAGCCCGACGCCTGATGGCAAAGGACAGATCAAACGCAAGTGATTTCACCGGCCCTTTGCGCCGGTTGCTTCTAAGTGTTCTGATCCTGTGTCTGCTGGGCGTTTTCCTGATCTGGCGCATCGACAGCCCGCGTGTGGAACGGTTTCGTGCACAGATCACTGACACATTTGTGCCGAACCTGACCTGGGCCATGGCCCCGATCACCGGCACCATGAACCTTCTGCGCGATTTTGAAAGCTATCAGCGGCTTGCACAGCAAAACCGCGAACTCCGTTCAGAGCTGAGACGCATGCAGGCCTGGAAAGAGGCTGCCCTTCAGCTGGAGCAGGAAAACGCGCGGCTGCTCGACCTTAACAACGTGCGGCTTGACCCGCGGCTGACCTACATCACCGGCGTGGTCCTGGCAGACAGCGGCTCGCCCTTCCGGCAGTCCGTCTTGCTCAACGTCGGGGCACGTGACGGTCTGCAGGACGGGTGGGCCACGATGGACGGTATCGGCCTTGTTGGGCGCATCTCGGGTGTTGCAGACAATACGGCGCGGGTGATCCTGCTGACCGATGCGTCAAGCCGCATCCCCGCGATTGTGCAGCCGTCAGGTCAACGCGTCATTGTCTCGGGCGATAACTCGGCAACCCCCGTAATTGATTTTCTGGAAGACAGCGAGCTTGTGCGCCCCGGGCATCGCGTCATCAGTTCCGGTGATGGGGGCGTCTTTCCCGCAGGTCTGCTGATCGGGCAGGTGGCGGCAGACCCCTCCGGCAAGCTGCGCGTGATCCTTGCGGCGGATTATCAGCGGCTGGAGTTTCTGCGCGTCTTGCGGCACCACGGGACCACGCCGGTTTCTGACACCGCACAGATCATCGGACCCCAGCTGCCGCAGCCGGAGGCAACGCAATGAGCGAGCAGACGCTGGCACGAATCTGGGGCATGCGTCTGACCTTTGCGTTGGTGGTCTGTACAATTCTGTTTTTCAACCTGTTGCCGCTTGAGACCTCGCCGCGGCTTTGGGTTGGCCCTGACCTGTTGCTCGCATTTGCCTGCGCATGGTCGCTGCGTCGGCCAGAGTATGTGCCAAGCCTTGCCCTCGCCGGCCTGTTTCTGCTTGCAGATTTGCTGCTCTTTCGCCCACCGGGCCTTTGGGCCGTGCTGGCGCTGCTGGCATGTGAGCACCTCAAGGGCCGGGCGCGCAGCCTGCGCGATAGCAGCTTCGCCAACGAGTGGCTGACCGTCTGCATCGTGATAACCCTCACGGCCCTGGCCTACCGCACTGTCTTGATGGTGACCTTCGTGGACTTGCCCCCGCTTGGCCTCTCTGCCTTTGAACTTGTGATGACCATGCTATTCTACCCGATGGTTGTGGCAGTGACGCACGGGCTGTTGGGGGTTCGCAAGGCGGCACCGGGGGATATTGAAGCTGGCGGAGGAACCGCATGACAGCGTGCCGAGAACCGCAGGAGGATCACCGTTGAGACGGACGCGTGCAGAAACCGATTTCAGCCACAGCCTCATCTCGCGTCGCGCAGCGCTTTTGGGAACGGCGCAGCTGCTTTTTGTTGGCGGGTTGGCGGCACGCATGCGCTTTTTGCAGGTCGAACAAGCCGATCAGTTCCGGCTTTTGGCCGAAGAGAACCGCATCAACATTCGGCTGATTCCTCCGTCACGCGGCGAGGTCTTTGACCGCAACGGCGTGCGGCTGGCGCAGAACGCACCTTCCTACAGGATCGTCATCGTGCGCGAAGATGCAGGCGATGTGGACGCCACGCTGGGACGCCTGTCGCAGATCATCGAGCTTGAGCCAGGCACGATCGACCGCGTCAAGCAGGAGATGCGTCGCTCGGCCCCCTTTTTGCCGGTCACCGTTGCCTCGGACGTAACCTGGGATGAGATCAGCCGTGTGTCGGTCAACGCGCCCGCCCTGCCCGGCATCACACCCGAAGTAGGGCTCAGCCGGGTTTACCCGCAGGGTTCTGATTTTGCACATGTTCTGGGCTATGTCGGCCCGGTATCGGATTATGATCTGTCCAAGATCGAAGACCCGGAGCCAGTTTTGAGGATCCCCCGTTTTCAGATTGGCAAGGTGGGCGTCGAAACCAAACTGGAACCGATGCTGCGTGGCAAGGCCGGGGCCAAGCGGGTCGAGGTTAATGCCACCGGGCGCGTGATGCGCGAGCTTGACCGGCAGGAGGGAACGCCGGGGGCAGACGTGCAACTGACAACAGATGCCGCCCTTCAGGGCTACGTGCAGGCGCGTCTGACAGGTGAAAGCGCCAGCGCGGTTGTCATGGATTGCGACACCGGTGATCTGCTTGCCTGCGCCTCTGCGCCCACGTTTGATCCGAACCTCTTTGTGCGAGGCATCTCGCAAAAGGAATATGGCGCGCTGACCAGCAACAAATACCGCCCGCTGGCCAGCAAAACCGTGCAGGGTCTCTACCCCCCCGGCTCCACCTTCAAGATGATAACGGCCATGGCCGCACTGGAGGCCGGGCTGATCGGGCCCGATGAAACCGCCTATTGCCCCGGCCATCTCACCGTCTCGGGGCGCCGCTTTCACTGCTGGAAACGCGCGGGTCACGGATGGGTTGATCTGCAGACCTCGCTCAAGCGGTCCTGCGACGTTTACTACTACGACCTCGCGGTCAAGGTCGGGATCGAAAAGATCTCCGCCATGGCGCAACGCTTCGGGCTTGGGATCCGTCACGATGTGCCAATGTCAGCGGTCGCCGAAGGGCTTACGCCCACGATGGACTGGAAACAGACTTATCATGGTCAGCCCTGGCGGGTCGGCGATACCGTTAACTCCTCAATCGGACAGGGCTTTTTGCTGGCCTCTCCGCTGCAACTGGCGGTGATGACCGCGCGTCTCGCCACCGGTCGCGACGTGTCGCCCCGGCTGGTCAAATCCATCGATGGGGTGGAGCAGCCTTTGCGAGGCGGCGAAAGCCTCGGCATGAATGAAAACAATCTGCGCAAGATGCGCCGCGCCATGTATGCCGTGGTCAATGACAGACGCGGCACCGCTTACGGGTCACGCATCATCGAAGACAGCATGCGCATGGCCGGCAAGACCGGCACCAGCCAGGTCCGCAACATCACCGCGGCTGAGCGGCGCGCAGGTGTGATCCGCAATGAGGATCTGCCCTGGGAACGGCGCGACCACGCGCTTTTTGTGAATTTCGCGCCTTATGAGACACCGAAATACGCTGTTGCCGTGATTGTCGAACATGGCGGCGGGGGCTCAAAAGCGGCCGCCCCCATCGCACGCGATATCACATTGCAAGCGCTTTATGGCGGCGAACCCCCGTTGGAGGCTTATCCCGCGAAAGACCGGGAACGTATCGAGACCCTCCAAGAGCAGCTGCGCGCCATGCAGCCCCGCGCGGCGATCACCGGGCGCGATCAGGCATGAGCTATCTTGAGCACAACGTAAAATCCACCCCCACGGGGCTGCGCAAGGTGCTCCATCTGAACTGGCCGGTCGCGATCTTGCTGGCCACCGTCGCCGGAGCGGGTTTTTTGATGCTCTATTCGGTGGCAGGCGGGTCCATGACCCCTTGGGCCGAACCCCAGATGAAGCGCTTTGCGGTGGGCTTCATGCTCATGCTTTTTGTCGCAATGGTGCCGATCTGGTTCTGGCGCAGCTTGTCAGGTCTTGCCTATCTGGCAACACTGATCCTGCTGGTCGCGGTGGAGTTCTTTGGCACCGTGGGCATGGGGGCACAGCGATGGATAGATCTGGGCTTCATGCGGTTGCAACCTTCCGAGCTGATGAAGATCACCCTCGTGATGCTGCTCGCCGCTTATTACGACTGGTTGCCCGCGAAAAAAACCTCCGGGCTGATCTGGGTCATCATTCCGGTGATCATCATTCTCATTCCCGTGTTGCTGGTCCTGCGGCAACCTGATCTGGGCACCTCCATCCTGCTGCTGGCAGCGGGGGGCGGTTTGATGTTTCTGGCCGGTGTCCACTGGGCTTATTTTGCAGCGGTCGTGGCCAGCGGAATCGGTCTGGTGACGACGGTGTTCCAGTCTCGCGGCACACCATGGCAGCTCATCAAGGACTACCAGTTCCGCCGCATCGACACGTTCCTGGACCCCAGCACCGACCCGCTGGGCGCGGGCTACCACATCACGCAATCCAAGATCGCGCTGGGGTCGGGCGGCTGGACCGGACGCGGCTTTATGGAAGGCACCCAGAGCCGGCTGAATTTCTTGCCTGAAAAGCACACCGATTTCATCTTTACCACGCTGGCTGAAGAGTTCGGATTTGTCGGCGCGATCTCGCTGCTGAGCCTTTACACGCTCATCATCGTTTTTTGCGTCTGGTCCGCCCTGCTGAACAAAGACCGTTTTTCCTCCTTGCTCATCCTGGGCATCGCGCTGAACTTCTTTCTGTTCTTTGCCGTTAACATGTCCATGGTGATGGGGCTGGCCCCGGTGGTTGGCGTGCCGCTGCCGCTGGTCAGTTTTGGCGGCTCTGCCATGTTGGTGCTGATGCTGGCCTTTGGCTTGATGCAAAGCGCCCATGTCCATCGCCCAAGATAGGTTTACCCCATGTCACTGACTGTCCTTTTCGCGGCCCGCAACGATGACTGGCATACCTATCATGAGGCCCTGGAGCAAGCCTTTGCCGCGGCAGAGCTTGACGCAGACCTCGTGACAACCGCCGATCCGGAGGAGGTGGACTACATCGTCTATTCGCCTTCCTCATCCCTGCAGGATTTTACCCCTTATACCAAGTTGAAGGCCGTCCTGAGCCTTTGGGCAGGCGTCGAAAGGATCGTGAGCAATCCAACCTTGACCATGCCATTGGTGCGGATGGTGGACCCCGGCATGACGCAATCCATGGTCGAATGGGTCACGGGGCATGTGATGCGCTATCATCTGGGAATGGACGATCATATCGTGAACCCCGGTCATGCGTGGCGCCCGAAGGCGGCCCCGCTGGCACGGCAGCGCAGCGTTTGCATCCTGGGACTGGGCGCTCTGGGCCGGTCCGCCGCCCTCACGCTGAAGGCCCTGAATTTCAATGTCACCGGCTGGAGCCGGAGCCCCAAGGAGATAAAAGACATAGAAACCTTTCACGGCCCAGAGGGCCTGACAGGGGCGCTGCGCCACGCGGAAATTGTGGTTTTGCTCATGCCTGACACGCCACAGACCGAAAACACGCTGAACAAGGAAACCCTGGCCCTGCTGCCAAAAGGCGCGCGTATTCTCAACCCAGGACGCGGGCCGCTGATCGACGATTATGCCTTGCTTGATGCCCTCGACAGCGGACAGATCGCCCATGCGACCTTGGATGTCTTTCGCGTGGAGCCCCTCCCCCCGGACCACCCCTATTGGGCCCATCCCAAGGTCACCGTGACACCTCATATTGCGGCCGCAACCCAGGCCGCCACCGCCTCTGTCGAGATTGCAAATAACATCCGTCGCGGAGAAGCCGGCGAGGCGCTGCTTAATCTGGTGGACCGGTCGCAGGGCTACTAGCCCCTACTCCGCCGCCAGACCGCGCCCTTTCAGCAAAGCCTCCACCCCCGGCAACCGCCCCCGGAACGCGGTGTAGAGCTCTGCCGCATCCGCGCTTCCACCGGTCGACAGGATATGCTTTTCAAGCGCTGCGGCGCGTTCAGCGTCAAAGGGATCACCTGCCTCCTCAAAGGCCTCGAAAGCGTCCGCATCCATCACCTCCGACCACATGTAGCTGTAATACCCGCTGGAATAGCCGTCCCCTGCAAACACATGCGCGAAATGCGGGGTCGCATGCCGCATCGCAATGGCGGGAGGCATCCCGATGGCCTCCAGCACCTCGCGTTGTTTCTGCATCGGATCAGCCGGGGCCGGACCATCATGGAACGCCAGATCAACCAGCGCAGAGGCCACGTATTCGACGGTCTGAAACCCCATGTCAAAGGTTGCGGCATCCAGCACCTTTTGCAGCATATCCTGCGGGATCGGGGCGCCGGTTTCGGCATGCACTGCAAATTCCGCCAGCACGTCGGGCACCTCCAGCCAGTGTTCATAAAGCTGGCTCGGCAGCTCAACGAAATCGCGCGCCACAGACGTGCCGGAAACACTTTCATAGGTCACGTCAGACAGCATCTGGTGCAACGCATGGCCGAATTCATGAAAGAGCGTCCGGGCATCATCATAAGACAAAAGCGCCGGGTCCCCCTTGGCAAAGTTGCACACGTTTATGACCACAGGGCTCTGCGTTTTCGGAAACTTTGCCTGCGCCCGCATCGCAGAACACCATGCGCCTGAGCGTTTTGAGCCGCGGGCAAAGTAATCCCCGATAAAGACCGCGATATGCTTGCCGTCCCGGGTGACTTCCCACGCCCGGCAATCGGGGTGATAGAGCGGCACCTCCAGGGGCGTGAAAGCCAGACCGAAAAGCCGCTCGGCGCAGGCGAAACTCGCCTCGATCATGCGGTCCAGCTGGAAGTAGGGCTTCAGCGCCGCCTCATCCAGATCATGTTCGACCGCGCGCCGCTTTTCGGCATAGTAGCGCCAGTCCCATGGCTCCAGATCTCCGTTCACCCCGTCCGCGTGCATCATCTCAGTCAGACGCGCCGCATCCGCGTCAGCCTGCGCGCGCGCAGGGGCCCAGACCGACATCAGCAGATCGCGCACGGCCTCCGGCGTCTTGGCCATTTCCGTTTCCAGTTTGAAGGCGGCAAAACTCCCATAGCCCAGAAGCTGTGCGCGTTCTTGGCGCAGGGACAGGATCTCGGCGGCAATCGCCCGGTTGTCGGTCTTACCGCCGTTGGCGCCCCGCGCGGCCCAGGCCACAAAGGCCTTCCGGCGCAGGTCACGCCGGGGCGAAAACTGCAAAAACGGCACGATCAAAGATCGTGACAGGGTCACGACCGGCCCTTTGGCCTGCTTTTCCTCCCCCGCCGCACGCGCCGTATCGACGACGAATTCAGGCAGCCCTTTCAGGTCCTCTTCGGTCAGGGGCATGAACCAGTCCCGCTCATCCGCCAACAGGTTCTGCGTGAATTCCGTACCCAGGACCGCAAGACGCGCCTTGATCTCTTTCATGCGCACTTCTGCCGCCCCCTCCAGCGCGGCCCCGGCGCGCACAAATCCACGGTGCGTCAACATTAAAACCCGCGCCTGCTCGGCACTCAGATCAAGCCTGTCACGCTCCGCCCACAAAGCCGCCACCCGCGCAAAGAGCGCCTTGTTGCTGGAGATCTCAGAGAAGTGAGCCGCCAGCTTGGGTGAAAACTGCCGTTGCAGGTCTTCGCGAACCGGATTGCTGTCCGCGCCGGCCACGTTAAAGAAGACGCCGAGCACCTTGTCGAGGGCCGCTCCTGCCGCTTCGAGCGCCTCGATGGTGTTGCCAAAGCTTGCCGGCTCCTTTGCCCCGGCAATGGCTGTGATCTCCGCCATGTGCTCTTGCAGAGCCTGGTCCAGAGCCGGCGCAAAATCATCGTCCGAAATCGTATCGAAGGGGGCAATTTCGAAGGGGGTGGCCCAGTCTTGCAAAAGCGGATTGGTCATGACGAAACTCCTTTGTTCAACAAAGCTAGGTCGGGAGGCATGCGCCTGCAACCGGACCGGCGGGAATTCACCACGCGCATCAGGAGGCTTTGGCCTCGATACTGCCGCAGGTCGGGCAATCCGCCCGCCGCGTCACCGCAATCGTCCGGCTTTCCCCGTAGAGCGCATCGTAAATCACCATCTGTCCGCGCAGCGGAGTACCTGCATCGCTCAGCAACTTGATCGCTTCGACAGCCATCATCGCGCCGATGACACCAGGCAGCGGCCCGACAACACCCGCCTCGGCGCAAGAGGGTGCAAGCTCTGGCGCAGGGGGGCTGTCAAAGACGCAGCGATAGCAGGGAGCCCCTGCCGCGGGATCAAAAACGCTCAACTGGCCCTCCCATTGGCTCAATGCCCCTGAAATCAGCGGAATACCTGCGGTCACCGCAGCGGCATTCACAAGATAGCGCGTCTCGAAGTTATCGGTCCCGTCCAGCACCAGATCATAGTCCGCAAACAGCTCTGCCGCGATATCCTCTGTCAGGCGCCGATGATAGGGGCGTACGACCACGTAAGGGTTTTGCGCCACCATCTCGGCCTGGGCCGAAAAAACCTTTGGCATTCCGATGGATTTGTCGCGGTGGATCACCTGACGCTGCAAGTTCGCATTCTCGACAGTGTCATCATCGATCACACCGATGGTGCCCACCCCCGCCGCCGCCAGATACTGCAGCACAGGCGCACCCAGCCCCCCCGCGCCGATGACCAGCACGCGGGCTTCTTTCAGCTTCTTTTGACCTGGTCCCCCAAGCTCGCGCAGCACCATATGCCGCGCATATCTGTTGAGTTCGGTGTCGTTAAAGAGCGGTTGCTTTTCAGAGGCACGTATCCGGGTTTCACTGGCATCCGCGCGGGTTCGCAGCTTTGCCAGCCCGCTGCGGTAGATGACAATGAGGACGACAAACCCACCGATGATAAGCCAGAGTGCGGGGCTTTCCCCTGTCGCCATCCGCAGGGGATGTCCGTTTGGCAGCGCCACATGAAGCGCCAGCACGCTGATGTAAAGCAGACCGATCATCGTGAGTCGCGCAGAGCGGGGCGCGCCCATCAGGCTGCCAACGCCCCACAGAACGGCGCATAGTCCCAGAACCAAAACCATCAGCTGCTCCCTGTTGAGCCGAACCCGGCAGCCCCCCGGTCGGTATCCTCCAGGGTGTCTGTGATGTCGAAGGTAGATCGAATGACCGGGGCAACCACCAATTGCGCAATTCGCATGCCGTGGGTGACGTCAAATGCGGTGTCGCTGGTGTTGAGCATAATGACCCCGACCGGACCGCGATAGTCACTGTCTATTGTGCCGGGGCTGTTGACCAGCGTGATCCCGTGTTTGAGCGCAAGGCCTGAACGCGGGCGGACCTGCACCTCGTAGCCAGGCGGGATTTCCATATGCAGGCCCGTCGGCACCAGCACACGCCTACCGGGCGCAAGGGTTATGGGCGCTTCGGGCAGGTTCGCGCGAATGTCCGCGCCCGCCGCACCCGCCGTCTGGTAGCACGGCAACGGCAGGTCGCGATCCGCCCCTTCGGCCCATTTCAGGCGGATCGATATCATGGGGCAGCCTCCGGAATGCTCAGAACGGGGTCGCAGCGAGATAGCTGACAACCCGGTCCGCGATCCGCTCTGCCACGGCTTTTTTGGACATGCGAGGCCATGTGTCCGCCCCCCCCGCGTCGATCACGGTGACGGCATTTTCCTCTCCGCCCATGATCCCGGTTGCCGGAGAAACGTCATTGGCAATGATCCAGTCACAGCCCTTGCGCGCCCGCTTGGCGGTGGCGTGGGCCACCATGTCATCTGTTTCTGCGGCAAACCCTATAACCAGCCTCGGTCGACCCTGCGTCAGACTGGAGATTTCCTTCAGAATGTCAGGGTTTTCGGCAAAGGCGATCTCCGGTATCCCGTCCTTGGTCTTTTTCAACTTCCGGTCGCTCGCCATCGCCACCCGCCAGTCCGCCACGGCGGCTGCAAAGACACCGACATCAACCGGCAGCGCGGCGGTCACGACCTCCAGCATCTGTTGAGCCGTTTCAATGCGCAACACCTCGACACCCGCAGGCGGCGGACAATCCGCAGGGCCGGTGACAAAGATCACATGCGCTCCCTTGGCCTCAAACGCTTCGGCCAGGGCCGCCCCCTGCGCCCCGGAAGAGCGGTTCGCGATATAGCGCACCGGATCAATCGGCTCATGCGTCGGGCCGGAGGTGACCAGAACCCGCCGCCCCTTCAAAGGCCCCCCGTCAAAATGCGCCGCAATCGCCGCGACAATTTCCAGTGGTTCCGACATCCTGCCGGGGCCGAACTCTCCGCAGGCCATGTCGCCTGCGACGGGGCCAACAAAAGCCACGCCATCGTCCTGCAACCGGGTCGCATTACGTTGTGTTGCGGGATGCTCCCACATGCGCACATTCATCGCGGGCGCGATCATCACGGGCGTATCGGTTGCCAAAAGCAGTGTGCTCGCCAGATCATTGGCCATCCCCTGGGCCATCTTGGCCATCAGATCTGCAGTGGCGGGGGCGACAACCACCAAATCCGCAACACGGCTGAGCTGGATATGCCCCATCTCCGCCTCATCCGTCAGGTCAAAGAGATCACGGTATACTTTGGCCCCGGCCAATGCAGAGACGGAGAGCGGCGTGACGAATTCTTCGGCAGCCCTGGTCAGAACCGGCGTCACGGCCGCCCCCTGCTCGCGCAGGCGACGCATCACATCGAGTGATTTGAAGGCCGCAATGCCACCGCCGATGATCAGCAAGATATGTTTTCCGCTCAGCATGTTATGCCCTTGTCCAGCCCGGGTGCTACACGGACCATAATCCGCAGGTCCGGCAACCGCCAGCCCTTCATCCCAGAGAGGGTGTCAGTTAAAGGCCGCGCAGGGATCACCGCGATCAACCGATGCGCCATCCACCACAAAGGCGAACCCACCCTCTGGCATCCGGCCCGCTTCGCCCTGACCGAGGGTAAATACCGCAACCTCGGGGGCCGCCTGCCGCAGCAGAAAGGGCGCGCCCCAGTCTTCGCGTGCATGTCCATTGCCGGTGATAACGACCACCGGGGGGCCATGGGTCTCTAACGCCTGCAGGGCCACCTGCGCCAGGTTGGCGTCCCGCAGACGCTGTACGCTCACCATTCGCGGCAAAAGCTCTTCGGGCAGCGCATCGCAATGGGCAGTGCGTTGCAAATCCTCCCGTATCGTCTGCTCTGAGGCAGGTAAAGGCTGGTCGAGTGCAAAGCGCGCAACGGTTTCAGCCCCGACGACATCCGCAAGATCCTCCGCCATCAGATCACGAAGCTGGTCTCGCGGCACGCCTGCACCATAGATCTCTGCCTTCGGGGCGGCGGCAAATATCGGGTAATACATGGAGAAATCCGGCCAGCCTGATGCTTCCCACGCAAGGGCTTGCTCAAGCATGGTTTCATCCTGACGGTTCTCGGGTGTAATCTTTGCAGCCTGATCCGCGGTCAGCATTTCAAAAACAATCGCGCGGGGGGCCAGCTTCAACGTCCATAAGGCCTGAACCTCATGATGGCCACGGTTATCGTGCTGTTCCCCCAGAAAAATAACCTGAGCCGCGAAAACCTCAGCTGGCGGCTCTGAGGGCTCGGCATCCGCCGCAACTGAGAAAGGCGCGGCCAGCAAAAGCGCGCCCAGAACTGTTCGGGAAAGATGCCTGATTCCTGTCACGCCAGAAAGTGCATTACCTCACGCGACTGGTTTTCGAGCGATTTGCGCATCTTGCCAAAAGCAGCGGCCTCCAGCTGCCGGACACGCTCTTTACTGAGGCTCAGCTCCTGACCCAGGCTTTCCAGGGTGCGCGGCGCATCGCGCAGCTTGCGCTCGCGGACGATGAAACGTTCGCGCTCGTTCAGATCGTTCATCGCCTGCAGCAACCATGCCCGCAGTTGTTCGGTATCGTGCTGATGTTCGACGGTCTCCGCAGCCTGCGCGCTGTCGTCTTCCAGCGCATCGATCCATTCGCGCCCCTCGTCTTCTGTCGATTGGGTCGCGTTCAGCGAATAGTCGGAGCCCGAAAGGCGCCCCTCCATCATCTCGACGTCGTGCAGCGGCACACCGATCTCGGTGGAGATCATCTGCCGCAGCTGGTGTCGGTCCAACACCTCGCCTGCGGCAGCACTTTCCCGCTCCAACCGCGCCTGAACCCTGCGCATGTTGAAAAACAGGGATTTCTGGGAGGATGTCGAGCCGGTGCGCACCATGGACCAGTTGCGCATCACATAGTCCTGAATGGACGCCTTGATCCACCAGACCGCGTAGGTTGAAAACCGAACGCCACGATCCGGATCGAACTTATCGGCGGCTTTCATGAGGCCCAGACCTGCTTCCTGAATCAGGTCGTTCATCGGCGCCCCGTAGCGTTTGAACTTCGACGCCATGGAAATTGCCAACCTCATGTACGCCGTGATGAGCCTGTGAAGCGATTCCTCGCAGCGATCATCGCGCCACGCATATGCCAGTCTTAGCTCAGTCTCAGCGTCTAGTAATTCCGCTTTCATAGCTGTGCGCGAGAGGGTCATATCTCTTGCGGTGTCCAAAGCCATAGCGACATCTCCCAGTCAGATGAAGCACACCTTGCCGTGTACAATTGATATAGGTACGCACCATACACGTGATTGGTTCACCGCAAAGGTTGATAAAATGTTGCCAAAAATGACTCTTGTTCTGGGCGGGGCAGCATCCGGCAAGTCTCTCTGGGCCGAAAACCTTTTGTTAAGCAGTCGTTTAGCTCCGGTTTACCTTGCCACTTCCAGAGTTTTCGATGACGAAATAAAATTGAAAATAGACCTTCACAGATCACGTAGAAATGATCGATGGCACACGATTGAGGCGGATTCCGACATCGGGACGGCGCTTGTACCGCTTGAATCGACTCAAGCCGTTCTGATCGATTGTGCAACGATGTGGCTTAGCAACCGGATGATGGACGACCATGATCTTGATGCAGCCCAGGGCGGTCTCTTGTCTGCACTGGGGCACTGCGCCGCCCCGACAATCGTCGTCTCTAATGAAGTCGGCCAGAGCATCGTACCCGATAATGCGCTGGCGCGCCGGTTTCGGGAAGCACAGGGCAGGCTGAACATCGCGCTGGCCCAACAGGCAGATCTGGTGGTGTTTGTCACGGCTGGTCTGCCACAGGTGCTGAAAGGGGACCTGCCATGACCACCTGGCATTGGGTTCGCCATGGTCCGACACATGCAAAGTCCTTTGTCGGCTGGCGGGATGTCCCTGCGGATCTATCCGCTTCGGACCAGATCAAGAGACTGCGCGACCATCTGCCTGAAAACGCGGTTGTCGTTTCTTCCGATCTGTCGCGCGCCCGGGACACTGCGGATGCGATCCTGGGCCCGGGGCACAGACGCCTGCCCCATGATCCGCACCTCAGGGAAATGCACTTCGGTCTCTGGGACGGCCTGCATTTCGAAGCCGTGGAACAGCGTGATCCGGTCCTGAGCCGCGCATTCTGGGAGGCACCGGGCGACATCACAGCCCCAGGGGGGGAAAGCTGGAACATGACCTCCGCACGGGTTGCGGCAGCGGTGAAAAGTATCTCCAGCCGCTACCCGGATCAGCACATCATCGCGGTGGCCCATTTCGGCGTGATCCTGACGCAGCTGCAGCGCGCTCTTGCCATTGCACCCTATGAAGCATTGGCACAAAGGATCGACAATCTCTCTGTGACCCGGATCGATTGGCACAGGGCCTCTGCAACCGTGCCGCACATCAATCACCTTCCCTGATCGATCACCGCACAGAACGGAATTTGCCTGTGATACCACAGAGCATCAAAGTGGCGAGATGAGCTATACTTTATTTATTGGGGATCGCACCTTCTCCAGCTGGTCGCTGCGCGGCTGGCTGATGCTTGAGAAATTCAACCTGCCACACAGCGTGCAAATGGTCGGTCTTTACGCCGGCACGATGGCGAAAGACCTCGCCCCGCTCGCCCCAGCGATCCTGGTGCCTGTGCTCCGAACGCCAGAGGGCGACGTGGTTGGTGAAAGCCTCGCCATCGCTGAAACGCTGGCGGAACGCCACCCGGAGGCAGAGATGTGGCCCAAGGATGCCGCGCACCGCCTGCGGGCGCGGTGGCTCTGCGCCGAAATGGCGTCGGGGTTTTCAGCGCTGCGCGCGTCATGTCCAATGCAGCTCCAACATGTGAACGAAGGGTTTGACACAACGCCGGACGTCCAAACCGATCTCGCCCGGGTTGAGGTCCTTTGGCGCAGTGCCCGCGGGATTTCCGGCGCAAAAGATGGATGGCTGTTTGGAGCCTATTCGCTGGCGGATGTGTTTTATGCACCAGTCGCCGCGCGCATTATCGGCTACGACCTGCCCGTTTCGACAGAGGTCAGAGAATACTGTCTCAAAACGGTCTCTGACCCCAGTTTCAGACAGTGGCGTCGGGATGGGCTCCAAGTCACCTACGACCCCTTCCCCTACCCCATCAGCGCATCGGCAAGGCCCTGGCCGCTCGACTGATCTCCCCCCGCCTTAACCTTTCGGTAACTTAAGTGACTTAGCGATTAATCTCGACAACATGTTTGGGGGTTTTTGGTGTCACTGACCTATTCTGTGGCTTTTCGGGGCGTTGAGGCTTGCCCGGTTGAAGTTCAATGCTCGCTCTCGCCGGGGTTGCCGGGCTTCAGCATTGTGGGCCTGCCCGACAAAGCGGTGTCCGAGGCAAAGGAGCGTGTGCGCGCGGCTCTCGCCAGCATGGCGATCGCCTTTCCGTCAAAAAAGGTCACCATCAATCTGAGCCCTGCCGATCTGCCCAAGGAAGGCAGCCACTTCGATCTGCCAATCGCAGTTTCGCTTTTGGCCGAGCTGAACATCATCCCCCATGACATCATCATGTCCGTCGTCTCTCT
The DNA here is from genome assembly GCF_020622345.1 of Roseobacter weihaiensis. GTDB lineage: Bacteria > Pseudomonadota > Alphaproteobacteria > Rhodobacterales > Rhodobacteraceae > Roseobacter > Roseobacter weihaiensis. The sequence goes on along the minus strand of NZ_JACNMO010000021.1, from coordinate 18,641 downwards.
GGGTGAACTCTCGCTGGACGGCAAGCTGGTACCTGTCACGGGGGCGCTGCCCGCTGCGATGACCGCGGCGGAGGACGCGCACATCCTGCTCTGCCCGCTGGCTTGCGGCAAGGAAGCCGCCTGGGTCAGCGGCGCGCGGGTCGTCGCCGCCAAAAATCTTGGCGATGTCGTGCGCCATTTCACCGGTCAGAACCCCATCAGCGACGCCGAACCGGGCGAGGTGCTCGCCGCCCCCACCACACTGGATCTACATGATGTGAAAGGCCAAGAGCGCGCCAAACGTGGGCTGGAAATCGCCGCGGCAGGCCGCCATCACATGTTGATGGTGGGCACGCCCGGGTCCGGTAAATCCATGCTCGCACGCCGCCTGCCCGGCATTCTGCCCCCTCTTTCGGCGCAGGAGGCCCTGGAGACGTCGATCATCCACTCTGTCGCGGGCCTGCTCGACGAAGGCGGCATCTCGCGCGAACGCCCTTTTCGTGACCCGCACCACACGTCTTCCATGGCGGCGATCATCGGTGGCGGTAGAATGGCTAAACCGGGGGAGGTCTCACTGGCCCATAACGGTGTCCTATTCATGGATGAGCTGCCCGAGTTCCCTAGAAATGTGCTTGAGACCCTGCGCCAACCACTGGAGACAGGCAACGTCATGATTTCACGGGCCAATGCCCATGTAAAATACCCTTGCCGTTTTATGTTTGTGGCCGCGGCCAACCCCTGCAAATGTGGCTACATGACGGACCCCGAGCGCGCCTGTGCCCGCGTTCCGGCCTGTGGCGACGACTACCTGGGGCGGATTTCCGGCCCCCTGATGGATCGCTTTGATCTGCGCGTGGATGTGCCACCGGTGTCCTACACCGATCTCGATCTGCCCAAGGCCGGCGAGCGGTCAAGCACCGTTGCAGACCGGGTCGCAGCGGCGCAGGCGGTGCAGCGGGCACGGTTTGACGCACACCCCGACATGCGCTCGAATGCCGATGCCGCAGGCGAGGCTCTTGAAGAGGTTGCAACACCCGACAGCGAAGGGCGCGAGTTGCTGCTGCGCGCGGCAGAGCGGTTCCGTCTTTCGGCACGGGGATATCACCGCGTGATGCGGGTTGCGCGTACCATTGCTGATCTGGACCATTCAGACACCGTCAGAAGGCCCCATGTCGCCGAAGCTGTCGGATACCGTATGGGCGGCAGCTAGGCGCAACGCGCCTCGATAGCATCCCAGATTTTCGCGGCAATGTTGACACCGTCAAACCGCTCCAGTTCCTGAATACCTGTCGGCGATGTGACGTTGATCTCAGTCAGGTAGTCACCAATCACATCGATCCCTACAAAAATCTGACCTTTTTCTTTCAACAGAGGACCGATCCGCGTGCAAATCTCCTGATCTCTGTCAGACAGTCCGATCTTTTCCGGTCGGCCACCAACGTGCAGATTGGATCGCGTCTCACCTGTCGCGGGAACACGATTGATGGCACCAACCGGTGCGCCATCGACCAGAATGATACGCTTGTCACCATTTGAGACTGCGGGCAAGAATTTCTGAACAATCAGCGGTTCACGCGAAAAACCCGAAAACAATTCATGCAAGGACGTCAGATTACGATCCTGTGCATCCAGCCGGAACACCCCTGCCCCGCCATTGCCATAGAGGGGTTTGAGGATCACATCGCCGTGCTTTTTCTTGAAGGCTTTGATGGTCTCAAGGTCACGCGCAATGGTCGTGGGGGGCGTGAGGTCCGGGAAATCCAGAACCAGCAGCTTTTCCGGGTAGTTTCGAACCCAGAACGGATCATTCACCACCAGAGTTTGCGGGGCCAGCCGATCCAGCAAATGTGTCGATGTGATATAGTGCATGTCGAAAGGCGGGTCCTGGCGCAACCAGACCACGTCAAAATCCGCCAGATCGACCTCGCGGCGTTCTCCCAAAAGGGCGTGATTGCCTTGAACCCGCTGGACCTTCAGATCATGGCCTCGCGCTGTTATACGCCCTTCCTGATAGGCAAGGTGATCCGGCGTATAGAAAAACAGGGTATGTCCACGTGTCTGTGCCTCCTCCGCCAGCCTGAAGGAGCTGTCGGCGTTGATATCGACACTTTCGATCGGGTCCATCTGAAAAGAGATTTTCATGGCTGTTCCTTGCACTGCTGGCGCCTAAATGGCGCAGCCAGCGCAGGGACGCAATGCCAACCCGCTCAGAAACTAGCCATCACCCAGCGCATTCTCGACGATATCAACGTCACCGATCCCGTTCACCAAGGCCACGTCGAACCGCATGTCGGTGAGCAACCCCTTGGGTTCTTCGAGGACAAATTCGTTTGCCGCGGCAAAAATACGCTGCTTTTGCTTGGGCGTAATCCGCATTGCCGCCCGCGCAAAGGTGGCGCTTTTCTTGACCTCGGCAAAGACCAGGACATCGCCGCCGCGCAGGATGAGATCAATTTCTCCGCCAGATCCGCGCCAACGCTGCGCAACCACCTCATAGCCGCACTCAAGATAGGTGCGCGCAACGATATCCTCCGCAGCGAGGCCGGCATGATAGGCCATTCTGCCGGTATGACCTTTAGACACGCCGGTTTGCACAATGTCATTCCTTACGCAGCGCCAACGCCATCTGGTAAACTTGGCGGCGTGGCAGGTTATGGGCCTTGGCGACCAGATCAACCGCGTCCCGCATGGAATGTGCCGCAAACGCCGTTTCAAGATCGGCTTCTATATCCAATTCGGTAATTTTTTCTGAACGCGCACGATCAATCAGAACGACGATCTCACCCCTGACGGTTTCACCCGCAAAACCTGCCGCCAATTCCTGCAGACTACCTCTTCGTATTTCCTCGAATTTCTTTGTGATTTCACGGGCAACCGCTGCGGCCCGAGCCAGGCCGAGCACGTCCGCGGCATCCTCAAGCATCGCCGCCAGACGCTTTGGCGACTCGTAGAAAACCAACGTCCCCGGCACCTCTCGCAACCCTTCGAGCGCCGTGCGTCGCGCCGCTTTGGCACTGGGCAAAAAACCGGCGAAGAAAAACGCATCCGTGGGAAGCCCCGCAAGCACCAGCGCCGTCAGAGCCGCCGAAGGTCCCGGCGCACAGGTCACGGGCTGGTCTGCGGCAATCGCCGCGCGGCCCAGTTCAAAGCCCGGATCCGCGATCAATGGCATGCCCGCTTCCGCGGCATAGGCGACGGATTTCCCCTCTGCCATCGCCGCCACAAGCCGGTCTGACACGCCGCGCTTGCTGTGATCGTGCAGCGCGATCACCGTCCGACCCGCCAGGGGGATGGCGTGAATATCCATCAGGTGCCGCAGGGTGCGGGTGTCTTCGGCCGCGAGAATGTCCGCGCTGGCCAGCACGTCAAGCGCGCGCAACGTGATGTCGCGCGCCGTTCCAATCGGCACCCCGACAAAGTGGAGCCCCGCCGCCAAAGGCACCTTTCGAAAATTCAACGCTGGACCCGCCTTTCGTGACGACTATGATTGCCCCATCCTGGTGCGGCCCCGAAAAGCCGCGCCACCCCTGCTGGAGTACCACCTTATGTTTGCCGTTTTCCCCTCCGCCCGCAAGACACTCCGTGCGCTGGTTTTGCCTTTGCTCGCCTTGACGCTGGCGGCCTGCGACACCATCCCCGGTGGGCTTTCAGGTGCAGGCGGGCCAACGGGTGACCCGGTTCCGGTCGCCTTGCTGGTCCCAAGCGGATCGGGCCAAGGCACCGATGAGCTCTTGGCCCGCAGCCTTGAGAACGCCGCGCGCCTGGCCATGCGTGACCTCAACGGTGTGGAGATTGACCTGCGGGTTTACCAGACTGCGGGGGATGCCGCGCTGGCGGCTGCAAATGCCAACAAGGCCGTGGATGAAGGCGCCAAGATCATCATTGGGCCGGTTTTTGCCGCCTCGGCAAACGCCGTTGGCAAAGCCGTGGCCGGCCGGGGTGTGAATGTGCTGTCGTTCTCGAATAACGCCGCCATTGCCGGCGGAAACCTCTTTGTTCTGGGTCCAACCTTTCAGAATACAGCGCGCCGGATGGCAAGCTACGCCGCATCGCAGGGCAAGCAACGGTTTGTGACCGTTTACGGACAGGATGCCGCCGGCATGCAGGCCCGAGATGCCATCCAGCAAGCGGTCGCAGCGCAGGGTGCCAGCGTTGTTGAAACGGTTGGATATGCGCTGTCTCAGCAGGATGTGATCGCAGCCATTCCCCGCATCAAGGCCGCCGTGACGGATAACGGTGCAGACGCCGTTTTCTTCACCACTGATACGGCCACAGCCCTGCCACTTCTGTCCCAGCTCCTGCCAGAGGCGGGCGTATCAAGCGATGTGACCCAGTTCATCGGTCTGACACGCTGGGATATTCCGGCCCAGACCCTGAGCTTGCCCGGTGTACAAAACGGCTGGTTCGCCATTCCGGATCAAAGCGCAACAGCAGCCTTCAGCAACCAGTATCAAGCGGCCTACGGCGCGGCACCGCACCCCATCGGCGGGCTTGCATTCGATGCCATTGCCGCCATTGGCGCGCTTGCAAGCCAAGGTCAGTCCGACGCGCTCACGACAGCGGCCCTGACCCAGGGTGCCGGGTTTCGCGGGGCAAGCGGTATCTTTCGGTTGAACGCCAACGGGACCAACACCCGTGGCCTCGCGGTGGCGACCATCGCTAATGCACAGGTTTCAATCATCAGCCCGGCACCCCAACGCTTTGGCGGGGCGGGATTCTAAGGCACACTGCATGAATTCACCCGCCTTATCGGCAGATCAACGCCCCCCGGCCCAGTTGATCTGCGCCCCTGAACGCATCTTTGACACGGCAGCCTTTCATCGCTCGTTTACCGAGGCAACTGCCCATCATGGGAAGTCCTCGGAGGTGCGGGCGGCGGCCGTCAAGCTGCTGCGAGAGTCGCAAAGGTCGGGCCGTCAGGCCATTGCGGAGGCTTTTTCAGACGCCCCCTTTGAGGCCCGCGCGATGACGCGGGCCTATACCTACCTGACAGATCGATTGGTGACAGCAGCGTTGTATGTGGCCAAAGACGTATTGCATCCCAAACCAAACCCGACGTCCAGCGAACATCTCGCTGTGATTGCTGTTGGCGGCTACGGGCGGGGCGAAATGGCGCCTTTTTCGGACGTCGACCTGCTGTTTCTGACCCCCTACAAGATCACCGCCTGGGCCGAGAGCGTGATCGAATCAATGCTCTACATCCTGTGGGACCTCAAGCTCAAGGTGGGCCACGCCAGCCGTACGATCAAAGACTGCCTGCGTCTGGGGGCATCCGATTTCACCATCCAGACCGCCATGCTGGAACACCGCTTTCTGGCCGGTGACAGCGCGCTGGCGCAAACCTTTGCGGATCGCTTGCGCACCGATCTCTTTACCGGATCCGGCAAGCAGTTCATCGAGGCCAAGCTGGCGGAACGCGAAAACCGTCATGTGAAATACGGTCAAAGGTACGTGGTTGAGCCGAATGTCAAGGAGGGCAAAGGCGGTCTGCGGGATCTGCAGTCCCTGTTCTGGATCGCCAAACATATTCACGGGGTGAAGGATGCCGCGGACCTTGTCGGCCTGGGAGTCTTTTCGGCGGAAGAGTTTGAAAGCTTTGTGGCCGCCGAGGATTTCCTCTGGGCGGTGCGCGGGCATTTGCACCTGCTCTCGGGGCGCGCCATCGAACAGCTGACCTTTGACATGCAGGTGCAGGTCGCCGAGGCCATGGGCTACGAAGACGTCAACGGCCGCCGCGCGGTCGAGGTCTTCATGCAGCAGTACTTTCTGCATGCCACCGAGGTCGGCGATCTGACACGGATTTTTCTGACCAAACTGGAGGCGGATCACGTCAAGGACGACCCGCTGCTGGACCGCATCTTTCGCCGCAAGCCAAAGGTCAAACCCGGCTACAAGGTCGTACACAACCGGATAGCTATTGCCGATGACGCGGTGTTTTTCAAAGACCGGGTCAATCTGCTGCGGCTTTTTGAAGAAGCCCTGCGCACCGGCATGCTGATCCATCCAGATGCCATGCGTCTGGTCAAATCCAACCTGCACCTGATTGACGACGACATGCGCGCCAACCCCGAAGCGCGCCGGATTTTCTTTGATCTGTTGCTCAAGCATGGCAACCCGGAGCGGGCGCTGCGGCGCATGAATGAACTGGGGGTGCTGGCGAGTTTCATCCCCGAGTTCGAGCCCATCGTGGCCATGATGCAGTTCAACATGTACCACAGCTACACCGTGGACGAGCACATCATCCAATGCATCAAGAACCTCGCCCAGATCGAACGCGGCGAGTTGGAGGAAGACCTGCCCGTTGTGTCTTCCATCCTCAAGAAGGGGGTGGATCGCAAGGTGCTCTATACCGCGCTGTTGCTGCATGACATCGGCAAGGGCCGCCCCGAAGACCATTCCATTCTCGGCGCACAGATGGCCCGCAAGATTGCCCCCCGTCTGGGGCTCAGCAAGGCGGATACGGACACCATCGACTGGCTGGTGCGCTATCACCTGCTGATGTCGGACATGGCGCAAAAGCGGGATATTGCGGACCCGCGCACGGTACGCGATTTTGCCAAGGCCGTGAGAGAGGTTAAACGGCTTGATCTGCTCTGCGTTCTCACGGTCTGCGATATTCGCGGTGTCGGCCCGAACACCTGGAACAACTGGAAAGCCGTTCTGATCCGCGCGCTCTACCGTCAGACCAAAAGGGCGCTTGAAACCGGTCTCGAAGATCTCAATCGCGAGAACCGTGGGGTGGAAGCAAAACGAGCCCTGCGCGAGGCGCTCAGCGACTGGTCGCGCAAGGATTTGCAGACCGAAACCGCCCGCCATTACGATCCCTATTGGCAGGGTCTGCATGTCACCGCGCATAAGGTCTTTGCCGAAATGCTGCGCAACGTCAAAGAGGACGAGATCCTCATTGATCTGCACCCTGACGAAGAGCGGGACGCCACCCGCGCCTGCTTTGTCATGTCGGACCACCCGGGCATCTTTGCGAGACTTGCGGGGGCGCTGGCGCTTGTGGGGGCCAATGTGGTCGACGCGCGCAGCTACACCACCAAGGACGGCATGGTCACGGACGCCTACTGGATACAGGATGCTGATGGGAACCCTTACGACGCCGCCCGTCTGCCCCGCCTGCGCAAGATGATCGAGCGGACCCTGAAGGGCGAAGTGGTCACCACCGAGGCGATGAAATCCCGCGACAAGGTCAAAAAGCGCGAACGTGCGTTCAAGGTGCCGACCCATATCACCTTCGACAACGAAGGCTCGGAAATCTACACGATCATCGAAGTGGATACCCGCGACCGCCCCGGCCTGCTGCATGATCTGGCCCGCACGCTGGCAGAGGCGAACGTCTATGTCGCCAATGCCGTGATTGCGACCTACGGCGAGCAGGTGGTCGATACCTTCTATGTCAAGGATATGTTCGGGCTGAAATACTACTCCGAAAGCAAGCAGCGCAGCCTTGAACGCCGCCTGCGTGCGGCCATCGACCAGGGCGTCGAAAGGGCCGAGAGTTGAAACCCATCCGGCTCATGTCCGGCTTTTTCACGGTAGGGGGCTGGACGTTGATGAGCCGCGTGCTCGGCTTTGTCCGTGACGCGATGATCCTCGCCTATCTGGGCACCGGACCCCTTTATCAGGCCTATGTGGTGGCGTTCCGTCTGCCCAATATGTTCCGCCGGTTCTTTGCCGAGGGGGCCTTCAACATGGCCTTCGTGCCTATGTTCTCCAAGCGGATGGAAGGTGGCGAAGACGCGGATGGCTTTGCCTCGGACGCCTTTGCCGGGCTGGCCACGGTGCTGATCGCGCTGACACTGCTGGCGCTGGCGACGATGCCTTGGCTGGTCTATGCGCTGGCCTCCGGCTTTGCGGGGCAAGAGCAGTTCGGCCTGTCGGTTGAATTCGGGCGCATCGTCTTTCCCTATATCCTCTTTATCTCTCTGGCAGCGCTGCTGTCGGGCATGCTGAACGCGGCGGGCCGGTTTGCGGCTGCTGCCGCTGCTCCGGTCTTGCTGAACGTCCTGCTGATTGCCGCGATGGCATTGGCGGCCTGGGCCGGTGGGGACGTGGCCCGCGCGCTGATCTGGGCGATCCCGCTGGCAGGCGTGGCACAATTCGGCCTGCTGTGGATTGCAGTCCGCCGGGCGGGTTTCACCCTCTCTATCAGACGCCCGCGACTGACGCCTGAGATGCGCAACCTCGTACGTGTGGCGTTCCCGGCGGCTCTGGCCGGCGGGGTGGTCCAGATCAACCTGCTGGTGGGCCAGCAGGTGGCCAGCTATTTCGACAAGGCGGTGGGTTGGCTCTTTGCAGCAGACAGGCTTTATCAGTTGCCACTCGGCGTTGTCGGCATTGCGGTAGGGGTTGTGCTGCTGCCGGACCTCTCGCGCCGCCTCAAGACCCGGGATGACAGCGGCGCAAAATCCGCCCTCAGCCGGGCGGGCGAGATCGCTCTGGCGCTGACCATCCCCTCGGCGGTGGCGCTTATCATCATCCCGCTGCCGCTCGTGTCGGTGCTGTTCGAACGGGGGGCGGCCACCGTTGACGACACCGCAGCCATCGCGCTGGCCGTCGCGATCTATGGTCTTGGCCTGCCCGCCTTTGTGCTGCAAAAGATCATGCAGCCGGTGTTTTTTGCCCGCGAAGACACCAAGCGACCCTTTCAATATGCGGTTGTCTCCATGGTGGTGAACGCGGTGCTTGCCATCGGGCTGGCCCCGGTCATCGGGTGGTTTGCCCCCGCCATTGCCACGACCGTGGCCGCCTGGGTCATGGTGGGCCTGCTGCGACAGGGCGCGCAAACCTACGGCGATGTGGCGCAGTTTGACGACCGGTTTCGCGCCCGCATCTGGCGCATGGTGGCGGCCTCGCTTGTGATGGGGGTCGCCCTTTGGATCGCGGCGGCGATGCTCAGCCCGTTTTTGAGCCTGCCGTGGTGGCGGGCGCTGGCGCTTGCAGCTCTCATTGCCGTCGGGATCGTGACCTATTTTGGCGCCGGGCAACTGCTGGGCGCCTTCCGCCTGGCAGAGTTCAAGGCTGCCCTGCGGCGCGCGCCCTAGTCGCGGCGCAGGTGATAGAGCAGCCGCGCCAGCCCGCCCGGCACCAATAAAACCGACGCCACAAAGCCAAAGCCGAACCCGGCAAGATCGGCCACCCACTGCGTTGTGGGGCCGAAAAACACGCCCCAGATCAATTGCAGGCCGAGCAATATGGCAATCAGACTGAAGGCGCGCATCTGCTGCTGCCCGGTCTCTGCCAGTCTTTGCCACATCAAAAAAGAATACCCGCCAATCAGGCTGTAGACGGCCGGAAAGCCCCCCACCAGCCAGGCTGTATCATTCAGAAAAAGCCCGTAGATCAGCGCGCCAAACATGCTGCCTCCGAAAAACAGCACCACGACGGCTACCTGCCCCATGGTCTCGCCTACAAGCTTGCCAAGAGCGAGCAGCAGCACAGCCGCAAAAAGCGTGGCGGTAAAGGCACCATGTACGAAGGAATAGGAAACAAAACGCAAAAGATGCTCGGGTATCCAGCGCCCGTTTTCCAGCATCCAGTCAAAGAGATCGCCGGAGAACCCGTATTGCTGCACGGCTGCCAGTCGCCAGCCCACCGCCTCTGGCCCGCCGATCCAGCCCTGCGCCCCGAGGCTGAACACAACTTCGGGCAGCGCGATGGACATAAAGAGGATCACCACCACCGGCGGTAACGGGTTCACCGGAGGCGCGTTGTAAGGGTCATTCATGGTCGGGCTTCCTTGACGATGCTCTGCCTCATGGGTAAGCCAGCGCGAACCGCATTGCCAGCGAGAATGGAGCCTTTGCATGACGACCCCACCCTTTGTCCCCCGCGTTTTTTCGGGCATCCAGCCGTCGGGAGATTTGCATCTGGGCAACTATCTGGGCGCGCTCAAACGCTTTGTCGATGCGCAGAACCAGGGGATACAATCCATCTATTGCATGGTCGACCTGCATGCGATCACCGTTTGGCAGGAGCCCGCCGATCTACGCCACAGCACGCGCGAACTGGCGGCAGGTTTCATCGCCAGCGGGATCGATCCGGAAAAATCCATCCTGATCAACCAAAGCCAGGTGCCCGAACATGCGCAATTGGCCTGGGTGTTCAACTGCGTGGCCCGCATGGGCTGGATGAAACGGATGACGCAATTCAAGGACAAAGCAGGCAAGAATGCCGAAGCAGCCTCGCTGGGGCTTTTTGGCTATCCGGCGCTGATGGCGGCGGATATCCTGATCTATCATGCAACCCATGTGCCTGTAGGCGAGGATCAGAAACAGCATCTGGAACTGACCCGCGACATCGCCGCCAAGTTCAATCATGACTATGGCGTCGAATTCTTTCCGCTGACGGAACCGGTGATCGAAGGGCCCGCGACACGTGTCATGTCGCTGCGCGACGGATCCAAGAAGATGTCGAAATCCGACCCGTCAGATGCCAGCCGGATCAACATGACAGACGACGCGGACACGATTGCCCGGAAAATCCGCAAGGCAAAGACCGACCCGGACGCGCTGCCTTCCGAAGCGGCGGGATTGGCGGACCGGCCCGAAGCGCGCAATCTGGTGAATATCTATGCCGCCCTCAGTGACCAGCCCGTCGATGCGGTGCTGGCAGAGATCGGCGGTCAGCAGTTTGGGACCTTCAAGCCGCAGTTAGCCGACCTCGCCGTTGCAAAGCTCTCGCCGATTTCTCAGGAAATGGCGCGGCTGATGAATGATCCCTCCGAGATCGACCGCATCCTTGGTCGTGGCGCGGAACAGGCGCGCGAAATCACTGCGCCAATCCTTGAAAAAACATATGAAATCATCGGGATGGTGCGCTAACGGCAGGTCGCCCTTTCAAAAGGCATCCCCCAGGGCGGCGCTTTTCTGACCCGCCTCTGCCTGCGCTTCCCACAGGTGCCGCTGCTCCACACTTGCTTTGGCCAGCTTTCGCCTGGCCCGTGAGATCGCCTGCCTACCAAAGACATAGGACGACAGGCTAAAGGAGAAGAACGCATAAGCGCAGGAGGTGCAGATCGTGCTGATGATGGGCGATGCCTCCGCGATGGAGACACCTTCCCAAAGCAGGAAGACCGCCGCAACGGCGCAAAGCGCGCTGCCAAGGGTGAGGGCGTATATCCGGCGCATGTTCAGGATCGACCGCAGCGCGCGGATCGGGTTGTCATCTTCCTGCCTTGCATGGAAAAGATATCCGGCCGCCATCCCGGCAAGGCCCAACACCGCAACAAAGAACGCCTTGGTGAAGAGGACCGCAATCAACACTAACACGATGATCAGCAGACATAGCGCGAGACGGCGCGGCGACATAATTAGTTTTTGAAATTTATCCTGCAACATCAGGGCATTCACAAAGCGCAACATAGAGATATCCTCCATCTGGCAATACGCTTGACTATCATAGGTGGCGAAATGAGTCCTATGCCAGACACCATAACGCGCAGGTTTCCGCCGATGCGTGGCAAGCCGGTCGACCGATCAGCGGCACAAACGAACGCCAATCCGGAGAATCAAGCGCGGCGTGGATCGCATTCGAGTGGGCAATGCCTACATCGAGGCAAGAGGCAGTTCCGCCCCCTCCTGCCGAGATGCCGGGATGGATGGACAATTCCACGATGCTCGGTCAATTTCACGCCCGAGTGACAGGGAGACGATGAAATGGCCACCGGCTTTTTTTGGGATGAAAAATGCTTTTGGCATGCGGGGGGCAACTATGCCTTCACCCTACCCATCGGGGGCCATGTCCAGCCGCTCGCGGCAGGGGGGCTGCCGGAGAACCCGGAGACCAAGCGGCGTTTGAAAAACCTGATGGATGTCACGGGGCTTTCGGAGGATCTCGATCTGCGCACCGCCCCGCAGGCCAGCACCGAGGACTTGCTGCGGGTTCACCCGGAGAGTTACCTGACTGAATTCAAAACTCTGTCCGACAGTGGCGGGGGCGAGTTGGGCCGGCGGACGCCTTTTGCCGCGGGGGGATACGAGATTGCCGCCCTCTCTGCGGGCCTGGCCGTTGCCGCGGTGGACGCGGTGATGACAGGAGATTTGCAAAACGCCTATGCGCTGTCGCGCCCCCCCGGCCATCACTGCCTGCCGGACTTCCCGAACGGGTTTTGCCTGTTGGCCAACATCGCCATCGCGATTGAGGCGGCGCGCGCCAAAGGCATGGCCAAAAGGGTGGTTGTGCTGGATTGGGACGTGCACCACGGCAACGGCACCGAAGCGATTTACTATGATCGCGACGACGTGCTGACCCTCTCACTGCATCAGGAAGGCAACTACCCGCTGGACACAGGCGCTGTCGCGGATCGCGGGCGGGGTCCGGGGCTTGGCTATAACGTCAACCTGCCGCTGCCTGCGGGCACCGGCCATACCGGCTATCTGCATGCGATGGACACCGTTGTCCTGCCGCAGATTGCCACCTTTGAACCGGATCTCATCGTTGTGGCCTGCGGCTTTGATGCCGGGGCGACCGACCCCTTGGCCCGGATGCTTGCCACGGCAGAAACCTTCCGCCAGATGACCCTGCGGATCAGGGCCGCGGCAGAGGATCTTTGTGACGGGCGGCTGGTTCTGGTGCACGAAGGTGGATACTCCGAAGTTTATGTCCCCTTTTGTGGCCATGCGACATTAGAGGCCTTGTCAGGCAGCGATATCTCAGCGCCCGACCCGCTTGCCGAAGCGCTGACCATCCGACAACCCGGTCCACGCTTCGATGCTTTCATCAAGGCCGAAATCGACCATCTGGCCCGCCAACTCTGACCATTGAGGTTTTACATGCCCGCGCCCAACCAAGCTGCTCTGGACTTTCTGATGACCCGTCGCTCGCGGCCTGCAAAGACCTTGCAGCCCCCCGTACCCAATGCGGATGAACTCCGTCCCCTGTTGCAGGCAGCCGCCCGCACGCCGGACCACGGCAAGCTGGAGCCTTGGCGTTTTATCGTCATTGAACAGCCTGCAATGGCACGGCTGTCGCAGGTTGTTCAAACCCGTGGGGCAGCGCTTGGCCTCGACCCCGACCAGATCGACAAAGGCCGCGCGCAGTTTGACCAGGGGCTGCTCGCCGTTGCGGTGATCGAAAGCCCGAAGCCGTCGGAAAAAATTCCGGCTCTTGAGCAGACCTACTCTGCCGGGGCGGTCTGTCTGGCCCTTCTGAATGCGGCACTGGCTTCTGGGTGGGGGGCGAACTGGCTTTCGGGTTGGCCCAGTCACGACCGGGGCTTCATGACCGAGGCGCTGGGGCTCGCCTCACACGAACGCATCGCCGGGATCATTCATATCGCCACTGAAACCTCTGCCGCACCCGAACGTCCGCGCCCTGATCTTGATGCGGTGACAAGCTGGGTGTCGGCATGATCCTTGCGTCTTTCTTTGCCGCCCTGAACCAGCTCACGGACCCTCGGTTCAGGAAAGTTCTGCTGACCGGTGTCGGGCTGACACTCGCCCTGCTGATCGCGATATCTGCGGGTTTTGTGTGGCTTTTGGGCGGGCTGGTAGGGGATGTGGTCTCCCTGCCCTTCCTTGGCGAAGTGACCTGGCTCAACGATCTGGTCGGCTGGGGATCCGCAGTGCTGTTGGCGGTGCTCTCGACCTTCCTGATGGTCCCTGTCGCCTCTGCGATCACCTCGATGTTTCTCGATACCGTGGCGCAAGCCGTGGAGGACGAACACTACCCGATGCTCAATGTCGCACGCCCGGTCCCGCTGATGGATGCGCTACGCGACACGGTGAGCTTTCTGGGTGTGCTGATTGTCGCCAACCTCTCGGCGCTGATCCTCTATCTGTTTCTGACGCCTTTTGCCCCTTTGATCTTTTGGGGGCTGAACGGGTTCCTGCTTGGTCGTGAATATTTCACCCTCGCCGCGATTCGGCGCGTCGGGCGTCAGCAGGCCAAAGCCCTGCGATCCCGCTACCTGTTGAGGATCTGGGCCGCAGGAGTCCTCATGGCCATCCCTCTTTCGGTGCCGCTCCTGAACCTCATCATTCCGATTTTGGGGGCGGCCACCTTTACCCATCTGTTTCACCGGCTGGACCCTCAGCCTCCATACGATCGAACCAGTCTAGATCCCGTACCGTAATCCACTCTGACAGAATGATCGTGGAAATGATTACCCAGAGGATCAGGCTCAGCACCGTGGTGATCTTGGCCTTCTTGCCGATGTTGTGAACTTCCGGCGCACCCGCATGCGTGCCGGGCACGATCTCTCCCAGATCCCCTTGCGTTTTCACACGGATCGGCAGGATGATGAGGAACATCAGCGACCAGATCACCGCCAAAAGAACCAGTGCAGAGGTAATACCCATTTTATCCCCTCCTTTGGGTCAGACCTGTTCCAACTCGACCAGACAGCCGTTGAAATCCTTGGGGTGCAAGAACAAAACCGGTTTGCCATGCGCCCCGATCTTGGGCTCGCCCGTCCCCAACACGCGCGCGCCAGTCTCCAGCAGATGGTCCCGCGCCTGCAGGATGTCGTCTACTTCATAACATATGTGATGAATGCCACCGGAGGGATTTTTATCCAGAAACCCCTGGATCGGACTGTTGTCGCCCAAGGGGTAGAGCAGTTCGATCTTGGTGTTCGGCAGCTCAATGAAAATGACCGTGACACCATGGTCCGGCTCATCTTGCGGGGCACCTACATTGGCCCCCAGAGCAGAGCGATACTGATCCGCCGCGGCCTCCAGATCAGGTACGGCAATGGCGACGTGGTTGAGACGTCCGATCATGATGTTTCTCCGGTGTTGAGCTATTTCAGTGGTTATGCGGCGCACTGAAGTCGAGCGCAAGAGACGCAGCGCCGCAGGGATCTGGGTGGCCATTAACGACCTGTTATCCATCTATGCGCCATGGTGACGCTCAGACCGATTCAGTCAGGAGCCGAAGATGGACAAAAAGGACCCTTTTGCGGCGACGATTCCCGCGCCGACAGCCACACGCCCTTTGCTGGGGCTCACCGTTCTGGTGATCGAAGACAGCAGATTTGCCTGTGAAGCGATGCGCCTTTTGTGCCTGCGCAGCGGTGCCCGGATTCGCCGGGCCGACTGTCTGCGGTCTGCACGGCGCCATCTGCAGGTTTACCGCCCCTCGGTTGTGATTGTTGATCTTGGCCTGCCGGATGGAAACGGCGTCGATCTCATTCGTGAACTGGTCACGACCGAACCCCGCGTCGATGTCGTTCTGGGCACATCGGGCGACCTGACCGGCGAAGAAATGGCGATGGGTGCCGGTGCCGATGGGTATCTGGAAAAACCAATCACTTCGCTGGCGGCTTTCCAGCAGGCCGTCTTGTCAAACCTGCCGGCTGAGCGGCAACCCTCCGGTCTGCGGTCCATTCCCGATGAGGTCATTGAACCTGACATCATGGCGTTTCAGGATGATATGGCACATATTGCGGATGTCCTCGATGATCCCGGTGATGACAGCGCGCTCGACTATGTCGCGCAATTCATCGGCGGCGTCGCGCGCTCTGCCCAGGACACTCGTCTTGAGCAAGCTGCAGTTGCGCTGGCAAAAGCGCGTGCATCAGGGGCCTCCTTCCGGTCAGAAACCGACAATCTGGTCGGCTTGGTCCAACAGCGACTAACACAAAAACTTGCGATTTAGCGTCAGCCTCGGTTCTGCAACAAAGGGTCACTGCTGACGCGGATCGCCTGCGTCAGGTCAGCCAGTCGCTTAATCTGGACCCCTTCGCGAAAATTCGACGATGACAGCCATGTGTCAAAGGCCTTCTGTAAGGCGGGCCATTCGCCATCAATGGCCGCGAACCAAGCGGTATCGCGGTTACGCCCCTTGACCACCGTTGCCTGCCGGAAAACGCCTTCAAAGCTGAAGCCGAGGCGTTGAGCCGCACGGCGGGACGGCAGGTTCAGCGCGTTGCATTTCCATTCATATCGCCGATATCCGGCGGTGAAGGCCCATTGCATCATGAGAAACATGGCCTCCGTCGCGGCGCGGGTCCTCTGCAAGGCGGGACTGTATGTTATATTGCCAACTTCGATAGACCCGTTCGCGGGATCAATCCGCAGATAACTCGCCACCCCCTCCCAGGTCTCGGTTTCCAGATTTCTGATCGCATAGAACCGATGGCCAGAGGTATTCACTGTCTGCTGGATCCACCGTCGATACTCGGAAGCCGACGAAAATGGGCCATAAGGCATGTAATCCCAGAGCTGATCGTGTCCCTCATAAGCCTTGTATAGCATGTCGGCATGATCGTCCGCTTTCAGAGGCACCAGCTCTGCATACCGTCCCTGCAAAACATCGGCATCCGGCACCGAAGGTGATGTCCAGTTTGTTACCTTTCGGCCAAACTGCGGAGTATCGTAATTGTTGTGCGCCATGGCCCGCACTTTAGAAGGTCAGAGGCCAATACCCAACCCGCATAACACGACTTGCCCGGCTTGAGCATTTTGGTTTTAACGGCCGATATCAATCCTGTGGGATCACCCGCAGCCCAAGCTCCATCAATTGGTCACTTTGCGGCTCTGCTGGGGCGGACATCATCAAATCTTCTGCCCGTTGGTTCATTGGGAAGAGTATTACCTCACGGATATTGCTCTCATCGGCGAGCAGCATAACAATGCGGTCGATGCCAGCCGCACATCCACCGTGAGGCGGCGCGCCATACTGAAACGCATTGACCAGACCCCCAAACCGTTTGCGCACTTCATCTTGGCCATAGCCCGCAATTTCAAACGCCTTGAACATGATTTCCGGCTTGTGATTACGGATCGCACCTGAAACCAATTCATACCCGTTACAGGCGAGATCGTATTGATAGCCGAGCACATCCAGCGGATCGCCATTCAAAGCCTCCATACCACCTTGCGGCATAGAAAATGGGTTGTGTTCGAAATCGATTTTACCGGTTTCCGGGTCTTTTTCATAAATCGGAAAGTCGACAATCCATGCAAAAGCATATCGGTTCGTGTCGGTAAGGTTAAGCTCGTTACCGATAACGTTGCGCGCTTTTCCCGCGACGGCTTCGAAGGTTCTGGGCTTGCCGCCCAGGAAAAAGGCTGCGTCCCCGACACCGAGTCCAAGCTGCTGACGAATGGCCTCAGTCCTTTCGGGTCCAATATTTTTCGCTAAAGGACCAGCTGCTTCCATGCCCTCACCCTGATCGCGCCAAAAAATATACCCCATTCCGGGCAGGCCTTCCTTTTGCGCGAAAGCATTCATACGGTCGCAGAATTTGCGACTGCCACCCGTAGGTGCCGGGATTGCTCTGATTTCCGTACCTTCTTGCTCCAAAAGCTTGGCAAAGATTGCAAAGCCTGATCCGGCGAAATGGTCCGAAACAACCTGCATTTTGAGTGGGTTACGCAGATCTGGTTTGTCGGTCCCATACCACAGCGCGGCATCCTTGTAGGAAATCTGCGGCCACTCCTGGTCAACGGACTTTTTGCCGCCGAACTCCTCAAAGAGGCCGGTCAGTACAGGTTGAATAGTGTCGAAAACATCCTGCTGAGTTACAAAACTCATTTCCAGGTCGAGTTGGTAGAAATCCGTAGGTGATCTGTCAGCCCGCGGGTCCTCATCACGAAAACAAGGCGCAATCTGAAAATACTTATCGAACCCGGAAACCATCAGCAACTGCTTGAATTGCTGAGGGGCCTGAGGCAGCGCATAGAACTTGCCAGGATGCAAACGGGACGGCACCAGAAAGTCCCGGGCACCTTCCGGACTTGACGCGGTAATGATCGGGGTTTGAAACTCTCGAAAGGCGGCATCCCACATTCGTCGGCGCAGAGAAGCTACAACGTCTGAACGCAATACCATATTCGCTTGCATTTTTTCGCGGCGCAGATCGAGGTAGCGGTAACGGAGGCGTGTTTCTTCAGGATACTCCTGATCCCCAAACACCTGAAGCGGCAGCTCACCTGAAGCACCGAGTATTTCTATATCTTCAATAAACACCTCAATTTCCCCTGTGGAAATCTTGGAATTCACCAATGACTCGTCACGCGCCTTAACCGTCCCGTCAATACGGATACACCACTCCGCCCGCACTCTTTCGACCTGCTCAAAAACAGGACTATCCGGATCACACAAAACCTGCGTTAGCCCGTAATGATCTCGTAGGTCGATAAAAAGCACGCCACCGTGATCACGAACTCGGTGCACCCATCCGGACAGGCGCACATTTTCGCCCGCGTTTCCAGCAGTCAGATCAGCGCAGCTATGGCTACGGTAGGCATGCATTGTCGTATCCCTTCGGGGCTCTGAAATTCGAGCCAGATACACCGTTTGGCGCACCGGAAGTCAAGTCGTGCATGAAGGGGAATATCAATAAGCACGACGTTTCTAATCGACTTCCGTTCAATCGGAAGCAAGTTTATCATTTATGTCAAACTCGCCGACCCTGACATTAACCGCCAAGATATGACAGCATCAAAGGAAAGGCGGGTCGCACTGGCAAAACTAATATTTATCTTTAAAAAACTGTCGAACAGTTTGCTTGCAAATCTACGAAGAGCGTTTTTGACCTGCTCCCCTTTGAGTCCGCTAATTTAAGTTAGCTCTGTTCAGGTTTTGGTCTTCCTTTGACCGGTTAGCATATTCGTGTGGCGTCATGCCAGCGAGGCTGGAGTGAGGCCGGTTGTGATTGTAGTCGGCGCGCCATGCCGCAATCATGCGGCAGGCATGGCGCAAAGACG
>NZ_JACNMO010000020.1 GCF_020622345.1 Roseobacter weihaiensis | reverse complement strand
ATCAAGGCGTATTGTCGGATAGAGACTTCGGAGTACGGGTTGTGAAAATCAATGTATTTCAGGTAGTTATCGTGCTCTGGCGTGCTCTATCGTGCAATTCGGAAAGGCCATTTGACCAGCTCCGAAGCGAAAGGTCGCGCGTTCGAATCGCGCCGGGTGCACCATTTCTTCTTGGTTGAATGTCAGTTGACTTTGACCTTCACGTGACGAGATTGATCCAAAAATCAGAAATGCGGGAAAGCCGCCGTTCTTACTGATCGCAGCTAAGAGCCCAGAGAGACCAATGCTGCGCTATGCGCCGATGTCCGCTCCTTCGCCTGCCGTCAAATAAGCGGCAAAATTTAAGAGTGGTTTGTCCAAAGCTTTGTGACCCAAGGCCTTAAGGGTCACTGCTCCAGACTCTGGAAACAGAATTGTGGTCAGCTAAACGCAAGAAATGATCTAACTGGATTGCAATTGTACAACGAACGTTTTACCACTGCTCCATGAACACGAAACAACAAATCATCATTGCAGCTGAACAAACCTTCGACCGGCACGGCTTTACGGCGTCGGGTATGGATCGCCTCACCGATGCGGCAAACGTATCGAGCCGAACGCTCTACAAGCACCTCGGCAACAAGAATAAACTCATGGCGGCAGCGCTGAAGCAAAGGCGCGAGCGGTTCTTTCTCGCCCTCGATGTCGAAAGTGTCGATGCGCTTTTTGCCAGGCTGGCGGACTGGTCCGAAGCGGAAGACATGCGAGGGTGCCTTTTCCTTCGCGCCCTCGGCGACACGGGCGCGGCTGTTGAAGAGGTGAAAGCCGAGGTCGCCGTCTATCGCCAACAACTTCGCCACCTAGTCGCAAATCTGGTTGTCAAAGAGACGAGCAGCGAGGACGCAACAGACGCTGTGCTCGTGATATTCGAAGGCGCGGTATCGGCGGCAAGCTATTGCGGCATTGCCGCCATCCAGTCAGCACGGGCTTCGGCCGCAGTGCTGCTGAAACACTTACCCTGATCTGAAGGAACCCGCTTACATGCGTTTACTCACTATTTTCGCCCATCCTTTCCGGAACAAATATCCATCAGCGGTCATGGATGCGTTTCACGCTCCGCTGATCGAAGCTGGAATGGATGTCGATATTTTGGATTTGCAACAGGAAGAATTCGATCCCCGCTTCACCGAGGAAGATCACGCACATTTCTGGGGAGGCCCAATCCCCACTGCGGTCGCAGCTGCCCATGCACG
This sequence comes from Roseobacter weihaiensis, assembly GCF_020622345.1. Lineage (GTDB taxonomy): Bacteria > Pseudomonadota > Alphaproteobacteria > Rhodobacterales > Rhodobacteraceae > Roseobacter > Roseobacter weihaiensis. The sequence goes on along the minus strand of NZ_JACNMO010000020.1, from coordinate 81,205 downwards.
TGTGAACAATGCCGACCGGCTCGCTTTCATCTTTCCGGTCTACTGGTGGGGAATGCCAGCCGTGATGAAAGGGTGGATCGAACGCGTTTTCACACAAGGATGGGCTTACAAGTTTGGCGACGGTGTCGAGGATCGCGGCAAGGGCGCAAAGTCTTCGCTGTTGGGGAACAAGCCGACGGTCCTGATCGGGATAGGGGGGTCCAAAGAAGCGACCTACCGGAAATACGGCTACGACGACGCCATGCGCACACAGATAGACGTAGGCACATTTGCCTATTGCGGACTGGCCGATGTGGAAAGCCACCTGATCTTCGACGTTGAAGGCGATCATAACGCCGACAAGCGTGCGGCCGGTCTGGACCAAGTGAAGGGCATCGCGACCGCATTCATCGCACCGGACAGACTGCCACGTGATGCGAAGGCGGATCATCTGGGTCAGCAGGTCGCCTGAAATGCTTCCGTCCCGCATGAAGGCCGTCCCGCTGACTGGACATGGGGGGCTGGAAAAGTTGGTCTACCGGACGAACGTGCCGGTACCGGAACCGCTTCCGCATGAGGTCCTGATCCATGTGCGCGCCGCCGCGGTCAACAATACCGACATCAACACACGTACGGGCTGGTATTCCAAGTCGGTACGAGGCGGCACTGCCTCGGCCGCCGTCGAAAGCTCTGACGGCGCAGCCGATGCGGATGGTGCGTGGTCCGGTGCACTCGACTTCCCGCGCATCCAGGGCACCGACTGCTGCGGAGAGATTGTCGCAGTCGGGGAAGATATCGATGCGGCCCGAATCGGAGATCGCGTTCTGGTGCGACCGATACATCTCCCGGCTGGCGCGAAAGACACCGATGCGTTGATCACCTTCGGGTCTGAACGCGACGGGGCCTTTGCCAAATACACAACCGTTGATTCCGCGCACGCGGTACGTATCGAAAGTTCACTGTCGGACGTCGAACTCGCTTCGTTTCCCTGCGCCTTCTCTACGGCGGAGGGTATGATCCAGCGCGCCGCATTACGGGCGGAGCGCGTGTTGATCACAGGAGCTTCGGGCGGCGTCGGCTCAGCCGCTGTTCAACTTGCAAAACGGCGGGGCGCGCAGGTCACTGCGATAACGACCGCTGAAAAAGCGGACGCCCTGATCGCCCTTGGCGCGGATGTAACTCTGGAGCGCGACGACAAATATCCTGCTGGTGGGTTCGACGTCGTTTTAGATCTGGTCGGCGGGCCGCGCTGGCCGGACCTCCTCGATGCGCTGAAAGTTGGGGGCCGCTATATAACCTCGGGGGCTATCGCGGGACCAATCGTGGAACTAGACCTGCGCACGCTTTACCTCAATGACCTGACATTGATCGGCAGCACCCGGCAAGACGCTTCGGTGTTCGACGATCTCGTCGGCTACATAGAAGCAGGCGACCTAAAGCCTGTCATCGCCGAAACCTTCACCTTGAAGGAGCTTCGCAAGGCGCAGGAAATGTTTCTGACCAAAACGCATCTTGGCAAAATTTGCATCACCGTTGGTTCGCAACCCGCGAGGCTATAAGCCGCTGGTTCTACGGTTCTTGAACCAAACCTGGAAAGATAGTGCCTTCGGCGATAGCGACCGTTATTAACGCTTCGATGCTCTCAAAGCCAACATTGGAGCAGCAGCACCGAAATGGGGCTTTGTCCGCGTCTTTTCAGTTGGGACACGGTGCAGCGAATGGCGCTGTTTCCCGAACCGGTCACTAGTGATCATGGCAGCGAAGGTGTCGGAAGAGCCCAACTTGCTCGTTCGTCAAGGTGCGGCGAAGGTCCGGTTCCGGTCCTCCGCCTTGATCGTTCAGCCAATGATGCGCTGTGCTGTGACATAGACCGCATCACGCGTGCGGTTCTCAAAGTCTGCGACAAAGCCTTCCCATTCTGGGCCAGTCATTTCGTCGTCAACATCGCCGCCTTCGGTCGACTTGATGGCGACTACGTACTTGTAAGGTGGCGCCTCGCCTTCAAGCGTTTCTTCCGCCCGATAATAGACGGGATCGCTCATCGATTTGACCTTCTCATAGCCGGGAAGATCAACGTCGTGCAGCCATTTCTCGAAATCGGCCTGATCCTGATCAGGCGCGAGGTTGTACATCACAATCATAGTGTCCATAGGTCTACTCCTTTTCTTGGGTTAGGGACGCCCGGTACTTCGTCAGTCCCGGGAACTCGTGATCGAAATACGCGCCATGAAAGGTCGCGAAGGGTTCGAAGTGTTTCTCATAGAGAGCTTGCGCACCGTCATTTCCGTGAATGACCATGATCCCGATGCTGTTCGCACCAAGGTCGCGACCACGAGTAAACGCTGCTTGCATCAAGGCTGTGCCAAAGCCCTTGCCGCGATGGTCGGGCGCAACGGCGACAGTTTCGATGATCAGATCAGCCTGCGGTTTCAAAAAGCCAGTGTCGCCGCTCCAGACCTTTTCATAGGCTGCGCGGAAGGTGTTCTTTGTGTCGTCAGACCAAGATAGCGCCCAAGCGATCTGATCGAGCTTGCCAAGGTTCAGTGGCCCTTCACTGGCAGGCGTTGGCTCCGGCTTGAACACGGCGCAGGTCGCCACCGGCACACCATCACTTTCCAAGATGATGAAGTCCGACACATCACCCCAGTTTGAAGCCGCTTCGCGAAACATTGCCTCCAGGAATGTCAGGGTGTCCGTTCCGGTGCCTTCAAGCAGCTCGTCCCAGAAGGACGTACCGAAGGGTGGCTTTGAGGCTTCCACGTCCATTTTTGCAAGAAATGGAATGTCTTGCGCCGTTGCGGCTCTCACAGTTGGAGTGATCTTTTGTTGCATGCTCATTGCAAACTCCTTAACGTACGTCATGTATGTGAATTATAGCATACGATCCGTATGTCAACAAAAAAGAGAGGTTCTTCCTCATGAATTTGCGTGAACAGAAGAAGGCGGAAACCTCTGCACGACTCTTGGCAACGGCGCGGAAATGGTTCTTTGAGAAAGGCTACGCAGGCACTTCTATGGATGACCTATGCGCGGAAGCTGGCGTGACCCGTGGTGCGCTTTACCATAACTTCGGCGGCAAGGAGGGGCTGTTAGAAGCCGTGATCCGGCAGATTGATGGAGAGATCGGCGAGCGCCTTTTGGTGGCGAGTGGCGACACTGTAGATCGAGGCAGTTTCATCAAAACATGTCTCGTCTATCTCGAAGCTGCCTTGGACCCGGAAGTTCGCCGAATTCTGTTTCAGGATGGTCCGGCTGTGCTTGGCCAACGGCTGCGCGACATCGATCAGGAGGGAAGTGTAGAACCGCTCAGAGAGGCTATTGCGGAACTTCAAGGGCAGGATGCCTTTGTCAAAGGTGATGCAGCGGCCTTAGCTGTCCTAGTCAACGGCGCGATGATTGACGCGGCACTGTGGGTCGCTGATGGCGAAGACACTAAACAGCGGCACGAAGCTGCTTCCGACGCGCTGCGGTCTATGCTCTCCAAACTATGCTCTTGAAAAGCCGCCATGCAGCCAACGGCAGCTGAGTCCGGAGGCTGTGTGGAAACTGGCACGGATAGCGTTGCATCGTCGGCGTTTGGTCTTGGACGTGTGTTTTGTCGAATGATCTGTCAGATTTGGGCTGAATGGCGTTTCTGAGGCGACCTGTGGGTGTCTGGGCGTACTGAGACGCTGTTGTCTGGCCAAACCACCGCCTATTAGGCCCTCATCGCAGTGATAAAGGCCGGGATGCCGATGATCTTCATCACTCGGGTCATGTTGTAGGCCAAGACATGCAAGGCCATTTCGGTGGCAACGTTTTTCAACCGTCGCATCTTGAAGTGCGTGGCTCCCATCCATGACTTGATCGTGCCGTAGGGATGCTCAACGGTCATGCTGCGAACAGCCAGTTGGGTGGGGTCTTTGTCCAGCCGCTGCTGCACACGTTCCAGAACATCTTCATGTTCCCACCTGCGGATGCGGCGTTCTTTGCTGTTCGTGCATTTGTTTTTGATGACGCAGCCCTCGCAATGGCTGGACCAGTACGTCCGGATCGCTTTGCCATCTTGCTGGCCTGTGAATCGGTAGATCAGCTCTTGGCCAGCCGGGCAGATGTAAGTGTCAGCCGCAGTGTTGTAGGCAAAATCAGCTTTGTCGAACTGTCCTCGTGCGCCGGCATTCGAAGTTTGAGGCTTGGGAACAACGACCTCAATACCGGCCTGTTCACAGGCGAGGATTTCTTCGCTTTTGTAGTACCCCTTGTCTGCAATGGCCTCGATCCGATCCGGGGCCATGACATTGCGTGCTGCCACTGCCATCATCGACAAGGCGTCCCGGTCATAGCCCTGCATGGTCACCTCGTGCGCGACGATAAGGTGGTTCTCGGTCTCAACCGCGGTCTGCACGTTGTATCCAACCACACGTGGCATGCGGGGCGTCGTCGCCATGGAACGTGCATCAGGATCGCTCAGCGAGACCTGTGTCTCACCCGTTTCATCCATGCGTTTCTCGATCGATCTATAGCGACGGGCTTCCTTTTGGAGGTGCTCCAACTTCCGCAGTGTGCGTTCCATGCGCGCCTCGGGCAAGACTGTGCCAGTCTGCTCAAACACCTCATCGGCACGATCCAGTTCACCCAGATAACGCTCAATGGCTTTGTCGATCTCACCGAGCTTCTGGCGCAACTTGCCGCGCGTGTAGTTCTTTGCCTTCGCATTCACTGCTTTGAAACGGCTGCCATCAATGGCCACCAAGTTCCCGTCCAACAGATTGATGTCACGGCATAGCGCGACGAACTGTTGGCAGACCTTGCGGATCGCGGGCCCATTGTCTTTCCGAAAGTCGGCAATTGTCTTGAAGTCCGGCTTCAACCGGCCCGTCAGCCAAATGAGTTCCAGATTGCGACCGCACTCGCGTTCCAAGCGCCGTGATGACTGGACCTGATTGAGGTACCCGTACAGATAGATCCGCAGCATTAATCCGGGATGATAACCTGGCCGACCCGTCGAAGCAGGTACTGCGTTGAAGCCGAGACCGGGCAAATCAAGCATCTCAACGAAGGCATCAACCGCGCGAACGGCGCTGTCTTCCCCAACATAATCATCCAAGCACTCAGGCAGCAGCATCGCTTGATGACGATCTATACCCTCGATGAATTGCCCCATGGAATGCCTCCGCAGTTCGCGCGGAAAGCATACCATCCTTTAGATCATCGGGGGAGTTTTCACACAGCCTCTCCGCGATGTGTACCTTGTTCAAGGCCTACATGGGTATCGGCTTTGAACAAAATAACCGAAGAGAGGGCCTCTCCGCCAACCGAAGGACCTCAGCAAAAAGCCGCGCGGACACAACGAACCACAAGCACCGCTCTGGTGAGTATTCCGTTCGTTCTAAAATCTTGACTGCAGCGGTCCCGTTACCAAAGTTCTGCCCCTAGCGACGGCGAGCCGCAACGGCCCTCGCATGTTCTTCAAACCCTGGGAAAGCCGCTTCCATCCGGTCTCGCACCGCAGGCGGAGCGGTGTCGGGTGTGCCTGAATTGAGCGGTGGCGCGGGAGCATATTCTGCCATCAATTGGACGCTCTGGGCGTAGTCGGTGCCGCGCAACTCCTCGACCATCGTAAGACCAAAATCGATACCTGCGGTCACACCGCCGCCTGTCAGGCGGTTGCGGTCTCTGGTGACGCGTTCATCCGTTGCGGTCGCGCCGAACGCGTCCATGGCAGGTCTTGCCAACCAATGGGTCGAGACGCGATAGCCGTCGATCAGTCCTGCTTGTCCCAACAGCATGGCACCGGTGCAGACAGAAGTCACGTAGCGTGCACGCTCGCCTTGCGCGGCAAGAAAGTCGACTGTCTCAGTATCTTCCATCGCTGCGAAGGTGCCGGCAATACTGCCTGGGGTGAAGATCACATCGGGTTCAGGATGCGCGTCGGCGAAGGTGACATCAGGTTGTATAGTCATCCCCAGATCGCTGCGGATTGGATCGAGCGTCTTTGCTGCGATACGCACGGTTGCGCCGAGCATGGCTGCGAACATGTGTTGAGGAGCGACGAGATCGAGAAGCGTCATGCCCGGATAGGCCAGCATCACGACCTGCTCGTCACCACCCCAGTCAGATGGATAGGCGGTCGGATCAAAAAGCGGGTCAAGTCCTCTGCGGGGGGAATTGGGCGGCAGAGATGATTGCGCCTGTGCCGTCCGGCTCACCCCGGCGTTCCCAGTATTGCAGCGGTGGCAGCCAGGGTGAATTGTCGGCGATCGATCATGTCGGCGCTCCTTTGAATGTGTTCCAAACGGTTTGGCAAAGTGAGCCCGTTTTTGAACAGTTTTGCGGCGGCGGAAAGGTCGTCACGCTCAAGGGTTGGCGATTTGCCGCCAGTGGCTGTTTAAGATTTGCTAGGTAAGAGGTTCCATGCTCTGGCGCTTAAGCGCCGATAGGACATCCTCGTCCTTCTCCAAGCGCTCACGAAACGCCTTGAGCGCTGGATAATCATCAATCGACAAAGGTGTAAGGTCGATCCAACGTGTCAGAACGTAGAGATAGGGATCGGCAAGACTGCGTTCTCCCAAATACCATTCGCCCCCATTCTCCTCCAGGGTCTGCATCAGCCGCTTATAATGAGCGGCCAATTTTTCGTAGGCCTTGGCTTGAACATCGGATCGCGCATCGTCGCTGTCCGCAAACCGCTGAGGCGCGAAATGGGGTCCGTATGCGGCGTGTACTTCGCTCGTCATGTAGGAAAGCGCCTCGGCTTCCTTGCGCTTCAATTGAGAGTCGTCGGTTCTACCGTAGGTATTGCCGAGCCAAGTCAGGATTGCGGCGGCCTCGGTCAGGGTATCTCCATCGTCGAATTGGACGGCAGGCACCTGCGCACGTGGATTGATTGCCAGGAAATAGGGTTTCGCGTGATCTCCGCGCTCCAGATTGCGGACCTCGATCGGTGCATCAAGCCATGCTGCAGCGATGTTAGGTGCAAGGGCGCAGGTTCCGGCCATTGTATAAAGCGTCGTCATTTAGTCAGTCCTTCCGTGAGTGGTGAGTGTTGTTTGCTGACTTAACAAGCACGACATGTGCGCGCGGTTCGATGTTTGCGATTCCGGTGCAACTCTTGCGGTTTGACGTTCTGTGCGCGTGGACTGGCTGATCACTGATCAGTTGAGCCAACGTTCTTGTGGGCAAGAATGGCCCCACACAGCAAGTCCTGCGCTTAACCGGAGAGCCCTCCCATTGTAGAAGTTCATATAATGGAGGTGTGGATCGCGTTATGAGCAAGGAGAGAGCAGTTGGATGATATGAGAGTGGGCTTGCCCTGGCCGCGCATCCCGTATGCCGATTGGCAAAGAACCTGCGCGTTTTTACACTTATGCACGCAGATCGTTGGCAAATATCGGTTGTCGCATGCACCATGGCTAAATCATTCCTGGCACGCGACTTTGTACGTGTCGCCGAGGGGGCTAACGACCGGGCCAGTTCCTGACAACGACTTGATGGTGACGGTGTCTATTGACGTCTACGATGCATCTGTCGTTGCCGAAACTTCGGATGGGCAGCGGGCGATGTTCCCCTTGGAAGACATGAGCGTCGCTGCCTTTTATGATGCGACCGCGGCGCTGATTGCACAAGTAGGCGGCCAGCTTGATATTGATGGCTATCCCAACGAACTGCCCGATGCACTGCCGTTTCAGAAAGATACTGCGAAACGTTCCTACGACGTTGAAGCGGTTCGCAGGTTTCATGCGGCACTTGTGCGTATCGAACCTGTGTTTTCGCGCTTTCGAACCGGATTTCTTGGCAAAGTCTCACCGGTCCATCTGTTTTGGGGGTCGTTCGACCTGGCCGTCACACGCTTTTCTGGACGGGGTGCACCTTTGCATCCGGGCGGCTTTCCGAATTTGCCCGATGCGGTGACTCGCGAGGCCTACAGCCACGAAGTCTCGTCGGCCGGGTTTTGGCCCGGCGGCAATGGCGCGGAAGAGGCCATGTTCTATTCCTATGCCTATCCGGTCCCAGAGGGCTTCAGCGACCGCGCCGTGCTTCCCGCGGCCGCATATTTCGACAGTAATCTGGGAGAGTTTCTGCTCCCATACGGGGCCGTCAGAACAAGTCCCGATCCCGAGAAGGATTTGATGGCCTTTTTGCAATCAACTTACGAAGCCGCTGCGGAAACGGCGGGATGGCCGCGCAAGTCTCTGGAATGTCCAGTTGGACAACCTTTGGTCCCGCGGCCCTTGTCATGAAAGAGGAAACATAGATGAGTTGGAGCCCATGCCCCGATCCTGTCTTGGGTGATGCAGAGACCGTCAACGCTGTCGAAACACTTATTGTCCCCCGGGCCGTCGATCTTGGAGAGATGATGGTGCGACGTGCATTGCCATCCACCAAACGTCAGATGGTCGGTCCGTTCATCTTTTTCGATCAGATGGGGCCAGCCGAGTTTCTGACCGATCAGGGCATTGATGTGCGCCCGCATCCCCACATCAATCTGGCAACCGTCACCTACCTGCTCGAAGGCGAAATTTTGCATCGCGACTCGCTGGGGACGGAACAAACAATCCGACCCGGAGCGATCAACTGGATGCGCGCCGGTCGCGGTATTGTGCATTCCGAACGGACGAGCGCGGAAAAGCAGAAGTCCGGTCAGCGACTTTTTGGTTTGCAGACCTGGATGGCCCTTCCGGAAGCGCAGGAAGAGGCTGATCCTGCTTTCGTGCATCACGGTGAAAGCGACCTGCCCATAGTCGAGGCTGACGGCGCCGGGGTTCGTGTGATTGCCGGGCGCGCGTTTGGTGCGACATCGGCTCTGCGCTCCCCATCGGAGACCCTCTACGCGGATATCAATCTGGATGCCGATGCGTCCTTGCCAATCGATCCCGAGATGGAGGAGCGCGCGCTCTACACGCTGACAGGAACGATCGAGATTGCTGGCGATCGGTTCGAACCGGGGCAGCTTTTGATCCTGAGACCGGGGGATGCCCTCACTGTAAAGGCCGTTTCAAACGCAAGGATGATGCTCTTTGGTGGCGCGCCAATGGGGGGACTGCGATATATCTGGTGGAACTTCGTCTCGTCCCGTCCGGATCGGATCGAGATGGCCAAGGAGGAATGGCGTCGCGGCCGGTTCGATACTGTGCCCGGGGATGAGGAAGACTTCATTCCTTTGCCGGACAAGCACGACGCACCACAGCGTGCCACGGGCGGTGTGTCATATCCCTGAAACCAGACGGCCGATCTTTGACGCGAAAGGAATTCACGATGTCTCACACCATTCCGGGGCTGCACCATGTGACTGCCATTTCCGGTCCACCCCAGCAAAACCTCGACTTCTATGCTGGGATCCTTCGGCAAAGATTGGTGAAAAAGACCGTCAACTTTGACGCACCTGATACTTATCATCTCTACTACGGCAACGCGGCGGCAGAGCCGGGATCCATCCTCACCTTCTTTCCGTTTGCGCATGCAGGTCCGGGACGGGCAGGCCCGGGCATGGCAAGCGCCGTGGCGTACCGCGTTCCCAGAGGTGGGCTTGATGCCTGGATGATGATGTTGGCCGAAGCAGCAGTGGATTTTGATAATCCGTCAGATCGTTTCGGGGATCAGATGATCGCATTGATCGATCCAGACGGGCTTCGGGTCGAATTCGTTGAGACCGACATCGCGGATCACCCGCCACTGGATGAGGACACGCCCATCGATGATGGCTTTCATTCGGTGACACTCTGGCTTGATGATGCAGAGCCAACTGCGCGGCTGTTGACTGATATTTTTGGGTATGAGTCCGGTCCCGAAACCACACAGGAGGGCCAAACCCGGCAACGCTTCACCGCGCCCGGTACGGCCCGGGGCGCGGCCATAGATCTGCTGCGCTCGGACGCGCCCTCCATTGGTCGGCAAGGCGCTGGCAGCATTCACCATATCGCGTTTCGTGCAGAAACGGACGACATCCAGACGGAATGGCGGGACCGTCTTCTTGCCGCAGGGTTTGATGTGACGCCGAAGACTGACCGGCAATATTTCAATGCGGTTTATTTCCAGTCTCCTGGCGGTGTGCTCTTCGAGATTGCGACGGATCCGCCCGGTTTTGCAACGGATGAGCCGATGGATGCGCTCGGCGAAAGCCTTATGCTCCCCCGTCAGCACGAGCCGATGCGATCCCGCATTGAACAAATTCTTCCGCCTCTGAAACAACCTTCGCATGCGACATGATGCATGACCCACACGGACAAGGTCGCTTGATGCAGGCGGGTGCGCCGCTGAACCGGGCGCGTCTGGCTGTCGTGTTGGTGCACGGTCGCGGCGGAAGCCCGGAGGACATGCTGGATCTTGCGGAGCACTTGAACCTGCCGGATATCGCTTTCGTGGCCCTCGAAGCTGCGGGGCGGTCTTGGTGGCCTCAGAGTTTCCTTGCTCCATTGGCCGACAACGAACCGGGACTGTCTTCCGGGCTTGGTTTGATCGGCAAAGCGGTCGATAATCTTAAGGCCCAAGGCATAGGCCCGCAACGCACCCTGATCTTGGGTTTTAGTCAGGGGGCCTGTCTGGCACTTGAATATACCGCGCGCAATGGCACAGGGCTCTATGCAGCGGCTGGATTGTCCGGAGGGCTTGTCGGGACGGGAGAGGATCCGGGTCCGGCTCAGGATGCGCTTTACGGATATCGTCCGAAGCAGTTCGACTACAACACTCGGTTCAGCGGCACCAAGCTCTTCATCGGTTGCCACGAACGCGATCCTCATATTCCTCTCGCGCGCGTACGCACAAGCCAGGAGGTGTTCGCCAAGATGGGTGCGGAGATGTCCGTGCAAATCTATCCCGGTGCGGGCCATGGCATTGTCGAGGATGAAATCAAGGTGCTGCGCGGCTTGCTGAACGGTCCTGCTTAGATGCGCGTGGAAGACTTCGGATTCAGCGCTCTGGAACTCCAATTCCTAGAAGCGCTTTGCCTGATCATTCTTGCCTGCCTCCTTGTACCCATTTCCAAGCGATTGGGCGTCGGAACGATCGTTGGCTATCTTGCCGCAGGAATTGTTGCAGGTCTTCTGCTGACATCCGGTCTATCGGACCATCCTGAAGAACTTTTGCATTTCGCCGAGTTCGGGATCGTCCTCTTCCTGTTCATCATCGGGTTGGAGTTTCGACCGGCGCGGCTCTGGGAGATGAGATCGACTATTTTTGGGCGGGGTACGCTTCAGGTACTTGTTTGCGGCGCCTTCCTGGCGGGCCCGCCTTATCTTCTGGGTCTGGATTGGAGAGCGAGCCTGGTGATTGGGCTCGGGCTTGCACTGTCCTCCACCGCTCTTGTGCTGCAGTCACTTGATGAAAAGGGCGAGCGCAATACAGCGTATGGCAGCACTGCGATCTCGATCCTGCTGTTCGAGGATCTTGCCATTGTTCCCTTACTTCTGCTCGTCACGCTGTTGTCGGCAACAGGCGATCCGACGACGTGGAGACAAGGTCTGTGGGCGGTGGGTCTCGGTTTGCTGGCCATTGGTCTTCTCATAGCCATCGGCCGCTATTTGCTGGACCCGATGTTTCGTATCCTCGCACGGGCAGAACTGCCCGAGATCATGACGGCCAGTGCACTTGGCCTCGTGATCGCCTCGGCGTTGTTGATGGATGCGGTCGGTCTTTCTTACGCAATGGGCGCCTTCATCGCAGGTGTCATGCTGGCAGAGTCAGCCTTTCGCCACGAAGTGGAAGCGGATATTGAACCGTTTCGCGGACTATTCCTCGGGCTCTTCTTTCTCGCGGTTGGGCTGACGATCAATCTTGAGACCCTACGCGAAAACTGGGCGCTGATCCTGATAGCTGTTCCCGTTTGCGTCGGCCTAAAGGGGCTTGCCATTTACACCGTCTCGCGTCTGTTCAAGTCGAAACATGAAGATGCTGCACGTTTGGCCTTCACGCTTTCGCAACACGGGGAGTTTGGCTTTGTCCTGTTTGCTGCAGCCGCGACAGGCCAATTGATCGATATTCAGACAGCTTCGATTTTGATTTCCATCGTTTCTCTATCCATGGCGATTTCCACCCTCGTCGACAGGTTTGGCAATAGGGTCATCGGCGATGCCTCTCAAGCAGCCCCCCGTGAAGACTTTGAAGATGCAGACGGTCAGGTTCTCATTATAGGATTTGGCCGTGTCGGTCAGTTGGTTGCACAACCGCTTTTGGCCGAGGGTGTTTCGGTCACGTTGCTGGACAGCAACGCGGATCGCATCCACGAGGCAGGCAGATTTGGATGCAGGGTGCATTATGGGGACGGCACGCGCCGAGATGTATTGCGTGCAGCGGGTGCAGCAGATGCTCGATTGATTCTTGTCTGCACAGACGTGCCAGCGGTTACGGACAAAGTGGTTGCGGTAGTTCAGAGGGAGTTTGATCAGGCCCGTCTCGTGGTGCGAGCATGGGACCGCGTTCATGCACTTCGTCTGAAAGAAGCGGATGTCGACGCTGTCATACGCGAAACGGCTGCGGCGGCCTATCTGATGGCAGAACACGCGTTCAGCGCAATGGGCGCCTCGGAAGACGAAGCGATCGAGATTGTAGGACGTGCAGAAGAACAGGACGAACATCTTCTGAAGGCACAAGAGGGTAAAGTGCAAGGCGCTGTGGATGCCAAGGAAGTATTGAAGGGCATCACACCAACACCAACCAGAAAAAGGCTGCCCTCCAACTGATCCGGCCATCTGCCACCACACGCCGGTAGACCAGTCTGTGATCCATTTGAGTCGAGCGGGTCCGCGGTGCTGCGCTATCGTAATCAATTTTGCGATACTTCGCATGTTGGTGACGGTCAGTTCTGGTTTGGACGATTGGCGTCGAACTTGAGAAATGCATCCTGAAGAAAGCTGACCCGGAACTGATGGCCGCCGTCGAAGGTGCAGAGTTCTAAGCGCTGCCCGCTTTCATCTTCGCGACGATCGCAGGACAGTTCGGACCGCTCTTGCGAAATGGATCTACTAAACTCGCTTGTCTGCGAAATCAAAGCAAATGCGGCATTCAGGTCACCTTGATGGCTGTCTGCCACCGGGCGACCTTGCATCGGGACGACGTCGTCCTGCCGACCATGATAATGAATGAGATCGGCATCTAGCGAGCCACATTGACCCGGCAAAGGCTCCCAAAAAGTCCCCGACACGGGGATGAACCCGGCAACCGCGTCAGATCGATGACAGGCCAGCGTCCAGACGACCATCGCGCCTGCCGAGAAGCCGGCGACAAACATGCGTGTCGGATCGATCTCGGTTTCTCGCTCCAGCTTTTCGAGCAACGCGTCAAAATATGCAAGTTCGTCAACCGCGTCGGCTTGATACGTCGTAGGAGACCCTGGAATGTTCCAATCATCCAATGCTGCCTCCGCAGCGACCAGCGCCAGATCCTCCCGTTCCACAAACTCACGCAACGCTTCGTTTGCCATGGTGCCGGCCGCGCTGCCGCCGACGCCATGGAAGAATATGAGAGCACCGAGCCCGGGACGGTCGGCTTCCACGATGCGATAGACGCGATTGCCCAAAGCGCAGTCACTGTCCGCTCCGCAGGCCATGGCCGGTCCTGCCAAAGCAAAAGAGAGCGCCGTGATAACTTTGTACATGTCTTTGACCTCTCATGCTGGGTGGATGCCCATGTACGAGCATTGCCTGATCACGAGCTGCTATGAAGATCAGATGTTGCTTCGAAGGTTGCGATCTTGCTGTGTAGTCGCACTGTGTTGCTCGCGGTTCGCAGCCCTGTTTGAAAAACGACCTGAGAACTTCTACATAGGTTGCTCCAAACGTGCGAAGGGCTAATGCTGCCTGAGATACGGCACCAACGAGATTCGGGAGGAAAAAATGCTTGGACACAATCTAAACCTCCGAATAAGTTGTGGCCCAGCTTATGTTTCTTGTTTTCTTCGGTTTGACCAGCATGCGAGATTGGGCCAATTGGGGTTCTTCAGCCATCATACTACTAAGATTTGCTAGATATGGGGCGTGTTTGGAAAAGAGGCTATTCTGATTTCTTATCCTTCTATGAGGAAAATTATAAATTTTCTATTGTTCGTATAAACGCCACCGCAATTGATCAAATAAAAGTATTTGAAGCTGATCAGGGGCCAGGAGATTGGTCTGATGCGGCGATTCCAGAGCTTGTAATTACGCGGATAGTCGAGGGCGACGGACTGGCCACCATCGATCTTGGCGCAGGACGGTTTCGCCACAGTCTCTTGAAGCGAGGTGGCGTCGTCACGCCACCTAACACTGCAACAGATATCTATGTCGAGCGCCAACACCGTATTCAGTTCATCGCAATTCCCTACAGTTTCATCTTGGGTCTTACAAAGGGCCTTGGTGTCCCGGAAGATGGAGATTTTGGGCGGATACACTCTTGTCAGCTAACGGATCCATTTTTGTTCAGCATATTTGATGAAATTGTAAAGGAAGTGCGGGGAGGTAGTCCGCGTGGCCGGATGTTCATTGAAGGTGCCGTGATGACTTTGCTGTCGACACTAAGCGCATTGGCGCAGCATCCAGTCAGGCATGAAATCGGCGGCCTCTCTCCGGTAGTTCTTAAGCGGGTGGTAGATTGTATCTCCGACGATCTCACCGAACAAGTGACGCTTGCGCAACTCGCTGATATCGCGGGCCTTTCGGTCTTCCACTTTTGTCGAGCCTTTAAGAAATCCACCGGCTTAGCGCCGTACAAATTCCAGACCGCCCGGCGCATCGAGAAAGCGAAGCTGCTGCTTGATACCACCGACTTCATGATAACGGACATCGCGCCGATGGTCGGGTATGAGACGCCTCAGGCGTTTGCACGCATGTTTCGTCAAGTGGTTGGACAAACCCCCACCGCTTATAGGCAACATTCAATATCAAACAGTGTGTAACGATCCGACGCTTGTTCTGAGCGACTATGGGGTTCTGATATTGCGCCAGCGGTTTCGGTCTTGCGGTATCATCGTGGCATTTACTTCACGACGAGCTGAACGGTTTGATTATGGATACAGCCAACAGTATAGTACCTACTTAAAACCATGCCTCGAAACGAGACGCTATATAATGGATCTTTGGCTCAACGTTAAAACTATGAATGGGTTGGCTGTGCCTTATCGTTCGCTGCAAGCGATCACGCAAAACGGCATCATTTCTGTCTTGATCTGGCACTGCGTAGAAGAAACTTAACGATGGCGCGTATTTGGCAAAAACAATACTCTGACTTTGCTTCTTTCTATAAGGAAAACTACGGATCAACGCTTGTTGGCGTTTACCCGACGGCCATTGATTGCATCAATATAGTCGAAACAGATCAAAGCCCAGGAGACTGGTCGGCGGCATCCTTGCCTGAACTAAACATCACAAGAATCGTGGGTGGTGATGGAATGGCAACGGCTGATCTTGGTGCCGGGCGATTTCGTTCCAACCTCGCGTGTCGTGGCGGCGTCCTAGTTCCCCCGAACTCTGCAACGGACATTTATGTCGAGTGCCATCATCGTCTTCAGTTCATTACAATTCCTTTTGACTATCTCGAAGGCATTACAACTGGTCAAAATATACCGAGAGGCGGAGATTTTGGACGCATTCATTGTCAGCATCTGACCGAACCTTTTTTGTTCAACATTTTTGATGAAATGGTACGAGAGGCGCGGGCTGGAAACCCTCGCGGACGTATGTTCGTTGAGGGTGCCATTATGACTATGGTGTCGACACTGAACACCATGGCCCAAAGACCGGTTGAGCAGAAAAATGGTGGCTTATCGCCTTTCATTCTGAAGCGTGTAACGGACTTTATCACTGATCATTTGGCCGACCAAATTACACTTGCGCAGCTTTCAGATATCGCTGGCCTGTCGGTCTTCCACTTCTGCCGTGCTTTCAAAAAGTCGACCGGCCTTGCGCCTTACAAATTCCAGACCGCCCGGCGCATCGAGAAGGCAAAGCTGCTGCTCGACACAACTGACTTCACCATAACGGATATCGCGCCGATGGTAGGCTATGAGACGCCGCAAGCTTTTGCGCGTATGTTTCGACAGATGGTTGGGCAGACGCCTACCGTTTACAGGCAAAGTCTCTGCGATCGGTAGATCGTTTTCAGACGACTTGGACGCTTGAAAACTCGGCTTTGACTGAAGACAGAGGATAAGCTTTTACCGCTATAAATCAGACGTTGGAAGCGCGTGCAAAGCAATCGATCTTCGAGGTGCTGTAAGCGTCCGGCCTCGCTGCTCTGACGCGTCATAGAGTGTGTTGATAGTGTCCACCATTGATAGTGGACATCTTGAGGGCGGATATGGCGGGCAAGAAGGGTCAGAAGAAGCGGTTCTGGTCGGACGAGGAGAAGGTGTCGATCTGTGCGCAAACATGCGCGCCGGGGATATCGGTTGCGCAGGTGGCGCGGCGTTATGCCATGAACACCAACCTGATCCACAAATGGTTGCGTGATCCCAAGTTTGCACCGGACCCTGAGATCATTGAAGACGAGGTTGCTGAGACGGCATGTTTTCTTCCTGTGGAGATTGTGGACCGGACCCAGCACAAAGACACAGCCCCGACGCCGGACGCCAATCCCGCACACAGCGCCATTGAGATCGACATCGCGGCCGGTCACCGCCTGAGGATCATCGGTGGCTACGACCCCGAAGCACTGGCCCGGCTGATCCGTGGGCTATCAGCATGATCCCTGTCCCGGCGAACACGCGTGTCTGGCTGGCCGCTGGTGTGACCGACATGCGGCGCGGGTTCACGACGCTGGCGGTGACCTTCCCCCCGATATCCGGGCCATTGCGAACTGGAATTTTCCACCTTTGAATGGACGAAGGAGGAAGACCCATGAAGCGGAAGCGCTTTTCAGAAGAACAGATCATCGGCGTGCTTAAGGAGAGCGAGGCGGGCGCGAAGACGGACGACATCTGTCGGCGTCACGGCATCAGCTCCGCGACGTTCTATAGCTGGCGGAAGAAGTACGGCGGCATGGACGCGTCTGAGGCCAAGCGGTTGCGCGAGTTGGAGATCGAGAACGCCAAGCTCAAGCGGATCGTCGCGGACCAGATGCTGGACATGTCGTCGATGAAGGAACTGCTGGCAAAAAACTGGTGACCCCCATGGCCAAGCGCAAAGCTGTGGGTTTCTTGGTGAGCGAGATGGGCCTGAGCGAACGCAGGGCCTGCGGGATCGTCGGGCTGGCGCGGTCAGTGCAGCAGTATCAGCCGCTGTTCAAGGATGACGAGGCAGCGATCAAGCGCCTGAAAGAACTGGCATCTGAGAACCGGCGCTATGGCTATCTTCGGCTGCACGCGATGCTGCGCCGCGAAGGTCTCGTTGTGAACCACAAGCGCACGTATCGGCTCTACACTGAGCATGGCTTGCAGGTTCGCACCAAGAAGCGCCGCAAGCTGCCCAGGCGGGATCGGGTCGCGCCGCAGGTGCCGGAGAAGCCCATGCAAAGATGGTCATTGGACTTTGTCAGCGATCAACTCGCTGACTATCGCCGGTTCCGTGTGCTCAACATTGTCGACGACCACAGCCGGTTCTGCCCTGGCCAAATTGTCGATGTGTCGATCCCCGGGGCACGCGTGGCACGGTTCCTCGATGACCTGGCCCTCCGCATTGGCCTGCCGGAGGAGATCATCCTCGACAACGGACCGGAAGGCACCAGCAAGGCCATGTTCGACTGGTCCGAGCGCACCGGTGTGCGCCTGCGGTTCATCGAGCCCGGCAAGCCAGTGCAAAACGCCTTCGTGGAGAGTTTCAACGGCAAGTTCCGGGATGAGTGCTTGAACCTCCACTGGTTCAGATCTCTACGCCACGCCCGTGAGGAAATCGGGAGATGGCGAAATTACTACAACACCAAGCGCCCGCATTCGGCGCTCGGATACCTATCCCCAACGGAGTTCCTAATGAAAACCACCGCGCCAGCGCCTGAGACTCTTGCGGTCTCCACGCTGCCGCTCAACACTCAAACCCCACCGGAAAATTCCAGATCAAACCGGCCCTAATCGCGGGGGAAGGTCAGGTTTGTGACGCCCGAAGAGTTCGAAGGCTATGAGCGTGCAGCATGGGGGAAGGGGTTTTTGATGGTCTCGGCCTCGCCTCTTACCCGGTCGAGCTATCATGCTGGCGAGGATTTTGACCGTCTCAAACATGCTCGAATGAAAGTAAGCGGCACACAATAGCCCGGGCAGCCTTCAAG
This sequence comes from Roseobacter weihaiensis, assembly GCF_020622345.1. Classification (GTDB taxonomy): domain Bacteria; phylum Pseudomonadota; class Alphaproteobacteria; order Rhodobacterales; family Rhodobacteraceae; genus Roseobacter; species Roseobacter weihaiensis. The sequence continues at coordinate 63,085 of NZ_JACNMO010000020.1, read as the reverse complement.
TTCGCTTGGCTTGCCTAGCCGCCAACCGAGCTTGCGATCGCACGCTGCGATCAATGCTGTTTCGATCAGGTGTTGAGGCATTACCAGCAAATGCGCCCCGGTCACTTGGGAGGAGACAGCGACCGGGGCGGCGGGCGCGTTAAGCGTAGTCGATGACCACTTTTCCGAAGTGCTGCCCGCTTTCCAGGAACTCCAATGCTTTGACTGCTTCATCAAAGCCGAAGCTCTTTCCTACAACTGGTGTCATCTTGTGATGATCAATCGCTTTGTTCATGTCGCGGAAAGTTTCGACACTCCCGACATATGTGCCTTGGATCTTGATGTTCTTGCTGAGGATCAAGCCGGTGGCGACCGCATCAGCCATGCCGGTCAAAACGCCCATCAAGGAAATCGACCCACCATATCGAACTGCTTCGAGTGTGCGATTGATCGTGCCTGGACCGCCCACTTCGACGGCGTGATCTGCACCGACACCGCCTGTTAGTTCCAGCACCTCGTTCTGCCAATCCTCGTTGGAGCGGTAGTTGATCGTATGGTCGGCACCCAGGTCCTTGGCGCGCTGGAGCTTCTCATCACTCGAGCTCGTGATGATCACATTAGCTCCGGCGAGTTTGGCAAACTGCAATGAAAACACCGAAACGCCGCCTGTCCCCAAAAGGAGAACTGTATCGCCCGGCTGGACGTTGCCGCCGACAAAGTTTGCGTACCATGCGGTGACGCCGGCGCAGGGCAGTGTCGCAGCTTCCGCAAATGAAAGGTGATCGGGGATGTGCACGACACCGTGGGCGGGCAAAACCGCTTTTTCCGTGAGCATGCCGTCAACGGCACCACCGAGCGATCCAGCCTGAAGCTCAGGAGTCAGGGTTCCCGCTACAAAGTCGGGCATGAAGGCACCAGCGACACGATCACCAACCGCAAAGCCTGTTACTTTGTCACCTACCGCTGAAACGATGCCCGCGCCGTCCGACAGCGGAACAACGCCTGTTGTGCGCCCTAGGGCAGGGTAAGTCCCTTTGGCGATCAAAACGTCTCGGTAGTTCAGGGAACACGCTTTGACGTCAATCACAACCTCGTTCGGTCCCGGCGTCGGATCCGGGCGCTCGACAATCTTGATTGCGCTCAGGCTTTCGCCATCGATCAGTTCATAAGCTTTCATCTTCGACTCCTTACTTTGAAAGTTGCCGGAGATGTGTCATTCACGGACAAAATGCCAAGTACCTACATTTTTGTAAGTATCAAATTGGAAGGGAACCTGTCTCAATGTCTCGAAAATACGATTGGCGGACCGGATGCGATGTCGAAGCAACCCTTTGCGTGCTCGGCGGTCGGTGGAAGCCTGTGTTGCTCTTCCACCTGCTCGACGGACCCAAAAGATTTGGTGAGCTTTGCCGTCTCACGCCAAACGCAACACAAAGGATGATCACCCTACAACTCCGTGAGCTTGAAGAGGATGGTGTAATCATTCGAACAGTTTACCCGGAGGTTCCGCCGCACGTGGATTACCGCCTTTCCGAGTTCGGACAAACGCTTGAACCGCTCCTGCTGTCGATGCGGTCTTGGGGCGAAGACTTCAAGCGCCGACAGTCAGGTTTACAATCCGAGATCCCCGAATTGTCTCGCGAGACAGGTTGAGACAGGTCAAGGCCGCAAAACCGCGCCGTTAACGTCTTCGCCTTGCTCAATTGCCGTGCACCTTCCCAAAGTTTCGCCACTAAGCCGTGAAAATCGGTAGACCAAGGGAGGAAGCTTATGAGTCCGTCACGCGACGAACTTCTCTGGATGTATGAGAACATGGTAACGAGTCGCCGTTTTGAGGAGGCCATTGCCAAGATCTACTTCGAGGGAAAAACGCCAGTCTTCAACATGGCCAACGGGACTATCCCGGGCGAGATGCATCTCAGTGACGGGCAGGAACCTGTCGCCGTTGGTGTGTGTGCGCACCTCAAAGAAGAAGACATTGTCACTGCCACGCATCGACCCCACCACCAGGCGATTGCCAAAGGTGTGGATCTGAAACGGATGGCTGCCGAGATCTTTGGGAAGAAGACCGGACTGTCTGGCGGTCGCGGAGGTCATATGCACATTTTTGATCCTGACGTGAACTTCGCATGTTCCGGGATCATCGGCCAAGGGATGGGACCTGCAGCTGGCGCGGCGTTGTCCCGCGTCTTGCAGAAGAAGCCCGGCGTCGCTGTCGCCTTTATCGGCGAGGGTGCCGTGAACCAGGGTGCATTCCATGAGACGATGAACCTCGCCGCGGTGTGGAAGCTTCCCTTCATCTGCGTCATCGAAGACAACGCTTGGGGCATTTCTGTTTCAAAGCGCGAGTCAACCGCAGTTGAGCGTAATGATGTTCGGGCCGCCGCGTATGGTGTGCCCGGCCATTACATCGAAGGCAACGACCCTTACAAAATCTATGATATCGCAGGCGAAGCCATCGCACGGGCGCGGGCAGGCGAGGGGCCAACCCTAATTGAAGTCGAGACCTACCGCCTGGCCGGACACTTTATGGGTGATGCGGAAGGCTACCGTCCCGAAGGGGAGAAAGATGGCCTCTTTGAAGCCGATCCGATCCCGAAAATGCGCGCGCGGTTGATTGCTGACGGTGATGCCACCGAGGCTGCGCTCGACGAAATTGAAACAAAATCCCAGGCCCGTGTGGATGAAGCGATCGCGTTTGCGCGCGAAAGCGATGATCCGGCGCCTGAAGACGCTTTGACGTCTGTGTTCGCCTAAGGGGAGGGAGCGAGACATGACACAATCGAATGAACGCAAGCTAACAATCGCTCGGTCCATGGCCGAGGCCCTGGCTCAGGAAATGCGCCGTGACGAGAAAGTGTTCGTCATGGGCGAAGACTTGGCTGCTCTTGGCGGCGTCTACGGAAACACCCGCGGTCTGGCAGATGAGTTTGGAACCGATCGGATCAGGGACACCCCGATCTCGGAGACTGCCTTCATTGGCGCAGCTGTCGGCGCGGCTATGGACGGAATGCGACCCGTCGTCGAGTTGATGTTCGTGGACTTCTTCGGGGTCTGCTTCGACGCGATCTACAACCTGATGGCTAAGAACATCTACTTTTCCGGGGGCAGCGTCAAAGTACCGATGGTGCTTATGACCTCGACCGGTGGTGGGTACTCGGATGCAGGTCAGCACTCACAGTGTGTGTACGGCACCTTTGCCCACCTGCCGGGTATGAAAGTCGTCGCGCCCTCGAACGCATATGATGCCAAGGGCCTTATGACGGCGGCGATCCGCGATGACAGTCCTGTGGTCTACATGTACCACAAAGGGCTTCAGGGCATGGGCTGGCTTGGCACTGAAGAAGGCGCAATCGTCCACACCCCCGAGGAAGACTACACTGTTCCGATCGGAAAGGCTGCGATTGCCCGCAAAGGCACAGACGTCACGATCGTTAGCCTTGGCATCGGTGTACATCATGCGCTGCGCGCAGCCGAAACACTCGCCGAAGGTGGCGTAGAGGCCGAGGTGGTCGATCTGAGGTCTCTTGTACCGCTTGATCGGGATACAATCCGGGAGTCGGTCGCCAAAACAGGCCGCTTGATCGTCGTCGATGAAGATTACTCCAGCTACGGCGTTGCCGCTGAGGTCATCGCGACTGTTGTTGAGAACGAGATCACGAACCTCAAAGCCCCGCCCAAGCGCGTGGCCTATCCGGACGTGCCAATCCCTTTTGCTCGGGTGATGGAACAGTTCTGTCTGCCCAACGCTCAAAAAATCGTTGCTGCCTACAAAGAGTTGCAGACGGCGTAACCGGCAATCCTGCCAACAACTTTAGCCACGCAGGCCGCACGCAGCGGCCTGCGAACAGAGGAAACTTGCATGGCGACTGACGTAATTATTCCGGTGGACCTTTGGGAAGAAGACCAAGAAGCGGCACTGACAGCGTGGCTGGTGAGCGACGGCGCGAGCGTCACTGAAGGTATGCTGATAGCTGAGATCATGACTGCCAAGGTTCAGCACGAAATCGAAGCTCCGACAGCAGGCACCATCCGTCTCGGCCGCAAAGTCGATGACGTTGTCAGCAAGGGCGATGTCATCGCCTCCATCGAATAAAGCGGACCGCCGAAATGTCGCAAGCAACACAACTTCAGAACAAGGTCATTCCCCTACGCGGTGCGCGAGGCATGATCGCGGATAAGATGTCCGAAAGCTTGGCGACCGCAGCGCAGCTGACCCACCACGGGTCAGCAGACGCGACTGCTTTGCTGGCTAAGAAGGCAAAGCTCGCCGAGAAGGACATCAAGGTTTCAATCGAAGACCTAATTTTGGAGGCTGTCGTCCGAGCCATTCCAAAGCGACCGGAAATCAATGGCATTGTAAAAGATCGAGAGGTTCACCTTTCCGAGAACATCGATCTCGGAGTGGCCATCGCCCTTGATGGCGGCTTGCTCGTTGCACCAGCCATGTTCGAGAGCCAAGGAAAAGATGCTGCTGCTCTCAGAGTCACGCGGCAGGATTTGGTTGCACGCGCACGCACAAACAAACTGACAGTGACCGAAATGACCGGCGGCACCTTTACTGTCAGCAATCTTGGTCTGTCTCGAGTGGAGCAGTTCACGCCGATCATCAATACACCTCAGATTGCTATTCTCGGTGTCGGGCGGCTGACCGATCGCGCCGTTCGGGGAGAGGACGGTGGTTTGGAATTGCGTCCACATATGGGGCTCTCTCTCACATTCGATCATCGCGCAATTGATGGCGCGCCGGCGGCAGACGCGCTGACAGCGATCTGCGAGGAGATCGAGGCGGCGTGATGAGGATTGACGCACATACGCCAACGCACTTTGAGACAGCGGAAGACGGCTTGAACGCCGAACTCGGGATGCTCACAGCAGTGTCGGAGGGCAAAATCTCTCGTGCGAGTTTGGCTTGGACAACGAACCAAAGCTTGGTGGTGCCCACTCAAGTCACACGTCGCGCAGGCTATTCGAACGCAGCACTACGATCCGCGTCACGGGGATGGCCGGTGGCGATCCGTAGGACAGGCGGCGGGACCACTCCCCAGGGTCCTGGTATCCTAAACGTAGCAATCGCATTCGAGCTACCAGAGGGTGCGCGCGTTGACAACGCATACGCGACAATCTGCGATCCAATCGTCGCTGCATTGCGCAACTTTGACCTGGACGCATCTGTTGGCCCTGCCAACGGCGCATTCTGCGACGGCGATTTCAACGTTCTGGTCGAGGGGCGCAAAATCGCTGGCACGGCCCAGAGATGGCGTCGATGCAGATCTAGCGATCGTCAGGCGGTGCTCGCACACGCTCTGATCCTTGTCGATTGCGAAATCACAGACGTTGTGAATGCGGTCTCGGCCTTTGAAGACAGCCTTAGGACCGGTTTTTGCCCGCAAGACGAGGCACACATCGCATTGAGTGACAGGCTAAGCGACGCGCAACGCACTGACGCCATCTCCGATTTGCTCGCGCGCCTTAGGAAGAACTCAAAGCCATTCGAATTGCCATCGACCGCTCAAAGAAGCGGCGAGGCCACCGAGATGTCGCGCATCGAGGAGGATGCGCGTCGGGAGTGGGTGGAGCTAACCGGGAGCTAACCCCGCAAGGCACCACTCAGAACTAACCTCAAAGGGAGGAAAAAATGACCAAAGATATGAACAGACGCGACGTTCTGCAGGGTGCGGCTTTGGGAGCCGCCGCTGTCGGGACATTGGCAGCTGGCACATTTGCAGCCACAAAAGCCACGGCACAGACCAGCGGAGGGGGCAACCACCGGCTCATCGCCAGTTGCTGGGTCCATATGGGTCCCGTGGTGCCATTTGCCGGTCGGATGTGGAGCCCGATCCCGTTCAAGTACCGTGCCGAACAGGTTGCGGCCGCCGGTTTTCAGGGCATGGGCCTTTTCCACGATGACCTCGCCTACATTCTCGAACGGGAAGCGCCAGGCAGCACGAACGCTGACAAGTTCCGCTGGATGAAAGGCATCCTCGACGAAAACGGCCTCGATACAAATGAGATCGAATTCCTGACGCAGTGGATGCATGATCCATCAGACGCGCGCCGCCAGGGCGAGCAGCCCATCCGCGAGCTGTTGATCGAAGCCGCCAATATCTTACAGCCAACCAACCTCAAGTGCGGCAACCTTGGTAACCCGGTCTCCGTGGAAGAGGCCAACCGCAACTTCCGGGCGCTCTGCGCTGATTTCGAGGCATCGGATGTGAACGTATGCATGGAAATCCTTCCGCCGGATCCAAACGGACAAACCATCGACCAAGCCATGGCTGTCACGGACGGGCCAGACAATGGGGGCATCTTCCTCGACACATGGCACGTGAACAACATCGCAGGCATTTCCTATGAGGACATCGCAGCACTTCAGCCTGGTGACATCAAAGGGATCGAGTTGGACGATGGCTGGCTCACCAATGATGAGCGGTACGCCCAGTTCTTCCAACGTATCGGTTCACCCGGCTTTATCGAACTGACGGTGAACACGCGTCGTCCGCTCGGTGAAGGCAACTTCGACGTGATCGGCTTCATCAAAGCGGTGAAAGACTCTGGTTACGACGGACCCTGGGGCAACGAGATCTTGTCGGAAGAGCTGCGCCGTTTCCCGATGGAAGTGGCCGTTCGTCACGTCCACGAGACATCGATCAACCACGTGCGCCACGCAATCGACGGGACGGAGCTTGCCGGACCGGTGTCGCTCTACAACCGCGGCTGATCTCTTTGGAGCGCAGCCTTGGGAAAGGAGTTTAAGGAATGTCAGATCAAACGATCCATGTGTTTCTCGATGTCAGGGTGCCGCCTGAAAACCGGTCAACCTTCAACAGCGTTATGTGGGAACTGGTCGCCCAGGCAGAAAATGAGCCCGGGACGCTGGTTTATGAATGGAACTTCGCAGACGACGACGAAACCTGCCACATCCACGAACGCTACCAAGACATCGAGCAGGGTGAAATCCATGTTCGCAATTTCGCAGAGAACTACGCCGGACGCTTCTTTGAAGCGATTGGCGGGATCAAAGCGAGTGTCTACGGGGAACCTGGCGAATACATTCGGCAAGTGTTGGATGGTGTGAAGCCAGCCTATTACGCACGCGTCGCGGGTTTTAACCGCTTCTGATTGGTTTCCTCCCCGTTGGGCCGCGTCTGCACCTTATGTGCACTGGCGTGGCCCAACACCTAATCAGTCGCGTCGTTCGGCTGGATCGGACGGATTATGGTTGAGGCCGTAGACAGAGTTCATGCACAGCTCACCTCAGCTTCTAAGCAAAGCCGGTATCCCGAACCCAGCGGCCCACCGCGCAATTTCATGCGCGGCCAGGCCGCTTGAGGTTGAGCTGCGCGATGCGCCGATTGAGTGTCGCGCGCCCGATTCCAAGATTGCGCGCGGCCAGACTAACATTCCAAGACGTTGTGTTCAGTGCGTCCCGGATTCTGTCCTCTTCGGAGTAAGACTTTGCCCCGAGAGGCGTCGAAACCGATGACGCAGTTTGAAGGTGGTCCGGCAGATCAACCGGCGTGATCTGACGGCCGTCGCCACACAGAACAGCCTCGCGCAGGACGGACCATGCTTCGCGGATATTGCGCGGCCAAGAATACTGCTCGAATATCGCCCACGTGTCTTCGGTGATCTCAATCACCTCGGTCGCAAGTTGTTCCGCAATCGCAGAGAGGATGGCGCGTCGATCAGGCCGTGCCTCCAGTGGCTCCAGTCGGATTGTCGTTGCAGCTAGATGGGACAGCAAGTCCTCTCGCAGCGTGCCCTCCGTGTCAGAAGGAACGCATCGCGATGTGGTCACAACCCTCAGGTTCCGCGCACCGCATCCGGCGGTGTTGGCGGCGTCACGCTCCAATCGTTCCATGAGTTGGACCACGCATTCCTGGTCCGACTGGGGCAGATCCTCGACGTTTTCGATAACGAGCATTTGAAGGGGCAAATCCTCCAGACACGCGCCAGCATAGATCTGTTCCAGAACCTCGACATTGAATGACTGCAAGTGTTCGGAGCGGGTCGCGTTGATCGTGAACACATCCTGTTTCGGGTCGGTCTGCGCGATCAGTGCTTGAACCACAGTCGACTTTCCTGCCCCCAAAGGGCCGCAAACATGCACGGGAACGCCTTCTGCAAGGACTTGAGCCGCGCGTTTTAATTGCCGTTTCAGCGATGGATTGCCAACGGCTAGCTTGTCCAATGCAGGGTGCCGACGCCGGGTGACTGCCGTCATGGGCCTCCCAGGCGCGGGCCGAACAGAGCGTTCGAGTTCTACACCTTCGGCAAATAGGGTTTCCCCATCGACAAGGCCCACGCGCGTGCGCTCGAGCCCGCCGTCCACCTGGTGAAGCGAAACATCCAGCAAGTTCTCAATTTGCTCGCCCACGATTTGCGACGCGTCCGAAACTGCAAGTGTCTGGAGTGCGGGAGAGGAGGCGGCGCAGACCAACCCTTCATCGTCTATGGCCAGAAGCGCCTCCCTTGCTGGCGGGAAACCAGATCGCGCAACCTTCAGAATTCTCCGATCTGAATGCTTGCTCAGGAAGAGTTCTCGGTGGATCCGACTTGCCGTTACCCCAAGTAGGTTCTGAGCGAATTCGTACTCGGCTCCCACCCTTCGATCGATCGTAGAGAGTGTCAGAGACCCAATCGGCACCTCTTCAGCATCGAGGATCGGTACGGAGGTACATGCGAAGCTTTCAAGTGCCTTGTAGTAATGATCGGTGCCCCGAACCGTAAACGGCCGGCCCGAGAGCAGACCCATGTGAACGCCATTGGTCCCGGCGATCTTCTCGTCCCAACAGCTTCCGACGGCGATGCCATCTGTCATTTTGCGGGATGTATAGGCTTTGCTCTGCACGACATTGACGACGATCCTGTCTGCGTCCGAAAGCACCATAAGGCCACCCCGTTTGCGAACAATTGCAGCGGCACGGTCAACTTCACGGAAAATGCGATTGCTTGTGTCCTTCAGTCGCTCAAGCCTTTGCGACACTTCCTGATGTTGCAGGCGAAGGATCGGTTTGGTTGCGCGGGGCTCCAAGCCATACTTGCTCCGGCATCGCTCCCAAGACTCGGCGACCAGGGCATCGTGTTCGCTTGTTATCTCGTGGGGCAAATTGTTCTCCGTTTCGCAAGGGTCTTCACAATATGCCCGAACAGCGAGACTGAGGCAAAAGCGATCGCGCCTGTGAGACACCGCATAGAGTATAGTGTCTCACTGCCAGGCTTTGAGACACATCGGGAACTGATTTCGGCCAGCCACCAGGCTAACACGCGTCAAGCCAAGTTCTGTAATCAGGTGTTCGGCAATGGATGTCGGCTCTTGGGAAGCTGCAATGCAGCACTAGACGTGATTGGGAGAGGCTGGTTTGGGCCGTCTATAACCGAATAGAATAGGCTCGCTGCAAGGATGATGCGACGTTTCGGACGTCCCCCAAATTGTGAGTTACAGATCACCGCGATCATGCAGAGGCAACAAAAATCCGGTCTGGCGAAGCTGCGCTGCAGCGCTTGACCATTTAGGCAAAGGCCGGTTTCTCATCAGCGCCGGGCGCCGCGATTTCCGCATATCGATGCGCCTCTACTCTGAAACTGCGGCTGCCGTTCGATTGCGCTCTATGCGGTCGAAAACCTCGGCGTTCTCCGCAGCCCACCTGCAGAGGAAGCGGACGGGTTCGTGAAGCCGCCACCCCAGTTCTGTCAGTTCGTATTCGGTTTTCGGAGGAACAACGCGATAGACCTCTCTGTGAACCAGACCATCCGTTTCCAGCCTCCTCAGGGTCTGGGACAACATCTTTTTCGAAATGCCGGGAATGCGCCTTTGCATTTGCCCATAGTGATGTGTGCCCGACGCAAGGCAGAACAGTACAATCGGAGTCCATCGATTTGCAATCAGATCCAGAAGACGCCGTGATGGATAGCGTTCATGGAAGACAGCCTCGTCTACCAATGCTTCTTGAGGATCGGATGCGTGTGGATGGTCGGCCATGGCTGTCTCTTTCAGGTTACTTCTGAGTGACTACTACCGCTCTTGTTACTTTGATGATAGGCCCGACCGGGATCACTTCGAGGCAATTGAACATGGGGCCGAACGCACCTTTCTCCGCGGCCGTGGTCGGCGGTTCAGTTGGTGGCCTGGCGGCCGCCATCGAACTGCGTGATCGGCTACAGGCCGACGTCGCCGTCTACGAGCGATCAACGGGTCAGATGCAGGCGCGCGGCGCTGGTGTGGTGATGCAGCCCGAGGTTGATGCTTTGCTAAGCCGGATCGGGGTGAGCACGCGTTCGGTATGCGTCGAATTGCGCGAGCGGGTTGGATTGGCGCTAGACGGCCGCGCGCAGGCAAGCCCGGCACCGCAGCTAATGACAGCGTGGGACACGCTTTACCGAACCTTGAAAACTCATCTGGGTGGCGATTGCTATCACCAGAACAGCCGTTTGACGGCACTATCGCAGGACCAGCACCGGATCACGGCGACCCTCGCCGACGGGCACTCCGTGTCAGCAGACATCCTGATCGCGGCAGATGGAGTGAATTCAGCCGCACGGCATCTCCTCTTGGGTGCAAATGCAGATGCAAGATATACCGGCTATGTCGCTTGGCGCGGGTTGGAGGATGAGGCAGCTTTACCACCCGTCTTGGTGGACGCACTGGCCGGGCGGTTCACATCCTTCATGCATCCGGGCATGCAGATGCTGTGCTATCTCGTACCCGGTGCGGATGGCGCAACTGAACCCGGACAGCGGCGGGTCAACTGGGTCTGGTATGTGAATACACCCGAGGTCGCGTTGGACCGGTACCTGACCGGCGCTTCGGGAACACGTTATCGCTCGTTTCTGCCCGCGGACGACATGGACATGAATGTGGCCGAAGAGATGGCCGAGACGGCCGCGCGCACTCTGCCCCCACTTTTCCGGGACCTTGTCGAAGCATCGCGTCTGTTCATGCAACCCGTACAGGATGTAGTGCCCCAAGCGCGCATACATGGACGGGCCGTTCTGATTGGCGACGCGGCGGGCACTGTCCGCCCACACACGGCTGCCGGGACCTCAAAGGCATTCGGGGATGCCACTTTGCTGGCCGAGGCGTTGAAGGACTGGCGTTCGGAGGATGCACTTTCCACAGACATCCTTGACCGATGGGCCGCGATCCGCGACCGGGACCTGCAGGTGACGGCGCAACGAGGCTACGCCCTCGCCGCACGCTCCGGTCTGGGACGCGCCTAACAAGGAGCACCAATGCTATTCTCGAATGGGGTCTGCGCGATAATCGATCTACTGCGCCATCGCTCCGATGCTTGATACTCCGCCAATGTGTCGATCCGAGGTACTCGAAGCTTGAGCAGACATTCGCAGGACCAATCCGAAAGTACTCTTTTATCCCGCAATCCTAATCTCCGGAGATTGCACGTTTTGCGCCCGCGGCTAACGGCAGGTTTGAAGGGCCGCACCGCAGCATCAGCTTGACCAGGGGAGCAGCAGCAATGGGCCGGACGCTGCTTTAGAGCATTCGTAAACGACGACAAAAGCGAAACTAGGCTAGCTTCCGTGGCCTCGCTTCACTGAGCATGTCATCGATTGCGCTGCGCCTTGTCTGCCGGTCAAGGGTGTAGGTGTTCCGTCTGAACTCAACCCCTTCAAGAAGAGCCTTCACGTAGCCCGACACAGTGTCGGCTGCCATGATGAGTGTCGAATCCAGCGTGTGAACGTATTTGCTCGTAACGGAGCCCTTGGCGTGTCCAATTAGAGCGGCGATGGTGATTTCTGTGAAGCCGAGGTCGTTGGCGATGCTGGCGAAGCTATGCCGCAGGACATGCGGCGTCACGTCCCACAGTGGTGTTTCCGCAAGGAGCTTCTTCCAGCTCTGGGGGAAGTTTCCGACGGCGTTGTCCTCGCCCTGGCCGGGAAAGACGAACGTCCCATCCCGTTTCAAGCGCGCGGCCTCGAGATAGTCGATTACCGGCAAGCCAACTGGTCGGACGGATGCGCCTTCCTTGCTGTCTTTCAGACGTAGGCAACTGCCTTCGATGTCGACCTCGCTCCACCGCAAGCTGATGATCTCGCCACGCCTACAGCCGGTCAGGGCGATGAGGCGGAGGATCTCGGCGTGGATGCCGAAGTGGCTGTCATGCTGCACGTCCTTAAGAATGCGACCCAGCGTCCGGTACTCCGCTTCACTCAATCGTCGGTCCCGCACCTTGTATCGCGGCTTCTTCAGGCCGTGGGTCGGGTTTTGGTCGATGATCCCGGCTTCGATTGCGTAGGTGAAGATGCCGCCGAGGAGACCCATTGTGCGGATCGCAGTGCCAGGACCGCCCGTGACGATCGCTTTGCCACGAAGCTTCTCCGTCTTCATCACGACGCGCGTCTTTCCGGCGATGATGTCCTTCATCAAATTGTTCATGTCCGGTTTGGTGATGTCCTTGATCCTTCGAGTGCCGAGCAAGGGGATGATGTGGCGGCGGATGCGACCGATGTCGGTCGCGACGGTAGTCGCCTTCTTCGGGCGGCCGCCTTTCCCGAGAACAAGGCCTGCTTCCATGTCGACAATGTACTGTTCGCAGAGCTCCCGCACGGTCACCGCACGGCGTTCCTCTTCTCTTTCTGCAGCAGGATCTTCTCCCTGAGCGATCTGGCCAAGCAACGCCTTCGCTTCACGACGAGCGGTCTCGGGTGTCCAAACGCCATGGAGTCCGATGGTGTAGCGCCGCGAGCGACCTTTTGCTCTATATTGGAGAAGGTAGCTTCGTTTGCCGGAGGGATAGACTCGAAGTCCGAAACACGGCAATTCATCGTCCCATACGACATGACCCTTGCTTCTTGGTGTTACAGACTCGACAAATCGTTTCGTCAGTTTGCTCATGCTCCGGTCCTTCGAAGACCCCATTTCACGCAAGCGACACGCAAGTGAGCGGGCGGAAATCAGGGCGTGTCCTCGGATAGAGGCTTCGGAGTGCGGGTTCTGAAAATCAATGTATTTCAGTCTCTTATCGTGCTCTAGCGTACTCTATCGCGCAATTCGGAAAGGCCATTTGACCAACTCCGAAGGCGGAGGCCAGAGGTTCGAATCCTCTCGGGTGCGCCACTTTTCTCTATAAAATCAGCACCTTGAAAATATCCTCTGATCGAAGACCTGTGCTTACGCGGTGCTTACGTGGCCTTTTTTTGGAAGTAACCGGATCACTCGGGGCGCGCTGAAACGTCCTGCGACCTGTTCTGTCACGCTATGCTTGTCGGTTCGAATCTCACGTGCCCGACCGCCTGTGGGGTGGTCGGCTGCGGATAGCCCTAGCGCGCTTAAGGCGCGGCGCTATAGAAGATGGCTTGAGAAACACCCGGCAGCTTAACAGAGAGATATCAGGGCGATGGCGACAGGTTAAGCTCCAGCGCAATGTTCTCTTCACACCTCGATCCTGTTTCTGCCTCGACGTCGAACGCAAAGCAAAGCGTATTGCCGGCAGCATCTTCGGTCCGCGCCGAAACGTGAAGTGCAACAGGATCGCTGGGCCAAGCGTCGACTGGACTGAACATCCACGTCTGGTCGATCATTTCAGCATGGCCCTCAACTCGACTTCCTTCGGAGCCGACAACTGCCAAGTAACGAAGCACATTGGGCCGATCCACCACGCGGTCGAAGCTGACCCGTACGGGCTCGCGTGTCTCGATCGCAGGCGTTTCGATTCGCCAGTTCGCTGGATCGACGGCCCGTCTTTCCGCTGAAGCTGCAAGAAAGGTATGCGAATAGTCGACGGTGAGAGGGCGACCTTGCGCGTCTCGCATGGCACGGTCGACCACCAGCTTGTACGTTTCTCCGACGTCGAGTGGAGCGCCAAGCGCGGTGTTCGGCCCGACACCTCTTTTAATACGGCCGGGATCAAGCATAAGGGTGACACGGGTCTGGTCTGGTGACCAAAGCTCGACGCCGAGATTGAGAAACACATCGGTGAGCACTTCGCCGTCGGCTGTTTCGAGATGCACATGCTCGGCAACCGAACCGCGAGCCATGGGCTGATCGAACTTGAGGTAGAACCGTAGGATATTGGCTGGAACGATTTCGGCATCAGGCCAAACAGCCATCACGCGTGGCGCTGGCCCGAGACTGAACGTTCGTTCGACGGAAATCACCCTTTGTGCACTGTCGCCATAAGCAAGCACCAAATCATGAGCCGCGCTTTCGAGGAGGGGAAACTGCGGAACAACCGTCAAATCGTCCAGCTCGGCTAAGGGCGATGCCGGACGGCACCCGTCCTGATCGCGATCAATTGCGACGCCGAGCCCGGAGGGACGACCTGCCGGCCTGATATCCGCGACCGCTGTGCCGTCACAAAGCGCGATCTGTAAATCCCTGTCCGCGCCCTGAAGACGGATCGTGGTCCCGTCTTCGCTAGCGATCGCGGTGAGAGGTACCGTGGGGCTCGTGGGTCCCTGCGCGGACACCGCCCCCGCCGCAAGCGCAAAGCCTGCGACGAGGAACAGTGAGCGACACAACCCGTTCAGATTGGTCTGCGTCATCGTTAGATACCTCAGCCGTCCGTTAGCGAAAGCGATGGGAACTGACGGTAGCCAAAGGGATCGGCAGAACCCGGCCAGTTCATCTCCACCATGTGGTCGGCCCGGTCAAAGAAGAACGGAGACAACACACTGTGCAGCTGAAGCCGCGTTGGATCAGTTGGGTCGGGACGCACGGCCGCCGCCCAGGCGTCGTCGATCATCGCCAAATGCCGTATATCCGACGCCGGAACAGGGAAGCCGGTCAGCCCGGCAGGCCCGAAATTGTTCGGAACTTCGACCGGCATCGGGTCCGCACTGCCGATTGCCTCCAACGGGATTGCATTGGCGGAACGGTGCGTGTGGGTCACGAGCACGGTTTCCGCCCCGTCCATCGGGTTGGTGTAATGCACGAGGTCGACCGGCGTATTGCCGTAGCCCAACTCGCCGATCATCTCTCCGCGGACGAGGGCTCCATCTTCGAGGTCGGCCAGTGGGATGCGCACGAGCGGGGTGCAGGCATAAACGGCGATTAGCGTCGGCTCCCCGTTCACCTCGGCGATCTCTTGCGCGATGATCGGCGCGCGAGTCTCCCATTGGGCGTGCACCGCGTGCCAGATCTCGATCTGTGTTTCGGAGCCATTCCCGGTGAACGGATAGCCGACACGGCGCAGGGTCGAGTTGAAATCCTCTCCGGAGACGCCGGCTACGAAGATTTCACCATCGTGCCAATCGACATCCGTCACGGCGTAGGCCGCTGCCGGCTGCCCGAACTCGAGGTTCGTCTCTCCGGGAGGTGTGAGGTTATGCGCGCTCGATGCAAGGGCTTCTGTTTCCAGAAGGCTGACGGTCCCGCGATCAACTTTCACCAGAAAGGGTAGTGCATCGGGGCCGAGTCCGCGATGGACAGACAGGACGATCTGACGTGTGCCGGGATGGACGGCCATATCGTTGATGCTGATCTGATCCGCCGGTGCGCCGACGAGGTCGCCGATCGCTGCGGCCAGGTCATCGACCATCGTGCGGCCCTCGAATGTCTCTACGCGCCCGAGTTGATAATCCACTTGGTCATCGAGTGTCCCGTCGGCGAGTTCGAACGCGACGACCCGGGCACCGAGGCTATCGCCGACAAAGAGGATGCCTTGGCCGTCGCCGGGTGCGAATTCAAGTGGGCCTGCGGATTGCAAGGTGATGTCCTGCGCCATCGCTGGCGCGGCGAGGGCCGTCGTCAGCAAGAGCGCTGCGAGGGATCGGTTGAGTCTTTGGGGCATTCTCATATCCTTTCATGAGAAGTTTGTGGCGCGCCTGGACGTGCCGGTTGGGTCGCCGCAGGGGCGGCAACATCTTGTGATCCAGTCGAGCCAGCGCGTCAGCTTTGCGCGGCGATAACTTCGCGCTGCTCGAAGGCGGAAACGAGTTTCGGCACGAGCGCATCGATGCTTTGTTCGGCGGATACCATTCGCTCAGGGTCGGCCAAGATCCGGTCGGCAGCGATGAAGTCGACATCGGTGATGCCGATGAATCCAAGGATGTGGCGGACATAGCCCGAGGCGAAATCGATCTCGGAGCCATAGGCCGTCCCGCCCGAGACAAAGAGGACTACCGCCCGTTTACCCGTCAGCAGACCGATCGGCCCGTTTTCGGTGTAGCGGAAGGTTTCGCGAGCCCGGCAGATGAGGTCGATCCAGGCCTTGAAGCTTGCTGGCACAGTGAAATTGTAGATTGGCAGCGCGATGAGTAAGAGATCGGCTACCCGCAATTCGTCGATCAAGGTATCTGACAGCGAGAGTGTTTGGCGCTGCGCGTCCGTGCGGTCCTCACCCGGCAGCCCCCGCGCCTCGATCCAATCGGTGTCGATGATCGGAACATGGTTTGCGAGGTCTCGCCGCCTCAACTCAACCCCAGTCTGCGTTTGGAGGACGTCGACCGTCCGATCCGCCAGCGCGCGGCTAACGGATCCGGACGTGCGAGCGCTTGCGTCAATTCTCAGGACACGGATCATCGCTTAGACCTCGGTCCAACCGCCGTCGGCAACGAGTTCGTGTCCCAGAACGAAAGATGCCTGGTCGGAGGCGAGGAAGACAACGACGTTGGCGATCTCTTCGGGCTTGCCGAAGCGCTTCATCGGAATCTTGCCGCTGATATCCTGAGCAAAGCCCTCGAGCGTCTCCTGTGGGAGCCCGAGTTTGCTGTAGATCGGCGTTTCGATTGGACCGGGGCTGACCGCGTTCACGCGGATGCCGTGTTCTATCCATTCGGCGGCCATGACGCGGGTGAAGGAGCGCACTGCAGCCTTGGAGGCGGCGTAGGCTGCCGAGCCCGCCATGCCCATCTGGTTGTTGACCGAAGTATTCAAGATTACTGCGCCGCCCCTGTTAATCAATGGCAAAAGCTTCTGCGCGGTGAAGAAGAGCCCCTTCGCGTTGATATCCATCATCGCGTCGTAGGTCGCTTCGTCGGTCTGATCGACGGGAGCGAGTTTCGTGGCCCCGGCATTTAGGAACAGGACATCAATGCGGCCGAAGTCTCTTTCGACCGCCGCTGGCAGCTTGGCGATGCTGTCCATATCGCCGGAATCAAGATGGACCGTTGGGACGCCGGCGCTCTCGCCGGCCTCGGCGAGCCGTTCCTCGTTCTGGCCGCTGATCATGACCTCGGCCCCCGCCGCCTTGAAGGCGAGGACGGAGGCCATGCCGATGCCGGTCGTGCCGCCGGTGATGAGGACTTTCTTTCCATTCAAATCGTGCATGTTCGCTTCTCCTCTTGATATCTGTACTGTTCGGTAGATATATAGAGGTAGAGCCGCGATGCAAGGATTATGTACTGAATGGTAGAAAAAAAATCTGAACCGAGAAAGCGCGGGCGGCCGCGGAGCTTCGACACCAATGCCGCGCTCGATGCGGCTGTGGGTGTGTTCTGGCGCGAAGGCTATGACGGTGCGGACACGGCGTCGCTGGCGGCGGCGATGGGCCTGACGAAACCGAGCGTCTACGCTGCCTTCGGCGACAAGCGCTCGCTTTTCATGCACGCCCTGCAGCGTTACGGTGCGACGACAGGCGCCGAAGCCATCCAGGCCTTCGTTGCCGCTGAGGATGCGACGAGCGCGATCGCCGCGTTCTTTGCGGCGCTGGTCACGACCCAGTCGGGAAAGCGGGGGGGGCAAGGCTGCCTCTTGGCCTGTGTCGCGGCGCAATGCGCCGAGACGATGCCGGAGGTCAAGACCTTGCTCGCCGACAGTCTCGTGGCTGGGCAAGCGCATATCGCCGATCGCCTTGAACAGGCGGTTCGAACGGGTGAGCTGCCGGACGACTATCCCGTCCACCGCCGCGCCCGGCTCATGATCGATCTGATGCAGGCCTCGGCCATCCGGGCACGATCCGGTGCTACCGCCGACATGCTCGCCAGTCTCGCACGGGAGAATGCCGATATGGTGTTGGCGCGATGACGTTGACCGACCCGGAAACGCCGAACGTTCAGGTGTCGCCATGGGCCGGATGATCGATGGTGTCTGGGTCACGGAGACACAGATCGCGGCGGATCCGGACGGCGCGTGGCGCCGCGCGCCTTCGGTACTGCGCGATTGGGTCACGCGCGACGGCACCCGCGCTTCCGATGGCCTTCCAGGCGCGATCGCGAGCGATGTCTATCCTGCCGAGGCCGGACGCTATCACCTTTATGGCGCGATCAACTGCCCATGGGCGCATCGGACGGCCCTCGTGCGGGTGGTGATGGGACTGGAGGACGTCATCGGGCTTTCGACCTGCGCGCCGCGTCTTACGGATCAGGGGTGGGTTTTCGACGCTGTAAGCGGCTTCACCGATCACCTTTGTGGGAGCGCAGCACTTCACGAACTCTATCACCGGTCCGATCCTGGCTATTCGGGCCGGGCCACGACGCCGGTGCTCTGGGATCGGCACCGCGAAAAGATCGTCTCGAATGAAAGCGCCGATATTGTCCGGATGCTCGCGACGCAATTCGGCACATTCGCATCCCAGGACGCGCCCGATCTCTACCCGTGCGATCTGCGGGACGAGATCGACGCACTGTCGAGCGAGATCCACGACCGGCTCAACAATGGCGTTTACCGCGCCGGTTTTGCCGGCACACAGGAGGCCTATGAGGGTGCAACGCGGGATGTGTTTGCAATGCTGGATGCCCTCGAGGCGCGACTAGGGTCAGTCGCTGGCCGGGCCGGTCATGCCACAGACACGCCGGGCCCGTTCCTCCATGGATCATCGCTCACCGAAACCGATCTGAGGCTCTTCCCGACGCTCGCGCGATTCGATGTCGCCTATCATTCCGCCTTCAAGTGCAACCTGCGCAGATTGACGGATTATCCGCATCTCTGGGGTTACGCGAAGCGGCTCTATCGCCACGACGGTGTCGCGGCGACGGCCGATTTCGACATTTACCGGCGTGGTTATCACTCGCCATCCGCCAAAAGAAACCCGCTCGGGATCGTGCCCATCGGGCCGCAACTCGACTGGGCGACACCATAAATCACGAAGGGAACCTCCCCATGAAATCTCTTTCCGCTGGCGCTTGTGCTGTCCTAGGGCTGCTCTTCTCGGCCTCTCCCGGTGCCGCTGAGACCGGTCCGCAACTCAGGACCCAAAGCGATCTCGGTTTTCCGGAGGAAGGCTATTGTGTCGATGTGCTCGGCATCGGCGATACTGCCCGGGCGGATCTGCCGCTGATCGCGCATAATTGCCTGCCCGAGGCGCATGCCTCGGATCGCTTCGTCGAGGTGCTCTCGGACGGACGTCTCTATATGCCCGCCTTCGAGAGCTGCGTGACGGCCTTCGCGGTGGGCGAAGGGTTGCTGCCCGGCGCGCCGGTCGTCCTGCGCCCCTGCGGCGCCGAGGAGAGTTTCCTGCCGGCAGACCGATTTCAACGCTTCGAGCGGACTGAGGAGGGGCACATGCGTCTCGCCGATACTGAGCTCTGCCTCGCCGCCGGTCCCGACGCGGCGCCGACCTTCAACCCGACCCATCGCTGGCGCACATTGACGATGGAGACCTGCGCGACGCTCGACCCTGAATTGGGGCTGTGGCGGGCGGCAGGTTAAGCGGCCGCCCGCCTCGAGGCGCAGGGCAAACCCTTCAAGGTCATCATCACGGCCCTCGCCATACAGCTCCTCACAAGCCTCAACCAGATGATCAAATGGAGTTGGAGTTGACCCGGTTTCACGGACAGGTTTCGGGTTTGGGCGTGCCCGTCTGGGCACGGTTGGATTGATGGGCTGCTTCGAACTCGGCGGGTGACAGGTAGCCGATGGACGAGTGTCGGCGCGACGGGTTGTAGAAGCCCTCGATGAAATGGAACACGGCGATCTGCGCCTCGGCTTTCGTTGCGAAGCGATGGCGATCGATCAGCTCGCATTCGAGGGTGGCGAAGAAGCTCTCGCACATGGCGTTGTCGAGTGCATCGCCGGCAGTGCCGGTTGATGGCCGGATGCCCGCCATTCGGCAGCGATGGCCGAACACCCAGGACGTATACTGGGCGGTCTCAACCGGTTGTCGCAACGCTTGGCTGATGGAGGTTGCGATGATGAAGTGGAAGCGTGGTTCGAGCAAAGCGCTGAGGGCGCCTCTCCGGTCGCCAAGACGGCCTGGCGTAGCGAAGCGGGAGGATCGCCGGCGGAGGTCCGTTCCGGGGCGCGGACGGCCCTGCGCCTGCGGCTGACACCCGCGATCCCGGCCTCGCGCATCAGCCGGGCGACGCGCTTGCGCCCGATCTGGACGCCCTCGGCCCGCAACTCTGCATGAACGCGTGGCGCGCCGTAGGTCCCATGCGAGACAGCGTGAATGGTGCGGATGCGGCGTAGAAGGGCGGCATCGCCTCTCTGCCGATCCGACGGCTGCCGATCGCGCCAGTCGTAGAAGCCAGAGGCAGATACGCCCAACACACAGGCCATGACGCGGATCGGATGCTCGGCCTGGTTCGTCCGCATCAGTTCGTACGCCCGTTCGGGGCGGCCGCGAACCAGGCCGTAGCCTCTGCCAATATGTCCCGCTCCTGACGAAGCTGCCGGTTCTCGCGACGGAGACGCGCGAGCTCCTCACGTTCGGCCGTACTCATGACATCAGGCCGCGTGCCGTCCTTAGCGTCGGCGCGACGGACCCATCCGGCGATCGACGCGGCGCTCGGCTCGAACTCACGCGACAACTCTTCGGGCGTGCGACGGAGCGGACAAGATCGATCATCTGGCGCCGAAACTCCGGCGGATAGGCAGGGCGATAACGGGTCATCTCGAACACCTCCGGCTGAACTCTCAGGGTGTCCGTGAAACCGGGTCAACTCCATGGTCGCTGTTTGGCGGGGTATCGGTAAGTCTTCGACTGATCTCGCTGCTCATCTTATCCCCCATGAGCACCGTCGATGCCCATCTGGCTAATGCCTCATTTACATGGCTTCGCGCAACTGCCGCACGGCTGAAAGGCTGCATTTCCGTATCTGATCGCTGAACGAGGTGGCATAGAGAGAGCATTATAATACGTCGCACTAAAATACGCGATAGGTCTTTGGTCGTCGGATGGATATCCGGCAGGTTTTTGGGAACAATCTCAAGCACTACAGAACTTTAGCTGATATGAGCCAGGCGGCATTGGCCGTGAAGATGGGGCGTGGATCGCGCCCATGTGAGTTCGATGGAGCGCGGCCAACAGAACGTCACCATCATCACGCTTTGGCATGCCGCGCTGGCGCTGGATGTGCGACTGGATCTTTTGTTGAAGGAAAACGCGCCAGATGAGACCTAATCTTTAGACGGCGGCCGACGCATATGCCGGTTCCGCGGGACTTCGAGGGATTTCGCTGCGACTGCGTCGGCGACCGCTTTGCGCCACATAGTGAGCCAATCCATATCTTTCGATCTTCGGGCCGACAGCATGTTGTGACGTATTATCAAATGGGTTCCATTTCCTGGCGCTCTAGTGCGAGTCGCACGCCGTTGTCGGCCTGCATCTTGCGCACATGCGCCTTAAGCTCAGGGTAGTCTGACAGGGACAGCGGTGTCTGGACGATCCAGCGCACCAGCAAATAGAGATAGGCATCCGCGAAGCTCGGCGCGCCAAGATACCACTCGCCGCCCGCACCCTGCAACGTTTTGTTCATGATATCATAATGGTGGGCGATTTTTTCGTATGTCTTGGCCTTCAGTTCAGTCTGCGCGGCCTCGCTCATCACATAGCGTTCAACGGTGAAATGCGGCTGGTAGTCCGTGTGCACCTCAGATGTCATATAGCTCAACGCTTCGGCCTCCCGCCAGCGAAGTATGGGATCCTGTTCGAAACGATCGACTCCATGGGTGTTGCCAAGCCAAGCAAAGATCGCGGCTGCTTCGGTCAGAACCTGCCCATCATCGAATTGCAAAGCGGGAACTTTTCCAGCCGGATTGATTTCAAGGAATGCGGGCTCGCGGTGTTCCCCGAAGACCATGTTTTCAATATCGACAGGAACGTTTAGCCAAGCGAAGCCGATATTTGGGGCCAGGGCGCACGCCCCGGGCATAGTATAGAGTTTCAGCATCTAAGCACCCTTCGCTTGTTGATAAGTTTCGCCGAAAAAGGCATTCAATGCGGCCTCCGCGATCATGCGGTCTTCATCACCAACTCCACCCGCGACGCCAATGGCACCGATGACAACGCCGTTGCGCTCGACCGGAAATCCACCTGAGAAAATCATGACACGACCACTGTTGGAATACTGAATGCCGTAAGCCTCCTGCCCCGGCTGTGCAAAGTTACCGAGCGCCTCGGTGCTCATGTCGAATGCGCGCGCGGAGAACGCCTTGTTGATCGCGAGATCGGTCGTACCGAACCATGCACCGTCCATGCGGAGATGGGCGATGAGATGCCCGCCTGCATCGACGACCGCGATGTTGACGGGCCGCCCGAGTTCGCCCGCCTTCGCCTCTCCTGCTGCCAGCAGAGCCTTCGCGTCATTCAAGCACAGGGTCTGGATTTGTTTCGGCATATCTCACCCGCTCACCAAGGCACTGGCCCGTCGATATCGACAAAGGCACCGGATGGAGGATTGTCCATCGTCGCGACCTGAACCGTAATCATCACGCCTTCCTCGACGGACTTAAACGCGTTTTTGGTGCCGATGTCAGTGCGCACCCAGCCAGGACATATTGAAGTGACAGAAATGCCTTTGGACTTTAATGCTTTGGCATACGCAACCGTCAGTCCGTTCACAGCGGATTTCGAGGAATTGTAGGCGGGCACATTCATCTCGTAATATGGGCTCTCCGGGTCCGACAGCGCGGCAAGGGAACCCATAGTGGATGCAATGTTGACGATGCGCGGCCCGTCGCCATCTGCCAGCAACGGCGTGAACGCCTGAATCATGCGGAAGGTGCCGAACACATTAGTTTCGTAGGTCGCACGAATCTGTTCGATGCCTAGAGTCTCGGGTGTGATGCCGGTGTCGAACTCCAGGCTCACCCCTGCATTGTTGATCAAAACATCGAGCTTGCCATGACGTTCGTGCACGGCCCGCGCTGCTGTCCGTACTGACACTTCATTGGTTGTGTCGATCGTTAGGGGTTCCGCTGAAACGCCATCGCTCTTGAGTCGCGCGACCGCCGCTTCGGATTGTTCCGAGTCGCGTGCGCTCGGGATCACGTGCAAGCCCTTTTTCCCGAGCTGACGCGCCGCTTCGAGCCCCATCCCCTTGTGGGCACCAGTAATCAAACAAACCCTTTTGTCGGCCATATTGGGTCTCCGTCCTTTGAGATATCTCCGTTGGTCTCGTTTCGCAGCCAGGTTCAGGCGTCCAGGGAACGCGCCAATTGAACGGTGTCTGCTGTTTGTTGAAGGCGCGCGATCTTGCCATCACGCATTGTCCAGAAATGTGCAAAACGCGCTTTGAAGGGCTTGCCAGTTTTTACCGCGACTCCCTGATAGTGAACCGCCCCTGGTTTTCCGGAGGCTGTTTGGTTTGAGTTACGCGGCTTGCCGCTGCATGTCGATCTGCTCGTAGTAGGTGGCTTCTGCTTCGGCTGGCGGAACGTGCCCGATCGGTTCGAGCAGGCGGCGATGGTTGAACCAGTCCACCCATTCGAGGGTCGCGAACTCCACGGCCTCGAGCGAGCGCCAGGGTCCAGGCGGGCGGATGACCTCGGTCTTGAAGAGGCCGATAACGGTCTCGGCCAGCGCGTTGTCGTATGAATCCCCGACCGGTCCGACCGACGGCTCGATCCCTTCCTCGGCCAGACGCTCGGTGTAGCGGATCGCCTTGCGAGCCGCGGTTCGAATGGGCGACGAGGTCTGCATTCTTCGCGGGCTTTCGGTCGTGGATGGCCTGCTCTAGGGCGTCGAGGACGAAGCCAGCGGTCGCGGTGCCGCTCACCCGCCAGCCGACGATGCGCCTGGCGTAGGTGTCGATGACGAATGCGACGTGGACGAAGCCCCGCCAGGTCGCGACGTAGGTGAAGTCGCTCACCCAGAGCCGGTTCGGCGCCGGGGCCTGGAACTGGCGGTGCACCTTGTCGCGCGGGCACGGCCGCGCCGGGTCGGGAACGGTCGTCCTGATCCGCTTCCCGCGAACGAAAGTCGCGCCTGCCAGCCGACAAGCATCAGGGGTCTTCATTCGGGGTAGCTCGGCGCACCGCCCCCCTGTCGAAGCTCATTGATCGGCAATGGTCCTGATCCGGGCGCGCTTCTGCCCCCCGGAGTCCTCGCTGTCGAGCACGCTCTCGATCTGCGCGAGTTGACCAAGGGTAAGCGACCTGGGATCGACATCAATGTCGTAAAGCCGAAACGCGCTCCGCGCATGGAGTTGAAGCTGCGTCAGGTGGTGATCAACGCGCTCCGCGTGAGCTGTGTCGCCAAAAGCGGGCATCGATACCGTAAGGCAGAGAGCAGCGAGAAGGGAGATACGCATGGACGATTCCTCGATGAGCATTGCAACCAGTGTCTTAGGTATATCACGGGAGTGAACCCAAGACCTTGGATCATCCGCTGGTTTTCTGGGACGTTGCTCTGGTCTTGAGCGCATGTCGCGGTGGCCCATCGCCATGCCAGCGTGGCTTTCCCAATCGCTTCGCGGCTCTCTTGCAATGCGTGGGCGAAACGCAGGGTCGCGACGCTAGTTTAGTCACCGTCACCGACTTGGTCTGCGGTGGTCCTGATCGGTTGGACATCGACCAGATTTGCGACCCGGCTGACCAGCTTGAGCTGATCCTCCTTCGGTTTGGCGATCTTCCCCGTCCACCAACGTGGGGGAAGAGCACATCGTGATTTGATTGGGCGAAGGACACCCAATGCGTAAGCGTCTGCCCGCGCCGTCTATCGGGCGCGTGGCTTCCACTTCTTCGCAAGTTTGAGGACGTCGAGGCGCAGTTCGTCAGCGGGTGGGACATTGGGGTCGAAGGGTCCGCCGTGCCATTCTAGGGTCTCGGCGTGCTGCGGGTTTTTGGGATCGGCGAGGATGTCGATGTAGCGCTCGTAGCCCGGGATGCCGCCGACGTCTTCGGGTGGGCAGCGGCCCTCGACGTCGGTGAGGCGGGGATAGAGGTGACGGGGGTCTGGTGGGGTCCGATCCTCGACCGTGATGCGGTGCTGCCAGCTGTCGCCGAAGTCGTAGAGGTAGCCGATGGCGCCGCCGCCTGCGGCCTCTACGGCCTCAGCGAGCGTAGCCTTGGCCGCGGGACGGATGTCGTCGCCGTAGTCGGGGTCCGGCAGGCCCCAGCGGGTGTCGCCAGCCTGGAACTCCCAGAGGTGATAGTTCTGCCAGGGCATGGCGGCCTGGAGCACCAGATGCAGCCGGTCGAGCCGCATGGCCCCGGGCACCTCGATGCGGCGCAGGACGGTGGGCTCGATGTCCTCGAGCGTGGCGCACGGCCGCAAGACGCTCATGCTTTCCACCGCCAGGGCAGCAGATCGTCCAGCCGCGTGATCTTGTGGTCGGGCAGGCGCGCGAGGGTGTCGGCGAGCCAGGCCTGCGGATCGACGCCGTTCAGCTTGGCAGTCTCGATCAGCGTGTAAGCTACCGCGGCGGCGCGGCCGCCGGCGGGAGAGCCTACGAAGAGATGGTTCTTCCTGCCCAGGGCCACGCAGCGCATGGCGCGCTCGGCCACGTTGTTGTCCGCGCTCAGGGTGCCGTGCGCTAGATACGGCCGCAGCCGCTTCAGGCGCCCGGACGCGTAGCGGATGGCCATCGCGAGGGGCGTCTTGCCGGAGATGGTCGAGAGTTGCTCGGGCAGCCAGCGCTCGAACTCGTCGAAGACCGGCGCGGCCTTCTCCTGGCGGATGTGGATGCGCTCGTCGGGCGGCGAGCCGCGGATCGCCGTCTCGACGGCGTAGAGCTGCCCGATCCTGCGGATGGCCTCCTCGGCGATTGCGGAGCCCTGCGCCCGGTGCACGTCCACAAACTTGCGCCGCACATGTGCGAGGCAGGCCACGTCGCGGATCGAGCCACCGCGGTAGAGCTCCTCGAAGCCCGCGTAGCCGTCGGCATGCATCCAGCCTGCGAGGTGCTTCGCTGGGTGGATGCCCTTGCGGTCGGGAGAGAAGCGGTAGAGCGCCGCGGCCGCCGCCGCTCCGGTCCAGTCGCGCTCGTCGCGCACGTAGGTCCACAGCCGGGCCGTCTTCGTCTTGCCGGTGCCGGGGGCCAGCATCCACACGGGCGTATCGTCGGCGTGGATGGCGCCGCCCTCGAGGACGTGACGCCCGATCGCCTCGGCGAGCGGCTCCAGCAGCGCGGTCGAGCGTCCCACCCACTCGGCCATGGTGGCCCGGCTCAGGTCGATCCCCTCGCGGGCATAGATCTGGGACTGGCGATAAAGCGGAGCGTGGTCGCCGTACTTGCTCACCAGCACATGCGCCAGCAGACCCGGCCCCGGCCGGCCGCGTTCGATGGGCCGCGATGGCAACGGTGCCTGGGTGAAGCCGTCGCAGCCCGAGCAGGCGAAGCGCGGTCGGGTGATGCGGTTCACGACGAAGCGCCTAGGGACGTACTCGAGCTCCTCGGTGACGTCCTGGCCGATCTTCCTGAGCGCTCCGCCGCACGCGCCGCAGCTGTCGCTGGACGGGGCGATCTCCACCTCGTTACGCGGCACGTGATCGGGAATGGGTCGACGCACCGGCTTGGCCTTGACTTCCGCCTCCTCGGCGGATGCGCCGGCCTCCTCCGGCAGGCCCATCTGTGCCGTCATGGCCGCGGCGGCCAGCTCGGATGTCTCCAGCGCCAGTTGCAACTGCGCGGACGCCTCCGATGAGGTCCCGTAGCGCCACGCCTGATGGCCCGCCACCTGATGGCGGAGCTTCTCGATCAGCATCGCCTGTGCCTTCACCTCGGCGACCAGCTGGACCGCGAAGCTGCGCAGGTCGTCCGAGTCGTCGGGGATCGTGAGGGCCTCATCGAGCATGTCGGAAGCTTACCGGCGCTCCCACCACCAGGGAATCCCTTACGACGCCAAACGCCTGCCTATCCTGCCTTCAACGGTTGCCAGGTCCGCTGCGGGGTGCGCCAGTCGATGCCCTCCAGCAGCATCGCCAGCTGCGCGGGCGTCAGCGCCACCTTGCCATCCTTCGCGGACGGCCACGCGAAGCGGCCCTTCTCGAGCCGCTTCGAGAACAGGCACGATCCCTGACCGTCGAACCAGATCATCTTGATCAGATCCCCCCGGCGGCCGCGGAACACGAAGAGATGCCCGGAATAGGGGTCCTCCTTGAGCACCTCCTGCGCCTGCGCGGCCAGCGTCGCGAAGCCCCGCCGCATGTCTGTCACGCCCGCCGCCAGCCAGACCCGCGTCCCCGTCGGCATCGGGATCACGAAGCCGACCCCGTCAGGCCCCGCAGCAGCCGCGCCAACGCATCGGGATCGTAGGCGCCCTCGATCCGAAGGCGGTGCCCACCCGCCAGCACGATCTCTATCGTGCCGGCCGTGGCACGTGCCATCGACACGTCCGATGACGGCGCTGTGTCATCCTCCTCGACCAGCTCCACGGGCAGGAACGTCGCCGGCGCATCGTCCAGACCCGTCGTCGCCTCGGCAACCAGCGCCTCGATCGGAGGCTCGACCTCCTCCGGCGCGAACCGCGCGTCCCGCAGCCAAGTGAAGACCAGGTTCGCATTCACGTCGTACCGGCGCGCGACCTGGCTCACCGACAACCCCGGCAGCCGCGCCTCACGGCAGATCATCCGCTTCTCGTCGTCGCTCCAGATGCGCCGGCGGCGCGACCGCTTCGCCATCCCGACGAGCCCCTAGTGTCTAATATCCCTAGTGGACACTATCCCCACGCTACCACGCCCGGCAGAGCGGCCTCAGCAGACGCTTACGTAATACGCGCTAAAAGGGCAGGAAGAGCGCGGCAAGGCCGAGCTGCATCAAGAACGCGATGAGAATCTTGACCATCATTACGTCTCGCCCTCCGCGTCGGGGGGCATACTGGCGAGGACCATAGCAGCGCGCGCGCGCGCGCCTTGGACGAGGTCATCCCGGCTCTCCCCTGCACGGGCCCGGACCGCTTGAGCGCTCATAAGGTCGAGGAGCAGCTTTGCCCTTTCGTTCGCGGTTGGCTCCGATGAAAGCTTGCCGTTCTCCACCTCTCGCTCGAAGCGCTCGCAAACGCACGCCTCGGTCCGCCGGAACGATTGCTCGATCTTCGCCCGCACGTCGGGCATCGTTTGGGCGCTGGTTATTGCACAGCAGGCGATGAGACAGCCTGCCGGATGATCAGGGTGCGTGTTGTTGTGTGCCGATATATCCAAAAACGCGCGCACGGCCAGCCGGATATTCGGTTCAGCCTCGAACGCAGCCAGCGCATCAGCCCCGATACCGTCCTCATAAGCGTCGATCGCCGCGAGAAACAACGAACGCTTGTTATTGAATGCGCTGTAGAGCGTTGGGCGCGATACGCCCGTCGCTTCCGTTAAGAGTTCGAGCGACGCGCCTTCGTATCCGTGATCCCAGAAGACATCGACAGCCTGATCGAGCGCCGTCTGGCGTTCCAGAACACGAGGCCGACCTCGGGGGCGTTTCCGTGGGCTCGGCTGCGGAGCGGTGGTGGCGTTCATAAGCGATCAAATCACCGTAGCTGCTCGACAAGTTGGCCACACATAAGATAATACCGATCGATAGATTTCTCGCAAGAGGGACAGTTTGTTAGCACAGAAGCGCAGATCATGAAGACGATTGCTTTGATCGTGGGTGCGGGACCGGGCCTGTCGGTTTCGTTCCCCCGCGCCCCGGCGAAGCGAACGCACCACATCGTGATCGCCGCGCGCGATACTTCTGATCTGCGTGATCTCGCCAGTGAAGTTGGGGCAATTCAAACTCGCCTGCTTGAGCGTACTTGGTTCGCTCAAGCGTCTCGCGCGCAGACTGGCCAGACGCCCTTCGCTTGTGTCCACGAGCGGCGTTTGGCGGAGGCGAAGCGTTCGTCGGCGAGCGCCGGCTCACTTTCGCCGAGATCGCTTGCCGCTGCGGCTTCCACGGCCACAGCGCCATGACACGGGCTTTCGAGCGGCATTTTCGCGTGACGCCGAGCAATTTGCAGGATGAATTACTATGACTGCAGTCCCGACATACGCCGCTGACCCTGAAGCGAGATTTGAGAACTACGCCGAGTTCTATCGGAAATCGGCCTACGCAAGGTTCGACCAAGAACATCGCGAGGGTGGATCCCTTAGTCTCAAGATGTTTCGGGCACAACAAAACGCCATTGACCTAATCGATGCCGCTGTACCGGATTATGTGTTCTTTTGGGATCTCCACGGACCGTGCAGTGGTGCCATCGACCTTGGCGACGGGCGCTTGGACTTCAAACGCATAGCGCCCAATCTAATGCACATTGTCCCGCCGATGACGGAAGCCCATTTCCGCATAGACGAACCAAATGAGTTTTTTTGCGCCTCAATTCCGGCGCGAAAGATCGATCTGCTGCTTGAAAGTTATGAGCTCGACGGATCGTCCTTCGGCCATCACTACCCTGTGCGGGGCAATCCACTCGACCCCGAACCCGCCGCCCCCAGCGTTGCGCTGATGCGCAAGCTCTGGCACGCGCTTGCGACGCCGAAGGCATCGAGCCTTATTATCGATGGCCTTGTGATGCAACTCGTCGGGACCGCCGCAGGCACACGAGACACGCCGAACATCGCTACCGATGATACTCGGATTGTCCGCGCGATTGAGTACATCGAGGCGCATTACGGCGACAGTCTTTCGGTCGTCGAGCTGGCCGCTATCGCGGCCTTGAGCCCCAGCCAATTCGCGGCCTTGTTCCGTCAGGCCGTCGGCGAGCCGGTCTGGACCTACGTCCAACGCCGCCGCTGCGAGCGGGCCTGTGAGAAAGTGATGACCACCTCAACCCCTCTTGCCGCCATCGCGGAAGACTGCGGTTTCCACGATCACAGCCACATGACAAGGGGGTTCAAGCGCCAGTTTGGGGTGACGCCGAGCGAGATGCGCAACGGTCGCTAATTCCACAGTTTACTTCAAACAATGTGCCGACCGTTACATCAGCGCTTGTGCGATTAGGCATGAAAGCATCTGACCGCCCAGATTTTTGACAGATCGCCTCTTGGCAGAAAATCCGTCGTTCTGTCCCAGCATCTAGTTGAATCGTCCAAAGACCAACGTCTCCTTATTCATTAGCGTCCATACACGACGATTGTTGTGTAGGTGTCTTTATGGATCAAGTTGTTTCGTATCACCCGGCATCGATCAGGGCGAAACAGCTCTATATCGGCGGTATATCAGACCCATTTTACACGAGGAGGGAGCGACGAAATCTTAAGTTGCCGTCCACGAAACCGACAGCAGGTCAGTAATCCTTATAGAACAGTATAATGAGGCTCAAAATGTTAGACAACTACTCTCTTCTTGGTCGCTCAGGCCTACGCGTCTCGCCTCTTGCTTTGGGAACGATGACCTTTGGTACGAGTTGGGGTTGGGGTGCGAATGCGGACGAGAGTCGTCGTCAGCTTGACCTTTATGGCGATCGAGGTGGGAACTTTGTAGACGGAGCCAACGAGTACACCGGTGGCGAGAGTGAAGAATTTCTCGGCGATGTTCTGAAAGATCGCCGAGACCGTTTCGTTCTCGCAACCAAGTTCGGCCTCAGTCAAAATGAAGGCGACCCCAACGCGGGAGGGGCGCATCGTAAAAGCTTAAGGCGCGCAGTCGAAGACAGTCTGAGGCGGCTGCGGACGGACCACATCGATTTGTTTTACTTGCATATCTGGGATTGGCGCACTCCAATCGAAGAGACTGTGCTTGCGCTAAACGATCTGGTGCGTGACGGGAAGGTCCTTTATCTCGGAATCTCGGATACGCCAGCCTGGAAAGTGGTCGAGGCGAACATGTTTGCGCGCCAGCACGGATTGTCCCCATTCGTGGCCTATCAGGGACGCTACTCGCTAATAGATCGGACTATGGAGCGCGACCTCTTGCCTATGTCCGTAGACCATGGCCTGCGCCCGGTTACGTGGCAGGCGCTCGCCTCCGGCGTTCTGACGGGAAAATATCTCGACAAGGATGTGTCGAAACCGACCGACGGCAGCCGCGAGGGCATGGTCGGAAACATGGGCCTGCTCGACGAACGTTCGACTGCCATTGCGCGCAAGGTGAAGGAGATCGCCGACGAGCTGGGCGTGCCGCCCGGTGCGGTCGCAATCTCTTGGGTTATGCAACGAACCGGCGCACCCATCCCTGTTGTAGGAGCCCGCAAGGCCGATCAGCTTGCCCAAAGCCTAAAGGCGACCGAGGTTGTGTTGAATGAGGACGCGCTAGCCTCGCTATCCGAAGTGTCGGCCTTCGAGATCGGTTTTCCGCTCGACTTTGCTGCGTCACCATCGGCTGCAGGGTTGATCGACAAGGGTGCGAAGGTCGCAGGTGGGCCGGAAGCCGATCTGGCGAGATGGGCATGATCGCTGGTCTACACATCCGCGGTATGCTTTTCGCCGCCGGGTTGTTCCTTCCCCTATCCGTCGAGGCCCAGATGACCGAAACTTCCCCTTTCTCCACCGTCCTATCAGCGTGGAACGAACCCGATGAGACTGTTCGCCGCGCGTTGATTGATGACGCGCTATCGGTCGACTTCACTTACGACGACGTGCATCGGAACGCGCCACTTACATCGCGCGTGGCGTTCGAGGACTTCCTGACGCAGTTCCGTGCCAACGTGAGCGGGATCACCGTTCGTCTAGATGGTCCCCCGGAGGTTTTGCGCGGGACAGCACGCTTCCGGTT
This sequence comes from Roseobacter weihaiensis, assembly GCF_020622345.1. Classification (GTDB taxonomy): domain Bacteria; phylum Pseudomonadota; class Alphaproteobacteria; order Rhodobacterales; family Rhodobacteraceae; genus Roseobacter; species Roseobacter weihaiensis. The sequence goes on along the minus strand of NZ_JACNMO010000020.1, from coordinate 31,420 downwards.
TATCATGGAGCGTGATGGCGCGCCGTTCTCGCGCGGCACCTACTTTGCCACCCTCGATGAGGACGGGAAAATCAATCGCATGATCGGATTCATGGATCAGGAGCCTTCGCGATAAGGGATTTCATGTCTGGGACGGCAGAACGTCTACTTTCGTTGATGACTGTTCTGATCGCTCGCAGCAGACTCCAGAGAGTGACAGTAGCCAATCCAACTCCGACGCAAATGGGGATGTTCTTATGAAGCTGGCCGGCAAGGGTGCAATCGTCACCGGAGCGACATCCGGAATTGGTCGGGGGATTGCCGAGGTTATGGCTTCTGAGGGGGCACACGTCGTTGTTACTGGTCGTTCGCAAAACCGCGGTAATGAGACGGTCGAAGCCATCCGGAAAAGCGACGGTGTTGCCGACTTTGTCGCGTGCGATGTTTCAGATGAAAGCGACATCGAGGATTTGGTCGCCCAAGCCCTTTCTCGGCTCAAGCACTTAAACGTCCTGGTCAATTGCGCCGGAATGGGTGTGTTCGAACCGATCACGGGGATCGACACTGAACGGTTGGACCAGCTCTTCCACGTCAATATTCGGGGGTTGATGCTATGCTGCAAACATGTAATTCCGAAGATGGAGCGCGGCGGCGCTATCGTGAATGTCTCTTCTGTTCATTCAATCCAATCGTCTCCGGGCGACGCCCCTTACGCGGCGACCAAAGGCGCAATCGACGCATTCACAAGATCGCTGGCGCTTGAATGCGCGCCTCATATCAGGGTCAATTCGATACAGCCGGGTTGGGTAGATAGCGCCATCACGCTTGGTTTCTACGAGAGCTTGGCTCCTGAGGGGAGGACATCAGACTGGGTGCGTGCGCAGATTGCCGACGAACAGCCGCTTGGTCGCGTTGGTCAGCCGGAAGAAATCGGAACAGTCGCAGCATTCCTCGCGAGTGATGAAGCGTCTCTGGTGACGGGCGCGACCATAGTGGCTGACGCAGGACTCACCGCTTTCCTGGAAGAATGGACACCAAGAAAACTTCAGAACCTTGCTGAAAGAGAAGCCATTCGGAGGTCTGGATGACAGTGAGTTCTTCTAAACAGCCTCGACCACCCTTCCTTGGCTACAATTCACACAATCTCGTGGTTAGCTTCTTTGTCGGCGGTGAACTTCTTAAGGATCTCCTGCCCGAACCCCTCCGTCCGGCCAACGAGTTTTTGCACCTGAACATGTTCAAGGTTCCTCTTGCATTGGGCATCCCACCCTACAGCAGAACCTATGTTTGGGCTGACGTCGTCAACTACACGAGTTGGGATGGTACGGCGGGTCGGTACGTCATCGAGGGTTGGTCGGAGCCCGCTGCTTTTGCTGAAATCGCGAAGCGCATGTTCCGTTGGCCCGCTGAGCCCGGTGAGACCCATCTTCACACTGATGATCGCACGATTACGTCCACACTACTTCAAGATGGCCGCCCTATGATGAATTTGACGGCTCAGTACAATAGCACCTCGTCCGAGCTTATAACCCAGATGCTCCCCTATTTGGCTTTCAACGAAGATTCCTCCGGAAGTCGTTTGTGGGCTCACCAAATCGCTTACGCAGGTTCGTATCGACCGTTGGAAATATCAGAGGTCGCGGTCCACGCCGATGATCATCCGCTTCTCGCAACGCTAGCTGCAAGCGAAGTTCATGCTGCGGTCGAGATTGCCGCGGGATCTTTCGCTTTGGGCATCCAAACGCCTCTTGAAACAGCTTGATAAGGGAGAGCCGACATATGCAAAACGATGTCATCTTGGTCGCCGGCGGCACCGGAAACGTTGGGTCTTACATCGTAGATCAGTTGTCTGCAGAAGGCCATCAGGTCCGTGCGCTTACTACCGCCCGTCGTGATGACCAGCCCGGCATCGAATACGTGCAATGTGACGTATCGAGGGATGACCTCGGTCCCGTTTTCGAAGGCGTTGCTGCCGCGTTTTTGATGGTTCCGATCCGTCCGGACATGGTGGCGGTCGGCGAACGCCTCAACGAGGCTGCTGTAGCTGCTGGCGCCAAGAGAATTGTCCGCTTGTCGGCCGCAACACCCATGCAGGTGCCTTCTAGCTTCGTTGGTATGTCCCACGGCGCGATAGATGCACATCTCCTATCACTGTTCCCGGATGCTCTCATACTTCGACCACACGGTTTTATGCAGAACCTCCTTCACCACGGGCAGGAGGTATCTGATGGGCGCCTCGCACAGCCAATCGATGGGGATAGCCGCGACAGCATGATCGACGCGCGCGACATATCGGCGTCGGCAGTGGCCGGACTCGTGGGCGACTATGTCGGCATCGTTGATATCACTGGACCAGAAAGCCTTTCAGCGAGGGAGGTCGCGCAGAAGCTCGGTGAGGTGATCGGTCGAGATGTTGAAGCAGTCAGCGTTCTGCGAAGCGATGCGAAGAAAGACATGATGAACCAGGGCATGCCGGACTGGCTTGCCGACGCGATCCTGGAGATGCAGCCGCTGCAGGAGCGTGGCGTGATGGCCATTACGACAAGTGGCGTTGAAGATCTAACTGGACGGCCTCCACGCGAGTTATCTGCGTTCATTGAGGACAACAAGAATGTATTTATGGGGGACCCGGGGTCATGACCAAGACAGTTCTCATCACGGGCGCGACCGGCAAAATCGGTGCGCCTACCGTTGATCGGCTTTTGGACCTTGGGCACGTCGTACGCGCGCTTGTTCATACCGAGGCCAGTGCAAACCGCTTGACCGCGCGAGGCGTCAATGCCCGTGTCGTCGATATGGACCACCCGATCGACCCCACGCTGTTCGCATATGTCGACGCCGCGTTGCTCATTACCCCGGTTAGGGAGCACTTCCGGGATATCAGCATTCGCCTGATCGATGCTGCCAAGATCGCAAATGTTGGCCGAGTCGTGCGCATATCCATCGATAGTGCATTTATAAAGGCGAGCGCGATTCTCGGAAATGGTCATGCGGCAGCCGATGCGCACCTCGTTCGAAGCGGCTTGCGCCATACGATCTTGCGGCCGGGCGGTTTCATGCAGAACCTCCTGACCATGGCCCCGACGATCAAGCAGGGCGAGATCGTCGCGCCGACAGGGGACGGCGCTGTACCCTTCATCGATGCGCGCGACATTGCTGACTGCGCCGTCGCGGTTCTAACCGATCGAACTGAAATCGACGGTCCGGTCGACATTTCCGGTCCAGAGCCGCTGACCTTTGCCGAGATCGCGCGTCGGCTGACCGCTCGGCTCGATCATGAGGTTCGCCACGTAAGCCCCGTCGCCGAGAAGGCGCGCGATGAGTTGGAGGCTGCTGGGTTCGATGGATGGATGTTGGATGCGATGATGGATGACACGGCTCACGTCGCCGCAGGCATCGGCGCGGACGTGAATGATGGCGTCAAGCGGCTGACTGGACACGAACCACGCAGCATCGATGCGTTTCTCGACGAAAATATCGAGGCGTTCCGTGCCTGAAACTGAGGAGTTGTGTAATGACTCATACGATTCACCTTGTCATCGGCGTGCTGAGCTTCGCAATGATACTCGGTTTCTGGTCTGCGGCCATCGGCACGAGTCTGCTGGGCTCCCGCGACGCCGTGCCGCTCTTCGCACTGTCATGCCTTGGGCGATGCTTGCGACGCTGCCACTCGTTATGATCACAGGCAAGACCGGCGCGAACATCGTGGAACCAGCGCAGCAGGCGCTTGCGGACGCCAAACTCGCCCGAATGCCGATGATTGGGGTGGTCGGTGTTGTCGTGTTTCTACTGGTCACATTCTGGCTATCCAGCAAGGCGCGCGCTGGCGCATTTGATAGTCTCTACGCGACGCTTCAGATCGTGGAGGCGGTCGCCGGGCTCGCCATCATCGTCCTGTTCGCCCTCAACATTCGCGGTGGGTTGCAGATGGCCGGACGGCTTTGATAGGCTTGGTATGAAGCTCGGATCGCTACGGCTCGTCTACATGGGATCAAGTGATGTGGAGGCGGACGCTCGCCTTCACGTCCAGACCCTGGGCGGCAACTTACGCTTCTTCCTCGATCGGTTTGGTGCACGCGTCGCCTCAGTGCGGCACGGTGCCGGGGCGGACATCGTATTTGCCTCGCACATGGCGGGTAAGTCGCCGATTTTGTTCTTTGAAGTCGACGACATCGAAGCGCTGCGCGACGCTCCTGGCGCCATGTTGATCGAGACGCCGATCGGACCCGGCGTCCTGTTTGAGGCCAGCGGCGGGGCGCGGCTTGGCGGATTGCGGATCGAACGAGAGGATTACATGGAAAATGCTTGGCGCACGCCCGGGCACGAAGGAGCAGTCCGACCAGAATGGCTTTGAGAGCGCGAAGTTAAAATGGAACCAGATCTCTGATCTTTGGATCAATACTCGGACAATCTGGCTATCGAATTGGGGGCAAAGAAGATCTGAAGCAAACTGGGTTTATGGAAAGTGAAAGATCAGCATGTTGAACTGCACCAATTGACTGCAGCGCTAGCCGTTGCAGAGACTGGCAGTTTTCGTAGAGCGGCCAGTAAGCTTGGAATTGGTCAATCATCCGTGAGCCGACGAATTCAAAAGCTTGAGGACAGGCTGGGTGTTTCATTGTTCGAGCGACAGACGAACGGCGCAAGACTCACGCCTGCTGGCATATGTTTTTCGGAGAGAGTCCGGTACATTGTAAATGACTTGAACGTAGCGGTAGAGTCTGCGCAGCACGAAGGAACCGCTGGTGCTGGACGGCTAAGTGTCGGGGTTATCGCATCGCTCTCAAGAGGCCCTATCCGCAATGTCTTTCATTCATTTTTTGAAGCGCATCCTGAAGTCGTCGTTTGCATCAAAGAGTCAGATCGTGGCGGCTTGCTTACAGACCTGAGCCATCGGAAGATTGACGCGATGATTGCGGTTGGCGAGCCAGAAACAGAGAGCGGGGATAGTTTTGTCCTAGCTCGCGAACGGATTTTCCTTGCGGTACCATCTAGTGATGCCTTGGCCACCGTTGATCAGCTCAGCGTGCACGATCTACACCACGCGACACTCTTGCTAAGTGATCGAGATCCAGGACCAGAGGTAAGCGATTATATTCTGCGATGCATGGTTGATATATGGCGTAACAGTCAGGTTCAGCGTCATAAGCTCGGACGCGAGGGTCTCATGGCGCTCGTCGGCCTAGGGCTGGGTGTATGCCTTGTTACTGACCACTGGCGGGGAGTCACATACCCGAATGTTCGTTTCGTTCCGATCGGAAATGAAGAAGAACGAGTGCCTTTCTCGTTGACCTGGCGTCCTGAAACAGACAACCCGGCGCTTCGTCGGTTTATTAGTCTTGGGCGGATCGAAGCGAAACGGAACGGCGTTCTTTCCTGAGCTTCGCAAATCCGCGATCGGTTTTCATGAACCGCTCCAGCATAGGCGCGATCAGCTTTACGGGTTCGAGTTTATTCCCGTTCTCGGCGCCAAGAATCTCTGCGTAGACCGTTAAGTCGCGATGCACTTCCGCCGGTAGCTCTACGGTCAGCTTGATCGGCCTTTCGTCGCGGATATCGCCGAGCTTTAACCTGTTCATCGCATGTCTCCATGTGGCTCAAGAATGAGATCGCGCGTCACCATCACGCGTACCGGGAAACCGGGCCGGATCGTAAGCGTCGGTGGGATGTTGAGTTGGCGCTGGACGATGGCCTCGCCCGCGCGCCCTATCGTATCCTGGGTGCCGTCGCGGATCGCCTCGGCAATGTCATCGCCGCCATCCTCGCCTGTCTCGAGCCCGATATTGAGAATCGTGGCGAGACCGGCCGCGCGGAACAACTGGCCCCAGTGATTGTCCACACCATCTTCGAGGCCTGCGTAGCCAGCTTGGTCGGTCCCGGGCTGGCGTTCGAGGACGACAGAACGTCCATCGGGTAGGATCAATCGAGTCCACGCCAAGAGGACGCGCCGCTGACCGGTTTCAACGCGGCTGTCATACTCGCCGAGGAGCCGCGCCCCTTGTGGGATCAGCAGGAATTGCCCGGTCGGGCTGTCATAGACATTCGCGGTGACCTGCGCCGTGATCTGCCCGGGAAGATCGGAGCGCAGACCTGTCAGCAGCGCGGCTTCGATGACGGATCCGGCTTGCAGGACGTAAGGGCTCGGCGGAGACTGCAGCCGATCCGCGGCAGTGGTCCGTCGATCCACCTCTCGATCCAAAAACGCCTCTTGTCGTTCTGTCGCATCCGGCTGGCGCGAAGATCCCGCTGACGCCGGAAATAGACCTTGCAATCCGGGCGCCGGAGATGTTGCGGGTAGTGCCTGCGGTCGCGCAGCACCTGCGCCACTCGAGCTTGCATCCGCGAAGAGCGTCGCGAGCCGGGCCGCTTCCGCCTCCTGCAAGCGAAGTTGTTCGTCCGGATCGACGGCGGAGCCGGTTGCGGGCACGACAGGCACTGGCTCACCCCGACGCTGCGCAGACAGAACCGGCCGTCCCAGTTCGCCCGGTAGCGGTGGCCCGAGCTGCGGGATCGACGCGTAGTCGCGCGGTAGACCCAGAAGGCCTTCGGCTTCTTGAACGCGTTCCGTCGAAAACAATTCAGTTGGCCCATCGGTCCGATCCGGACCCTGCAGCGCGACGATTAGGATCGCCCCGATGCCGAGCCCACCTGCGACGGTGAGAACCGTGATGGCCTTGCGCGAGAGGCGCATGACGCGCGGCGGATCCGGCCGCAAGCGGAGTTCTCTGGCGATGTCCTGTTCCGAGCGCGGCGGGTCGTCGGGGCGTTCATCTGGTTGCTGATCTTCCGTCCCGGTCATGGCTCAACGGTCCTCATCGGGCCGCCACGCGGAAACCACGCGCTCCTCACTTCGCTCGCTGCGCCGGACCCCATCAGTCCGCACGATCCGGACGACCCGCTGGCGGTCTCCAAGACGCAGCTCGGCGGCGGCGAAGAGCCGATCGACGATCATGTAATTGCGCCGAATGCGGTAATTGACGAGCTGGCCGTCTCCTTCCGGTCCGATCACGAAGAGCGGCGGCATCTCGCCTTGGCCGATCCCGCGCGGAAACTCGATGAAGACCTGCCGCCCGTCATCGAAAGCGCGGCGCGGTCGCCAGGGCGCGCGGTCACCGGTGATCCGGTAGCGGAAGTTGAGATCGTCGAGATCGACATTGCGCCCGATCGGAAGGCTCGCCTCCGCGCGATCGTTTTCGCGACGCAGCGCAATCAACTCGTCCTCGGGATATTGCCATGAGACGGAGGCCATATAGGCCTGCGGCGTCGCGCGCAGCTCCAGATGATAGGTCCGCCGATCTGTGTTGATGACGAGGTTGGTGACGAGATCGGGCCGGGTCGGTTTCACGAGCACATGGATGCGACGGTTATCGCCGGAGCCGCTCTCGGTGTCGCCGATGATCCAGCGGGCCGTGTCTCCGGCAGCGATGGGGCCGGACCCGACAAGGCTTTCGCCCGCCTGTAGCGCGATATCTGTGACCTGTCCGGGGGATGTGTAGACCTGATAGAGCGCGCCGGAGCTATATGGATAGAGCTGTACGGCGTTGATGAAGCCGTCGCGCACCGGTTCGATCCGGGCGGCGGCGTTCGCGTTGGTCACGCGTTCGGTGGGTTCTGCGGCTTGTGGGGACTTGGGATCGGCGTCGACCCGCATGAGCTGGCCGGGCAACGGCAAGGGCTCGGGTGTCTCCACGATCCTGACCGGCCGCGGTGGGTCGGCGACCAGCGTTGCAGCAACCGGATCGTCATATGCGATCTCCGGTGGTTTGAACGTCGCGCATGCGGCCAGCATCGAGCCGGCGAGAAGTGTTGTGATCGAAAGTTTGGCTGACACTCGGTATGTCATTGGGCGTTCTCCCGTGACCAGTTGATGGCGTGCACGAAGACGCCGAGGGGGTTTTTGCGGAGGCGGTCGGCATCGCGGGGCGGCTGGATGACGACGCTCAGAATGCCGGTCCAGCGTTCGGTGCCGGAGAGCTGTCCGTTCACGTAGCGGCGCTCGGTCCAGGCGACGCGAAAGCTGTTGTCGGAGGCGCGGATGACGCTGGAGATTTCGGCGGTGACCTGGACCTCGCCGACGTTGGCGAAGGGGTCGTTTTCGCGAGCGAAGTCGTTGAGCGCGACCGACCCGCGATCGGTGGTGAAGTCATAGGCCCTGAGCCAGTTCTGCCGGAGCACGATCGGGTCGGCGGGAACCTGGCGAACATTCTCGATGAAGCGCGCGAGGTGGAAGGCGATCTGAGGATCGGTCGGCCGATAATTGGCGGTGGCCGGCGCGACGGCCTGAGCCGCGCCCAATTGATCGACCTCGACCACATAAGGGACAATAGTGCCCTGTGTTGATTGCCAGACCAGCGCGAGACCGAAGGTCGCGGTGGTGGCGAGGCACCCGATGGCCATGAGGCGCCAGTTGCGCGCCTGGACGCGGGTCGAACCCATGCGTTCATCCCAAACCTGGGCAGCCTTCTGGTATGGGGTCACCGGTTCCGGGGTCTTGGCGTATCGCACGCTGGGTCGCTTGAATCTCATGATTTCTCCGAAAGGCTGATGGCCGTGCCCGCACCGCCGCCATCGCCTGAGCGCAGCGCGTGGGCGGTGGTCATGGCGCCGTGGTGCAATGATTGCTGGCGCTTCATGCGGCGCGCCCAGGCGGGCGGACCGTCATTGGCAGGGGTCGGCATGCTGGCCGGGGAATTGCTGAACTTGCCGCCGGTCGCCTCGAAGGCGGCGCGCGAGCCGGAGCGGTAGCTGTCGCCGACGGCGCGCTTGAGCGGGCTGATGGCGGTATTGACTCCGGCCTGACCGACCGCAGCCATGCCGCTCGCGGCTTTCCCGGTGGTGGATGTGCCCGAGGCCGCGCCGATCTTGAAGGCGGTCGACGCGCCACCGGCGACGGCAGACCCACCACGCAAGGCCGCTCCGCCTGCGGCCCCGGCGATCTTTGCGCCTGCGAGACCTCCAGCGACGACACCACCCGCGGCAAGCCCGGCACCAACGGCGGCCCCAGCACCAAGCTGCGGACCGCCGGAGACGATACCGTTGGCGATGCCGGGGCCGAAGATGCCGAGCGCGAGGATAGAAAGGGCCGCCAAAACCACGGCCATAGCGTCGCCGATGGTCGGTTCGCCAACAAAGCCGGTGGTGAACTCACTGAAAATGGTGGATCCGATCCCGACGATCACGGCGAGTACGAGTACCTTGACGCCCGAGGAGATGACGAGACCTAGGACGCGTTCGGCCATGAAGGCCGTCTTGTTGAAAAGACCGAAGGGGACGAGGATGAAGCCCGCGAGCGTCGCCAGCTTGAACTCGATGAGGGTGACGAAGAGCTGGATCGCGAGGATGAAGAAGGACAGCAGGACCACGATCCAGGCGAAGAGCAGGATCGAGATCTGGATGAAGTTCTCGAAGAAGGAAACGAACCCCATCAGGTCGGCGATGGATTCGAGAATGGGTTGCCCGGCTTCGAGCCCGACGGCGGCGATGCGGCCCGGCTGCAAAAGCTCGCCTGCGCCGATCGCGCCGCCGGTGGCGACGAGTCCGAGGCCCGCGAAGCTCTCGAAGACGATGCGGGCGAGCGTGTTCCAGTTGCTGATGATGTAAGCGAACACGCCGACGAAGAGCGTCTTCTTGACGAGCCTTCCGATGATGTCGTCATCCGCGCCCCAAGCCCAGAAGAGCGCTGCAAGGGTGACATCGATGACGATCAGCGTGGTCGCGAGGAAAGCGACGTCGCCGCCGAGCAGCCCGAACCCGCTGTCGATATAGGTGGTGAAGACCTCCAGGAACCGATCGATGACGCCGACGCCGTCCATGACCTACTCCGTGTCCGGATCGTTGATGGAGGTGCCAAAGAACCGGCGGCGATTCTCCTCCCATGCGGCCTGACACGCGGTGTCGACGTCGAGCGCCTCCGGGGTCAACGAGCGGCAGCGCTGGAGGGTCTCGCGGAGCGGATCGTCCGAAACCACCGCCGCCGGTTCGGCCGCACGCTCCCCTTCAACGGCGCGCTGAAGCTCTGTCGCCGCCATGAGCCCGGCTCCCGCGCCCATGGCGATGGCGATGGCTTTCAGCGTGGTCTCGGCAGTCAGCTTCATCGCGGCCTACCGGAACATCCGCACGGTCGTCGGCTCGTAGCCGGAGCCGTAATCGAGGAAGCGCGTGAGGTTCTCGCGCGCCTGCGCCTCGGCCGTCGCCACACGCGCGGCTTCGAGCGATTGCGCCCGGTTCTGCGCGGCGATCGCGGCCGTCAGATCGGAGATCTGCTGGCTTTGGAGGGCGAGAAGCTGGTTGCCGGCCTGAGTGGCCTGCAATGCGCCGGTCGCGGCCTGGCTGCGGCCGACGAGCGCCTGCATTTCGGCGCGCGCGGTCTCGATATTGCCCACGACGCCTGCCTGGACCTTGAGTGCATCCTCGAACCCAGCGACCGAGGTTCGCCAGCGGTCCTGTGCGCCCGCGATCATCTCATCGAAATCGCCCCGCGCGGCGGCCGCGCCGTAGTCCTGCGTGAAGGCCTCGTCGATCGTCGCCACGTCATGGGCGATGCGCTGCGCTTCACCCAAGAGCTGCTGGGTTTGCTGGACGGAGGATTGCAGGCGTGAGAGCGACGAGTATGGCAGGCTCGCGAGGTTGCGCGCCTGATTGACCAGCATCTGGGCCTCGTTCTGGAGCTGCGCGATCTGGTTGTTGATCTGCTCCAGCGTCCGCGCGGCGGTCAGAAGGTTCTCGGCATGGTTGGTCGGATCGTAGACGATCCCGCCGAACCCTCCGCCGAAAAACGCGTTAGCGGGCGGTGCCGTCGCCGGGGTGAGCGCGATCGCGCTCGACAGCAACAGAGCCGCGGCGGCGCGTCCGGCGAGCTTACGTGTCTTGGTCTTGAACATCAGTCTTCTCCTTATCGTCGTTGGCTTCTGGGGTTGCGGATGAGGTTGCTTCGATCACGGCATCGAAGGGACCGAGCAGTTCGGTCGCCCAGCCGAGATCGCGCCTGGCGAGCCAGGCGGCGGCGAAACCGTCGCGGCCGTGCTCTTCGAGGATCGCGTCGATGGCGGCGTGGTCGGTTTTGGAGGACGCCGCCGTGAAGGCGAGTGCGACGTCGCCGAGGCCTAGGGCGAAGAGCCGGTTGCCGCGGCGCGACTGGCAGTAATAGTCGCGCTTTGGTGTCGCGCGGGCGACGATCTCGATCTGCCGGTCGTTCAGCCCGAAGCTGCGATAGGTGGCGGAGATCTGCGGCTCGAAAGCGCGCTCGTTGGGCAGGAAGATGCGGGTCGGGCAGCTCTCGACGATGGCGGGCGCGATGTCGGAGCCGTCGATATCGGCGAGCGATTGGGTGGCGAAGACGACGGAAGCGTTCTTCTTACGCAGCGTTTTCAGCCATTCGCGCAGCTGCGAGCCGAAGGTCGCGTCGTCGAGCGCAAGCCAGCCTTCGTCGACAATGATGAGACTGGGTCGTCCGTCGAGCCGCGCCTCAATCCGGTGAAAGAGATAAGCGAGCACGGCGGGCGCTGCGGCGGAACCTATCAGCCCTTCGGTCTCGAAGGCTTGGAAGTCGGTTGAGCCGAGCGCCTCGCTTTCGGCGTCGAGCAGGCGGCCGAAGGGGCCGCCCAGGCAGAACGGCGCGAGTGCGCGCTTTAGATCGTTGGATTGCAGGAGGACCGAGAGGCCCGTCAGCGTGCGCTCTTCGACCGGTGCCGAAGCCAGCGAGGTCAGCGCCGACCAGAGATGGTCTCGCGCCACCGGGTCGATGGTGACCCTTTCTCGGACCAACAGCCCAGCGAGCCAGTCCTGCGCCCAGCTGCGTTCCGCTGGATCGTCGATCCGTGCGAGCGGTTGCAGCTGGACCGCGTCGTCTTCGTCCGACAGCGCGAGGCCGAGGTCTTCCCAATCCCCGCTGCAGGCCAGGGTCGCGCAGCGGATCGAGCCGCCGAAATCGAAGGCGAAGATCTGGGCGTTCTCATAGCGCCGGAATTGCAGCGCCATGAGCGCGAGCAGCACGGATTTTCCCGCGCCGGTCGGTCCGACGACCAATGTGTGGCCGACATCACCCACATGCGTCGAGAAGCGGAACGGCGTCGCGCCTTGCGTCTCGGCATAGAAGAGCGGCGGGCCGTCCAGATGGTCGTTGCGCTGCGGCCCCGCCCAAACCGCCGAGATCGGGATCATGTGGGCGAGATTGAGCGTCGAGATCGGCGGTTGGCGGACATTGGCGTAGAGATGGCCGGGCAGCGATCCGAACCAGGCTTCGATGGCGTTCAGCGTTTCCGGGATGCAGGTGAAGTCGCGGCCCTGCACGACCTTCTCGGCAAGCTTGATCTTGGCGTCCGCCCCGCGTTCGTCCTCGTCCCAGACCGTGATCGTCGCGGTGACATAGGCCGCGCCGACGATGTCGCTCCCGAGTTCTTGCAAGGCTTCGTCGGCATCGAGCGCCTTATTGTCGGCATCGCTGTCGAGGAGTGTGGAGGCCTCGTTGGTCATCACCTCCTTGAGGATCGCGGCCACTGATTTGCGCTTTGCGAACCATTGGCGCCGGATGCGGGTAAAGAGCTTGGTCGCGTCGGTCTTGTCGAGGCAGATGGCGCGGGTCGCCCAGCGATACTCGAACGCTTGCGCGTTGAGTTCGTCGAGCAGGCCCGGCCAGGTCGACGTCGGGAAGCCGACGATGGAGAGCGTGCGCAGATACGTGTCGCCGAGGCGCGGCGCGAGACCGCCGACCAGCGGCTCATCGGCGAGATAGGCGTCGAGATGCATCGGCGTCTCGGGGACACTTACGGTTTGCTGCCGGGTCGAAATCGTTGAATGCAGATAGGTCAGTGTTTCGTCGTCGGAGAGCCAAGTCGCTTCAGGCATGAAACCTTCGAAGAGGCCGAGCAGCCGATCACCGCGAGAACGGAACGCGGCAAGATGCTCGCGCGGGTTCGCGCCCTTGTTGGGCGTATCCTCGAACAGCCACCCGCTCGCCCGGCTCGTGTCGTCGGCAGGCGGCATCCAGGTCAGGGTGAGGAAATACCGGCTCTCATAGTGAGACGAGGCTTCTTCAAACTGGGCGCGCCGCTCGGCATCGACCAGCGCGGAGATCGGATCGGGAAACTCCGAGAGCGGATACTCGCGCGCCGGGATGCGGTGTGCTTCGACGAACACGGCCCAGCCCGACCCCAGGCGTCGCAGCGCGCTGTTGAGGCGGGCCGCGGTCGCGACCAACTCCGCAGGCGTTGCGGACTCGAGATCGGGACCGCGGAACCGTGCCGTCCGCTGGAAACTGCCATCCTTGTTGAGGATCACTCCCTCGCCGATCAGCGCGGCCCAAGGCAGGAAATCCGAAAGCAGCGCGGCTTTGGAACGGTATTCGGCGAGGCGCATCATCTCCTCACACCCCCATCCAGGTCGGGTAGCGGAGGTGACGGCGCGCGACGTCGGCGATCTGCGCGTCGCGCTTGGCGGCGTAGACCGCGAGCATGTGACCGATGGCCCAAAGGGCGAGCCCGACCAACCAGAGCCGAAGCCCGAGTCCCACGGCGGCCGCCATGGTTCCGTTGGCGATCGCGATGGTGCGCGGTGCGCCGCCTAGCAGGATCGGTTCCGTCAGTGCGCGATGAACCGGCGCGGTGAAACCGGGGATGTCGGTGGGATCGCTCATACGAGGACGCCGCCACCGAAGGAGAAGAAAGACAGGAAGAAGCTCGACGCTGCGAAGGCGATCGAGAGGCCGAAGACTATCTGGACGAGCCGACGCGCGCCGCCCGACGTGTCCCCGAACGCGAGCGTCAGGCCGGTGATGATGATGATCATGACCGCGACGATCTTGGCGACTGGGCCTTCGATGGATTCGAGGATCGCCTGAAGCGGGGCTTCCCAAGGCATGCCGGACCCTGCGGCCTGCGCCTGACCAGCGGCGAGCAGGAAGCCGATCGCGGCTGCGCTGACATAGATAGGCCAGCGGGGATAGAGGAGATTGAGTCGGGTGGTCATGTAGCGGTTCCTTTCGGGTTGGTGAGAAGGGATTGGAGCGCGTAGTCGCCCTGGTCGGTGAGGCCCGTTACGCGCGCGAGGTCCGCGAGGCGGCGATCGCTGCCGCGGCCCTTGAGGACCGCGAGCACGTCGATGGTCTCCGCGATGAGCGCCCGCGGGACGGTGACGACGGCTTCCTGGATCAGCTGTTCGAGTCGGCGCAGCGCGCCAATGGCCGAACCGGCATGGATGGTTCCGATGCCGCCGGGATGGCCGGTGCCCCAGGCTTTGAGGAGATCGAGCGCCTCAGGCCCGCGCACCTCGCCGATGGGAATGCGATCGGGACGCAGGCGGAGCGACGAGCGGACAAGATCGGAGAGCGTCGCGACGCCATCCTTCGTGCGTAGTGCGACCAGATTGGGCGTCGTGCATTGAAGCTCGCGCGTGTCTTCGATGAGGACCACGCGATCTGTTGTCTTGGCGACTTCGGCGAGCAGCGCGTTTGTGAGCGTTGTCTTGCCGGTCGAGGTGCCGCCGACGACGAGAATGTTGGCGCGGGACGCAACGGCCTCGCGGAGTGCGTCAGCTGCGGCGGCATCCATGATCTCGGCGCCGACGTAATCGTCGAGCGTGAAGACGGCGACGGCGGGTTTGCGGATCGCGAAGGTTGGGGCCGCGACGACGGGCGGAAGAAGTCCTTCGAACCGCTCACCCGTCCCGGGAAGCTCGGCGGAGACGCGCGGTGCGTCCGCATGGACTTCGGCGCCGACATGGTGGGCGACGAGGCGGACGATCCGCTCGCCATCGTCGGCGGTAAGCGTCGCGCCCGTATCGCAGAGGCCTTGGCCGAGCCGATCGAGCCATATGCGACCGCACGGATTGAGCATGACCTCGACGACGGCGTCTTCGTCGAGCCACGCCGCGATATCGTGCCCGAGCGCCGTGCGGAGCATGCGGGAACCGCGCTCGATCGCTGCTGATTTGAGAGTGTGGACGGTCATTCGCGGCCCCGCATCTGGTTACGGGGTCGATCAAGAAGACCGCTAGAGGATCATTCGCAACAGGTTTGACGGCGTAGTAGTGCGGTGGCGTAGAGAGGCAGGGACAAGCGCATTTTGCACGAAGTCGCGATGGCGTCAGACACTCGATTTTCTGTCTGGGATGTCCTCCGAGACTTCTTTGGTAAGCGTTTTGCCTTTTGCGAGTCGCCGCCCAAGTGCCTCAACGAACCCGTCATAGCGCTCCTTGCCTGACGCCTGAGCGGCCTCGCGCAATTCGTCGGGCAGTGGCGGCGTGGTCGTCAGCCAGAACTTCACGAAGAGCGCCATCGCCTCGTTGCCGATCGACACATCCCGCTCCAATCGCTCGACCGCGCGGGTAAGTCGATCCAGACGCCGCACGATGGCGGCCTCCCGCTGATCAGCTCCATCAGGCGAAAGAAAAGCCGCGAGCGCCGCCTCCACGATCTGCGACTTCGAAACCTTCCGGCGAGCGGCCAACGCCCCCAACTCACCAGACAAAGCCGGATCAAAATACACATTCAGGCGCTCCTTCTTCACGGCCATGTCCTAGAGCTCGATCCCGTCATCGGGATCAAGCGAGGCCTGACGTGCCACCGTGCCGAACCGGTCACGCATGGCCTTGGCGCGCTGCGCGTCATCCTCCGGTTCGTCATCGAGATCGGCGAACTCGCTGCGGGCTGGGGTCGGTTCTCGGGCGATGTCTTCATGATCCGGAAGGTCGGGCTGCCGACGGATGCCGCCATCGACATCCTCGCTCGCTCCCTTCCGTTTCTTCGGTGGCGGCGCGACAATCGGTTCGCGGTCGCTCCAATCGTCTGACGAAGTGCGGACTCCCTTAGTTTGGGCATTGCGATCCGGCGGAGGGCCAATCCGTGCCTTGAACTGCGGGTCAGCATAGTAGCGCGCCTTCTCCGCGCGCACCGGCGGCGAACCTGAGACCAGCACGATCTCTTCGGTCGGCGGCAGTTGCATCATTTCGCCGGGGGTGAGCAGCGGCCGCGCCGTTTCTTGGCGCGAGACCATCAGATGCCCAAGCCAGGGGGACAGCCGATGTCCGGCATAGTTCTTCATCGCGCGCATCTCGGTCGCTGTGCCGAGCGCATCGGACACGCGCTTCGCGGTTCGCTCGTCATTGGTCGCGAAGGCGACGCGCACATGGCAATTATCGAGGATCGCATTATTCTGACCGTAGGCCTTCTCGATTTGATTGAGCGACTGGGCGATGAGGAAGGCCTTGATTCCATAGCCCGCCATGAAGGCGAGCTGGCTTTCGAAGAAGTCAAGCCGCCCGAGCGCAGGAAACTCGTCCAGCATGAGCAGCATGCGGTGGGAGCGCTTAGCATGCAGGTCTTCCGTCAGTCGTCGACCGATCTGGTTGAGCACGAGCCGGATCAGCGGCTTCGTCCGTGAGATGTCCGATGGCGGCACAACGAGATAGAGCGTCACCGGCCTGTCGCCGGTCACGAGATCGTCGATCCGCCAGTCGCAGCGGCGCGTGACTTTGGCCACGACCGGATCGCGATAGAGCCCGAGAAAACTCATCGCCGTCGAGAGGACGCCTGATCGTTCGTTCTCGGATTTGTTTAGGAGTTCGCGCGCGGCCTGCGCGACGACAGGATGCGGGTGATCTCCGAGATGCGGCGTCCGCATCATGGCGGCTAGGGTCGACTCGATCGGCCGCTTTGGATCGGACAGAAACGCCGCGACGCCCGCCAGCGTTTTGTCGGCTTCGGCGTAGAGAACGTGCAGGATCGCGCCCACGAGCAACGAGTGGCTCGTCTTTTCCCAATGGTTCCGCCGTTCGAGCAGACCTTCGGGATCGACGAGGATATCGGCGACGTTCTGGACATCGCGTACTTCGCTGTCACCGCGTCGCACTTCGAGCAGCGGATTGTAGGCCGCTGACTTCGGATCGGTTGGATCGAAGAGAAGCACGCGGCTGAACCGCGCGCGGTAGCTGGCCGTGAGCTGCCAGTTCTCGCCTTTGATGTCGTGGACGATCGCCGACCCCGGCCAAGTTAGAAGTGACGGCACAACCAGACCGACACCCTTGCCCGAGCGCGTCGGCGCGAAGCAGAGCACGTGTTCAGGGCCGTCATGTCTAAGATAGCGGGATTGGTAGCGCCCGAGCACGACACCATCATCGACGAACAAGCCGGCCGAGCGCATATCCTTCTCAGTGCCCCACCGGGCGGAGCCGTAGGTGGTGACGTTGCTCGCTTCGCGAGCCCGCAGGACGGAGAGAAAGATCGCGACACCGACCGCGGCGATGCCGCCAGCGCCCGCGACGATCGCGCCTTCCATGAAGACGCGCGGCGCGTAGGCGTCGTACCAATACCACCAGACGAAAACATTCCACGGCGCGTAGATGGGCAGACTGAGGATCGTCATCATCGGCTCGCCCAATTCGGACTGAAAGCCGAGCCGGAACGCGACCCATTGCGTTGCGGCCCAGACGAACAGCAGCGCGACCGTCGAGACGATGAGGATCTGGCCCCAGAGGATGGCGGTGGCCGGTGATGCGTGTTTCTTCGAGGTCATAGGGGTCTCCGGGTCAGATCGACAGGCCACGCTTGCGACCGAGCGACCAGTCGATGCCGCCACCGGCCGTGACGGTGCCCGAGACGGTCTGGCCGAGATGCTTTTCGAGCTGCGGTTTCCAGGGCACAAGCTCGAAGCCCATCCCGTCGTCAATCATGGCGAAGCGGCCGGAGGCGAGATCGAGGCGCTGGCGATAGGTCCCCGCTACGGTCTCGCCGTCACCGGACGTTCGGAATGGCAGGCCGGTGTCGTCGGCGATCTTGCTCGCTGCTCTGTCAAGATCGCGCTGGCGCAGTGTTTTCAGGAGATCGCGGTTGAAGGTGACGCGCTGACCTTGCCGCGTCGCAAAACCCTGTCCGACCAGATGTTCGGCCCGCTTCTCCAAAGCGTCGCGGACCTCGGCGCCGAACCCGCGCTGCGCGAGTGGCGCGCGGGTCTTGGCGAGCGCCAGCCGATCGACCCAGGTCGCACCATCGGCATCGACTTGTTTCTCGAGCGCCACATCCGACCGCCCGACCAGCGCAAGGCGTCGCGCCCCACTATCTTTCCCGGCCCAGCTCCGCGTCTCGACGATCCCGCCGACGGGCGTGTCGCCAGTCAGATCGAGATCGCGGAAGCGCAGGTGATGGAAACGGCCATCGACACCGTCGATGATCGCATAGGCTTCGCCCGAGAGTTCGTTGTGCAAGCCGCGATCGACCAGCTTGCCGAGGACGGGATTGTCCGGCTGACCCTCGATGGCGAAGTCGGATGGTGTCCGCGCTTGGCTGCCCATCGCCCGATGCATCGTCTTGATGATGTCGCCGCGCACGGCCATCTCGCGCAGCGTGTCTTCCATGCCCGGCTTGAGCTGCCAGACCGAGGGCGCGAGTTTTTCGGCGAGCCCAAACCGTTCCAGCATTTGCGCGCGCCCGATCATCCGGCGCTTGAGGTCTTTGTTGTCGAGATCGGGTGCGCCGAGCCGCAAGTCGGCGACGCCGAGAGTGTCATCGGCGTAAGACCGCAGCGCGCGATCCAGGCCGGTCCAACGCTCGGCTTTCACCTCCGCATCGAGGCCGGCGGCGATCTCCTTCTCGGTTCGTGGTCCGAGTTCGAGCTCGACGAGTTCTTCGGCCCGTCCACGCAACCCGCGGCTGATGTAGTCACGCGAGATGACAAGATCTTTCCCGTCATCGCCTTTGCCGCGCACCAGCACATGGACATGCGGGTTGTCGGTGTTCCAATGATTGACGGCGACCCAGTCGATCTCGGTGCCGAGATCGCGCTCTGCTTGGGCCATGAGATCGCGGGTGAAGGCGCGTAAATCTTCCATCTGTCCGGCGTCTTCCGGCGAGACGATGAAGCGGAAATGATGCCGGTCGTCTTCGGTGCCGGTGGCGAAGGCGCGGTCGTCGGCCTGGTCGTGCTCCTTGTCGAACATCGCCGCATCCCGACCGTCCTTGGCGACGCCCTCGCGTTTCAGATAGTCGAGATGCTTGGCGAGGGGCGCCGACCGAAACTTCTGACCACGATGCCGGACGACACGCGCATTCACGACAACCCGGCGCTGCGTTCGCGCGAGGCCTCTTGAGACTCGCACGAAGCGTCCACGTCCAAACGTCGACCGACCAGCGCGACTGCCGCTCGTCCTGAAATGATTGCCGGTATGCCCCGCCTTCTTCGCGGCGCGCATGACCTGTCCGACTAAGCTTTTCGCCCGTTTGGCCGAGGGGCCTTTGTCACGGATGCGTCCCGGTTTGATGCGGATGTCTTTATCGCGCTGGCTCATGTTCGTGTGTCCCCAAAGTCAGGCATGGCACGGTGAAAGCTAAGTAGAATCAGAGGGATAGCTGTGAATGCAGCACTGTAGTCAAGTGTGCAGCACGCAAAAACCCCAACAACAACAACGCCGTAGCGCCCCCGCGCGTCCGGCCTTTTATCTTGCCCTCCCGTCGTTGATTTGGGCTGCAATCCTCCATCTGCCGCATTCCATACGAACCAGCACGACGGAACGGGGCGGAGCCAGATCGGTGCGATCATCGCTCAGGCTCCCCGGTTCTGGAGACGAAAAGCGGGTTCGGTTGGTGGTTCTGTGAATTCGGCTGGGTCGGGTTTTCTGCGGTCTGAACATCGACCGATGTGCGGTCTGGTTCGGCTCCGCGTTGTGGTTCACGAGAAGCTGTGACGGGTGCGAAGAGCGGCGCAGCTTGCCACCGACCTGCAGAAACGGTGCGCGCCAGCTGCAACGGCGCTGCATCCGAAAAGCCAAGCTCCTGCGAAAGGACTGCAACGTAGCGGCGCGTTTCACGCGGCAACATGCGCCCGGTCCGCAGGTGCTCGGCATACCGTCCGGGGCCAGCATTGTAGGCAGCCAAAAACCCCGGCGCGCCGAACTGGTCGTGCATCTGGCGCAGATAAGCGGCACCCGCGAGGATGTTCTCGCGGCGATCGAATGGGTCCGAGCCGAAGCCATGGGCTGCACGAAGCTCGGCCCACGTGCCTGGCATGATCTGCATAAGACCCATCGCTCCGGCGCTGCTGACGGCGCGCGCATTGCCCGCGCTTTCAGCCTGCATGACAGCGCGTATCCAACGCTCGGGGATGCGGAAGCGTTGGGCAGCTTCTGCGATATATGCGTCGATTTCGGAGGTCGGCGCGGTGGTATCCGTGAAGCGCGGGACCGTATCCTGTGCGTCGGCGGCGGGCGGATTGGCGCAACCGGAAAGCGCGATCAGGATCGCGGACGCGGCGATGAGACGACGGCCGTAAGGGAGAAGGAAGGCCATCGCGTTAGCCCTCCCGCGTCCAGATCGGCACCGCACGACCGAGGATTGTGTCGCGCGTCAGCGGCCCGAAATACCGTCCGTCGAGGCTCGCCTCGGTGTCAGGATTGAGGAAGAAGATCTGATCGTCGGTCAGCAGACGGCAGCCCTGCCAAACCGGCAGCGGGCGGTCGAAACGGTCACGTTCTTTGGCGGTTGCGACGGTCTCGCTGTCGATGCTGATGGTGACACCGATGCGGCAGACACGCTGTCCGGGAAGCGCGGCGACATGCTTGATGAGAGGAACGTCGGCGCCGAGATAGCCGTGCTCCAGGAGCCAGTCGCCGAGCGGCGACGGCGGTTCCAAGACGACGAGATCGCCGACCGTCGGGGCGTCGAGCGGCTGCACGGCGTAGAAGCCGATGGGCACGCTGGCCGACGCATTCCAGACCAAGATAGGGTTGGCGCGGATGATCGCCGAAAGTGCGATCAAGGCGATACCGGCGCTGCCGATGAGGAGCGAGGGGCGCGCGCGTCTCATGCCGCCAGCGCCCGTCTCTTGAGCCAGGCGTCATGCCGAAAAGGCGTGTAGCGGTGCGGCTCGAGATTGCAGGTGAGGCGATTGTGGACGTGGCGCCAGTGATCCGGACAGACGTCCTCCGGCGCAATGTGTTCGGCCTCGATCTGGTCGATGCAGAGCAGCACTGCTTCTACCTTTGGCCAGCCGGAAAGCCGCAGGAGAGACGTTCCGCCGGGCGTCACAAAAGGCACCGTCGAAAAGCGCTCGCCGAGGCGGATGGCTTGCAAGATATCGATCCGACTCTCGACCGTGCCATAGTCGTTCGCGGCCCAGCGGATGAACGCGAAGATACTGCCAGGATCGACACCGACGACGCGAACCGATCGGCTCAGAATCGTCTCCTGAGCGATCCGGCCGAAGCGCAGCCAGCGTTCGATGCGCCCTTCGATCCACGTCAGTTCGATGGTCGTGCGCGTGCTCATGAGCGCTTCTCGCCGCTATAGGCCGGCGAGATTGCTGCATGGCGTTTGGCCGGAAGGACGGTGTCGCCCGTGTCGTCGGAGGTCGAGCTTTTCTCGCCACGGCTGACCCAGGCTTGCAGATCCTCGACCGCGTAAACGACACGGCCGCCGATCTTGGAATACTTCGGACCGGTGCCGTAGGTGCGGTGTTTCTCCAGCGTCCGACCGGAGAGGCCGAGAAAGCGGGCGGCTTCAGGGGTTCTGAGATAGCGCGGCGGCAGGCCGGCATTCGGATCGGGCATTTGGGGCTCCTCTGGTCATCGCGGGTCCGTCGCGGGATGCGAGGGACGGCTGATGGCCAGAGAAGCGGAGAAGTGGACATGAGGGGGATGACGAAGGTGTCGGGCGAAAATCGTCACCCCTCGAAAGCGGACAACATCTGGTCATTTGATGGGATGTCGAACATCATGTCAGGGTTCCGTGAAAGCAGCTATTCTTGCGACCGGGCTGCTGTCTTTCCGCGCAACAGCTGACGATAACCGTCGCTGACGAGCACCTGACCATATCTTGCAAGACGTGCCACCTGCGCCTTCAAGGCGCTTGTTTTCCAGGGTTCTGCGCCAATTCGACCTGCTCCGAAATAGGCTATGGCGATGTCGCGCAGATGTGCACCGCTTTGCTGCGCGTCGGTCGTTCGCAGCGCATGACCGATGCGACGTCGGCGTTGATCCGTGAACCAAAAAGGCGTTTTGCGACCGCGCCAGACGGTTCTCAGACGCTGCGCGGTGTCGATGCGGATGGACCAATCGGGATCGAGCGGGAGCAGGATTCCGAGCGGTTTTTCAGCGACGAACGAGTTGTCGGACACCAAGACCAAGCCTGTCCGCAGACAGGCCCAATGCCTCCCGTTACGCCCCCGTCGCACTTGAAGGATGATGCGATCGAGTCGGATCGACGGCATTCGCTCATCGGATATGGCGGACACAAGGACGGAAACGGCGGGCGCGACCGTGGGCTTCCAATAGAGGCGCGCGTCCGTTGCGCGCAGCTCTGGATCGACCGGGAAATCGCAACCCCCAGTCGGCCGCTTCGGCATCGGACATGGTTGCGAAGGCATTCCGATAGCGCGGATTGCGCCTCAGACACTCCCAAGCAAGACCGGATGCGTCGAGATCCTTGATGTAATCGTAGTCGGCTTCACTGCGCCAGTTTTGTGACATGACTGCACCTCCAACGAAAAGCCGGTGCAGGATAGCGACCGGTGATCGATGAATATTCTCGCGCTAAACGGGAATTTGTAGGGGTACAGGTGGCATATGGCGATGCGCCGAGCGCATCACTGCATCTTTGAATTCTTGTCAGGTGGCTTGCGAATGGAGAAGATCGCGATAGCCGTTCTCGGTCATCCAATGCGCGCGTCGTTTGTAGGGGTACAGGTGGCATATGGCGATGCGCCGAGCGCATCACTGCATCTTTGAATTCTTGTCAGGTGGCTTGCGAATGGAGAAGATCGCGATAGCCGTTCTCGGTCATCCAATGCGCGCGTCGAAGGTGCCCGTCATGCAGCCTTCGGGCGCGTTCCGGATCATTGCTCGCATCGACGCCGAACAGGATTCGGACAATCTCATCCAGCGGTGCGCCGTCCGCCTCTGCGTCGAGCAATCGCGTATAGAGCATGAGATGCCGCCGGTCATAGTCGGTGACGGAAGTGCCTGTGGGGGGAGTATCGGCAAAGTCGTTGGCGTTCTTTTTTGTCACTTCTTTCCCCCTCAAGCGCGTACCCGTGTCATTGGTTAGTGCCTTATTGTAGCCTGTGCTGGCAACCATCCGACAGTTGAACGGTCGTTTTCCCGCTGTCGGTTCACACCGACGCCTGCCGTTCCGCGTATTATAGCGCGTCGCACTAAAATACGCGATAGGCCTTTGTCGACGGATGGATATCCGTCACACATTTGGTAACAATCTCAAGCATTACCGGACTCAAGCAAACATGAGCCAAGCCGCGCTTGCGGTAAAAATGGGTATTGATCGCGCACATGTCAGCGCGATGGAGCGCGGTCAGCAGAACGTCACGATCGTGACGCTTTGGCATGTCGCGCAGGCACTAGACGTGGAGCCATCTGCGTTGTTGGAAGACCGAGGCGAAAGCCAAAACGTCGTTGATAAATGAACTGCTGAATTGACGGCAACGCGGGACATCGCTGCCGTTCCTCCTGTTGATTTGAATAGCGCCCTAAAGCTGCTGACCCGGAAGCGTCAGGGCTTGTCGAACCCAGTCTGCAAGTTGCGCCTTGTCGAGTACGTCATCTTCGTGAATGTCCAGATACCGAGTGCCTTCTACTTTAGATGCTTTGGGAGGCACCGGATCGAGAGAAGACCCGGTCATGAAGGTGATCTGCACGTAGTTCTTGTAGCAGTACATCGCCAGAAACCAGCCGTCGTCCTTGCCGTAAAACGGCGTGTTCCACCGCACCTGCTTGCGTACCTTTGGGAAGGCGTTCTCGACGATTGTGTCGATCTGCTTGCCAAGGGTACTTTTCCAGCCGGGCATCGCGGAGATGTACGCCTGCACGGCTTCATCACCATCACCCTTGGGGATGTACGGATTTGTGCTCGACGAATGTGTGGGCTTCTTCTTGTCGGTCATGCGATGAGCTTATCACGAGACTTGTTCAAAGCCGACCTTCACCATCTCACGTTATTTTGGAGGGTTGGGCCCGAGCGGTCGGCGGCCTCTACCAGCAATGCAGCCCCGCCCAGTCTCCCGGGCGGGGCTGATGTCGCGGTGCTTAGTCGTCGTTCTTGCGGCGCGCCCGGGACCAAATGAGGCTGAAGGTTTCCTCGCCGCCTTCGACGACCGTGTCATCGAAGAGGTTGGCGTAGATCGGTTGGGTGAAGCTCGGATCGTCCAGCTTGAGGCTCAGATAGTCGCGGCTCTCGTTTGAGCGCTTCGACCAGGCGGCGCCGATCTCGGCGCGGCCGACGAAGACCCGGTGGGAGGGGGCGTTCTCGCCGGAGGTGCTTTCCTCGGGGACGATACGGACGTTCTGCGCCTGCACGTTGAGGGTGACGATTTCTCCGACGTATTCGTTGCCGGTCTTCTTGAAGGTTCCGATGGTGGCCATGTCATTTCTCCTATTGGGTTTCGATCCCGCGCCCGTCGCGGTCTCGATGGCGATCGTCAGGACCGGGACGATCCGCCGACGCAGCCCTTGGCCCGCAGCGCATGCGGAGGACGCGGGGGGTGGACTTTCTTGGACCCGTCGGGGTCGTCCCGCGAGGAATGGGCGAAGCCCAGGGGAAGAAAGTCCGAACCCGGCGTTGCGGCTGAGGCGGTCGAGGCGTCAGCCGATCTCGGTCAGATCAGCCCATTGAGAGGCCGTGACGGACGCGGGTGACGAGGGCATGGGATGAAAAATGACGGCCACCCTCGGACCGGGCAATCCACCGGCAATGTCGATCGGGGAAAGACAGGCTCTAGCGTGCAGAACGGCGCAGAGCGGTGTTGTCGTTGAGCACGTCCAGAAACGCGAGAATGCTTCTTCTCAACGGGTTTTGGCGGTGTTCGATATGTGTTGTGACTGGATGAAGCCATCGAATGAGATCACACGCGTTCTGCCGCCCGCTCGCGTCCGAACTTTAACCTGACCTGCGCCATTCCGTGATGTCGGGTCTTCGGAAATGGTGAGGTTTCAGCGATCGTTCGCGAACGAACTCGCCTGCATGGCGTCTGTTTGCTGCCCATCATCCTCGCCGATGGGGCCGGCGAGGCTTGCGATCCGCACCCAGGCGGTGCCAGCGGTGACGATCCCGCCGATGATCGCGAATGCCAGTGTCCAAGTTTCGGAAGCACCCCCGATCTGCGACAGGCCCTTGATCGCGGAAAAACCGGCGACGCCGGCAGGCGCCGCGAAGAGCGCGCCGATGGCGAGACGGATGGGCACGGACCGGACCTTGGCGAAGACGATCTGGCCGATGAGATAAGTGAAGACGGCTGCGAACATGCCTGCGACGAATGCCGCGATCACGCCCGCCTCGGTGTCGTAGACATACATGCCGACGCTCATCCCGACAAAGGCGGGCAGCGCGTAGACAGCGAGTGCGAACAACACCCAGACGAGGAAGCCGAGGCCGATGACACTTAGGAAGGCTGATACGAACATGGGCGGTCTCCTCTCATGGGATGCGCCTCCACCACCGCCACGGCACTAATAAAGTATAGCATATCCGCGGTGTTCGCGGAATATTCCCGTGTGGCGCATCGCGATGCGATATACGCATCACGGGTCATGACGATCCGCCTTTCGTTGCGCGGAAATCATAGAGCGGGATGCCCAGCACTTTGGCTTTGTCGGCAAGGTTGTCGGTGATGCCCGAACCCGGGAACACGATCATACCGATCGGCAGGGTTTCCAGGAGTTGATCGTTGCGCCTGAACGGCGCGGCCTTGCCGTGGCGCGTCCAATCCGGCTTGAAGACGATCTGTTGGCATTTGCGATTGTCGGCCCAGCAGGCCGCGATGCGTTCCGCGCCTTTGGGCGACCCACCATGCAGGAGTACCATGTCGTCATGCTTGGCGCGCACCTTATCAAGTGCCGCCCAGATGGCACCGGTGTCGCCCACGTCCTGTCCGCCAGTGAAGGCGATCTTAGTACCTGTGGGAAGCAACGGTTCGAGTTCTGACTTGCGCTTGGCATCGAGATAGTCGCGGCTGTCGATCATCGCGGCGGTCATGTGCTTGCGATTGGTGTGGCTGCCGGAGCGCGGATGCCAGGTCTGTCCGAGATGCGCCTCGAAATGCTCGGCGGCCAGATCACGCATGCCCTCATAGGCATTGCGTTGTTCAGTGAGGGTGAGACCTTCGGCAATGAGGAGCTCCAGTTCGACCGAGCGGACTTCGGACCCGTCCTGGCTGCGCTGCGCGCGTCGCTGCGCCTGTTCATTGTCGTCGAGCTTGCGATCGATGTGGGTCGCCATGCGATGAAAGACGTTTGCGATCGACCAGAGCAGGTCTTCAAGATCGGGTTCGAGCCGCGTGTCGCCGAGAGCGACGACAAGCGCGTCGAAGATGTCGGCGATCGCGCCTTCGACGCTGCTGGCGTCTGGCAGTGGCCGCGGATCGGGCTCGTCGGCAAACGGTCGGTGTCCGAAGAGCTGCAACTCGTCGAGGACGAGGGCTGTGGCGGAGCGTGTGTCAGGTTCGTGCAGGGTCATGGGCAATGGGCCTCCTTGTCGCTGACCGCGCCTCGCGCGGCCTTCATGGGCGACGGAAAGCGGGACGCGGCCGGGCCTGCACCGACGCATTTCCCCACGAAGTGGTACTTCGCGGGGACCCCATGTCTGCGTCGGCCGGAGCGTCAGCGGAGGATGGCGGAGGCGGCGCCGTTTTGGATCGCGATGCAAAGCCGGGCTCGCCCGGCGGCGGAAAACGGTGTCGCCGCAGCCATTGCCGGACCGGGCGGGTTCGGCTCCGGCTTGCCCCTCTCGGGAAGGCCGTCAGGCGCGGCTCTGTGGCGTGAGGTTCATTCCGCCTGTCCAGTTGACGAGACCGGTTCTCTGCTTCAGTCGGTCTCGACCGCGAGGATTGCCGGAACATCGACCGGCAAGAGCTGGGGACGCAAATGGCTGCGCATCTCGTCGATGCCGCATTTCCGGAGATCGCTGTTGAAATCGTCCAGCATGGGTCGCAGCGGCAGGAGGTGCAGGTCACTGTCCTCGAAGCGAACGGTCAGTGCGTCAAAGGCCGCCTGGCCAGCCTCGTCATTGTCGATGGCGACATAGAGGCGGCGGAGATCGGTCGGCGGATCGAACGCTGCGAGATGATTGCTCGATAGCGCCGCTGCAATCGGCAGACCGGGAAGTGCCAGTCTGAGCGAGAGCATAGTCTCCAGACCTTCACCAGCAGCGAGAATGTTGGCCGGTGATCCGATCCTGACGGCATGACCGAGCAGATTGCCCATCGCCTTGCGGTTGGGATCGAGCGGAGCCTTTTCGGCTGTCTGCGGATCAAGCCAAGTCCGATGAACGCCGGTGAGGGTTCCGGAAGTGTCGATGACTTTCGCGAGTAAGGCGGGCCAGGCTTCGGGTTTGTTGTCGCCGTGGGTGCTTTCTCGCCAGTAGTAGCAGTTCGGGTGAAACCTTAACGCGCTCACGCTTCGAAGGTTTGTCAATCCGCGTGCGGAGAGATAGCGCTCCGCCAACGTGCCCGCGATCGGTTGGCCCATCGCCCAAAGGCGTCGTGCCGCTTCTGGCGATCCACGCGTTGCCGGTGCCTGGAGTTGCTGATCAGGTGGCTCTGGACGCGGCAAGCTCAGGAAGCGCCGCGCCTCGTCGAGGGTTTCGCGGAGTGTTGTGAGGTTCAGATTGGCTGCGATGAGATCTAGCAGATCGCCATGCTCGCCTGTGGCCGCATCGGTCCATTTGCCGGCCGCGCCCTTGCCGCGGGTCGGCCCGGTGAGCCGGACATAGAGGCTGCGGCCAGGAGTGTTGTCAACGTCGCCGACAACCCAGTAGTGGCCATGTTTTCTACCGTTAGAAAGGTATTGGCGGCACACAGCCTCGGCCTCGCGGCTGAGTTTCTGCGATAGGTCTGTGGCGGGGCTATCCATGTTTCTCTCCCGATTGAGGCGCAGAAAAAAGGGCCTGCCGCGTCCGACAGGCCCCAGGGCGAGGGAGTTGGGGGAGCGTCTCCCTCGGTTGGTGGTCGCCAACTGCTCGAAAGTGGGCGAAGGCGGCTTTGGCGACAGTTCGATCATCACCTAATCGGGTGGACCGAACCATGGGCCGAGGGCCGCCGAACGCCTGTCTTCGTGCTCTTCACTCGGCGGCTTGGAGCGCGACCGCCTCTTCGTCGTTCTCGACTGCCGGTTCGTCCGACGTGATATCCCCGTCATCGACGATCTCGAATTCCGGCTCGTCGAGGTCTTCCGCAACCGGGGCCGTCCGCAGCGGCTGCGGGAGCCAGCCCGTGCCCGCCAGCAGTTCTTCGGCGGCTTCGACCATGTCGGGCTTTTTGAACCCGGCGATCCGGTCGGCGTCCTTGTCGCCCTTCGCCTCACGCACTGCGGCGAGGATCTGCGCCTTGGTCACGCGGCCGAGATAGCTGTCCGCCGTCGGTGCCCAGCCCGCCTTCACCATGTCGAGGTCCAACGTCGATGCGAGGATGTCTGCATGCGCAATCTGCCGCGGTTTGCGGTGGTGCGGTTCCTGCACGGCGTTGACCGTCATCGCCACGCAATGGGCGAAGAGAGCGTCGCGGCTGTCGGTGTCCCATCCGGTCAGCGCATCCCACAGGTCCTCCGGTTGCTTCGGCAAATTACCCGCCCAGGTCTCGATCCCAAGGTCGATCGATTGGACATAGGCCGCCTCGTCAAGTTTCGGTGCTTGCGATCCGAACTGGGTGGAACGCGGGCTGATCTCGACACAGCTGTCCTGGCCGTAGTGGTAGAAGAGCTGCAGGACCATCGCGTGCAGACAGGCGAGCATCGCCAGTTGCGGATCGTTCGCGAGCACATCTCGCAGCGCCATCGTGCGATGGACGGTCAGTTCGCAGATGAGGCGATCCGACAACGGCTTGGTGCCGTCGTCATCTTCGTCTTCGTCGACCTGCTGCGCTTCCGTACCGTCGTAGTCGATCACATCCGCGACTTCCGTGTCAGCCGATGCGTCGCCGTCGGACTCGTCAGTTTCGTCGACCGGTTCGTCCTCGGGCCGTACATAGCCGCGTTCGACCCGCAGACCGCCGGAGCCGTCGATGCTGACGAAGACGCCCGCGATCGCATAGTCTTCCGCCTCGAAGCGGATGGGACGGTTCTGGAGCGCCTCCATCGCCGTCTCGATCTCGCCGAGCCGCTCATCAATCTCCTCGGGAAGTTCGTCCGCTTCGGCGTAGTCGTCTTCGAGCTTCTCATACTCTGCCTTGAGCGCCTCGTAGGACTTCTCTTCGTCGTCACTCATCGGCTCGGCCTCGCCGCGGATACGCCGCAAGTCGTAGGTGTGGCCATAGGGAAAGTCGGTGCCGACCTCGATCCAATGCCAGCCTTCGGCGCGGATGGCCTCGGCTTCCTCGTTCAGCTTCTCGGTGACCATGGTCTCGAGCAGCGCGGCATCCTGCAGCCAACCGCCATCGTCGGTCTGGAAGAGGTCGCGCAGCACTTCGCCGCCCGCTTCGACATAATTGTCGAGACCGACGAATTGCGCCCGGCGATCGGAGGCGCGTACGGCGCCTTCGGTCAGCATGCGGCGGATTTCATAGGGCTGCTTGGAATAGTGCTGCTTGAGCGCGTCCCAGACCTGTTCCTGGCGTTCATGGTCGGGATTGACCGTGAAGGCCATGAGCTGATCGAGGGTCATCTCCTCTTCGGCATAGGCCTCCAGCAGGATGTCGGAGACGGATGCGAGCTTGAGGCGCTGCTTGACCACATTGACCGAGACGAAGAAAGCCGCGGCGATCTCCTCCACGCTCTTGCCCTTCTCGCGCATCGCCTGGAAGGCGCGAAACTGATCGAGCGGATGCAGCGGCGCGCGCTGGATGTTCTCGGCGAGGCTGTCCTCTTCCGCCAGACCTTCGGTCCGCACGATGCACGGCACGGGCGCAGTCTTGTTCAGACGACGCTGCTTCACGAGCAGTTCGAGCGCGCGGTAGCGCCGGCCGCCGGCCGGGATTTCGAACATGCCAGTTTCCGCGCCATCTTCGTCGAGGACGGGCCTGACGGTGAGGCTCGCCAAGAGCGTGCGCCGGGCGATGTCCTCGGCCAGCTCTTCGATCGAGACACCGGCCTTGATCTGGCGAACATTGGACTGGCTGAGCATCAGCTTGTTGAAGGGAATGTCGCGCGAGGCGCTGAGGGTGATTTTCTTGGACTTCGTCATGGGACTTCTCCGCGACGGGCGGTCACGAGACTCTCTCTGACCTCCAGACCCGTCACGAAAATCCCGGCCCACCTCTTCCTCTCAGGAAGCGATGGACCGGGAACAGGCTCTCGAGATGGGCGCAGAGCGGCGGCGTCTAGGCGGCCGCCTCCAGCAGTTTCTTGGCGCGGGTCTCCATGGTCAGCCGCGCGTCCTGCTGCGGCTTGGACCGGGCGACGGCGGTGATGCCCTGGACGAAGTCGAACACGGTCTCGGGCGGGCGACCTTCCTCGGCAAGGACGGTCTCGACGATCTTGCCGGTCTCCGCTTTCGAAAAGCCGCGCTTGCGCAGGAAGTCGTTGCGGTCCTCGTCGCTGCGCGCGACGATCCGTTCGCGTGCGGAGCGAATGCCTTGAATGAAGGGTTGCGGCGAGGAGTCGGCGAAGTTGGCCAGCGCCGGAGCCGCCTCATGCGCGAAGCGATTGGCGGCATATTTGGAATGCCGGATCGTGATTTCCTGAAAGTCCTCCACGCCCCAGAGATTGCGGTTCTGGCAGACGGCGCGGAGATAGAAGCTGGCGATGCCGAGCGTCTTCGCGCCCACCTCCGAGTTCCAGCAATAGAATCCCCGGAAGAAGAGGTCGGGCGATCCGTCAGGTAGCGTGCCCGCCTCGATCGGGTTCAAATCGTCGACCAGGAAGAGGAAGACATCGCGATCCGAGGCGTAGAGCGTGGTCGTGTCCTTGGTGACATCGACCATCGGGTTGTAGATGCCCGTCGACCAGTCGAGCACGCCCGGCACTTTCCAGCGCGTGTCGCCGACACCGTCGCCTGCAATGCGCTGGACGGCGGAAACGAGCTCGTGATCGTAGATCCGGCCATAGTCAGGGCCGGTGACGGCGCGCAGTTCCGTTCGGACATTGGCAACTTCCATCGTCTTCACCTGTTCGGCGCGGTGGTTGGTGAGGCCGTATTGCAGGTTGATGCCCGCGAGCGGCGCCGGAAGCTGACGCAGATAGGCTGCCGGCGCGCCGACGAGGCTTGCAAGCTGTCCGAAGCTCCAATGTGTGGGCGCGACGGGTGCGTCCGCATCGGGCAGAACGAGCGCGAGCTTCTCCGGCTCGTCGGGATGGGCCTCGACGCGGATCGCGGCGCTTTCGACCGTCCTCGTCTTGCTCCGCACGGCGCGGCCCTTCACCGAAGCGTAGAGGTCCGAGAGCGAGAGGTACTTCTCGTCATCGGGCCGGGAAAACCATTCGGAAGACACACGCCCATTGTGCCCACCGCGGGACACATCCACCTTGTAGCCGCCGCTCTCGGGACGACCGTTTATGATCTCAATCGCTGTCATGGCTGATCTCCATA
>NZ_JACNMO010000019.1 GCF_020622345.1 Roseobacter weihaiensis | reverse complement strand
CTTTCCGCGCAACAGCTGACGATAACCGTCGCTGACGAGCACCTGACCATATCTTGCAAGACGTGCCACCTGCGCCTTCAAGGCGCTTGTTTTCCAAGGTTCTGCGCCAATTCGACCTGCTCCGAAATAGGCTATGGCGATGTCGCGCAGATGTGCACCGCTTTGCTGCGCGTCGGTCGTTCGCAGCGCATGACCGATGCGACGTCGGCGTTGATCCGTGAACCAAGAAGGCGTTTTGCGCCCGCGCCAGACGGTTCTCAGACGCTGCGCGGTGTCGATGCGGATGGACCAATCGGGATCGAGCGGGAGCAGGATTCCGAGCGGTTTTTCAGCGACGAACGAGTTGTCGGACACCAAGACCAAGCCTGTCCGCAGACAGGCCCAATGCCTCCCGTTACGCCCCCGTCGTGCCTGAAGGATGATGCGATCAAGTCGGATTGGTGGCATTCGTTCATCGGATATGGCGGACACAAGGACGGAAACGGCGGGCGCGACCGTGGGCTTCCAATAGAGGCGCGCGTCCGTTGCGCGCAGCTCTGGATCGACCGGGAAATCGTAACCCCCAAGCGGCCGCTTCCGCATCGGACATGGTTGGGAAGGCATTGCGATAGCGCGGATTGCGCCTCAGACACTCCCAGGCAAGACCGGATGCATCGAGATCCCTGATGTAATCGTAGTCGGCTTCACTGCGCCAGTTTTGTGACATGACTGCACCTCCAACGAAAAGCCGGTGCGGGATAGCGACCGGTGATCGATGAATATTCTCGCGCTAAACGGGAATTTGTAGGGGTACAGGTGGCATATGGCGATGCGCCGAGCGCATCACTGCATCTCTGAATTCTTGTCAGGTGGCTTGCGAATGGAGAAGATCGCAATAACCGTTCTCGGTCATCCAATGCGCGCGTCGAAGGTGCCCGTCATGCAGCCTGCGGGCGCGTTCCGGATCATTGCTCGCATCAATGCCGAACAGGATTCGGACAATCTCACCCAGGGGTGCGCCGTCCGCCTCTGCGTCGAGCAATCGCGCATAGAGCATGAGATGCCGCCGGTCATAGTCTGTGACGGAAGTGCCTGTGGGGGGAGTATCGGCAAAGTTGTTGGCGTTCTTTTTTGTCACTTCTTTCCCCCTCAAGCGCGTGCCCATGTCATTGGTTAGTGCCTTATTATAGCCTATGCTGGCAACCATCCGACAGTTGAACGGTCGTTTTTCCGCTATCGGTTCACACCAACACCTGTGGTTCCGCGTATTATAGCGCGTCGCACTAAAATACGCGATAGGCCTTTGTCGGCGGATGGATATCCGTCACACATTTGGTAACAATCTCAAGCATTACCGTATGCAAGCGAACATGAGTCAGGCCGCGCTCGCGGTAAAAATGGGCGTCGATCGGGCGCACGTTAGCGCGATGGAGCGCGGTCAGCAGAATGTCACCATCGTTACGCTTTGGCATGTCGCGCAGGCGCTGGAGGTGCGACCGGATTTGTTGTTGAAAGAAGATAAACAGGACACAATCTAGTCACTCGACAGCAGCTTATTCGGATGTCGGGAACGCGGACAAAGCCGCTATATGGCCAATGTCAGCGTTATAAAACAAGGCGTATGGGCGGTAGGTTCGAATTGGTCACAGGAAGCCTATCCAACGACCGGCAAACAGCGTTGCAGGCCATAGCACTAGTGAGAACGTTGCAAGCCACTTTCGAATAGTGATCGAATGGGCGCGTCGCGCCAAAGCGATGTTCGCGATTGCAATGCCCAAGAGAGCGATTTTGATCTGCATAGCCGGGTTTTCCGCATAATGAGCGGCCCGTGTTGCGAAAAGAACCAAACCAGAGAGCACCGCCAAAGCGAATGCCGAGACGGCGAGTGGTAGCGT
This sequence comes from Roseobacter weihaiensis, assembly GCF_020622345.1. Classification (GTDB taxonomy): domain Bacteria; phylum Pseudomonadota; class Alphaproteobacteria; order Rhodobacterales; family Rhodobacteraceae; genus Roseobacter; species Roseobacter weihaiensis. Next base: position 14,282 of record NZ_JACNMO010000019.1, on the reverse strand, counting down.
TGCTGCAGCCAGGTCACGGGTGGCTCGATTTCTAAGTACAGCGATATTGTAAACTGTAGTCGCGCCCAACATGACAGCGAAGGCAAGGATGTGTGTCCCGTTCACGACGGGGTATAGTAGCGCTGAGGTCGCAACCGTCCTTACGAGCGGAAGACCCTGTAGCCAAGTAAGGAGCTCAATCCACATCCAACGTCAGCAACCGTCCACCTGATACCTCACACGCCCCGGTCTTGCGATTGGCTCTGCGCCTTCTGGCCAGATCCATTGGCCACGGAGTTGATGCGGTTCATCACAATTGCGGAAAGCTATGATCGCAATCTGATCGCCAACCGACACCATTGACCCCAAATCGAAGAAGCGCGCTATAGGCGCGAATTCAATCGTGATTTCGCTGCTTCGGGTACCTGGCCGAACGGCTAGAAGACTGGCCCTTATCGTGTCCTCAGCACCCGCGAGATCTAGTTCTCCCATTGGCAACGCTAAGTCGCGGTCTGTACGCAATGTGACTTCTGGATGAGGCTGGCCGAAGTATGTATCTGTCACGACGCCCTCTAGCCAGATCGGCATTGAAAGATCGTATCGTCCGGTGAAACCGTGATGCGCCCAGACGGGCGCAATCATGAAGAATAACGTAGCCAAAGCGAGCACTGATCTGATGCCACGTATCTTCATTGGTCAACTCGCTGCAAGAAGTGAACGCCACGCGGCATCCCGATTGGCTCGCCAACTGATATGAACGGTGTCGATGACTCTGGATCGAATGCCCAAAGGGCCAGATGTCCGGGGCCCCCGTCCACATCCTGATAGCTGGTCACAGCGATATGCCTCCCTTCTCGATCGAAGACGATGCCTTGGGGAAGGACTACGCCGGGCATCCGGGTCGTCGAACGGTACTCAGCCAAGCCAGTTTCCGGATCGAGCGTCAGCAATGTGAGTTCGCTGTAGTCGGTGTGTCCGGGGTCGTCCCGCGGGAGCCACGAAGCAACCATGTTAAGTCCAACCACGTAGCGTTCGTCCGGTGAAACAGCAAAGTTCTCGACATATCCCATGCCGCTCGGCACTGATGCCACAACCGCATGTTGGACGGGCGCGCTTTCATAGGTCGTTGAGCGGTCGTTCGCGCGCCGTGGCGGCGAGTTCGGTTCGTCGTCATCGTCAAACGCGATCACCGTCAGCAAACTGGTATTCTGACCGTAGCTGAGTTGTGCGAGATCACCCGTAATGTTGATGACAGTCGTTAGGAAATACGCGCCGTCCTTGGTCCATTGCCCTCTGCCTGGAAGTGGTGCTGTGGTGATCGGTTCACCCCACGGTTCCAGGATGCCATCCGCATAGCGGTAAAAGACGACCTGATTTGCTCCGCCGAGCGTAATTGCGGCGAAGTCGCCTGACGGGTGCCATTTGATCTCGGGAACGAAGGTGTTCGACACGCCTTCCAGACCGAGTGGCTGCATTGTCGGCTCGCCGAGTTGCCCATCATCAAAGGGATAGAGGCCGATCTCACCGTTAAACGGGAAAGTCACGGCCACAAGTTCGCCGGACGGATGGATGTCGATGGCCGCCGGTGCCGAAGAGGTGGTCACCGTTTGACGAACAACGGGTGCTGTGCTGTCTGAGAGATCAACAAGGCTGAGCGTGCTGCCTTGCTCGATCTCCGAAAACTCCAAGGCCTTCTCGTCCGGCTGCGCGAAAGGCTCGCTGACAATGGCAACGGAGCCATCTTGCACGACAGCCATAACATTTGGCCAAGTCGCCACGGAATTACTGGCCTCAACATCTGCTCGCGTCCAGGTGTTCTCGTCGGACCGGGAGACAATGCTCAAAAGATCTGGCGTAAGCGGCCCGAGCAACCCGTCAATATAGCCAGTTGCCAACATGGCGCCATCGGACAATGCGATGAGATCGCTATCTGCAAACGGTATATCTTGGGCCAGGCTCGTTCCCGGAACGATAAGGCTCGCTGATAAACCTGCAAGAAAAGCACGGGCTGGATGAAGCGGCATCGAAATCCTCCTTCTGACGTACGATCCAGCAGAAGAGATGGTGAGTGGTTCTGAAATGCTCCAATAATAAGATTTGGGTAGGTGATAACTGGAGCTGATCAGATGGATATGCGCAACCTTGAGGCGTTCTGCATTCTTGCCAGTACGCTCAACTTTCGGCGCGCGGCTGAGAAGTTGCGGATGAGCCAACCGAACTTGAGTGGCCGGATTGCGCGCCTCGAAGACGAGTTGGGTATGCGTCTCTTCGACCGCTCACGCGCAGGCGTAAAACTGTTGGAGACCGGGCAGCAGTTCCTACCACACGCACAAGGGCTTCTTGAACGGTCGCGTCTGGCTCACGACGCTGCGAAGGCAATTGCAAGCGGGCTTACAGGGCGACTAAGGGTCGGCTACACGCCAGTCTCATTTATGGGCGAAATCCCGCAGATCCTGTGCGCCTATTCCAGTGCCTTTCCAGATGTGCGGCTCGAACTGATCGAGGGTCTGTCCGGTGATGTGGAAACTGGGTTGGCGAATGGCCGACTGGATGCAGGATTTCTTCATCCCCCCATCGCTGATCCCCGTCTATCGACATCAAAGTTGGCGTCTCATCAATATGGTATAGTCCTACCTAGTGGTCACAACCTTGCTAAAAATGAGCGTTTGTCGGTCGCCGCTTTGGCAGAAGAGGAGTTCGTTCTGGTAGAACGCCCGACTGGGCCCGTAATCTATGATCGTTTGATCGCCATGTGCACCAAAGCTGGATTTGCGCCCAGAATCCGCCAAGAGGTCGGTAATTCAATCGCCGTGCTCGGCCTCGTTGCAGCAGGGCATGGCGTTGGTTTTGTAATCGATGCAATGCAAACCCTTGGGCGCAAAGATGTCGCATTTGTAGCCATTTCAGATCAATGCCCGACACTCGATACTTGCATCGCGTTTGATCCGAACCAGACTTCGCCGGCGCTCGAGAAGTTTATCACGTTCGTTGTTTCGAATAGCAGTCATTCGCTGCGATCCGTCTAGCGTCAAAGATGGGCTCACTGCCGACATTCGACCACTCTCTATGCGCCCGCACAATGTCAATTGGTGAACGCAATTCAGGCACACGGAAAAGCCCCGCCCGGTTTCCCGGGTGGGGCTGAGGTCGTGGTGCTCAGTCGCCGTTCTTGCGGCGCGCCCGAGACCAGATGAGGCTGAAGGTTTCCTCGCCGCCTTCGACGACCGTGTCATCGAAGAGGTTAGCGTAGATCGGCTGGGTGAAGCTCGGATCGTCCAGCTTGAGGCTCAGATAGTCGCGGCTCTCGTTTGAGCGCTTCGACCAGGCGGCGCCGATCTCGGCGCGGCCGACGAAGACCCGGTGGGAGGGGGCGTTCTCGCCGGAGGTGCTGTCCTCGGGGACGATGCGGACGTTCTGCGCCTGCACGTTGAGGGTGACGATTTCTCCGACGTATTCGTTGCCGGTCTTCTTGAAGGTTCCGATAGTGGCCATGTCATTTCTCCTTTGGCTTTCGATCCCGCGCCCGTCGCGGTCTCGATGGCGATCGTCAGGACCGGGACGATCCGCCGACGCAGCCCTTGGCCCGCAGCGCAAGCGGAGGACGCCGGGGGCGGTCTTTCTTGGACCCGTCAGGGTCGTCCCGCGAGGAATGGGCAAAGCCCAGGGGAAGAAAGTCCGAACCCGGCGTTGCGGCTGAGGCGGTCGAGGCTTCAGCCGATCCCGGTCAGATCAGCCGATGGAGAGGCCGTGACGGACGCTGATGACGAGGGCATGGGATGAGAAATGACCGCCACCCCTGGACCGGGCAACCCACCGGCAATGTCGATCGAAGAAAGACAGGCTCTGGCGTGCAGAACGGCGCAGAGCATATTCATCGCCAAGCTCTCCCGGCGATGCGAGAATGTTCCCTCCCAGTGAGGCTTGGCGGCGTTCGATATGTACTGTGCACGGCCGGGGCGCTCGAACGAGATCAGACGCGCTCAGCCGAATAACCATATTCGAGCTTCAACGTGCCTCGCACTACACCGTGATGCTGCATGGTTTTCGGCGGCGTGGTTTCAGAGATCGTTCGCGAACGGATGTGCCTGGATGGCGTCCGTGTGCTGCCCATCATCCTTGCAATTAGGACCGGCGAGGCTTGCGATCCGCGCTCTTGGGGCAATTGAATGGCAGCAGCAAGTCCAAAGTGTCAAATGCTGCCGGTGTATAGAAGGGCCGCTTTAGGAGCTCAAGGGCTGTTGGGTTCAACCTAACCTCATCGAGCAGCAGTTACGTAATTCGGCGCTTCCTTTGCAGCAGTCCTCCATCAAGAAGGTGATTAGCGCACCAATTCTGTTGAAATCGATGCGATAGTTTAGGGTTCGAGACTGCCGCTCCCTGTGCAAGAACCCTGCTTCTGACAGCGCGTTTAGGTGGAAGGACGCCCTCGATGGGCTTGCTCCGATCTTTCGCGCAATGTCACCAGCGCTCATGCCGCTCGGGCCCGCCTCGACCAAGACCCGGATAATGCACAGTCGGTCCGTATTCGAAAGAACCCCAAACAAGTTGGCGGCGTCTTCTGCGACCATGTTTCAACACCTCTTGAAATGTTAGTACGTGTCTGTAGGGTATTTCAAGAATCATTGAAATGAAAGGTATCGCCATGAAGACACTTTCCGATCTCCTGCACGACCTTCAACGCCAAGACCCTGCGCTTCCTTTGGTTTTTGAAACCAAGGAAGGTGAAATTTCGCCTGGTTATCATGTCACTGAACTCAGGCATTCATCTTTGAAAGGGATCGATTGTGGCGGAAACACAGAAGCTTGGCAGGAGGCAAAACTGCAGCTTCTTGACGGGCGAGGCGCGAACCACATGAGCGTTGGCAAATTCAGCAGCATTGTCGCCAAGACCCTGTCTGTCATGCCAGAGTTGGCGCACGTCTCATTGCAAGTCGAGTTCGGACACGACAACACGGACCTTCGGCTGATGTCGCTGAGCAGCCCGGAGCATCGTGGCGACCGTATCGTGATAGGGCTTGGCAATATGCGCGCTGTTTGCAAACCGGTTGAAAGAGCCAGGCGAGGAGAAGGTGGCTTAGGTTCCTCTTGCAACATCGAAGAGACGTCAAAAGAGCCGTCCTCTTGTTGCTCTGCGGTCAAGTTGCGTGATGGTGCCAGGGTGTGCTGCGCATAGGGGCGCAGCCCGCCAAAGCCGACATTCCTGGCAAGTACTTCAACGTAGGCTAAGCCCCGCTTACCGGTCATTTGCGAACGGGCTCGCCTTGATGGCATCTGTGTGCTGCACATCGTCCTCGCCGATGGGACCGGCGAGGTTTGCGATCCGCACCCAAGCGGTGCATGCGGTGACGATCCCGCCGATGATGGCGAAGGCCAGCGTCCAGTCTTCGGAGGCGCCGCCGATCTGCGACAGGCCCTTGATCGCTGAGAATCCGGCGACGCCGGCAGGGGCAGCGAAGAGCGCGCCGATGGCAAGACGGATGGGGACGGACTGGACCTTGGCGAAGACGATCTGGCCGATGAGATAGGTGAAGACGGCTGCAAACATGCCAGCAACCAATGCCGCAATCACGCCCGCTTCGGTGTCGTAGATATATATGCCGACGCTCACCCCGACGAATGCAGGTAGCGCGTAGACGGCCAATGCGAACAGCACCCAGACGAGGAAGCCGAGGCCGATGACACTCAGGAAGGCTGATACGAACATGGGCGGTCTCCTCTCATGGGCTGCGCCTCCACCACCGCCACGGCGCTGTCGGAGCATAGCACATCTGCGGTGTTCACGGAATATTCCCGCTGGGCGCATCGCGATGCGGTACGCGCATCACGGGTCATGACGACCCGCCTTTCGCTGCGCGGAAATCATAGAGTGGGATGCCGAGCGCCTTGGCCTTGTCGGCGAGATTGTCAGAGATGCCGGAGCCCGGGAAGACGATCAGCCCGATGGGCAGCGTCTCCAGAAGCAGATCGTTGCGCTTGAAGGGCGCAGCTTTGCCGTGACGGGTCCAGTCCGGCTTAAAGACGATCTGTTGGCACTTGCGATTGTTGGCCCAGCAGGCTGCGATGCGTTCGGCGCCCTTGGGTGAACCGCCGTGCAGGAGCACCATGTCGTCATGCTTGGCGCGCACCTTGTCGAGGGCGGCCCAGATGGCTCTGGTGTCGCCAACGTCCTGCCCGCCGGTGAAGGCGATCTTTGTCCCCGTTGGGATGAGCGGTTCGAGCTCGGTCTTCCGCTTGGCGTCGAGATAGTCGCGGCTGTCGATCATCGCGGCGGTCATGTGCTTGCGATTGACGTGGCTGCCCGAGCGCGGATGCCAGGTCTGGCCGAGATGCGCCTCGAAATGCTCGGCGGCGAGATCGCGCATGCCGTCATAGGCGTTGCGCTGTTCGGTGAGCGTCAGCCCTTCGGCGATGAGGCGTTCCAGTTCGACCGAGCGGACTTCGGAGCCGTCCTGGCTGCGCTGTGACCGCCGCTGCGCCTGTTCGTTGTCGTCGAGTTTGCGGTCGATACGGGCCGCCATGCGGTGGAAGACATTGGTGGTGGACCAGAGCAGGTCCTCCAGGTCGGGTTCGAGACGCGTGTCGCAGAGGGCGATGACCAGGGCGTCGAAGATGTCGGCGATTGCGCCTTCAACGGTGCTAGCGTCTGGCAGTGGCCGCGGATCGGGTTCGTCGGCAAACGGTCGATGTCCGAAGAGTTGCAACTCGTCGAGAACTAGGGCTGTGGCGGAGCGGGTTTCGGGTTCGTGCTGGGTCATGGGCGTTGTTATGCCTCCTTGTCGCTGACCGCGCCTCGCGCGGCCTTCATGGGCGAGAAGAAAGCGGGACGCGACCGGGCCCGCACCGACGCAATTCCCCACGAAGTGGTACTTCGCGGGGATCCCGTGGCTGCGTCGGCCGAAGCGTCAGCGGAGGATGGCGGAGGCGGCGCCGTTTTGGATCGCGATGCAAAGCCGAGCTTCGCTCGGCGGCGGAAAACGGTGCCGCCGCAGCCATTGCCGGCCCGGGCGGGTTCCGCTCCGGCTCGCCCCTCTCGGGAAGGCCGTCAGGCGCGGCTCTCTAGCGTGAGGTTCATTCCGCCTGTCCAGCTGACGACACCGGTTCCGGACTCCAGCAACTCTCGGCTGCGAGAAGGTTCGGAACGTCGACCGGCGCGAGCTGGGGACGCAAATGGCTGCGCATCTCGGCGATGCCGCAGTTCCGAAGATCGCCGTTGAAGTCGTCCAGCATCGGTCGCAACGGTAGAAGGTGTAGGTCACTGTCCCCGAAGCGATTGGTCAATGCGTCGAAAGCCGTCCGTCCCGCCTCGTCATTGTCGATGGCCACATAGAGTCTGCGGAGATCGGTCGGCGGATCGAACGCTGCGAGATGATTGCCCGAGAGCGCCGCGGCAACCGGAAGACTGGAAAGTGCATGCCTCAGCGAGAGCATCGTCTCCAGGCCTTCGCCGACAGCGAGAATGTCGGTCGGTGATCCGAACCTGACGGCATGGCCGAGCAGATTGCCCATCGCTTTGCGGTTGGGATCGAGCGGAGCCTTTTCGGCTGTCTGCGGATCCAGCCATGTCCGCTGCACGCCGGTCAGGGTTCCGGCAGTGTCGGTGACTTTGGCGAGCAATGCGGGCCAGGCGTCGGGTGGGTCATCCGCACCTGCACCCTCTCGCCAGTAGTAGCAGTTCGGATGAAACCGGAGCGCGCTCACGGTTCGAAGGTTTTCCAGACCGCGTGAAGCGAGATAGCGTTGCGCCAGTGTGCCGCTGATCGGCTGCCCCATTTCCCATAGGCGGCGGACCGCTTCGGTTGATCCTTGCGGAGCCGGTTCTTGTCGCTGTCGCGCGGGTGGTTCGGGACGTGGCAGGCTCAAAAAGCGACGCGCCTCCTCAAGCGTATCGCGCAGCGTCGAGAGATTGAGATTGGCCGCGATGAGGTCGAGCAGATCACCATGCTCGCCCGTAGCGGCGTCGGTCCATTTGCCCGCCGCGCCCTTGCCGCGGCTCGGTCCGGTGAGCCGGACATAGAGACTGCGACCGGGTGTGTTGTCGACGTCGCCGACGATCCAATAGTTGCCGTGTTTGCGTCCATTGGACAGATATTGGCGGCAGACTGCCTCTGCCTCGCGGCTAAGCTTGTCCGATAGGTCTGCGGCGGGACTGTCCATGTCGGTCTCCTGAATGGTGCGCAGAAAAAAGGGCCTGCCGCGTCCGACAGGCCCCAGGGCGAGGGAGTTGGGGGAGCGTCTCCCTCGGTTGGTGGTCGCCAACTGCTCGAAAGTGGGCGAAGGCGGCGGCGACAGACCCATCTTCGCCGATGTGGCGATATCGGGCGATGGCCCGTCAGCCGCCGCCAGCCTGCCTTTGTACGACGCCAGTACGAGGTTCCGCCTCGGCCGCGAACGGATCGACGATCCGGTGGATTGGTTGCGCGCGCTGCATCCAGGGCTCGGGCCGGATGCAACGCACCCAATCTGCGAAGCTCGGGATGAAGCCGAGGTCCTCGATCACATGCTGCTCGCCGATCTGCCGGACGGGTACCTCGCGCCCGGTCGAAACCGTGATGACGGTCCCGAAGATGCGTTCGAGCATGAAGATGCCCTCGGCATGGTGACGCAGCGCCCGATGCCGAAAATCGGCGGTTATGCACTTGGACTCGTCGAACCAATTGTGCAGAGCGATATAGTCGTCTGCCGTGCCGCCGAACTTGCGCGCCGAGGAAAGCGCATGGTGATAGCAGTGTCCCATGTCCGCCTCCCTCAGAATGTATGCTCGAAGAACTCAGAGTCTTCGAAGCGCATGTTGAATTCGAGGGTGATGGTCTCTGCGGCCACGTCGAAGACGAACTCGCCGAAGGCCCCGGTATTGTTCTCCCAACCGCCATGGGTCTGCCCGAGCAATTCATAGACCATGTGCTCGATGGCCTCACCGAGCGGCATGGTCTTTTCGGTCGGTTCGGTCTCGCGCCAGCCAAGCGTGAGTAATTTGATCGCGCCTTCGGGCAAAGCGATCTCGCTGCCATCGGCTTCGGCATGGACGCTCTCGATGCCGCCGCTGTCACCATACCCGTCGAACTCGACGGTGACGGTTGTAATGTCGGCCTCGGTGAGGACGGCGAAGATCGCCGCCTTGTTCTTGGGGCGGATCGTATCGAGCAACGCGTTGCGCGCCTGTTGCTCTGCCTCCCATTTGGCGAAGTCGAAAGTCGGGGTCGGTGCGGCTTGGGCAGCCGTGTCGGTCGTATCTGTCATCGGATATCTCCTTGAAACGAAGAAGGCCCGGCGCGAGGGCCGGGCCTTTGAGGGGATGATGGGTTTACGGACTTATTCGGCGGCCTGAAGCGCAGCCTCGTCGTTCTCGACTACCGGTTCGTCGGGAGCGACATCGCCGTCATCGACGATCTCAAACTCCGGCTCATCGGGCTGTTCGGCGAGCGGAGCCGTGCACAGCGGCCCGGGAAGCCAGCCCGTGCCTGCCAGCAGTTCTTCCGCGGCTTCGACCATGTCGGGCTTCTTGAATCCGGCGATCCGGTCGGCGTCCTTGTCGCCTTTCGCCTCGCGCACCGCGGCGAGGATCTGGGCCTTGGTCACGCGGCCGAGATAGCTGTCCGCCGTCGGCGTCCAGCCCGCCTTCACCATGTCCAGCCCGAGCGTCGAAGCCAGGATGTCTGCATGGGCGATCTGGTGCGGCTTGCGGTAGTGCGGCTCCTGCACAGCGTTTACCGTCATCGCCACGCAGTGGGCGAAGAGCGCTTCGCGGCTGTCGCTGTCCCACTCGGTCAGCGCGTCCCACAGGTCCTCCGGCTGCTTCGGCAGGTTGCCGGCCCAGGTCTCGATCCCGAGATCGATCGACTGAACATAGGCAGCTTCGCCGAGGTTCGGGGCTTGCGACCCAAACTGCGTGGAACGCGGGCTAATCTCGATGCAGCTGTCCTGGCCGTAGTGGTAGAAGAGTTGCAAGACCATCGCGTGCAGGCAGGCAAGCATGGCCAGTTGCGGATCGTTCGCGAGCGCATCTCGCAGCGCCATCGTGCGATGGACCGTCAACTCACACACGAGGCGATCCGACAGCGGCTTGGTGCCGTCGTCATCGTCTTCCTCATCCTGATCCGTCACCGGATCGGATGCGTCACCGACGACTTCGTCCGCGTCTGGATCGACGGTCTCGCCGTCGGGACTGTCGTCAGCCTCGACTGCCGGTTCGTCCTCGGGTCGGACATAGCCGCGCTCGACGCGCAACCCTCCGGAGCTGTCGATGCTGACGAACGCGCCGGCTATTGCGTAGTCCTCCGCCTCGAACCGGATCGGGCGGTTCTGGAGCGCTTCCATCGCGGTCTCGATCTCGCCGAGCCGCTCGTCGACCTCCTCGGGGAGTTCATCCGCTTCGGCATACTCGTCTTCGAGCTTCTCATACTCGGCCTTGAGCGCTTCGTAGGTCTTTTCCTCCTCCTCGCTCATCGGTTCGGCCTCGCCGCGAATACGCCGCAGGTCGTAGGTGTGGCCGTAGGGAAAGTCGGTGCCGACTTCGATCCAGTGCCAGCCTTCGGCGCGGATGGCCTCGGCTTCCTCGTTCAGCTTCTCGGTGACCATGGTTTCGAGCAAAGCCGCGTCCTGCAACCAGCCGCCATCGTCGGTCTGGAATAAGTCGCGTAGCACCTCGCCACCCGCTTCGACATAGTTGTCGAGGCCGACGAATTGCGCCCGTCGGTCGGAGGCGCGGACAGCGCCCTCGGTTAGCATACGGCGAATTTCGTAAGGCTGCCTGTTGTAGTGCTGCTTTAGCGCCTCCCAGACCTGCTCCTGGCGCTCATGATCGGGATTGACCGTAAAGGCCATGAGCTGGTCGAGAGTCATCTCCTCTTCGGCATAGGCCTCCAGCAGGGTGTCGGAGACTGATGCGAGCTTGAGGCGCTGCTTGACGACGCCCACGGAAACGAAGAAGGCCGCAGCGATCTCCTCCTCGGACTTGCCCTTCTCGCGCATCGCCTGGAAGGCGCGAAACTGGTCGAGCGGATGGAGTGGCGCGCGCTGTATGTTCTCGGCGAGGCTGTCTTCTTCCGCGAGACCTTCGGTGCGGACGATGCACGGCACCGGTGCGGTCTTGTTGAGCCGGCGCTGCTTCACCAGAAGTTCGAGCGCGCGGTATCGGCGCCCGCCGGCCGGGATCTCGAACATGCCGGTCTCCGCGCCCTCGTCGTCCAAGACGGGACGGACCGTGATCGACGACAGGAGCGTACGCCGGGCGATGTCCTCGGCCAGCTCCTCGATTGAGACGCCGGCCTTGACCTTCCGAACGTTGGACTGGCTGAGCACCAGCTTGTTGAAGGGGATGTCGCGCGAGGCGCTGAGGGTGATCTTGTTGGACTTCGTCATGGGACTTCTCCGCGACGGGCGGTCATGAGACTCTCTCTGACCTCCAGACCCGTCACGAAAAATCTCGCACTCCTCTCACTCTAAATCAGAGCAGCGGCGACTCCCGTCACACCTCCTGCAAAGGCTCGATCCCTTCGCGGGCCTGAAAGGCTTCTCCCCAATCGCGCAGCGAGATCAGTACAGGCTCAAGGGTTCGCCCGAATTCGGTGAGCTCGTACTCCACGCGCGGCGGAACTTCGGGATAGACGATGCGGTTGATCACGCCGTCGTCTTCGAGTTCGCGAAGCTGGAGCGTGATCATCCGATGTGTCGCGTTCGGGGTCAGGCGGCAGAGCGCGTTAAATCGCAGCCGCCCGTCCAAGAGATGAAAGACCAGGACGGGTTTCCATACGCCTCCGATCACACTCATGGTCGCTTCAACGGCACATCCGGTCTTTTCGGCCCGACGACGAGGCCCCCTAACAGTATCATTCATGTGCGTACATGTCCTTTTTGTGCGTACTAACATTAATGAAGATTAGGCGCTACCTCCTTCTTGGAACAATCAACCAAGGAGAATTTCGATGCGTGCATTTCGTTTGAATGGAGCGGCTGAGCCGCTGAAGCTGGTCACGGAAACTGACCCGCAACCTGGCAAGGGCGAGGTCCTGGTCGATCTGAAGGCGGCGACCCTGAATTACCGTGACTTGATCGTCAAAGAGGGTCGCTATGGTGGCGATCAGCGCGACGATCTCATCCCATTGTCCGATGGCGCAGGCATCATCAGCGCCGTCGGTCAAGGCGTTTCGGCCGATCGCGTGGGTGAGCGTGTGGCGATCGGCTTTATGCCCAAGTGGACCGAGGGACCGTTCACGGCGGCGAAGCAAGCTGACGCCCTCGGGGGAGGCTATGTCGATGGGGTTCTGGCGGAGAAGATCGTCGTTCCAGCGACGGGCGTTGTAACGCTACCTGATGACTGGTCCTTTTCGGAAGGCGCGGCATATCCTTGCGCCGGCGTGACGGCCTGGAACTGCCTTTTTGGCGGGCGCGGCGTGAGGCCGGGTGAGACCGTCCTCGTCGAGGGCACGGGCGGCGTGTCGACGTTTGCGCTGCAGTTCGCGAAGTCGGTGGGTGCCAGGGTTATCGCGACGTCCAGTTCGCCCGAAAAGGCCGCGCGCGTCAGAGAACTGGGTGCTGAGGAGGTTATCGACTACGTGAAAACGCCAGACTGGGGGTCACGCGCCGCCGAGATCGCTGGCGGTGAAGGCGTGGACCACGTTGTAGAAGTCGGAGGGTCTGGGACGATCAACCAAGCGCTCGAGGCCGTTCGGCCTGGTGGAGAGGTTGCTCTGGTCGGTGTTCTGACCGGTTTTGGCGGCGAGGTGAATACTGGCGCAATCCTCATGAAAGCCATCTATGTTCGCGGCGTCTACGTTGGGTCGGTCGCCGATCTCAGCGAGGCGATCCGTTCGGGTATTCGGCCGATCATCGACAAAGTGTTTTCCTTCGAGCAGGCCGATGCAGCGTTCGAGAGACTGAAGAGCGGCGCGCATCGAGGAAAGGTCGGTATCGAGATCGGCCAATAGCGTTAGACACACTGGGCGACATCAAACTATCGCCCGGTGTGGTTGTCAGGCAGCAGCCTCCAACAGCTTCTTGGCGTGAGTCTCCATGGTAAGCCGCGCGTCCTGCTGCGGCTTGGACCGGGCGACGGCGGTGATGCCTTGGACGAAGTCGAAGACGCTCTCGGGCGGGCGGCCTTCTTCGGCGAGGACGGTCTCGACGATCTTGCCAGTCTCTGCCTTCGAGAAGCCACGCTTGCGCAGGAAGTCGGTGCGGTCGTCATCGCTGCGCGCGACGATCCGTTCGCGCGCTGACCGAATGCCCTCCATGAAGGGTTGTGGCGAGGAGTCCGCGAAGTTTGCCAATGCCGGCGCTGCTTCGTGTGCGAAGCGATTTGCGGCGTATTTCGAATGCCGGATCGTGATTTCCTGAAAGTCCTCCACGCCCCAGAGATTGCGGTTCTGGCAGACGGCGCGGAGATAGAAGCTGGCGATGCCGAGCGTCTTCGCGCCCACCTCCGAGTTCCAGCAATAGAATCCACGGAAGAAGAAATCGGGCGACCCGTCGGGCAGCGTGCCTGCCTCGATCGGGTTCCTGTCGTCGACCAGGAACAGGAAGACGTCGCGGTCGGAGGCGTAGAGCGTGGTCGTGTCCTTGGTGACGTCGACCATCGGGTTGTAGACGCCGGTCGACCAGTCGAGCACGCCCGGCACCTTCCAGCGCGTGTCGCCGACGCCGTCGCCTGCGATGCGCTGCACGGCGGAGACCAGCTCATGGTCGTAGATGCGGCCATAGTCGGGGCCGGTTACGGCACGCAGTTCGGTGCAACCATTGGTAACCTCCATCGTCTTGACCTGCTCAGCGCGGTGGTTGGTGAGGCCATATTGCAGGTTGATGCCCGCGAGCGGCGCCGGAAGCTGACGCAGATAGGCCGCCGGGGCGCCGACTAGGCTGGCGAGTTGGCCGAAGCTCCAATGGGTCGGCGCGACGGGCGCCTCGGCGTCCGGAAGGACGACTGCGAGCTTTTCCGGATGGTCACGATGGGCCTCGACGCGGATCGCCGCGCTTTCGACCGTCCTCGTCTTGCTCCGCACGGCGCGGCCCTTCACCGAATCGTAGAGGTCCGAGAGCGAGAGGTACTTCTCGTCATCGGGCCGGGAAAACCATTCGGACGACACACGCCCATTGTGCCCGCCGCGGGACACATCCACCTTGTAGCCGCCGCTCGCGGGGCGCCCGTTCATGATCTCAATCGCTGTCATGGCTGTTCTCCATGACGGGCGGTCCGAGAGCCTCTCTCTCGACCTCCAAACCCGTCACGGCGACAGCCGCAGGCCTCTCACTCTCCCTTGCCGTTCAACATCTCGGTGTGATCGACCAAGGACCATATTGCCCGCGTCAGG
>NZ_JACNMO010000018.1 GCF_020622345.1 Roseobacter weihaiensis | reverse complement strand
TTACTCGGTGATCTTGGAGACAACGCCGGCGCCGACCGTGCGGCCGCCTTCGCGGATCGCAAAGCGCAGACCGTTCTCCATCGCAATCGGCGCGATCAGCTCAACGCCAAAGCTCACGTTGTCGCCCGGCATCACCATCTCGGTGCCCTCGTTGAGCTGCACCGTGCCGGTCACATCCGTCGTGCGGAAGTAGAACTGCGGCCGGTAGTTCGCAAAGAACGGCGTGTGACGACCGCCCTCTTCCTTGGTGAGGATGTAGGCTTCGGCCTCGAACTTGGTGTGTGGTGTCACGGAGCCGGGCTTGCACAGCACCTGGCCGCGCTCCACGCCCTCACGCTCGATCCCGCGCAGCAGCGCGCCGATGTTGTCGCCCGCTTCACCGCGGTCGAGAAGCTTGCGGAACATCTCGACGCCGGTGCAGGTGGTTTTCTTGGTGTCGCGGATGCCGACGATCTCGATCTCGTCGCCCACGTTGATCACGCCCCGCTCGACACGGCCCGTCACAACCGTCCCGCGGCCGGAGATCGAGAACACGTCCTCCACCGGCATCAGGAACGGCTGGTCGATCGCGCGCTCCGGCGTCGGGATCCACTCGTCCACGGCCGCCATCAGCTTGCGGATGCTTTCCTCGCCGATCTCGGGGGTCTCGCCGTTCATCGCCGCCAGCGCCGAGCCGGGGATCACGGGGATGTCGTCGCCGGGGTACTCGTAGCTCGACAAGAGCTCGCGGATTTCCATCTCGACCAGCTCCAGGAGCTCGTCGTCGTCGACCTGGTCGACCTTGTTCATGTAGACAACCATCGTCGGGATGCCCACCTGGCGGCCCAGCAGGATGTGCTCGCGGGTCTGCGGCATCGGGCCGTCCGCGGCATTCACCACCAGGATCGCGCCGTCCATCTGCGCCGCCCCGGTGATCATGTTCTTGACGTAGTCCGCATGGCCCGGGCAGTCCACATGCGCATAGTGGCGCGCGTCGGTCTCGTATTCCACGTGCGCGGTCGAGATCGTGATCCCGCGGGCTTTCTCTTCCGGCGCACCGTCGATCTGGTCATAGGCCTGAAAATCGCCAAAATACTTCGTGATCGCCGCCGTCAGCGTCGTCTTGCCGTGGTCAACGTGACCAATCGTGCCAATGTTGACGTGCGGTTTATTCCGTTCAAACTTTGCCTTTGCCATGATGGCCTCCTTAGGTGTTCGTCGGGCGATACGCCCGCTTAATCGTTGTGGCGGTCAAACCGCCGACGTGATGGGTCGCCGCCCCTTGCGGGGCAGCGCGTTATGCGAATTTTGCTTGAATCTCATCCGAGATGTTCTGTGGAACCGGGTCGTAGTGATCGAACTGCATGGTGAACTGCGCCCGGCCCGACGACATCGACCGCAGCGTGTTGATGTAGCCGAACATATTGGCCAGCGGCACGAAAGCGTCGATAGCAATCGCATTGCCGCGCGGTTCCTGCCCGGTCACCTGACCACGGCGAGATGTGAGATCGCCGATGACGTTACCGGTGTAATCCTCGGGCGAGATCACTTCGACCTTCATGATCGGCTCCAGCAGTTTTGCACCGGCTTTCTTCATGCCTTCGCGCATCCCCATACGGGCTGCAATCTCGAACGCCAGAACCGAACTGTCCACATCGTGGAATTTACCGTCGATCAGCGCGACCTTGAAATCGATCACAGGGAAGCCCGCGAGCGGACCGGAATCCATCACCGACTTTATGCCCTTTTCAACACCCGGGATGTATTCCTTGGGCACCGAGCCACCGACAATGCGGCTTTCGAAGGAGTATCCCTCGCCCGGTTCTGTCGGCGTGAGGATCATCTTGACCTCGGCAAACTGACCCGACCCGCCGGATTGCTTCTTGTGGGTGTAAGTGACCTCGGCTTCCTTGGAGATCGTCTCGCGGTAAGCCACTTGCGGCGCACCGATGTTCGCCTCCACCTTGAATTCGCGCTTGAGACGGTCGACGAGGATGTCGAGGTGCAATTCCCCCATGCCCTTCATGATGGTCTGACCGCTCTCAAGGTCGGTTTCCACCCGGAAGGACGGGTCTTCTGCCGCCAGACGCTGCAGACCCTGAGACATCTTCTCCTGGTCGTTCTTGGTCTTTGGCTCCACCGCGATCTCGATCACGGGATCGGGGAAGGTCATCGTTTCCAGAACAACCGGGTCACTGTTCGAGCACAGCGTGTCGCCCGTGGTGGTATCTTTCAGACCCGCCAGCGCGATGATGTCACCGGCAAAGGCTTCATCGATCTCTTCACGGTTGTTGGAGTGCATCATCATCATCCGACCCACACGCTCTTTCTTGCCTTTGGTCGAGTTCAGGATGGTATCGCCCTTGTTCATCGTGCCCGAGTAGATGCGCGTGAAGGTCAGCGAGCCGACGAAGGGGTCGTTCATGATTTTGAACGCGAGACCAGCAAAGGCCATATCATCGTCCGCACGGCGCGGAATGTTGCGTTCTTCAGTCTCGTCACCGGGTTTGAAGCCCATGTAATCAACAACGTCGAGCGGGCTCGGCAGATAGTCGATCACGGCGTTCAGCAGCGGCTGCACGCCCTTGTTCTTGAAGGCTGAGCCCCCCAGGACCGGCACGAAGTGCAGCGCCAGCGTGCCCTTGCGCAGCAGTTTGCGCAAGGTCGGCACGTCAGGCTCGTTGCCTTCCAGGTATTCCATCATCGCGTCGTCGTCTTCTTCGACAGCCGCTTCGATCATCTTGCCACGCCATTCGTCGGCCATGTCCTTGAGGCTGTCACGGATCGGGGCCTTGATCCAGGACGCGCCCAGATCTTCACCCTGCCACAGCCATTCTTCCATGGTCACAAGGTCAATCAGACCTTCCAGCTCTGTCTCTGCGCCGATTGGGATACCAACAGGCACAGCACGTGCGCCGGTGCGGTCTTCGACCATGCGCACACAGTTGAAGAAGTCGGCGCCGATCTTGTCCATCTTGTTGACGAACACCATGCGCGGCACCTTGTAGCGGTCCGCCTGACGCCAGACGGTTTCGGTCTGCGGCTCGACACCTGCGTTGGCATCAAGAACACAAACAGCACCGTCGAGCACCGCCAGCGAGCGTTCGACTTCGATGGTGAAGTCCACGTGGCCGGGGGTGTCGATGATGTTCAGACGGTGCTTTTCGGAGTCGGGCGTCTGGCCGTCCTCTGTCCGCTCCCAGAACGTTGTGGTCGCAGCGGACGTGATCGTGATCCCGCGTTCCTGCTCCTGCTCCATCCAGTCCATGGTAGCCGCACCATCGTGCACCTCACCAATGTTGTGGGACTTGCCTGTGTAAAACAGGATGCGTTCCGAACAGGTTGTTTTCCCGGCATCAATATGGGCCATGATGCCAAAGTTGCGGTAGCGGTCGAGCGGATAATCGCGTGCCATGGGGCTGCTTCCTCAGGAGTGTCTAAAACAAGAATGCGCGCCCCCGGACGGGACGCGACAATGTTACCAGCGGTAGTGGCTGAATGCCTTGTTGGCATCGGCCATCTTATGGGTGTCTTCGCGCTTTTTCACGGCCGTGCCGCGGGATTGAACAGCGTCCAGAAGTTCACCGGCAAGGCGCTCTTCCATGGTGTTCTCGTTGCGCGAACGGGCGGCTTTGATCAGCCAGCGGATGGCCAGCGCCTGACGACGCTCGGGGCGCACTTCGACGGGCACCTGATATGTCGCACCACCAACACGGCGCGAGCGCACTTCGACAGAGGGCTGGATGTTGTCGAGTGCCTCGTGGAAGACCTCGATGGGTGCGCGTTTGATCTTGGTCTCAACGCGGGTCAGTGCGTTGTAAACGATACGCTCCGCGACCGACTTCTTGCCGTCGATCATCAGGTTGTTCATGAATTTTGTCAGGACCAGATCACCATATTTGGCGTCGGGCAGGACTTCGCGTTTTTCGGCTGCGTGGCGACGGGACATATCTTATTCCTCTTACTTCGGACGCTTCGCGCCGTATTTCGAACGACGTTGCTTACGGTCTTTGACGCCTTGGGTATCGAGCACACCGCGCAGGATGTGATAACGGACACCGGGAAGGTCTTTGACACGGCCGCCACGGATCAGAACAACCGAGTGTTCCTGAAGGTTGTGGCTTTCACCCGGGATGTAGCTGATCACCTCAAAGCCATTGGTCAGGCGGACCTTGGCTACTTTCCGCATCGCGGAGTTCGGTTTCTTCGGCGTGGTGGTGTAGACACGCGTACAAACGCCACGCTTCTGCGGGCATTCCTGCAGGTGCATGGACTTTGAACGTTTGATTTTAGGCTGCCGCGGTTTGCGGATCAGCTGCTGGATCGTTGGCATTCCGGTTCTTTCCCCGTGTTGCTCACATATGTGTGCACGAGGACGACCCTCATGCGGTTTCAATTTCCCCGGCTCACGCGTCCATGAACCGTCCGGTGCGCGAAAAGCGCGTTTATCTCTTGCCGCAGACATACGCGACAACAAAAAAACCGCCTCCGTTTCCGTACCGAGGAAACGACGCGGTGGGTTTACAGAGGATCGGGCCGATAGGGGGCCGGATCGTGACCACTTCATTTTGATTTCAGAGCGGAGACTGACAGCCCCGCCCCGAGATGTCGCGCGTATAAAAGGAGTCGCTGCCACTGTCAACAGCCCTGCAAGGTAAGTCGGCGGCAAAGTCGACCTCATCGGCGCACAGCCAGAAGGCCTTGTAAAACAGGGCCGCAACACTGCGGTAACGCGCCGGATCGCCGTCTTTAGCGGCAGTGCAACAGGTGCCGCTCGCGGTAGAGGGTGAAAAGACCGGTGGCGACGATGATGGCGGCGCCCAGCAGGGTCAGCGGCTCGGGCCAGTCCCCGAAAAAGAGCCATCCCAGCAGCAACGCCCAGATCAGCCCGGTATAGCGGAAAGGCGCAATGAAAGACACGTCGCCTACCCGCATCACCTGCACAGAAAAGAAGTAGCCTCCGATGATGAAAAGGGCTGCCGCAAGAACCAGTCCCCCAAGGCGCGGTGTCACGGGCGCCCAGTCGATCATCAGACAGGCCAGCCCCGCCGCGACCAGCACCGCAAGCGATGCCGAAAAAGTCACCAGCAAGGATGGTACGGCGGCAGACATGCGCCGCGTCGACAGATCGCGCGCGGTGACGCAGAGGACGGCCATCAACGCGTACCCAGACCAGATCGTAAAGCCTTCCGTGCCCGGGCGCACGATCAGAAGCATGCCGCAAAAGCCGATCAGAATGGCCCCCATCCGCCGCCATCCGACAGCTTCGCGAAAAAACAGGGCGGATCCCAAGGTAACGGTAAGCGGAAGGATTTGCAGGATCGCGGTCACATTGGCCAGCGGCATGTTCAGCAGCGCTGTCACGAGGAAATAGGCCGCTCCTACTTCGGCGGCAGACCGCAAACCGATCAGCCCCCAATCCCGCAGAGACATATCTGTGCGCAAAGCGCCGCGCCGATAGGCCAAAACGCCAATGCAGGTGGTGGCCAGCAGCCCGCGCAGAAACAACAGCTGGAAAAGAGGCAGATCACCGTTCGTCGCTTTGAGCAAAGCATCGTTGAACGTGTAGCAGGCCATCGCGGCCATCATTAAGGCTGCCCCGATCACATTGGGCGACATCTGTGCCTCCGATCACCGCGCAAGGCTGAAAGGCCAAACGCGCACCAGATCATCGCACAAAAGTGCCTTGCTCTTTTACTCGAAAACCGGGTCATTTTCCCACCAAACACAGGCGGGCCTGAAATGAAAAGCCCCCGCCGAGGATTTCGGCGAGGGCCTTGTTCTGAAGTCTTGGCAACCTTTTAGTCGCGGCTGTCTTCTTCGGGCTGGATCACCTGGTCAAAGACATCACCGCCAACCATGTCATCTGCATCGGGTGCAGCCAGTGCCGCAGCCGCTTCGGCCTCTTCTCGGCGCGCTTCGATCACGACATTGTCGCGGTCTTGCGCAACACGGCGCACCTTCATAGTCGCCCCACCGGTACCGGCGGGGATCAGGCGACCCACGATGACGTTCTCTTTCAGACCGACCAGCTTGTCTTTCTTACCTTGCACTGAGGCTTCGGTCAGAACCCGTGTGGTTTCCTGGAAGGAGGCCGCCGAGATGAAGCTGCGGGTCTGCAAGCTTGCCTTGGTGATGCCCAGCAGGATCGGTTCGCCCTGTGCCGGGCGGCCACCTTTGGACACCGCCTTTTCGTTGGCGGTATCGAACTCCTGCTTGTCCACGTGTTCGCCTTTCAGCAGCGTGGTGTCGCCCGAGTCCTGGATCTCCCACTTCTGCAGCATCTGGCGCACGATCACCTCGATGTGCTTGTCGTTGATCTTCACACCCTGCAGGCGGTAGACGTCTTGCACCTCGTCGATCATGTAGTCTGCCAGCGCTTCGACACCCATAATGGCGAGGATGTCATGCGGCGCCGGGTTGCCGTCCATGATGTAGTCGCCCTTCTGGACAAAATCACCTTCCGCAACCGGGATGTGCTTGCCCTTGGGCACCATGTACTCGACCTTGTGATCCGGATCCTCGGAGGACTCAATGGCGATACGGCGTTTGTTCTTGTAGTCCTTGCCGTAGCGCACATAGCCGTCGATTTCCGCGATGATCGCGTGATCCTTCGGGCGACGCGCCTCAAAGAGTTCGGCCACACGCGGCAGACCCCCGGTGATATCCTTGGTCTTGGCGCCTTCCCGCGGGATCCGCGCAACCACGTCACCGGCCTTGATCTCGGAGCCGTCTTCGATGGACAGAACCGCATCCACGGACATCGGGTAGGTCACCGGGTTGCCCGCATCGTTGCGGACCGGTTCGCCATCGGCACCCACCAGAATGATCTCGGGCTTGAGCTCGTTGCCTTTGGCCGCCGAACGCCAGTCGATCACGATCTTCTGGGTCATGCCGGTGGCATCGTCGGTCTCATCCTTGATGGCGATACCGCTGACAAGGTCCACGAATTTTGCCGTCCCGGATTTTTCAGCGATGATCGGCAATGTGTAGGGGTCCCATTCAAAGAGCTTGTCCCCGCGTGCCACGGTCTGACCTTCGGTCACGAAGAGCTTGGTGCCGTAACCCACCTTGTGGCTTGCGCGTTCCTCGACATTCTCATCCTGGATGATCAGCTTCATGTTGCGGCCCATCACCATGGTCTCGCCAGAGGCGTTCTCAAGGGTCTGTGCGTTCTCGAAGACGACCTTGCCGGAATGGCTGGCCTCCAGGAAGGACTGCTGGCCACCCTGCGCCACACCGCCGATGTGGAAGGTCCGCATCGTCAGCTGCGTGCCGGGCTCACCGATGGACTGTGCGGCAATGATGCCGACCGCTTCCCCGGTGTTGACCATGGTCCCGCGCGCGAGGTCCCGCCCGTAGCACATGGCGCAAACGCCCTCCTCGGCCTCGCAGGTCAGCGGGCTGCGGATGCGCGCGGATACAACGCCGGCTTCCTCGATGGCATCTGCCATCCGCTCGTCAATCAGGGAGCCTGCTGCAATCATCACCTCATCCGTACCCGGACGCAGGATGTCTTCGGCCACAACGCGGCCCAACATGCGTTCGCTGAGCGAGGCGACGACTTCACCGTCGTTCACAGCCGCATTGGCCGTAATCGACGCATCCGTCCCGCAATCGCGCATCCGCACGATGCAGTCCTGCGCCACATCCACCAGACGGCGGGTCAGGTAGCCAGAGTTCGCCGTTTTCAGAGCGGTGTCCGACAGGCCCTTCCGCGCACCGTGGGTGGAGTTGAAGTACTCCAGAACCGTCAGGCCCTCTTTGAAGTTCGAGATGATCGGTGTCTCGATGATGTCGCCATTGGGCTTGGCCATCAGACCGCGCATGCCGCCGAGCTGTTTCATCTGCGTCACCGACCCCCGCGCCCCGGAGTGGGCCATCATGTAGACGGAGTTCGGTTCTTTCTCAGCGCCGGTCTCATCTTTCTGGCTGGCAGAGATCGAGCCCATCATGGCCTCGGTCACCTTGTCGTTACACTTCGACCAGGCATCGACCACCTTGTTATACTTTTCACCTTGCGTGATCAGGCCATCCATATACTGCTGCTCGAAATCCTTCACCTGGTCGCGCGTCTCTTCGACGATCGGCCATTTGGTGTCGGGGATCAGCATGTCATCCTTGCCGAAAGAGATGCCCGCCTTGAAGGCTTCCCGGAAGCCCATGGTCATAATGTGGTCGCAGAAGATAACGGATTCTTTCTGACCACAGTACCGGTAGACGGTATCGATAACCTGCTGCACTTCTTTCTTGCGCAGCAGACGATTGACCAGCTCGAACGGTGCCTTGGCGTTGAGCGGCAGGAGCGCGCCCAGACGAATACGACCAGGGGTCGTTTCGAAACGCTTCATCACTTCAAGGCCGTTTTCATCGATCTGCATGATCCGGGCCGTGATCTTGGCGTGCAGATGCACGAGACCTGCGTCCAGCGCATGCTGGACCTCTTCGACCGAGCCAAAGACCATGCCTTCGCCCTTCATACCCGCGCGTTCCAGCGTGGTGTAGTAGAGACCGAGGATCATGTCCTGCGACGGCACGATGATCGGCGCGCCGTTGGCCGGCGACAGCACGTTGTTGGTGGACATCATCAGCACGCGCGCTTCCAGCTGGGCCTCAAGGCTCAAGGGCACGTGAACCGCCATCTGGTCACCGTCGAAGTCGGCGTTGAACGCCGAGCACACCAGCGGGTGCAGCTGAATGGCCTTACCTTCGATCAGCACAGGCTCGAACGCTTGGATGCCCAGACGGTGCAACGTGGGCGCCCGGTTCAGCATCACCGGGTGTTCGCGGATCACCTCATCAAGGATGTCCCAGACCTCCGGGCGCTCTTTCTCGACCAGCTTCTTGGCCTGCTTCACGGTGCTGGAAAGGCCCTTGGCCTCCAGCCGCGAGTAGATGAAGGGCTTGAAGAGCTCCAGCGCCATCTTCTTCGGCAAGCCACACTGGTGCAGCTTTAGTTCCGGCCCGGTCACGATGACCGAACGACCCGAGAAGTCCACGCGCTTGCCGAGAAGGTTCTGCCGGAAACGGCCCTGCTTGCCTTTCAGCATGTCGCTGAGGCTCTTGAGGGGCCGCTTGTTGGCCCCCGTGATCACGCGGCCGCGACGGCCGTTGTCGAACAGAGCGTCAACCGATTCCTGCAGCATCCGCTTTTCGTTGCGCACGATGATGTCAGGCGCGCGCAGCTCGATCAGACGCTTGAGACGGTTGTTCCGGTTGATCACCCGGCGATAGAGATCGTTGAGGTCAGACGTGGCAAACCGGCCGCCATCGAGCGGCACCAGCGGGCGCAGTTCCGGCGGGATCACTGGGATCACGGTCAGCACCATCCATTCCGGGCGGTTGCCGGATTCGAGGAAAGATTCCACCACTTTCAGACGCTTGATGATCTTCTTGGGCTTCAGCTCGCCGGTGGCCTCTTTCAGATCGGCGCGCAGGGTTTCGGCTTCCTGCTCCAGATCAATCGCGGCGAGCATCTCGCGGATTGCTTCCGCGCCGATGTTCGCCGTGAAGGCGTCCATGCCGTAGGCGTCCTGCGCGTCCATATATTCTTCTTCGGTCATCATCTGACCGTATTGAAGGTCCGTCAGGCCGGGTTCGATCACCACGTAGTTCTCGAAATAGAGCACGCGCTCCAGATCGCGCAGCGTCATGTCCAGCATGAGGCCAATACGCGAGGGCAGCGATTTCAGGAACCAGATGTGGGCCACGGGCGAGGCCAGTTCGATGTGACCCATGCGCTCGCGGCGGACCTTTTGCAGCGTGACTTCCACACCGCATTTCTCGCAGACAACGCCGCGATACTTCATGCGCTTGTATTTGCCGCACAGGCATTCATAGTCCTTGATCGGCCCGAAGATGCGCGCGCAGAAAAGACCATCACGCTCCGGCTTGAACGTCCGGTAGTTGATGGTCTCGGGCTTTTTGATCTCCCCGAAGGACCAGCTCAGGATACGTTCCGGCGAGGCCAGAGACACCTTGATTTCATCAAACACCTTAGGCGGCGTAAGCGGATTAAACGGGTTGTTTGTCAGTTCTTGGTTCATGACTGCTCCAATGCTGGTGAGCAAGTAACGTTAATTTCTCCACGACCGGCGGCGGCTTGAGATCTCGTGACACCACCGCCGTTAGGCACTAAGCTCAGTTTTGCACAAGTGGCTTCGGCCTTAGGCAGACAGGTCGGGTTCAGGTCAATGGGAGCCAAAGCGTTGCCTCGAACGGCAGCAAGCCTGTTCGGGTTCCAACTTGGATTCCACCACCAATACATTGCCTCTCCTCCTCCGTTAGACGAGACAATCCGTTGAGCATTTTCCGTTTCTGCAGCGGTTGCATCGTAGCAAGCAGCAACGACGACATCCTTCGAGGCGGCGCTGCGCTCGGCCCGCTCTTCATTCCGCGCTTGCTGCTCTGCCGAGACGCAAGCGGCCAGAAACGTTGTACAAGCGATCAATCCGGCACCCGATTTAATGAGACGTCGCGAGTTTGATTTGATCCAATTCACTCATCTTCCTCCGCATCCAGGAGTTCCATGTTGAGGCCGAGGCCGCGGACTTCTTTGACCAGCACGTTGAAGCTTTCCGGCACGCCGGCCTCGAAGTTGTCCTCGCCCTTGACGATGCTTTCGTAGACTTTCGTCCGTCCGGCCACGTCATCCGACTTCACGGTCAGCATTTCCTGCAGGGTGTAGGCGGCACCATAGGCTTCCAGCGCCCAGACCTCCATTTCCCCGAAGCGCTGGCCACCGAACTGCGCTTTACCGCCCAATGGCTGCTGGGTGACCAGCGAGTATGGACCGGTGGAACGCGCGTGGATTTTGTCATCCACCAAGTGGTGCAGTTTCAGCAGATACTTCACGCCGACCGTCACAGGTCGGGCGAATTGCTCGCCTGTCCGACCATCGAACAGCACCGACTGACCGGAGGTGTCAAAGCCAGCGCGCGTCAACGCGTCATTCACGTCTGCCTCTTTGGCCCCGTCAAAGACCGGCGTTGCAATCGGCACACCGCGTGTGACATTGCCTGCTGCCTCGACCAGCGTGTCCTCGTCCATCCCGGCGATGCCTTCGTCATAGACGTTTTCACCGTAAGCAAGGCTGAGCGCATCCCGCACGGGCGTCAGATCGCCGGAGCGGCGATATTCCTGCAGCGCCTCGTCGACATTGACGCCGAGACCGCGTGCGGCCCAACCCATGTGGGTCTCGAGGATCTGTCCGACGTTCATGCGGCTCGGCACGCCCAGCGGGTTGAGACAGAAGTCGACCGGGGTGCCATCGGCGAGGAACGGCATGTCCTCCATCGGCACCACCTTGGAGATCACACCCTTGTTGCCGTGGCGTCCGGCCATCTTGTCGCCCGGCTGCAGCTTCCGCTTCACCGCCACGAAGACCTTGACCATCTTCATCACGCCTGGAGGCAGATCATCGCCCCGGCGCACCTTCTCGACCTTATCCTCAAAGCGTGCGTCGAGTGCCCGTTTCTGGATCTCGTATTGCTCGTTCAGCGCTTCGACGACTTGCGCGTCAGCTTCATCCTTGAGCGCCAGCTGCCACCACTGGCCACGGGTCAGCATCTGCAGCAGGTCCTCGGTGATCTCGGAGTTCGATGGCACGCCTTTGGGGCCTTTCACCGCAACCTTGCCGAGGATCATGGACTTCAGTCGCGCATAGATGTTGCGGTCGAGGATGGCGAGTTCGTCGTCGCGGTCCCGGGCCAGACGTTCGACTTCCTCGCGCTCGATCTGCAGCGCACGTTCGTCTTTTTCCACACCGTGGCGGTTGAAGACGCGCACTTCGACAACGGTGCCGAAATCGCCCGGCTTCACCCGCAGCGATGTATCCCGCACGTCCGAGGCCTTCTCGCCGAAGATGGCGCGCAAAAGCTTTTCTTCCGGCGTCATCGGGCTTTCGCCCTTCGGTGTGATCTTGCCCACGAGGATATCGCCCGGCTCCACATCGGCGCCGATGTAGACGATGCCCGCCTCGTCGAGGTTGCGCAGGGCTTCCTCGCCGACGTTGGGAATGTCGCGGGTGATCTCTTCCGGCCCGAGCTTGGTGTCACGGGCGGCGACTTCGAATTCCTCAATATGGATCGAGGTGAAGACGTCGTCGCGGGCAATCCGCTCGGAGATCAGAATGGAGTCTTCATAGTTGTAGCCATTCCAGGGCATGAAGGCGACGACGACGTTCTTGCCGAGCGCCAGTTCTCCCATGTCCGTGGACGGACCATCGGCAACCACCTGACCCTTGGTTACAGTGTCCCCCACCTTCACCAGCGGACGCTGGTTGATGCAGGTGTTCTGGTTGCTGCGCTGGAATTTGCGCATGCGGTAAATGTCCACACCCGCATCGCCCAGCTCCAGATCTTCGGTTGCCCGGATCACGATCCGTTGCGCATCCACCTGGTCGATCACGCCTGCGCGTTTCGCCATGATGGCCGCCCCGGAGTCCCGCGCCACGACTTCTTCGATGCCGGTACCCACGAGCGGTGCCTCGGCTTGCAGAAGCGGAACCGCCTGACGTTGCATGTTCGAACCCATGAGCGCCCTGTTCGCATCGTCATTTTCCAGGAACGGAATGAGCGAAGCCGCGACCGAGACCAACTGCTTTGGCGAAACGTCGATCAGGTCGACATTTTCCGAAGGCGCAAGAGTATAATCCCCGGATTGACGTGTGCTGACGAGGTCATTTTTGAACATGCCCTGCTCATCAAGCTGAGCGTTGGCCTGCGCCACGGTGTGACGCATTTCCTCGGTGGCAGACATATACTGCACTTCGTCGGTCACCTTGCGGTTTTCGACCTTGCGATACGGTGTCTCGATAAAGCCGTACTTGTTCACGCGGGCGAAGGTGGCCAGCGAGTTGATCAGGCCGATGTTCGGCCCTTCCGGCGTTTCGATGGGGCACATCCGGCCATAGTGGGTCGGGTGCACGTCGCGCACCTCGAAGCCCGCGCGTTCGCGTGTCAGACCGCCCGGCCCAAGCGCGGAGAGGCGCCGCTTGTGCGTGACCTCAGAGAGCGGATTGGTCTGGTCCATGAACTGGCTGAGCTGCGAGGAGCCAAAGAACTCACGCACCGCGGCCGCGGCCGGTTTGGCGTTGATCAGATCCTGCGGCATCACCGTGTCGATCTCGACCGAACTCATCCGCTCCTTGATCGCACGCTCCATGCGCAGGAGACCCACGCGGTACTGGTTCTCCATCAGCTCACCGACCGAGCGCACCCGGCGGTTGCCGAGGTGGTCGATGTCGTCGATGTCGCCACGGCCGTCGCGCAGATCCACCAGCGCCTTGATGCAGGCCACGATGTCTTCGCGGCGCAGCGTACGCTGGGTGTCTTCGGCATCGAGGGCCAGACGCATGTTCATTTTCACGCGACCAACCGCTGACAGATCATAACGCTCGCCATCAAAGAACAGCGTGTCGAAGAGCGCAGAGGCGGCTTCGACGGTGGGCGGTTCGCCCGGACGCATGACGCGGTAGATGTCCATGAGCGCGGTGTCGCGGTTCATGTTCTTGTCCTGCGCCATGGTGTTGCGCATGTAGGGGCCAACGTTGACGTTATCGATGTCGAGCACGGGGATCTCGGTGATGCCCGCATCGATCAACTCTTTTGCCGTGCCGCCGATCAGCGTGCCGTCCTTGTCGTACTCAAGGGTCAGTTCATCCCCGGCCTCGACATAAATTGCGCCGGTCTCTTCGTTGATGATGTCCTTGGCAACGAACTTGCCTGCGATATGCTCGTAAGGCAGCAGCAGTTCCGTGACCTTGCCCTCGTCGATCAATTTCTTGACCGCCCGTGGTGTCACCTTCTTGCCCTGCTCAAACAGCACTTCTCCGGTCTTCGCATCCACCAGATCATAGGTCGGGCGGGTCCCGCGCACACGATCCGGGAAGAACGGGGCGACCCAGCCTTTATTCTTCTCAAGCTTGTACATCACGGTCTTGTAGTAGGCATCCATGATGCTTTCCTGATCGAGACCAAGGGCATAGAGCAACGTGGTCACGGGCAGTTTGCGACGGCGGTCGATGCGCGCAAAGACGATATCCTTGGCGTCGAACTCAAAGTCGAGCCAGGAACCGCGGTAGGGGATGATCCGGCACGCAAACAGCAGCTTGCCGGAAGAATGGGTTTTGCCTTTGTCGTGGTCAAAGAAAACACCAGGGGAGCGGTGCATCTGGCTGACGATCACCCGCTCGGTGCCGTTCACGACAAATGTCCCGTTGGGCGTCATCAGGGGCATATCGCCCATAAAGACATCCTGTTCCTTGATGTCCTTGACCGATTTCGCGCCGGTATCTTCATCCACATCAAACACGATGAGCCGCAGCGTCACCTTGAGCGGCGCGCTGTAGGTCATGTCGCGTTGCTGACATTCCTCGACATCGTATTTGGGTTTTTCCAGCTCATACTTGACGTATTCAAGCACGGAGGTCTCGTTGAAATCCTTGATCGGAAAGACCGATTGGAAGACGCCGGTGATGCCTTCGCCGTCCGTGGGGACGTCAGCATCGCCGGAGTTCAGGAAGAGATCATAAGAGGATTTCTGGACCTCGATGAGGTTCGGCATATCCAGAACTTCGCGGATTTTGCCATAATATTTACGTAGACGTTTCTGGCCAAGGAACGATTGAGCCATATCAGGTGTCACCTTTCAGAGTTCTCACCGGTCGAGGACGCCGTCGGGCCACGGCACCTCGCCCATACGAGACGATACGTTTCGGTCTATTCGTGGTCACCGTCCCACCGGTGTCCTCCCGACCATTGAACCGCATCTTGGAAAAGGCCCCTCAGACCGGACCCTTACCAAGACAGGTTGAGCCGGACCTGAATTCTCGGGTCCAGCTCGTGTTTTTCATCGAAGACCGCGTGACCGGCCCTCGGAAGTCGCAACTTAGGCCAGTTCGACCTCGGCGCCAGCTGCTTCCAGTTTGCCTTTGATCTCTTCGGCTTCGGCTTTGTCGACGCCTTCCTTGATCTTGCCGCCGGCTTCGACCAAGTCCTTGGCTTCTTTCAGGCCCAGACCGGTGATGCCGCGTACTTCCTTGATCACGTTGATTTTCGAAGCGCCTGCGTTTTTCAGGACAACATCGAATTCCGACTTTTCTTCCTCGGCAGCACCGCCACCGTCAGCCGGGCCCGCCATCATCACAGCGCCGCCAGCGGCGGGCTCGATGCCGTACTCGTCTTTGAGGATTGTTTTCAGTTCTTGTGCTTCAAGCAGGGTCAGACCAACGATCTCTTCTGCCAGTTTTTTCAGATCAGCCATGTTTTAGCTCTTTCCGTTAACGATATGTGTGTTCCAACGTCGTGCTTTGGGCCCGACGCCAGTTTGACGTTGCTTTAGGCAGCCGCCTTGTCCTCGATGGTGGACAAGATGGATGCGATATTGCTGCCTGGTGCGCCAATGGCCCCGGCGATGTTCGATGCAGGTGCGCCCAGCATGCCCGCGATGGTGGAGATAAGCTCCTCCCGCGAAGGCATTTTGGACACGGCTTCGACACCGGCGACGTCCAACGCGTTCTCACCCATGGCACCGCCGAGAATGACGAACTTGTCATTCCCTTTGGCGTATTCCTGAGCCACCTTGGCCGCAGCCACAGGGTCTTCAGAAAAGGTCAGAACGGTCATACCCGTCAGAAGGTCAGCGATGCTTGCACATGGCTTGCCCTCAAGGGCGATCTTGGCGAGCCTGTTCTTGGCAACACGCACAGACCCACCCGCTTCGCGTGCTTTGGCGCGCAGGTCCTGCATTTCAGCAACTGTCAGACCGGCGTAGTGGCTTACCACGACGACGCCAGAGCTTTCAAAGATCTGGCCGAGTTCGTCGACCAGTTGTTCTTTTTGTGCTCTATCCACAGTTTCACTCCAAAATTGGGCAGGTTTCCCCACCCGGCTCAGTTTAGAGGTGCGATGGTCTGCACCTCGTTTCGGGTCCAATTCAGGGTCCCGAGACCAAAACCGCCTTGATAGGCTGAATTTTCTCGTTTCCCATCTCAGGAAGGAATTATGTGAGTTGCCCCACACCCTCCGTCTCGGACAGAAGCAAGGCCCGAAAGCCCTGCCTATCTGGCGGGTTGCCCCACCAAATTCTTATTCGGTGACCGCGTTATCCACGGAAACCGACACGCCGGGGCCCATGGTCGAGCTCAGCGCGATTTTCTTCATATAGGTCCCTTTGGACCCTGTCGGCTTTGCCTTGGACACGGCCCCGACGAAAGCGCGGATGTTTTCCACCAGCTTGGCTTCGTCAAACGACAGTTTGCCAACGCCTGCGTGCACAACGCCGCCTTTTTCCGCCTTGAACTGCACTTCACCGCCCTTGGCGGCTTTCACAGCGGCTTCGACGTCCATGGTCACGGTGCCAACCTTGGGGTTCGGCATCAGGTTACGCGGGCCCAGCACCTTACCCAGACGGCCCACGATGGGCATCATGTCGGGCGTGGCGATGCAGCGATCAAACTCGATCTTGCCGCTCTGCACGGTTTCCATCAGGTCCTCGGCACCGACGATATCCGCACCGGCCTTCTCGGCTTCCTCAGCCTTGGGGCCGCGGGCAAAGACGGCAACACGAACGGTCTTGCCGGTGCCGTTGGGCAGCCCGACCACACCGCGGACCATCTGGTCCGCATGGCGTGGGTCAACGCCAAGGTTCAGCGCGATCTCGACGGTCTCGTCGAACTTGACGTTCGAGTTGCCCTTGATCAGGCTGACGGCCTCTTCGACAGTGACATTGTCCTTGCCGGCAAAGGCTTCACGCGCGGCGCGGGTTCTTTTTCCAAGCTTTGCCATCTTACTTCACCTCAATGCCCATGGAGCGGGCGGAGCCCAGGATGATCTGCATGGCCGCCTCGATGGAGTTGGCGTTGAGATCCTTCATCTTCGCTTCGGCAATCTCGCGGACCTGCTTGGTGGTCACGTGACCCACGACTTCGCGCGAGGGTGTCTTGGCACCGGACTTCAGCTTGGCGGCTTTCTTCAGGTAGTAGGACGCAGGCGGCGTCTTGATGTCCATGGTGAAGGACTTGTCCTGATAGTAGGTGATCACTGTGGGACAGGGCGCCCCCTGCTCCATATCTGCGGTCTTGGCGTTGAACGCTTTGCAGAATTCCATGATATTGATGCCGCGCTGACCCAGCGCCGGCCCCACGGGGGGGGACGGGTTCGCCTGGCCCGCAGGCACCTGCAGCTTCATGCTGCCAACGAGTTTCTTGGCCATTGGCCTTCTCCTTTTCCAACCCTTCGGCAGCGCGCTGCCTCAGGTTCCTCGGCGGGCAACCCGCCGTTGTTGTCGTGGTCCGGTCTGGATGCCGCGGCACCCTCGCCTCCCACGTTTTAAGCACTCAGGTCTGCTTGTTGACCTGCGTGAATTCCAGTTCCACCGGGGTCTCCCGGCCAAAGATCGAGACCGACACCTTCAGGCGCTGGTTCTCGTCGTCCACTTCTTCGATCATGCCGTCGAAATCCTCGAACGGACCATCTGCAACCTTGACCTTCTCGCCCACCTCGAAGTGAATGAGCGTTCGCGGCGCCTCTTCGCCTTCCTGAACCCGGTTCAGGATCGCATTCACTTCGGCATCGCGCATCGGCATCGGACGGCCCTGAGGCCCCAGAAAGCCGGTCACGCGATTGATGGAGTTGATCAGATGATACCCCTGATCCGACATCTCCATATGCACCAGCACATAGCCGGGCATGAAACGACGCTCGGTCGTGACCTTCTTGCCCCGGCGCACTTCGATCACTTCTTCGGTCGGGACCAATACCTCGTCGATCTGCTCTTCGAGACCCTGCTCGGTCACGGAGGTGCGGATTTGCTCGGCGATCTTCTTTTCGAAGTTCGACAAGACACTGACCGAATACCACCGCTTTGCCATCTGAACCTTGTTCCCTGTCTGCCCCGAGCACCCGCAAGTGCCTTATTTCCATTCTACATCAAGCACTTGGCTTGCTGATCTTGAACAAAAAATCGGCGCACAGCTCGAATCGCCGCACGCCCTTGCTCAGGTCAGGTGTGCGGCATACTCCGCAAGACCAAATGTTTCAAGAGGTTTAAGCCGTTTTTTGCACCTTCAAAGCGAGCATCAGCCGAACATCGACAGCACAGCCTGCAACCCGCCGCGGATCGCCATGTCCACCAGTGCGAAGAACACCGCTGTCAGCGCGGCCATGATAAAGACCATCACGGTGGTCAGCATCACCTCCCGTCGCGTGGGCCAAACGACTTTAGCGACCTCAGCCCGAACCTGCTGAATGAACTGGAGTGGATTGGTCGTAGCCATGAGACACCTTTACCCGGTTGTGATCCCAGCGATGTAACGAGCCATGTTCGGAAATTCAAGAGAACAATGGCTCCCGCAGCGCCTATCGCGCCATGTGCTGCTAGCGCAGGCGCTTCAGGCGGTCGGTCAGCACGGCATCGTGATGGGCCTCGGCGGCAATAACCCGGCGCAGGTCCGGTCCGCGCAGACCGTCTGAGATCGGGTCCGGCAGGCGGGCCAAGGCGCGGTCCCACTTTTTGCCGAATGCATAGGCCCGCAGTTTGATCTGCCGGGCAAGGACCGGTGCGCGCCGCTCCAGCGTTTCGAAGAGCCGGATCACCCGACGCCAGAACACATCGCCCCCGACGACGATGTAGCACAGGATCACCAAACCCATCACCGCCAGCGCACTCCCGATCACAAGCAAAGGACGGAGCAGTAACAGCAACACAAGGCTGGTCCAGGCAATGCTCTTGCGATCCGGTCGGTACGCCTTGAGGCGACTGAGACCTTTCGCACCAACCTCTGCCAGACGGCTTTCGCAACGGGGGGTTCTGGTCCGGGAAGCCTGGTTGCGAGCTTGCGACGTTGCGATATCGGGCGGCTGCCTGGACGATCCCACCAAGAGTTTTTTATCCGGCATTATCTTTTCGACAGCCCCGGTCGCCGTCTCATGGTCCTCGTCGTGCGTCATTAGACGACGGACAGCGCGGATATCCGCATCGTCTTCCTGCACTGCATCTGTCGGTAAAGCCGCCTTTTTCATGACGCTCTCAAACCCCTTTTTACAAACGCTCAGACTTCACGGCCATATTGAGGGGGCAAGCAGGCAAAACCTTGTCAGAAAAGTGGCGCCGGAATGGCACGCACGCAGGTTTGTCTGACATTTTGAGAGAACTGGCAGGGGCTGAGGGACTCGAACCCACGACCCTCGGTTTTGGAGACCGATGCTCTACCAACTGAGCTAAACCCCTATGCCGATACTCGGCGTAGTCGGATTTGCGTCCGGGTTCAAGAGGCATCGCAGGTTGGGACTCGAAAAATACAGAGGTCAACGCAAACATAATTGAACTGTTTACGCCGCACAGGGTAAACATGGGCGTTGAGCGCGCAGAGACGGCCCGTGTGTTGTTGCTATTCACTCGCAAAACGGGGATTGGCCAAGTAAATGAATCAATCACTTTCAATCGTTGCGGTCGTCGTCAGGGACTATGATTCAGCAATTGCGTTCTATACTCAAAAACTCGGTTTTGAGTTGGTCGAGGACACATATCAACCTGAACAGGATAAGCGTTGGGTTTTGGTGAAACCGAAATGCAATGGACAAACCTCTGTGCTGCTTGCAAGAGCCTCAACTGCAGATCAGGAGAAATACATCGGCAATCAGACCGGTGGCCGGGTTTTTCTATTTCTTGAAACCGATGACTTTGCCCGGGATTTCGAGAGTTACAAAAACAAAGGTGTAAAATTCGTCAGATCGCCAAAAGAAGCCCCCTATGGCACGGTTGCGGTCTTTGAGGACTTGTACGGCAATTTGTGGGATCTTGTTCAATTCAAGTAATCCGAACAGGCACAAACCGTTGAGGCTGATTGCCAATAGATGTCGGATGCAGAAGCGCTTAGATGGTGAACGGCTATACGCTATTCGTCACATGAACACTGCCTCTTGCACCTATGGGCAGTGCGCTTTTACCCACAGTCCTAGGGTCGCTTAATCAAAGCCAAAAGGCCGCAGTGTTCGCTGCGGCCTTTCGTGTGCCTGCTGAGTGCGGTGCGCGCCCTTGCGGGCGCGAGCCGTTACACCGTAATCTTTGACACGCCTTTTGGGTGCGCGTATCGGGATTACTCGGTGATCTTGGAGACAACGCCGGCGCCGACCGTGCGGCCGCCTTCGCGGATCGCAAAGCGCAGACCGTTCTCCATCGCAATCGGCGCGATCAGCTCAACGCCAAAGCTCACGTTGTCGCCCGGCATCACCATCTCGGTGCCCTCGTTGAGCTGCACCGTGCCGGTCACATCCGTCGTGCGGAAGTAGAACTGCGGCCGGTAGTTCGCAAAGAACGGCGTGTGACGACCGCCCTCTTCCTTGGTGAGGATGTAGGCTTCGGCCTCGAACTTGGTGTGTGGTGTCACGGAGCCGGGCTTGCACAGCACCTGGCCGCGCTCCACGCCCTCACGCTCGATCCCGCGCAGCAGCGCGCCGATGTTGTCGCCCGCTTCACCGCGGTCGAGAAGCTTGCGGAACATCTCGACGCCGGTGCAGGTGGTTTTCTTGGTGTCGCGGATGCCGACGATCTCGATCTCGTCGCCCACGTTGATCACGCCCCGCTCGACACGGCCCGTCACAACCGTCCCGCGGCCGGAGATCGAGAACACGTCCTCCACCGGCATCAGGAACGGCTGGTCGATCGCGCGCTCCGGCGTCGGGATCCACTCGTCCACGGCCGCCATCAGCTTGCGGATGCTTTCCTCGCCGATCTCGGGGGTCTCGCCGTTCATCGCCGCCAGCGCCGAGCCGGGGATCACGGGGATGTCGTCGCCGGGGTACTCGTAGCTCGACAAGAGCTCGCGGATTTCCATCTCGACCAGCTCCAGGAGCTCGTCGTCGTCGACCTGGTCGACCTTGTTCATGTAGACAACCATCGTCGGGATGCCCACCTGGCGGCCCAGCAGGATGTGCTCGCGGGTCTGCGGCATCGGGCCGTCCGCGGCATTCACCACCAGGATCGCGCCGTCCATCTGCGCCGCCCCGGTGATCATGTTCTTGACGTAGTCCGCATGGCCCGGGCAGTCCACATGCGCATAGTGGCGCGCGTCGGTCTCGTATTCCACGTGCGCGGTCGAGATCGTGATCCCGCGGGCTTTCTCTTCCGGCGCACCGTCGATCTGGTCATAGGCCTGAAAATCGCCAAAATACTTCGTGATCGCCGCCGTCAGCGTCGTCTTGCCGTGGTCAACGTGACCAATCGTGCCAATGTTGACGTGCGGTTTATTCCGTTCAAACTTTGCCTTTGCCATGAGTGCGGCGCCCTTTTGTTGTCAGAGGGCCACGCGCTGTGACCCTGTCCTTGTGATATGGCGGGCGATGTATTGTGATCTGGCCGGAAAATCAAGCGCCAGATGACGTGCAGCACTACGGCGTTTCCACAGTGTCACTTTGCAACTCGCGCAGCAGCGTGTCGTCAGCCGTTTGTGCAACTTCCTCTCCCACCGCAGCGTCATCCATGAACCACCCCTGCTCGGCGTTCTGTGCCAGCAGAAAGGTCTCAATCGCCTTGGCCGCGTTGCGCGCCAGCCCTTCGAGCTGCTTGTCGGCCGACTGAGTCCACCCAGTGCCGATCAGGCTTTCCCCATCGATGTTCTCGAGAATTGTCATCTGTTCCGGCGGCACGTTGAGCTTCTTGGCCTGTGCATCGTCCCAGACCGTGACGCGGATAATCATCGCGGACTTTGGCGCGGCAACCACCGGGACCCCGGCGCGGGCCAGCACATAACCTTCAACGCTGACACCAAGATGATATCTCTTGCTGCCGTCATACCGATCAAACCGTGCGGCGATGGCATCGCGCAGGGCCGTGGTCAGTTCCTCTTCGGTGGCCTCTCGGCTGATCGCCGAGGAGGTCGCGGCCAGCGGGGCCACCACGACATTATGCCCAAGTCTGAAATTCCCCAGATCAACCGGTGGCTCGTCAAGGTCGCTTTCATAGGTGCAGGCGGACAATACAACACAACACAAAACAGCAATGATACGTCTTATCATCCGATGGGCCTCACTTCTCTTCAGCGCGTAGACGACTACCCCAATGCACTGGCCTGTGCAATGCAACCGGCATTGGACCGCTCAACGCCACGCCCTAATTCACAAGTATCACGCGACACGCAAGGGCAAAGGGAAATCATGATGACCGATGATCGTGTACCAGTTCGCATTCCGCTGGTGACAGAGCCCACCGGCGTGTTGAAAAGCTGGCAGCTCATGCGTGAAAACGTGCTCAACATCATTCCCGAGGCCGCCACGCGTCAAAAGGTTCTGTCCGGCAGAACGGTCAAGCGCTGGCATATGGTGATGGACCCGGACGCCCTGCAGAAAATGCTGCTGGAGCGCGTGGAGGATTATCCCAAATCGACCGTCACAAAGAATATGCTGCGTCCGGCCATCGGCGAGTCGCTCTTTATCGCCGAAGGCGCGCATTGGCGCTGGCAGCGCCGCACCTCGGCCCCGGTCTTTTCACATCGCAACGTCAGCGCGCTC
The DNA here is from genome assembly GCF_020622345.1 of Roseobacter weihaiensis. Classification (GTDB taxonomy): domain Bacteria; phylum Pseudomonadota; class Alphaproteobacteria; order Rhodobacterales; family Rhodobacteraceae; genus Roseobacter; species Roseobacter weihaiensis. Next base: position 93,703 of record NZ_JACNMO010000018.1, on the reverse strand, counting down.
GGCCCGGTGATGACGGCCGCGGCAGAGCGCAGTGCTGAGCGCATCGCGCAGGCGGGCCGGCGGGCGGTGAACATGCTGGATGAGATGACAGCGGCGACCTTCGATGTGATTGCCGAGGTCACATTTTCGGGCGACGGCAGTTTTGATCGCGCCGCAGTGCATGAGGCGATCGAGACCTACATCAGCGACGCGGGGAAGATATCACTGCTCGACATCCTCGGGGCACCGGACTGGGTACTCCGCCCGAACCGCATGGCATCCTCGAGCGAAATGAGCCAGATGAGGAAAGACGCCGATGCCGCGATTGAAGCCCGCGCCGCCCGTGGCCCCGGTGCCGTACCGGACCTTCTCGATCTTTTGCTGGCGGGTGAGGATCCCAAATCCGGTCGCAAGATGACAACGGGCGAGCTGCGCGACAACCTGCTGACCTTCATCGTCGCGGGACACGAGACAACGGCCCTGACCCTTGCGTGGTCCTTCTATCTGTGTGCGTTCGACGCGGCGGTTCAGGACAAGGCGCGCACCGAGGCGCAGGGCGTTCTGCAAGGGAGACCCGCCACCGCGCAGGATGTGCCCAACCTGCCCTACTGCCGCCAGATCATCGACGAGGCACTCCGGCTTTACCCGCCGGCGGGTGTGGTCTCGCGCACCGCGCAGAAGCAGGATGATCTCTGCGGTGCGGACATCCGGGCTGAGGACACGGTGATGATCCCGATCTACGCACTGGGGCGACATCATTTGCTCTGGGACAGGCCGGATCATTTCGACCCGGACCGCTTTGCAGATCGCAAATCGATCCATCGCTACGCCTACCTGCCCTTCGGCGACGGGCCGCGGATCTGTATCGGGGCATCGTTTGCCCTTCAGGAGGCGGTCATTATCCTGGCAACCCTGCTCTCGCGCTTTCGGTTCAGCGCGGTCAAAGGGCGTGATCCCAAGCCGGTGATGATCCTGACGTTGCGGCCCGAAGGGGGCGTCTGGCTGACGGCGGACGCGCTTTAGGTAAACTTGTTGTCGCGCGGGAAACCGCGCGGGGCCATACGCCCGGCAGAAGCACGTTTGCCAATCCATTCCGCAAGGTCTGTTTCGGTGCGTGTGCGGCCCGCCGGGTCCAGCCAGCTCAGCCCATCGGCCTGTGTGAATGTCGTAGCATCGGACAAGCCACCGTCCTTGTATTTCTGCAGTCGCAAGCCTTTGCCGCGCCCCATCTCGGGCAATTCATCCAGACCAAAGACCAGCACCTTGCGGTTTTCACCGACCACCGCCACGGCATCGCCCGTCACCGGCTTGCAGATCGCGGCACGAACCTCGCCCCGCACATTCAGCACCTGTTTGCCGCTGCGGGTCTGGGCGACAACATCTTCTTCGCTGACCACAAAACCATCCCCGGCAGAGGAGGCCACAAGCAGTTTGCGTCCCGGCGCATGTTTGAGAATAGTGACGATCTCTGCCTCATTGGGCAGATCCACCATCAGACGCAAAGGCTCTCCCATCCCGCGCCCGCCCGGCAGATTGGCTGCAGAGACGGTGTAGAACCGACCGTTGGAGCCAAAGACCAGCAGACGGTCTGTCGTCTCTGCATGAAAGATAAAGCGCGGCCCATCGCCATCCTTGAACTTCAGCTCCCGGGTCAGATCGATGTGCCCGGTCATCGCCCGGACCCATCCCATCTGCGAACAGACAACGGTGATCGGTTCGCGGTCGATCATCGCCTCGATCGGCACTTCCTCGATCACAGCCCCTTCGGCAAAGGTCGTGCGGCGCGCGCCGCCCTCCCAATCCTTGCCAAACTGCTTTTTGGTCTCACGCAACTGTTCAATGATGCGGGCCCATTGCAGCTCGGCACTGTCGAGCAGATCCTCAAGCTGGGCGCGTTCTTCCATCAGGGCGGATTGCTCGCGCAAAAGCTCCATTTCCTCCAGACGGCGCAACGACCGCAGACGCATGTTCAGGATCGCTTCGGCCTGCACCTCTGTCAGAGAGGGATCCCCAGACGGCTGCGGCGGCACGTAATCCGCCTCATTCAAGGCCCGCGGATGTTCCTTGCCCCAGTCCTCGGCCATCAGGGCGGCCTTGGGGTCCTCGTCATAGCGGATGATGTCGATCACTCGGTCGAGGTTGAGAAAAGCGATGATGAACCCTTCGAGCACCTCAAGACGGTGATCGATCTTTTCCAGCCGGTGGCGGGACCGGCGCAGCAGAACTTCCTGCCGGTGATCGAGAAACGCCTGCAGCACCTCTTTCAACGAACAGACCCTGGGGGTCAGACCGTCGATCAGCACATTCATGTTGAGTGAAAACCGCAGCTCCAGATCGCAAAGGCGAAAGAGCATGCCCATCAACACATCGGGGTCCACGGAGCGCGACCTTGGCTCGATGATCATGCGCACATCTTCGGCGGATTCGTCGCGGATATCGCCAAGAATCGGAATCTTCTTGGTCTGGATCAGCTCCGCGATCTTTTCGATCAGCTTGGACTTTTGCACCTGATAGGGGATCTCGGTCACGACGATCTGCCACTGACCGCGCCCCAGATCCTCGACCTGCCAGCGGCACCGCAGGCGGAACCCGCCTTTGCCCGTGCGGTAGGCCTGTGCGATACTCTCCGGCGGCTCCACGATCACGCCACCGGTCGGGAAATCCGGGCCGGGCACGTATTTCAAGAGCGTATCGTCGCGGGCCTCCGGTGTCTTGATAAGGTGGATGCAGGCATCACAAAGCTCCGCGATGTTATGAGGCGGGATGTTTGTCGCCATGCCTACCGCGATACCGGACGACCCGTTGGCCAGAAGGTTGGGAAACTGCGCCGGCAGCACCACGGGTTCGGTCAGCGTGCCGTCGTAGTTCTCTCGAAAATCGACCGCGTTTTCAGTCAGACCCTCAAGCAGAGCTTCGGCCACGGCGGTCATCCGCGCCTCGGTATACCGGCTGGCAGCGGGGTTATCACCGTCGATATTGCCGAAATTTCCCTGCCCGTCGACCAGCGGGTAGCGGACGTTGAAATCCTGCGCGAGGCGCGCCATCGCATCGTAGATGGCCGCATCGCCATGCGGGTGGTAATTGCCCATCACATCGCCGGAGATCTTGGCAGACTTCCTGAACCCTCCGGTGGAGCTGAGCCGCAATTCCCGCATCGCGTAGAGGATGCGGCGGTGCACGGGCTTGAGACCATCGCGGGCATCCGGCAACGCGCGGTGCATGATCGTGCTGAGCGCATAGGTCAGATACCGTTCACCCAGCGCACGTCTGAGAGGCTCTGACAGATCCGGTTGCGCGATGTCGCTGATGTCATTCTCGTCAGTCATTGCCCTTGTGTAACGAGGCGGTTTGCGGCGAACAAGCGGGTAATGCGGGCAAGCCGCGGGCTTTCACATCGGCCGAACCACCCGGTCAAACGGGGCCGTTTGGTGAAAAATCTCCTCGGTACAGCCACAAAGCCAATCAGACACTGGAACAAAGCCCCGCAAAATATGTTAGTCTGCCGGCATTGGTAACGAGGATTCGCGCGATGAAGCGATTCATTTTATTGTCTTTTCTATTCATGGGTCTTGGATTTTACGAATTGAGCGGTGGGGCCGATTTTGATCCCGAGGTCGCACGTCTTGCGGCCATCGACGCCCGGCAGGACCGCGAAATTGCTCGAAAAGCGGCCTTCCCAGCCGTTAATGTGGCCGCAGCCAAAGCACGCGACACCCATTCTTTGGCCTCGGATCATCCCGACACCGGTGTCACACGCGCACGTCTCGGCCTGATATCTTTCGATGCGGTGATGGCTGACAGAGCGACACCAGAAAGCCAGCCTGATACCTCGCCCGCGCCTGCGGAGGTCGCCGCCCCGCCGGATCAGCTACCGATTGCGGCGCTGGCGGATGTCGCCGCCCAGCAGGATCAGCCGCTCAGCCTCGCCGCACTTGAGGCTACCGGACCGGACCGGCAAACCCTCGCCTTTTCCGGCACATCCCGCGTTGCCACATCGACCGCCCCAACAACAAGGCGGGACATCCGGTCGATCAACGGCACCCATGTGAATGTCAGGTCAGGGCCCGGCACCTCTTACGATGTCGTCGATCAGTTGACGCAAAGCACACAGGTCGAAATCCTCAGCGATGCGGGCAACGGCTGGGTCGAACTGCGCCCGCTGACGGGCGGCCCCTCAGGCTGGGTTGCGGCCTTCCTGCTGACGAACGGTTAGAGTTGCACAACATCTTGCGAATTGGCACAGGTTGGCAAGACGCAAGGGGACCACATGGCACAAAAATCCATTCTGATCACCGGCTGCTCGTCCGGCATCGGCTACTGCGCGGCCCAGAACCTGCGCGCGGCGGGTTGGCGCGTCTTTGCGGCCTGCCGCCAGCAAGAAGATTGCGACAGGCTGATCAGCGAAGGGTTCGAAAGCCCCCGGCTTGACTATACCGAACCGCAGACGATCCACAGCGCGCTCAAAGAGATCCTGGAGGCCACCGGCGGCACGCTTGATGCGTTGTTCAACAATGGTGCCCACGGCACACCCGGCGCGGTCGAAGACCTGCCCACCGATGCGCTGCGCGCGATCTTCGAGGCAAATTTCTTTGGCTGGCACGAATTGACCCGCGTCGTGATCCCCGTGATGCGCGCGCAGGGGCGCGGGCGGATCATCCAATGCTCCTCCGTGCTCGGCTTTGTCACCCTGCCCTGGCGCGGAGCGTATAATGCGACGAAATTCGCGTTGGAGGGGCTGACCGACACCCTTCGGTTGGAAATGCGCGACACCAATATCCACGTGGTGCTGATCGAGCCTGGGCCGGTGACATCGAAAATCAGGCAAAACTCGATCCCACATTTTGAAAAGTGGATCGACTGGCAGGCGTCGCCCCGCCGCACGCAGTATGAGAAAAACCTGCGCAAAAGGCTCTACAAAGACAGCGGGCCGGACCCCTTTGAGTTACCCCCCGAAGCGGTTTTCAAGAAGCTGCGCCACGCGCTGGAGAGCTATAATCCCAAACCGCGCTATTATGTGACAACGCCAACCTATGTTATGGGCTTTTTCAAACGCGTTTTGCCGACCCGTGCGATGGATTGGATATTGGCCCGCAGCTGAATTTGGCAGGTATTCAAAATAGCCATTCGCTTTTGCCCGGCGGACCTCTACATCGTGCGGCATAACTAGAAAAGGACACATAACGTGGGAGACCCATTTTTCATTTTGGCCGTCGTGGCCTGCTTGGCCGTGGTGGTGGTTCTGGCGCTCGGTCTGGGCGGTTTTGCAGGCGGCGGTGCCTTCAACAAGAAGAACTCCAACAAATTGATGCGCTACCGCATTGCGGCGCAGTTTGTGGCGGTGATTTTCATCATTCTCTTTGTCTATTTCCGAAATGAAGGAGGCTAACCGACGATGGTCGTCTTGAACAAGATCTACACCAAGACCGGGGATGCCGGTGAAACAGCACTTGGCAATGGTGTGCGCGTGGCAAAGCACTCGCTGCGCGTGACGGCTTACGGCACCTCGGATGAGTTGAATTCCTTTGTGGGTGTCGCCCGCCTTGAGGCCGAAGGAGATATGGACGACGCCCTGAGCCGGATTCAAAACGATCTGTTCGATATCGGTGCGGACCTCTGCAGGCCCGATATGGAAAAAGATGCCGAAGCCGAATACCCGCCGCTGCGCATCGCTGATACCCAGGTCAGCCGGCTCGAGAGCGAGATAGACGACATGAACGCCGGTCTCGATCCGTTGCGCAGCTTTATCCTGCCCGGTGGATCGCGCCTGGCTGCGCAACTGCATGTCTGCCGAACAGTCGCACGACGCGGGGAACGACTGTGCGTCGAGCTGGCCACGATGGAGGCGATCAACACGGCGGCGGTCAAATACCTCAACCGGCTGAGCGACTGGTTCTTTGTTGCGGCCCGGACGGCGAACAACGGCGGCAAGGATGACGTGCTCTGGGTGCCGGGTGCAAATCGGTAGAGGCGTGTAGTCAATCGGAAATATTTTGTGACGCCGCGTCAAATTCCCCTGAAACGCGGCGTAGGCGCGACGCAACGTGACGATTTTGCACTGTTTCAACCGCTCAGGCTTGGGTAAACCACACTTCAGAAAACGTAAGGCTCACTTTTGCAGGTGAGTCGCATTGCCAAGGAGAGAGACGCATATGAAGGTATTGGTACCTGTCAAACGCGTGATCGACTACAACGTCAAAGTGCGCGTCAAAGCGGACGGTTCGGGCGTCGATCTAGCCAACGTGAAAATGTCGATGAACCCGTTTGACGAGATTTCTGTCGAACAGGCCATCCGGCTGAAAGAGGCGGGTCAGGCGGAGGAAGTCGTCGTCGTCTCCATCGGCGTCAAGCAAAGCCAGGAAACCTTGCGCACGGCGTTGGCAATGGGGGCGGATCGCGCAATCCTCGTGGTGGCCACCGATGATGTGCACAACGACATCGAACCGCTGGCCGTGGCGAAAATCCTCAAGGCCATTGTGGAGGAGGAACAGCCCGGTCTGGTGCTCTGCGGCAAGCAGGCGATCGACAATGACATGAACGCCACCGGTCAGATGCTGGCGGCCCTGATGGGCTGGTCGCAGGCGACCTTTGCTTCCGAGGTTACGGTCGAAGGCGACAAGGCCTTGGTCACGCGGGAGGTCGATGGCGGTCTGCAGACGATCAAGGTCAGCATGCCCACCGTCATTACCGTGGATCTGCGGCTCAATGAGCCGCGCTATGCGTCGCTGCCCAACATCATGAAGGCCAAGAAAAAGCCGCTTGATGAGAAGACGGCGGCTGACTACGGCGTCGAGGTGGCGCCTCGGCTTGAAGTGGTCAAAACCGAAGAGCCTGCGGCACGGGCAGCGGGCATCAAGGTCGGCTCCGTGGATGAGCTGGTCGCGAAACTCAAAGAATCGGGGGCTGTATAATGGCTGTTCTACTTCTTGCAGAGGTGAATGATGGCGCTCTGGCCATGGATGCAACCGCGAAGGCTGTGACAGCCGCGCAAGCACTCGGGGATGTGACACTGCTGTGCACCGGCGCGAGCTGTTCCGCCGCCGCAACAGAGGCCGCGACCATTCAGGGTGTGGCAAAAGTGCTCTGTGCCGAGGATGCGGTCTATGGCAAACGTCTGGCCGAACCGGTGGCGGATCTGATCGTATCGCTTGCCGGCGACTACGAGCATATCGCGGCCCCTGCCACCACGGACGCCAAAAACATCATGCCGCGTGTTGCGGCGCTTCTGGATGTGATGGTCATCTCGGATGCCACTGCCGTGATTGATGCGAACACCTTCGAGCGCCCGATCTACGCTGGCAACGCGATGCAGACGGTCAAGACGGCTGATGCGAAAAAGGTTGTGACCTTCCGTGGCTCGACCTTTGAAGCAGCAGGGACAGGCGGCTCAGCGCCCATCGAAAACATCGGTGCCGCGGGCAATCCCGGCCTCAGCGAATGGGTCGAAGACAAGGTCGCTGAAACGGATCGTCCGGAGCTCACATCGGCCGGTGTGGTTGTGTCCGGTGGACGCGGCGTGGGCTCCGAGGATGATTTTGCACTGATCGAAAAACTGGCGGACAAGCTCGGCGCAGCCGTTGGCGCGTCCCGCGCGGCGGTCGATTCAGGCTACGCCCCGAACGATTGGCAAGTGGGTCAGACCGGCAAAGTCGTGGCGCCGGAGCTTTATGTTGCCGTTGGCATTTCCGGGGCCATTCAGCACCTTGCCGGCATGAAGGACAGCAAGGTCATCGTGGCCATCAACAAAGACGAGGAAGCACCGATCTTTCAGGTCGCCGACTACGGTCTTGTCGCGGACCTTTTCACAGCCGTGCCTGAGCTGATTGAAAAGCTGGACTAACGTCCGCAGATGTTTTCGAGATAAAAGGCCGCCCCGTCCGGAGGCGGCTTTTTTATACCCTGACAATGGAATGCAGCGTCTTTCCCAGATGCAGAGCCGTCTCCCCATGCGCCCGAGGGCCCATCAGTTTTCCTGCGGCAGGGGTTTCCAGCTCGTCGAAAACCATACCATGGGTGCCGGCTGCCAAAGCCTCCTCCGATGCGGTAACCTCGACATAGCCCGACACCCGTACCGCCAGATCATCCAACATCGCGCGGGTCACAAACAACGGCTCGGAACTGCCGGTCGGATTGTCATAGCGTACGTCCGCTTCGCTGGGCGGATGATCTGCAAACCACAGAAGGATGACATGGCCACAAATGCGGCGCAGCAGAAGCTTCATGCGTGCGGACCAGGCGGCCTGTAGCTCCTTTGCGATAATCCCAAACCGTTCGGTAGACGCATCGTAGAGTGCGCATAACATATGGCGGTTAAAATGAAACTCGGCAAAGTCGACCTCGGGATAGATCGATTTCAACAGGGGTGACGCGGTCAGAAAGCGGTCGTTCCTCCGTGGATGGACCGAATAAAACCTGTTTGACAGATTATGCGCCCCAACCACCTGAAGAACCGTCGCTTCCGCCCCGTTTGCCGCTTCGGTGATAAAGCCATCGTTCAAGAAGACATCCACTCCGGCATTCGACACGCCGAAATTGATGCAATTCACACCCAGATCGCTTTCCACAAGGTCAGGAAACGGCGCTTTGATGAATTTGCCATATGTTTCCGTACCGCCGATGAATGCAACGTATGGCGCGTCAAGCCTGCGCTGCGGCCCCCGGAACAGAATGCGCGAATTCCCATATCGGCACGGCGCATAGTTTAAGGCTTTCGCCCCCAAGACGTCATAGGCCATAAGCCACCCTTTTTACTCACCCGACATCGGTTATGCCGGGCTGGTCCTTAAATTTTCTTAAAGCTCCAATTTTAGAGAGTGATGCCGGGTCGCAACCCCTTGCGACTTCCAGTCCCGGCACCGTAGAATGCCGCGGACACAAAAGGATTATCCATGGAAATCAAGACTGTCGGAATCGTTGGTGCAGGCCAGATGGGGAATGGCATTGCACATGTCATGTCGCTGGCGGGATATGATGTCATCCTCAATGATATCAGCGGCGATGCGCTGGACCGCGCCATGGCGACCATTTCCAAAAATATGGAACGTCAGGTCAGCAGGGGGAAAATTACCACCGATGCGCATCAGACGGCGCTCAGCCGGATGACAACGACCACAACGCTGAAGGAAGTGGGCCAGACCGACCTGATCATTGAGGCCGCGACTGAACGTGAAACGGTCAAACAGGCAATTTTCGAGGATTTGCTGCCACACCTGAAACCCGAAACGATCCTGACCTCGAATACCTCATCGATCTCGATCACACGCCTGGCCAGCAGAACCGACAGGCCGGAAAAATTCATGGGATTTCACTTCATGAATCCCGTACCGGTGATGGAGTTGGTGGAATTGATCCGCGGGATCGCCACAGACGAAGAGACATTCCGCGCCTGCAAGAAAGTAGTTGAGCGATTAAACAAAACGGCGGCATCCGCAGAAGACTTCCCCGGCTTTATCGTGAACCGCATCCTGATGCCGATGATAAACGAAGCGGTTTACACCCTTTACGAGGGCGTCGGCAGCGTGCAGTCCATCGACAGTTCCATGAAACTTGGAGCAAATCACCCGATGGGCCCATTGGCGCTTGCCGACTTTATCGGCCTGGATACGTGCCTTGCAATCATGAACGTCCTGCATGACGGCCTGGCAGATACCAAGTACCGCCCCTGCCCGCTTCTGACCAAATACGTTGAAGCAGGTTGGCTTGGGCGCAAGACAGACCGTGGATTTTACGACTATCGGGGCGAAACACCCGTACCCACCCGATAGGGCCGCAGGAGCGTCTCAGCTTTCCAAGGACAGGGTGTGCTCGCGCAGCCAGGCCATGAAACCACGCGGATCATCCGCCCATTTCTCGATTTCCTGCTGAGACAGGGGATGACCGACAATCGGCGCCTGGGGTTTGTTTAATGCGTGAACGATCTCGTGTAGCAACAACCCCTGACGCAACATCGGTGAAATCTTGTTGGCAATCTGATACGCGCGCGAATTCTGGCCCTGAAACTTGATGGGCAGAACAGTGGCCCCGGATCGGCGGATCAGCTTGGCTGTAAAGACGTTCCACTCCCCCTCGACGGCCGGCCCGAAATACGTCTCTGATGCCGCGACGCCACCGGAGGGAAACAAGGCCACGACACCGCCTTTCTTGAGATGCTCCATGGCACGCGCGCGCATCTCAACGCCTTTGCGCTGCGCATCGGGATCATGCGGAAACGGCACCGGGATCATATAAGATCCGGCAACCTCATCAATGACGGTCAACAACGACCGCGTCAGAATACGGTAATCAGAGCGTGCACGACCAATCAGATCCGCAAAGATCATGCCGTCAACCATACCATGCGGATGGTTTGACACGACGATCACCGGACCCTCTTTCGGTATCCGGTCCAGCTGGTACTGCGGTGTTTGTAATTCGATGCCCATCACGTCGAGCGCTGCACGCCAGAAAGCCTGCCCCTGCGGCGCCCCGCGACGCTCGAACTTCCGCACCAGCCGCAAGATCGTGAGCTTACCCGTCAGCGCCTCGATCACACGGATAAAGGCCGCCTTCCACGGGTCTTGGAAAGTGGATGCGTAAGAAATAGCAGTGCGATCATACTTGGAGAAATTGATCGGTTCGGCCTGCTGATCGACACTGATATTCTGCGAACTTTCCATCAAGAAGAAACCCTTCAGCTTATCTACCGCAGGAAGCTGCGTGCTCAGCCATCTTCCCCGAATTTATTCGCAACCAATGCAGACAGCGCCTCCGCCAAGGCTTCTGCGTCCGGTCCAATCGTTTCCACTTCAATAAAGCTTCCCTGAGAAGCTGCCAACATCAAAAGCCCCATAATACTATCGCCGGAAGCGGACAAACCGTCTTTCGACACCTCGGCGTTGGCGTCAAAACCTTCTACGACCTCAACAAGTTTTGCTGAAGCACGAGCATGGAGGCCTTTGACATTCACGATTTCAAGAGTGCATTTGGTCATTGACTTGAGGGCCTTGTCATTCCGGGCTGATGTTCTGGCTGTCGATGTATTTCTTTCCTGCTGCCAGGGCTGCCCGAACCGCATCTGGCACAGGCTTATGACGACTCTTGGCAAGTTTTATCAACAAGGGCAAATTCGCGCCATAGAGGATACGGCGGTCTCCGGGACGGCAAGCCAGCAGACTGAGGTTCGACGGCGATCCGCCGTAAAGATCGGTCACGACAACTACGCCCTCGCCCTGATCTACGGCGTCGGCTGCGGCACAGATTTCACGCTCCTTTGCTGCCCTGTCGTCATCTGCCTGAATACCAATTGCCTGAATACCGGTCTGCGCCCCCACCACATGTTCGATGGCGGCCAGATACTCCTTGGCCAATCCCCCATGCGCGACGATGACGATACCAATCAAGGATCAGGCCTCTTCTTTTTTTCTCAGGTCCAGTTCGCGGTGCCTTATTGACACCTGCCAGCCTTCTTCCGCAAGCCGCAATCCGTGTGTCTCGGCCAGAACAACGGAACGATGCTGCCCGCCAGTACACCCAAAGGCGATTGAAAGGTACGCTTTTCCCTCTTCGCGATAAGCGGGCAGCAATAGGAGGCTCAAATCGGCCACGCGTTCCGAAAACTCGGCAAACCGCGGATCCGCCATCACGTAATCTTGAACGCGGCTGTCTTTGCCATTGAGCGGACGAAGTGTCGGCGTCCAGTAAGGATTGGTCAGAAATCGACAGTCATACACCATATCCACATTGCGCGGCAAACCACGCTTGTAAGAAAACGACTGCACCGAAACTGACAACCGCCGATGTCCATCCGGGGCAAACCAGTGTTCAACCTCTGCCCGAAGCTGGTGCACATTCAAATCGGTTGTATCGATCAGAACGTCCGCTCTCGCCCGCAGAGGTCCCAGCATCTCGAGTTCCCGCATGATGCCTTCGGAGGGGCGATCATCGGGGGCCAGCGGGTGACGACGGCGCGTTTCGGAGAACCGCCGCAACAAAACCTCTGTCGAGCAATCAAGATAAAGCAGTTCCGGGGCCAGACCGGGTACCCCGGTTAACTGACCCAACGCATCGATCACAGCCGTGGTTGAAAAATCCCGGTTGCGCGGGTCAATGCCCAAAGCCAAAGGCTGACCCTTGCCGCCGGTTTCAAGCAAAGCCGGCAATAGACGCAGAGGGAGATTATCGACGACCTCAAAGCCCGCATCCTCCAGCACGTTCAGCGCGCTGGACCTTCCCGCACCAGACGGACCGGAAACCAGAACGAGGCGTCGTGCCGCAGCATCACGTTCAATCATGAGGGTTCTCTTCTTCCAGCCTTGAGATACTGTAAAACTGCCGCCGGGAAGTGGGCGCCGTCAATGCTATAGAGGCAGGGCAATTTGACGCCGCACATCTCTATCTCATGCAGCACCGGCAAACGGTCAACCTCGTGCTGATCCAGGTCTACCGCCAAGACAATTTCCGAGCCTTCGACCGTTGACGCATTCAAAAGACCAACTCCACGCGCCTCGATCATCCCGCGGGTGGAAGACGGTGCCCGCGCAATCAGAGTATCTTCCCTTCGCGAAAGATGTGTTTGATCGTCAGCAACCAGAGATGCGCCGAACGCCATCATTTGCAATGCAAGAGCAGATTTTCCACGCGCTGATGCCCCGAGGATCAGCAGGCCCCGACCGTCAACCGCGACAGTGCTGGCATGAACAAGAGTGGCGCGGCGGTTGGACGGCAGGTCCTGCGTCATTCTCAGATCGGCAGGCCGACGACGAATCGCGCGCCCAGCGGTTCCGATATGATGTCAGCTTCGGTGGGGCGAATGTTCTCTGCCCAGATCACGCCCCCGTGAGCTTCAACGATCTGTTTGGAAATCGCGAGACCCAGCCCCGAATTGTTGCCAAAGTGTTCCTCGGGCCGTTGTGAATAGAACCTTTTGAAAATCTTCGCGAGTGCCTGATCTGGAATGCCGGGGCCGGTATCTTCCACGACGATCAGCACGCGGTTCTGTTTCTTGCGCGCCCAGATACGGATCGCATCGCCATCTTCGCAAAACGAAATCGCGTTCGTGACCAAGTTGACAAAAACCTGCGCAAGCCGGGCTTCGAGACCATGCACAACAATCGGGGTATCGGGCAAATCCGTGATGAATTCGATTCCCTTCGATTTTGCGTCCTCTCCGAGATACTGGCCAAGATTTGACAGCGTTGACAGGACGTTGAAGGGCTCCTCTTCTTCCTTGACCAACTCACTGTCCAATCGCGAGGCGTTGGAGATGTCGCTGACCAGACGATCAAGCCTTCGCACATCGTGATCGATCACATCAAGCAGCTTTTCACGTTGATCTGCACGTTTGACCATGCGCAACGTGCCAACGGCGGACCGCAATGAGGCCAAGGGGTTCTTAATCTCATGCGCCACGTCTGCCGCGAATTGTTCATTGGCGTCAATGCGGTTGTAGAGCGCTGAAATCATCCCGCGCAATGCGCCGCTCAGGCGTCCGATCTCATCCGGACGCGCCGTCAGATCGGGGATCCGAATACGGCCGGGATTCATTTTTCTGGCGTTTTTGTCCCGCCCGAGTTCTGCGGCGGCGGCAAGATCGGCAAGCGGGTTTGCGATCGTAGACGCCAGGACCAAGCTGAGCCCAACGGAAACAAGCGTCGCGATCACGAACATCTGCAGCACACGTTCCCGTTCACCGCGCACCAGATTGTCAATCTCTCCGGCAGCCGTGGCAACCGCGACCACACCGACCGCATTGTTGTTTTGCAAAATAGGTGTGGCAGCGGTAAAGAGTGCGCCACCAACAGTATCCAGCTCATTGCGGATTTGCGTCCCGTTCTGAAAAGCTTGCGCCACGAAGGGCTTGATCTTCTCAGCGAGTGGAGTTTGGTCTGAGACCTTCGGCTCAACAGCAATGGAAGAGACAACCGCCCACAGCCAGCTCAGCCCATCCGTCAGGATCGTGCGGCTTTCCAGACCGCCGGCGATTTCACCCGCTGCAAGTCGCCCTTCTGTATTGCCGACAAGCAACTCAGAGTGGTTGTAGACAAAGACTTCGATCCCGCTGCGCAAATCCAGCCCCTCCAGGGTCGCCTGCAGGTCAATCCCGTCGCCGGTTGCCAGATTGACCGGCGCACCGGCGGGCAGCTGCGCCTCGATCACATCTGCGATCAACTCCGTTTCGGACACGAGGGAGGCTGCGCGCTGCAATGCGAGACTGTCACGCGAGGAGTTGAGATACAGAATACCCGCAACCAGGATATTCAGCGCAATAAGGTTGAAAGTGATAATTTTGCGGGTCAAAGGAGACGCGCGCAAAGACATCAACCCGCGCCGCTCTCGTGACGCGCGCATCTCGTTTGCGGCAGCGCTTTCCGGTGCTACCCAGTCATCACCCAGAACAACATCGCCATCCTGGGACACAGGTGGGTTCATGTCCCGCACAAAAGTCCTCTCGGCCGCAGCCACGGATCGGTTTACTCTTCGTTGTATCTGTACCCGATGCCGTAGAGCGTCTCAATCGCCGAGAATTCTTCGTCCGCGGTCCGCATCTTTTTGCGGAGGCGTTTAATGTGGCTGTCGATCGTGCGATCATCGACATAAACCTGATCATCATAGGCCACGTCCATCAACTGGTCACGGGATTTTACAAAACCAGGACGTTGCGCCAGCGCCTGCAACAGCAGAAACTCTGTTACCGTCAGGGACACATCCCTGCCCTTCCAGCTCACCGCGTGGCGCAAGGGGTCCATGCGCAGATCACCCCGCTCCATCACCTTTGTCTCTTCCGTATCGGCGACAACGTCACCCGCAACAGCATCCTGGCGGCGCAGCAAGGCACGGATACGTTCCACCAGCAATCGCTGTGAAAATGGCTTTTTCACATAGTCGTCTGCTCCCATACGCAGGCCCAGCACTTCGTCGATCTCATCATCTTTCGACGTGAGAAAAATCACAGGCATCGCAGTTTTTTGGCGGAGACGTTGGAGCAGGTCCATCCCGTCCATGCGCGGCATCTTGATGTCCAACACAGCCATATCGGGCAACTTCTTGTTGAAGGCGTCCAATGCAGCCTGGCCGTCATTGTAGGTCTCCACCTCGAAGCCCTCGGCCTCCAGTGTCATCGAAACGGACGTCAGGATATTCCTGTCGTCGTCAACCAGTGCGATCTTGGACATTACCTGTTTCCTTATGCTGCTCATTTTCTTGGTTTTTTGGGATATTGACCATCGATCATTCCCCCGAATCAATCCTTAAGTACGAATCACCGTAGTAGTCGCATGGAATTAGGACATAATTTGGTTACGAATGACTAAATTGCCGCACATTGTTGCCTCCAATAAGACATTATTAACCACGTCCCGCACAGCGAAACGACGCCCCGCGACAAAGATGTCCATGATGGCGCTAACTACGGAAAGCGTCCTGTTCAGGGGATAAAACGTCATGTTAAGGACGCCGCAGCAGGCAGAATTCGCCTGCCGCGAATCATGACCATCCGCCGGATCGTGCGGGCATACAGGAGAAAAATAAATGACACATGGACGGGTAAACCCGGACTTTCAGCTCGAAGATCAAGGGATCACGGGGCTCGGCGCTGTCTATTATAACCTGATTGAACCTGATCTTATTCAATATGCATTGGCGCGCGGCGAAGGAAACCTCGGCAAGGGCGGTGCCTTTCTGGTGACCACCGGCAAATTCACCGGCCGGTCGCCAAAAGACAAACATGTCGTCAAGACAGACAGCGTTGCCGACACGATCTGGTGGGACAACAACGCCGCCATGTCACCCCAAGGCTTTGACCAGCTTCACGCCGACATGCTGGCCCACATGGAAGGGCGCGACTACTTTGTTCAGGACCTCACCGGAGGCTCTGATCCGAAACATGCCATCAACGTGCGCATGGTCACCGAGCTGGCCTGGCACGGGCTTTTCATTCGCCATATGCTGCGGCGCCCCGACCGCGAGGACCTCGACGACTTTGTCGCAGATTTCACCGTCATCAATTGTCCCAGCTTCCTGGCCGACCCGGCAAAACACAATTGCAGGTCCGAAACCGTGATCGCGATGAACTTCGACAAAAAGCTCATCCTGATCGGAGGGACGGAGTATGCGGGCGAAAACAAGAAATCCGTGTTCACGCTGCTGAACTATCTGCTGCCTGAAAAAGGCGTGATGCCGATGCATTGTTCGGCCAATCACGCGGTCGGCAATCCGGTCGATACGGCGGTATTCTTTGGCCTGTCCGGGACCGGAAAAACGACACTGTCAGCTGATCCCGCGCGGACACTGATCGGTGACGATGAACATGGCTGGTCCGATACCGGCACGTTCAATTTCGAAGGCGGATGCTACGCAAAGACCATCAGCCTGAACCCCGAGGCCGAACCTGAAATCTATGCTACCACGGAGAAATTCGGAACGGTCATCGAAAACATGGTCTACGACCCGCAGACCAAAGACCTTGACTTCGAAGATGACAGCCTGACCGCAAATATGCGTTGCGCCTACCCGCTTCACTATATCTCGAACGCCTCCGCGTCGGCGCGGGGCGGGCATCCCAAGAACATCATTATGCTGACATGCGATGCCTTTGGAGTCCTGCCGCCGATCTCACGACTGACGCCCGCTCAGGCGATGTATCATTTCCTCTCGGGCTTCACGTCCAAAGTGGCCGGAACAGAGCGCGGCGTGACCGAGCCGGAGCCCACCTTTTCGACCTGCTTTGGGGCCCCCTTCATGCCCCGTCGCCCAGAGGTCTATGGCAACCTGCTGCGTGAAAAGATTGCAACGCATGGGGCGACCTGCTGGCTGGTGAATACGGGCTGGACCGGAGGTGCCTATGGAACAGGTAGCCGCATGCCAATAAAAGCCACTCGCGGGCTCCTGACCGCAGCACTTGATGGATCACTGGCCGACGCAGAGTTCCGCAAGGACCCCAATTTCGGCTTTTCGGTACCGGTTGACGTCAAAGGCGTGCCCAGCATCCTGCTCGACCCGCGCCGTACATGGGACAACCCGGAATCTTATGACAGACAGGCGGCGAAACTGGTCAAAATGTTCTCCGACAACTTCGACCAGTATTTACCGTTTATCGACGAAGACGTTCGCGCGGCTGCCATCAGCTGACAGCCACACGGGGAAACACATATTTTTCCGTCGCGGGGCGCGCGGCGGGAACTTTTAAGCTGCCAGAGATACCAGTTCTTGCAACGGCATATCCAGCACGAAACGGGCGTCTTCATTGCTCATGTATACCATGAAGGTTTCCATCGGGTCCGCAGCGCCCTGCTTGTACCAGCGCAGCGCGCCGGGTTCTGCGTGCATGTAGCCCTGACGCTCAACGAACCCCTTGAAGGCGACGGGCTTTAGAATGAACCCCATGATATAATCCGGTGACAGCCTTTGCAGCGCTGTGAGAAAGGCAAAACGCCCCAACAGGCTGGACAACCCGCTGCCGCGGTACTGACCGGGCTCACCACCCATCCAGACCTCTCCGTGATAGCAGACACGCCCCGTCATGCGCTGTGCGCCGGGGCCCGCGCGATAGCGGGAGCGCTGATAGTCGATGTCAACGCCGGGAGGGGGGAACTTGCGAAAGTTGTAACGGAAGAACTCGCCAACAGAAGACGTGCCCGTGTCCAGAAGCCTCATCGCCTGTGCGTGCATCATAGTGCCGTCAGCGGACCGCCCGACAATCCAGAATGCGTTTTTCTCGTTTAGGTCGTGCAGCGTCGGGTCAAAGGGCGCCCCCAAGATGTGATCTGGTCTTCCCTCCGCAAGTAGCTCTCTGTACTCTTCGAAGTCGTCACCGATGGTCAAATCGACCTCGTAACGGGACAAAATATCCAGACTTGCAGCCGTAAAAAAGCTGTCATCGCTGAAGGTGTGAATGGTCATCGGGCTTCTCCTCTGATGTTGGCCAGAGCCCCGATTATAGAATAAATTAACTAACTGCGCTCGTATTTTAGAGCGCTTGGTCGATCAGGTGTTAACATGTCTTTTGGCATTAATCTGACCTGTTCTTCGGTCACCCCGTCGATGTCCAAATCGTAACAGCGCTCGACAACAGAGAGCAGCGCAAAAGTGCCGTCGGGGAAGGTTCCCCCGAGCATCAATCGTTGGTAGCTCAGCGGTACCATCGGTCCATCATGGACACGCGGAAGCAGAGTGCAAACGTGGTCAAGCCGCACGCCACGCGTGTATTTTACCTCTTCAAAAGGCGCGCTCAGCAGGCGTGCAAAGTCGTCTCCACCCGGCATTTTGCCAACGTCACGCCCGATACTGCTGCGCGCGGAATTCCAGCCAAACCAGGAAACATAGGCAGAATCGTCGCCAACTTCGACGCTCAGCCAGCCATTCGGAGAGTCGCGAAACACCATGAAATAAGGACGAACATGTTGAAAAGCTTCATGTTCCAACTCGCCTTGAGCGATTGCCCAGGCCTTGACGGTTTCCCGAAACAGCGGGCGCTCACAACGCCATATCTCGGCAATCGGTCGTTGCTGCTGATGAAAGCACCACCCATCGGGCAGTACCTTGCTGACATGCTGCAAGCCGTCTACGTGCCCAACATCTCTGTTGAGCCAGGAATTGCCCCGCGCGAGGATGTCTTCAGCCTCCGGCAGAGCGCGCTGTCCGGCCTCGGTCAGGTAGTACTGCCGGTCTTCAACCCTGAAGAGCGCGACCCCCTTGGCTTTCTCCAAAAGAGCGATATGCCGACGCACAGTCTGGCGTGTGCTGCCCAGCTCCGTCACAGCGTGGCTCAAATTTAATGTTCTCGCTAAGGTAGTAAACGATCTGATCATCTCATGCAAGAGCGCATGCGATTCGGTCGGCTTTCCAACCGATCTGGCAGCACGATTTGAATCCATTATCTGGTTCATATTGGAGGATGGTAAATTAATCACCCAGCAATGCAATATTTTTCACCCATTAACGGTACATTTTTGTTCAAAAAAAGGAAAAAGGTACCCAGTTGAACCCGGAAGTGATTCCCGCGATGAGTGAAGCCAGCGAAGTTAGAGGTTTTAAAAAGTTATGTCCCATCCAGTTGATGTTCACGTTGGTCGCAAGTTGAAACAGATCAGAACCATGCGCCGTTTGTCCCAGACGGACGTTGCCAGAGAGCTTGATCTGTCTTTTCAACAGATACAAAAGTATGAGATCGGTTCAAACCGCATTGCGGCCAGCAGACTTTACGAATTGTCTCGTATTCTTGATGTTCCCACGTCCTACTTTTTTGAAGGCCTGGACGCGGCAACGAATGCGACAAGCCCGCGCGATCCCGGACTGGAGATTGTGACGGCGCTGGCAGCGATCCGTGACGACACCGTGAAATCCCGAATCGTAACATTCATCGAAGACGTCTCCGGCGTCACCGTCGCGCGCCAAAGCTAATTCCGAGATTACCTGCCCTCCAAAGTCGGGCGGGCCTATTCTATATTACCAGTTGTTTTTCGGTTCTGTATTTGTAACGATCATCGACCCGCAAGCCTCGCTTGCGGGTTTTTTCGTTGATTGTCCCACCGGTAAGCAATGCTGCACTGCGAAATAACGTCGCGGCACGGGGTAATTTTCGTCCAAAATTGGCTAATTTTAGGTATTTATGTTGCGCTGCACCTGCGAAAGAACTACATCTTCAGCCATCTAAAGAGGATGTTGATATGGCTCACGACGGACAGGATCCCACATTGCACACACAGATCGTTCTAGGCGATCTTCTGGCATTGACGGCAGCGGCTGTAACGCCGGTTGAGAAGCTTCTGGACACCGCAAAAGAGCGGGTGCGGTCGATGGTAGCCGACGAGGGGCGCATCTCGGGTGCGTTGATCGAACAACATCAGACAGCGGCGCATGGCTTGGCATGGCTGGCAACCTATGCGCAGGCGCTCAGACAAATGCAGAACTGGGCAGAGCGCCTGCAGGCCAAGGGTAAATTCGGTGAAACCGAACAGCTTCTCCATCAGATCGCTTTTGGCGAGTACCTCTGGCAGATCTATGGCGGGATCCAGATGAACCAGGGTGAGATTGTACGCCTTCAGGATTTGGGTCTGGAGCAGACCGATATGCGCGCTCTGATGGCACCCGCCGTCATGACGCTGACACAGTCTGCCAACACGCAGGCCGCCCGTGTCCGTCTTGTCGAACTCATGCAGGAGCAATCCGCGAATATCACGGTGGGGGCCTCCGGTCTCGATGAAGAACTGGAAATGATCCGGGAACAGTTTCGCCGCTATGCTGTCGAAAAGGTCGAACCCTTTGCCCACGACTGGCATCTGAATGACGAACTGATCCCCATGGAGGTCATTGACGAACTGGCGGAGATGGGCGTTTTTGGCCTGACGATCCCTGAAGAATATGGCGGCTTCGGCCTCTCCAAGGCGTCCATGTGCGTTGTCTCCGAAGAATTGTCGCGGGGCTACATCGGCGTCGGCTCCTTGGGCACGCGTTCCGAAATCGCGGCGGAACTGATCATCGCAGGCGGTACCGACGCGCAGAAAGAGAAATGGCTCCCGCAGCTTGCCTCGGCTGAAACCCTGCCGACCGCCGTTTTTACCGAACCCAACACGGGCTCTGATCTGGGCAGCCTGCGCACACGCGCCATGAAAGAGGGCGATGACTACCGCATTACCGGCAACAAGACATGGATCACCCATGCCTCCCGCACCCATGTGATGACATTGCTCGCGCGCACGGACCCCGACACCACCGATTATCGCGGTCTGTCGATGTTTCTGGCGGAAAAAACGCCCGGAGATGATGCCCACCCCTTCCCGACCGACGGCATGACCGGCGGCGAGATCGAAGTGCTGGGCTACCGCGGCATGAAAGAGTATGAACTGGCCTTCGACAATTTTCACGTCAAAGGCGAAAACCTTCTGGGCGGGGAGGAAGGCAAGGGCTTTAAACAGCTCATGGAAACCTTCGAATCCGCTCGCATCCAGACCGCGGCCCGCGCTGTTGGTGTCGCGCAATCCGCACTCGATATCTCCATGCAATATGCACAGGATCGCAAGCAATTCGGCAAATCACTGATCGATTTCCCCCGCGTGTCGGGAAAACTGGCAATGATGGCGGTTGAGATCATGGTTGCCCGGCAACTGACCTATTTTTCCGCCTTTGAAAAAGACGAGGGGCGGCGCTGTGATGTCGAGGCCGGGATGGCCAAACTTCTAGGTGCGCGGGTTGCCTGGGCTGCTGCGGACAACGGCCTGCAGATCCACGGCGGCAATGGCTTTGCGCTGGAGTACAAGATCAGCCGTGTGCTTTGCGACGCGCGTATCCTGAATATCTTTGAAGGGGCGGCAGAGATTCAGGCCCAAGTGATCGCGCGCCGGCTCCTTGGCTAAGGGGAGGGCTGCGTCGAGCCTTGCCGTGGGCGGGTATGGGGCTTCCCCTTGGGTTTGTCGAAATCCGTGTCCCGCGGCACTGACCTGTTGCGCAACGGATGCTGCAAATGCAAAAAGAACCGATGCGACGCCTTCGCACTTGCAGCATTTTAACACGATGCCTATGGCTAGAGCATGAAACGCCAAAGATTATCCCGCCAATCATGGATCGATGCTGGGCTTTCGGCCCTCAGCAAAAAAGGCCCTGCCGCCCTCGCAGCGGAGCCACTCGCCCGGGACCTGGGAACGACCAAAGGCTCTTTCTACTGGCATTTCAAAGATGTACCTGACTTTCAGTCCGCCGTTGTAAAGCATTGGCAAAGCGTGGCCTTCGCGGATGTGGTGAATGCATTGGCGGATGACGGAAATGCAGAACAGCGGCTGCGACGATTCGGTCGCGATATCCTGAGGAACGGCTATGACCCGGCTGTTCGCGCCTGGGCGCGGGCAGACAAGGGCGTGGCCAAGGCGATTGCGCAGGTTGATGCCGAAAGGCTGACGTATCTGAGCAATCTTTTGCGCCATCTTGGCCTGAAAAACGATGATTTTGCCCGAAGCTGTCTGGCCGCCCTGATTGGGCTGCCAGCCGTTGCAAACCGGACTTCTTCGACAAAGGCCTTTGACACCATGGTTGACGTGGTTCTGGCTCTGAAGTGAGGCCCACAGCCTGTCTTGTGATGGCCGCCCTGACGATCCTGAGCGCCTGTAAGCGGGATGAAACGGTTGCGGGCTATGGGGCCGCAGGTCAGGTCTGGCACGTTACAGAAATCGATGGGGTGCCCTTCGCCGCCAACGCGACGCTGACATTCCCGGAACCGGGCCGTATCGCAGGCAAAGCCCCTTGCAACGCGTACAGTGCATCGATGACCGCGCCCTATCCGTGGTTTGAGGTCGAAACCATTGCGGCCACCCGAGCGCTCTGCCCGGACAGCGCTGCCGAAGAGGCCTATTTTGAAGCCCTGACAGATATGACACTCTCCGAAGTGCTTGGCACGACGCTGATCCTGTCGACACCCGAAGGGCGCAAGATCATTTTGCAGACCGGCGGATGAACGCCTCCACAAACCGTGACCGGGCCTCCGGCAGGGGTTTCTGACCGAGATCCTTTGCCAAGTGATGCGTCAGGAAATACCCGGTCGTGATGAACGCCTGTGCAATCTCGCCATCCGGCGCTGACCCTTCCCCGCGCAGGATCGCCGGCAGGGGCAGAAGCCTGTCCGCCCAGTCCCCTGCCGCCCTGCGCGAAACCGCGCGGCCCGATTTCGGTGAGACATAGGCCAGATCATCTCGGGTGCCCGTCACCGCGCAGGTCTCAAGCGCCAAGGCGTATCCCATCTCGTTCAGCAGGCGGATTTCCCACCGCAGATAGGCCAGAGGCCACAACTCGGGCTGGTCCAGCAGATCGAGCAGCTGTTCGGTCTGCGTATAAAGAGCCGGATGCGCCTCCCGCTCCGGCAGGCAAAAGGCCAGCAGCCCGGTGACAGCGTTCAGCCCCGCCAGCGCCAGCCTGTTGCCCATGGCCACCGCGGCGCGGCTGCGCACCGGTTCGACCTGAAAGCTGCCGATGTGATCTTCCAGCCGCGCCCGCCATAGCACGTCAAGCTGTGCACCGGGTTGCAGGATCGGGGCGATTTTCCGGCTCGTTCCGCCCCGCACAACACCCGCATGCCGCCCATGGGACGGCGTGAACACCTCGATGATGGCAGAGGTCTCCCCGTGGCGGCGCGTTGTCAGCAGGATGCCTTGATCGCGCCACTCCATCAGGTCAGCCCCGATGTGTCCAGCAGATGGCGCCCCTGCCGGTCCTCGACCTCGATGACCCAGATGTCCGGGTCAAAACCGCGCTGGCGGGTGATCGCCGCGTCGATGTCAGCCTCCTCACCGTCTTCCAGCACCGCCCAGTGACGGGTGTCTTCCAACATGTTGTAGCTGCGCTGAAAAACTTGTGCCTGACCGTTCAGCGTATTGAGCTTGACCAGCACACTGCCTGCCGTGTCATCACCGTGGCTGACCACATAGGCCGGAATATCAAGCGCCCGCAACCGCGCGAGATAAGCATCAACCCAGAAGCGTGCGGTCAGCCGAACCATGCGACCGGTCCTGCCAGGGACGACGCGCCCGTCCAACCGTCAGAGGCCCATCGCTCAGACATTGCCGTCCTTGAACTCCAGTCCCATCTGGGAATAACGCTCCGCCTCATCAAGCCAGTTCGGGCGCACCTTCACCTGTAGGAACAGATGCACGCGGCGGCCCAGAAACTCTTCCAGCTCCTCCCGCGCGGCCTTGGAAACCGCTTTGATCGTCTCGCCCTTATGGCCCAGCACGATGCCCTTGTGACCGTCGCGCACCACATAGATTAACTGGTCGATGCGCGCAGAACCGTCCTTGCGCTCCTCCCAGCCTTCCGTCTCAACGGTCAGTTGATAGGGCAGTTCCTGATGCAGCCGCAGCGTCAGCTTTTCGCGGGTCATTTCGGCGGCAATCATTCGCATCGGCAGATCAGCAATCTGATCCTCCGGGTAGAGCCATGGCCCCTCGGGCAAGACCTCCGCCAGCCAGCCGCGCAGCGCATCGACCCCATGCCCGCGTTCCGCCGAGATCATGAAGGTCTCGGCAAAGGGATAGCTGTCATTAAGCTCTTTGCTGAGACCCAGCAGCGCCTCTGACGGGACCCGGTCGATCTTGTTGATGGCCAGGGCGACTTTGCGCCCCTGCCCCAGATCGGCCAGCCCCTCAATGATCCGCTCCACCCCTTCGGAAACACCGCGATGTGCCTCCACCATCAGCACGGTCACATCCGCATCCGCAGCACCGCCCCAGGCCGCGGCCACCATGGCCCGGTCAAGACGGCGGCGCGGTTGAAAGAGGCCCGGTGTGTCCACAAAAACGATCTGGCTGTCGCCTTCCATGGCGACGCCCCGAATGCGCGCGCGGGTGGTCTGAACCTTGTGGGTCACGATCGACACCTTGGCCCCGACCATCCGGTTGAGCAGGGTGGACTTGCCCGCGTTGGGCTCTCCGATCAGGGCCACAAATCCGGCGCGCGTGCTCATCTGTCGTTCTCCAGTCTGGTGAGAAGCGCCTGTGCCGCCGCCTGCTCTGCCTGCCGTTTCGATCCGGCGGTTGCCTCGTCCCGGTCACCGGTGCTCAGATGCGCGACAATGGTGAAGACCGGCGCGTGGTCAGGCCCTTCGCGGCGCACCTCGTCATAGCGAGGCGGTTGCAGCCCGCGCGCCTGTGCCCACTCCTGCAGAGCGGTCTTAGCGTCTCGGGCGTCCTCTTCGACCTCGTGGATGCGCGCACCCCAGAGCCGCAGGATCAGATCCTTTGCCGCCTCAAAGCCAGCATCCATGTAAACAGCGGCGATCACCGCCTCAATGGCATCCCCCAAAAGCGCTTGCTTGCGCCGTCCTCCCGACAGCATCTCAGAGCGTCCAAGCCGCAGCACCGCGCCCAGATCGACCTCGCGCGCCACATCGGCACAGGTCTCCTTGCGGACAAGCGCATTGAAGCGGGGGGCAAGCTGACCTTCGGTCGCACCTTTGTCGAGCGCCAGCAGCGCCTCGGCCATCACAAGCCCCAGCACACGGTCGCCCAGAAACTCCATCCGCTGGTTGTCATCCCGGTTGGCCGATGACATCGAGGCATGGGTCACAGCCTGCGCCAGCAACGCCGGCCGTTTGAACCGATGGCCAAGCCGATCCTGAAAGGACATCAGTTCCGCTGACAGTTTCACTCGACCCTCTTGAAAAAGCGATCCCCGCGCCACGTCCAGAAAAACAGCATCGACCGGCCACCGGACGAGAACATGATACGATCCGCCCGGCCAATCAGGTTTTCATAAGGCACAAACCCCACACCCTGTACCTGCTGTGCCAATCGGCTGTCAGCGGAGTTGTCACGGTTGTCCCCCATGAAAAAGTAATGCCCTTCCGGCACGGTATAGACCCCTGTGCGGTCCGAGGCCTGGGGGGCGATATCGAGCACCGTGTGCTGCACGCCGTTCGGCAGCGTCTCGATCGCGCGGGCCTTGAGACATTCACCGCCATCCCCCACTGGGCCGTTCATGCAGCGCGGACGCCGGCGCTCGGGACCTTGCGGCTCCATGATCTCGCTGAAGGTGCCGGCAGGCTCCTGCGGGGCAGCCTGCCCATTGATAAAGACGATGCTGTCTCGCATCTGAATGGTATCGCCGGGCATGCCGATCAACCGCTTGATGTAGTCCCGCCCGGAAACCGGGTGGCGAAAGACGATGACATCGCCGCGCTCAGGCTCACCCCCCAGTATCCGCGTATTGTCGCCATCCAGAAAGCCGCAGATATTCTTGGCATCCACGTTAATGCCAAAACGCGGCAGAATGATGCTTGGACATGAGGCAAAGGAGTACCCGTAGGCCATCTTGTTGACGAACAGAAAGTCGCCCACCAGCAGGTTCTCTTTCATGGACCCCGACGGTATCCAGAAGGGTTGAAAGAATAGTGTCCGGAACACGCCCGCAATCAAAAGCGCGTAAACGATTGTCTTGATCGTCTCGACAATCGCGTTTCCGGATTTCTCTTCTTTGGCTGCCATCTGGGGCGCTCCATCTTATGGTTTGGGCCGTAATGAGGGGGCAATGGAGCACTGTCAAGGTGGCCTGCCGCAACCTTCGGTGAGCCACGGCCCGATTGGCGCTCGGTCGCTCTGGGAACCTACGAGGAACCTTCGGCACGTGGAGAGGTCGTCCCGGTGGGCCGCGCCTCGATCACCACAAAGGCCTGCGCCCAGGGGTGATCGTCGGTCAGGGTCACATGGATCACGGCTTCATGCCCCTGGGGTGTCATCGCCTCCAGCCGGTCTTTGGCCCATCCGGTGACGTGCATGACAGGCTGACCGGTCTTCAGATTGGTCACCGACATGTCCTTCCAGGCGATCCCCATGGCCAGCCCCGTGCCCAGGGCCTTGGAGCAGGCCTCCTTGGCGGCCCAGCGTTTGGCATAGGTGCCTGCCACATCACGCCGCCGTTCCGCCTTGCGCTGTTCGATCTTTGTGAAGACACGGTTGCGAAACCGGTCACCAAAGCGGTCCAGCGTGCCCTGGATGCGGTCGATATTCGCAAGATCGGTGCCGATACCGAGGATCATGCCAAGCGCGCCGTCAGTATTTTGAGGCTTGCAAACCCAAAGAGCAGCCCGAAGGACGCATCAAAAGCGCGTTTGGCCCGGACATATCCTCGTGCGACAGGGGGGGCCGAAAAGAGCACCGCATACCCCAGAAAGATAACGATCGACCCGCAAAACAGCCAGCCAAAGAGCGTCCAGACCGCTGCGGGCCCCGACCCTGCGGGTAGTGCAATGGCATAAATCGCGCCCCAGGACAGGATCGCCTTTGGATTGGTCAAGTGAATGAGCGCGCCCTTTGCAAAAAGCCTGCGGCGCGGGGTTTCGACCGCTGTGACCGCCCCGCCGCGCCAGGCCGCACGCAGGGATTTCAGGGCCAGAAACATCAGGTAGGCCGCCCCCAGATAACGCAACAGCTCAAAGAGCCAGACATTGGCCATCATCACCGCGGAAAACCCCAAGCCCGCTGCAATCCCCCAGCTTGCTGATCCAAAGAGGATGCCCAAAGCCACGGTCAACCCGGCCAGCCGCCCCTGCTGCATCGACGTGCCAGAGATCGCCAGCGTTGCCGGGCCCGGACTGCCCGCCGCAAGCATCCAGCCGATCAGAATGGCGGAAAGAGGGATCAGGGTATCAGGGTCCGTCATCAGCAGGTCCTCGGGGCAAGATGCTTATTTGTCCGAGAATTGCTGCCCTTTGAGTTCGGTTGCAAGGCCAATCGAGTACCCGACCCTTAGCAAGCACCATGCGATACCGGCCATCATCATGATAGCCAGCGCCCGTGACATACCATCAAGGTGGGCGAAATCCCCAAAGCGAGAAGGATCCGACATCACCCTTGGGATGATTATGCAGAGGTATATCAGGACCACCATTGCCGTCATCCGCAGCGTCGCGATCCAGCACAGGTGATTGGACGGGCGGCAGCGATACCGACGGGCAAAGGCCTGGCCTTCGATCATCGCCGCGATCAGCAGTGGCAGAACCAACACGACAGCGGCGTTGGATGCGATGCCCAGAACGCTTACCACGGCCAGCAGTACGATGGTCGCAACAAAGGCGAGTACGTAAAACAGACAGAAATGGTACCCACGAAACAGCATTTTCAATCGCTCCCCCCCTCGCGTACCAGCCCATCGAGAACAGAAATGGGGCAAGGGTGTGTCTTATGTCTGAAGATCACAGGCCAACCGCGCAGAGGATCAGACCCCCGGTCCCGGTAACTTCTTTAGAGTGGCACGCACGCCGACACCATATCCCAAACGCAGCGCCAAATAGGTGACAAGGGTTACCGCGGCGATGAGAATTGCCCAGACCCCAGGGCTCAAAAGACCGAAGTCATCTATCATGGACGGGAAAAGCACAAGATGGAAACAAAGCATGACGGCTGACAACAATATCACTAGCCATGTCATGGGGAGGGCCGCGCGCCACATGGCCGAAGACTCTGGCCGACCTTTGCTCCGTTCAACAAAGACTTGTCCTTCCAGCATCGCGGCGAGCATGATCAGGATCAAAGTCGTCGAAGCGTTGCCTATCTCGAAATCAAAGAACACCAGCGCCCCGATGCTCAGAGCAATCATCAGCAGGGTCAGACCAAGATAATTCAAACAAAAGCGAATGGGATGAAAGAGCATGGCAGCACCTGGAGATTGAATCGGGTTACCTGCATTGAACGCCCGGAATGAGGCAGCAGTTTGACCTGATGCGAAAAGCGTCACTTGCCCGTCATCAACCTCCGCTGGGCACTCGAAAGTGGGTGGTATTCGGATGCCGCATCGGCCGGGTCAAAGGCGCTGTCAGGTGCCCCGCGCCTCATCCATCAACCTGCGCATTTCCTGGATCGCCGGTTCGAGACCGAGGAAAATCGATTCCCCGATCAAAAAATGCCCGATGTTCAACTCCATCACCTCCGGAAACGCCGCAACCGGCTGCACGGTATCATAGGTCAGCCCATGACCGGCGTGAACCTCCAGACCCAGCGAATGGGCAAAGGCGGACATCTCGCGCAGCGCCTCAAGTTCGCGGTCGCGCGTCGCCATGTCGCCTTCGCTATGCGCATCACAATAGGCCCCGGTGTGAAGCTCGATCACCTGGGCCCCGATGCGGTGCGCCGCTTCGATCTGGCGCTTGTCGGCTGCGATAAAGATCGAGACACGGCAGCCCACGTCACGAAGCGGCGCAATGAAATGCGCCAGATGATTTTCCTCACGGGCCACTTCCAGCCCGCCTTCGGTGGTGCGCTCTTCGCGCTTTTCGGGCACGATACAGACCGCATGTGGCTTATGGCGCAGGGCAATCTGCTGCATCTCGTCGGTGGCGGCCATCTCAAAGTTGAGCGGCACGGTCAGCACCTCCATCAGCCCTTCGATATCCGTATCGGAGATATGGCGACGATCCTCGCGCAGATGTGCCGTGATCCCGTCAGCGCCTGCCTCCTGGGCGATTTTCGCCGCCCGCAACGGATCGGGATAGGCGCCGCCGCGCGCGTTTCGCACCGTTGCCACGTGATCTATGTTGACGCCGAGGCGCAGTTTTCCCTGATTGGCCATGGTAAGCCCCCTTCAATTCAGTTGAGGTTATTCCCCGGCTGGTGGGTGATCCGCATTGCGTTTTGCGTCCGCTTTGGCGGCTGCTTTGGTTTTGATCGCCTCCAGTTTGGCCTTGATCATCCCTTTGCGCCGCTTCTGATAGACACGGATCACCGGAACGGACAGATAATAGCACAATGTCCCAAAGAAAATCCCCGGCAGGATACCACCCACCATATAGGGAAAGAAAATCTCGTCGTAAAAAACCTCAAGCCGCGTCCAGTCTGCCTGCGCATCGGTGAACATCGCCGTGAAGTTGTCTCTGAGGTCCGCACCCGCGTCGATGAATTTGCCCCCGAAGGAGCGATGCACGCCCTCCTCCATGGTATCGCCCAAAATCCAGTGGCCGGTGGACAGGGCCGCCACCCCAATCGGGACATAGGTCAGCGGGTTGCCAAAGAAGGTCGCCATGAGGGAGGCAATGATATTGCCGCGCATCAGCGTCGCGAGCCCTGCGGCGATAAAAAAATGAAACCCGTAAAACGGTGTGAAGGAGGCAAACACGCCTGCGAAAATCCCGCGTGCGATCCGCTCCGGGCTGTCGGGCAAACGCCGCATCCGATGCTTGACGTAGTGAAACGCGCGCGCCCACCCCCCGCGTGGCCACAGGAAATCCACCAGGGCACGCGGCCAGCTTTTTGGATCTCTGCGTTTAAAGACCAACGGGGGCGTCCTTATTAATGTTCAGGCGGCGGTGACAGATATAATTCACCCCGCAAATATGACCCGCAGATGACCAATGCACGGCATCAGGCAGGTGTTTGCGTCGCGTCTTGCGACATATTCCTATAACGAGAGACCTCGGCGACATCGCTTTCCGCTTCCAAGGTAAGCATAAGCGAATGAAGGTGCGATACATCTCTGAGTTCCACATAGATCAACAACCGGTAAAAGTCAGGTTTTCTATCGACAAATTGAAGGTCTGAAATATTGGCACGCGTCTCGCCAATCAATGTGCAAATTCGTCCCAGTGTCCCGGCATCATTATTGAGCGTCAAATCAAGCGTGATACCGTAGACGGCCGGGTGTGATCCATCATGCCAGTGCAGATCGAGCCAGCGGTCGGGTTGGTCCTCATAAGCGCTCATCCGGTCACAATCGATGGCGTGCACCAAAACACCCCGCCCCTTGAAGGTGATGCCAACAATGCGCTCGCCCGGCAGCGGTTGGCAGCAGAAAGCGAGCTCAAAGGACTGCCCCGGCGACAGACCGATCACAGCCCGTTTGGCATCCACATGAGCACCCTCTTTCGGGCGCAGTTCCGGATAAACCGCCTGCACGACCGCACTGCCGGTAAGCTCGGCACTGCCCAACCGCGCCAAGAGGTCATTTCGGTCTGCCAGACGCATGGCGCGCGCGGCGGTCGCCAGCGCTTTATCCGTGGCTTTGCGCCCGACATTTTCAAAAGCCGAGCGCGCCAGTTCCCGTCCCAGCTTGATGAACCGTGCCTTGTCTTCTTCGCGCAGGGCCCGCCGGATCGCCGCCCGTGCCTTGCCGGTCACCGCGATATCGAGCCATGTCGCCTGCGGGCTTTGACCTTCGGCAGTGATGATCTCTACTGACTGACCGTTCTTGAGCCGGGTCCAAAGCGGTACCCGCGTGTGATCGACCTTGGCGCCGACGCAGGCCGTGCCGATGCGGGTGTGGATCGCAAAGGCAAAGTCAATGGGTGTCGCCCCGCGCGGCAGCTTCACAACCTCGCCCTTGGGGGTAAAGCAAAAGACCTGATCCGAATACATCTCAAGCTTGACAGCCTCAAGGAAATCCACGTGATCCTCTTCGGCGTCGAACTGCTCCGTCAGCGTGGTGATCCACTTGGCGGGATCCACCGCAAAGGGGTTCTGGCTGCGGACCCCATCGCGATAGGACCAATGCGCGGCCACGCCGGTTTCGGCCACGTCATGCATCTGAATGGTTCGGATCTGCACCTCGACCCGCTTGCCATCGCGCCCCGATACAGTCGTATGGATGGAGCGATACCCGTTCGATTTGGGCTGGCTGATGTAATCCTTGAAGCGCCCTGGCACAGCACGCCAGCGTTGGTGGATCGCCCCGAGGGTACGGTAGCAATCCTCTTCATTCGCGGTGATGATACGGAACCCGTAGATGTCAGAGAGCCGCGAAAACGTCTGGTCCTTCTCCTGCATCTTGCGCCAGATCGAATAGGGCTTTTTGGCGCGCCCAAAGACGTCGGCCTGCACCCCGGCCTTGTCCAGTTCCAGCCGCATATCGCCAGTGATCCGCTGGATCACATCGCCGGTTTCCTTTTGCAGGTTGATGAACCGCCGGATGATCGACGCGCGACCTTCGGGGTTCAGTACGCGAAAGGCAAGGTCTTCGAGTTCCTCCCGCATCCACTGCATGCCCATACGCCCGGCAAGGGGGGCATAGATATCCATGGTTTCGCGGGCCTTTTGCGCCTGCTTGTCAGGCCGCATTGCCCGGATGGTGCGCATATTGTGCAGCCGGTCGCTGAGTTTGACCAGAATGACCCGCAAGTCCTTCGACATCGCCATGAAGAGCTTGCGGAAGTTTTCGGCCTGCTTGGTCTCGGTGGAATTCAGCTGCAGGTTCGTCAGCTTGGTGACGCCATCCACCAATTCGGCAATCTCATCGCCAAAGCGCTCGGCCACTTCTCCGTAAGAGGCTTTGGTGTCTTCGATGGTATCGTGCAGCAATGCCGTGATGATCGTGGCGTCATCAAGCTGCTGCTCGGTCAGGATCGCGGCCACAGCCACAGGATGGTTGAAGTAGAGCTCGCCTGAGTGACGCCGCTGATCGGCATGCATATCGCGGCCATAATCATAGGCCGCGCGGATCAGTTCTGCGTTGGTTCGAGGATTGTACCGAGAGACAAGAGTTATCAGATCGTCGGCAGAAATCTCAAGGTGATCGCCATCTTTCATGCCATCCGCCCCTCGGGCAGGGTGCAGGCCGTGGTCAGCCCTGGCCCTGCGCGGCCATCAATTGCCGCAAAAGCATTTCTTCGGACATACTGTCCTCTTCGGGCTTGTCCTGTTCCGCCCCCATCAAAAGCGCCATTGCGTCCTCTTCGGGTTCGTCCACTTCGATCTGGTTCTGGTTGCTTTCGATCAGCCGCTCGCGCAGGTCGTCCGCGCTCTGCGTCTCATCCGCAATCTCACGCAAGGACACAACGGGGTTCTTGTCATTGTCCCGGTTCACGGTGATCGCCGCCCCGGCGGAGATTTCGCGGGCGCGATGTGCAGCCAGCATAACCAGTTCGAACCGGTTAGGGACTTTATCTACACAATCTTCAACGGTGACGCGGGCCATGAAATTCTCCATCAGGCAAAATAAGATCAGAAGTGGGTTATTTAGGCCGAATGAAGGCAATTGACAAGCGCGGATTACAGTGCCGCCACCTCTTCCTTGAGCCCGGATGGCAAGGCCTCCAGCAGAGCGCGCACCGTGTCCCCCGTCACCGGATGCACCCAATCCGGGGCAACATCCGCCAGCGGCACAAGCACGAAGGCACGTTCCTGCAGGCGCGGATGCGGCAGGATGAGTACATCGGGTGCCACCTCCTGCTGCTCCGTCAGGGGCAATTTTGCCCAGTGAAGGTAAGTTTGCCGATCCGGGGCCACAATATCGTCCAGGGCAATCAAATCCAGATCCAGGGTGCGGGCCCCCCAGCGGACAGAACGGTCGCGGCCAAACTCTGCTTCGATCCGGTGGAGTATGGCCATCAGTTCGGACGGACCGCAGTCTGTTTCAAGCGCAATGGCTGCGTTCACAAAATCCGGGCCTGACCCCGGCGGAAAGGCCGGTGTCCGGTAAAAGCGGCTCGTGGATCGAATCATCCCGGCGTTTTCGCCTAGGCGGAAAATTGCTTTACGCAACGTCATACCAAGGGAAACTCCGTCGCTAGAGAGATTTGACCCAAGGGCAATCAAGGCAAGTGGCCTTGGTGACGGCATATAATCGCCGGATTCCGCATCCACTGTCCCTTGCGGCATGAATAAAAATCCCTATTTTTGAACTGAACGGTTCGTTTAATAAATAATAATATTGTTTTCCAGGCACCAGCGACCGTCTTCATTGGAAGGACTACAAATGTTTTACAAAGACGAACGGCTCGCGCTGTTCATCGATGGCTCGAATCTTTACGCTGCAGCGAAATCGCTGGGCTTCGATATCGACTACAAGCTGCTGCGCCAGGAATTTATGCGCCGTGGCAAGCTCTTACGCGCTTTCTACTATACGGCACTGCTGGAAAATGACGAGTACTCCCCGATTCGTCCTCTGGTCGATTGGCTGAACTACAACGGGTTCAGCATGGTGACGAAACCCGCCAAGGAATACACCGACAGCATGGGGCGGCGCAAAGTCAAAGGGAATATGGACATTGAGTTGACCGTCGACGCGATGGAGCTTGCGCCGCGTGTCGATCATATCGTGCTCTTCTCTGGCGACGGCGATTTCCGCCCGCTCATCGAAAGCCTGCAACGGACGGGCGTGCGTGTTTCAGTCGTGTCGACCATTCGCAGCCAGCCGCCGATGATTTCGGATGACCTGCGCCGTCAGGCAGATAACTTCATCGAATTGGAAGAGCTGAAAGACGTGATCGGCCGCCCGCCAAGGGAATACACCGAAGCAAGCTGAGATCATGCTGCGCTCGTGCCTCTGGACGTAGCCCGCTCTAGGGCTTACCTCTGGAACACGAGATGGAGACAGCCATGACCAGACCGCCCGTTACCTTGTACCTCGCTGCACCGCGTGGATTTTGCGCGGGCGTGGATCGCGCGATCAAGATCGTAGAGATGGCGCTGGAAAGATGGGGGGCACCTGTCTATGTGCGCCACGAGATCGTACACAACAAATTCGTGGTCGACGGGCTGCGCGACAAAGGGGCCGTCTTTGTCGAAGAGCTGTCGGACTGCCCCGATGATCGCCCGGTGATTTTTTCAGCGCACGGTGTACCCAAATCTGTCCCAAAAGCCGCCGAAGCACGCCAGATGGTGTTTGTCGATGCAACCTGTCCGCTGGTCAGCAAGGTTCATATCGAGGCGCAACGCCACGCGGAAAACGGCCTGCAGATGATCATGATCGGCCACGCCGGCCACCCGGAAACGGTCGGCACCATGGGGCAACTGCCCGAGGGTGAGGTTCTTTTGGTAGAGACCCCGCAGGACGTGGCGACCGTTGCCGTGCGGGACCCCGAGCGGCTGGCCTATGTGACGCAGACGACACTCAGTGTGGACGACACCGCCGATGTGGTCGCCGCATTGAAGGCGCGCTTCCCCCGGATCGTCGGCCCGCACAAGGAAGACATCTGCTACGCCACCACCAACCGGCAGGAAGCAGTCAAAGCCATGGCCCCCAAATGCGATGCGATGCTGGTTGTGGGCGCACCGAATTCATCCAACTCCAAACGGCTTGTTGAGGTCGGCGCCCGCGCGGGCTGTGACTATGCCCAGTTGGTTCAGCGCGCGGGCGACATCGACTGGCGCGCGCTCGACGGGATCACGAGCATAGGCATCACCGCGGGTGCCTCCGCGCCGGAGGTGCTGATCGACGAGGTTATCGCAGCCTTTGAGGCCAGATTTGATGTGACCCGCGAACTGGTCGAGACGGCCGTCGAAAACGTCGAGTTCAAGGTCCCCCGCGTCTTGCGCGTGCCTGCGTGACCTCCGGTACTGACCTGAGGCTTTATGGATATGAACACAGTGTCTATGTACGGGCGGTTCGTCTTGTGCTGGCCGAAAAGAAACTCTCCCATCACTTCGAGCACATCGACCCATTCGATCCCGACAAATCGAAGGCCTGCCTTGCGCGGCATCCCTTCGGACGAGTGCCGTCCCTAAACCACGGCGGCTTTGAACTCTACGAGACCTCTGCGATCCAGAGATATCTTGACGTGGCATTCCCGCAGCAGCCCCTGACCCCCGCCTGTGCGAAATCCGTCGGGCGCACGGTGCAGGTTGCGTGTATCACCGACGCCTATGGCTATTGGCCGATGGTACGACAGGTCTTTGCACATCGGATTTTCCGCCCCCGGGAAGGGCTCGAAACCGATGAACGCGAGATCACCGAAGGCCTTGTTAAAGCGAAGCCGGTGCTGGCTGCATTGAACGAGATCGCAGAAGAAGGACGCGTTCTGGACGGGGTCACGGTGACACTGGCAGACTGCCACCTGGCCCCAATGATTGCTGCATTCACGTCTGCCCCGGAAGGCGCGGAGATGCTGACCGGTTACCCGGCGCTGGCGGGCTGGTGGACAGCGTGGGCCACGCGCCCGTCGATGCAGCACACAAACACCGGGTTTGACCGCCTTGATCGGCAGCGCGCGTGAGAAACTCCCTTTCAGATGGCTTGACCTTCTTGTGCGTCATGCCAAAACGGCACCCATGAAACACATCCCTACCGCACCGCTTCTTCTCGGCCTGGCTGGCCTGACCCCGTTTGTCTGGGGGGCCGCGACCTACCTCTTTGAGCCATTGGCGCAGTGGGGTGCCCGGGCCTTGGGGCCCCGCTTTGTCGGCCCCTATGTCCAGCTTTTCTACGGATCGGTGATCCTGTCGTTCATGTCAGGTGTGCTCTGGGGCTTTGCCACAAAGGCAGGTGGGTCCCGGGCCGCCACCGGATATGTGCTGTCGGTGATCCCCGCGCTTTGGGCGTTTTTCATGACAGGCGGTGGTCCGACCACCGCAGGCATGAATCTGATCTTTGGCTTCCTGGGCCTTCTGCTGCTCGATCTCGCCTTTTCGATGTGGGGACTGACACCGCGCTGGTGGATGTCGCTGCGGGCTCTCTTGACCGCCATCGTGGTCGCGTCTCTCTCTGTGGCGGTCTTTCTGTGAGCGATGATGAAACACTGCGGGTCTATGCGGATAGGGCTCAGGCCTACGCCGATATGACGGGGCAAGCCGCTGCGGACCCCAGCCTGCAAGGCTTTATCGAGGCGATCCCGGCAGAGGGGCGCGTGCTTGATCTGGGCTGCGGGCCGGGAGCCTCCGCCGCCGTGATGGCAGACGCAGGACTTGCGGTTGAGGCTTTTGATCCGGTGGCCAAGATGGTTGCGCTGGCCAGTGCACATGACGGTGTCGAGGCCCGGCAGGCCGGGTTTGAAGATGTCAGCGGCACGGATGTTTACGATGGTATCTGGGCAAATTTCTCGCTGCTGCATGCGCCGCGCGCCCAGATGCCAGAGCACCTTGCACGTATTGCGCGGGCCCTCAAACCCAGCGGGCGGTTTCATATCGCGGTCAAGACCGGCACCGGCAGCAAACGCGACAGTCTGGGCCGGTTTTATACCTACTACACCGATGCGGAGCTGACCGGCTTGCTGGAGACGGCGGGACTGACGGTGACCGGCCGCCGCACCGGATCGGAAAAGGGCCTTGACGGCGTCGAAGCGCCATGGATATCGCTTGCCGCGCATGGCTGAGCTTTTTGCATATACGGATGGCGCCTGTTCGGGCAATCCCGGCCCCGGCGGCTGGGGGGTGCTGCTGCAGGCGATGGACAGCGACAGGCTGATCAAGGAGCGTGAACTCAAGGGCGGCGAAGCGGAGACCACCAACAACCGGATGGAGCTGCTCGCGGCCATCAACGCGCTGGAAAGCCTCAGCCGCCGCAGCGAGATCACCATCGTGACCGACAGCAATTACGTCAAGAACGGCATCACCGGCTGGATTTTTGGCTGGAAAAAGAACGGCTGGAAAAATGCGGCGAAAAAGCCTGTCGCCAATGCAGAGCTCTGGCAGCGACTGGATGCCGCCAACCAGCGCCATGACGTGACCTGGACCTGGGTCAAGGGCCACGCAGGCCATCCGGAGAACGAGCGCGCGGATGCGCTGGCGCGGGCCGGCATGGCGCCTTTCAAGACATGACAGTGCTGGCGCTGCTTGACTATGCAAGCGTGTTCATCTTTGCCCTTACGGGCGCGCTGGCGGCCAGTCGGCAGCAGCTGGATGTGGTGGGCTTTGCCTTTGTCTCCTGCCTGACAGCCGTTGGGGGCGGGACCATGCGGGATGTGCTGCTGGACCGCAATCCGATCTTCTGGATTGCGCAGCCTGCCTATATCGGTGTTGCCTGTGCGGCGGCCCTCGTGGTGTTTTTCACCGCACATCTCTTTGAAAGCCGGCTGCGCTCCCTGATCTGGCTGGACAGTTTTGCCCTTGCCGTCGCCGTCCCGGCGGGGACCGGTGTCGCACTGGCCATGGATCAGCCCGTGCTGGTCGTGGTTCTGATGGGGACGATCACGGGGTGCATGGGTGGCCTGTTGCGCGATGTGGTGTTGGACGATGTGCCGGTGGTCCTGCGCCAGGGCGAGCTTTACGTCACCGCCGCCTTTGCCGGGGCTACCGTGGCCGCCCTCACCCGCCCGCTCTTCCCGGACGCGCTTGTGCCACTGGTTTTATGTGCCGGGGTTGCCTGGGGGCTGAGGGCCGGATCCTTGGCTTTCGGGTGGAGCCTGCCGGTCTACAAGAGCCGCCCTCCCAGGGGTTGAACCCATTTCAACCCGCGCAGGAGACGCCCCGGAACCTTTCAACACCGGGGTGACGAAACCCTGACGCCAGTTGGTCGGGCGCATAAAAAGCCTTGCAATTCTCCCTGACATCATATCACATTCAATTATTCGAATGGGTATGGTGTGCAATATGGTGAACCGCAGAAACCTCCTGTGCGGCATGGGTGCCCTGCCCTTGCTGGGTGCCCGGTCGCTCTGGGCCGGCACCACGCACCAGCTGGGCCGCCACGAGATTTACAGCGTCAGCGACGGCAATCTCGTTCTGCCCGGGTCGCTGTTCTTTGACGGGCTACCAGAGGAGGAGCTCGGCTCCATCCTCGCCTCGGCCGGCGTTGCGCGCGATCAGGTGACACCGCCCTGCAATCTGACGCTGCTCAAACAGGAGGACAGGCTTGTCTTGTTTGATGCAGGGGCCGGACCCGCCTTCATGCCCAGCGCAGGGACGGTCCTCGACAGTCTCGGCACCTTGGGTATCGCAGCAGAAGACATCACACATGTCATTTTCACCCACGCCCATCCCGACCACCTTTGGGGCATTCTGGATGATTTTGATGAGCCTGTTTTCTATCAGGCGGAACACATGATTGCCGAAACCGAATGGAGGTATTGGACAGACCCCAACACCGTTGACAGTATTGGCGCGCAACGGGCGTCTTTTGCCGTCGGGGCTGCACGTCGGTTGCAGGCGGTGGCAGATCAGATGACATTTTTCAAAGATGGCGACGAGGTGCTTTCAGGCGTGAGGGCGCATCAGACACCGGGCCATACGCCCGGCCACACTTCCTTTGAGATCCGCGACGGGGGCCAGGCGCTCCTGGTCGGCGGGGACGCTATTGGCAATCATCACGTGGCCTTTGCCCGGCCCGACTGGGCCAGCGGCGCGGATCAGGACCCTGATCTGGGGGCGCAGACCCGGACCCGATTGCTCGACCAATTGGTGACAGATGACATCGCCCTGCTGGGCTTTCATTTGCCTGATGGCGGGCTGGGGCGCGTCGAACGCACCGACACGGCCTATCGTTTTATCCCGGAAGGAACGTAACATGCGCTGGTTGATCCCGCTTTTCCTCGCCACGGCAGCCCAGGCCAGCGAGGACATCGCTGATAAATACCCCGCCTCACTGCTCTACAACAAACCTGTGGAAGTGATACCCGGGGTCTATTCCGCCATTGGTGCAACAGCCCCTCCGACCTATGAAAACAGCGGTCACAACAACAACCTCAGCTTCATCGTCACCGGGGATGGCGTGGTGGTGGTCA
Organism: Roseobacter weihaiensis; assembly: GCF_020622345.1. Taxonomy (GTDB): domain Bacteria; phylum Pseudomonadota; class Alphaproteobacteria; order Rhodobacterales; family Rhodobacteraceae; genus Roseobacter; species Roseobacter weihaiensis. The sequence continues at coordinate 54,918 of NZ_JACNMO010000018.1, read as the reverse complement.
ACGGCGGGGCCGCCTATCGGCTGGCCAAAGCGCTGCATGATGAAATCAAGGCCGTGACCGATCAGCCGGTCAAACTGGTCTTCAACGAAAACGGTCAGGGGCATGCCGTGCTCGGCAACAACTACTGGGCTGAGCAGGGCGTTCCCATCATCGCGCATCGCGACGCCGCCCAAGAGGTCGCGGATTACGGCGGCTCGATCCTTGAAGGCATGAAACGTTACAACCGCGACAAGGCGGACGGCACGGTGCTGCAGGGACCCACAGAAACCTTTGACGACAGATACATCGTGGAGATGGGCCGCTTTCGCATCGAAGCGCTCTATCTGGGACCAGCCCACAGTCCTGGCGACATCGTGATCTGGTTGCCGCAGCAAAGTCTGGTGATCTCTGGCGATATGGCGTTTCATGAACGTATGCTGCCGATCTTTGAGCATACCTATACCGCAGACTGGCTGGAGACCTGGGACACTGAATTCGAAGCACTGGAGGCGACCTACGTGATCCCCGGTCATGGTCATCCAACAAACATGGCGCAGGTTCGGCGCTATACGAGAGACTACCTGGAATATCTCCGCACAAAGATTGCGGAACATCTGGAAAACGGCGGCGATCTTGCGGAGGCCTATTATGTCGATCAATCGCCTTACGCCCATCTGGATACCTTCGAAGAGCTGGCCACAAGAAACGCGGGCCGTGTCTTTGAGCAGATGGAATTCGAATAGACGCGCACATCAAAAGGACCGTGACAATGCAATTCACAACAAACATGGGATCTGTTGACAGAGTCCTCAGATTGGTTCTGGGGGCGCTGCTGGTGATACTCGCGCTGACCGGTACAATTGAAGCCTGGGGCTGGCTGGGCCTGATCTTTATCGGCACCGCGTTTATAAAGTTCTGCCCGATCTACAAGATCCTTGGCATGAAAACCTGCACGGATTGCTGAGCGCTCGCGCGCTGTTTGCTTTGGCTTCAGGCAACAGGCCGCCTTGTCACCTTCTCTAGGTCTTGGCCTTGATCCGCGCGCGGATGTACTTGGAGGCTGAGCGAAAATGGCTGGGGCCTGCAGCCTCGGCCCATCTGCCGGGCGTCCATTCGTTGTTCGCCCCCTTCATCGACCCGCCATAAAGCGCCGCATCAGACTGCCCCTCGATGAAGGCAACAAGCTTTTCATGGCCCTCCTTCAACAGGATCACGGCATCCGCCCAGTCGAGCCCCTCTTGTGCCTGTCGCAGGTTGGCATTGTAGCGCTTGAGCTCATTCCACTTGTAGCCTTCGGCAGGGAAATACACCGGCTTTCCCGCCTGCCCATCCGCGTACCAGCCCAGAAAGAGATCAATCCAGTGGGCGCGATGGGCAACCACGTCTTTGATCGAGGTCTCTTCTTCGTCCTTGTCAAGCGCCACCTCTGGGTCCAGCATGCCAATCAGCTTTTCCAGCTTCGCATATTCTTTCCTCGTAATGCTCAGCAGCTCTGTCTTGCTTGTTGCAGCCATCTTTTTACACTCCGATTGAGGGGCCTTCGCGCAGGGTAGATTTGAAAAAACGATCCATCAGCGATGCACGCTGCCCTGTCAGATCGGGCGTCCGGCCAGATGGCCCGCCCTCATCAGACGGTGCGTTGCCATGGCGCCGATCCACATGCAAAAGACCGCAACCCAGGCGGTGATCGCAAAAATCGAGCCCCCCGACATTCCTGCCCCAACCGCACAGCCGCCTGCAAGCATGCTGCCAAATCCCATGAGAACAGCCCCCACCAGATACCGTTCCATCGGTGTGTCCGGGCCGAAACGTTCAATGCGGGCTTCTCCCGCCGCCAAACCCATCACGCCAGAGCCCACAAACACCCCCGGCACAAGGCCGACACCAAAGCTGAGCGGCAGTTCGGACGCGTTGACCAGCCCCATGAGCGTATCGGTTGACGGACCTGTGAATGTCACAGAAGAGACCGGCACGACCTCAAAGGATGTCTGGGCGATCATATAGGTCAGCACCCATCCCAGAGCGACAGCACCACCCACGGTTGCCGCGCCCAATATACGGGTGACCTGCAACTGCGATCGGCGCGCCAGCACCACCGCAAAGACAAGCACAACCCCGGCGGCCAGGGCGGCTGTCCGGGCGTTCAGACCCAGTTGCATGAGCAGATTTCTGGCCTCGCCCCCTGGCACCAGCCAAAGCTGTGACAAGGCTTCCCGCGCAGGTGACAAAGCACCGCGCAACGAGGCCTGCGCCACCAGTGTGAGCACGAGGCCGGTCAGGATCGCCCGCAGGTTCCCGGTCGCTGACAAAACCAACAGCCGACTTGCACAGCCCCTGGCAAGGATCATGCCCGCGCCAAACATCAGCCCTCCGATCACTGCCCCTGAAAGGCTACCGGTTGCCGCCAGCTGACGCGCCTCGGAGACATCAAGGACCCCAGAGGCGATGGCAGCCTGCACGCAGAGGGCAGCTGCTGAAAATGCAATCAGCCAGATCGCCAGCCGTGACCCGCTGTGCCCTTCTGACAACTCCACCGTTGCGGCACGCAGGCAGAATCGCGAATGCTGGGCCGCAGCGCCAAAGATGAAACCGACCAGTGCGCCCGCCATCATCAGCACCGCGCCATCGCCGAACCGGTCCAACAGTCCTTCCAGCATCTTGCGTCCCTTTCGCTCGAAAAAGACCTCGGCCTATGGCACGAAAGACTGCAGTGCTATTGCGCGGCCATCGGCATCCGCGCCAGTTCACACTGCGCCCAGAGATCTCCCAAGACCCCGATCAGCCGGTCGATATCCTCAGCACTATGCACCGGCGACGGTGTAATGCGCAGCCGCTCCGTCCCCTTGGGCACCGTCGGATAGTTGATGGGCTGGATGTAAATCCCATGGTCCCGCATCAGCAGGTCAGAGATGTATTTGCATTTCACCGGACAGCCCACCATCACAGGGATGATATGGCTCGGGTTCGGCTCATGCGGAATGCCCAGCAGATCAAGGCGCGCGCGGACCTCTGCGACACGCTGCTGGTGGGCCTCGCGCTCGGCGGAGGATGCCTTGAGATGCCGAACCGACGCCGCAGCCCCGGCAGCGACCGCCGGCGGCAGGGCCGTGGTAAAGATAAAGCCACTGGCGAAACTGCGCACGAAATCGCAAAGGTCGGCAGAGGCCGCGATGTACCCGCCCACGACACCGAAGGCTTTGCCAAGCGTGCCTTCAATCACCGTCAGCCGGTCCATCAGCCCTTCGCGTTCGGCAATGCCGCCCCCCCGCGGACCGTAAAGACCGACGGCATGGACCTCATCAAGATAGGTCATCGCATTATAGCGATCCGCCAGATCGCAAATCTCCTTGATCGGGGCGATGTCGCCATCCATCGAGTATACGCTCTCAAAGGCGATCAGCTTGGGCCGGTCCAGCGGCTGCGCGGCCAGCTTGGCCTCCAGATCAATGAGATCATTGTGATTCCAGATCATCCGCTCCGCCTTGGAATGGCGAATGCCCTCGATCATGGAGGCGTGGTTCAACGCATCCGACAACACAAGACAATTGGGGATACGCCCTGCCAATGTCCCCAAAGCGGCCCAGTTCGACACATATCCGGATGTAAAGAGAAGGGCGTCTTCCTTGCCATGCAGATCGGCCAGTTCCGCCTCCAGCAACACATGGTCATGCGTGGTGCCCGAGATATTGCGGGTACCGCCTGCCCCCGCACCGCAGCGGTCAAGCGCGTCATGCATCGCACCGATCACCGCCTCATGCTGCCCCATCCCGAGATAGTCGTTGGAGCACCAGATGGTCACCGGTTTCTGCGTCTCTTCTGCATGGTGGCTGGCCTGCGGGAAAGACCCGCAGCGCCGCTCAAGTTCCGCAAAAGTGCGATAGTTGCCCTCTTCCTTCAGCGTGTTCAGGCTTTGGGCAAAGTAGTCGTTGTAGTTCATCTATTCCATCGCCTCTTGCACGATCTCTGCGAGCAGGTTTTCCACTTTTTTCATTTCTCCTTCCGGATATTCGCGGTAGCCGATCATGACCTCACCGTCACGCTCGGCAACAAACACGCCGTAAGGACAATATGCGATGTTCATCGGATCGATCTCCATGACTTCACGCGACAGCTGTGCCGAGCAAAACAGAAAGATGTCTGCCTCGGCAAAAAGCGCCACATCGCTGCCAACATCCGCAGCCGTACGGTTGAGCATCTCGCCCGTATGGCTGACGTAATCGATCACCAGACCCCGCCCGACAATCGCGCTTTCCACCGCAAAAGCCGCATCTTCAAAACTGCCCTCAAAGGGATAGATCACGGCCTGCTCGGCAGCCTGACTGGCACCTGCCATGACACCCAACAGACCCGCAAGAAACAGTCTTTTCATCTCTCATCCTCCCGGCATTAAAAGCCAGTTGACCACGACAAATGCGCTCCGGCTTTGATCCAAATCACACCGGAGCACTTTTTCATGAGAACATATCGGCAACAATGCCGGCATACCAACCTTCGGATTCCTCGTAAGTCGCCCGACGCACGTCGCTGGTCTCGCCCACCTCCGAGATGAAGCCATCCACCTTGGCGATCTTCTCCTCGGTTGCCTCGTAGGTCGCCCCGACTTTGACGCCGTTATTCGCATCAATCAGCGACCAGCAGGTATTGGAGAATTTCGCCGGAAAAACGCGGGACTCCGTCAACGCACCGCGCACCGCATTGGCACAGACCTTGGCCTGGGAATTCGCGGAAAAGCCCGATTTGGGCATGTCGCCCTGCTGTGCCGCATCGCCCAAGACATAGACATCCGGGTCCGCTTTTGCCGACATGTCAGCCGCATTGACCGGGGCCCAGTTTCCCTCCGTGACACCGGCCATCTCGGCGATCCGCCCGGCCTTCATCGCGGGGATCACATTGCAGGCATGGACCTCGGTTTCCTCCCCGTCTATCGTGACAGTCATTGCCGCGGGATCAACAGAGACCTCGCCGCCGCCAAAGTCCTCGCCAACCCAGTCGATCATGCCCGGGTAGTGGTTTGCCCACCCTTCCTCGAACAGGGACTGCTTGGAGAACTTGCCCTTGGGATCGGCCACGATGATCTTGGCCGTCGGGTTTGCGGCCTTCAGCCTATGCGCGATCATAGACACCCGTTCATAGGGGCCTGGCGGGCAGCGATAGGGGTTGGGCGGGGCCACCATGGCAAACACCCCGCCTTCGGGCATTGCATCCACCTGCGCGCGCAGCAGTTCGGTTTGCGAGCCGCCCTTGTAGGCATGCGGCATGGCGTTCTGGGCGGCCAGCGACCAACCGCCGACCGCACCGTCCACAAAATCAATGCCGGGGCTGAGGATCAGCTTATCGTAGGGCAGTGACGCGCCTCCTGCCAGGGTGACGGTCTTGCCGTCGCGGTCCACATCCACGGCCCAGTCATGCACGACGTTGATGCCGTATTTGGCCGCCAGCGTGCCGTAGGTGTGACCCAGATCGTCGATCTCCTTGAAGCCGCCAAGATAGAGGTTTGAGAAAAAGCAGGTGAAATAGCTGCGCGACGGCTCAACCAACGTGACATCGAGCGCGCCCTCGCTGTCCTTCGTGAGGTACCGTGCAGCAGTGGCACCCCCCGCGCCCCCGCCGATGACCACAACGCGCGGTTTTCCATGTCCTTGCGCCAAAAGTGCAGGTGCTTTCAAAGAAGCGGCGGCTGCCACCCCTGAGCCTAAAAAAATACGTCTGTTCAGTTTCATTTTTTCCTCCCAGAAAATCCTCATTCGTCGAGGGTTTTGAAATACGCAGCAAGCGCCGCGATCTCTTCGTTGTTCAAACGACCCGCCATCATCTGCATGACCGGATGCGGGCGCAGCTTGTTCTTATAGGCGTGCATGGCGACCACAAAATCCTCCTCTGGCCAGCGGGTGATCGACGGAATGCCGCGCGCTGATCCATCAGACTGATGGCAGGTCAGGCACTCGTTCGACAGATAGGCACCATACTCGGGATCGCCCTGTATCGCCAGAATGGTGGGGTCAAGGTCGTGGTCCGTGCCACGCGCTGTTGGCTCTGCTTCGGGCAGGTCGCGTGGATTGTCCGAGAAATCCCGCAGGTAGGCCAGCACATCCGCCCGGTCCTGCGGATCTTTCAGCCCGCGAAAGCTCATGCGGGTTTTCGAGACCAATGCACGAGGGTTTTCAAGATAGGCATCCAGCGTCTTTGCCGTCCAGATCAGCCCGTCCGCCCCGGCCCGCTCCATCGAGGCGGAATAGTCGAAGGTATCATGTGCTGCTGCTTTGCGCCCGAACACCCCGTTGAGATGCGGGCCGATCCGATCCTGAGCATCAGGACCGATCTGGTGGCAGCCCTTGCACTGGCTGAAGACTTTGGCACCTGCCTCCGGGTCTCCGATCTGCTCGGCGCTCACGGGACCGGCCAAAAGCCAGGTTGCGGTGGTCAGAACACTGAACACCCACCGCAGCTTCATTGCGCAAAGGAGGCGAGATAGGCATGAATTGCGGCCAGATCTTCTTCTTTCCTCAGACCCGCAAAGCTCATCTTGGTGCCTTTCATAAAGGTTTTCGGCTTGGCCAGGAACGCGTTCAACGAGGCTTCATCCCAGACCAGCCCCGCGTCAGCCATGGCCATCAGCGGCTTGGAATAGCGGAACCCCTCAACCGCGCCGGCGGGACTGCCGACAATACCCGTGAGTATCGGCCCGGTGCGGTTCTTGGCCCCCTCACCAATCTGATGGCAGGCCTTGCACTTGCGAAACACCTTTTCGCCCTGTTCGACAAGTGCAGGGTCAAGGTCTGCAACCTCGACCACCTCTTCCGGTGCCGCCTCCGGCTCGGCGACGGCCTGTGTCACGGTGCCTTCTTCTTGGGGCGTGACATCCAGCACCAGCGCACGCATCGTCACTTCGACCGTATCTTTGCAGTCTGTCATGCAGGGCTCACCGACCCACTGGGAAAACTCGGTTTCCTTACGATCATCGACAATGAACCCATCGGCATTCGGCATCTCGAAACTGGCCAGGTTTTCGTCAGACAGGACAAAATCCTCATCCACCAGATCGTTGGAATAAAGGATGTAGGCGACAATCGCATAGACATCATCCGGCTCAAGCGTTTGTGCGGCGCCAAAGGGCATCGAGCGGTTCACGTAGTCCCATGTGGTCGACAGATGCGGCCAGTAGCTGCCCACTGTCTTGAGCGGATCGTCGTCCGCCAGCGTATCCCAACCGCCTGCCAGCTTCGGCCAGTTGTCGACACCTTCTGCAAAATCGCCATGGCAGGCCGCACATTGGTCTGCAAAGACCTCTTCGCCCGTCAGCACATCCCCGGAGCCGGGCGGCAACCCCGTCCCGTCCGGGCTGACATCAAGATCCCAGGCGGCAATCTCTTCGGGCAGAGCCGCGCGCCCGAGCCCGTATCCTTCGGAAAAGGCGGGAGCCGCGATCAGGCAAAGCGCCCCACTCAGCTTAAGAAACTTCGACATTTTCCGCCTCCCCGTCCGGGCGCACCCACCAGGTCTGGATGCAGTTGTTGTGATAGATCGAGTTCAGCCCGCGCACCTCGCGCAGTTGCGCCTTGGTGGGTTGCACATATCCGGTTTCATCCATCGCGCGGGATTGCAGAAACATCTCTTCCCCGTTCCAGTCGGTGTCGAGGTAAAAGCGGGTCAGCGCCATCTTTTCACCGGGCTTGGCAAGCCGCGCAGTCTCCCAGGTCTTGCCGCCATCCTTGGACACGTCGACGCGTGTCACGGCCCCCCGACCGGACCACGCAAGCCCGCTGATCACCAGCGGGCCGGAGCCATGGGTGATCGGGGCTTGCGGGCTCGGGGAGGTCACAACCGATTTGGCGTCCATCGCCCAGGTCCATTTGCGCGACGTTCCATCCGCCAGCGTATCGGTATATTTGCTGGTTTCTTCGCGGCTTTCCACAGGGCCGTCCGTGACCTCGACCCGGCGCAGCCATTTGACCCACATATTGCCTTCCCAGCCCGGCACGACGAGCCGGACCGGATAGCCATGCTCCTTGCGCAGGGCTTCGCCGTTGGCCTTGAACGCCACCAGCACGTCATCAAGCGCCTTCTCCATCGGGATCGAGCGGCCATTGGAGGAGGCATCGGCCCCTTCCACATAGACCCATTTGTCTGCCAGATCACCGGCGGCCCCCAACCCGGCCTCTTCGAGGATCGTGCGCAGCGGCACGCCGGTGTATTCCATGTTGTGGATCATACCATGGGTAAACTGCGCGCCATTGAGTTGGGCACCGGCCCACTCCATCCCGGTATTGGCGGCACATTCGCAAAAATACACATGGTTCTCGCGCGGGAACCGCTCCAGATCGGCATAGCTGAAAATCAGCGGGGTATCCACCAGGCCATTGATCATCAAACGATAATCCTGCTTGCTCAGCTCAATTGCACCGGAATGGTGACGCTCGAACGCGCAGCCTTGCGGCGTGATGGTGCCGTCCAGTGCGTGAATTGGCGTGAAGTTGATGGAACTGATGGTGTCCGCGGTCAACCATTCGACATTGCGGCGGATGACATCGCTTTCAAATTCGATCGGCAAACCATACGGGGTCGCATCGACACCTTCCCCCAAGCCGCTGGCCCAGTCCTGCACCTCGGTGATCAGCGGATCGGGCGTGTCGGCCTGCGATGCACCGGCTACAAGCGCCGTGCTTGCCGCAGCCCCGCGCAGAAATCCGCGACGGGAGGTTTTGAAGTTCTCGGACATGGATGCCGCCTCCTTTCTCTGGTTCATGCGCCGACCACGGCGACGCTGTTGTTGGGCTGGACGGTGACCGTACCCTGCTTGCGGATGTGACTTTCGACGACATCCCAGATCTGGGGGCCTTCGGTGTCCTCGTTGACCGAGGCCCAGCCCGCCACCTGATAGGGTCTGGCCGGGTCGATCTTTTCGCCCGTGGCAAGCAAGGTCATTTCAGAGATACGGCTGCCCTGCGGCTGTGTCACATCAATGCGGTAGCCAAGCCCGCCGGTACGCACCATATCGCCGCCCTGCTGGTAATAGGGGTCGGGGTTAAAGAGGTTGTCGGCCACGTCTTCCATGACCACATGCAGGAACTCTCCCGTCATCTCCGTGCGGTAGGCCGCGCCATAGGTCATGGAGGTTACGTTCCAGATATCTTCGCGCGTGATGTCCTGCCCCGGCAGCAGGCTTGGCCCCCAGCGCACGCCCGGGCTGAGCGCGATGTCTGCCTCGCGCTCAGACAGCAGGGCATCGCAGATCAGATCGTCCCAGGTGCCGTTGAAGTTACCGCGCCGGTAGAGCAGCGAGGCCGTCTGGCCAATCACCTCCCCCATCGCCTCCTCGTAAGGCGCGCGCACGGTATCGATGAGCTGCGCCACCTCCGGGTCGGGCGTGATCACATCCGAGAAGATCGGGATCAGCTTGTGCCGAAACCCCATCATGCGCCCGTCGCGCACATCCAGATCGACGCGGCTGACGAACTTGCCGTTGCTGCCCGAGGCCACGATCACGGTTTCGCCCACCAGCACGGGTTCGGGCAGCGCGTCATGGGTGTGACCCGATAGGATCACGTCAATGCCGGAGACCACACCGGCCATTTTCTTGTCAACGTCAAAGCCGTTGTGGCTCAGCACCACGACCAGTTCGGCTCCCATGCCGCGCACCTCGTCCACGACCTCCTGCATATGCTCGTCGCGGATACCAAAGGCGTATTCGGGGAACATCCAGCCGGGGTTGGCAATCGGCATGTAAGGGAACGCCTGCCCGATCACGGCGATCTTGACCCCACCGCGCTCAAAGAACTTGTAGGGCGGGAAAAGCTCCGCAGGCTCGTCCCATTCTGCGTCAAAGATGTTCTGGCCCAGGGCGGCAAAAGGCAGGCTTTCAACCAGTTCGTTGACCCGGTCCGATCCCAGCGTGAATTCCCAGTGAAAGGTCATCGCATCGGGTTTCAGCGCATTCATCACCTCGACCATATCCTGGCCTTGCGTGTGATAGCAGGTGTAGCTGCCGTGCCAGGTATCCCCGCCGTCAAGCAGCAGCGCATCGGGGCGGTCGGCGCGGATCTGGTTGATAACGGTCGCCATCCGGTCCAGCCCCCCCACCTTTCCATACCCCCGCGCCAGCGCCTCGAAATCATCAGCGCTCAGGGCGTAATGCGACGGTGATCCATCCTCGATCCCGTACATGCGGCGGAACTCTGCGCCGGTGATATGCGGCACGGCTCCCCGGTTTTCGCCCACCCCGATGTTGATCGAGGGTTCGCGGAAATAGATCGGCTTGAGTTGCGCGTGAATGTCCGTCACGTGAATAAGCGAGACGTTTCCGTAGGTGTCGAACTGCAAAAGCTGATCCTGCGTCAGGCTCTGCTGGGCGGCAAGGCGCGCCCACCTGCCGAAACCGGAGGCTCCCAAAAGGGCGCTCGCCGCCATGCTGCTCTGCAAAAAATCGCGCCGGGAGATCATATGGGCCTCATTCCTTACCGAAGATACATGCGAGTATATGAATGTGATTGCTTAGAGAAAACCCCGCAGGGGACGCACCGATGCGGGGTTTTCAACTTTCAGTTTCGGACCGACGGCCCTTCGACGCTGAGGCCGTTCCCGCGCGATGCTACGTAAAGCTCCAGAGCCACGAACGCGTCGCTGCCAGGGGCGTAGGTCTCGGCACGGGTATCCCGAATACAGCCCTTGAAGCGGTCATGCGCAGAATTCAGCCTGGTGTTTTTCAACCGGTAAACCGGAAAGCCGTTGATCTGGCCCTGGCTGAGGTGATCCGCCCGGATCATATTGCCGTAGTTGTCCTCGTGGCAATTCGAGCAGGAAAGCTCCAACTGGCCGGTGCGGGTATAGTAGAGTTCCTTGCCCTTTTCCCAGGTGGACTGGGCCGGGCCGTCGATGGCCACATTGACAGGCATCCCGCGCGACACGGACGAGATCAGCGCGGTCATATTGACCATGTCGCCGCCGGTGTACTTCCAGGGCTCTGCGCCCATCTGGTTTTCCCGGCAGTCGTTGATCTGCATCTCCAGCGTGCGCACCTCACCCGCGGCCTCGTTCCACTTTGGATAGACCGGGCGCACACCCGCCATAGTCTCAGATCCTTCGTGACAGCTTGCACAGGATTTTCCTTCTGTCCCGTCTGCCGTGTTCCAGACCTCCTCCGCCTGTTCCACAAAGATCATACCGGGGTTGTCGAAGTCATCCGTCTGCATCGCGCGGGTCTCGGTGCCGCGAAAATGCCAGCCCGAGATGATCTCGCTCAACACCCCTTCCAGATGGGCGGGGGCTGTTGTCCGCGTCACTAATGTCTGCTCTTCATTCAAAACCAGCGTATCATCGACCGGTTCAGCAAAGCCTGCGCCTGTGGACATGGCGAGTGCCGCCACACCACAAAGCGCTTTCCGTGTAAAAGTCATTCTATCCCTCCCTGACGCCAGCTTCAGCCGATCGCAATTTTCTTGCTTGTCTCGTAGACTGAGCCGTCATCGTCATACCAGGTAAAGGTGAATTCACCGGCCTCCGGCACCAGTGCCTCGAACTCGAAGAATGGGTTGGTCGAAATCGCGGGCTCCAGTTTGACATCCACCACATTCTGACCGTTGAAATCGCAGGTGAAGCGGTTGATGATCGACCGCGGGATCGTATTGCCGTCGTCATCTTTGCGCTGACCGGATTCCATCTTGTGGCTGATCAGGGTCTTTAGCGTGACCGCAGATCCTGCTGCCGCCGTCTTGGGGACCTTCACGCGGGGTTTTACGCCTTTTGCCATGTCTCTCTCTCCTTAAATCCCTTAGCCGCCGCAGCCGCCGATTGTCACCTTGACCGTGCTTGTTGCTTTGGCGAACGATCCGTCTTCCAGCTTGGCAATCGCCACAACATCCTGAGTGCCTGCCAGGCGGATGCGTGTGGAGGCCGCATGAGATGCCGCCAGCGCGCCAAATCCAAATGTCGCAACACTGGGGGTTGGATTGCCAAGCGCCAGTACCATGATCTCGGACGCGCCGGGCGATGACACCTCAATCGGGACCGTGTTGCCGTTCTCGGCAATCTCGGGCGCGGTGAGCGTCACGCCTGTATCTGCCATCTCAGCGCCCCCGGTAAAGGCCGTGATCGCTTCGATATCTGCTGTCGTTGCCCGCAGTGGCAGGCCAAAAGCGACAAGCGCTCCCGCGCCCATAAACATCGCGTTGCGTCGTGTTACATCCATTGTCCAATCTCCTGAACGTTGCGTTCCTGCCCGCAGGCAATCTATTCCTTGAGGGTCACCAGATAGGCCACCACATCTTCGATCTGTTGCGCCGTCAGCAAGGGCCCGAAACTGTCATCGGCCGCCTCGCCTGTGTAAGCGTTGCCGGGCCGGATAAAACCTTCGGTTTTGTAAAAGGACGGCATCATGCTGTCTTCAAACATGATCTTGGCGTTGGCGATGATCCCGCGCAGTTCCGCTTCGGTCCAGCGGTCTCCGGCCCCGTCAAGCATCGGCCCGATCTCGCCGTGAAACGGCACATCCGCCAGATCGGTCACCGCGTGGCAGGCCACACAATTTCCGAGGCTCTTGTCGCCCACAATCTCGCGTCCGGCTGCCGGATCACCCGATGTTCCTGTCAGGGATTGTGCGATCGCACCATCCTCGTACTTCACCTCTGTCGGCGACACCTCCCCGGCACTCACTCCCATCGTCAAAACGGCATAAACCGCTCCTGCAAAAAGACAACGTCTCATGCATCCTCCCAACACTTCTGTTCCCTTCGCATACCATAGGACACAACTTCGTGAGCTGACAATAAATAAATTCATAAATATGAATTTGAATGGCGTTGCGGCAGGCTTCAGTCGGCTGATCCGTCGGCCCGTTCCTGGATCATACGTGCGTGGTAGCGCTGAAAATCTTCTTCATTTTCAATCATATAACGCTTTTCATTGACCCAGGTGAACATGTCCAACGTTGTCCCGCCGCCAAAAGCCCCCGGCATCACTGCCACAGCGGCCTGCTGGGCGGTTTGACCCTCCGGCACCTCTTCGGGCAAGAACAGAATCGTTGGCGTGAAGAGCACGCTCCACTTTCGCGCAGCATTCTTTTCGGTCAGCACGTCACCATCAAAATCCACAATCTCAAGATCGCCATAAAGGTTGACCTGCACCACAAAGAAGTTTTCGCGGATGTAGCTGTCGATGACCGGTTGAGAGAACACTTCCTTGTGCATCTTCGTGCAGTAGATACAGCCGCGCTGCTCGAACATCACCACAAGGCGTTTGCCCTCGGCATTGGCCTCCGCAAGATCTTCGCGCAGGTCTTTGAACGTATCCCGCATCCAGTCTGTTTTATGCAGCCCGTCGTCCCCCAGCTCGGCTGCAAAGACCGGGATCGCCAGCATCAGGGCCACCAGCCCCGCCAAAAGATGTTTCATATCTTGTCCTCCCTCTAAATCGTTTGAAACACCGGAAAGGCCTCCAGCATCCATTGCGCAATATAATTGACGCTGTCGGTCACAATCAGGACGGCAAAGACCAGCATGAGCGCGCCCATCGCTTTCTCAACCTTCGGCAAATGCCGCCGAAACCGGGAAACAAACCGCAGAAACGGGCCGATGAACAGCGACGCTACGACAAAAGGCGCGGTCATGGCGACGCCGAAGACCAGCAGCAACATCAGGCCGCGGGCCGCTGTCGCTTCGGTGCTGGCGGTAAAGACCACCGCCGTGAGCACGCCCCCCACGCAGGGCGTCCAGCCCGCGGCAAAGGCCAGCCCGACGAGATATGCGCCCAGAACAGACATGTTCCGGGTCTCGCCTGCTTCGACCTGAAACACCCGGTTCAGAAACCCGATGCGGATCACCCCTAGAAAGTGCAGCCCCATCACAAAAACCACAAGTGCCGCGAAAATCCGAAACTCCGTCTGCGCTACACGGAAGCTCTGGCTCAAGCCATATGCCGCCGCCCCCAGAAGGACAAAAACGGTAATGATGCCCAGGGAAAACATCACCGATGCCAGAAAGGCGCGTCTGCGCACCCCCGGCGCCAGCGTGCCTTCAGCGCTGATTTCGGACATCGATGCGCCAGCCATGTAACTCAGATAAAAGGGCACGATTGGCAGCACGCAAGGTGAAAAGAACACAATCAGCCCCCCCGCTAAGGCGCTTAGTATCGTGACGTCCAACATGGCGCACCGCCCTTGCGTCTAGGTCATTTATACATTCACGTTATTATATATGTAAGCACTCCGTCAATTACGGCATGACAAAAACACCCCACATACGCCGCAGGGTCGGGTGCTGGGCAAACCTGATATCACCCGCCCAGATACCGCAGGCCACCAGAAAACTGGCAGAGAACACTTCTTTGGTCACCACATGTTTTTTCCGGCTTCTATCGCGCCGGGTCTTGAAATCGTTGCGAAATGCGGCGGGCCCCCAGGATATCGTAATATTGGCGAAAGGCTCGGTCTTTACGCAGCACGGGAACATCAAAGGAGATACCAGATGAAAATCGATACCCCGGATGCGGGAATGACCCATCTTACTGATCCAGATATTCAAAAGCTGGACTACAATCCCGCAACCGACTTTTCACCACCGACAACCCTTCTGTACAATCCCGATAACAAGGCCTCCGTTTCCGAGGATGCACTCGCGGACATCATTGATGGTGATGCCGAGCCGGCGACAGGTCTTCTGGGTGGTTTGCCGGCGGATGCTCCCCGGTCGTTGGCGGTTGCCTATAGCAACGAACCGACCGGGGGCGCGCTGGGAAACCGTGATGGCGAGCCAGACATCCAGAAAATCAAGGAGATCGTCGCCGATACCATCGACGTCGTGCTTCCCGATGCGCTTGTTCTTGGCGCGAGCGGGCCGCGCGGCGGCACCTTTGGTCTGGAATCTTTCGCAACCGGCGAAATAACTTCGTTTAATTCGCTTAGCCTGAACGGGCCAGGCCAATCCGTGGTCGGCACGGTGGCTCTTGACCAGGAGGGGAACATCAAATCCGAAGCCGGTTTCGGCTATGCCAAGAAGATAGAAATTCCAGTTCTGGCGAATACGGAGGCCCTGGTGTTCGTCAATGCGCGGAGCGACTCCCTGCCAAACGATCTCGAATGGAAGCCCGACGGCAGTAGCGGCCTGATCCCGGACGTCAAGGAAGGGGAGACCGTGACTGTGAGCGTGAACGTCGGGGGGGCATACTCCGTATCTGATGCCGCCGCCGCGACCGTCTATGGTGCCGTGGGGTCCGCTCTCGTACCCGGCAGCGGGGGTTTCGCGACGCGTCTCGGGGCGGAAACCGCAAATGCGACGAAATACGACGCCTGGGCAGGGCTCGCCTGGCGGGCGACGGCCACATTCGACAGCGAGGGGCTCGTCTCGGTCAAGATCGGCGATACCGAGATCCCGGCGGAGGAAATCGGCGATTTCATCGGGAATGTCTTGGGTAAATCAGCCGGAAAGATCGACGATCAGTTGGGAGGAAAATAGAACTCCGGGTCGCACGTTTCATCGATGACGACCGGAACTCTTCGGTCGTCATCGCTTACAGTTTTCCAAGCCTGCATCCGTCTCTTTTGGTCTGAGCGCCCCCCGTCAGGATGCTCAGAGCCTCCTGGGAACGTTGAAGAACTTGCATTTTGACCTGCTCTGTCATGCCCCCGGGACGCGTAGCAGTCGTTCGCCGGGAGCCGGATGACATATCTACTCGTGTCGAAAACTGCTATTTGCGATCGAGCAAGAACATCCAAAAAATGGAAAGCCAATGTAGCCGCTGGCCGGGTCTCAGGGCGAAGCGTCAAACCAGCCTTGACGTATTTCACGGGCGCGACCGTCTACCACCTAAAGCAATGCTCAGGGTCTAACGAGGCCCAAACCGACCCGTGCCCAGAAAGGATTTCCGGCGCAGACCCGCCGTGGACGGTGAGATCATATCAGAGCTCTATACGCTCCACGTCGGCAAATGTGTTCAATTCCAGGTTAATTCCACCTTTGAATCGCGGTGTCCGATGATTTCTCGTCGGGCTTTTACGGCTTGGCAATATCTGGTTGTTAGTCCGGCACTCATAACGCTAGGAGTATATTCAAAATGTTTGATAACTGGTCAGTCGCAAAAAGAATCTACTTTGGATTCGGGAGCTCTCTTTTATGCCTGATCGCTGTTTGTATTTTTGGATTTTTTGCAGTCTGGGAACTGGGTGGCACGTTCAAAGGCTATCGTGAAAGCGCGCGGCAAACGGTGCTGATCAACGAATATGTCGAGGATCAGTTCGAGGCACGAATGGCGGCCCTGAAGTATCGTATTAGCCCGAGCGACGCGCAGCAGCAGGAGGTTCGCCAGAACATCTCGGAGATCGTAGAAGATGACCGATATGAGGAGATTTTTGCGAATTCACCTGAAATCTTGGCGGAAGTCGCAGCACTGAAAGATCTGGCGCTGCGGTATCGATCCTCTTTTGACGAGATGGTCATTCTGCAAGCACAGCGAGAGGAGATTGTCGCAACCCTTAGCCGCTTGGGACCGGAAACACGCAAATATCTGACCGACATCATGGAAACGGCGTATCAAGACAGTGACCCCCTCTCGGCCTATTACGCGGGCATCGCACAGCAAGAACTGATGCTTGGCCGGTTTTACATGGAACGGTTTTTGCTCAACAATACCGACGAGGCCTTCGACCGGGCGCGGCGCCATTTGGCCGAAAGTGGGACGCGCATGCAGATATTGCTCGACACGCTCGAAGACCCGAACAGGCTTGCCATGGCGTCGCAAGTGATCGGGAACATCAACGCATATGTCAAAGCCGGGCAAGACGTGAATGCTGTCATAACTGCGCGTAACGACATTCGGGAAAACGAGCTCGATCAATATGGTCCGGAGCTTCAAGATCGGTATGAAAGAGTTGTCGACGCCGTTGTACACCGACAGAACACGCTTGGCCTCGCCGGGCAAGACATCGTGAACGCGATGAAGTGGATGATGCCAGCCATCGGCTTTGCAGCATTCCTGTTGGCCGTTGTGCTTGCGCGTCTGATCGCCAGCCGCATTTCGCGGTCCATTAGTGACGTTGCGGACCGCACCGGGCAGTTGGCGCAGGGGAATCTTGACGTTGAAATCATTGGTACGGAATTCGATCATGAAATCGGGCGGGTCGCTCGTTCGCTGGAGGTCTTCCGCAATAACATGCGGCGGACCGAAGAGCTTCGCACCGCGTTGCAGGAGGTTCTGGCGAAAGCTTACAGTAGCGCTGAAGTGGTGGAGAATGCAGCGGTCATCCTTAATGCAAATGCCCGCGAAATCAAAGAGGGCGCCTTGATGCAGACGTCAGCCGCCCAACAGGCGACGGCGTCCATTGCAGAGATGTTAGAAAATCTCACTGACGCGGCAAACAGTGCCACCCGCACCGAGAGCACGGCGAAAAAGGCGGCGGACGATGCATCCAGCACAGGAAAGGCCGTTGCGCAGGCTTTGAATGAAATGGAATTGATCGCTCAGAAAATCGATGTCGTTCAGGAGATTGCAAACCAAATTGACCTGCTCGCCCTCAATGCAGCGGTTGAAGCGGCACGCGCGGGTGACCATGGAAAAGGGTTTGCGGTGGTCGCCATGGAAGTCCGCAAACTGGCCGAACGCAGCAAGGTGGCATCGGAAGAAATCTCGGTCCTGTCTTCGCGAAGTGTCGCGGTCGCCGTAGAGGCCGGATCGATGTTGGATCAGCTTGTCCCCATCATTCGGGAAACGGCGGAGCTTGTAGTCGATATTTCAAGTGCTTCCAAGAGCCAAGCGGACTCTGCCGAGCAAATTGACCTATCCATCAAGAGCCTGGACAGTATCATCTCCAAGAATTCCCACGTGGCCGAACAAACGAGCGCCCGGGTCGTGGACCTATCTGCTCAGGCCAGCGAGCTAAAGAGGACAATCGGGGCGTTCTAACCTCGCGATTTTGGCCTGTCTGAGTATGTGGTTTTCACAATCGCGATCAGGCTTTGGTCGCCCGTGACAAGTTCGAGGACACGGTCTTCGAAACCGCTTTTTGTGATGGCGCCGATCCTTGGTACAGAGACTCTCAGGGACCCGCGAACGCAATTCTCGATGTCCTGCGACTTGCCCAAAAGGTGACTGCGGCTGACAAGCAGTATCCGGGTTCGCTATGCTTCTTCACCTTTTACAAAGACCCCGACGAAACCAGCCGAGGCGGACGAGTTGGGCGATTCCGCGCGCATCGTTACGATCCGTTTGGTTGCGCATAGCACCAAGCCCGGCCTCTACATGCCTGCATTCCATGCAGATCGCTGGCAACCTTGCCGCCCTCAATTCGCTATAAAGCCAGGAGGCCGTTGGTCCGGCCTCGAGCCCCAGTCTGAGAATTGGCTGCCCAAACTATCCAGCACTGTGACAATCGCCTCAGGCTCTGCCTCAATCTTGCGCTCAAGGCAGACCGTTCCTTCATTATCGACAAGGGAACGAAGAACCACAAGCCCCATGTGGTAAGCGGCGCGGCTACTGAATATCCTGACGCCTTGTGCCAAGCAAAACCATATGACGATCCGCAACCGTCTTGCTTCGGTCGCAGGTCGTCTGGAGGGTGGCTGCGATCAAACCAGCGCTGACACGACTGTAACCACAGCATCTTCTGAGACAGTGGTGTTCCTCGACGGCGCCTGTGTATGCTCCAGACCCGAGTATCAAAGGCGCAATTTCGAAGTCAGTGTTGGTGCGATCGAGGACCCGACAGGCACGAAGCGCCGGTCTGGATTGAGCCTGGCTGGCGCAAACCAACCGTTGGACTGCCTGCGAACCAACCTGAAAGCGGCCGTTTGGCGGGAGGGCAAGCAGGTAACGGTCTTGTCTGATGGCGATCCAACGTTGCCCCGACCGGGGCGGAACGCGACCGGCGCTGATCTCGAACACATCCTTGCCTCGTGGCACATATCGGTCCGCATCCGGCATGTTGAAACCGCCTGTAAGACCTTGCTGTCCGATCTGGATGCTTCTGAGAACGATGAAATCGATGCGCTGCCCCAGAACCTTCTATGGCGCGTATAGAATGGACAAACCGATCAGGCCCCGGAGGCATTTGCAACCCTGTTCAGATTTGCGATGCGACGACCAGCAGAACCCAGGACGCTGCATCGACAGCCGCCGCACGCTTGTTGGATCTGAAGACCTATCTGGGCTACAACAGTTAGGCTCTCGTCAACTACTATGACCACCGGCGCCGAAGAGGCATGTCGGTCTCTACGTCGCACGCCGAAGGACCGGTCAATGACATCGCCAACATCCGCATGGGCAAAAAACAACGGATGTTATGATCCCCGCAAGGAAGCTCACCGTGTGGCGACAGTGAGAGCCGCCGTGCTCGATAGTCGGCTCTCGGAAGGAAGAATCATGGCGGCCTGATCCCAAAGTTTTTTAACTCCCCAACAGTCCTCTTGAGCGTAGACCTCATGAGATCAGCAATCCCGATCAGGGCGACGCAGAGCGCAGAGCGCTGTGGCCACTTCACTAGACCCACACGTGTGATCTCGTAAAACAAGAATATGATCCTGAAATAAGCTTCGCCTACTCTACCACATCATCATAGTGCAGTTTTTTCGCGACTGGAGTAGGCAATGTTACAATCCTCGTCATTGGGGCCTGAATGGACCGTAATGGGGTCCCTCAATGGCTGACCAATTGAAGGGCAAGACGATCGCCGTTTACGGCGCATATGGTTTCGTCGGCTCCATTCTTGTGCAGCGCGCGGTTTTGCAAGGCGCAAATGTGATCGCGGTTGGAAGGGATCAAAGCAAACTGGATGCACTGGCGCAGGATATCGGCACTGATATTCAGACGCGAAGTGTTGATCTCGCCCAAAACCGCCAAGGCGGTCCTTTGTTCGGAACTGGGGAAACGCTCGACGCTATTTTCACGCCTCTTGGCGGCGCTTATGTGTCCGGTGCTTTCGCGGATCTTGAACCATCAGATTTTGCCAATGCCATGGAAGGAAAGCTGTTGACACAGGTTGCCGCCCTGCAAGCTTCCCTGCCACATCTTGCGGAAAAGGGATCGGTCTTGCTGTTTTCTGGACTGTTCAGCCGCAAGCCAATGGATGGTTTTTCCGCGATGACTGCGCTCAACGGCGCCATTGAGGCGTTGACACCAGCTATCGCCATCGAGCTCGCGCCGCTGCGGGTTAACTGCATCGCACCGGCGTTGATCAAGCCGTCAGCTGACCGACGAAGCACAGAGGCCTCGGTGACAACGCCCGAAGAAGTTGCGGATCTTGCTCTGTCTGTGGCTCAGTTGAATGTTTCTGGCAGTGTCTTTGACATACCAAGAGACCCGTCTGTTCTTTGACAAGCGATGCGCTGTATCTGTTCCTGCAGCCCCTGCGCTGTCTGACACAATCGAAAAAGCTGGCGAAGGGGTTCGCATAAGCAGATATTATGGCGCTGCAGCCGTGGTTAGCGGATGTGCAGACCTCTTCCACCACTGCCGAAAAAGCGCTGTTTCCACTGCTTTTGATCAATTCCTTTTGAGCCTTCGGATATAGCGTCGTTTTTCCCGTCCTCCTCGTTCAGTGACGCTTTGGGGCGGCAACGCATTGGTCTATGGGATTGTCGGCACCGCCTATACGGTCTCCCACTTCATCGGAGCACCTCTGCTTGACCGGCTCTCCGACCGGATCAGCCAGATCGGAACTTTCTGGTTTGGATTGTGTTTCTGATCGCCCTTTTCGTCAATGGCACGCGTATTGCGTCTTTTGAGAACAAACTGCTCGTGTCTTTTATCCTGACCATACCGCTGTTTCTGCTCTTTCTAGCCCTTGCACGCGACGGGATGACTGGTGGCGGCGCAAGAGGTCAAATTCAGGGAATGATGTAAGCAATAAGCAGGATCATAGCATCCGCTTGTTGCTTTTTCTGTCGAATATGGTGCCGTGGTGCCGGACTGAGCTGTTTGGCGCCGCGTGGAGCCGGGGTTAATCTTCGGGAAAACAGACATTGTGGAGCATATTGACGTTAAATGTTGCCACAGATTCACCAGGGAGCAACCACCATGAAGATAGGTATTGTTGGTAGTGGGAATATTGGCGGTCCGCTTGGCCTTCTTTGGGCGAAAGCAGGTCATGACATCGTTTTTTCGTCCCGCAATCCCGAGACCTTGACCAGTCTTGCCGCCGCTGCGCCGAAGGCCCAGACCGCCACGCCCGGCGAGGCCATCGCCTTCGGTGATGTTATCCTGGAAGCGATCCCTTTCAAAGCAGCGCTAGAGCTCCCCGCTGACGCGCTTGCTGGCAAGGTTCTCATTTCAGCTTCCAACTACTACCCGCAACGCGATGGCGACATCGATTTCCACGGCGTGGGCCAGTCTGAACGCCTCGCTGCGGGCCTCCCCGGCGTCAGGGTCGTGAAGGCATTCAACATGATGCAGGCGGGCGAGATGGCTGCGCTTGCGGGGGATCGCGGAAAACCCGGCCTTGCGATATTTGTCGCGGGCGATGACGCGAACGCGCGCAAGATCGTTTCTGGACTGGTGTCCGATGCTAGATTTTCCCCTGTCGAAACCGGTCCATTGGAAACCGGTCGCCACTTTGAAAGCGGCGCACCGCTTTACAACAAGAAATGGACCGAAGCCGAAGCAAGGGCGGCGCTCGAACGTATCTGATAAGAGCCGTCATCCTTGCCGCGGCATGGGAGGTTTATCGAGAACACCAGGAGAGCTGAAATATAAAAAAGCAAAAGCGGATCTCATAAGCGCTCATTCGGCTCAATCGGTAATGTCAAAGTGTCTGGTTCAAGTGAAGTTCACCAGACCTCCGTCTTCTAATCACGGATAGCCGAGGCTAATACTCTCGAGAGGGGACAAGACCAAATGATGGTATGCAAATTGCTGCAATACATCAAATACTTCGCCATCGCTGCAATCGCAGGATCGGCGCTGTCAGCCGACGAGGCCGGTTTTCCAGAGCCGGTAGGTGATCCATCCATCATTTTGCCAGGGGAACAAGTAGAACTGGTCTGGAGTGGTGGATGTGGAACTACGGAAGGGGTTTCATCCGCACCCGACGGTACGATCTTCTTCAGCGAGATCACATTTACCTTTATCTGCGGTGATCCCGAAACCAAGCAACTCCAAGCAGGAAACATCTGGCGGCATGACCCAACAACGGGTGAAACAACATTGTTTCGAAGCCCCAGCGGCATGTCGAACGGTATAAAGTTCGACGCCAATGGTGACATGTTTTATGCTATGGGAGCTGACTACGGAATGCGCTCAATCGGCAAAACTGACATGAAAACCGGCCGAAGCTATATAGTTGCAGGCCTGTTCAATGGCCGGTCTCTTAATGCACCAAATGACCTCACGATTGATGAGCAAGGACGCGTTTGGTTTACGGATCCTCGAGTCATGGGGCATGAGGATATGGAACAACCTTTCCGCGGCGTTTATCGTGTCGATACCGACGGTACCATAACGAGGGTTATCGACAGCGCAGGTGCTCCGAATGGCATTTTAGTTTCTCCTGATCAGTCTACACTCTACGTTGCAAACATAGATGTTGGAACGTTTGATTTCGCGTCGGTTCGCGCAGACAACATGCCGCTGACAGTGCCGCCACACAATATCTGGGCCTTCGACATCAACGATGACGGATCCGTAGGGAACCGGCGTGAGTTTGTGTCGTTTTTCCCGCAAGAGGGTGCTGATGGTTTGATCGCAGACGTAGATGGTAACCTTTACGTGACTTCGCGGGGTGAAAGAAAAGGCGTCGTCGTCTTTGCACCGGATGGAACCGAGCTTGCGTACATATCAACAGGCGCAGTTAAGCCAACGAATGTCGGCTTTGGCCGGGGTGATGATTCTAATGTGCTGTACATCACTGCCGGAACAAACGTTTACAAAGTGAGGGTTTCCAAAGATGGCTACCAGTTGCCTTCCCCTTCGTGAACAGGACGGCTTATCCCCCGAGTAGCTCTGTCACTGTACCCCAATTAATCACAACAGGGCGAAAAATATCCGGGACTGTTTCATTACCCGGACAGGGTTTGCGATGTTTGGTGCGAAAGGGTTTCATTGTGCCAGATAAGCAACCGTTCAAACGTCACCGGTTTGGCGAGACGTCGTTACCGGCGCCTTCATGGGCACAGTGGATCTGGTCGGGGCTATGTCATTGGCGTCTGCCTTCGGAAATCCAGACGGCGCAGAGAGGCGTGATCCGAATAAGGGATTCCACCGAGACGAATGCAAGGAGACCGGCTTGACCCAGACATCCCATTGCGGGCTAGACGGCAAGCACTGACTGCAGATGCTGTCTTTGGCGACAAGCCATGCCAAACCCGCGCAAAATGCTTTGAGACACTGGGTCTGTCCTGTGGAACCACTCTGGATGCCACTGAACGCCAAGTGCAAAGCCGCCATGGATCGCTATGGAGGCGGCTTCGACAATCCCGTCTTTGCTTCGTGCTTCGACCCGAAGCGCGCATTTATCTATGCACTGGTGATGCAACGAATTGACCATCACCTCCGCCGCAGAACCCAACAACGCTGCAAGGGTACCGCCGGGAACGACGTCGAGAGCATGCTTGTGGGCATATTGAAGGTCGCGACGAAGCCGTAGATCCTCATGATGGTCGGGATGTGACGACGTCACAGGGGGTGTCGCCGCGAGGGTTCCGCCAAAGGCAACATTCATTTCTTGCAATCCGCGGCAAATGCCCAGAATCGAAATGTTATGGTGACAGGCTGCGGAAATCAGCGCGAAAGCACTGTTGTCACGTGGGATGTCGATTGCCGTCTCGACACGATCCGATCCGTATCTCTCGGGGGCCACATTGCTGACGGCGCCCGTCAGAACAAGCCCATCCAAACGTGCCAAGATGCGCACCGCAGCCCGCTGAGAAAGGTTTGTCGGCAGAATAACGCAATCGACGTTGGCACCTTCTCTCAGAGCGTCCAAGTAAACTGACCTTAGGCTTTCTGCCTCAACACCATCGTCATCTGCGCGGCTGCACAGAATGCCGACAAGAGGCCGTTGGTCAATCACCGGCCAGCGCTTGTTCGATGTCGGCAATGATATCGTCTATATGTTCAAGCCCAGTCGAAATGCGTATTGTGCCATCGTTAACCCCAGAGGCCCGTCTCGCATCAGCGTCGATTGAGGCATGGGTCGTTGATGCCGGATGTGTCGCGAGCGTTCGGGCATCGCCGATGTTTGACACATGGTAGATGCGCTTCAGCCGCTCCATAAATCGGCTGCCGCCGGCGATCCCATCAACTACCTCGAACTGCATCAACGGCCCCCCATAAGGGCCCATGTTGCGGGCCGCCTGAGCGCGTATCTTGGGCGTTCCGAACGTAGGGTAGCTTATGGCACTCACCCGGGGATGGGCTGCGAGATGCCGGGCGAGCGCCTGCGCGTTTTCGCAGTGCCTTGGCATGCGGAGTGGCAAAGTCTCAAGGCCCTGCAACATCAGGAAAGACGCGAAGGGCGACGGGCAAGGTCCGAAGTCGCGCATCAAAGTGTTGCGCATCTTAAGCAGATAAGCACTCTGCCCATAGTCGCCGTCAAGTTTCGAAGCAGCCTCCAGCCAATCGATGTCTCCGTGTGATTTGTCCGGCTCAGTCATGAGTGGGAAACGGTCTGCCTGAGCGGACCAATCGAACAGGCCACCGTCGATTACCACACCACCGATTGTCGTTCCGTGCCCACAAATGTACTTGGAAGTGGAGTGCACAACCACATGGGCCCCATGCTCCAACGGTTTGCAGATCAGGGGAGACATGGTGTTATCGACAATGAGAGGCACTCCCTGTTCGTCGGCGATCCGCCCAACATCTTGCAGAGGAAAGGGAACCAGCATCGGGTTTGGCAGAACTTCCGCAAAGTAAGCCCGCGTACGGCTATCTGTGGCTGCGGCAAACGCGACAGGATCCGAGGGGTCGACAAACCGGGTCTCAATTCCAAGCCGTGCGAATGTCGTGCTGAGAAGATTGATCGTGCCCCCATAAAGCTGGGTTGAGCTGACAACATTGTCGCCTGCCTGGGCAATGTTCAACAGTGCAAGCATGATTGCAGCCTGCCCGGACGATGTCGCAACAGCGGCAGCCCCCCCTTCAAGTGTTGCAAGGCGCTGTTCCAAAACATCTGTTGTTGGATTCATCAGCCGAGAGTAGGTGCGGCCTTCCGTACGCAAATCAAACACATCTGAGGCGTGCGCGACGCTTTCAAAAGCATAGGCGTTTGTCAGGTAGAGAGGGACTGTCGTGCTCAAGGTCGCGGGATCATGACGGTATCCCGCATGCAGGACAGTTGTTTCGGGGTGAAGGTTTCCAGCACTGGCGCGTTTCATCGCCTGATGCGATTT
Source organism: Roseobacter weihaiensis (assembly GCF_020622345.1). Taxonomy (GTDB): domain Bacteria; phylum Pseudomonadota; class Alphaproteobacteria; order Rhodobacterales; family Rhodobacteraceae; genus Roseobacter; species Roseobacter weihaiensis. The sequence goes on along the minus strand of NZ_JACNMO010000018.1, from coordinate 29,638 downwards.
GGTGTGGGGCAGTTCATCCTTCATCTCTCACTCCTTCTATCGCTTCGACCTTCAAGATCACGACAGGGCCTATCCGACGACCTCGTCCACGACGCGTCGTGCTCCAACAAAATATCCGTCATTCACATGGGCTTGTTCGGCGTAAACCTCACGTTGATGAAGGAGGTCGCTCGCCTTGGGTAGATTGTAGAACGGGATCCCGGGGTAAAGATGATGTTCTAGGTGGTAATGGACGTTGCAGGGGGCGAGGAGCACCCGCTCTATCCAGCCGGGCGTGACCGTACGCGCCATGGTCAGGTCGCTTTCATCCTCGCACCCTCCATGCTCTGCCAAAGCTCGAAATCGCAGAATTGGCGGCAGCACCGTGACCATCGGCAATGCCCAGAATAGGAGAAACTCCTGCCACACTCCGAAGGCCAGAAGACTAAAGGCGACGACGCCATAAAAGCTCCAAGCGAGCCTCTTTTCAAGAAGGCTAACACCGTCAACGCTGTCGGCGGGTTTGACCATCGGTCCTGTGATCCCGAAATGAGACAGCGTCCCAACAGTCGTCATTGTATTGTAAGCAGTGACATCCTTCACCGCCGTTACAAACATGTGCCAGCGGGATTTGAACCTCTCCCGATTGTTGTTGTCAGGATCGCGGTCTGTGTTGACGTGGCGGTGGTGCAGACCATGATGCGTTCTATACCGGGTTGTGCTTGCTAAGATCGGAAAAGACAGAAAGCAGCTTGCGATAACATCGTTTACCAGTTTGTTGCGCAAGATTATGTAATGGGATGCATCGTGCATCAGCACTGCCAAGGCGTGTTGACGTGTTCCAATCACAATCACGGCCAATAGCGTCACCCACCAGAGATTGAGAGTGAGCGCGGTCCAAATGGACCCGATGATGACCATCCATTGAAAGCCAATCGCGAAGAGGCCTTTTGGAACCGAAAGTTTGCAGAGTTGACGAAGCTCTTCTTTCGATAATCGGTATTGGTCGCGCTGGCTGGTCCTGCTCATAGACGTTTTCCCAATATGAAGAGCCCGGCAGACAACGTGCCAATTGCCCATAACAACAAAGCGAGCGACCAATCCCACGGAAGGGCCCCAGTTTCTGCGATGCCGCTTGCCACTTGAAAAAACAGCGTTGGGGGCAAGGCGGCGACCGCGTCCAGCAACACACCGCTTCCGCTCGCCAGGCCATAAAATATCGGGCTGAAGACGATGATCCCCACGATCACAATGTCGGCCACAAGCTGCACTGAGATAAGCGATAAATGAAATGCAAGTAGGCTTAGGCCAAGACCGAGGAACCACAGGCACAAAAGGGAAATGGGGATCAAGAATAATCCATCCCAATGCGCCCCCATGAAAGCGAGCACGCAAAAAAAACTCAGCATCGGCAACAGGACCAGCGGCAGGGCCGAAAACAGGACGGATGCTTGGATGCGCGACGGCTGAACATGCCCCGTATGCATCAACAGGCGGCAGAGCCCGGCCTCCCACTCTTCGGTAAACGTCACTGCGGGAACCCGCATCATCATAAAGCCGGCAGCGATGACAGCGGCAGAGCAGGCAAGGCGGATCGATTCAACCGGCACAACACTCGCGACAAGCAGTACGATCAGAACCGGAACGACCAACCCATAAAGCAGTCGGTTTAGGGCAACCTGGCGGAACCCCAAAACCCGAAGCTTTAAGAGACCTGCGAGGTTCGGGCGACTTATGCTCTCCAACATCATCTCAACATCCTTCGGACGGCCAGTGTCAGGCCCATGGCCAAACAAACAAGAAAACCCCAGGCGGTGCCCGGGCCGGTCTCACCGGCGAATGCGCTCTGCATCAATGTCGCTGAATGCGTTAGCGGCGAAAACAATGACAGGGTGCGAAGCGGCTCAATCAAAGCATCTGGCGAATAGAGAACGGGGCTAAGAAAGGTCAGACCGACTGCCGCAGAAGAAAGCCACGTGTAGCCCTGCTTAAATTGAGACGACGATATTGCGATCGCCCCTCCGATGGCCCCCATTGCAATGCCCGATAGCGCTGCAATCACGACAAGCAGTCCAATCTGCGCGAAACCGAGGGTTGCCAAACCAAACAGATTTACAATGAGGCACCCGCTCGCGACAGAAAAGCAGCCAAAAAGCATCCCGACACAGACGTGCAAGCCCAGATAGTCCTGCGTCCTAACACCGGCACTTTTGACCAGCGAAAGTCGCCCCTTATGCACATCAGACAAGATGGCAAAGCCCACACGAGACGTCGCTCCGACGCCAATCCCCACAATCAGCCCATCCACTAGAAATCGTGGCAGTGCTTCGGGTGCTCCTGTGGTCATTCGCCAGCCGAAATAAAAAATGAAACAGGGCAGCGCGAGCGCGTCGAAAAGGAGGAAAAGCAGGCTCGAAGCCTCTTGGCGCCAATACAGCTTTGACAGCGTCTTGATCGTCTGAACCTTCATGGTGCCCATTCAAAAGAAATCCATGGCAGGACCGAAGTCGCCGATCGGACTGAAGTGAGAGAGTGAAGACCCGCCAGGGCGCAGCACATGAAGAAGTATCCCGGGGGGCTCCATGAACGACGCAGGTGCTGCATTCTCATGTGTCCGCAAGGCAATCTGTGATGCCGTGCTCGGACAACTAACGGCTAGGCTGCCCGCAAACGGAGCCATCATTAACCGATGCACATGACCGAACAAAATGCGGATGATATTGTCAAACTCTCTCAGCAAGCCTTCGATCTTCGGTCCGGATCGGTTGGCGTAAGCGTCAAGATATGGGACGCCACTGGCGACAGGATGATGATGGGTGGCCAACACGGTTGGCTTTTCAGGATCCGCGCGCAAACAGGTCTCTAGCCAAGTAAACCCGTCCAAATCCAGTGCGCCATAATGCTGGTTTGGCACGCTACAATCCAACCCGATGACCCGAACAGGTGCATCGTTCAGACAAAAGTGAAGCGGTCCATTTCGGGGTAGATAAGCATGATCTCGGAAAGCCGCGCGGAAATTCTCACGATCATCATGATTTCCAGGCAAGACCGCATAAGGGGCGTCCAGCTTTTCGAGAACGTTGCGCGCGGCATCGTATTCTTCTGTCAGGCCACTCTCGACCAGATCGCCCGTAAACAAGACGAGGTCTGGCGCTGGGTCCAGATTGTTCACGTGAGCGACGGCGGCTTCTGCCATTACCTCCGTCGGAATGATGCCCTGGTACAGTGTGCCGGGCGCAGTGATGTGAAAATCTGAAATCTGAGCAATAAGCATGTAGTCCCCCGGGAGTGATGCACGGCTCACACTTTCACGAAGAAAAACAGACTGTGAAATATTTATGAGTTTTGCCGCTCGTTGGCAAAATTCTTGCACTGGTTGCGCGAAATTTCATCATCAATACCCCTAAAGGTTGATTTTTTGAGCAAAGGAATGCCGCGCAGGCCAAATACTACTTCTCAAAGTGTGGGTTCCTTGCAGAATCGTTCGGCTACTACCTACGAGTTGTAGGCATGGATTACTCAATCGCGTTCCTAAATCGGACCGGCAAGATATTCAGTTCTCGTCATTTTGAGGAGGCGGACCATGCTTTTGACTGGTGGTAAGATCCATGAAGAGGTGTGTCGAAATGCGATCACAATATCTGATTTTGACGAAAATAACCTTGAGCCGAATTCCTATGGTTTCCGTCTTGGCGAAGAAATCATTGTCTACGATGAAGCGGAGGTCGATGGTTTAGGCCCGCGTCGCACCACGAAGGTCACGATTCCGGAACACGGCTACGTTCTTGAACCTGATAGGTTTTATCTTGGTCACACCTATGAAACCATGGGCAGCAACGAATATGCATCAGAGATTTACGCGCGCCTCTCGACAAGTGCGCTTGGCATTTTTATCCAGACGAGCGCCCCTCTCGGCCACACTGGTGCAATCGTAAAGTGGACGCTTGAAATCGTCGTTGCCCAGCACGTAATCGCCTATCCGAAAATGCTGATCGGAAAAATCTGTTTTTGGGAGAATACGGGCGAAGTGCGCGGCTACGCAGGCAGATATGCCGGGTCCCAAACTGTCATTCCCTCTCTGTTATCAGCAGAAGCACCATGATTTTGACAGGTCAGGCCATTGCGAACGCGGTTAAAAGCGGTGACATCACCATCGACCCGTTTGTCCCGGGCCAAGTCAATCCAAACAGTTACAACTTTACGTTGGGTCCTTCTTTTCGCGTCTATAAAGAAGGCGTTTTGAATCCGAGAGAAAAAAACCAGACTGACGAAATCTGGATGAAAGACGGTGAAATTGTTTTGCAGCCGCGCCGTCTCTATCTTGCGCACACAAGAGAGCGTATCGGGAGCAAGAAATTTGCCCCGACCTATGCCGCTCGGTCCTCTGTGGCTCGACTGGGTATGTTCATCAATTTGTCTGCTTCATTGGGTGACATTGGGTTCATCGGCCAATGGACCATTCAGCTTTTCGCCCTCCACCCGATCCGGCTTTATGAGGGGATGGCCATTGGGCAGATGATGTTCTGGCAGCCGAAAGGCGAAATTGAACTCTACGAAGGCAAGTATCAGGGAGCCTATGGCCCTATCGCATCGCGTATCCATCGCGATGTGGCCGTTGAGCCTGTTGACACAGAGAACGCTTTGATGGTGGGCGAATGACGAGGCTTCCTCAAAAATATACAAGTTTGATGAAGGCGGGTGAGACCGTCCGCGTACCCGACACTTGTTTGATCACCACTGCGGAATTGCAGGGTTTGATCGCGGATTTTGATCGAAAAGACGCGGCCCTTGCCGCGCAGTTGACAGATATCGAACTGACGACCGGCGCAACGTTGGAGCGTCAAATCGCGAGGATCGAAGAGCTTCTTCGGGATGTGCAACCGGCCACGGTTTGGCGCGAAATGTTAGCACAGAATCTTGATCAGCAGCTGGAAAGTTGGCGCGAAACGCCACTCGCAGTCAGATCTGCGGCGGCACATGAGGATGATACCTCTAGCAGCGCTGCCGGACTATACGAGAGCGTCATCGGCGTCGAAGGTGACGCCGCCGTGATTGAGGCGATCATCACTGTTTGGAAGTCGTATTATGCGCGCGCAGCCATCGTTGCCCGCCTCGCGGCCAATCTGCCGACACAGGATGATCGGATGTCGATTATGGTGCAGGCCGTTATCCCGGCCGCAGCCGCAGGCGTTGCTTTTTCGACGAACCCCGTGACACGTGGCGAGCCCATTTGTGAGTATGTCGCTGGGCTGAGTGGTGCTTTGCTGGACGGGTCTCGGACCGGCCGCACAGCGACGCCCACATCCGGACCAACGGAAGCGAACGATCCTTTGGGTTCGGCGGGTGCGCAAGCTGTGTTTGCAGACCTAGCAAAGCTCAAAGCACTGTTCGACCACGAGGTCGACATGGAGTGGGTTTGGGACGGACAAGATCTGACGGTCGTGCAGGTCCGCCCCATGACAGCACTCGCCACGTCGGTGGAACAACTAGATGCCGCAGCATACTACGACGTGGTCCCGATATACGAAGACTCGCAAGAGGCGTTCTTTTCCAGCGAGACCCTGCCAGACTATGTGCAGTATTTCCGCGCCAAGCGCGCACCGCTTCACCGCATTTCGCAAGAGTTGGGACTGTGGTGCCCGCCAGCCTTGTTGTTGCGGGTCAACCGCGCCGGTTTGAAAGAGGTTCTGCACAACGGTGCTTTGGACGCGCTTTTGGTTTGCGAACGTGTCGTTATCGACGCCAGCGACCTCTTACGCCAAATGATCGTTCCTGGCGATAAAGTCATCGAGACATTGACCGCAGCACAGATCCCGGAAGGTCGAACGTCTTGCATCGTGCTGCGCGCCTTCATAAAGGGCGACTACGGCATGATCGCGCAGCTTTCAGAGGACGGTACCGCTGTCCTCGAATACTCCGCAGACGGCTTGATGGCATTGAACCGAGGATCAGCAGTATCGGAACATGTGATCCTGCAACAGGATGGCCATGGGTGCCCCGATTGGATGAGCAACGCAGAGGCACGCACGATTATTGCTGCACTTAAAATCGCAACAGAGCGTTTTGGCCCATCCCACCTTGAATGGACAATGCACGAACATGGTCTGACATTGCTCGACCTGACAACGCGAGCGGCCCACCAGCAATCAACACCTGCAGTCGGTGGCGCAGCCGCCGTGATCAGCGCGGGCTTTGCCAGAGGTCAAGTTTTACGTATCGCAGACAGCCATCACCTGCAGGACCTTAGCGATGGTCCTTCCATCAGCATGAATGAGGTGCCCAACAGCGCTGAATTGGGCCCCTATGTGGAGCAGTTAATGGAAAAGGTGCAAGCGCTGCCGGAGCCGCCCATTCTGGTATGCAAGCGTCCTTTTGCACTTCTCGCTGTTTTCTTGCCCTATGTTGCCGGATTTGTGTTCGAAAATGCTTCGCTTCTGTCGCATCTGTCCATCCTGATCCGCGAAAGCGGAAAGCCGGGCATCGCCTCACAGTCGCTTTTTGACAGTCTCGCGGATGGCCAAACCCACGTTCTCGACATCCCCAGCGCGGCACGACAGCAGGTGGAGGAATGCACAGCATGATTTACTGGCTGATCTATGCGACCCCGGAAGATGTCTATTCTTTTGAGCAGAACGCTAAATGGGCCACGATCGTCAATGTCGCAGCGCGACGGTCGCTTGCAGTCGGGCGTAATGCCATTGTCGCGCCCTTTGACGCTTTTGATGCCCGCTACGTGGTGCGTGATGCTGTGAAGTCGCCCTGTTCAGCACAGGCACTCTACTTGGGAGAAATCGGTCCGAAAGGTCTGGAACGGGAGCAAACCACAGCGGCACAATTGGGCCTGACATCCGGCGGCGCACCAATGTTCCTGATCACGGTGGACGCCGACCGTGCTCGCCTCTATCAAAACTACGAAACCGATGGCCAAAGCACATATTTTCTGGCTCTCGGGGATGTTCCTGCACTCTCTGAAGATTTGGGCTGGTTGCAGGCCTGCCTGCAGGAAGTAAAGCGTCTCGCTTTGTTTCATGGGCCAAAGATCAATAGCAGACGCATTCGGCAGAAATGGAAGTTCGATTACGAACTAGAACGCAAATACACCTTCGCGCATGTGCTCAGGGCAGCGACGTGGTCGACGGCGCCCGTCAGCATATGGGCAATCTCGCGTGCATTGCACGATGCGGCCCGGTCCGATGTACTGCCTGGCTGGATCTCTGAATTCAACGATCAGTTTCATCTCTGGCACTATGATAGCGAGATCTTTGAGGTCACAGACCCTCCTGCCGCACAGGGCTACCTGGCCTTCATTCCCCAAACCGATGGGAACACGACCCTCAAATATAAGCGTTTCCAAGAAGATGCGGAGCTACGCTACGAATCCATCGCGCATCACCTGCCCGTGCAACCGGACCGATATGCGCAAAAGGCGCTTGAGGTGTCAGGCGGGACAACACGACGTTTGCCAGGCTTTCGGCGTACACGGTTCGACGTTGATGTTGAGTCCCTTGAAACCGGCAACGCTTTTGCCATAGTGGTTGACATCTCGCGCCCATTTGACGGCAGCAATGCCCTGCTATCGCAAAGCGAGGTGGAATACATTCGAACCCGTTCGGTCGCTGATCCAAAGGATGTCTTGGCAGATTTTGAGACGGTCTGCGCCTTTGCTGAAAGTGTCTTCCGATCCTGTGGAGCCAGCTACGTTCAGACACCTTACTCCAAGCTGAGCTTCTTGCGCGACGTCCATCAGCCTTCTGTCCCGGAGGTGCAAGCGGTATGAAGCAGGTTTTTGTTATTTTTGGACCATGGGAATTGCGCCATCAGGAGGCAGCGTCTTTGTTGAACCCAAAGATCGCGTGGCTTCCGCTTCGCAATGTTGATTCAAAGACGCGGACAATTGTGCTTCAAGGATCGGACTTGGGTGAAACGGGGCCATTGGATCCTGAACAGATGCCCTTGGCAATTGCAGTTCAAGACGTGTCAGGGAGTGTCGTCCTCAGCCATTTGCTGCATGTGTTGGACAATGATCGCGCGATGTTCTTTGCGGTTAACCACACCGTGCCGGCCGGGACGGGTATAGAGACAGCGATCGCCCAGGCCTTTGACGAATGGTATTTGCCGCTTAGCAATAATGAGTGCTTCTATACTTACACCACCTCCAAACACCGTCATCTTCCGGTGTCTGACAATGTTGAGATGAGTCTTACCGCGCGGCATTTTGCGCAGCACCTTCACGCGGGCGACATGTCCCCGTTTGTCCCACGGTTCCGGTTCCCGGTGCGCCAGTCATTTGATGTGGTATCCGCCTTCGTTTTCACCGATAGCCCTGCCGATGATGAGTATGCCCTGCTCTATGGTGCGTCGGTGGACACAGACGATCCGTCAGAGCGTCAAAGGCCTTATACACTCGCGCTCTTCTCGCGGCATGGCCGTTCGGAGCTTTTGAAGGGCCAGATGTCCGTTACGCTTGGCAGCAAAGACGGGGCACAGGTTGTGGAAGACGCATTCCATCGCCCTTGCAAGCTGCATCGGGTATGGCGGCGCATAACGAATGATGTCCCTCTCGAAAGCGCGGTGAGCGGGGCGGTTTATACGGTCAACTTCGAACATCGCATCTTTATGGACGCTCCCTCGGAAAGTCATGTCACGGTTCGCTACGAAAAAACCCGTGGACCTGCCGATGACGCTGCGACCGAAAGGGAGCTGGACCGCCTTTTCGAGCGCGTGGAAGCGTTCCTGATTGAAAAAGCAGCGACTTCCCAATCTGCCCAGGCACCGGACCTACCTGCTCGCAACATCAAGGTGATCGCGTGATAGATGGTACCCTTGTCATGCTCACCCAAAAAGAGGTTCCGGCCGCACCGCGTAACCTTTTGAGAAGTTACGGTTTTGACCCCGCTGCTATGACGATATCTGAATTTATTCGTCATTCGGGCCCGTTTGCACATGTCATGACATGGGACCTCGCCTGCGTGCCAGTGCTTGCGACACTTGACGCGGCGTGGTCGCCCCGCCGACTGGGGGTGTTATCCAGCATCGGCACAGAGCTGGAAATGGCCGGTCACCTGAGAGCCTGTCGCTATGGAAGCGACGGTGACGCTGATTTTCATGTGTTCTCGGCAGTTCAGAAAGGGATTCTGCGGATCTATTGGACCACAGCAAATGCGCCTGCTCCTGAAGACATAACGCGCGTCTTGGACCCTGCATGCACCGCTTTGGGGATCAGCGATTGCTTTCTTCATGTCGGGATGAACCGTTCGGACATGGGGGTCGTCACGCTGTCACCCTTTTGCGCAGACCCGACCCTAATTGCAGCGGCCCGAGCCGAGGGCGTCTGCCCAATCTGGGTCTCTTTGTGCATCGGGATCGGGCGCGCGCCCTTTGTGCCTCGTCGGAAGTCAGCCCCCTTGGCACAATTGGCAGGTACAGCATGACTTCAACAACGATATGCAATGGCGCTTGCACGCTGGCGCTGAATTGGCCGACCCCAATGGCACCGATGGCGCGTAGGTTAATCAGATTTCTCGCCCCGTATTTCGAAACTCAAGAGAGCGTTGTGACGCCAGATGTAACCATTACGCTGGCTCCCTTTGAAGAGGCCATTGACCACCTGCCTGACGCCCCCCCTAGCCCAGTGGATTTCCGGCGCAGTTCATGCCCATCGTACAACCTTTCCGGGCAGCTTTGGGCTCAACCGCAAAAGTCAATCGCGATAGATGAGACAAGTTCAACCGCCTATGTCGTTGATCGAGCTACCCGCAAGGTGACGTTCTTTGGTACGTCCCAAAACCCTGGCTCCACAATTCATTTGCATGATTTCACCCGCTATCTCGCATTGCTGGTCGCGCAGTCAAAGGGCTGGGTTCTATTACATGCCAGCGCCGTGACAATCGGCGATGCAGCGGTTCTTGTCATGGGGCACAAGGGAGCGGGCAAAACAACGACAATGCTTAGCCTCGTGGAAAGGCAGGGTGCGCGTTACTTTTCTGGCGACAAAGTTCTTGCAAAAGTAGTCGGATCAGAGCTTTGCCTGAAAGCCTGGCCAGACATTCCCTACATCGGTCTCGGGAGCCTCGTTGCCTATCCAGATCTTGCCGCCAGATTGGGCATATCATTTCAGGCGCCGGGCGGTGAACGGTACGCGCTGAACTCAAAGCACCTGGTAGATCCCGACCTGTTTCGCGATGTGGTCGCACAGTCCCCCATCACAGAGACGACCAACCTTGCTGCGCTCGTACTTCCCAATGTCAATGAAACCGCTGGGATCCGGTTGTTGAGCGATGCGCAAAGAACACCGGGCGCGGTGGCCGACATTCTGGAATGGCCCGACCAGTTCTTAACGGCGCAATGGCACCGGCTTTACCTTGAAGAAGCACGTTCAGGCATACCTGACAGCGGTTCGTCGGTTCTGGAAGCACTAACCAAAGCACCCTGGATCGAAGTGCAAGGCAAGATCCCTACACCGCCTTTGCGCGATATTCTGAACACAACGCGGACGGAGACAGTCTGATGAGCCAGATGCGTCTCGCTATTGTTGCGCCAAGTGGATCGGGCAAATCAACCACGGCGGGCTTCATCGAAATGCGCTGCCGCCAGCTTGGAAAATCCGCGCGCATATTGAAACTTGCAGACCCCCTTTATCGCCTGCAACAGCAATTCTACGCCACGGCGGGCCAGCACATAGAGACCTATCAACAAAACCAAAAGTTGCTGGAAGACATCGCGATGCATCTCCGCTCCATTTGTCCGACGTCTATTGTGGATGACTTCGTAAAGCGCCTGTCGGAGTGTGTTGAAGATGTTATCGTCAACGACGATCTGCGTGACCCCGATGTTGACCTGCCAGTTTTGCGGCGCCTCGGATTCAAGATCCTCCGGGTTTCGGCGGATGCCGGGTCCATCGCGGCGCGACTTGATCAGCGTCAGGACCTTCAAACTCAACGCACGTCAACCGTCGATCAGACAGCGATGCGGATCCGGCCTGACCATGTGCTCGTAAACTGCGGCACAAGCTTGCAAAACTATGCCGCGGATGTCTTCGCGTTCACCGATACTCTTTTGCAGGAAGCCTCTGGGGACACGTCCCGACCATTCGTTTCCCCACCACTTCGGCAGGTCGAGCTATGGAGATGACAAAGCTCCCCCAAATGTGCTGGATTGTCGTTGACGGACTTCCCAAGTGGCTTGTTGATCGTCAGCTCTCCAAAAACCCAACGAAATTTCCGACGCTTGCAAGGCTGATGCGCACCGATCAGATTGCGCGGTTGCTGCCCGTCAGCCCGAACTGCCAAACGCCGCCGTCGTTGTGCAGCCTCTTCAGCGGCGCCGGTCCCGGAACGCACGGTCTGACCGGCTTTGATGTCCCGGATGCAAACGGTCCCCTCGCAACAAGCAATGCATTCGCGGCATTTCAAAGCGACGTTCCGATGATTTGGGACCACTATGCCAAGGCAGGTTTGAGCGTGTCGCTCTGTCATATCCCCTTTGTTGACGCGCATAGCTTGGGCGAGGCACTGGTATCGCACAGCTATGGTTTTGTGCCTCCGACTGTTGCGCCATTTTCCATCGACATTTCAGACGGCGAGGGTGCGCATAGGGTCGCCGATCTGGGTCTCCAGGTCATGACGCAGCGACACCCCGATGGCGGTGTCTGGATTGACGTCAGCGGGCCATCGGGGTCAGCCCCTCAAAAACTTCATCTGAAGTCAGGCGAATGGGCACCGATCACGATTGTGTCCGGTGCGCCGACGCTGGCGTGTCTGTGTGAAACGGATGACGGTGTTCAAGTCCATGTCCTCGGGTCCTATTCCTTCACACCGACAGGCCAGGCCCCTGATCAGGTTGGGGAACGATTTCCATTTGTCGCCGGTGGTCTGGCTAAAGTTTTCCGAAGCGGAGGATTTGGCCGTCCTCTAATCGATGGTGGAGACGGTCGTGCGGAGAGAGTTCTGTTTCGCGGCGTATCCGAACTATCAAAGCGATTTTGGGCAGAAGCCGTTGTCGCCGTCGCGGCGCAAAAGGCAGACTTCATACTTGCCTATCAACCGGCCTACGATCTTCTGTTCCATGAAATTCTGGGGTTGGTTGATCCTGAGAATGCACACAGCACGCCGGCCCGTGCGCTTCTGGCAGACGCCCTTCTTTGCGACGCATTGGCAGAGATTGACTGTGGCCTTGCCGCTGTGGTCAGCGCTGCGGGAGGCCGACCATGCGTGATGTGTTCGGATCATGGGATGAAGCCCGTTGACACTATTTTGTGTCCCAATGTCTTGCTGAAAGACTGGGGCTATCTGACGACACGCGCAGGGCAGATCGACCCGGACCAGTCGGTCGCCTATTTTCACCCGGCCGAAACCGGCGCGGTCTGGTTCGCCAAGACTGCAAAAGGCGATGCGCCTGAGGCCATCTTGGATCGCCTGACACAAGCATTTGCTGAATACACCGGTCGTCCTTGCGGTTGGTTCGCGACAGATGTGCGCCCCAACGCACATGATCATTTCGCACAGCATCGGTTCTTTGCGCCCGGTGTTGGCCAAACGTTGAAGGCCTATCTGGACGGACCGGCCGTCAGGCCGAGTCGAAAAACAGCCGATCACGCGACCTTTACAGAAGACGCTAGCCTGCATGGCGTGGTTGCGGCTTTGAACCATAGGGCGACGCTCCCAAAGTGCGTTGCGGCCCAGGACGTCGCACAGGTTTTCACGCGGGAGGTCCACGATGTCGCGCATTGAAACGATTGACCAAGGCAAAGCCGAAAGGTCCGTCACGGCAACACCTGCGCTTGCGGCATGTGACCTGCGTTACAGCTACCGGGGCACACCTGCGCCGGTCACCGACGGTGTTAACCTGACGATTGAGGCGGGCGAGATTTATTGCCTGCTGGGCGCCAATGGGACGGGAAAAACCACGTTGATCCGCCAACTCACGGGGGAGTTAACCCCAGATCGTGGCACGGCGTTTATACGGGGTGTGCCGGCATTGCAGCAACGGGCGACCGGCAATCGCGGAGTTGGGATCCTGCCCCAATCAGCGAACCTCTTCGAAGCGTTGAGTGTCCGGCAGCATCTGGTGTGTTTTTCGGAACTCAAGCTCGCTGGGCGAGCTCAACAGCGTGCAGCAGTTGAAAGGAGCATCGACAGCTTCAATCTCAATGCTCTTTTACGCAAGCGCGCCGGCACGCTAAGCCTTGGTCAAAAACGGCTCGTCCTGGTTGCGCTTGCGTGCCTGGGCGATCCGGGCCTGCTGTTGCTGGATGAGCCTACGGTTGGCATGGACCCGGCGGCGCGGCGGGTCTTGTGGGAGGTTCTACGCGATGCGCAGCAACGCGGAACCGCCATTCTGTTGACCACTCACTACATGGACGAAGCCGAGCAACTTGCAACAAGGATTGGGTTCTTGTCGCAAGGCCGGATCAGCCATGAGGGCACGCTCGACCAACTGCGGGCCCTGCTAGGCGCCAAAGTGCGCCTTACGGTGCGCGATGCTGAAAGCAGCCAGGCCATCGAACAAAAGTTCTTTTCAACCCCGGAAGGCGCAACGACCTATGTCCGCGAGAAAGGCATCACATTTTACGCGCTTGAACCATTGTCGCTCGAAGACATTTACCTGGAACTGACTGCGACAGCTCATGGACCCAACGCCCATCCCCAAGAGGCCGCGCAATGAGCCTTGACCAGATGCATACAAAGCCGCGCAGCCTTGCAGAGCGCAGATTTGCAAACTGTGTGGCGTTTTTGGACACGCGCAAGACCAATTTCCAAAACATGCTGGACATCGTCGCGCGCGAAATAGAGGGGCTCGAGCATATGCTGCTGACAAGCTCAGCCGTGCATGGCCTGGCCAATTCAACAAGCGACATCGACACGATTTGTGTTGTGGACGGCGCAGATCTTAAAGCACGCACCGCAACCCAATTTTTTGACGGCGACAACCATTTTGAGACGATCATCTTCTCGAAGTCAGAAGTGGCGCAGGAACTTGAACGGCTCAGGGAAGCAGCGAACGGCACCGCAGCGGAAGCCTTTGCAGCCTACAAAGGCTGGAACAAGCATGGCCCAATGAACCGCAAGTACCTTGAGCGTCTTGTCAACGGTGTGACCGCAGACGGAACCTCACCGTTCCTAGCACACCTGGAAACGCTTGGCCCACTTTGGCGCGCAGCCTCACTTGGGCATGCGATCATGGCGGCTAGCTGCATGACCTTGTCAAACCGATCGGCTCAAGGTCGGGCCGCCGTTGGCTATGGCCTGAACGCTCTGCTGTTTGGCATGGATGCTGTGATGTCCCACCACGGGCAGGTCTATTCGAACAAGAAATGGTACCGCCTCCGCTTTTCCCGGTTTGTTTCTGCAGGTCCTGTCATGGAGACTTTCAGACCTTTTGTTGAGCAAATCGCAGACCTTTGGGGCGGCCTGATGTTTGCCCTGCGGGAAGGAACAACGCCGCAGGAGATTTTCGCTGGGATCAATGACATTGTGCTTCGGATCGACGCAGCGATGGGAACGGAAATGCGAAACGGTGCGGCTTGGCAAGAGGAGGCCCGGACCGTGACCAAAGCATTTCTACCCGGTTCCCACGTCTGCGTCTCAGCAAATCGGAATGCCCTGTTCATGAATGGTCCGATAAAGCAGGTCGCGGTCGGAGAAGAAACCGAACTTGGGCCGGACGAAGCACAAAACACACTCCGCGCGATCCGCGGTGGGGTTTTGTCCATCAGGTTTTCGGAGTGAATGACATGACCTTGGCCGAGAATGACGTTCAGTGGTTCCCCGTTCTTCAACGGGCATTGCCCGCCGCCGCGCAAGACGCCTTACCACGCACTATTGCGGCAGCTTGGTTGCTCTTGATCGATGGGAATGCCCTTCTCGAAGACTTCGAAGGAGCAGCGGGTGAAGCGGACTTAACCGAGGTTCTCAAGCTACGGCTGGCGGAGCTGTTCGTGGAAATAGATCTCACCCTAGACGGTGCAAATGATGTGGATGAGCTTCATTTCTTGCCACTGGCGCTTGACTTCGGTTTGCACACATTGGGCCATCTCGACGGCGATAAACTCATTGCCTTGCTGCAATTTGGCGCTGACGAAAGCGACCCGCACGCGCGCCTTCTGCCAATCTGGGAGAATATCCTGGACGCATTCCCGGGGGAGGTTCCCAACCCACTCTTGGCGGACGGTCAAGGCGATGTATTGCGCGCCTTGCAGAACTGGTCCCGCCTTTGCCGCGCGGCGGAGGTTGACGATAGTTTTCTGGCCCCTCTGGTACAGGCGGTCTAACGCATGTCGAGTTTCATGCAACGCTATGGAAAGGCATTTGGTCGGCCGCAGGCGATGTTGCTCAAAATGACAGGCATGTCAGCGGGTGAAGCCTTCGCCGAAGGCGCCTGGGTCACAGATACCAACGGCCGGCGATGGCTCGACTTTGGGTCATTTGGTTTGCATCTGTTGGGGCACCGTCACCCGGAGGTGGTCAAGGCTTGCGTCGATCAACTAGGGCGCGTCGCACTATCCACCAAGATACTTGGCAACGAAGAAGCAACTGTCTGTGCCGAGCGCCTGATCGCGAGCGTTGATGCGCTCATGGACGGTGTGATCTTCGCCAACAGCGGGGCGGAGGCGATTGAAATTGCCCTGAAGATGGTCAAAGCCTCAACGGGACGCCAGAGAGTATTGGCGCTCAAGAAATCGTATCATGGCAAAAGCAATGCCGCCTTGTCGATCAGCGACACATTGTCGGGACAATCCGGAAATCACTCCGGGTCGTTCAACACTACTTTTGTTGATCCTGAGAACCGCGACGCGATTCACGCAGCTCTGTCGAGTGGTTCTGTTGCTGGAGTTTTTGTCGAACCAGTGCAAGGCGAAGGAGGGATTATAGAGATTCCGCCCGACACGTTGTTCTGGATTGCAAAGCAATGCCGGACGCATGGCGCGATCTTTGTGATGGACGAGATTCAAACAGGGCTTGGCCGCTGCGGAAAAGTCTGGGCCGCGGATCATGGCCAGCTCCAACCGGATATAGTCACCGCTGGGAAAACACTTGGTGGCGGGGTCTTGCCATTAAGCGCGGTGATTTTTGCCCGCCGCAGACTAACGACTGCCGCGACCGACCCGGTTTTGCACGCCTCTACCTTTGCAGCCTCCCCGCTCGCGACTCGCGTCGGGTCCACCGTCGTCGATCTTGTGCAGCAAGAACCCTTTCTGGACCGCGTCCAACAGCTCGGGACAGTGGTTCGCAGCGGACTGGAGTCGCGCATTGGCCAACTTAAGGGGGTTGTCGATGTCCGCGGCCATGGGCTGATGATCGGCGTGGAGTGCGCCAGCCCGGACTTCGCAGGGGAGGTGGTGATCGAGGCCGCAAAGCGCAATCTGCTGATTACCTTCTGCCTCAGCAACCCCAGGGTCATTCGCATTTACCCCCCCGCCGTGACATCAGACAGCGACGTGAAGCTGGGCTTGGATGCCCTTTGCGAATCCGTTCGTGCCGCAGGCGCACATCTGGACGTCAATTCAGATACAAACAAGGAGCCAAAGAATGCCCATTGTTGAAAACAAGGTTGTCATACCGGAGGTCGACATTGCGATGGTCTGGGACGTGATGTGCGATTTTGAGACATTTCCGGACCTGATGGCCGACGTGGTCTCCGTCAAATGCTTTGACCGTGATGGACCGCACCTGAAATCAAATTGGGTCGTGCTTCTCAACGGCAGCGAATTGATGTGGGAGGAACAGGATGTCTTCATCCACCACGACGAGATCCGCTTTCACCAGATCGACGGCGATCTTGAGGTTTGGGAAGGCGTTTGGACGACCAGACAAGAGGGACCTGACGTTGTCGTGAACCTGAAAGTTGAGTTTGACATCGGCATCCCTTCGCTGGCCGAAATTCTCAATCCCATCGGCGAAAGGGCCATCAATGCCAACACGCGACAAATGCTTGGCGCGATCAAGGGTACGAGCAAGGCGCTTGCATGATGTCCGCGACTGTCCAGACCGGTAGCCACGCCCGGATCGTAGTGACAGGAGCCTCTGGCGTCGTCGGTGGTGGCCTGGTTCGGGCATTACTCCTTTCGCTACCGGCAGGCATCGACTTGTGTTGCTTGTTTCGGTCTCAGGCGTCCTTCCAGACGTTTTGCAAGACGCTAGACTCGAAAGACGCCCTGCGTGTTCAGCCAGTCTTCGGCGATCTAACGCGGGCTGATACGCTGAAGAATGTACTGGGTCAGCTGGCGCCCACTTCTCTCACAATCGGTGTTCACTGCGCTGCGGACGTATCCTGGGAAAAGAGCTTTGGCGCTTTGAAAGACCTCAATGTTGCTGGAAGTCGTGCCTTCGCGGAGGCGCTTGTGCAGCACCCGGGAACAACCCGGATGATTTATGTCTCCTCGGCTTATACGGCACCGGACAATTGGGACTACAGGAACGGCTACGAAGAAAGCAAAGCTGCCGCGCATCGCATGTTGCGCGACTTTCCAACCGACCTGCAACTCTCGGTGTTTAGCTGCAGTCTGGTGATCGGTGATAGCGATGGGGGGGCAATCAACCGCTTCCATGGCATCTATCCTTTGGTGAAAACGCTTGCTACGGGCAACTTGCCGTTTGTCGTCGGGAACCCGGACCGCATCGTCGATCTTGTGCCAGTCGATGTCGTGTCTCGCGAGCTGTCTCGCCACGTTCTGGCAAGACTAGAGGGCCAGAACACCGGGGATATGGTTGTCGCGGCCGGCCACGGGGGACTCCCGTTGGGGCAGGTATTCGTTTGTATTGAAGACTGCGTGAATGCGTTTTGCCGAAGGTACGGGCACGCTGAAAGATCGCCAATGACCTTTGTCCCTTTTCGGCGTTGGGAGTTCTTGCGGCGCTCTTTGAAGACATGGCAACCGGAGGAGCTCTCAATACAGGAGTTTCGGCTGTTCGAGCGCGTTCTCAGTATCTACAAGCCCTACATCGACAGTGATCGGGTCCTTGCGCCATTGAATATGCAGGAAGACGTTCCAGAAATGTACGACGTTCTCAAAAAGTCGGTGAACTATTGGTTGGACATTCACACAGAGCTAACACTGAAACGTTTGACGCCACGCCGGGGTCTGGCAAGCGAATTCAGCTAGAACGGGCGATGCCAAACACCTCTGCACACACCCCGAAGCTGCTTCAAAAAGTCTTATTTGGATATCTTGCGTCTTTGGATCGCGGATCACAGGCGAAATCCGTTTCGTGGAAAGCCTCTTCGGGCTGGTCGCGTGATCGTGGCACCCACCCCAGCCAAATCCTAGACTGAGACAACTGATGCAACGGACCCCCCATTTTCCACCCATCGGAACACTGCAACTTGGCAGACTTCTCCTTAAGGTCACTCTATCTTGCCTGAGCATGCGGAGCGTCGAAAGGCATCTGTGTCGAGCAATGCTAGGTAGAGCTGTCGGATTGTTTGCACATCACAGTCCAAGCTGCCTCCACCAACTCGCTGCGGGTGACGCGCAGTTTATAAGCTGAAATCGTGACAATCGGGGTCAGGCCGTCGCCCTGCAACTCGACCAGCGCCCCGGCTTTCATGTCTTGGCGAACAAGCCGTTCCGGCAGCCAGGCGATGCCTGTGCCATCCAGCGCCACGCGCCGCAGGCTTTCGCTGAGCGGGCTTTCAAACACTTTGCGGAATTTGCAGGGCAGTTTGGGCAGAACCGGTTGCACGATCCGATCTGAAAACGAGAAACTGCTATAAGCCAGCAGCGGAATCGGTGTCTCGGCCTCCATCCACTTGGCCGGCAGGGCAGCGCGCAACGCCGGGGACGTGACCAGGATCATGCGATCAGCGTCGATCTGCCGGATTTCAAGCTGGCTGATAACATCGGCGTCCAGCACCGTGTCGCCGGTGTCATAGCTGAGCAGGATGTCGGCAACGCCGGTCAGGAGTGCCTCAAAATACTGCTCTATCCCCTGAACTGACGGCAGGATCGAGATTGAGGCCTCGGAGTTTTCGCGGACGAAATCCCGGACGATGGGCGGCAGAAAGCTGATCGACAACGTGTGCAGCGTGACGATGCGGACCGACGTCATGTCCTGCGCGTGCATCAGGCGCAAGTCCTGGCGCGACAGGTTGATATCGGCAATAAGCGCCTGCGCCTTGGGCAAAAACTCCTCACCCGCCGTCGTCAGCCGGACCGGAAACGACGACCGATCGAACAGCGTCACACCCAGCCAGTATTCAAGCGCCCGGATGCGTCTGGAATAGGCCGGTTGTGTCACATGACGTTCCTCGGCTGCGCGACTGAAATTGCCGGTCCTAACCAGAGCTGCAAAATCTTCAAGCCATTTCAGTTCCATGGCAAAATCTGGTTCGGTTGCAAGATACGCGGTGCCGCTTTGCCAGAGTGATTTCGAGCCATGTACTGAGGTCCTTTGGTTGCTGCCTGGTATTGCTCGCCAGAAGACCACCCTGACATACCCATCACCGCCAATGCAAAAAAAGCATAACTATCCTCCGCAACGGTATTGGACAGTCGGCCTGCCCCCCGCGTCTCATGTTGGCTTAATGATAGTCGTCAACAGGGATCGAATGACATGAACCTCAAGCCCTTCCTTTTGTGTATCGCGGCAACGCTGATTGCGGTGCCTCCTGCTGTCGCGGATCGACAGGATGACACGCTGGTGGCCGCCTTCCCGCGCGAGATCAGCACCACGGACGGGCTTTACAATACCCGACGGGAGAACGACATTCTGGGCCTCCTGATCGACGATGCCCTGTATTATGTCGATCCTGAGACGCAGGAGCCGGTGGCTCTATCTGCACTGTCCCATGAGTTTGTGAATGACACGACACTGGTGGTAACGCTGCGCGATGATGTGACATTCCACGATGGCAGCCTGATGACATCCGCCGATGTGGTTTACTCCTTCAACCACATCCTCGATGAGACCACCGAGACCCGTTTTCATGCTCGCATCGACCGCTGGCTCGACAGTGTCGAGGCACTGGATGAGCGCCGCGTGCAGTTCAACATGAAATACCCCTACGCAATGGTGCTCTATGATTTTGCCTACTACACCAAGATCCGGCAGGAGGGCTCCTATGAAGTTGACGGCGTCACAGTGCCCGATGCACAGCGCGAACTGGCGCTTGGTTCCGGCCCCTACCGCGTCATCGAATACATCCCCGGGCAACAGGTCACGCTGGAGCTTTACGAGGGCTACCGCGAAGACAGCCCCAAAGCGGTCGCCTCGATCCGGAATATCACCATTCGCATCATCGGCGATTACGCGACCCAGGCCGCCGAAGTTATGGCCGGCGGTGTTCATTGGGCCTTCAACGTGCCAACGGACATCGCGGAGAATGTGGGCAATACAGGCCGCGCCCGGTTTGTCGCAGGGCCCTCGATGCGGGTGGGCTATGTTGCCCTGGATGCCGCCGGGCGGTCTGACCCCGATGGTCCGATGACAGATATCCGGGTGCGGCGCGCGCTGAACCATGCCATTGATCGTCAGGCCATCGTCGACAACATCGTGCGGGGCAGTTCCGGCCCCCTTTCGACGCCCTGCCAGCCGATCCAGTTCGGCTGTGATGAAAGTGCTGCCGTCGTCTATGCGTATGACCCCGATCTTGCCCGCTCGTTGCTGGCCGAGGCCGGTTATGCCGACGGGTTCGAGCTGGTCCTCACCGCGTCGCGCGACCGCGATGTGATGGAAGCGCTGGTGGGCTATTGGACGGCGATTGGTCTGGACGCGCGGCTGGACTATCTGCGCAACGTTGCGACGCCGCGCAATGCGGGCGAGCTGATGGCCTTCTACGGCTCGTCGGGCTCCTTCTCGATCCCGGATGCGGGCGCGATCATGCCGGACCGGTTCATCACAGATCAGCAGCGGGTCTACACCGGCGACGAAGCGCTGTCGGAGCTCGTGGCCTCCACCAACAGCACCTACGACCAGGACCTGCGCAAAGAGCGGTTCCGCGAAGCCATCACGCGTATCACCGACCAGGCCTATTGGGTGCCCGTCCACCGCTATTCGCAGAACTTTCTGTTGTCGAACGAAATCGAATACGTACAGCCTGAGGATGGCATGCCGCGCCTCTTCATGGTGCGCTGGCAGAATGCGGACTGAGGTCTGAGCCAAGTGCTTGAGTATATTCTCAGACGATGCGGGCTGGCGCTCTCCGTGGGGTTTACCATCTCGCTGGTGGCGTTCCTCCTGCTCAACTTTGCCACCGACCCCGCCGTCACCATGGCCGGCGAGGAGGCGACAACCGAAGAGATCGAACGGCTGCGGGCGCTTTATGGTTTCGACCGCCCGCTTTACCTTCAATACTATAACTGGCTGGTCAGCTTTTTCCGGGGTGATTTTGGCGAAAGCGTCCATTGGCGGTTGCCGGTGGCCGAACTTGTGGCGCGTCACTTCCCGGTCACATTGTTGCTGGCGGGCATGTCGCTGACGGTGACGATCCTGGTGGCAATCCCGCTTGGCGTGCTGGCCGCAATGAACCCCAATACGCTGATCGACCGGATCGCGCTCTCGATTGCGGTGGCCGCACAGGCGATCCCGAATTTCTGGCTGGGGATGATGGCGATCCTGCTTCTGGCGGTCACATGGCCGATCTTTCCGGTCTCGGGCAACAACACGATCTGGCATTTCATCCTGCCGGCCTTTGTTCTGGGCCTCTCCTCGGTTCCGGCGATCATGCGGCTGACCCGCACCGGGTTGCTGGAAGTGATGGGCACCGACTATATCCGCGCTGCCCGTGCCAAGGGGTATCGGGGTGGCGCGCTGCTGTTTCGTCACGCGATGCGCAATGCGCTGTTGCCGGTGGTCAGCGTGCTGGCGGTGCAATTTGGCGAGAAACTGGGCGGCGCCATCGTCACCGAGACGGTTTTTGCCATCAACGGCATCGGGCGGCTTGCGGTCCAAAGCGTGCTGATCGGGGATGTGCCGGTGGTCCAGTCGCTTCTGTTCCTGTTTGCGATGTTCTTCGTCTTTGCCAACCTGCTGGCAGACCTCCTGAACGCGTGGCTCGACCCACGCATCCGGCTTGCCTGATGAGCGCAGTTGATCTTGACCTCGAAGGCGAGCCTCCGTTGCGGGCGACGCTGCGTCGGATGCGTCATCACAAGGGGATCGTCTTTGGCGGTGTGGTGGTGGTGATCTTCATGCTGCTGGCGGTTTTCGCGCCACTGCTCACGCCTTATGATTACGCCACCCAGAACATCGCCAACCGCATGGTGCCGCCAGTCTGGGCCGGGGGCAATTGGACCCATCCGTTTGGCACCGATCATCTGGGGCGCGACTACCTTGCGCGGCTGCTTTACGGCACGCGGATCTCGGTGATTGTCGGCGTTGGCGCATCCACCATCGGCTGCTGCATTGGCGTCACCCTGGGGCTGGCGGCGGGTTATTGGGGCGGTCGTGTGGACCGGTTCGTCAGTTTCCTTCTGGCCTGCCAGCTGGCCATGCCCACGATCCTGCTGGCCATGGCGCTGGTCTTCATCATCGGACCATCAACGCTTGTGGTGATCTGCGTCGTTGGCGTTCTGCACTGGAACCTGTTTCTGGTGGTCACCCGCGCCGCCACGATGCGGGTCCGCGAGATGGAATTCGTACAGGCCTCGCGCGCGCTTGGCGCCTCGCCAATGCCGATCATCACCCACGATGTGCTGCCCAATGTCACCTCCCACATCATTGTGATCTACACCTTTGAATTCGGCAAGGCGATCCTGGCCGAGGCAACGCTCAGCTTCCTGGGCGTCGGCGTGCCCGCGCCGGCCCCCTCCTGGGGGCTGATGATCGCAGAGGGGCGCAATGCGCTTTTCTTCCAACCCTGGCTGGTCATCATCCCGGGGGCGGCGTTGTTTCTTCTGGTGATCGCGGTCAACCTCATGGGCGACGGCCTGCGCGACGTGACAGCGCCGGAGGCGCGCCAGTGAACGAGCAGACCAACGCGTCGCAGCCAACGGCCGAAATCGAGAACTTGACCGTCTCGCTGCCGGTGCCGGGCGGCACACTGGAGGCCGTAAAGGGCCTGTCGCTGTCGCTGTCGCCGCGTGAAACCTTGGGGATTGTCGGCGAAAGTGGCTCTGGAAAATCAATGACTGCGCTGGCTTTGATGGGGCTTTTGCCGCCCGGCGCGCGGGTGGAGGCTGACCGGATGCAGGTTGGCGGCGCTGATATCCTGACGATGTCGGACCGTCAGCTCTCGGCCGATATTCGCGGGCACAAAGCGGCGATGATTTTCCAGGAGCCGATGACATCGCTGAACCCGGTCTATTCCATCGGGCGCCAATTGACCGAGGCAATGACGATGCATGGGCAGAGGTATGACACGGCCCGTACCCGTGCGCTGGAGTTGCTCCACGCGGTCGGCCTACCGGACCCGGAGGAACGGTTCAGCCAATACCCCCACCAGTTTTCCGGCGGGCAAAGGCAACGGATCCTGATCGCGATGGCGCTGATGAACAGCCCCGGTCTGCTGATCGCGGATGAGCCGACCACGGCGCTTGACGTGACGATTCAGGCACAGATCCTCGATCTGTTGAAGGAAATGCGTGAAAAGCTGGGGATCGCGGTCATCCTGATCACCCATGATTTCGGCGTCCTATCCCATCATGCCGACCGGGTGATGGTGATGCTGAAGGGCGAAGTGATCGAAACTGGCCGGACCGAAGCGGTTCTGCGCAAGCCGCAGCATGAGTATACACGCCGCTTGATCGACAGCCTTCCCAAGGCCCATTCCCGTCCGCCGCCGCCCGACGGCACGGCGCTGATCGAGGTCGAGCAGGTCAGCCAGAGCTATAAGTTTCGCCGGGGCCTCTTCTCACCCATTCGCACAATCGAGGCGGTGAAGGATGTCAGCTTCACGCTGAGCGAAGGGGAAACCCTGGCCTTTGTCGGCGAAAGCGGTTCGGGCAAATCGACACTGGCGCGGATGCTTCTGGGGCTGGAGGCCCCGAAAGCGGGGCGCATCCGTCTCGACGGCACTGATATCGCATCGGTGCCGGACAAGGTCCGCGCACACCTGCTGCAACCGATCTTTCAGGACCCCTATGGCTCCCTCAACCCGCGCATGTCGGTCAGCCAGATCATCCGGCGTCCCCTGGATATCCATGAGATCGGCACAAGAGCCGAAAGGGCCGAGCGTACCCGCGCGGTGATGGAACAAACCGGCCTGTCGCCAAGGTTCTTCCACGCCTTCCCCAGTCAGATGTCAGGCGGTCAGCGCCAGCGCGTCGCCATTGCGCGCGCTCTGATCCTGAACCCGCGCATTATCGTCTGTGACGAACCGACAAGCGCGCTGGATGTAAGCATCCAGGCCCAGATCCTGACGCTGCTGGAGGGGCTGCGCGGGCGCCTGAATTTGACGTTGTTGCTGATCACCCATGATCTCGGCGTCGTTCGGCAAATGGCCGATCGCGTAATCGTGATGCAGGACGGGCAGGTCGTCGAGGCGGGCATGACAGCGGAACTCTTCGCCGCCCCGACGCAGGATTACACCCGCACACTTCTGGCCTCGGTGTCGGCGCTCTGATCAGGTCCAGCCGTCAACCCGCGGCCAGATCCGACCGTCGGTCAGATGATATTGCCCATGGCCCCCGGCGGCGGTCAGGCAGGCATGGACCGGCAGGATGCGCACCATCGACCCGATCGGCAGCCGGTCATAAGCACCTGGATCACGGACCGGCACAGTGCCATGCTCCTGATGCACTACCTTGATTGACAGGCCAAGCGGGGCCAGGGTGACCGGATCGCAAAGCCAGCCATATCCGGCATCTGGCAGATGCGCCTCCGCGCCGATATCCTTGGACATCGCCAGCGCACCCGCGTCGACAGTGAGCACGCCCGCCGCGCGGTTATGGCCGATCACGGTGGCCAGAACCGTGAGCGCAATGTCGTCGAACCCGCAGATATTCCGCCCCGCCTGCGACAGGTCGCAGAACAGATAGATGCCCGCCCGCAGCTCGGTGATACCGTTCAAATTGCGCGCGTGCAAAACCGTTGGCGTCGAACCGATGGACACTGTGGGGACGGCTAGCCCCCCCTTCCGCAACCGATCCGCAGCCTGTCGCGCCGCATCGGCCTCAGCCAAAGCCGTCTGCCGCACCATCGCAAGATCATCAGTCGCGTAGGCGTGCCCTGCATGGCTCATGATACCTTCGAATTGGGGGCCAAGCGCCCGGGCGATCTGTTCCAGCGCCGGGTCGGTCACCGGCAGGCCGCCGCGATGCTCGCCGCAATCGATCTCGATCAGTACCGGGTTTGGCAGGTCGCTTTCGGCCAGCGCCACAGCCATCTCGACAGAATCCACCGCCAGCATCAGCCCAGGCCCGATCCGGCAGGCGCGTGCGAACTTGTTCGGCGTGATGCCCACCGCATAAAGAATATCTGTGAACCCGGCCCGTGCAAAATGCTCCGCCTCCGCCAGGGTCGAGACCGTGATGGTAGACATCCGCCCGCCGGTGGCCAGCCGGGCCACA
The DNA here is from genome assembly GCF_020622345.1 of Roseobacter weihaiensis. Classification (GTDB taxonomy): domain Bacteria; phylum Pseudomonadota; class Alphaproteobacteria; order Rhodobacterales; family Rhodobacteraceae; genus Roseobacter; species Roseobacter weihaiensis. Next base: position 4,215 of record NZ_JACNMO010000018.1, on the reverse strand, counting down.
TCGACAGATTTCGGCGTTTTGACATGGGGGCGCAGCGTGATGCCAAGGTCCGCGCAATGGGTCAGCATCCGCTCGGCATTGGCACTGAGCCTGTCGATATCGAGGATCAGCGCCGGCGTCTCCATCTGGTGATAGTTCAGGCTGATCTTATAATCTCCAACACCTGCGACACATCCGTCATGTCGTTATAAAGATGGAAGCCAAAGCGCAGCATCCCGCGTCGGATGGTAAATTTCACATCGCCCTCGGTCAACGCCGCCGCGATCTGGTTCAGCCTTTCGTCGCCCGTCGTATAGGTGTCGCCAGCGCCCATTTCTCCCACCGTCACCAGATGCGACCGCCGGTCGGGGTCTTTTGTTGTGGCAACCGTCAGCCCCAGACCCTGCAGACCGTCCCGCAGGGTATCCGCCAGGCCGAGAGCGTGACGTTCGATAATCGGCACCCCGATATCCAGCAGCTCGCCAAGGGCGACATCGGACACGGCGATCCCAGTCCAGTTGTAGTTGCCGATCTCAAACCGCGTCGCATCCGGTGCATAGTCGAAATCCGCTCCCTCATATTCGCTCTCATGCCCGGTGGAATGGATCGAATGGCGCGCCACAAAGGCCGGGTGCAACCGGTCCAGCCAGTCCGTGCGGACATAAAGAAAGCCAAGACCCATTACCCCCAGCAACCCCTTGGACGTCGACACGGCCACCCCGTCGGCCATGACCTCGTCTACGTTCAGATCCAGAATGCCGCAGCTTTGCACCGCATCGATCATAAAAAACGCATCCACCGCCCGCGCCGCGCGGCCAATCGCGGCCAGATCAGTGCGGAAACCCGGCGTGAAGGTCACCGAGGCCGCTGTGACCAGCCGGGTTCTGTCATCAATCGCGGCGATCATCCGGGCCGGGTCAATATGACCGCCCACATGGTCAATCTCACGCAACTCCACGCCTTTCGCGCGCAGCGCCATCCAGGCGTAGATGTTGTTGCCATGCTCCAGCTCGGGCGTCAGGACCACATTGTCGCCGTCCCGCCAGTCGATGGCAGTGGCCACGTGGTTGATACCCTCGGAGACATTCTTGAGGATCGCGACTTCTTCCGGCCCTGCCGCGCGGATCAGCCGCGCGAATTTCTCACGGCAGCCCTGCTTCATCGGCACCCGCTCCGCCTTCGACATATTGGCCAGCCAATGCCCCTCGATCATCCGCTCGGCAGCGGCTTTCGCCGCGGTCGAGATGATCCCCCGAGACCCGATGTTGAGATAGATCTGGCGTTCAGCGGCGGGATACGGGCTGCGCCAGGCCAGCGCGATCGGGTGGACGGGGGGATGTGTCATGCACCCGATCATAGGCAAAGCCCGTATCAGGGGAAGCCATGCAGCGATGCCGTTTTGGCATGACTACAGGCGTTTTATCTTTTCGCCTCCGCGCGTCTTGTTCACTAGGGTCATGGAAAAGAACGGGGTTTTCATGAAAGACTTTGCAGAACTGGCCGAGGTTTGGCGGTGCGGCGTGCTGGAAAGCCGTCATTGGGGCGTGGCTGCCGTGTCAAACGCTCAGGGCGAGGTGATCGAAGGCTGGGGAGATATCTCCACCATCACCTATCCCCGCTCATCGATGAAACCGTTTCAGGCGCTGCCGCTGATCGAGACAGGTGCTGCGGACGCCTATGGCCTGACCCCGCGCCATCTGGCGCTCGCCTGCGCGTCGCATCGCGGCGAGGCGCGTCACACCGAACTGGTCTACGACTGGCTGAAGACGCTCGATTGCACACCCGATGGCCTTGCCTGCGGCCCGGATTACCCCAACCACATCGGCACGCAACATGCGATGATTGCGGCTGGCATCCAGCCTGACCCGGTCCATCATAACTGCTCGGGCAAGCACACCGGGTTCCTGACAGTCTGCCGTCATTGTGGTCATTCAATCGAGGGTTATAAGGAGCCGGACCATCCCACGCAGCGGGCCTATGCCGAGACGTTGGAACAATTCGGCGTCTCTGTCCCGAATTGGGGGGTCGATGGGTGCACCTTGCCGACACCGGCTCTCTCCGTCGGCGACGCGGCGAGGATCGGCGCACGTTTTGTGGCGGGCAAAGGGGGGGACCAGCGCAGACTGGCCACCGGGCGGCTTCTGGCTGCGATGCGGGCGCATCCGGAGTACGCCTCCGGCACAGCACATCCGATGACCGAAATGGTCGCGGCCACCAAGGGCCGGGTTGTGTTCAAAGGTGGTGCTGAGGCATTTCTGTTGGCGTTCCTTGAGCAGGATGGGCTGGCGATTGCGTTCAAAGTGGCCGATGGGAACTCCCGTGCCAGGATGCCGGCTTTGGTCGCAATTCTGAAAGGCCTGGGCATTCTGGATGAGGGGGAGGTGACCGCCTTGGCGGATCTTGCGCGCCCCAAGCTGCGTGATTCTAGGGGCACCGTCACGGGCCACGTCCAGGCTGCAGACGCTCTGTCCAGCGCGAATGGGGATTTTGGCATTAGCTAGCAGAGTTTTGCGAAGCTGGTTGTGAAAGGATATCTTGTTCCTAGTGCAACACCATTCAAGCGTTATCGGTTTCGGGTCACTGCTTCGCAGATGGCAGCGGCATCGGCGGCATCATTCTTTGCGCCGCGCCGTACATAAGGTTTGACGTAACCAGGAGGGATCAGGCGAACATCATGGCTAAGCACCACCAATTGACGCGCCCAGCTATGAGCCGTCGCACAAGCCTCAGTGCCACCTAAGCAAAGCGGTACCGCCCTAAAGAAAGGCGGCAGCAGCTCTCAGCGCGTGAGGCTCTTGCTATCAATCGTGCTACCCAATGCATCGGCGACATGGACATGAAAAACATTCTTGGCCAGATCAAGACCAACGGTCGTTGGGGTCATGGGAAAGCTCCTCCTGCTATGTGAGACAATCATACGGTCCCTTCTCAGGTGCGTGGCCGTCTTCCCCATCAATGGGCGGATGCGGGATGAATTCCTGAACGGTGAAATCTTCTATTCGTTTCGCCAGGCCCAGATCACTATCGAAGGCTGGAAGCTCGATTACGAAACCAAACGACCACACAGTGCTCTGGGCTACCGCCGCCCACCGGCTCCGGATGCCGTCGTCCCTATGGACCAGAGGCCAACGATGCACTAACTTTCAATTTGGACCATCCAAATGGGGCCGCTCACTGATGCGCAAGTTGCGTGTAGACGGCTCCCATGCAATAAACTCCTATTAGATAACTAATTGTTTTATAATAGAATTCACACTTAAAAGTACCGCGCACCCCGGTGCAATACCTTGTTGCAAGCAAGTAGAAATGTCACTTGCTGTGCAAAGCAGGAATGTCACCACGGGGCGCGATGGTAGCAAGGCTTAGCAGCCCGTAGAACTCAAATATCGCAGGGCTGAAAAGCCTTGCGGGGCCGGTGTGCTTCACCAGTCTTAAGGCATGATGGAGTTTTTGAAGAAGCTATCGATATGAGCTGTCACGACGGCTTTGATCTCGGTCGTTCTTTTTGGTGTTGGTTTGTTTGTCGGTGTCTCGCTTGGTGGCCTGAACACTGAAATTGATTTTTATGCGGATTCTACGTCAGGGCGCTATATCTTTGATGAGAGTGTAAGACGCGGTGTTTGCGACGGATCGCGAGTGAGATGAAAGGCAAGACCTTTTCGCAGGACCCGAGCAATTTGAACATGGCGTGGCGTGAACCTTACGGGGTCGTCGCGGCAATCACGCCGTGGAACGCGCCTTTGGGCCTTGCAACGCTGAAATTTGCGCCAGCGCTCGTGATGGGCAACACGGTTGTGATCAAAACCGCCCGAAGAAGCGTCGCTTTGCTTTATCCGCCTGATCGAGATAATTGCGGACCTGCTTCCGCCAAGGGTGCTGAACATGGTCGCGGGCTGCGGGGAGGAGGCGGGCGCCGTGCTTGCCTCGCATCCCGATATCGACAAGGTGACCTTTACCGGATCAACGGCGACGGCACGCGCCATCATGAGTGCCGCGACCGACCGGATCTTGCCAGTCAGTCTGGAATTCGGCGGCAATAGCCTGTGCATCGTGTTCGAGGACGCCGATCACGACTGGGCGGTACAAGGCGCTCTTGACGCAATGCGGTTCACCAGCCTCGCGGAGGTGTGTCGCAAAGCCGGAATTGCTGAGGCGACATTCTACAACTGGCGCAAGAAGTATGCGGGCTTGATGCCAAACGCCGGGTGCAGGCCAAGCTACGGGAGGATCGAGCCG
>NZ_JACNMO010000017.1 GCF_020622345.1 Roseobacter weihaiensis | reverse complement strand
GGGCTTACGCGGCCCCACTGGGGCCACGGTCCCATTCCAACTCACTGAAGGCTTCTCTTCATCATCTGTCTCCTCAGTTGGAGAACAGACTAACCCTAAATCGAGGACTTTTCAGGGGAGCACGTCATTTTGTTTAAACCGAGAAGTCAATCAGTCTATCCAGAGATCATAAAGCATCTGAAATAGCGCCACGCGCATTCTGAGAAACAACCTTTCAGCGCACCGCCTCTATTGGTTTGAGCAGATCAAAACTCTTCCCATCCTGTCCGGTTCCCGGGTTCATCATCTATTGCCAGAGCCGCACTTCCAGTTGACCGTACTGCCGGTGCCGAAGGCGACGTTTCTTTGGCTGGCATTGATGTATTTCCCTTATTAGGAAGTGTAGTCTTTTTGCCTTGATCTAAGCTAAACTTCGAAACGGCTTTAACCAACGCCCCTGCTTCTTGGGTCAGGGCGTGGCTGGCAGCGGTCGTTTCCTCGAACATTGCCGCATTTTGCTGAGTATTATGATCAAGTGCATTGACCGCCGTATTGATCTCATTAATGCCGACAGACTGTTCACGTGCCGATGCAGCGATTTGTGACATTCGATCAGAAATCTCTGTGACAGAGCCAAGAATCGCGGCAAGCGCTTTCCCAGTTTCTCCAACAAGGCCATAGCCTTTCTCCACTTGTGTGCTCGATTCGGAGATCAGAGTTCGGATTTCCTGCGCAGCTTCCGAAGATCGCTGCGCCAATGCGCGCACCTCTGTTGCAACAACAGCGAAACCGCGGCCCGCTTCTCCGGCTCTCGCAGCTTCAACACCGGCATTCAGCGAAAGCAGGTTGGTTTGGAAAGCGATATCGTCAATAACTTGCGTGATCTTGGAAATCTGTTCTGACGAAGTCTTAATCCCGTCCATCGCCTCTACCGCTTTTTCTGCCACTTCTCCACCCCGCTGGGCATTGGACTTTGCGTTAGATGACATCTCAGAGGCCTCTTCAACACCTTCCGAGGCAGATTTTACAGAACTTGTCAGCTCGTCCAATGCGGCAGCAGTTTCTTCCAAAGTTGCGGCCTGCTTTTCCGTTCTCCGCGACAAATCGTCCGAGGCAGATGTTATCTCACCCGCTTCATTTTGTATTGATTCCGCATTTTGCATTACTGCACTAATTGCGTCACGCAGGGAATTTGTGGCCGCATTGAAATTATGCCGCAGCTTTTCATAATCCTCGGGGAATTTTTCGTCGATATTCTCTGAAAGGTCACCTGCTGCCAGACGTTGCAGGCCAGTACCCAACGCCTCGACAACCTTGTTTTGTTTTGCGACGCGTGCTTCACGCTCGGCCATTTCCGCCTGTTGTATACGCTCGCGTTCTGCCTGCGCTTGCTCCTTTCTAAGGCGTTCTTCTTCTTGCGCACGTTCGCTCTCGGCACGTTCTTGTTCTTCTTTTTCCCGTGCCTGCTGCGCTTCAAGCGCTTCTTTCTCACGCGCCTCTTTTTCGCGTTCTTTCTCCTGTACCAGCATCTTGGCCCGTTCGATCATGCTGGTTCGAAAAATCTCCAGCGCCCGGGAAATCTCCCCAAAAACTGTCTGATCTTTGCTGTAGGGCACAGCAGTCTCGGTGTCCCCATCAGAGAGCTGTGCCATCCGGTTTGTCAGCTTTCGGATCGGGTGCGTGACGCTGTAGGCAATCCCTGCCGCTGCCATGACCAGAATAGCCGCAATCAGAAACTTCAGATAGTCCAGCTGAGCTTTAATGGAGGCCTGGGCCACTTCGATCCGTGTCAGATAGGCGCCGGTTCCCAGAACCCAATCCCATGCCTCAAACGGTTGCACTACCGCCAGTTTATCGACTGGTGGGTCACCCTCAGCAGCGTTTGGTGCGGCCCATTGATAGGCTACAGTGGCCGGGGTACCGTCTGCGGTGCCATCGACCATGTCATCAAAGAGGTAGACACCGTTGGGATCGGTGAAACCGGAAAAATCACGCCCGACGAGGTGCGGGCTGACACCATGCATCAACAGCCGCGAATTCCGGTCGGTGACCCAATAGTAATTGTCACCTTCATACCGGAGGCCTTCGAGAACCGCCAAAGCGCTCGATTGCGCCTCTTCCTGTGATAATTCACCCGACTGAGCCTGAGCATAATAGCTTTCAACGATCGAAATCGCGACGTCGGTCAAATGTGTCAGCTCAGTTTCCTTGAGGCCGATTGAAGCATCCTCGAAGGTTACGATTGACGCCCGCTGCATCGCGAAAATGCCCGCAATCGATAGGATAACCAACGCGCACAGACGGCCACCGACGCCAATCTTGCCAAGTATGTTCATTTTCGCGCCTCATTATTCAACGGTCCACCGTTTTGCATCGCAGATACCTCCTAAGAAGCGCTTAACAATCAAAACAGTTGCGTAAACAATTTTGGCAGGCAATCCGGCCCTATGAGCCAAAGAAGATCCTAAAAGTACTTGGATTTCAGCGCATTACAGCCGCGGACTGGCAGCAACAGCTACCAGACCAGAACGTTGACGGTGCCCGCCCGACCACGGATTGGGGCCTCTATCTTGCGCACCGGCGGTCTTCGCGGCTGGGATTGCAGCGCCTCCGAGAACGCGTGACTGGCCACAATGGTCACCTTTTCGGTCTTTGCAACCTCCATCAACCGACTGGAAAGGTTGACGTTATCTCCCGTGACAGTCACTTGCTGATGGTCTTCCGCACCAAGGCGCGACAGGGTTGCCAAACCTGCGTGCAACCCGATACGGCATCCCAAACGGACATCCGGCAGCTCACTGACCCTTTGGCTTGAGATCGCATCTGTCAGGTCAAATGCCGCCTCCAACGCCGCGTCCGCTGGCGCAACTGCTGGATCCTCCTCAAGGCCGAACACCGCAAGCGCTCCGTCTCCCATGAAGTTGAAAACGCTGCCGCCCTGCGCGACAACAACATCTGCGATCAACGTATGGAACGTCTTGAGCAAGCTTTGTGTCCCATCCGCTCCCAAACGTTGAGACAGCCCGGTAAAGCCACTCAAGTCAATGAAAAAGATGATTAAATGTTGCTCAACCGGTTGTGACAGATACCCGGGGTCATCCTGTATTTTTCTGACCAGGGAGGGTGACTGGAACCTGCGAAGGTTCTGAACCGCGCGTTCCGATCTTTGCGCAAGCCGCCGTTCGCGCCCGTAGCGCCATGCCCCCGCAACTGCGACTGGTGGACCGGCCGCAGCCAGCGGCAGGGCCGCACTGAGCCAAAGCCCGCTGGCGAAAAAGATCAACACGCCCACCATCGATGTCAGTAGCAAAACCGCAGCGGCCGGAGCCCCCGTGGCCAGAGGCAAGGCGACGATCAGACCGGTTGTAATGCCTGCGAGCGTCACGGCATGTGCCGCGTCCAGCCATCGCACCTGAGCATCCCGGCGGAGCGTGGGCCCGCCCAGGAGCTGCCCGATGGACGTGGCGATGACCTCTACCCCTGGCAGGCTATCGTCAAAGGGGGTCGGGAACCGGTCACCCATGGCAGAGGCCGTGAAACCCAAGACAACCAGTTTGCCTGACAGCTGATCGCCCATCGGTCCTGACAGGAGCGGACGCGCACTGAATGTGGGCACCGTACTTGCGGGACCAATATAGCGGAGCGGCAGATTGGCACCGGCGTCCAGCGGCACGCGGCGTCCTCCAATCAGCAAGTGATCGCTGCGGACAGCGACCTGCTCTGCTGAGACGGAGGCGGCCGCCAAGAGAGCCAGCGATGGATGAACCGTACCCTCAAGGGTAAACAAAAGCGGCGCATAGCGCGGTGTGCCGCCGGCGTCAGTGGACAGATTGACTAGGCCTGCCTGCGCTGCATCCCGAAAGATTGGCTGCGGCCATAGTATTCCCGAAGCCTCGGCCCGTCCCTGTCCCTCCGCGCCCGTCTCAAAGCTGGCTGCAGCCGCGATCGTGGCAGGCATCGAGCTCAGTGATGCTGCCAGCTCAGCATCGGACGACGGGGTGCCGGGATCTGCCAGCAGAACATCCATGGCAAGGGCGCGCGCGCCACTTTGCTGAATGCCGCGAATAACCTGTGCAAGAAGCTGCCGGTTATCCTTGATCTCTTCGCCACGCGCGGCAAAGGTCGCATCATCAATGGCCACGATGACAACGTCTTCGGATGTTTGCAGCGCACCCAGGAGCGATTGGCGAAGGTCCATCGATTGCGCTTCGGCAGCGTCCAGGAAGCTTGCGGTTCCGCGAACATGCGGCACAGCGAGAAAGACAGTCCAGAGCGCAGCGCCGATCAGTCCAATGGCAATCGCCGCCACCGGACGGACATCGCTTTGCATCATCTGCCGAAACGCGCCAATAGACGAGCGGCCCGGTCGGGCTCCCACTGCGTGACGTCAAGAGGTTCATCCGCAGATACATCGACACCCTGTCCAGCGCCGAGCTGAACCAGCTGTGCGTCGTCATCGCGCTTGCGCACTTCAACGGTCCCTTCGATCACGAAAACCGATGTCCCGGTCGCGCTGACCTGCACGACATAGGTCGTTCCCCTGACGGCCGCGATGGCATGGGGGGTTCTGATCTGAGTGGGCTGAGCCCCTGGAACCACATCGATCAGGATCGCCCCGCCTTCGATTTCGATCGCACGGGGCGGCGCGTCACCTGCCCGGTCAAAGACAGTGATCTGCGCCGTTGTTTCACGCTCAAAAACCAAACCTTCACCACAGGATATGATCTCCCGCACAGGGTCGGCCTGACGGGTAAAGGTGCAGGCCTCATCCGCCATGGCACCAGCGGGATGAAGGTGCAACGCGGCCCCCAGCGAAACTGCAAAAAGCAGGGGAGACCTGCGCGCACCCAGCATCTGATGCAATCGTTTGAATACTTTTTTCACGTCCCGAGCCTCAAATAACCCCTTTTGAAAAAGGAGGACCAGATCGGCGTTTCATGCCGCTGCTCGCCCCCTGACCAAGCAACGCTTGGCCCGGTCCTTAGTTTAGCAATAAAAAAACAAACACAACCAGTTAAATCGGACGGCAGCCATGATACGAGCCGAAGATGGCCGGTCGATCCCGCAGCATACCCGCGCGTGCAGAGCCGGAACGCCCCGTTCGGCAGGTGTTGACTTGAAGGGTCAGCGGTGCGGGACCATTACAGAAAAAATCGACTTGCCTTGGGTTGTTGCGCTGCAGAAAAACGCGGTAGTCAGACCGATGGCTATCGCGCGCTATATCTCACACCCCCAGGTGCTTGTTGATCCTCACAAAGAGGTGCGCCAGTGGTCGCTCAGTGATCTGGGTCGGTCCCGCATTGAGACCCTTGCAAGGTCCAATGCGCTGGCGGGAACACGGCGTGTGATCAGCAGTGGTGAGGTCAAGGCCCTCGAGACCGCGCAACCTGTGGCTGACGCGCTGGGGTGCTCTTTGGAGGTTCGCGACCGGATGCATGAAAACGACCGCAGCGCGACAGGTTTCCTACCGCCGGATGTGTTTGAATGCGTGGCCGATCAGTTTTTCGCCACCCCCGACGAAAGCGTAAGAGGGTGGGAAACCGCGCGTGCCGCACAGGAGCGCATTGTCGGCGAAGTCCAGGCAGCGCTGCAAGACCACCAAGACGGGGATGTCGTCTTTGTCGGCCACGGCGGTGTCGGCACGCTTCTATATTGCCACTTGTCCGGCCTTGCCATCAGCCGCGCCTACGATCAGGGGCCCGGTGGTGGCGGGTGCTTTTTCTCATTTGGCTGCGACCTTGGCCCGCCACCGCAGCCCTGGCGCCCGATAGAGCACTTGGCCAACAGCGGCTGAGCGACACCAAGAGCATTTGACAATATGCGGACCAGAACAAACAAAAGGACGGATCAAGTGAAAAACAGATCAGAGGCAGCCGGTGAAATTGCCAAGAGCGGTGGCGCTCTTGCGCTGGAATACTACAACCGCGTCGCCGGTCTGGACGTCGTGAACAAAGGGGTGCAGGATTTCGTCACAGAGGCGGATCAGGCCGTCGAAACGCATATCCGTGCTCTGATCGAGGCTGCCTTTCCGGAAGATGGCATCATTGGCGAGGAACATGCCCCAAAGCCCGGCACCTCAGGCTATCGATGGGTCATTGACCCGATTGATGGCACCGCAAACTTTATCAATTCGATCCCCGCGTGGACGGTCGTGTTGGCCGTGGTAAAGGACGACCAGACCCAGATCGGCGTGATTTTCGATCCCGTGCATGACGAGGTTTTCAACGCCCTGCGCGGCGCCGGGGCCACCTTGAACGGAATGTCCATTGTCTGTCCCGCCGGGAGGTCCATAGACAGAGGCAGCGTGGGTATTGGCCGATCAAATCGCGCGGGAATAAAGAGCACAACCAAGCTGATCGAGCAACTTCTGACCCGCAACGGAATGTTCTTTCGAAATGCCTCCGGCGCGATCTCTCTGGCCTATGTCGCGGCCGGGCGCTTGATCGGTTATGTCGAAGAACACATGAATGCCTGGGATTGCCTTGCCGGTCAGCTTTTGGTGGCAGAGGCCGGGGGCCGGATCGAAGCGCAAAGCGCAGACGACATGATCGCAAACGGCGGGCGCGTCGTGGCAGGCAGCGCGGGTGTCTTTGATGCCCTCCGGGATCTGGCAGACAGCGCGTTCGAAGATGCGTGAGACAAAAAACCGTGCGACAGCGCGGCGCTATCGCCGGACGGCCTGCAATCGCCTGGTGGCCAGCGCGATGCTCTCAAGATATCGTTGATGGCCCTCCAGCACAGAAAGGCTCATATCCGGCTGCCCCCTTTGCCCCAAATGCGCCAGTTGCGCGCAAAACCAATTCAGCACGGCCCCCCTTGGCAGGTCTTCCGCCGGCGGAAAATCCCGCTCGACCGCCGGGACCTCTGCAATCTCACCGCGGATCAGTTTCGACGGAAACGCCGGGTCCATGATGAACGGACGCCCGATGCCGATCAGATCGGTTTTGTTCTCGGCGATGGCCGCATTCATCACGCCCGCAGACCGAAATCCCCCCGTAACCATCAATGGAATGGAGAGCGACGCTTTCATCGCTGTGGCATAGTCCAGAAAGTACCCTTCCCGCGCAACGGTCGAAGCGCTTTTGGCGCGGTGCTGATAGGCAGTCGGCGTCTCGAAGGTCCCTCCCGAAACTTCAATGAAATCGACGCCTGCGCCTTCCAGCATGACAGCCACGCGGACACTGTCGTGATGATCAAACCCGCCCTTTTGAAAATCAGAGGAGTTCAGCTTGACCGCAACGATAAAGCCGGGTGCTGCGGCCTTGCGCACTGCCCGCACCACATCCAGCACCAGCCGCGCCCGGTTTTCAAGCGCGCCACCCCAGCCATCCTGACGCGTGTTGATACGCCCCGACAGTGCTGAACTGAGCAGATACCCGTGGGCGGCATGTATCTCGACCCCATCAAACCCCGCATCCTGTGCCAAGAGCGCAGAGCGGGTGAATTTCTCAATGATATCAGCAAAGTCAGCCTCCCCCGCCGGGACGGGAACACCGTATCCCTCCAGATCGAGCGGCTGGTCGGAGATTGATATCGGATGCGGATTGAGAGCCGCCGGTGTCTGACGCCCGGCATGCGCGAGCTGCGCCAAAACCTTCGCGCCGCCACTTTTTGCTGCGCGGGCGAGGTCTTTGACCCGCGCCATATCAGACAGATCATCAAGCACAAAGTTGCCCGCATGCTCAAGGTGGTCGCGATCAACGGGCGTATTGCCTGTTATCAGCAGCCCCGCGCCGCCCGTGCTCCACCTTTCAAACAGGCCAATCTGGTCCGATGTGGGGTTGCTATTTGCATCCGCAAGCGCCTCGGACATGGCGGATTTGACGATGCGATTCTTCAGTACGACCCCGTTGGGCAGTGTCAGGCTCTGCGCGATCATTCGCAGAGTATTTCTGCGGACAATTGCTTCATCAGCTCGGCAATCGCCGCCTCGTTGCGTCTGTAGAATGTCCATTGGCCGTGTCGTGCGGACAGAACGAGCCCTGCATCTTTCAAAAGCCCCATGTAGTTGGAGATCGTCGATTGCGACAGCGCTGCTTTTTCCTGAATGTGCGCGACACATACGCCGTCAAGGTCCGCATGCTCTGGCAAGGCAGGTGGGAAATTCGCGCGATCCTTCAACCAAACGAGGATCTGGCGGCGGATCGGATTGTTTAAGGCGGCAAATGCTTTGTCTATGTTCATAAATCGACATATTTCGATTTACCTCTTTATTGTCAAGAAAAACCGTAACCAGCTCGACATACCCACCCGGCCCAACCCGTCTGAATCACTGAGACGCGTTCGCCTGAAAAACACTGTCCAGTTGTGCAAGCAAAGCCGTTTCAAGCGAGGCCACATATCGTCGCCCTTTGATATGCCTGACGATGTCTTCGTCCGTGACCAGCCCTAGAGCTTTCATCAAGTCCCGGTACTTCAGGGTTTCGTCGGTGAGCATGTTGCCCCCGACTGCAAGATAGTTGAGCAAGAGCTGCGATGTCGCAGTTGTCGCGGTGAGCGGTCTGACTGCTTGCAACAGTTCCTCCTCGGTGCCCTGCATTGCCACGTGGTATGCCCGCGTCAGGTGATAGGCACTGGGCGGGCTGGGATTGAGAGCGATAGCCTGATCCACAAGGAATAGACCCTCATCCCACGCGCCGGCGAACTCGGCCATCCGCGACCCGACGTTGTAGAGCGTTGAAGGATGTCTGGGATAGAGTTCAAGCAGCAGGGCAGACAAACGATCAAACTCAGCGAGGTTCTGCTGCGGCGCCTCAATGCTGTGAACGAGCGCCATGTTCAGCGTCAACATCCGAATGGGAGAAAACCGCGAGGCCTGTTCAATCGCGGCTTCTGCATCCGCCCAGGCGTCGGCACCCGGTCTTGCATTGCTCCCAAACCGCGCTTCGTCGATGTGGATCAACGCCAGGGCCGCCCAGCCGTCGCCAAAGCTGGGGAATGTTGTGACAGCCTCCGACAGGCAGTCTCTCAAGTGCAGATGCGCCTGATCTGTCGGTACCTCAAGATACCTGTGGACCCCCAGATAACACAAAAAAGCCTCGAGGTTTTCGGGGGCGTCCGATGTAATCTTGGCCTTTGTGAGCGCCGGGGCAATCCCGCGAGAGGCGCCTAGCCTGATGGCAATCTGACTTGCCAGATCACCAACAGCGCGCCGCATGGCAGTGGTTTCGGTCGAAATGAACTGAGTGTTGCTCCACACAAGGCCTTGGTCTGGCAGGGTGATCAGCCGCGCATAGGCGTGGATGGTATTGTCGTTCCAGTCCACATCAACATCGAGTACGAAGTCGATCTGATCGGGATCAAGGCTGGCAAAATCCGCGACCGGTGAGACAACTGACATCCATGGGTAGGCGGATAAATCCATCATAAGCTCTGCTCTGAACCCATGCGCAAAAGTTTCGTACCTGGGGTCATCACCAACCCACTGGGCGGGTGCGACAACGATGCGCAAGGGATCATAGGGCAGTTCGGAAGACGGTCGCCCGTCACCGGTCTGTGCAGTCTGACGCACGGGCCATCCAAAAAGAGACATCGCAATGAGAACCGCACAGGACAGCAGCACGACAAGGCCAATCGCCCTGCGCGCCTTCTGAGGTCTGATCGGAGGCGATTGCAATTGTTCCGGCAGAGACGAAAACACCGGCCGATATGACCCCTTGGGAATATCGATCCGCAATTGATCCCGCGGGGCCATTTCCGCGAAATAGAGCCTCAGCGCGTCGCGCAGCCTGCCAATCTCCGAGCGCACGATACTATCGCTGGCCGGATCGAAAGACTGGTCGCGCCCCAGAACATCTACGGCAATGACAAAGGCCTTGATCTCCGCCCCCCGGCCCGACAACTCCAGATCAACGAGATATCGCAACAGCGCGGCACGCCGGTCACTTTTCCCCAGCACACCGGACCCAATGATTGCCGTGACGACACGGTCAACCTCGGGCGGGGAGGGCCGCGCGATCTCAACAGCATGCGAACGCTGCCCTTGGTCACCAGCTGTGTTGTCGGATGGAGCCACGCGCTTCTAGTTTCTCCAAAGAAAATGCCCGTCACAGCGGGGCACGTGCTTCCACTTTACCCCGTTTTTTGATTTTTGCCCCATGAACGGTGAGTGGACAACCCAGCATGATAAATAAGATACCACCCAGAGCAGGCGGAGGGCCTGCAAGCGCGCGCAAGGTCGAGCTTGTCGAAGAGCTCTATCGTCTTGCGGATCAGGCGCATGAAAATGCCGATACATCCGATCCTGCAAAAGAGCAGAAGAGAGAATGGGCCCTAAAGCGTTTGGCCGAACTGCTCGATGCTTCAGAGGCGGCCTCCTTGCACAATAGCGCAGCAAAGCCGCATTACTGGATCGTTGACGTGCTCTTTGATCTCTCAGACTACGCAAAGAAAGAGAAACTGGTTCTTATCGGTAACCATCTCGACGAAGCCCGACTGCAACTCATTGAGACATTTGAAGCCATGGCACAGGCGGACGTGGCCCAGACACCGACCTCTCCCCAAAGAGGATCACGCCCAAAGCCATGACCGCGCAGCACGTACCGCAGGGGCCGGTCTCCATCTGAACCGATTGATGTCAGGCCAAGATCATTTGCCGACCCGATAGTGTTTTCTCAGGAGTGATGGCCCGGACCGACGCAAAAGGTACGGCCAGCAGGCGTTCTGCGGACCGTCTCAAAAGAGGCGAGAAATAGCCTCAGGCGGCAAAATTGAACTGAATTGCATTGTCCGACTTATGCACAGCAAACAACAAATGAGCTTCTGCTTTCTTCCGCACCAACCGTGCAGCCTGGGTCGTGCCGCAGGCCTTTCCAATCCAGCCCATCATCAGACTGCCGCCGCTCCTGATGGTGCAGAACCCGGATACCAAGGTCCACAGGAAAGAGGCTCTCGACCCAGCATCCTTCGGCCTTTACGGTCTCGTGCCGATCAAAAAGCAGATAGGGCAAATCGTCTGATTGCCCGAAGTGCGACAAAGCCCGTGCCTTTGGTCAGAATACGCACCCCGGCTCGGCTCTTCAACGGGCAGGTCGCCGTCTTCGGTCATGATATAGGTGCCTTGCGGGAAACGCGGCACACTGGGCGTACCGGTGTAATTGCCGACAATCGTCGCCCTCTCTCCGGTCATAATCGACAAGGATCGCATCAGAGTTCCACATTGGCGTTTCAGAAATCGCGGTAGCAATACCGGCGGGCATCGTTATGCTTTCGACCATCTTGTTATGTTGTTCGGCGGCGTGCTTGAAATCACCTCGGCAACGAAATCTGGGGCAAAGCAGATGCGGAATAGTCTGCTATACTTTCGAAAATGAGCATTGAACACGATGTTGTAAACGGCAATCCCCTTGAATGTCCCTTTTTCGAAGTGGCCCTGCCGGAGCAAAGGCGCGCCGCGGGCACACAGGCCTCGGGTCGCAGGTCACACGTAAGATTACACCACAGATGCACTGCGCTCTTGAGGTGAAATTCACTCGTGTCCCGCCTGTCGAACACGGCCAGAAAGGAGCAAGTTCCAAGATTTGCTCTGTGCGTCTTGCAGACGTCACCTGCGCTTTATAAGGCTGGGGCATTCTCCCCTCCGCCCTCCTGGACCCGATACATGAGCATCATTGTCGATCACCTGACCAAGACATTCGGCGCGCATCAGGCGGTCGATGATGTCTCTTTCGACGTGCCAGGCAACAAACTCTTTTGCGTGGTCGGCCCATCCGGCTGTGGCAAAAGCACGCTTTTGCGGCTCATCGCAGGGCTGGAGGTACCAGACCGGGGACGCATCACCCTTGACGGTGAAAATGTCGCCGGGGACGGCCTGTCTGTGCCGCCTGAGGCGCGGCGCGTGGGGGTGGTCTTTCAATCCTATGCGCTCTGGCCGCATCTGACGGTCGTGCAGAATGTGGCCTTTCCCTACGAGGCACAAGGCTTTTCCAGGCAGGACGCGTATCGCCGCGCCGCAGACCACCTCAGCACGGTTGCATTGCAGGATTACGCCACCCGCCGTCCCGAAGCGCTCTCGGGGGGTCAGCGCCAGCGGGTGGCGCTGGCGCGCTGTCTTGCGGGCGAGGCGCGCACGATCCTGATGGACGAGCCACTGGCAAACCTTGACCCGCATCTGCGCGCTGAAATGGAAACAGAATTGCGCGCGTTCCACGACCGCTCCGGTGTGACAACGCTTTTCATCACCCATGACCAGCGCGAGGCGATGGCGCTTGCGGATGTCATGGCGGTGATGGACAAGGGCCGGATTTTGCAGATCGGGCCGCCGCAGGAGATCTATGCCAGACCCGCCAATGCCAACGTCGCCCGGTTCATCGGACGCGGCACCTTGATCGAGGCGATTGTCGAGGACGGTCAGGCGCGGATCTGTGGGCAGTCCGTTCCGGTCAACGGGTCTGCCGACGGCACAAGGACTGTGTTCATCCGACCCGCGCACATCCAGATCGACAATAGCGGATGGCCCTGTGCAGTGACCTCTGTCCACTACCGGGGCAGCCATTGGGAAGCGACCGTGCAAGGCGATGGCATCGCGGCAGAGATCAGCATTGATCTGCCGCAGCCGGTCCGCATCGGTGAAAACATACAGCTCTCTTTTGCCGGTGGTTGGGTCCTGCCGGGTTAGAGGCGCCAGGGCACAACGCCCGCTGGCGCACGGCGCCCCATCCAGTCCAGAACCATCATCAACGCAATCGTTGCAATCACGGTGACAGCCGCCATGGCGGAAGCAAGCGTGGTATAGCCACCGTCCTCATAGTTAAAGATCGTGGTGCCGACGGTTTCAGTCCCGCTTGACCACAACAGCGCAGAGACGGTGACCTCGTTATAGGCAGTCAGAAAAACCAGGATCGCTCCGGAAGCCGCCGCGGGCGCGATGAGCGGCAGGGTGATCCGGGCAAACCGCCGCCCAAACCCGGCTCCTGCCACGCGGGCGGCCTCATCCAGCGCGGGGTCGAGCTGCAAAAAGGCCGCGCTGGCGGGTTTGAGCGCGATGGAAAAGAACGCACAGAGATAGGCCAGTAGAATGATCGTCAGCGTGTTGTATATCGACACATTGAGCAACGGGAGCGGCTTGATGAACGCAAGGATGAAGGCAACGGATATGACAAGCCCGGGGATGGCATAGGTCATTTCCGCCAGCGCGGTGATTGTGGTGCCGAACCGACGTTGAGTGGCCTGCCTGTCTGCGGCAAAGCGGGCCACAAAGGTTGCGGTCAGGGCGATCATCGCGGCCGCGGTGCCCGCCACGATTGTCGAATTCACAAAGGCTCTGGCCGTCACGGACTGTCTGAACAGGACCTCATCAAAGTTGCGCAGCGTGATGGTATCGCTGGTCAGTGGCACACCGTATGTCGGCACCAGAGCTGTCGCAAAAAGTGCCGTCACCGGCAGCACCAGAGTGAAGAGCAAGCTCAGGGCCAATGTGCCTTCGACCAGCGGACGGGCCCGGCCCAACCTGATGTCGAGGGGCGGCTGAGGCGGGCCGATCAGGGCGTTGCGCTGCCGGGCCGAGAGCCACATCTGCAACGTCACGGCCACTACGGCGATCACGGCCACAAGGCTGGCGATGACCGCCATATCCGTCAGAACCGAGGGACCAAATCCGGAAAGCCTTTGCCAGATCAGGACCGGCAGGGTGGTATAGCGCGCAGGGATGCCCAGCAGGGCCGGGATGCCGAAATTGCCCAACGCCGAGACAAATGCAAGCGCGTAGGCGGCAATCAGTGACGGCAGCAAGAGCGGCAGGAGGATGCGGCGCATCAACCGCAGGGGGCCCGCCCCGGCCACCCGAGCAGCATCCGACATCTCGCGCGGCAGGCTGCGCAGGGCAGCCAGCACGACCAGAAACACAAGGGGCGCATGCTGCAATCCCAAGAGCGCGATGACGCCTTCGCGCGAATAAAGCGGATGGGTTGTGCCGACCTCGGGCGCGAGCCCCAGTGATTGCAACAGCGCAGAAGACGGCCCAAGCGCCTGTACCCATGCAATGGCCGTCACGTGGGGCGGGATCATCATCGGGATCAACAAGAGAAACGTGAAGGGGCCCTTTGCCCGAACATCTGTGAGCCCGAGAATGACCGCCGCAACCGTCCCTGCCACAAGCGCCAGCACAGAGGAGAGCGCCGCACTTTCCACCGAATGCCACAGCGCGCGCGCAACAGATCGGTTGTTTAGCGCCTCAAGGATCGCAGCGACCCCATCCCCAAAGGCAACACGCCCCAAAAGACCGAGAGGAAAGACAAAAAGGACACCGGCAAAGAGCACAACAGCGGCAAGTGTCAACCACTCACCGCCCCGAAAGAAACGCGCTGTCAACCGCCGAAGATGTCCAGAAACCGCTGTTTGTTCGCGGTATCATCGGCCAGCGCTTTGGCCGGGTCAAAATCGAGCAGCCTGATCTCGGACCGCGCCGGGAACCCTTCGGGCGGTGCAATCTCAGGATGTGCGGGCAGATATCCCATGTCAGCGGCAAGCTGCTGGCCTTCGGGCGAAATCAGGAAGTCGACAAATGCTTTGGCCGCATCGGGGTTCTGCGCCGTGGAGAGGATGGCTACAGGCTCGGTCACAGCCGAAACGCCCTCCTCAGGAAATACGAACTCAACCGGTGCTCCTTCGAGCTTGTTGCGGATCGGCAGGAAATCCACCACGAAACCATAGAGCTTCTCGCCACCGGCGACAGCCTTGTAGGTGCCGCCATTGCCACCTTGCGGGTTCGCCCCCTGCTCTGCGAGCCCCTCGTAAATCTCCCAACCCAGATCGGGATGCGTGGTGATCGCTGCCATGTGGATGGTCGCGGCACCGGACGTCAGGGGGGAGGGCATTGCGAGCTTGTCCTTGGCCTCTGGCCGGAGCAGGTCGGCATAGGACGTCGGAACCATCGGGGCATTTGTGTTGTAGACGATCCCGGTGGTGATGAGCTTGGTGGAAAAGTAGTGGCCTTCCGCGTCCATCAGCGCCGGGTCATAGGCAGACACATCCGCTTCGGGATATGGCATGAGGCGGCCTTCGGCCTCCAGCCCTTCCATCGTGACCATGTCGGCAATCAGCAGCACATCGGGTTGTGGGGCGCCCGCCTCGAATTCCGCGCGCAGCTTGGCCATGACTTTGGTGGTCCCGTCCCGGATCCATTCAACCTCGACCTCCGGGTATTTGGCCGTGAAGGCGTCAACTGTCTGCTGCGCATCGGAATTGGGCTGCGAGGTGTAAAGCACGAGTTTGCCGGAAACATCGGCAGCGACAGATGTTGCCAGCATCAGGGACGCGACAATACCAAGGATCGTTTTGGTCATGGAAGGCTCCTTTCGGGAATATCTGCAAAAGCCTTTATGCCGTGAAAGTAACACTGAGGTGTCAGACCCAAGCGGGCCCCAAGACGCGTTCGCGATCACAGGCGATATATCACGCCGCCAACGGAAATCGGATGTCCACTTCGGCACACACCATGCGTCGTGCGTATTTTTCACATCGCTGTCGCAAAACTGATACAAAAGCGAGAACATTGAACCATAGCCACTACCCATTGGGGTATCAATTGGCGGGTGCAAGGCCTGCCGTCGCGGCGCGGCATTTCGGTGAAAACACCGGCTGCGCTTTTCACATGCCCCGACATGAACATGAAACCGCCCGAACCGGGCGCACTATTTTATAGGGGACCAATTGATGACCTTCACGCTTCAGATTTTGCACGCGTCAGACCTCGAAGGCGGCTTGGACGCGATCGAAAACGCTCCGAATTTCGCCGCCGTTGTCGATGCACTTGAAACCGATGCACAAATGATCGGGGCAAGCTCAATCCTGATCTCTGCGGGTGACAACTACATTCCCGGCCCATTTTTCAACGCAGGCGGCGACTTCAGCCTCGCAGCGACCTACGAGGGTTTTTACAATGCATACTTCGGCCTGATTGACGAAACCGTTTTGGCTCCCACAACGGACACAAACGGTGACGGCTTTTTTGACAACAGCGAAATCGAAGCGCAGATCACCGCCGGGCTGGTTACGTTTGACACGGTCTATACGACTGACCTCAACGGCGATGGTTTCAAGGATTATTTTGAAGAGATCGATACCAGCGAAGGACGCGTTGATATCGCGCTCATGAACGCGATGGGCTTTGACGCCACAGCCATCGGTAACCATGAGTTCGACGCCGGCACCGACGCCTTTGAGAACATTGTCAACTACGACAGCGAAGAAGGGAATTCCCTTTCCTCTGGCCGCTTCGGCACGCCGAACTTCCTGCAGGAGGTCGACACCCCCGGCGCACAATTCCCCTATCTCAGCGCCAATCTCGACTTCTCCGGTGATTTTGACCTGGGCCCGCTCTTTACGGATGAAATCCTGCCAAGCTCCGACTTTGTGTCCGACCTGCTGAGCGCACGCGAAGACCCGGGCGACCCAACCGTCACCGGGGCCGACAGCAACGACAGCAAGCTGGCGCGGGCGACCTTTATCGAGGTCGACGGCGAACAGGTCGGCGTCATTGGCGCGACGACACAGTTGCTGGCCTCCATTTCCTCGCCCGGCACCATCGATGACGTGTCAAACCCCGGTGCAAACGATATGGCAGCATTGGCGGCCACGCTGCAGCCAATCATAGATGACCTGATAGACGGGGCCGATGATGTGGCAGGGACCGGGGATGATATCAACAAGGTCGTGCTGGTCAGCCACCTGCAGCAATTCGCGCTGGAGGAGGAACTGGCCGCGCTGCTGAGTGGCGTCGATGTCATCATCGCGGGGGGCTCTGATACCCGCTCCGCCGACAGCCAGGACCGGTTGCGGCCGGGGGATACGGCGGATCAGCCCTACCCTGCGATTGTCACCGGCCTCGACGGCAATCCCACGGCCATCATGTCCACCGACGGGGAGTATTCCTATGTCGGACGTCTGGTGGTCGGGTTTGACGACAGCGGTGTGATTGTTCCTACTTCCGTGGATGAAACCGTATCGGGCACCTTTGCGACCGACGAAGAAGGTGTTTTGGAGGTCACAGGGACCGAAAGCCTTGAAGAGGCCATTGCCGCGTCGGATACGGCAACGGATGTCGCCCGATTGACGGATGCGGTGACCGGTATCGTCACCCGCCTCGACGCTGACATCGCCGGGGAGGTTTCGGTCTTTCTCAATGGCGACCGCGCCTCGGTGCGGACGGAAGAGACGAATTTCGGCAACCTCACGGCGGACGCAAATCTGGCCGCGGCGCAGGCTGTCGATACAGAGGTGCTGGTCTCCATCAAGAATGGCGGTGGCATTCGCGCAGCCATCGGTGAGCGGGTCGACAACGGGGACGGCACATCCACGTTGCTGCCCACAGCGGCCAACCCGGTCTCTGGCAAAGAGGCGGGCGAAGTTTCTGAGCTGGACATCGACAATGCACTGCGGTTCGACAACGGCCTCGTCACCGTTGAGCTGACGCCGGAAGAGGTGAAGATCGTGCTGGAGCACGGCGTTGCCGCCACCGAGAAAGGGGCAACCCCCGGTCAGTTCCCGCAGGTGGGCGGGATTCAGTTTTCCTTTGATCCCATGGGGGCCGCACAGATTCTCAATGATGATGGCAGCGTCGCGGTGGCAGGCACACGCATCCAGAACGTCAACCTGATTGACGCGACCGGACGCCCGACGCAGGCCCTGATCCGCGACGGAGAGGTCGTGGAGGCCGCCCCCGCTTCCCTCAAGGTTGTCACGCTGGACTTCCTCGCTGATGGCGGCGATGGTTATCCGTTCGTCAACTTCTCGGATGTCACCGACCTTGGAATCGGCGAACAACAGGCGTTATCCGACTTCCTGACCGAGGGCTTCCCAAAGGACGGCGCCGAGACCTTCGATATCGCCGATACGGATGCCGCCGCAGATCAGCGTATCCAGAACCTTTCCCTGCGCGATGACACCGTAGATTTCCCCGTCGCCAGCGAAGCGTTGCTCTTTGCGGTCGCCGCAGAGTTCGAAGGCAGCGGCGCCTCGGAAGTCGTCGCACACGAAGCGGGCAGGCTTTATGTCACCAATGGTGAGATGGGACGCATCGATGTCTTCGATATCGCCACGCAGACCCAAGTGGATGCAATCGATCTGCAGCAGGTGGACGGGTTCGACGGGCTGCAATCGGTTGCGGTGAAAAACGGCGTTGTCGCGGTGGCGATCTCGCGCGCGCCGGTGGAACAATCAGTCTTTGGCGAGACCGTGTTCTTGTCCCAACCCGGTATTGTCGCCTTCTTTGACGCTGGCACCGGCGAGCTTCAATCGATGGTCGATGTGGGTAACCTGCCGGATCAGTTGACGTTCAACGACGCCGGCACCCGGCTTTTGGTTGCCGGCGAAGGAGAAAAGAACGACGACAGTGACAATGATGATAACCCGCTGGGCACGGTAGCGGTGATCGACGTCACGGATCCTGTCGCGCCCAACGCGGACCTTCTCGACTTTACCAGCTTTAATGGTCTGGAAGATCTGGCCCGCGCGGCAGGGATCCGCATTCAGGACGGCGTGAGCTTTGCCGAGGATCTTGAGCCTGAATACATCGCCGTCAGCCCGGATGGCACCAAAGCGTTTGTGTCCCTGCAAGAGAACAACGCCCTTGCGACGATCGATCTGACCACCGGCGATATAAGCGACATCTTCTCTCTCGGCACGGTGGATTTCAGCAGTGACAGCGCGCTCGATCCGAAGGATGAAGGGGTGATCGACATTCGCAGCTTTGACAATCTGGTGGGCTTTCGCATGGCCGACGCCATCGCCAGCTTTGAGATCGGCGAACAGACCTTTATCGCCACGGCCAACGAAGGCGACAGCCGTGGTTTCGACGAGGACCAGGTGGAGGACCTTGTCGCGGACGGTCTGGTCGATGAGAGCGTGGACACCACCGGGCTGGAGCGGCTGGAGGTCTCGACAGTGGATGGCGATACCGATGGTGACGGCGATATCGACGTGCTGCACACCTTCTCTTCGCGGTCCTTCTCGATCTTTGATGCAGAGGGCAATCTGGTCTTTGATTCCGGGTCCGAGTTCGAAGAGATCATTGCCAGCATCGCACCGGACCGGTTCAATGATGACGATGGGGATGGGAACGAGGACCGGTCTAACGCCAAGGGCCCAGAGCCCGAAGCCATCATCGTGGGCGAGGTCGAGGGTGCGACTTACGCCTTTATCGGGCTGGAGCGGGACAGCGGCATCATAATCTACGACATTAGTGACCCGGCGCAGGCAAGTTTTGTGAATTACATCCCGCCCCGTTTTGTCGACACGGCGGAAGAGGGCGAGGTGGCCCGCCACGCGCCTGAAACCATCGCCTTTATCCCCGCAGAGGACAGCACCAGCGGTGTTGCGCAAATTGCCGTCGCCTATGAGGTCTCGGGCACCACGGTTGTCTACGATCTGACCCCTGCCGTGCCCACCGTTGCCATCTACGACATCCAGGGGGCAGGCCACGTGTCTGCCTTTGAAGGTCAGCAGGTCAAGACCACCGGCATCGTCACGGTCGTGGATCGCGACGGCTTTTACCTTCAGGATGCCGACGGTGACGGGGATGACGCAACCTCTGACGCGCTCTTTGTCTTTACCGGAAGCAACCCCACGGTTGCCGCCGGGGACGAGATCAGAGTTCAGGGCACCGTGACGGAGTTCATTCCGGGTGGAGCCGGGT
This sequence comes from Roseobacter weihaiensis, assembly GCF_020622345.1. Taxonomy (GTDB): domain Bacteria; phylum Pseudomonadota; class Alphaproteobacteria; order Rhodobacterales; family Rhodobacteraceae; genus Roseobacter; species Roseobacter weihaiensis. The sequence continues at coordinate 105,646 of NZ_JACNMO010000017.1, read as the reverse complement.
CAGGCAACCTTTCAACCACACAGATCAGCAACGCGGACATCGAAGTCCTCAGCGTGGGCAACGCCCTGCCAGAGGCAACCGTCCTGGGGTCCGCCGGTCGAACGCCGCCCACGGAAATCGTGATCTCGCCAGAGGAGCTGCCGGTCAACCTCCAGACCGATCCCGGCACATTCAATCCCGAAACCGATGGGATCGATTTCTACGAAAGCCTCGAAGGGATGCGCGTGACTGTCGACAATCCGACGGCGATCTCGGCCACCAACCGTTTTGGCGAAACATGGGTTGCCGCCGATGACGGCACTGGTGTCACATCGCCCACGGGCGGGTTGAACGAGCGCGGCGGGTTGAACATTAACGCGGACGCAGATGGGCTTGGGGATCTCAACCCTGAACGCATCCAGATCCAGTACGACACTGATCTGCTGCCGGACGGGTTCGCGCGCTTTGACATGACAACCGGCGATGATCTCTCGAACATCACAGGTGTTGTGGGCTACGGCTTTGGTAACTTCGAGGTTCTTGTGACAGAGGCGTTTGAGATCGAGACGCCCAGCGACAACAACGCCTCGGTGACCGAGATCGAGGCGGATGAGGACCGCCTGACCGTGGCCACCTACAATATCCTGAACGTCACAGCCGCAGAAGCCGACGGCGATGCGGATCAGATTGCGCAACTGGCCAGCCAGATTGTGAACAACCTTGGTGCACCTGACATCCTGGCCCTGCAGGAGGTTCAGGATGACAGCGGTGTTGCGGACGACGGAACCCTCAGCGCAGAGCAGACGCTACAGGCGATCGTCGATGCCATCGCAGAGGCCGGTGGCCCGGTGTATGAGTTCACCAGCGCAGTTGTCGATGAGGATGGGGAGAATGGTGGCGTGCCGGGCGGCAACATCCGCAACGCCTTTCTCTACAATCCGGACCGGGTCGAGGCAAAGGAGTTTGTCACCCTCGAATCCGACAAGCTGGCCGACCTGGGTGTGACCAACGCAGACGCCTTCGAGGGCACACGCGATCCGCTGCTGGGGGTCTTTGAATTCAATGGCCAAGACGTGACCCTCATCAACAATCACTTCAGTTCACGCTTCGGCTCCACGCCGATCTTCGGCGGACAACAGCCCTTCGTACAGGCCGGTGAGGACGCGCGTGAGGCACAATCGCTTGCCCTCAACGAAGTCGTGGACGCGCTTCTGGCCGAAGACAGCGATGCCAAAATCTCGGTGCTGGGGGATCTGAATACCTTTGAGTTCACCGATGAGTTGACCGAAGATCTGCCCGGCACTGGCAAAGAGCAGGTGCTCACCAACCTGATCGACCTGCTGGAGGGGGATGAGGCCTATACCTTCTCCTTTCAGGGCAACAGCCAGGTGCTTGACCACATCTTTGTCACCGATGGCCTGCTTGAAGGCGTGCAGGTCGATATCGTACATGTAAACACCGACTTCAGCGACCCGGCCTCGGATCATGAACCGGTGGTGGCCAGCTTCCTGATCGACCAACAGAGCGAAGAAGGCGAAGTTCTGATCGGCACCCGCGGGTGGGACCTGATTGACGGCACTGGAGGCGACGACATCATACTGGCAGGCCGTGGCCGCGATTTTGTCTCGGCGGGCAAAGGCGACGATGTGGTCTTTGGCGAACGTGGCCAGGACACGCTCAACGGCGATGAAGGGGATGACTTCATCAGCGGTGGACGCGGGCGTGATGTGATCGATGGGGGCGAAGGCAACGACTGGCTCCTCGGTGGACGAGGTGCCGACGTCTTCATCTTTGCCGGTCGCTTCGGAAATGACGTGATCGAAGACTTCAACGCTCGGCAGGATATCTACAGTTTTGTCGGAAACAGCCCCGGCGATCTGGCCTTTGAAGAGACCGACGACGGCATACTGATTACCGCGTCGGGCGATGCGGTTGGCACCGTTTTGCTTGCCGATGTCTTTGACTTCAACGCGGACCTGTTCTTGTCGTAACGCCGTGGCGGGTCCTTCAATCGGAAAACCCCTGCGCAGCCCCGGTCGCGCAGGGATTTTCTGTGCATGAGAAATATAAACGGCCACCGCGAAAGAAAGTGATCCATCGGTAGCATGTTGGCACTTTCAAAGCCCCACAGAGTGCCCTTACGTCTGTTGCTCCGCAGAAGATAGACGCGGGCAGGTTGCGCAAAAGGCCACCGGGGAGGGCGCTTTTCACAGGGCAGAGGATCGAAATGAGCAGAATACTCCCGGGGCTCAAATGCATGGGCCCGCTTTGCCCCGAGTATCTTGGCAAAGAACCCGGCATGCTTGCTGATATTGGCCGCAATACCCAAGACCAAGAAAGCGCGTCCGATAATGCCAAGCTCTCTAACCGCGTTGTGCATCATCGCCTCTAGGAAATCCGCGTTTCTGGGAATGCTGGACTGAACATCGTGAGGCGCGGCATTCAGCAGGTGCAACTGACCAGCCGGCCCCGCTGATTGATTTTCAATACCCTGTCGTCTGGCAGAGTTGCGCCGCGCTTCGCGGCGATTAGAATAGCCAGCTTTCTGTAAAGCGGCCTCAGCCACTTTTGATCGATATTCTGCCTCTTCTGGTCTACCGTGATCTCTGGTTTATCGAGCAAATCGCGCGACGCTTTATGCTGGCTGCAAGGAACGTAGCGATGCGCCGTTCACCGAAAGCCGCTGCCAAGGACGTTGGCAAGCTATGACGACACCCCCTTCTTGGCATTGGCCTTCACATCCTCAGCGATCCAGTCCTTGTAGATCTTGCGAATCCGTTGAGTGACAGGTCGTCCGCCATCGCCGATGGGTTTGCCGTCGATCTCTGCCACGGGTGTCTGAGCGCCGAATGTCCCGGTCAGAAAAGCCTCCTCTGCACCGTAAGCTTCATAGAGCGAGAAGTTCTTTTCAAAGACCGGGATTTCATTGGCGCGGCAGATATCGATCACCTTTTGCCGGGTGACACCGTTCATGCAGTAATCACCGGTGGAGGTCCAAACCTCACCGCGACGCACGATAAAGAAGTTGCAGGCATTGGTGGTGTTCACAAAACCATGTGGGTCGAGCATTAACCCCTCATCCGCGCCCGCCTGTTCCGCCTGCAGGCAGGCAATCACGCAGTTGAGCTTGGAATGGCTGTTGTATTTTGCATCCTGCGCCATCGGCACCCCGCGGATTTGCGGGACGGTCGCGAGCCGAATGCCGCGGTCTTGCAGGGCGGCGGCAGGTTTGGAATGCTCCATGATGATGACCAGCGTGGGTCCGGTGCGGCTCAGCGCGGGATGCTGGAACGGCTTGGCCTTGAGCCCGCGCGTCAGCATAAGGCGGCAGTGTACATCGGTTGTCATTCCATTGGCTTGTGCCGTTTTGCGCAAGGCGTCCATGATCCCGGCGCGGTCCACGCCCACCTCCAGCGACACCGCTTTGCAACTGTCAAAAAACCGGTCCATGTGGTCGTCAAAAAAGCTCCAGACCCCGTCGTGGAGCCGCAGGCCTTCCCACATCCCATCGCCAAGCATGAACCCGCTGTCATAAACCGAAACCTTTGCGTCATCCCGGTGCACGATATCTCCGTTGACGTAGATCTTGATGTCACGATTTCGGATGTCATCATCCGCGTCATGGGTGGTGTGGTTATCGGTGCTCATGCGGTTTCCTCTTGGCCGGTCCGGGCTGCATGCAAGCAGGTTGGCCCAGGCGGGGCAAGCCTAGCCATGCAAGGCCGCCACCGTCTTGAGTGTGGAAAACCCATAAAGCGCCTCGAACCCTTTTTCACGGCCATGACCTGAAAGCCCCCTGCCGCCAAAGGGCAACTCTACCCCACCGCCCGCACCGTAGTTGTTGAGAAAGACCTGACCAGCGCGCAGATCCCGCGCCAACCGCATCTGGCGTGCGCCATCGCAGGTCCAGACAGAGGCCACCAGCCCGTATTCGGTACCATTGGCAATCGCCAGCGCATCGGCCTCGCCTTCAAACGGGATGATCACCTGCACCGGGCCAAAGATTTCCCGCTGCGCCAGGGCATGATCCGGCGGCACGTCAACAAAGAGCGTGGGCCTGACATAGGATCCCGCCTTTGGCGCCTGTGCCGTGATCGTGCCCTGCGCCGCGATCTGAAGGTCTTCGGCCTGCTTGATAAAGGTCTCCACCGTTTGTTTCTGCCGGTCAGAGATCAGCGGCCCGAGGTCAAGGTCATCCATCGCCGCCCCAACCTTAAGATTGTGGTAGCGATCAGTCATGGCGGCGACGACCTGGTCGTAGACGCCGCGCTGGACCAGAATACGCGACGAGGCGGAACAGGTCTGGCCGGCATTCTGAATACCGGCATTCACCAGAAACGGCAGGGCCGCATCGAGATCGGCGTCATCAAAGACGATCTGCGGGGATTTGCCGCCCAGCTCCAGCGTCACGGGGACGACGTGTTCGCCCGCCGCCTGCTGCACCTGTCGGCCCACGGCGACCGACCCGGTAAAGGACAGGTGATCGACATCGCTGTGACCGGCGAGCGCCGCACCGGCCTCGCCACCCAAGCCCGGAACGATATTGAGCACACCGTCCGGCAGCCCGGCCCGGCGCGCAAGTTCCCCAAAGGCCAAGGCTGTCAGGCAGGCTTCTTCGGCGGGCTTCAAGACGCAGGTGTTCCCCATGGCAAGCGCCGCACCGATGGACCGGCCGATGATCTGCATCGGGTAGTTCCAAGGGATGATATGGCCGGTCACCCCATGGGGTTCGCGGAGCGTGTAGACCGTGTATCCGTCCATGTAAGGGATCGTATGACCATGCAGCTTGTCCGCCGCCCCGGCATAGAATTCCATGTACCGGGCCAATGCAATGACATCGATACGCGCCTGTTTGAGCGGCTTGCCCACGTCCATCGCCTCGACCCGCGCCAGCAGGTCGGCGTTGTCCAGCACCAATTCGCCGATCCGGTAGAGCAGACGCCCACGCTCTGCCGCCGAAAACCGCGCCCACGGCCCTTGCAGCGCGGCGCGGGCCGCGCAAACCGCCGCGTCGACATCCTCTGCACCGCCTTTGGCAATGTCGCACAGCGTCTCGCCGACAGACGGGTTTATCAGGGGCAGGGTCTCGTTCGAGAGAGGTGCCCCCCAGGCGCCTCCGATCAGACAGAATGCCGTGTCAAGGTCGAGTGGCCGGATGGGCATGTAAACTTCTCCTTACGCACTGGGCCTATCTTGGCTGTTTGACAGGCTGAGGCCAAGAGAAATGCACAAAAACTGTCACTCTTTCCTGACAGCCCCCTGACCTACCGAAAAGAGCATCGACTCTTTCCCGCCAAAAGCATAACGACACGCGACAAGGACCGCGCCCATTGCGCCCCGCGCGGCCCAAGACCATAGGACACCCCGTGATACAGACCCTTTCAGATGCGCTGGCCGACAAAGGCTATGAAACACTGACGCCCGTGCAAGAGGCGGTGACTGACCCCGCCCTGGGGGACCGCGACCTGATTGTCTCTGCCCAGACCGGCTCCGGCAAGACGGTTGGTTTTGGTCTGGCGATTGCGCCGACGCTGCTGGGAGAGGGAGAGGTTTTTGGCCCGGCAGCCGCACCGCTTGCACTGGTGATCGCCCCCACCCGAGAGCTTGCCCTGCAGGTCGCGCGCGAGCTGTCGTGGCTCTATGCCAAGGCCGGGGCCACCGTCATCTCCTGCGTGGGCGGGATGGACACACGGACCGAGCGGCGCGCGCTCGACCGAGGAGCGCATGTGGTTGTCGCCACACCGGGCCGCTTATGCGACCATATCAAACGCGGCAACATCGATCTGTCGGATTTGCGGACGGTGGTGCTGGACGAAGCGGATGAGATGCTGGATCTGGGCTTTCGTGAGGAACTTGAGTTCATCCTGGATGAAGCGCCCCAGGATCGCCGGACGCTGCTGTTCTCGGCAACGGTCCCCAAGGCCATCGCCAAGCTGGCCGAGAGCTACCAGCGCGATGCCAAACGCATCGCCACCACCAGCGAGACGCGCCAGCATGCGGATATCGAATACCGCGCGCTCAACACCCATCCGCGTGACATCGAAAATGCCATTATCAACGTGTTGCGGTTTTATGAAGCCAAAAACGCCATCGTCTTTTGCAACACCCGCGCGGCGGTCGCGCGACTGACCACACGATTTACCAACCGCGGCTTTTCGGTCGTGGCCCTGTCGGGGGAGCTGACCCAGTCTGAGCGCACCAACGCTCTGCAAGCGCTGCGCGACGGGCGCGCCCGTGTTTGCGTGGCCACCGATGTGGCAGCGCGCGGGATCGACCTGCCGAACCTGGAACTGGTGATCCACGCCGATCTGCCGAGTAACGCCGACACGCTTTTGCACCGCTCGGGACGCACAGGGCGGGCGGGGCGCAAAGGCGTGTCCGCCCTCATCGTGCCCCCGAAACTGCGCACCAAGGCGAACCGGCTGCTGGGCTGGGCCAAGCTCAAGGCCGAATGGGCCGATCCGCCCTCCTCAGCCGAAGTCAATGCACAGGACGAAGCGCGCCTGCTGGCTGACCCGGCCTGGACGGACCCAATCCCCGAAGACGCGCAGGCGTTCGTTGCGCAACTCACACAACGCTTCTCTTCAGAGCAACTTGCCCAGGCCTTCGTCAACCTCTACCGCGCGCGCCAGTCCGCGCCCGAAGAGCTCTCGGACCCGGCGCAACCCGATGACCGCCCCAAGCGGTCCTTTGGGCCGTCAGTGTGGTTCTCGGTCTCCATCGGGCGGGACAAGGGGGCTGATCCACGCATGTTGCTGCCGATCATGTGCAAAAAGGGCAATCTGACCCGCGACGACATTGGCGCCATCCGCATCCAGCAGGATCAGAGCTACGTCGAAGTGCTGGCCAGGAGTGCCGATGCCCTGATCTCTGCCGTAGGGGCCGATGGCGCGTTGGAGCCCGGGATTTCACTCACACGTTTGGATAAAGCGCCGGACCTCGGTCGCCCGCCCGCCGGGGGAAAACCTGCACGCAAGGACCCGCGCCCGGATAAACCCCGTCCGTCCGCAGCCAAACCTGCAAAACCGCGTACCAAGGATCATTGGTCAAAAACCAAACCCGCGCCGGAGAAGCCCGAAGCCCCGGCACGCAAAACCTCCAAACCCAAGCCGGTCTGGACCCGCGAGGCTCGAGATACGGCAAAGTCGGACCGCAAAGCGCGCGATCAGGAGAACCGGGGCGACAGACCCGACCAGGATCGGGACAAGCCGGGGCCAAAGGCGAAAGCCGCCCGCCCGAAAGACGCCTCTGCCGCAAAAAAACGCGCCTCGGACACATCCAAGCGGTTCGTACCCCCCCATAAACGTGGGCAGAAACCCACCAAAGGCCCGAACGCGAAACCGCGCCGCAAGTCCTGACAAAACGAAAAAAACGGGCCCAGAGAAGGGCCCGTTTTGCTTTGAATGAAGGTGCGCGACCTCAGCCTTTACCTTTCCAGGGGACCAGCAGGCGTTCGGCCCAGCGCATCAGCATGTCGATCCCGAAACCGATGACACCGATCAGGATGATGCCCATGATGACGATGTCCGTGTTCTGGAATTTGGACGCGGTCATGATCATCATGCCAGCGCCCTGTTCGGCGGCGACGAGTTCTGCCGCAACCACCGTGCCCCAACAGACCCCCATCGCAACCCGCGCGCCCGTGAATATCTCGGGCAGCGAGTTCGGGACAATGACGTAGCGCATGATCTGCCACTTACTGGCGCCCAGCGAATAGGCTGCATGAACCTTGGAGATATTGACGCCAGAAACGCCGGATCGCGCGGCAATGGCCATGATCCATAAGGCGGCCAGGAAGAGCAGGATGATCTTGCCGGCCTCCCCGATCCCGGCCCAGATGATGACAAGCGGAATCAGCGCCAGAGGTGGCACCGGACGCATGAACTCCACAATCGGATCGAACCACCCCCGGAACCAGTTGCTCAAGCCCATCGCATAGCCCAGCGGAATACCCACCAGCGCCCCGAGCATAAAGCCCACCACAACCCGGAAGAGCGAGTAGCCCAGATGCTCCACCAGTGTGAAGTTCCGGAAGCCTTCCCCTGCAATGGAAAGCGTGCGGGTCCAGACCTCTTCGGGGGCCGGTAGATAGAGCGGTTCCATCTGCCAGCCGCGGTTTGGCTGGAAATTCGGGGTCCCGCGGTCGCTGAGCGTCACGGTTCCGCCCTCAACGGCCACGGATTGACCCGGTGCGATGCTTTCGCCGTTGATCGCCACGACCTGAACGCCGTCGTCACGGCCCAGCTCATCGTTCCGGTCCACCGTAATCAGGCCGGACCGCCACTGGGCAATCGCTGCGGAATCGTTTTTGGCAAACCCCTCGCCAGGATCAACTTCGGGCGCGTCTGTATCCTGCTCACGCGGGTGCACGACAACCGTTACGGTGGCGTCGTCCGATCCCTGATCGCCTTGCGCCGTGTAGGTAAAGGTCGTGGTACCCTCGTAGGGACCCGGCGCATGCAGAAAGCCCGGCAGGAGACTGGAGCCCGTGAAAATCCCCCACATCAAAAAGATGGTCAGGATCGAGATTATGCCCGCCGCACGGTTCGGTCGCACAGCACTTTCGTCGCCAAAGGTCACGGTCTTGAGCGAGGTGTAGTCTTTGAGGCCCGCCCCCTGCACGACCTTTGTCACGATAAAGAAGGCGGCTACGAAGATCGCCACATACATCAGCAGAGGGATCATGCCGCGTCCTCCTTGGCGCCCATAATCTCTTCTTCCATGTCCCAGATCATGTTCAGGATCTCTTCGCGTCGCGGGCCGAACTCGGGGTGTTTCTTCACTTCCCGCAGGTCGGAATCGACACCCAGATCAGCAAAGGGCAGGCGGTATTCCTTGTGGATACGCCCGGGGCGCGGCGCCATCACGATCAGCCGCTCGCCCAGCAGCAACGCTTCCTCCACCGAGTGGGTAATCAGGATGATCGTCTTGCCGGTCTCCTTCCAGAGCTTCAGAACGAGGCTCTGCATCTTCTCGCGGGTCAGCGCGTCCAGCGCACCCAAGGGCTCGTCCATCAGGATGACATCCGGATCATTTGCCAGACAGCGGGCCAGAGCCACACGCTGCTGCATACCACCGGAAAGTTCATAGACCGCCTTTTCCTTGAAATCCTGCAGACCTACCACGTCGAGCAGGTGGTCGACTGTTTTGTCCTTTTCGGCCTTTGGCATGCTTTTCATCGAGGGGCCAAACGCGACGTTCTCGCGGACGGACATCCACTCGAAAAGCGCGCCCTGCTGGAAGACCATGCCGCGCTCGGCATCCGGGCCGGTGATCTTGTGGCCGTTCAGGATCAATTCGCCCGCTGTCGGCGCCAGAAAGCCCGCCACGATATTGAGCAAGGTCGTCTTGCCGCAGCCAGACGGCCCCAAGACACTCAGCAACTCACCTGCCTTGAGGTCGAGCGAGACATCTTGCAGTGCCTGCACGTGGTCGCCACCCGGCAACTCGAAGCGCATCGATAAATTCTCTATGGATAATCCGATCATGAGGTCCCCACCTGTTGCACGCCAAAACTGGCGACTGGACGGGCAGGGTTTACCCCGCCTCTGGTCCTTAAAGCGTCCTGGCGCAAGGGTCTCCCACGCCAGGACAAATCGTTTTACATGCCTTTGGTTGCTGCCAGCGGGCCGGCATTGACCGCATCTTCGTAGCTATCAAGCGCCGAGTCGATGGATCCGGCCTCGACAAACACATCTGCCACCCCCTTCATGAAGGTTGCCGCATTACCACCCAGCCAGGTCTCCGAGAGCTGATCGTCAACCCCCGGGAATTTCATCGTGGAGATCGAAGCTTTCGCCGCTTCGACGTCCATACCCGCCTGTTCGGCAATCACGGCCAGCATTTCATCCGTCGGGCTGGTGTTCCATTGCTCGTTCGCCTCTGCTGTCACAGCGAGGAATTTGGCAACCACATCACCATTTTCGGCAACGAAGGAAGCCGGTGCGGAGGTTACGTCAAACACCAGAATACCCAGCTCTTCTTTTTCGTCACCGGTCAGCAGCACGTTGCCGTATTCTTTCATACGGCCCAGACCACCGCCGTAGCCGCAGGCAAAGTCAACCGCGCCCTGGCTCAGGGCCGCGGCCCCCTCTGGTGGCGCCATGTCCACGACCTGCAAGGAGGCGACATCCACGCCAAAGTGGTCCATCTGGCGCAGGAAACCGTAGTGCGCGGCGGTGCCCAGCGGCACGGCAACTTTCTTGCCCGCCAACTCAGACGCGCTGTCTTTGTCGATTTCGAGCGCTTCGGCAACGACGCAGTTGTCGTTTTCCGAATAGGACACAGCAACATCAATTGCCTGGATGTCCTGCCCGCCGGAGGTCGCCACAACGAAGGGCGGCACACCTTGCGAGACTGAGATCTGCACGTCGCCCGAGGCCATCGCCGCACTCATCGCCGTACCGGTTTCGAAAGAAACCCAGTTGACCTTCATCCCCAGTGCTTCGTCATAGGCACCTGAGGCTTTGGCCGCCAGGAACGGCATTGGCCATTCAAGGAAGTAGCCGACGGTAATCTCACCGTGACCATCCGCGCTCGCGGCCTGTGCACTGATCGCCAGTACGACGCCCGTTACAAATGCACTTGCTGTCTTCTTGATCATCTTATTCTCCCGTTGATCATTTTCCGCCCTTTTGGGCCGGTTTTTGATGTGCATCCCGGTCTGATACCGGGTTTAGCACTCATTTCACGCATCCATCCAATGTCAGATTATCGACACCTGCAAGCGTATTGTTGAGACACCAGCCCATTTAAAATGAAACTGTTCGAAAATTGAACGCGCGATGCCTCAAAAAAACCCACAGATCAAAACGCCCAGATATTGGCCGCACCGAACCGCTGACGCGGTCATAGTGGTGTCGGCAGCGCGCGGGTTGAAATGACCACTTTCGACCTGTGCATGAGTCCAGATGGCCTGCGAACTCCGGCGTTTCCGCCACATGGCGACGCCATCAAGCCCATACATGACCGCACATAAAATCAGCAGTTTTTCGTATGAAATGTCCGTGTTACTCCACCAGTACGAGCCGCAGTGCAGAATGATTTCATCTTCAACCGGCATAAAAACAGTGCGTTTGGCGACATGGGAAGCTCATTCTGGCTATAGATGTCATTTATTTCTGGCCCTATCCATCCAAGGGGAAAACCTGTCAATTCGAGTAGATCTGAGGCACACTGGTCTCGATTCCCACTTTACGTAGAAAATCGGAAGGTCTGACCATGGACGGCAATTTCACTGAAAATGATATATCCCGCGTCGTCGAAGCAGACCGCGCGCATATCTGGCACCATCTCAGCCAGCACAAGCCCTATGAAACCACGGACCCCCGGATCATTGTCGAAGGCAAAGGCATGAAAGTCTGGGATCAGAAGGGCAAAGAACACCTTGATGCCGTGTCCGGCGGTGTCTGGACGGTCAACGTGGGCTACGGACGTGAGCGTATTGCCAATGCCGTGCGTGACCAGTTGGTCAAGCTGAACTACTTTGCCGGCTCTGCCGGATCGATCCCCGGGGCCATGTTCGCCGAAAAGCTGATCGAAAAGATGCCGGGTCTCAGCCGGGTCTATTATTGCAACTCCGGTTCTGAGGCGAACGAGAAAGCCTTCAAGATGGTCCGTCAGATCGCGCATAAGCGCTATGGCGGCAAGAAACATAAAGTGCTGTACCGCGACCGCGACTACCACGGCACCACGATCTCCGCCTTGTCCGCTGGCGGTCAGGACGAGCGCAACGCGCAATACGGCCCCTTCACGCCGGGTTTTATCCGTGTGCCCCATTGCCTTGAATATCGGGCCTTCGAACAAGAGGGGGCCCCCGTCGAAAACTACGGCGTCTGGGCGGCGGATCAGATCGAAGAGGTGATCCTGGCCGAAGGACCCGACACGGTGGGAGGTCTCTGCCTCGAACCCGTCACGGCGGGCGGCGGGGTTATCACCCCACCCGATGGCTACTGGCAGCGCGTACAGGAGATTTGCAAAAAGTACGACATCCTGCTGCATATCGACGAGGTCGTCTGCGGCGTCGGGCGTACCGGCAGATGGTTTGGCTATCAGCACTACGGTGTTGAGCCGGACATGGTGACCATGGCCAAGGGTGTGGCCTCCGGCTATGCCGCCATCGCCTGTCTGGTCACGAACGAGAAAGTCTTCGACCTCTTCAAGGACGACGCCACCGACCCGATGAATTATTTCCGCGATATCTCCACCTTTGGCGGCTGCACCGCGGGCCCCACGGCGGGGATCGAGAACATGGCGATCATCGAAGAGGAAGGCCTGCTTGATAACACGGTGGCGCAGGGGGATTACATGGTCGGCAAGCTGGAAGAGCTGGCAGACAAATACGCCTGCATCGGGCAGGTGCGCGGCAAGGGTCTCTTTATCGGGGCCGAACTGGTTGAAGATCGCGAGACCCGTAAGCCGGTCGCCGAGAATCTGGTACAGGCTGTGGTGGGCGACTGCATGCAGCAAGGCGTGATCATTGGGGCAACCAACCGTTCCCTGCCAGGCAAGAACAACACGCTGTGCTTTTCACCTGCGCTGATCGCGACTAAGGATGATATAGACCATATCTGTGACGCGGTTGAGGGTGCCCTGGGCCGTGTCTTTGAATGAGTAAAACGACCCGAGGGTTGAGTGAAAGCCTCGGCGCGGAACGCCGGGGCTTTTTCGTTTAGGCCCATGACGCCTGGCATTATGCTGTAGGTTCAGCTTCCCTACGGTCCGAAAAAAACGACAATTCCAACCAAGTGACCGCCTTCACCAAACCGGCCAAGGTCCACATCCTTGATCACCGTGGATCCATCCGGGGCAACCAATCGCCCAAAAACAGACTTTGTCACGGTTCGTGCTGATCGCACTGGTCCATTCGATCCGACCTATGGGATGTTCTGATGAAAGCGCTCCATATGATCCGGCAACGCTGCCCGTCCCGAACATGCACCGCCGGGTCCTGCTGCAAACCGCCCTCCCCCCAAGCGAACGCAAGCAAAGCGCGCTGTTTATCCGGATCCGGTTCGCACGATGCGCTGAAACAGGTATCCATGATCTGCGCCCCGGCAATCTTTGCCTGCTGCCGGGTCTGGGCGGACATCTACACCCCGGTCTAGCATCCACAATCGCCATAGCAAAAGGCAAAAGGCCCCGGCGTGAACCGAGGCCTTCCTGCAGGCATCTGACCTGAGCGTCTCCCCCTTCCTCAGGCAGAGGCCAAGCAAGCTGCAATTTTATCCTTGAGCGCCAACCGCTCCTTGCGCATGGCAATCATATGGTAGTCGTCTGTCGGCTCTATGTTCGTCTCCGCGCGATGTATGGCGCGGTTGAGCGTGTGGTAATCGTCAAAGAGCTTTGCGAAATGGCCATCCTTGGCTTTCAGATCGCTGATCTCCTGTTGCATATGGGGGAATTCCTCTGCCAGTTCGTGTGGCACATGTGTCATCAGTTTCTCCGTGTTGTGTGTCTAGGACTTGCGTGTTTCAGGATGCAGCGATGCTGCAAGTACATGATCCGCCGCCCCGACCACATGACTGGCATTGCGCACAATCAGCGGATCGGGGGGTGTGGCCACTGTATCATCTTTCCCCGGATAATCGAAGGTCGACAGAAAATGCTTCATACAATTCAGCCGGGCCCGTTTTTTATCGTTTGAGAGCACGACCGTCCAAGGCGCATCCTTTGTGTCGGTGTAAAAGAACATCGCCTCTTTCGCTTCGGTGTACGCATCCCATTTGCCCAGGCTCGCACGGTCAATTGGCGAGAGTTTCCAGCGTTTGAGCGGGTCGGTTTCGCGTGACTTGAATCTTGCGCGCTGCTCTTCCTGCGTCACCGAGAACCAGTATTTGCGCAAATGGATACCGCTTCGCGTGAGCATACGTTCAAACTCCGGTGTCTGGCGCATGAACTCCAGGTATTCGTCAGGCTTGCAGAAATCCATGACCCGTTCAACACCGGCGCGATTATACCAGCTGCGGTCATAAAGGGTGATCTCGCCAGCCGTTGGCAGATGCTTGATGTAGCGTTGGAAATACCACTGTCCGCGCTCTTCATCAGATGGTTTGTTCAAGGCCACGACCCGCGCCGCCCGCGGATTCAGGTGTTCTGTGAAGCGCTTTATCGTGCCGCCCTTGCCAGCAGCGTCGCGGCCTTCAAACAGCATCACGACTTTCTGGCCGGTTTCCTGTATCCATAGCTGAACCTTGAGCAATTCGACCTGTAGTACTGCTTTCTCAGCCTCGTATGTCTCCCGGTCCATCCTGATCTCATAGGGGTAATCTGAGACCTCAACCTTTTGCGGTTTGGAGACTGTTTTGGGCTCGGCCTGGGCTGGACATTCCGGAACGGCATCTTTCACACAGGAATCCTCCGAATAATTCTTTTTAATAACAGCTAATTATCTCATGGTTTGGAGAAGACGTCTCTGATTCAGATCAAACAGCTGCCAGCAGCCGGATCACGGACAATGGGAAACCTCGGCCTGTAGTAAAGATTTCCACCCACAATCCTTGCCTAATATATCAATTATTGATACTATAAGTTTCATTAAGCGCACGATCTGATTGCTATCTTGAGGCCTACGTCCAGACGGCGTTCGGCTTTTGCACAATTTTTAATGCCAGATTGCAAGGCAACTAAGTCCAGTATAAGGTGCCCAGATGGCCCTTCCGGTTGAAACCTTTTTCCTGCATCCCGACGCACAGGGAACGCTGCAGTCGCAGATCCAGCAGATGATCGCGCAAGGCATTCTGTCCGGACGCTTTCAGCGCGGTGAAAAGCTGCCCTCAACCCGCAGGCTCGCGTCCCATCTGGGGGTCAGCCGCATTACCGTTACGATTGCCTACACCGAGCTTTTGGCAAATGACTACCTCACCTCGCGGGGACGTTCAGGTTACTATGTGTCCGAGAATGCGCCGGTGCCACCCGCCTTTGCTCCCGGCCCCGCCAGCACGGATGCCGTGGATTGGACCCGCGCCATCGGCCAGCGGTTCTCGGGCGGCGATACGGTTCGCAAACCGGCCGACTGGGGCGGCTACCGGTACCCCTTTATCTACGGGCAGGCAGATCCGGAGCTTTTTGACCATGCCAACTGGCGCCTTTGTGCGCTCAAGGCCTTGGGGCAAAAGGACTTCACCGCGCTGACAACGGATTACTACGATCAGGATGACCCGCAGCTGATCGAATTCATCGCCCGCCACACCCTGCCAAGGCGGGGCATTATCGCGCAGCCCGAACAGGTCCTCATCACGCTCGGGGCGCAGAATGCGCTTTGGCTCACCACACAGGTCTTGTTGACGCAGCGCCGTCGGGCAGCACTGGAAGACCCTTGTTATCATGCACTTAGGGACATCCTCTCGCAGTCGCGCTGCCACGTGACACCCGTACGGGTGGACGCGGATGGCCTGCCACCGGATGCGATCCCCCCGGACACCGATGTGATCTTTACCACCCCCAGCCATCAATGCCCCACCACCGGCACCATGCCGATGAACCGCCGCCACGATCTGCTGAAACGGGCCGCAGAGATGGACGCGCTGATCGTCGAAGATGACTATGAATTTGAGATGTCCTTTCTCAAAAGCCCGTCGCCCGCGCTCAAAAGCCTCGATGCCGACGGACGGGTGATCTATGTGGGCAGCTTCTCCAAATCCCTGTTTCCGGGGCTGCGGCTGGGGTATCTTGTAGGGTCAGAACCCTTCATCCGCGAGGCCCGCGCATTGCGCGCCTCAGTGCTGCGCCATCCGCCCGGCCATGTGCAGCGCACAGCCGCTTATTTCCTGTCACTGGGCCATCATGACGCGTTGATCCGCCGCATGGGGTCGACGCTGCATGACCGACGCGAAGTCATGACGCAGGCCATTGCAGAGCACGATCTGCAAATCGCCGGTCAGGGCGCTTATGGCGGCTCCTCCTTCTGGATGCGGGCGCCCGAAGGCGTGGATACCCAGGAGCTTGCAAGGCGCCTGCAGGCAAAAGGGGTTTTGATGGAGTCCGGGCATGCGTTTTTCGCAGGCCCGTCGCGGCCGCGTAACTATTATCGCCTGGCCTATTCCTCCATCCCGGCTTCCCGGATCGCAAAGGGTGTCGCACTGGTCGCCCATGAGATCGACGCGATGTCTCATTTGGCTCTATCCCGAGTTTGAAACTGGACCTAACAGTCCCAACCAACAGGCCCTAGGTTCTGCCGCAACGTGAATCACTCTATTGTTATTCTAATTCAATACTTCAGCCGCTGAGGAGCACCCGCCGATGAAAATGACCACCGAAGAAGCCTTCGTAAAAACCCTTCAAGCGCATGGTATTGAGCATGCCTTTGGGATCATTGGCTCCGCGATGATGCCGATCTCGGACATCTTTCCCGACGCAGGGATCCAGTTCTGGGACTGCGCGCATGAGGGATCTGCCGGCATGATGTCGGATGGCTACACCCGTGCGACCGGCAAGATGTCGATGATGATCGCGCAAAACGGCCCCGGCATCACCAACTTCGTCACCGCTGTAAAGACCGCCTACTGGAACCACACGCCTCTGCTGCTGGTCACCCCGCAGGCCGCCAACAAGACCATCGGTCAGGGGGGCTTTCAGGAAGTCGAGCAGATGAAGCTTTTCGAGGACATGGTCGCCTATCAGGAAGAGGTGCGCGACCCCTCCCGCGTCGCCGAGGTTCTGGCCCGTGTGATCGCCAAGGCCAAACGCCTCAGCGGCCCCGCACAGATCAACATCCCGCGCGATTTCTGGACGCAGGTGGTGGACATTGAGATCCCCGACCCCATCGAGTTCGAAGCCTCTCCGGGCGGTGAAGCCTCAGTCGCCAAGGCTGCAGAGATTCTCTCCAACGCGAAGAACCCGGTCATCCTGAACGGCGCGGGCGTGGTGTTGTCTCAAGGTGGTATCGAAGCCTCCCGCGTGCTAGCCGAACGGCTGGATGCCCCGGTCTGCGTGGGCTACCAGCACAATGACGCCTTCCCCGGCAATCACCCGCTGTTCGCGGGTCCGCTGGGCTACAACGGCTCCAAGGCGGGCATGCAGCTCATCAAGGAAGCGGATGTGGTGCTTTGCCTCGGCACACGCCTGAATCCTTTCTCCACTCTGCCCGGTTACGGCATCGAATACTGGCCTGCGGATGCGACCATCATTCAGGTGGACATTAACCCCGACCGCATCGGCCTGACCAAGAAAGTTACCGTGGGCATCGTCGGAGATGCGGCCAAAGTGGCCAACGGCATCACCGCACAGCTCTCCGACACCGCCGGTGACGAAGGCCGGGCCGAGCGCAAGGCCCACATCGCGCAGACCAAATCCGCCTGGGCACAGGAACTGACCTCGCTGACACATGAGCAGGACGACCCCGGCACCGACTGGAACGTGCGCGCCCGCAAGGCCAAGCCCGACTGGATGAGCCCCCGGATGGCATGGCGCGCCATTCAGGCCGCCCTGCCCGTCGAGGCGATCATCTCGTCAGACATCGGCAACAACTGCGCCATCGGCAACGCCTACCCAGCGTTCGAAGAGGGGCGCAAATACCTCGCACCGGGTCTCTTTGGCCCCTGCGGGTACGGTCTGCCCGCCATCGTTGGTGCGAAAATCGGCCAGCCGGACGTGCCGGTTGTGGGCTTTGCCGGCGACGGTGCCTTTGGCATCGCGGTGAACGAGCTGACAGCAATCGGGCGCGGCGAATGGCCACCAATCACACAGATCGTCTTCCGCAACTACCAGTGGGGTGCGGAAAAGCGGAACTCCACGCTGTGGTTCGATGACAACTTCGTCGGGACGGAGCTGGACGAGGAGGTCTCTTACGCTGGGATCGCCAATGCTTGCGGTCTGAAAGGTGTGGTCGCCCGCACCCAAGACGAGCTTACAGACGCGCTGAACCAGGCGATCAAGGACCAGATGGAGAACGGCATCACCACGCTGATCGAAGCCATGATCAACCAGGAACTGGGTGATCCCTTCCGCCGTGACGCGATGAAGAAACCAGTGGCCGTTGCGGGCATCAGCAAGGACGACATGCGTCCGCAGACTGTCTGAAATCGGTTGCCTTTCAGCATCCGCATAACCCAAAGGCGCAGGCCGTGAGCGTGTTGCGTGATCTGAAAGATCGCGCTGCCGCCCGGCCTGCCCATATCGTGATGAGTGAGGGGCGCGATCCACGCATCGTCGCCGGAGCCGTCGCGGCTGCCAAAGCCGGGATCGCGCGCATTACCCTTGTCGGGCCGGAGGATGACATCGCCGCCGCGCTTGCGGCTGCGGGCACGCCCGCCGTCACCATCGCAGATCCCGTCACGTCACCACTGACCGACACATTTGCCCGCGCTTACTTTGACCTGCGCAAGCACAAGGGCATGACCGAGGAGTTGGCAGAGACGCAAGCTCGGGATCCGCTGGTTTTTGCCGCGATGATGGTACGGTCGGGCCACGCGGATGGTACTGTGGGAGGCGCCGTCCACACCACCTCCGACACCGTGCGTGCGGCCCTGCAAATCATTGGTAAGGCCAAGGATGCGCCGCTTGTTTCAAGCTTTTTCCTGATGGCCTTGCCTGAAAACCATCCCTCAGGTCAGGACGCGATGATCTTTGGCGACTGCGGGCTGGTGATTGATCCCACATCCCAGGAACTGGCCGCCATTGCCGTGGCCTCAGCTGCTTCGTGTCGGCAACTTCTCGGAGTTGAGCCACAGGTCGCGCTGCTGTCGTTCTCGACCAAGGGGTCGGCTCGCCATCCCTCCGTGACCAAGGTGAGTGACGCAGCAGCCCTGCTGGCCCAAAGCCATCCCGATCTCAAATCCGATGGGGAGCTGCAATTCGACGCCGCTTTCGTGCCCGAGGTTGCCACTTCCAAAGCCACGGGATCCCCTCTTGGAGGCCGCGCCAACGTGATGATCTTTCCCAATCTCGATGCGGGCAACATCGGGTATAAAATCGCCCAGCGCATCGGCGGCGCGGATGCCATCGGCCCGACGTTGCAAGGCCTTGCCAAACCGGCCAATGATCTGTCTCGTGGCTGCACCGCCGAAGATGTGACCAATATGATCGCCGTGACCACCCTTCAGGTCGCCCGCTAACCCTCAGGAGCCTTCGCAATGAACCAGCCTGTCATCGATCTGAGCCCGAAAGTCTCTGACGAAGTGCGCAAGACCACCTGTTACATGTGTGCCTGCCGCTGCGGCATCAACGTGCATATGAAAGACGGCAAGGTCGCTTACATCGAGGGCAACAAGGACCACCCCGTCAATCAGGGTGTGCTCTGCGCCAAAGGATCCGCCGGGATCATGCAGGTCAACGCGCCGTCGCGGTTGCGTAAACCGTTGAAACGGGTTGGTGAACGCGGCGCGGGTGACTTCGAGGAAATCGAATGGGACGAAGCCCTGCAGATCGCCACCGACTGGCTGGACCCGGTGCGCCGCGACAACCCCGAGAAGCTCGCCTTCTTCACGGGCCGCGACCAGTCGCAGAGCTTCACCTCCTTCTGGGCGCAGAACTTTGGCACCTGCAATTACGCGGCCCACGGCGGGTTTTGTTCCGTGAACATGGCGGCGGCCGGCATCTACACCATGGGTGGCGCCTTTTGGGAATTCGGCCAGCCCGACTGGGACCATACCAGGCTTTTCATGCTGTTCGGTGTTGCGGAAGACCACGACAGCAACCCGATCAAGATGGGCATCGGCAAGATCAAGGCGCGCGGCGCACGGGTGATCGGCGTGAACCCCATTCGCACCGGCTACAACGCCGTGGCCGACGACTGGGTCGGCATTACGCCCGGCACCGACGGGCTCTTTATCCTGGCGATGATCCACTGCCTGATGAAGGCGGGCAAGATCGACCTGCACTATCTCGCGCAATACACCAATGCGCCCGTGCTGGTGATCAACAACCCCGGTGCCGCCGACCACGGCCTTTTGATGCGCGACGAGAACGGCAAGGAGCTGGTCATCGACCGCAAGACTGGCAAGCTCACGCCCTTCGACCAGCCCGGCGTGAAGCCCGATCTTGCCGCCACCTACGAGGCAGACGGCCAGACCCATCGCCCGGTCTTCCACCAGATGGTCGAGATGTATCTCGATGAGCAATACGCCCCCGAAGCCGTGGCCGAACGTTGCGGCATCCCCGCTAAGCGCATCCGTGCGATTGCGGCGGAACTCGGCCGCGTGGCCTTTGACGAGGCCTTCGAGCTCGACCACACATGGACCGATTTCCGGGGCGAAACCCATGACAAGATGGTGGGCCGCCCGGTCTCTTTCCACGCGATGCGCGGCATCTCGGCCCATGCCAATGGCTTCCAGACCTGCCGCGCGCTACACACATTGCAGATCATCCTCGGCACCGTCGAGGTGCCCGGCGGCTTCCGCTTCAAACCGCCCTATCCGAAACCGGCGACGGCCCACCCCAAGCCGCATTGCAAGGTCACCGCCGACGCGCCGCTCGATGGCCCGCATCTGGGGTTCGTGCACGGCCCCGAAGACCTTGCGCTCAAGGACGACGGCACGCCTGCGCGCATCGACAAAGCCTTCACCTGGGAAAACCCGATGTCCAGTCACGGGCTGATGCATATGGTGATCTCCAACGCCTACGCGGGTGATCCCTACAAGATCGACGTGCTGTTCATGTATATGGCCAACATGTCGTGGAACTCGTCGATGAACACGCGCGGCGTGATCGACATGCTGACCGACAAGAATGAGACCGGCGACTATGTGATCCCCAAGATCATCTATTCGGATGCGTATAGTTCCGAAATGGTCGCCTATGCCGACCTGATCCTACCAGACACCACTTATCTGGAACGCCACGACTGTATCTCGCTGCTCGACCGCCCGATCTGCGAGGCGGACGCTGCCGCAGATGCGATCCGCTGGCCGGTGATCGAGCCCGACCGGGATGTGATCGGCTTTCAGTCCATGCTCTGCACGCTGGGTGCCAAGCTGGGCCTGCCCGGTTTTGTCAACGAGGACGGCAGCCAGAAATATGCGGATTACGGTGACTATATTGTTAATCACCAGCGCAAACCCGGGATCGGCCCTCTGGCAGGGTTCCGGGGGGAAGAGGGCGATAAGGTGGGCCGCGGTGAGGTCAATCCCGCCCAACTGGACCGGTACATCGAAAACGGCGGGTTCTTTGTTGAGCACATCCCCGCAGGCGCAAATTACTACAAGCCCTGGAATACCGCCTATCAGGACTGGGCGGTGGGCTTGGGTCTTTATGACAAGCCCGAACCATACCTCTTTTCGCTCTATTCCGAGCCGATGCGCAAATTCCAACTGGCCGCCGAGGGGCATGGTGACCGTCAGCCGCCAGAGCATCTGCGCGACCGCATCAAGGCGACGATGTCGCCGCTGCCCATCTGGTATTCCACAGAGGCCGACAACCTTGCCGAAGATTATCCGATCACCGCGCTGACCCAGCGCCCGATGGCGATGTATCACTCCTGGGGATCACAGAACGCATGGTTGCGGCAATTACACGGGCACAACCCGCTCTATCTGCCCACGAAGCTGATGCACGAAACCGGCCTTGCGGATGGCGACTGGGCGCGCGTGACGTCGCCGCATGGCGAAATCACGGTGCCCGTGCTGGAGATGGCGGCGCTCAATGAAAATACCATCTGGACGTGGAATGCGATCGGCAAGCGCAAGGGCGCCTGGGCGCTGGAGGAGAACGCGCCGGAGGCCACCCGCGGGTTCTTGCTCAACCACCTCATCCACGAGCTGTTGCCGCCAAAAGGGGACGGGCTGCGGTGGGCGAACTCCGACCCGATTACCGGGCAGGCCGCGTGGTTTGATCTGAAAGTCCGCGTTGAAAAAGCAGATCCGCCAGACGAGAGCCAACCCGGCTTTGCACCTCTTAAATCGCCCGTTGAGCGCGGTCCCAAGGACCTGAAATGGAAGGTTGGAAAATGACCACACTGCCCAAACACACCGAAAAGAAACTGGGGTTGGTGATCGATCTGGACACCTGCGTCGGATGCCATGCCTGCGTGATCTCCTGCAAGGGCTGGAACACCGAAAACTACGGCGCACCGCTCAGCGATCAGAATGCCTATGGCGCCGATAACTCCGGCACTTTCCTCAACCGCGTCCACTCCTACGAAATCCAGCCCGAGGGCGACGCCGCGGCCCAGCTCATTCATTTTCCGAAATCCTGCCTGCATTGCGACGATGCGCCCTGTGTGACCGTCTGCCCCACGGGGGCCAGCTACAAGCGGGTCGAAGACGGCATCGTTTTGGTCAATGAGACCGACTGCATCGGCTGCGGGCTTTGCGCCTGGGCCTGCCCCTATGGCGCACGAGAGCTGGATCAGGCCGAAGGGGTGATGAAGAAATGCACCCTCTGCGTTGACCGCATCTACAACGAAAACCTGCCCGAAGAGGATCGCCAGCCCGCCTGCGTGCGGACCTGCCCCTCAAACGCGCGCCACTTCGGTGACCTGGGCGACCCCGACAGCGACGTCAGCAAACTGGTGGCAGAGCGCGGCGGCATCGACCTGATGCCCGAACAAGGGACCAAACCAATCAATCAATACCTCCCGCCCCGGCCGAAAGACACCTTGCTGCCGGATGCCGGCGAAGAGTTCGACGTTCTGGCCCCTTTTCTGGAGCCCGTTGCCTCGGAGCCCA
The DNA here is from genome assembly GCF_020622345.1 of Roseobacter weihaiensis. GTDB lineage: Bacteria > Pseudomonadota > Alphaproteobacteria > Rhodobacterales > Rhodobacteraceae > Roseobacter > Roseobacter weihaiensis. The sequence continues at coordinate 83,066 of NZ_JACNMO010000017.1, read as the reverse complement.
AGGGTTTTCTGGGCTGGCTCGATAAAACGCTGGAGAAACTCTGATGCATCCTGCCCCTTCCGTCATTTTCTTTACGACCTTCAGCGGTCTGGGCTTTGGCTTGCTGATGTGGCTAGGTCTCGGCATCCCCGCTGTGACAGGCTGGACGGCGTTTGCCTTCTTTGCCATTGCCTATGTGTTGGCGGTCGGTGGGCTTTTGGCCTCGACCTTTCACCTGGGGCGACCGGAGCGGGCAATCAAGGCCTTTACCCAGTGGCGTTCAAGCTGGCTGAGCCGCGAGGCCTGGTGCGCCGTAGGCGCCCTGGTCTCGATGGGGCTTTATGGGGCCGGGCTGGTCTTTCTTGAGACCCGCTATGATCTGATCGGTCTGGTGGGGGCTGCGCTCTCGCTGGCGACGGTCTTCACGACATCGATGATCTACACGCAGCTCAAGACAATTCCCCGCTGGCATATGCCGCTGACGCCGATCAAGTTCCTGTCATTCTCCATCGCGGGGGGCGCGCTGCTCTCGGGGCAAGTGCAGGTTGCGGTGTTTCTCTTGCTGGTTGCAGGCACGGTTCAGATTCTGACGTGGATCAAAGGTGACAAGGCCTTTGCCCAGTCCGGTACGACCATTGCGACAGCGACCGGGCTGGGATCGACGGGGACGGTGCGGGCGTTTGAACCGCCCCATACGGGCACCAACTACCTGTTGCGCGAGTTTGTCCATGTGGTGGGGCGCAAACATGCGTCAAAGCTGCGGGTCATCTCGCTCTTGCTGATGGTTGTGGTGCCGGTTGTGCTAATGATACTGCCGTTCTTCTCACATTTCCTCGCCGTGCTGGCGCTGATCACTCACATCGCCGGGGTTCTGACGGCGCGGTGGCTGTTCTTTGCAGAAGCCGAACATGTCGTCGGGCTTTACTACGGCATGCGGTGATCTGGCTGCGTGCTCACGCAAGCTCTTGCGCAGGTACGCCGGCGTGATCCAACGGCCGGGCAGGATTATATCCTGCCCGATTCTTTTCAGTTCATCAGGCCTGCATGCCGCAGGCCTGCATCCACCAACCCACGGGTATCGTCGGAAAGAGCCGTCAGGGGTAAGCGAACCTCTTCGGAGCAGAGATCAAGCTTGGACATCGCATATTTCACGCCGACGAGGCCTGGTTCGGTAAAGATCGCCTTGTGCAGCGGCATCACGCGGTCCTGAATATCAAGCGCTGTCTTGAAGTCACCGGCGAGGCAGGCAGCCTGCATCCGGCTCAACAGAGCGGGGGCCACATTTGCAGTGACTGAAATGCAACCGACACCGCCCTGAGCGTTAAACCCGTGTGCCGTGGCATCCTCGCCCGACAATTGAACGAAATCCGCCCCGCAGGTCAGGCGCTGGTCGCTGACCCGGGCAAGATCGCCCGTGGCATCCTTTACCCCGATGATCCGCGGCAATTCTGCCAGTTTCCCCATCGTTTCCGGTGTCATGTCGACGACGGACCGGCCGGGGATGTTGTAGATGACAATCGGCAAATCCGCACAATCATGCAGGGCTGTGAAATGGGCAATCAAACCCGATTGCGTAGGTTTGTTATAGTAGGGCGTCACGACAAGGGCTGCGTCCGCGCCGACGGCCTCTGCATGACGCACCAGTCGGATCGCCTCGAGTGTGTTGTTCGACCCCGCCCCTGCAATGACGGGCACGCGGCCTGCGGCCGCTTTGACAACCTCTTCGACCACCATTTCATGCTCTTTATGGGTCAGCGTGGGGCTTTCCCCGGTTGTGCCGACCGGGACCAACCCGTTGCTGCCTTCGCCGATATGCCATTCGACAAGTTTCTTGAGCGTTTCCAGATCCAGTTCGCCGTTCCGAAACGGCGTGACGAGGGCAGGCATAGAACCTTTGAACATTTTCACGCTCCTTTAGCATTGTGGCCGGCAAATGGCCTGGGGTTAACGCGTTATCAGCAAGATCGTGATTTGATCCCTGCGAATGACACGATAAGTATGAGAGGCTCTAGCCTTCTAAGCCTGGGAAATGCAAGTGATCACACGTCTTTTCATCAGCTTCGCGCTCGTTTTAACGATGGCACTGCCCGCCCTGGCAGAGCGGCCGCGCCCCTTGGGATGGGCGCTGGAGGCCATGCGCAGTTCCAACTGGGACGCCGCTGCGCGAATCGCCGCGCGCGATGGCCAGGTCGCCGCGGATGTGATCGAATGGTCGCGCCTGCGGGCTGGCAGAGGCGGCTTCGAAGACGTCGTCAGCTTTTTGCAGCGCCGCCCGGATTGGCCCGGAGAGCGGTATCTGCGCCGGCAATCGGAACCTGCGGTTATGGCGCGCAGCAACGCCGAGGTTCTCGCTTTCTTTGAAACGGTCCCCCCTCAAACACCGCAAGGCGTGTTGCGCTACGTGGCAGCCCTGGCGGACGCGGGCCGCACAAGTGAGGCAGAGACCGCCTTGGTCGGAGCCTGGCGGAATATGCCGATGAGCCCGGCAGAGCAGGCTCTTTTTACAGGCCCGCATGACCAGGTATTGAAAGGTCACCATGACGCCCGGCTGGACGCCATGCTTTGGCAGGGTGCATTTGAAAATGCCCGCAGAACGTTCAGTCTGGCATCAGCTGGCGCGGTCGCTGCGGCCAAGGCACGCATTGCCCTAAGAGAGGCAGCACCCGGCGTTGATGCCTTGATCGAAGCCGTCCCGCAAAGCCATGCAGAGGACGGGGGCCTGCAATATGAGCGTTTCTTGTGGCGCCTGCGTAAGGGGCGTACCGAGGATGCAAAAGCGCTGATGCTGACAACATCCGTCAGCGCAGACAGGCTCGGCCGTCCAGAGGAATGGTCAAACCGGCGGCGCTCTCTTGCGCGGGACGAGATGCGCAACGGTGACCCCGAGCGGGCTTATGAATTGGCCGTACGCCATTTTCTGACGGCGGGCTCCGCTTACTCCGATCTGGAGTGGCTTGCGGGCTACATTGCACTTTACCGCCTGAATGAACCCGAAACAGCCCTCAAACACTTTGAAAACCATGATGCCGCCGTCCGCTCCCCGATCTCCAAGGGCCGGGCCGGATATTGGCGGGGGCGCGCTTACGAGGCGATGGGCAATGTGGCCGCCGCGGATCAGGCCTATGCGGCGGCGGCGCAGCATCAAACCTCTTTCTATGGTCTGCTTGCGGCCGAGCGGGCGGGCCTGCCATTTGATACAGATCTGGCTACGGCCGCTCCGACACAGGACTGGCAGACCTCTGATCTGGCCCAGAACCCGCTTTTTGAGGCGGGTCTGCTGCTGCAGGCATCCGGAGAGATCAATCTGGCGGAGCGGTTCTGGACCCATCTGGCCGAAAGCCTCGATCAGCCGAAGGCAGAGCTTTTGGCAATGGCCGCGGTAGAAACGAAACACCCTCATCTGGCCGTCATGATCGGTAAGCGGCTGGCACGGCGCGCCATTGTGGTGCCATTTGGATATTACGCTTTGCATCCCCTGGCGGAGCGGGACTTACCAATGGCACCGGAAATGTCACTTGCGATCGCCCGGCGTGAGAGCGAATTTGACCCCCGTGTCCAAAGTGGCGTCGGCGCGCGTGGCCTGATGCAGATCATGCCCCGCACCGGATCGGAGGTGGCGCGGCAACTCGGTCGTGCGTCAGAACATACAACAGAACGGCTGACCAGCGATCCGGTCTACAATGCCCAACTGGGGGCGACGTATCTTTCAAGGCTGGCGCGGCGCTTTAACGGCAATGTCATCATGATGTCCGCAGGCTACAACGCAGGCCCCAGCAGGCCTGATCGCTGGATGCAGGTCTACGGCGATCCGCGACGCGGCGACATCGATATTGTCGACTGGATCGAGCATATCCCGTTTCGCGAAACCCGGAACTACGTGATGCGCGTTACCGAAAGCCTGCCGGTTTATCGGGCACAACTGGGCAAAGACCCGCTGCCGCAGCCCTTTAGTCAGGAACTCATCGGCTCAAGTCTTCTGACGTTCGCGCCACAGGGTGAATAACCCCGCACTGACGATGATGACAACACCCATGGCCACATTGGGCCTGAGAGTTTCGCCGAAGACAAGAATGCCAAGGCTCGCGCCAAAAACCAGTTGAAAATAGGCAAACGGCTGCACAGCGCTTGCTTCGGCCACCTCATAGCAACGGATCAACAGCCAATGGCCCAAAGCCCCGGTGACGCATAAAAGCGCCATCCAACCCCAGTCGGGAGCCGACATAGGCTCCCAGAACCAGACACCGACCATCGTCAGCGCAACAGCCCCCACGGTCCCGGTCCAGAAAAAGCTGGTCGCGGTGTCGTCGCGCCGACCCGCGTAGCGGGTCATCAGCGCATAGAGCGCAAACATCGTCGCGGCCGCCAGCGGTACCATCGAGACCGGATCAAACACACCGTAGCCCGGCTCAAGGATGATGACGACGCCCAAAAACCCGATCACAATCGCCACCCATCGCCGCCAGCCGACCTTTTCACCAAGCAAAGGGCCGGACAGCGCCGCGACAATCAACGGATAGCAGGCAAAGACAGCGTGGCTTTCAACCAACCCCAAGAGAGTAAACCCCACGATCATCACGCAGACCTCTACCGCCAGTAAGAGCCCGCGAAAAATCTGCACAAAGGGTTGATCGGTTTTTGCGACCGCCCGGATGCCCCCCGCGTTGCGCCGTGCAACGGCCATGACAAAGGCCGCAAAGAACCAATAGCGGATCATCACGACCATGTAGACGTTGTAGGCATCGGCGAGATGGCGCGAAATACCGTCCTGCATTGCAAACACAACTGTGGCCATCAGCATCAGGCTCACGCCAAGTCGCAGGTCATTAGGCTGTGTCATGCTGATAGTGTGCCGCGGGTCATGTGCCGTTTGCGCCCAAACCCCACCACCCGCTCGACGTGGAACCCGGCCTGAGCCAGACTACGTCGTACGAAGCCCGCCGCCGTATAGGTCGCAAAGGTTCCGCCCAGCACAGTATGCTTTGCCACATCCCGCATCAGGCTCTCGGTCCAGAGCGCGGGGTTTTTGGCTGGCGAAAACCCGTCCAGATACCAAGCATCGGCCTTTTCTGTCCAAGCCGCTAAAGTCTCTTGAGCATCCCCCACCACGACATTCAAGATCACACCTGGCATAATTTCGAATTGCCCCCCTTCGGCCTGCCACTTCGTCAGAAGCGCAGAGGCCAGGGGCCCAAAACTGTCAAAAGCCGACAGCGCTTTGGCCATGTCGGCACGCGCCATCGGGTAGGCTTCGAAACTGGTGAAAGACAAGGTTCCCGCGCAGTTCCGGGCCTGCCAAGCCTGCAAAGTCGTCAGAAAACTCAGCCCGGTCCCGAACCCCAGCTCGGCGATATGAAACCCGTCACGGAACCGGCCCGGCAGATCATTTCCCTGCAAAAAGACATGGCGGGTCTCGGCCAGACCATTTTCGAGGCTGAAATAGGGGTCATCGAATTGCGTCGAGACCGGCACATTGCCGGGTCGCCACACCACATCTGCCGTTTGATCCTGCACGCTTGCGCCTTGTCGAGAAACGCTCAATATGGCGGGACAGTGCGGCAGAAGGCAATCTTTGGCAATGGTCGATATCACAGTCCGCGGCGCCGGTATTTTCGGGCTGTCGATCGCATGGGAATGCGTCCGGCGCGGGGCTGCCGTCACCCTCATCGATCCGTCTGGCCCCGGCGCTGGCAGCAGCGGTGGCCTTGTGGGCGCCCTCGCCCCCCATGTCCCTGAAAACTGGAATGCAAAGAAGGCATTTCAACTCGACAGCCTGTTGATGGCAGAGACCTTCTGGCGCGGTGTCGCTGAGATCAGCGGGCGATCCCCCGGTTACCTGCGCAGCGGGCGGTTGCAGCCAATTCCAAACGCGGCCGCGCTCGCGCGCGCCCATCAGCGCGCCGATACCGCAAAGACGCTTTGGCAAGGTCGCGCGGTCTGGGAAATCGTGCCTCAGGACAAGACGGACTGGAGCCCCCAAAGCCCCACCGGATGGCTGATCCATGATAGCTTGAGCGCGCTTTTGCACCCTAGGCAGGCTGTTGGTGCCCTGGCGACAGCTCTCGCGCGCCACGGTGTCACGGTCGAACAGGAAGCGCCCGATCGCGGAAAGGTGCTGTGGGCCACCGGGATCACCGGGCTGGCTGCGCTGAGCGCGGGGCGGAGCCGCGCCATGGGGACAGGGGTCAAAGGTCAGGCGGCGCTTCTGCGCCATGATGCCGGCGGAGCGCCCCAGCTCTTTGTGGATGGCGTGCATATCATCCCGCATCAGGACGGCACTGTTGCGATCGGGTCGACGTCGGAAAACAACTATGCCGCGCCCGATACCACCGACGGGCAGCTCGATGACGTCATCACAAAGGCGCGGGCGGCTGTCCCGGTGCTGGCGCAGGCCCCGGTGATCGACCGCTGGGCAGGCATTCGGCCCCGCGCCCGCAGCCGTGCGCCGATGTTGGGGAAATGGCCCGAACGACCGGGGCATTTCATCGCAAACGGCGGGTTCAAGATCGGTTTTGGAATGGCTCCGAAAATCGCGCTGGTGATGGCAGATTTACTGTTGGAGGATTTAAACAACATTCCCGATAGCTTCGATGTCGCCGCATCATTCTGAATTCTCCCGCACCCGGCCCCCGACCTTGAGGGACAGCGTTGCATCCTCCGTGGCGCATCGACGTCTCAAGGAAGGCACATATGCTGCAGCCAGAAATCCAGTGCCGCGTTCGGGCGCTTGACCATATTGTCCTGACAGTCAGCAATATCTCACAGGCGGGTCGTGAATTTGCCCGCAGAGCCGCGCATCCGACGACAGGCACTGCCGATCTGTGCTTTCTGACCGATGCGTCGATCAAGGATCGGCTGAAATATCCGGCCATTCACCAGGTCGACATAGAAACCGGTCTTCCCCACCTTGGCGCGACGGGGCCGCTCACATCGCTTTACATCAGAAACCCAGATCAGAACCTGATCGAGATCTCCGTTCTCCAGCGTTAGCGGTTAATCTCGCGGCGCAGGTTGTCCATCAACTCTGTCAGGGTGCTGATGTAAAGTTCGGACGTGATATGTCCATTGTCGTCAAATGCGTTGCTGCTGTCGGCCAGATGCATTTCCGGGCCTTGCAGGATGCGGGGCCGGAACGGCACCATGAAACCGCGCAAGATCATCTGAGCGCGCTCGCCCCCGGCACGCCCGGCAGCAGCGGACATCACTGCCACAGGTTTGCCACTCCAGGGGCTTCCCTTGGTCCGCGACACCCAGTCGAGCGCGTTTTTCAACACACCGGAAGGGCCTTTATTATACTCCGGTGTCGAGATCACAACAGCATCTGCTGCCGCGATCTGATCGGCGAGCTTTTGCACGGCATCCGGAATACCGCTTTCCGCCTCGGCATCCCCATCGTAAAGCGGCAGATTAAGATCACCCTCGATGAAATCGCAGGGCCCAAAAAACCGGGCCGCCTCACGCAGAAGCGATGCGTTGGTTGAGCCACCGCGCAATGCACCGGACAGCCCAAGTAACTGATGTTGTGACATAGAGTACACCTTCCAATTCAAGTCAGCGCAGTACTTGTTGCACGGCAGACAAAAAACAAGAGGCCCCGCAAATCTGCAGAGCCTCAGGGCATTAAATGAGGGCGGTGTCAGGCGCTATTGGGCAGGATGACGATTTCAACCCGGCGGTTCTGCGCTTTGCCAGCCGCGCTCAGGTTGCTGGCAACGGGCTGGCTTTCGCCACGGCCAAAGGTCTGCAACCGCGAGCTGGGCACACCTGCGTTGATCAGAATATCGCCGACCGAATTGGCGCGACGCTCGGACAGTTGCTGGTTGTAGGCTGCATCGCCATCGCTGTCGGTATGTCCAATAACCTGAATGGTGGATGCCGGGTACTCCTGAAGGCTGCCAGCCACGGTGAACAGATCATTTTGCAGATCAGGGCGGACCGCAGCGCTGTCCGTGGCAAAGAGCAAATCCTGCGGCAGGCTCACAATCAACCTGTCGCCGGTGTTGGTGATCCGGACGTTGTCATTGCCGATATCGCGCCGCAGATCCGCCTCTTGCTGATCAAGATTATAGCCGATGCCGGCCCCGACAGCACCGCCGACCACGGCACCGATCAACGCCCCCTGATCCCGGTTGCCGTCGCCGCGCGAAAGCGCGCCAGCCAGCGCGCCGGCACCGGCACCGACCAGAGCGCCTTGCTGGGTTTTGGAAAGATTCGAATTGCCATTGAATTGTCCGGGGTCGGTACAGGCACTGAGAAAAAGCACACCCGAAAAAGCGAGAATTGCCGGAGTTTTGAAAAATGTCATAGTCTACTGCCTTCGATGGTTGCAGCCCCGTTCGGGCGGGGCGTCGTTATATCCGGCTGTATATATGGGACCGTTGGGACCACAAAGAAAGGGTAAAAGTACATCGGCGGCATCCCGCCCATGCCTCTGTCAGCGATCCACCTGCACCGCCTCATAGGCCAGCATGGCACGTTTCATCGGCAGACCCCAATGATACCCCCCAAGCCCTCCCGACTTGCGCAGGGCCCGGTGGCAGGGGATCAACCAGCTGATCGGGTTGCGCCCTACGGCGGTTCCCACTGCGCGCGCAGCTTTTGGGGACCCAATGGCATCGGCAATCTCTGAATAGGTGGTGACCTGCCCGCTCGGAATTGACAACAAAGCCTCCCAGACCTTGATCTGGAACGGGGCCCCGATCAGAAACAGGGGCGCTGTCTCAAGGTTTCCATCACCTGCGCCAAAGGCTTGCAGAACCCAAGGTCGCAAGATCGCCGGGTCTTCGACATAGGTGGCCTTGGGCCAGCGCGACATCAGGTCATCCATGGCGGCCTCTGCGCCCATTTCGGCGGAAAAGCCGATACCGCAGATACCCTTATCCGTGCCCATGACCAGCGCCGGTCCGAAGGGGCTTTCAAACCAGCCCCAGAAAATCTTGAGGCCCGCACCCTTGCGGGCAAACTCACCCGGGCTCATGGCTTCCCAGCGCACAAAGAGATCATGCAACCGCCCGCTGCCCGACAGGCCAACCGCATGGGATGCCTCCAATGTGGTGAAATGCTCGTGTAAAAGCGACTTGGCGTACCCGAGTTTGAGGTATTGCTGGTATCTTTTCGGGGACACCCCGACCCAACGCGAAAACAGCCGCTGGAAATGGGCCGGGCTCATCCCCATTTCAGCGGCGATCTCTTCGAGGGAAACGATCTCTTCGCTGGCGTCAATCAGGTCGATGGCGCGGCGGATCACGCGGTAATGATAGGAGCTTTCAGGGGCGCTTGGCAGAGTTTGATGCTGTGTCATGGCATGGTTTTACGCAACATATGCGCGCCTGACGACCCGTTTCATGCGGTTTTCAGGCCCCGACCGCTTTTGCGGCAGGAGGGCTTCAACTGATGTGCTGGCCGAAAGTCTCCCCGGTCTGGGCGAGATTTTCCGCGCTTGTGCTCACACCGACGGGTTGGAAGCGCCTGGCAATTCCATTAGTGCTGCCGGGACCTTGTTCCTGATGGCGCATGCGGTCTTTCCTCGTTGTAGTCTCTACCGCTGCCCGGCAGTCGCCGCTTGCGGCGATGAGAGGGGCCATGCCTCCAACTTTTCAGCCGTATCTTCAAGCCCCATCAACCAATGTGCGTTCAGGCATTCGGCGCGGAACTTGCCGTTGAAGGCTTCCATGAATGCGTTGTCCGTCGGTTTTCCCGGTCGTGAGCAGTCCAGGGAGACGCCTCGCTGTTAGGCCCAAAGGTTCATGTCACAAGATACAAATTCGCTGCGGTTATCAACGCGAAGGCTCTTGGGGTCGCCCAACTGGCGACAGACACAATCCAAGGCCGAGACACCGTCTGCGCCTTTGTAACTGAACCGGGCGTCCAGTACTGGCACAGACCGCGAGACTGTATCGGCGACGGTGATCCGCTGTTCCAACGCGGCCTGATCGGGCCGACGAAACTTGTGCCGATAGGTCCGTGGATCGAAACGGATGAGCGCGCAAGCCCGCCGGACCGACACCCGCCCGTCAGCTCTGATCTCGTCAACCAGCGTCCGTTTCCGAGCATGGTCGCTATTGATGCGCCGTTGGTTCAGGCAACAATGGCGACGAGCTTTCGCTTGATGACGTCCTGCAACATCTCTTTGTCGAAAGCCAGGTCCCGTTTCATGCGATTACTTAAGGCCCAGCCGATGACACGACGGGAGTGCAAATCAAGGATCACAGCAAGATACGACCACCCCTCCTTCGTCCAAACATAGCTGATGTCGTCGGCCTACTTCTGGTTTGGCGCATCAGCGTTGAAGTCGCGATCCAACAGGTTCGGTGTGATGTTGAACTTGTGGTCGCTATCCGTCGTCACCTTGTGTTTGCGGGTCCGCACAGCACATATGCCGTTCTGACGCATCAATCTTCCCACACGGCGATGGCCGACATCCAAACCAATCTCTTTCAGCTCTTCGGTCACCCTACGCGTTGCCAGTGCAAGAGATGAAATGCATCCGTTGCACGAATGTGCATCTGTCAGAAGCAGACATTTGTCGGGCCTGTTTGCAAGGTTCTAGCCCTTGACCTTTGAACGGCGGTCGAACACCTCGCGTTCAGCGCGGCGCAGGCGGTCGATATTGACCGTGATCCCCCAGCCTGGACCGGCAACCGCGCGAGTAAGCCCGTTGTTTGCGGCCGGGAGAGGGGCATAAAGTTCTTCGGCCCAAGGCTCCCGGTCGCTGGCGCCGCGCCATTCATGCATCTCGCCCGAGGGTGGTAAGGCCGTGAGCACGTGCAAAGCGAAGACCTGCAGCATCGACATGGTGGGGCTGTGGGGCATGAACGGCAGACCATGGGTCCGCGCAAGGCGCGCGACAGCGAGCGTCCGGGTCGCGCCACCGCAATAGGCGAGGTCACATTGCAGGATATCGACGACGCCGCCCGAGGCCATGCGCTCGAACTTGCCCATGTCATTGTCCTGCTCGCCGCCCGACACTGTCAGGTCCAGGGCGTCGGCAACGGCCTTTGTTCCAGCGAGATCGTCAAAGGGGCATGGCTCTTCGAAATGATGAAAGCCCTGTGCTTCCATACGGCGACCGATCTTGATCGCCTCAATGGCGGCGTACCCCCCGTTGGCATCCGCCGACAGGCGATGGTCGGGAAAGGCGGCGCGCAGGGCGTCGACCAACGCCTCGGAACGACCGGGCGGGCCTTCGGGGCCTCTGCCGAGGCGGTCGCCAATCTGGACCTTGATGCCGCGATATCCCCCCGCAGCGATCTCTGCATGGATGCCGTCAATCTCGGCTTGGGGTGTTGTCTTGCGGGTGCGGCGCGAGATGTAGAGCGGGATATCCCGGGGCGCCTCGCCACCGAGCAAACGCCACACTGGCTGCCCCGCGCGCCGCCCGGCAAGATCCCACAGAGCGGTTTCGACACCGGTGAGGGCGCGGGCCAGAAACGTGCCACGCATTTTGTATTCTGCGTTCCAGACGACCTCGGTCACATGGAGAGGGTCGGCGCGTTGGCCCAGCGCAACGGGCACCACGAGGGTGTGGAGCGCGGCCTGCGTGACATCGGCTGCGCGGGCAGCGGTCTGGCCCCAACCCTGCGCGCCGTCGCTGTCGGTGACACGAACGACAAGCAGCTTTGGCAGGCGCCAGGTCTCGATACGATCGATGACGGTCATCTCAGCAGGAGCAGGCATCTTGACTTGCGTTCGCTGTCTGATCGAGCGTCTGCCAGTTCAGATAGCCGCGTTCCGTGTGGTTATCACCGTGCATATTGGCAACGGCCAGCGCATAGTCAGCACTGTCGAAGGGCGAGGGATGATCAGCGGGCGCATCGCCCGCGGCCCCGTATATCAGCAATTCATTCTCGTCGAGAAACACAATCTCCTCGCGATAGTCACCCAGCATGTCAAGGGCGTGGGCGTAGAGCCGCATGTCCTCGTGATGCGGATCCTTGGCATCTTCATAATATGCGTCGCGGACCTCGATACGCGTGGTCGGCGGCATCTCGAAAAGGCGACCATATTTCGACGAGAATACCTCGTCACGTGTGCGGTCGCCGTCCCAGTCCATCGTTAGGCCGTCCGTGATCTCACCGTCCCAGCGGTGCAGTTCTTCGCCCGCCGCAGAGAGTGTCACGGCCTCGCTCCCGTCATCGCTGATGGCCCAGTTCAACAAAAGCTCAGGGCCCTCGCTCTCCGGAAACCATTCCCCGATGGTGATGAACTTGGCGTCCTTGTGCACGCCCTGGGAGCGCCAGATTTCCTCCAGGGTCTCGCCGTCCAGCACAGCCACGTGCAGACCTTCATAGCTGAAGGCCAGTTCCATGCCCTCGTTATCTGCCAGGATGTCTGCGGCCATCGCTTTATCGAGATGGTCGAAGTAGCTGTCGAGCAGGATCCAGTCCTCAGGTGTCACGCGCTGGACGCGCGCTCCGGTCTCGTCATGCAGGTACCGCGTCAGCACTTCGTCCGCGCCATCGCCGTCGATGTCATAAGGCCAGGGGTAATGGGCATGTATCATAGCCGTGTCATCCTCCGTGGTGTCCCAGATCAGGGTCAGATCCGAGGCAAAGGCATGCACATCACCACGGCTCCCGCGTTCATCGATCAGGATCAGTTCGGACGGCAAACCGTCGCCCGCGAGGTCAGCCACGACCGTCTTTACGCGCAAGGCGCGGTTGTTGTCGTCGCTCTCGGGGTTGGCGATGTTCAGGGGGGCGGTTGCCTCGATCGCGCCGGTCGCACCGTCGAGGACGCGCATCTCCATCATGCCGCCCTCGGTGGCAAAGGCGCCGGTGACCTCGTCCTGCCCGTCCCCGTCGATGTCCCAGATGACGTATTTGTAGAAGTAGCGGTTCGAGGGATCCGGCAGGTCCAGTCCGCTTTCGTAGTCCCACAGGAGTTCGACCGCCTTGCCGTTAAACGCAAAGGCCTGCATCCGTGTCGAGTTCACGTGGCGGATGAAGTCGCGCCGGTCGCCATCGCCATTCAGATCACCGAAAGCGGCAGAAGAGCCACGGTAGTACGCACCCTCGGGCGCGTAGTCACGGAGATCGAGATGCAGCTTCAATTCAGCTTGCGGGATGCCCTGCGCGAGTGCAGGTGCCGCGACGGTGGCGGCCAGAAGAATCGTTAGGCGTTTCATGGTATTCTCCCCTCTGGTTTGGTTTCATTTCTTGCTCTTCCGTCAGTCAGGCCAGGAAGTCTTCGCGGCGTGGCGTGAAGGCGTCGACCAGCACGGTCGGCTCCAGTATCGTCACGCCATGCGGCATGTCGGGCGGTACGTAATAGCTGCCGCCCTCCGTAAGCCGCGTGGTCTCTCCGTTCATATGCAGGTCGATGGCGCCCGACTTGACGTAGCCGAGCTGTTCGTGCGGGTGGCTGTGCATCGGCGCCTCGATACCGGATTTCGGGAAGGTGAATTCTACCAGCATCATGCCGCCGCCATGGGCGAGGACGCGACGCTCGGCACCTTCGGGTGTCGGGATGGCCGGGGCGGCGACGCGTTCGAGAATGACGGGATTTCTCACCAGCAAGTCTCCTTCAAGCCGGCAAAGCGCTGAAGCGCTTCGAAATAATAGTAATCGCCGTAGATGAGGCTCACGTCGATGAACTGGCCTTGGGGCAGCTTGCCGGTGGCGTGGGCCAGCAGGCCGTCCCCACTCGCGGGCATGGCGCAGCGTTCGGTCAGCGTTTCGACAAGCGCAAGCGCCTGGCCATGTGCGGCCGGGTCGCCCAGATCGGCCAGTTCCAGAAGGCCGCAAGCGGCTGCGGCGCCGGCTGAGCTGTCGCGGGGGGCGGTCGCGGCGTCGGGTGCGCGGAAGTCCCAGGGCGGGACGCCGTGGGGGTCGTTGAGCGCGAGGAAACGGTCCGCGACGGCGCGGGACCGCGTGCGGTACGCCGGGTCGCCGGTATAGCGCGCCGCGATGGCCAGTCCGTAGATCGCCCAGGCCATGCCGCGCGACCAGGCGCTGTCTGGCGCCGCGCCCTGCCCACCGAGCGCCTCGACCCGGTCGCCTGTCATCTGGTCAAAGACCACGACGTGATGTGTTGTATCGTCGTCGCGTATGAACTCCGTAATGGCACTGGCGAGATGCGCACGCGCAAGGTTGGCGAAGCGCGGCTCGCCACTGGTTTCAGTAGCCCAGAAAAGGAGAGGCAGGTTCATCAGCGTATCGATGATCGAATGCCCGCGCTTGGCCTCGCCGTTCCATGCCTCGATCACGCCACCAGCGACATTGAAACGGCCCATCAGAAGGTGCGCTGCGACGAGACCCCGGCGGCGCGCGTCGGGGGCGCTTGTCAGCTTGTGGCGCATGACGGCAGTGGGCTGGAACTGAAAGCCAACGTCGTGATGCAATTCCTCGAACCAGTCATGATCGAGAAGGGCGGTCAATCCGTTCTCGGCCTGCAGCGCCAGCGCGGCGAGGCGGGGATCGGTATCCTCCTTGGTCAGAAGGTTCAGCAGCCCCGGCCAGAAGCCCGAGGTCCACCACCATGCGAGGTCGAGCGGATAGCGACCAGCCTCGGTGGCATGCAGATAAGCGGCCCCATGGGTCGTGGCAAGCCTCCGTACACGGTCCGCTGCCGCAGCATGGGCATCCGTCAGCCACGATGGGGCTGAAAATTGGGGTTTCGGAACGTTCATGCGGAGCTCCTGGCGGTGATGGGGCGAAAAACAAGCGTGACGTCGGGCGCGTCGGACTGGAGAGCGGTCACGAGGATGCGGTACGCATCGGCCGTGGAGCCGTCGCGGAACTGCAGGCCCGGGAGGGTCTCGGTCCGGATCGTCAGCGCGGGATCGTGTTCAAGGATCAGGGAACCGAGGCGAATGCGACCCGGCGCGAGGGTCTGCGGCATCTCGAAGGTCATGACCGCCGAGACCAGAGGCAAGACCGGGCCATCGAACAGGGCGATGTCCGTGACACGAACCGCGCCCTGCTGCCGGTCGAGCGCAACGCTGCGGAGCAGTGTCGCAAGCCCGAGCTCCGGTGGATAGCACGCGGCAAGGTCGAGGGAGAGCCTGTCGCCCTCGCACGTCACCTTGCCGGCAGCAGCGACACGACCGGTCCGTTGCCCGCGCCCCCCTATGACAGGGACCGAATGGCCCTGGCTGCCATACATCGGCTGGTCATAGCGCGCCTCGGGCCGGAAGGTGTCACGTGTGTAGACACCCGCGCCCAACTCGGCCACCGCCGTGGTGCCGCCCGCGCGGATGACGAAACTGCCCACGTCATTGTGGTTATGCGGCTCGGCATTATGTCCGCCCTTCACCGCAAGCGTGAGCGCGTCGGGATCGGCCGGGTCGAGCCGCGCGATGAAAATTTGCGTGTCGGGGAGCCACTCGGCTTCGGCCGCGTCATGGGCCGGACCTGCATCTTCCCACCACGTCAGGTCGCGGATCTGCTCGGCAGGGTAGCGCGTGGTCAGGCGCCGACCCGCCTCTCCGGAGGGGTCCACCGCCGCGAGGGCGGCCAGATCGAGGCGCCGCGCGAGGTGCCGTAGGAGCGCGGTCTGGACTGAGCGCCCCCGGTCAGTATCCGAGAAGGCCGGAAACACCTGCGGGCCCAGATGCACCGCCAATGGGAAGCCCGCGATGGTCCGGAAACGGGGATGCACAAGCGGGTCGATGCGTCCCTCGGTGCGCGCCGCGACCAGCTCTGCAAAGGCTGCGGTGGCGAATATGCCCTTCTCCCAGTAGCCAACGCCCTCGGCGCAGCCACCGTCTGGGGGGAAGTGGTCGCGGTAGTGGGCGATCTCGCGCAGCGCCTTGGCAAGCACGCGGGCCAGTCGATCGGTATCTGGCTCCAGGTAAATGGCGGCACCCGCTGTCAACCCGGCACAAACCGGTGCCCAGTTGGGACTGCAACGGCCGGTCTCGGCGGCGCCCATCCAGCGCATGTCATCGCGGGCAAGAAGCGGTGTGATACCGCGCATGTCGACGACCTCCCGAACGCGCGCGCGCAGGACGGGGTGCAGCGCATCATCGAGCAGATGATCAACCTCGGCCACCAGCAGGCAGGCCATGGCGGACCAGAGGTCGATGCTTTGCAGGTCCGGCGGGGGCAGACCGTCCGAAAACCCGAATCCATGAGCCGGAACGATCCATGTTGGCTCGTTCAGGATCGCATCGAGGGTATCGGCAATCGCGTCGAGGTAACCGCCGTCGCCGGCCAGGCATTCGGCAAGCGTCAACTGCACGAGCCTGTCCCGCCGGGCGTCGAGCGGACCCTCGTAGCCCGTGCGGCGGCCGGTGCGGTGGTAGTCGAGATAGAGGCTGAGCGGTAGGGACGGCACGGGCGCTGCCCTCAGCGCCTCCCCTCGGGTGAGTATCTCGGCGGCGACATGTTGCTGCCCAAGCACCGCCCATGCCGCGCGGTCGGCGCGCGGAGGCAGGGGCGATGCGCCTTTGGTGTCGCGCAATATCTTCCTGATCTCTTCCGCCGAAGCGTCGGTCAGCGGCACGTCACTGAGGGCTGCGTGTTTCATTCGGCGCCCTCTGCGATGTGGGACACCCCGGCGAGCTCCAGCGTCTCGGCGTGGTGGCAGGCAGCGAGGCCCCCGCCGGTGGGACGCAACTGCGGTACGTCGCGCACACAGATCTCGGTGGCATAGGGGCAGCGCGGATGAAAGGCGCAACCCGAAGGCGAGTTGATCGGGCTGGCCACCTCGCCGGCCAGCCGGATGCGCTTGCGCGCCCTGCGCAGCCGTGGGTCGGGGATCGGCACCGAAGACATGAGCGCCTCGGTGTAGGGATGGCGCGGCCGGGTGAACAGCGCCTCGGTCTTGGCCAGTTCGACCATCCGGCCCACATACATCACCGCCACGCGGTCCGAGATGTGGCGCACCACCGACAGGTCGTGCGCAATGAAGAGGAATGTCAACCCGAACTCAGATTTCAGATCGCTCAAAAGGTTCAGTGTCTGCGCCTGGATCGAGACATCAAGCGCGGAGACGGCCTCATCGGCGACGACCAGCCGCGGATCGAGTGCAAGCGCGCGTGCAATGCCGATGCGTTGGCGCTCGCCGCCCGAGAAGGCGTGTGGATAGCGGTGCAAGTATTCGGGGCGCAACCCGACCTTCTCCAGAAGCTCGGCCACGCGTTTTTCCAGCGCCGCGCCTTGTGCGATGCGCCGCACGCGCAGGGGTTCACCCACAATATCGCGCACACTAAGGCGAGGATTGAGCGAGCCGTTCGGATCCTGGAATATCATGCGGATCTCGCGGTGGGCTGCCTTGAGTGCTGCGCCGTCCAGCCTGCCGAGATCGACGATGGACCCGTCGGCACGGCGATAGCGCATTTCACCCGAGGTTGCCGGATGGGCCCGCATGATCGTCTTGCCGAGTGTGGTCTTTCCGCAGCCCGACTCGCCCACGAGGCTGAGGGTCTCGCCCTCGGCAATGTCGAAGCTGACCCGATCCACGGCCCGCACCACCGGAACTGCGCGCCTGCGCAGAAGGCCGGGGCCGCCCAAGGGGTAGTGTTTGCAAAGGTCGCGGATCTCGAGCAGCATTTCGGTCATTCGGCAGCCGCCTTCCGCGCAGGCTTCAGCAGCAGGCAGCGCGCGCCGTGACCCGGTGCGACCGGCACATTCTCGGGCTCGCGCGTCTCGCAAAGCCCCGGGCGGAAACGGTGGCAGCGCGGGTGAAAGGCGCACCCCGCGGGCCGGGCGAAAGGATGCGGCACCATGCCGGGGATGGCGGCCAGCCGTTCCCCGGTCTTGGCGTGGATCGACGGAAGCGCGCGCAAGAGCGCCTCGGTATAGGGGTGGGCGGGGGCGTGAAAGGCCGTATCGACATCAGCATGTTCGACCACCCGGCCCAGATACATGACGGCGACGCTGTCGGCGATCTCGGCAACCACGCCGAGATCGTGGGTGATGAACATCACGGTCATACCGGTCTCGGACTGCAGGTCGAGGATCAGATCGAGGATACCGGCCTGTGTGGTGACATCGAGTGCGGTTGTGGGCTCGTCGGCGATCAACAGCTTCGGTTCGGCAGCAAGCGCCATTGCGATCATCGCCCGCTGGCGCATACCGCCCGAGAGCTCAAAGCCGTACTGGTCGTAGCGGGCCGCAGGCTCCGGGATGCCGACCCGGGCCAGTGCCTCGATCCCGCGTTCGCGCGTCTCGCGCTTGCTCACCGCATGGCGGGATCGAACGGATTCGGCGAGCTGCGTCCCGATGGTGTGGACCGGCGACAAGGCGGCCATGGGCTCCTGAAAGATCATGCCGATCTCGGGGCCGCGGATGGCCCGGTAGGCACGGCTGTTGCCGTGCAAAGTTGCAAGGTCGGTCGCCTGACCGTCCTGATCGGGGCACCAGAGCACCGAGCCGCCAACGACGCGCCCCGGTGCGCGCGTCAGGCCCATGACCGCGCGCGCCATGACCGATTTGCCCGACCCGCTCTCGCCGACGATGCAGAGTGTCTTGCCGCGCGGGATGTCGAAGGACGCCCCATCGACAGCGCGCACGACACCCTCGTCGGTGAAGAAATGCGTGGCAAGGTCCCGCACTTCCAGGAGGGTGTCGGGCTCACGCATAGGGATCTGCCGCATCGCGAAGGCCGTCGCCTAGGAAATTCAGCGCCAGGACCGATACCACGACCGCCACGCCCGGCGCGAACAGCCAAGGTGCCGTGGCAATCGTGCGGATGTTCTGCGCCTCCTGCAGCAGCACGCCCCATGAAACGACAGGCGGGCGCAGGCCGATGCCCAGAAAGGACAATGCCGTTTCGGCCAAAATCATCGTGGGGATGGCAAGCGTCAGCGTAGCGATGATGTGACTGGCGAAGGAGGGCACCATGTGACGCAGGACTATCCGCATTTCCGAGCAGCCGTCGAGCCGGGCGGCGGTCACGAAGTCTTCGGATTTGAGCGCCATGAAGCGGCCACGCACCTCGCGGGCGAGTCCCGTCCAGCCGACGAGCGACAAGATGACGGTGACCATGAAGTAGACCGCGATGGGCGACCAGACTGTCGGGATCGCCGCAGCGAGCCCCATCCAGAGGGGGATGGTCGGGATGGATTTAAGAAACTCGATGGTCCGCTGTACGGCATCGTCGACAAAGCCGCCGAAATAGCCCGAGATGCCGCCCAGCACGATGCCCAGCACCAGACTGATGAGGACACCGACAAGCCCCACGGTCATCGACACGCGTGTTCCATGGATGACACGGGAGTAGACGTCGCGGCCCAGGCGGTCCGCGCCGAGCAGGTAGAAAGGTTGCTCGTAATTAACCGGGCCGAACAGCACGCGGTTCATCGGCAGGCCCAGCATGCTGTAGGGCTCGGTTGGCGCGAAGAACCCAAGCGGCACAAGCGCGTCGCGGTTGATGACATAGGTCTTCTCGAGCGTCAGCGGGTCGGTCGTTGCCGTGAGCTCATAGCTCTTGAAGAACAGGCCAAACTCCCCCTGCGGGCCGCGCAGCGAGACCTCTACCGGCATAGGCGGTGCGTAGAGATAGGCCGACGCGTAGTCATTGGGGTCCTTGGGCGCCACGAAGGGTGCAAAGAGCGCCACGACATAGATCAAAAGGACCAGCACACCCGACCAGAGCGCCAGACGGTGCTTGCGGAACTTCCACCACATCAGCCGCCACTGCCCCGCGACATGCACACGGGTCGGAGCAACGGGCGCGCCCAGGGCAGCAGAGGCGGCCGCCTGCTCGGCGGTGGCCGGATCGGTCCGCGCGCGGCTCATCCCACCACTCCCTGCCGGATCCGCGGATCGAGCCACGCCAACAGCAAATCCGAGATCAGCGTGCCGATGACGGTCAGGACCGACAGCATCATGATGAAGGATCCGGCGAGATACATGTCCTGGGCCAGAAGCGCCTCCAGCAGCAGCGGTCCGGTTGTTGGCAAAGACAGCACAATCGCGGTGATCGTGGCGCCCGAGATCAGCTCGGGCAATTCCCAGCCGATGCGGCTGACGAACGGGTTGAGCGCGACGCGCAGCGGATATTTGGTCACGGCGTGTGCGCCCGAAAGCCCACGCGCACGGGCCGCGTCAACGTAGGTTTTGGGCAACTCGTCCAGCATGTTGGCCCGCATAATGCGGATAAGCGCAGCGGTGCCTGCAGTGCCGATGACGACAACGGGGATCCAGATCTTCGACATCATGTCGGCGAATTTCGCCCAGGACCAAGGCGCGTCCAGATATTGCGGGCTGAAGAGCCCCCCCGCCGACTGGCCGAAGACAGTGAACGATACGTACATCAGGATCAGCGCGATCAGGAAATTGGGCGTTGCAAGGCCGATGAAACCCACGAAGGTCATCACGTAGTCGCCGATCGAATACTTCCGCACGGCAGAGTAGACACCGATGGGAAAGGCGATGAGCCAGACGAAGATCATCGACGTGAAAGCAAGGATGAAAGTGAGGCCCAGCCGCTCCCACAAAAGATCCGAGACAGGGCGTGTATAGAGGAACGACTGGCCGAAATCGCCGCGTAGAACGATGCCGGAGATCCATTTCCAGTACTGCACGATCATGGGCTCATCGAGGCCGTAGCGCTCGCTGAGGGTCTGAAGCTGGCTCATATCCACGCTCTCGCCCGTCGCGCGCATCGAGGCCATGAGCGCGGTCAGGTAGTTGCCCGGCGGCAGTTGAATGATGAAGAACGATACGATCGAGACACCGATCAGGATCGGGATGGCCCAGAGCACGCGG
This sequence comes from Roseobacter weihaiensis, assembly GCF_020622345.1. Lineage (GTDB taxonomy): Bacteria > Pseudomonadota > Alphaproteobacteria > Rhodobacterales > Rhodobacteraceae > Roseobacter > Roseobacter weihaiensis. Next base: position 62,433 of record NZ_JACNMO010000017.1, on the reverse strand, counting down.
CGGATGATGTAACGCAGCATCTGTTTTCTCCTCTCAAGGCGAAGCCCGAACGCGCGTCAGCCGCGATAAGGCTCAATGTCCCGGGGTTCGCCGTAGAAAAACGTCTGCGGGTTCACCGGTGCGGGGTCCGGGTAGGGAAAAGAGCCCGGAAACGAGATCGGCACATTGTAAAGACGCTTGTTGGTCACCCCGTATTGCGGCGCTGGCAATACCAGACCGATGGCCCAGAATTCATCACGGGCGATGTCCATCAACTCGCCCATCAGTTTCTGCCGGGTCTCAAGGTCCGGTTCTGCAGTGACCTGGTCGAACAGCTCCATCTGGCGACGGGCGGCCTCAGACGGCTCTTCGCCTTCAGTACCGCCGGATGTATACCAGTCAGACCAGAGGGGGGCGAAGCCGCTTTCCCAGTTGTACGGGAAGTACCACCGCGGATCGAGCTCGACGCCAAGACCGCCATCGCCCTCCCAGATGCCAGCGTCAAGCTCGTTGCCGATCTGCTTGGTCTCGTAGAGCGACCGCTCGATCTCCCGCACCTCCAGATCGATCCCGACCTCTTCCAGATTGCGCTCCATCAGGGGGCCGACATCAATGAAGTTCTTGCCGGACGCCATCTCCAGCAGGATGCGGATGGGCTGGCCGTCCGGGCCAAGACGGATGCCCCGCGCATCGCGCTTGGTATATCCGAGGCCGTCGAGCAGCGTGTTGGCCCGATCGGGGTCATGCTCGGTGAACTGAGTGGCGAACTCCTCGTCATAATAGATGCTCTCGGGGCGCGGGGCGGCCTGGTAAGGTTCGCCAAGCCCGGCAAAGGCGGTGTCGATGATCTCCTGCCGGTCAAACGCGTGGCTGAGGGCGGCGCGGAAATCCTTCTGATTGTAGAGCTGGCGTTTGGTCTCGTCTTTCGACGTGAGATTCAGGTAGAAGATCGCCTCGTTCATGTTTGCGTTCACACGAGCATGAAAGTTGTAGCCGCCTTTTTCCTGGTTCTGGAACAGAACCGGGCGCTGTGCGACCGAATTGATCCGCCGCCACTGAAAGTCGAGTTCGCCCCCGATGGCCTTCAGAAGCGTGACCTCGCGGTCTTGCGTGACCTGGAACCGAACGTCGTCGATATAGGGCAATTGCTGCCCCTCCGGATCGACCTTGAAGTAGAAGGGATTGCGCTCGAAGCGAACGACGGGTGACGATCCGTTATAGGCGGTCACCTGCGTCCATGCGAACAGCGTGGGCATCTCCGGATTGCGATAGGAGTAGGACGGCGTGACGTCGCTGGCCTTCTGGTTGAAGAGGTCCACCCAGGTATCGACGCCGGCCTCCGCGATCCGTGCGTCGATATCCTCGGCATAATCCGGGTGGAACTGCTTGAGGTAATGTGCCGGGTAGCGCGTGAAGTAATCCGCGTTGCCATGGGCGAGATGATCCAATAGCAGGCCCTTTGGCTCCCGGAAGATGAAACGGAACGTTGTCTCGTCGAGTATCTCGAGTTCCGGCAGTTGCTCGCCGTCCATCAGCCAGCTCGGCGGCGTGGTCAGATCGGGATTGGTGAGGACGTCGTTCCACGCAAAGTCGATATCCTCGGTATCGAACGGGTCGCCGTCTGACCATTTGTGACCCGCGCGCAGGGTGAAGGTGAATTCGGTCCCGTCCGCGTTCACGTCCCATGACCGGGCAACATTCGGGATCACTTCGGTCCATTCGGGGTTCCAGCGCACGAGATTTTCGTAGCCGACGGTGCGGGTCAACCAGACCCTGTCGCCGGACCCGGTCAGGGCTGCGTTCCACGTGCCGCCGTAGGTTCCGATGCTCTCGAGCGGTTCGACGATCATGGGTGTTTCGGGAAGGCGTTCGACCACCGGCGGCAGATCGCCCGCCTCGGCGGCGGCTTCGAAAGCGGGGGCCTGGCTGTAGGTCTGCGCCGTTGCGGCGGCACCCGCCAGCGCAAGCGCGATCGAAAGAGTGAAGCATCTGGTCATTTTGTCCTCCCTTCATTTCCATTCCGGTCAGCGGCTCATCCATCCTCCATCAACCGCAATGACCTGTCCGTGCACGTATCCAGCCGCCTCAGACGCAAGAAACACGGCCATTCCGGCGATGTCCTCGGCCTCTCCCCAGCGGCCTGCTGGGATGCGTTCGAGTATCTGGCGCGCGCGCTCGGGGTCGTCCCGCAGGGCCGCCGTGTTGTCGGTGGCGATGTATCCGGGTGCTATGGCGTTCACGCCAACACCGTGCCGGGCCCATTCGTTTGCGAGCGCTTTGGTCAACCCCGCGACGGCGTGCTTCGAGGCGGCGTAGGCCGGTACGCGAATACCGCCCTGAAAACTGAGCAGCGACGCGATGGTTACAATCCGGCCCCTGCCGCGGGGAAGCATCCGTTCGCCCGCCGCCCTTGTGAGGCGCCAGACAGCATTCAGGTTCACGTCGATGACGGCGTCCCAGTCCGCATCGGCTGTTTCCACTGCATCAGCGCGGCGGATGATCCCCGCATTGTTCACAAGTATCCCAATGGGGCCGAGCGTGCCCTCAACGTCATCAAGCAGCCGATCCATTCCTTTCGCATCGAACGCGCCCAGATCGGCGGTCGCGCTCATCCCGCGACGTCCCGCCGCCTCGATCAACGCCAGCGCCTCGTCGCCGGGTGAGCGGTTGACAGTGATCGCCACATCAGCGCCCGCCTGGGCCAGCGCACGCGCGATTGCGGCGCCAATACCAGTGGCCCCGCCCGTGACGAGCGCTGATCCGGGCGCGAGCGCCAACCCGGTCATCAGACCATGCCCACCGTCTTTTGGACCCAACCGAGTTTCGGGTCGAAGCTGGCGCCTTGCGCCCGTCCGTTGCCCGCCAGCGCCCAGAGGTAGTAACTCTGCGCACCCGGTGCGCCCACATAGGTGTGATAGCCATGCGGCATCGCGATCAACGTGTCGTCAGTGACCTTGTGCATATCGTCATACCCCCGCTCGGGGCTGTAGTGATGGATCACGCCATGGCTATCCGGCGACGAGACGCGGAAATAGTACATCTCTTCATGGAATTTCTCGGCGCCCGCGTTCACCTCGTGCTTGTGGGGCGGGTAGGTGGACCAGTTGCCCGACGGTGTGATCGTCTCGCCCACGATGAGGCTCGAGGCGGGCATGCCGTTCGGCTGGACAAGGATTTCGCGGAAATAGCGCGTATAGTTCAGTGTCCCCCACTGGCCGGTGTTCACCTGCTCCGGCGAGATGACGTAAGGGTCGAGGTCGAGAGAAGAGGGGCCCTGAGGCAGCGCGGCTTCAAACGGGCCTTCGGCTTCGATCACGTAGGCTGCACCGCGCGGCAGGTAAACGGCATGGGCAACTCCGGCGAATACATTGGGCCGCCGGCCCACGGTGCCCAGATCGGTGCCGTTCGCCTTGACCCTCGCCTTACCGCCCAGGACAACCATAAGCGCTTCGCGATCGCCTGCGACGTTGCCCTCGTAGCGCCCGCCCGCATCGAGGCGGATCGTGCCGAAGTCGAGATATGAGCAGGATTGGTCCGGCACGGCGGCGTAGCCTTGCTCCTTCGGAACGGTGTGGAAGTGCTGCATGACGATCTCCTGATTCTGCAACTTTTGCTGTTATTGCAAATTTGCATTAATTTTGCAAGAGATCGTCAATCGCGTTCCGGCGGCTTGGCCGTGGAGTCGCGGATTACCAGCGCGGTCGAGATAATCTGTCGGACCGTAGGAGCGGCAGGATCATCCATGCGATCCATAAGCCGCTTGAGTGCCATCGCACCGATAGCGTGGCGGTCGATCCGCACCGTCGAAAGCGCCGGTGCAGCCAGCCCGGCCATCGGAAGATCGTCGAAGCCCAGCACAGAGACGTCCCGCGGGACCGTCAGACCCATGCGGCGCAGGGCCTGCTTCGCGGCGATGGCTGAGATGTCGTTCGAGCATGCGAGCGCCGTAAACGGCCGCTCGTCCATGATAGCCCGCAGCCGCGCTTCGTTTGTCGCGGCGGACTGCGTATAGTCGAAGGGTTCGATCCGCGGCGGCACAGCAGTTCCTGCAACCATGGCCTGGGCATAGCCCTCAGCCCGGCGTCGGATCGTATCGCGGTCGGAGTGGTTGAGAAAAACGATATCCCGGTGACCCAACTCTATTAAATGTTTCAAACCTTTACGCGCTCCGTCCCGGTTATCGGGCACGGTGACGTCGTGTTGATCGCGGGGCTGCTCGACATTGATGAGGCCGAGGGCGATTCCGGTCTCAGCCGCTTGCTCAATCACGGCTTCGGTATCGATCGACAAAAGCAGAACCCCATCTCGGCCCGCCAGCGCGGCCGCGTTTTCAGCGTCATTGCCTACGGGACAGCAGGTAAGCGCCACACCAGTCCGCCGCGCTTCCTGCGCGATACCTTCGAGAATGTCGGTGTGAAACTGCCCAGCCTCTGAAGAAAAGAAGCGGATGGTTGAAAGCACCGCGACCGAACGAGCGGTGGTCAGACGTTGCCGGGCGGATGCGTAGCCTAAACTGGCGGCAACGTCCATCACCTGAGCACGAATGTCTCGGCTGATCCCGGGCAGGTCGTTCAGCACACGGCTGACCGTGCTGACCGACACGCCGCTGGCCGCTGCGATGTCGCTTTGTCTGATTTTACGCCGTTCTGACATGACTACAATCTATGCAAATTTTTGCACTGCTGCAAGTCTGAAAGTCGTGCAATCCTAAATATGCTTCCAGGTGCCCCGCCCTGCGCTTGTGCGGCACCAGAACATCCATGCCGAACATTGCTGTCCCATTGACTTTGCTTGGCAGGTCAAAGCGTGGCTGCGCTGTCCCGATGACGCTGTAGGTGTCCTGCGCCTTCAGCGCAGGTTTCAGCGGCGGTGCAAACTCGGCCGCCCGCGCTGCAGATTGTCCGAACATGCCGGAGCGGTCGGATGAGGTACGCGAAATCATGCTGTTTTTGCGCCACCAGATCAGAGACGGACACGTTCCATTCATCGGCTGCTGCTTGCAGCAGCATACACAAGTATTCGACAAAACCGCGTTCAGCTGGTGGGTACCGCCGCTAAGCGCCCAAATTCAGAATTATCCGATTCAGGTCTTCGGAGGAAAACTCGCCTTTAATGATGAAGTCTTTGACGAAACTCCACTGTTGTGAACGATCTTTGTCCTCCTGTCGTGGCGAGGAGGTAAACATAACGATTACAGTAGATTCCAATTCATTTGCGGCCCGTATCTCGTTGAATCTCTCAAGAAACTCAAAGCCATCCACACGGGGCATATTGATGTCCAAAAATATAATGAGTGGCGGATATCTATCCGGTTCCCGCTGGCTGCGCAGGTTGCGTTCTTCAAAGTATTCTATGGCCGATTGGCCATCAGCGACCTCAAAAGTCGCAATCTCGAAGGAGCATTTTGCCAGATTGCGCCGCAACAGATAGCGGTCCATTTCGTTATCATCTACAATTAAAACCGAAATACTCAAGGCAAGGTCTCATTTCTTGGCTGTGGTATGTTGATCAGGAAAGCTGTACCCGGCGACAAGTCTTCCACCCAGATGCGCGCGCCAAGCGCGTCGACATGTTTCTGAACGATTGCGAGGCCAAGACCCGATCCTTCGAATCCGGCATGAAAGCGGGTAAAACGATCAAAAATCTTGGCCTTTGCGCCTTCAGGCAAGCCTAAGCCATTGTCTTTGACGCATAGCTCGACACCATTCTGCGAGCATCGCGAACTGATTGTCACGTAATTCTCATCCCTCTGTGGCGCGCGATACTTGATCGCATTTGACAAGAGATTCCCGATGATTTGATGCAGACGTGTGGGCTGGCACAACAGCGCCGCGACCTTGAAATCATAGTCAATTTTGACGCCGCTTTCAGAAATCTGAAGGGCTAAATCCTCGCAGATATCCGTCATCAAAGGCGACAGTGAAACGCGTGCGACCTTTTCGTCTTTCAAATCCGCATGGGCAAGCTCAAGGATTGCTATCACAGTATCCTCAAGACGCTTCATTATGCCATCGATCCGTCTTGCGTTCTCCTTGGCCTCTTCAAGGTCACCGTTGGCGATATCTTCCTCAATAAAGTGGGCGAGCCCTTTGACAGTTGACAATGGACCTTTGAGATCATGGGAGGCGCGGTACGAAAACTGCATGAGTTCCTCATTTGCGCGTTGCAACGAAACTGACTTGTCATGCAGCGCAGAGACATCTGTCGCAACGATTGTTGCCCCTCCCAATGCGCCGTCCACATGTTCCCACGGGCTAATCTGAACCGAATACTTCTGGTTCACTCCTTCTTGGGTTTGATGGCTTATCGTGATCTCGACATGGCTTCGCAGCTTTAGACATTCATCGATTGCGGAATGTACGTCGCTCAGCGACGCATAAGCCTCTTCAAAAAATGTATTTGGCGTGAGTTCCGAGGAACCAAAACACTGGTTCCACAATGGGCTGCTGTTGACCACACGCTTCTTGACGTCGACCATGATCATGGGATTGGGAAAACCGGACGTGAGCGACTTTAGCGGCGCAACAAAAGCCTTTGCATCCATATGGTCGATGTTTCGGCGATTGATTTCAGTGTCATCCAGCATGCGACTGACACCGACACATCGCACAACGTCTTCCGCTTCGATGATGGGCGATTTAATGGTGTGAAAATAGCGGCTTTTGCCCGAAGCGTCCGTTACATTTTCCCTCGCAATGTTCAAATCTTCCGCTGTGTCGAAGACTGTCTGGTCGTCAATCACATATTGCAACGTGTCATCAGGATCGCTGTGACTGGCATCGATAATGTCGCGCAACTCCTCTTCAGACATCCCGTAGTAGTCAAGGAAAGCCTTGTTCGCCCAGAGAATTTGGGAACTTGGGCCTTTGATGAGAACCATGTCGCGCATTGCATTCAGAGCAGACCGAAACCAATCGGCGTCGTAAATCTTCACGCAGTACCTCCTCAATGTACAGGATAGTGCTTGCCGCGCTTGCCAACGAACAGCGTCCGACAAAGCCCACCTAGCTTACTAGCTCTGTAGTGAAAGAAGCATTAATCGCGCCGCCGAATGTTGAATGAAGACAGCCTCCGAAGCGCCTCCAGATAACTGAACAGTTGAGCGGTTCGGGCGGTTTGGTTGGAAGACTATCAGCAATCGGATGAGCGACACACCCGCCACCATCGCCGCAGACCACGAGTCTACGTGCGCCTGCCATGAGCCAAGGGCAGGTAAACAGGGGCGGTGCACCACTTACTGCGGTCCCAAACCAGACGGAACCTATGCGGCAGAAAGGCCCGTATTACATGAAAAATTATCATTTGCGGAACCTGTAGAAAGGGAAAGCGATTGCACAGATCGAACTCTTTGCCGGTCAAAAATGAGGGCATTTTTTGGGTATCAATCAACTGGTCTTTGAGAGAGCCTGGGAGATGGCTTCAGCCAGTTCAGCGGGAGGAGCAGGCTTTTGCAACAAGGGTGCTTGCACCTCACCCATTTCAGATGCCGTGAAGCCGGTGTAGCCAGATGTATAAATGACCGGAACATCCGGTCGGAGCGCTCGCATCCGACGCGCCAATTCAAAACCGCCAATCTTGCCGGGCATGACGATGTCCGTAAGCAAAAGGTCAAATTCCTCGCCATCCGCAATCATCTGCAACGCATCCTGACCCGACCTTGCCGAGATAACTTCATATCCGAGATCTTCGAGCACGTCAGTGATCATGACGAGAAGCTGCAATTCATCCTCAACCACCAGAATTGTTTCACCACTGCCTTGCGCGATTTGTTCCTCTGGAACCGGGAGCTCCCGCGTACCCAGTTCGGTCCCCCGTGGCAGGGTCAGTTGAACGGTCGTGCCGACATCAACCTCGGAGTAAATGCGCAAGTCTCCATCGGATTGACGTACAAACCCGTAAACCATCGCAAGCCCTAATCCAGTACCGGAATTCGTATCCTTCGTCGTGAAGAATGGGTCCGTACACCTTGCCAAAGTCTCGTCATCCATGCCGGGGCCATTATCGGCGACGCTGATCTCAACGTAACGGAAGGTGGAGCCGTCCAACGTCGCGGCATCGCCGCATGCGGCTCTTTGTTGACTGTCCAAATCCTTGTTTGGCGAACGTACCGCGCGTGCCCGAATATCAATTCGGCTGCCTTCGCCTGCACGCAGGATCGCGTCACGGCTGTTGAGCACAAGGTTCATCAAAGCGGTTTCCAACTGTGTGTGATCGCAATAATGACGCAGTTCCGGATCTTCAGTTTCCAATGACAACTCAATATGAGCTTCCAGCATCGGGCGCACCAGCGCGCCAAAGTCATCAAAAATATCAGCCGTCTTTTTGACCGACGCCAACCCGGGCTGTTTGCGTGCAAACGCAAGCAGGCGGGATGTGAGGGCGCGCCCCCGCTGGATCGATCCTGCAATTACTTCCAAATAGCTGTCCCGCTTGGTGTCGACGGTTGCCTTGCGCGCGAGATCGATGGCGTAGAGCTGTGATGCCAGAAGGTTGTTGAAATCATGCGCAATGCCCCCGGTTAACTGCCCAAGCGCATCCAGGCGGCTCTTACGCTCCACAACCTGTCGATTACGCTCCTCCTGTGACACGTCATCGAGCACAATTACCACCTGAAGAGCGCTGTTTTCATTGTTAACAAGGGCACTATTGACCCGCACATAGCGTGGTTCCTCGCTGTATTCCGTGTGTCGCATCAGGTGGGTCTCAGTCGTGAAGTAGTTCCCTGACAAGATACGGCGCACCGGGTCGGCGCTCGCCTCCAGCGGTTGCAGGGTTTCGGCTTCGAGAAACTTTATGGCCTCTGGCCAGGCAAATGGGGTCAGGTCCGAAATCCCGCCCAGCATATGTCTTGCACGTTTACTGATGCGGGCGATCTCACCGTCTTTGTCCAAGGCGATGATACCGCTTGTGGTCACGTTGAATATCGTTTCGAATTCATCGCGGATGATCAGGGCCCTTTCAGCCTGGCGGGCTCTGTTGCGCAGGCTTACACTTATGACTGCCCCCGCAATCACTAACAAGAATACGCCAAGACCTGCCAGGGCGGTAATGACGCGCGTCCGTGACCAGAACACCGGTTCGCCAAAATACTTCTGGTAGAGGTTCGCATATTCTGACGAAATCAGATAACCGGGTATGACCGCGTTGAGGTGTTCCCGAACGCCGCCGAGGCCGAACCTTAGAGCCGGCGCTCTTTGGGAGACAAAAAACGGCGGGGTGACTTCCGCAATCATTTTCTCAAGACCTTGTGAGGCAACGGCACTTCGGACATTGCTGACTTCAAACAGGATGGCATCTATGTCGTTATTCAACAGATCCGACAGCATCTCTTGTATATCGCTGCCATCGCTGTAAACCTTGAGGTCTCCGATACCCGCCTTTTCGGCCAGGCTTTTGGCCAGACTGACATCCAGGACCGCAACACGCTGATCTGTGAGGTCTTCCAGCCCACCAATCCCGGCGGTTTCGCCTTTTCGCTTGAAGATCGAAAATTGACTGGACTCAATTGGATAGGCAAAATCCATGAGCTCTTTTCGCTCATCCGTAATGGACATTATTGGAATGATGTCATGCGTTTTCCCCGGATTTAAATCCTGCATGTCTATCGGTACAAACTCTGTACGTAACCCGGCCAGATCAGAGATTTGCCGAAGAACGTCGATCGCAAAACCCGATGCATTTCCATCCGCGTCCAACATCATATGGGGAGGCAGATCGAACACCCCGACCTTCAGCACAGCAGGCGCTGGCGGTGGCACGATGATGCTATAGCGAAGCAGCAAAGCGTTAAGGCGTCCGTCGTCCTTTATCCGCTGTATCGCGGCGTTCACGGGTCCAATGAGACCGGCCCTGCTTTGATGGAGTGCTATGAACCGTTCCACCTGACGCAGGGGCTCGCCTGCAAAACGAATGCGGCCATCGACGCGGGATTTTCTGGCAATCGAATAGACCGCAGGCTCTGGAACCAGAAGTGCATCGGCGGTCCCAGTCAGCAACCCCATGACCGCAGCTTCGGGGCTCTGAAATTCAATTCTTTCGTTGGTCTCAAAAAGGGAGCGTATTTCAGACCCGACTGCCGGTGGAACAATGCCAATCCGCTGGCCCGTCACAGGTTGCTCTGCGAACTCGGCCGCGCGTTCTTCAAGAACGGAAAATCTCAGACGTTCCGTCGCCACGGGTTCGGAAAACACATTTGACGCGACAAGCGCGGGAAGCGCTGCCACCCCGGCGATCATGTCGCTTTTGCCTGAAGCTTGTGCCTCGACAAACTCCTGTGACGTGCGCACATCGAGGTATTCGATCGGAATACCGATTTCCGATCCTATGAGCCCTGCTAAATCCACAAGGAACCCTGCCCGTTCACCATCCGGACCATTTTCTGCAAAAGGTGGTATCGGAAGGAACGACACCACAAGCGGCTCCACGCGACCGTCTTGCGCCTGCGCCGAAAGTGTCGACAGCAGCAGGATAAACAAAACGAAGATCAAGTGCATGTTAGGGTCATCTCATTTGACGGCACTGTCTTACCCGTCTTTCTCAATGCATTCAATCAAAGCGTGTTTCTGTTCGTGATTTACCCGTTATAGCCGTACCACAGGGCCTGCGTTGGAATGCCCCGCATTCTTTGTTCAGACTGACGACAGAAACGTGTTTTGCGGAGATCGAATGGATGCTCACATCACGTCCCAGAGAGCAGCTTCCCACATGTTGCGGTTGCATTTCTCACTGCTTTTTTCTTACCTACCGGGAAGACTGAGTTGCAAAGCAAACAGGCAACAATTGACTGGAGGTCGCCCGGCTTGGCAAGAATTCTGGTAATGGAGGATGACATCGCATTCGGCGAGCTATTGCGGGCTTCCCTGGAAGAAGCCGGTCACTCTGTCGTCTTGAGGTTTGATGGAGCCTCGGCACAGTCCTATTTTGAAAAGCACGGCGCGGATGTTGTCTTGACCGACATAATTATTAAGCAAGATCAAAAATCCATTCCAGATGGCGGATTGCTCCTTATATCCCGTATCAGAGGCATGTCGTCAGAATCGGCTCGCTCCGTGCCGATCATTGCAATGTCAGGGGCTACGAGCTACCCCGGCATGCAAGGCGCATTGACAACGGCAGAAGCGCTTGGGGCGACGGTATCGATCAATAAGCCTTTTTCGCCTGACGAACTCACAGACTTGATCGATGACCTGTTGCCGTAATCGGATAGTGATCGGTTGGCCCGCTTCTTTCACTGATCTGGGAGAGGAGGCCACTTAACACTGTGCCTGCCGCTTTGAATTCGTCTACCGCTGTAGCTGGTAAGCCGCTCTTGAATGCTCCGGAAGCCGTCCTCTCACACCCGGTGATAAGGGGCACCGGCCAGAATGGATGCAGCGCGGTAAAGCTGCTCGGACAGCATGACCCGAACCAGCATATGGGGCCAGACCATCTTGCCAAAGGACAGCGCGAAATCAGCATCGCGGCGCAGATCGGGCGCCAGACCATCCGCTCCGCCAATCAAAAGCGCCAGATCCCCCTGCCCCTGATCGCGCCAGCCCGCCAGGCGCTGTGCAAAATCAGGTGAGCTTTCGATCTTGCCCCGCTCGTCAAGCACCCCGAGCACCGCGCCTTTGGGCACCGCGGCGCGGAGCAGTGCGGCCTCGCCAGCCAGCCCCCCGCCCTTGCGGTCATCGACTTCAACCAGGCGCGCAGGTCCAAGCCCCAGGGCGCGGCCGGTTCGGTCAAAACGGGTCAGATAATCGCCGACAAGGTCCTTTTCCGGTCCGGCGCGCAGACGCCCGACCGCGATCACATGCACACGCATGGGTTCTCCTCAGGTGACGCGGACTAGTTTGCCGCGGCCTCGGGTCCACCCATGGGCTGCCACATCTTCTCCAGCTGATAGAATTCACGCACCTCGGGGCGGAACACGTGCACAATCACGTCGCCCGTGTCGATCAATACCCAATCGCCGGTGTCTTTGCCTTCCATCTTGGCAACCCGCCCGAAATCATCCTTGACGGTCTGGGCCAGCTTTTCAGAGATCGCAGCCACCTGCCGGGTCGAGCGCCCGGAACAGATCACCATATAGTCGCCAATCTCCGTCTTACCGCGCAGATCGATCTGCACGATATCTTCGGCTTTGTCGTCATTCAGGGATTTCAGGATTGTCGCCAACAACTGGTCGCTTGTGGCTGTATCGGTCGCGGCAGACATTACCGCAGCCTCGGTATGCACAGCATTTGCTGCATCAGCATGCATTGACAGGACATCGTCCTCCTTAAAACGCGCCGCCGGACCCCCGGCGCTGGGGATGCTGCGAATCTAGCAATATGCTTGCAACAATTCAATGACGGCTTGGGAAACAGACCGTGCGGCAGCGGGTTTCAATGCCCTAGGCCGCACAACTCGCGCCGGTCGCACCAGACCATGCCGCGCGCCAGGCCACATCGAGCCGGGCAAGGGCCGCGGGGTCAAAGCGAGCCTCTTCTTCCCAGTAACGGCCTGTCGGCACAAAGTATTTCAGCTCCTCTTCCTGCTGGAGAGGGACCGCCATCGCCGTTGTGTCCGGCACGTCACCCGGCAGGTCGCGCAGGTGCGCAGGGTTTACCCGCTCAAACAGCAATTCGCTCGCTGCGGTGGAGAGGTTCACGCATCGGCAGCCCTGTGTCGCCGCCATCAGGCCCAGCCGGGCCGATTTCGCGCCAAGGTCCTGCAAAGTAATATCCGGGCGCAGAGGGTCTGCCGTCCCGGTGCCGTAAAAATGCGTGGGTCCGGACTTGGGGTAGACCATATCGCAGCCCAGAAACGCCATCACCTTGGGGCGCAGAGCATGCAGCACCCAATACCCCGCTGTAAAGGCCATGGTGCCGCCGGCATAGACAAACCCGCCATAGGCGTTCTGGGTCGGCACGAATTGATCCGCTTCGATAAAGCGCTGTGTGGGCTGGCGGCAGGTCGGCCGCCGTGCTGCCGGGAAATCCTCCGGATAGATCAGGTCATCCCAGTCCGCACGCACCTGCCAGGCATTGTTGATGGCAACGATCCGGTCGAAGGATGCGCGGTCGAGGGTCGCCGCCTCCTTGGCATTTGGTCCGCTCCCCAGAACAAGGACAATGTCAGTTTTTTGCGCCATCCTCGCGCTCCCGGCTGCTGTGCGCGTCAAAGTTTAGCTCTGCATCCTCTTTCGGCAAGCCGTCGGCTTTATTCAACAATCGTACTTCGCGTTGTGGGAAGGGGATCGAGATGTTGTTTTCTTTGAAGGCATCCCAAAGGGCGAGGTAGACGTTGCCCCGGATGTTCGTCAGCCCCCCGGTCGGATCGCGAATCCAGAAGCGCAGGATGTAGTCCACCGAACTGTCGCCAAACCCGACAATATGGCACACCGGCTTTCTGGGATGCACCAACACCCTGCTGACGTCAGCGGCAGCCTCGATGGCGAGGGCGCGCACCTGATGCGGATCACAGCCGTAAGACGTGCCGAAAAAGATGTCGAGCCGCACATATTCATCGGAATGCGACCAGTTCACCACCTGCCCGGTGATGAGGTCTTCGTTGGGGATCAGGTATTCACGCCCGTCACGGGTCACCACACTGACGTAGCGCGCGCCGAGACTGTTGATCCAGCCGAACGTCTCGCCGAGGCTGATCACATCGCCCGGCTTGATCGACTTGTCGAGCAGGATGATGACGCCCGACACGAGGTTCGACACAACCTTTTGCAGACCAAACCCGAGGCCCACACCGATTGCGCCCGAGAGCACGGCAAGCCCGGTGAGATCGATCCCCACCGCCTGGATCGCCATGAAGAAGGCCAGACCATAAAGCGTGATCTGCACCGCCTTGACGGCAAGCACCTGCATCGACGGGCTGATGTCTTCGTTTTTGCGGATGCTGGCGGCGGTAGTCGAGCTGATCAGCCGCGCAACGGTGAACAGCACACCGATCACCACCGCGGCCATGATCAGGGTCAGCAGGGACAGATGAAAATCACCCACATCCAGCGCCAGATCGTCGAGGAATTCAGCAACTTCGTCGGAGACGCCAACAAAATAGAGGGTGGCGTAGATCCAGAGCCCCCAGGTCACCAGCCGGCGCAGAAAGCGGTTGCGCACCAACCTCGCCGCATAGGCGATGCCTGTCCAAACCACCGCCAGCGTCGCGGCAAGTCCGATGAAATAGGAGCGCGACGGCCAGGTGATCTGCTGCATGATGAGGTATACGCTGCTCGCGATCAGCGCAAAGAGGATCAGCCCCATGCGCCGCTTGATCTGTACGATCATGCGCAACTGCCATTTGGACCAGCCTTCGCGCGCACGCACCTGGTTGTCGATGATCCGGCCGGAGATGATATGCAGACCGTAGCAAAGCACTGCCAGCCCGATAACGATCAGGATCTGATTTTGCCGCCACCCCGGCGTCAGAATGCTTTGCAAAAACGTGGTGAAGAGGAACCATATCTCGTCAACCGACATCAACGCGGCGGCAAAGGCTTCTTCTTCCGGCTCCATCTGCTCTCCTCTTTCCCGGAAAGGTGACACAGACCTGCATTACTCACAACCCGGCAACCCTTGCGGCACGCCCTCAGGCACTGTATCTGAAGCCTATGACACGTATCATTGATATGGATGACCGCGCCCGGCTGCGCGAACGCTTCTTCGGGGCAACCCATACCGTGCTCGCGCGACTATAAACGCCCGCACCACGCCAAACTGACCACTTTCAACTGTACGGGAGAGGACCGATGTCCCCCAAAACACTTTATGATAAAATCTGGGATGCCCATGTCGCGCATGAAGCCGAGGATGGCACCTGCCTGCTCTATATTGACCGCCATCTTGTGCATGAGGTGACCTCACCGCAGGCTTTCGAAGGCCTGCGCATGACGGGCCGCAAGGTTCGCGCGCCGGAAAAGACCATCGCGGTGCCGGACCACAACGTGCCCACCACTGCCGGGCGCGAAGATCCTTCAAACATGACCGAAGACAGTGCGATACAGGTTGCAGCACTGGACAAGAACGCCAAGGATTTTGGCATTCACTACTATCCGGTGTCCGACATTCGCCAAGGCATTGTGCACATCGTGGGCCCTGAACAGGGCTGGACCCTGCCCGGCATGACGGTCGTTTGCGGCGACAGTCACACCGCAACCCACGGGGCCTTTGGGGCGCTGGCCCATGGCATCGGCACCTCGGAAGTCGAGCATGTGCTGGCCACGCAGACACTGATCCAGAAGAAATCCAAGAACATGAAGGTGGAGGTCACCGGCAAGCTGCGCCCCGGCGTGACCGCCAAGGACATTACCCTGTCAGTCATCGGGGCGACCGGCACTGCAGGCGGCACCGGTTACGTGATCGAATACTGCGGCGAGGCGATCCGGGATCTTTCCATGGAGGGCCGCATGACGGTCTGCAACATGGCCATCGAAGGCGGCGCGCGCGCGGGCCTGATCGCCCCTGACGAAAAGACCTTTGAATACTGCATGGGCCGTCCGCATGCTCCCAAGGGCGCGCAATGGGAAGCGGCCATGGAATGGTGGAAAACACTTTATTCAGACGATGACGCCGAATGGGACAAGGTCATCACGCTGAAGGGCGAAGACATCGCACCCGTGGTCACATGGGGCACCTCGCCCGAGGATGTGCTGCCCATCACCGCCAACGTGCCTGCTGCCGAGGATTTTGAGGGTGGCAAGGTCGGGGCTGCGCAACGTTCGCTTGAGTATATGGGGCTGACACCGGGCACGCCGCTGGCGGAAGTTGAGATCGATACCGTTTTCATCGGGTCCTGTACCAATGGCCGTATCGAGGACCTGCGCGCAGCGGCCGCGATTCTCAAGGGCAAGAAAAAGAAAGAGGGGCTGCGCGCCATGGTCGTGCCGGGCTCAGGTCTTGTCCGGGCCCAGGCCGAAGAGGAAGGTCTGGCCGATATCTTCATCGAGGCCGGGTTCGAATGGCGTCTGGCAGGCTGTTCCATGTGCCTTGCGATGAACCCGGATCAGCTTGCCCCCGGTGAACGCTGCGCGGCCACATCGAACCGCAATTTCGAAGGCCGCCAAGGCCGTGGCGGGCGGACCCACCTGATGTCTCCTGCCATGGCAGCCGCTGCCGCTCTCACAGGCAGGTTGACCGACGTCCGGAAGCTCAGCTGAATCACCCAATTGTGATCTTGTTGCCTATTGTAAACAGGCTGCCCGATACAGGTTTTTCGGCAAACAACACAACGCTTACGGGAAAGAATGCGCAACCAACTGGTTAAAAAGAGATTTATTTTTCCGGGTAGCGTTAACAGTTCCTTGCCACAATTATGACTCCCCGCTAAGCTGTTGGCGGGGAGCTGTTTAAACAGTGACAGCCTTTATTACACCACGCTTGGTATTGAAGGCGTGTTTAGATAGTTGGTTCGTTGGATTGAATAGCGATCTATTTTAAAACATTAATAAGGAGACAAGAATGTTTGTCAGTAAATTTCGAAACATATCAATGGCATTGGCTGCGGCAGTCGCAGTTGCACTGCCAATCCAGGCCCAAGCAGCACCTGTGGACGTTGACCTCGAGCTGGCCTTGTTGATTGACGTATCCGGCAGCGTAAACACAACCGAATACAACCTTCAGCTTCAGGGCTATGTCGACGCTTTCAACAGTGCTGCTGTTCAAAATGCTATTGGCAGCGGAGCACTCGGCTCAATTGCTGCAAGCGTCGTGTTTTGGTCCGGCGCTGGTCAGCAAGCTCAATCTATTGATTGGACGCTTATTGACAGCAACGGTGCCGCGGGTGCGTTTGCAACAGCACTCAATGCTCTGACACGCCCATACTTCGGAAGCACAGCGCCTGGCTCCGCGATTGACTATATTGTCAACGGCGCGCCCAACACTTTCGCCGCCAATGACTTCAATGGCACCCGGAATGTGATCGACGTGTCCGGTGATGGCACGCAGAACAGCGGTATCAGCACCTCCGGCGCACGGGATGCCGCACTGGCCAACGGCATTGACGCGATCAACGGGATCGCCATCGGCGGTAGCGCATCCGTAAACGCCTTCTACCAGAACTCGGTTGTTGGCGGGACAAACTCGTTCTTTGTCTCAGCGGATAGCTTCCTGGACTTTGGCACCGCCGTTCAGCGCAAGCTGGTCGCAGAGATCACAGACACCCCCCCCGCCGTTCCGCTGCCAGCCGCAGCATGGATGCTCCTGGTCGGTGTTGGCGGTCTGGGCGCTCTGAAGCGCTTTAAAAAGCCAGCCGCCTAAGCGCAGGCTGGAATGCAGAAAGGGCGGTGCTTTTGCGCCGCCCTTTTTTCATGCAAAATACATTGGTTCTCGATGCAGTGATTGCAAAAGGCCCTGATTTCCGGCATCACCTCTACCTGACGAGGCACCACCTTCGACAGCCAGCCCGAGTCGACGAGGAGAGAGCAAATGGACAAGTTCAACACCCTGACCGGCATCGCCGCACCGATGCCCATGATCAACATCGATACCGATATGATCATTCCAAAGCAGTTCCTGAAAACCATCAAACGCTCGGGCCTTGGCGTGAACCTTTTTGACGAGATGCGATACGACGATGATGGCAGGGAGATCCCCGATTTCGTTCTGAACAAGGATGCCTACCGCGATGCGGAAATCCTCGTGGCGGGCGATAACTTTGGCTGCGGGTCCTCGCGTGAGCATGCGCCCTGGGCGATCAAGGACTTCGGCATTCGCTGTGTGATCGCGCCCTCCTTTGCCGATATCTTCTACAACAACTGCTTCAAGAACGGGATTTTGCCAATCGCACTGCCCCAGGAACAGGTTGATGTGCTCATGAAGGACGCGGAAAAAGGCGCAAACGCCCGCATCACCGTAGATCTTGAGACGCAGACGGTGACCACCTCCGACGGCGAGACGATGACATTTGAGGTCGACCCGTTCAAAAAGCACTGTCTGATGGAAGGCCTCGACGATATCGGCCTGACGATGGAGAAAGCACCGGCAATCGATGCGTTCGAAGCCACGGCTGCGCAAACGCGCCCCTGGGTCTGACAGGTTCCAACGCCTCGACGGCGTTAACCAATTTAATTACGTTATTAATTGTTTCCTTGTAGGCGCTTGCGCGGCGCCCACAACATGTTGCGATATGCCTAATTTTCGCCACAGAATTGATGCAAGAAGGCACCACCCCTTCCCTCAAAAGGTCTAACGGTTTGCGTCTTGTTAACGTGAAGACTTGCAGAAACCAGATGATTGATGTCACAACCGGGGCAGAACAGAGGCAGTCCACTACCCCAGTGGCATCAAGTTGGAACAAGGCGCGGCATTGAATCGCGACTGGCCAGTTTGAAGGGAAAAAACGGATGTTTGTACGTATGTCAGGCGCCGCAACGCGTGGGCTGTTGGTGGCAGTATTAATCGCTATACCCGCGCTTCTGGTGCCGGATATCGCGTCTGATCAGTCACAAATCGTTGTTTTGATGGCGCTAATTGCGGCCTTCCTGACCTTCGTCGAATACAACTCCAACTCCCCCAGCATCGTTGAGTTCCGCGATGCCGCTCCATTCAACAGGCTGCGCTATGTCACGCTGTTTCTGACGGTGCTTGTCCTGGCACTGATCGCCAAGGGCAAGACGGAACCTTCGGCCCTGGCGGCCGGTCTGGCCTCAATCGGTACAATCGTCGGCCATTCCATCGATTTCCCCTATTCGCCGGTCCGGCTTATTATTCTGATGCTACCGCAGGACGTGAGCCTGGAAGCTGTGCATGATGTCCGCACAGCCGCAGGCCTGGCCTATATCATTTCGCTCTTGTCTCTGATCGTGTTTGTCCTGCTGGTCCGCATCGGCGGCTGGCCGGTTCGCAAGGGCGCTTTCAATGTCTGGGTCAATCTGCCTCTGTTTGACCCCACCACTGGGGGCGATGTGCTCGAACGGCTGCGGCGGGATGCGCGGTTCAACATCGCCTTCGGTTTCCTGCTGCCCTTCGTTATTCCGGCAGTAGCCAAAGCAACATCCGATCTGATAGACCCAATCACACTTGAGCATCCGCAAACCTTGATCTGGACAGTCTCCGCATGGGCCTTTCTCCCCGCCAGCATGATAATGCGCGGCATCGCCATGAACCGGATTGCCCAGTTGATCGAGGAAAAGCGTCGCCGGGCTTATGCCAACGCCGCACAAGAACCACGGCTCCAAACAGCCTGATCCTTGCAGTTACGCTGATCTTTACCGCGACCGTCGCGACCAGTGAGGCTTTGCGGGTGGCGAGCTACAACACGGACCTTAAGCGCAAAGGCCCGGGCCTGCTCCTGCGCGACATCGTCCGGGGAGAAGACCCGCAAATTGCGGCGGTGATCGCCGTGATGACAGAGACGGCACCAGATATCGTGGCCTTGCAGAGCTTTGACTATGACCTGACCGGAGCGGCCTTGTCCGCCTTCGTGACGGCATTGCGCGAGGCCGGGCTGGACTATCCCTATCGCTTCGCCGCCAAGCCCAATACGGGCATGCGAACCGGGATCGACATGGATGGCAATCGCCGCTCGGCAGAGCCCCGCGACACCCAAGGGTACGGCCATTTTTCCGGTCAGGGCGGCATGGCCATCCTGTCACGTTACCCGATCCTCACTGACGAGGTGCGGGATTTCTCGCAGATGCTGTGGAAGGATTTCCCGGGTGCGCTGTTGCCCCAAGTAGACGGTGTGCCGTTCCCCTCCGCCGAGGCACAGGCGATCCAGCGCCTGTCCACGACCGCACATTGGGTCGTGCCGGTTGAGGTCCCTGAAATAGGCCGGGTTGATCTGCTGACTTTTCACGCAAGCCCCCCGGTTTTTGATGGTCCCGAAGATCGCAACGGCAAGCGCAACCATGATGAGATCAGGTTCTGGCAATTGTATCTCGACGGCGCGTTTGGGCCCGCCCCGGACGCACAGTTCATCCTGCTCGGTGACGCCAATCAGGACCCTGACAAAGGCGAAGGGCTCAAACCCGCGATCCGCAGCCTGCTGAGCGATCCCAGGCTGCAGGACCCGCAGCCCGAAAGCGCGGGCGCTCTGGCCGCCAGCGGCGACCCTGATGATACGGCCGACTGGGACGATCCCGTCCCCGGCAATATGCGTGTCGATTATGTGCTGCCATCGGCGGACTGGCGCGTGATCGGCAGCGGTGTCCATTGGCCGGAGGGAGACGCGGGCGAGATCGCGATACTTGCCAGCCGGCACAAACTTGTCTGGGTCGATCTGACCCGCTAAGCCAAGTGTCACCCCGACGATAATGCGGGCCGCTTCTTGACCCTGCACCGCCTGCGCGATAGGCCGCTTGCGACAAAGACGTGCAGGAGAAACGCAATGGCCAACCCTTCCCTATTGATCCTTCCCGGTGATGGCATCGGCCCCGAGGTAATGGAAGAAGTGAAGCGGGTCATTGCATGGTTCGGCGACAAACGGGACCTGGCCTTTGATGTCAGCGAAGACCTGGTGGGCGGGGCCGCCTATGACGCCCATGGCACGCCCTTGCATGACGATACGATGGCGCGCGCACTTGCTGCGGATGCGGTGTTATTGGGGGCCGTGGGTGGGCCGAAATACGACGCCCTGGATTTCAGTGTGAAACCCGAACGGGGCCTGCTGCGTCTGCGCAAGGAAATGGATCTCTTTTCCAACCTGCGGCCCGCACAATGCTTTGACGCGCTCGCGGATTTCTCCTCGCTGAAAAAGGACGTGGTGGCCGGGCTCGACATCATGATCGTCCGCGAACTCACCTCCGGCGTCTATTTTGGCGAGCCGCGCGGGATCATCGAGGAAGGCAATGAGCGCGTGGGCATCAACACGCAGCGCTATACGGAATCCGAGATTGACCGCGTTGCGCGCTCCGCCTTTGAGCTGGCGCGCCGGCGTTCGGGCAAGGTCTGTTCGATGGAAAAGGCCAATGTGATGGAAAGCGGCATCCTGTGGCGCGAGGTTGTGCAGAAGGTCCGTGACGAGGACTACCCGGATGTTGAGCTCAGCCACATGTATGCCGACAACGGGGCCATGCAACTGGTGCGCGCGCCCAAACAGTTCGACGTGATCCTGACCGACAACCTCTTTGGCGATATCCTGTCGGATTGCGCCGCGATGCTCACCGGATCGCTGGGCATGCTGCCCTCTGCCAGCCTCGGAGCACCTTCCGACACAGGGCGACCCAAGGCGCTTTACGAGCCTGTGCATGGCTCGGCCCCTGACATCGCGGGGCAGGGCAAGGCCAATCCGATCGCCTGTATCTTGAGCTTTGCGATGGCGCTGCGCTACTCTTTCGATCAAGGGGCCGAAGCAACCCGTCTGGAAAACGCCATCGAAAAAGTCCTCGCGGAGGGAGCCCGTACCGCGGACCTGATGGGGGCCGAAGGCGGCACGCCCATCAGCACAACGCAGATGGGGGATGCGATCCTCGACGCTCTTAATGCGAGCCTCTGAGCAAAGGTCCTATGCGCAGGGCGCGCTTGCGTAGCGGACAAGACCGGCCTAACACCAAGAGGGAGCCTGCAGCATGCGGGATTCTCCCTGTCTGACCCAACGGTTTTGTCGATATGCCGCGAAAGCCTCTGCACCCCAACCTCAAGGGCGCGCTCTTTGCGCTCATGGCCTTTACCGTTTTCGCGGGCCACGATGTTATCATCAAAGTGCTGGGCAGCGGGTATTCCCCCGTACAGATCGTTTTTTTTGGCGTCCTGTTCAGCTTTCCCCTGGCGATGCTCTACCTTTTGCGCGATACCACTTCGGGTACGCTGATCCCGGTGCATCCCTGGTGGATGGCCGCTCGCACTGTGGCCGTCGTCATCACCGGGTTCTGCGCCTTTTATGCCTTTTCAGTGCTGCCGCTGGCGCAGGTCTATGCCATCCTCTTTGCGGCTCCGCTGCTGATCACGATCCTGTCGATCCCCATTCTGGGCGAGCAGGTCAAGCTCCTGCGCTGGATTGCCGTCCTGGTGGGCCTCGGCGGCGTCCTCATTGTGCTGCGCCCCGGCCAGCAAGAGCTGGAGCTGGGTCATCTGGCAGCCCTTGTCTCGGCGGTTTGTGGTTCTTTCGCGTCGATCATTGTGCGCAAGATCGGTCGCGACGAACGCACCGTGGTCATCATGCTCTATCCAATGATGGCAAACTTTGTCGTCATGGCGGCCCTCTTGCCGCTGGTCTACAAACCGATGCCGCTGGAGGATCTTGGCAAACTGGCAGTCATCGCAATCCTGGCCTGGATCGCGGGCCGGTTCCTCATCGCCGCCTATAATACAGGTGAGGCCGTGATTGTGGCCCCCATGCAGTATTCCCAGATTTTATGGGCCACGTTTTACGGGATGCTGTTTTTCAACGAAGTGCCGGATCAGGCCACCATCTTGGGGTCCGTGGTCATTATTGCAAGCGGGCTGTTCATCGTTCTGCGGGAAAGCAAAGCGCCGGGATCGGAGCGCCCGGTGCAGCGCACCCGGTCACGCGCTGAAACAGGTACGTCGCCACGTGTCTCGACGCTGCTTTCTCCCGACAAGCGATGGCGCAGACAAAAGAAGCCCGGCGCGCCAAAGTAAGCCGTTCAGCCCACGCGGCATGGCTGCGACCCGGTGTCAGTGCCTGCTGTAGATCCAATTGTGCTTACGTCTATGGCCATGGCGGGTTACACGGTGGTGCGGCAAAACAATCCGCTTGTGGGGCTTTGTCAGAATGATGTAGCGCGTCTCACGTTTTGCTCTGTGCGATTGGGCCTGACGCTGCCTGAGGTACGCATTGCCTTGTTCTATCGCATCCACCGCGTAGCTGTTGAACCACGTATCATTCGTTTTGACGCTTAACTGCGTTTGCTGAGCCTCCGCCGTGGCGACCGATATCGTTAACAAAAACGTTGCAACTATGGTCGTGGTGCTGAGAGGGGTCATATGTGTCTAGTCCTCCAATGGAATCCGGTGATCCTTCAATCGTCTTGACCTAGAATATAGGCCCTGCCGCTAAAACAAAGAGGGGAATGTGGTTCAAACCCTGTCACGGCTCTGCGATAGAGATGTGAGGCTTGCTGATATCACCCTGCACGCCGAGATGGCGACCCCGGCAGGATTCGAACCTGCAACCTGCCCCTTAGGAGGGGGCTGCTCTATCCAGTTGAGCCACGGGACCGCTTGGAGGGATGCTTACAGCAGCTTGCAGGCCGTGTCATGGGTTTATCAGATGCCGGGGTCTGAGCGCTTGATAGGCAGGGCTGACGTGGGCTACCAATACGCAACAGAACAGGAATTTGCCGTGACCAGACCAAAGCACCGCCCCTTGACCCTTCGAGACGTGTCCGAAGCCTGCGGGGTTTCGGAAATGACGGTGAGCAGGGTTCTGCGCAATCGGGGTGATGTCTCTGCGACCACACGCGAGAAGGTGCTCGAAGCGGCAAAAACACTGGGCTATGTGCCCAATCAGATCGCGGGCTCACTGGCCTCTCAACGGGTTAATCTGGTCGCCGTGGTGATCCCTTCGCTGTCCAATATGGTGTTTCCCGAAGTGCTGACCGGCATCAACAAGACCTTTGATGGCACACCGCTGCAACCTGTTGTGGGCGTCACGGACTATCTGCCTGAGAAAGAAGAACAGGTGCTTTACGAGATGCTGTCGTGGCGTCCTTCGGGGGTCATCATCGCCGGGCTCGAACACTCCGATGCGACGCGCGCGATGCTGCGCAATGCGGCAATTCCGGTGGTTGAAATCATGGATACCGATGGTACGCCAATTGATGCCATGGTGGGCATTTCCCACCGTCGCGCGGGGCGCAAGATGGCCGAGGCAATCGTCAAGCAAGGCTATAGCCGCATTGGGTTTCTGGGCACGAAAATGCCCCTCGACCACCGGGCGCGCAAGCGCTTTGAGGGGTTTACCGAAGGGTTGACCAAGGCCGGGATCGAAATCGAAGATCGCCAGTTTTACAATGGCGGCTCTGCATTGGCCAAGGGCCGCGAGATGACGCAGGCCATGCTGGAGCGTTCCCCCGATCTGGATTTTCTCTATTATTCCAACGACATGATCGGTGCAGGCGGGATGCTTTGGCTGATCGATCAGGGCATTGATATTCCCGGACAGATTGGTCTGGCCGGGTTCAACGGCGTCGAATTGCTCGAAGGGCTGCCGCGCCAGCTGGCCACGATGGATGCCTGCCGGGCCGAAATTGGCGAGGCCGCAGCCCGGATCATTCTCGACCGCAGCGCACTGCCCGAGGATGCTGATCCGCCGGAGCCGCAGCATATGACCCTCGCACCAAAGATCAGCTATGGTGACACACTGCGGCGGCGTGGCCGGGGATGAACACGCTCCGGCTGAGCAATTCTGACGCACGCCGGGTTTTTCTGGACCGTCATACGCTGGCGGAGACGCCTGCCGGAGAGGCCAAAGGCCCCGCTTTGCTCGGCCTCATCGAACGGCTGGGGTTTGTTCAGCTCGATAGCATCAACACCGTCGCCCGCGCGCATGACCTGATCCTCTTTGCCCGCAGGCCCCGCTATCGCCCCAAGGCCCTGAAAACGCTTTATGAAAAGCGCCGCGCGCTTTTTGAACACTGGACCCATGATGCAGCCGTGGTCCCGATCGACTACTATCCCTGGTGGCACCTGCGGCGGCAGAGGGACGCAGAGAAACTGCGTGCCCAGTGGAGCGCAGGACGGCGCGAAGGGTTTGAAGAGCAGTTCCAGACCGTGCTGACCCAGATCCGCGATCATGGGCCGGTCAGCTCCTCCGAAGTCGGGGCAGGGGAAAAGCGCAGCTCGGGTGGCTGGTGGGACTGGCACCCCTCCAAAACCGCACTGGAATTTCTATGGCGCAGCGGCGCGCTCTGCGTGGTGGGGCGTGAGGGCTTTCAGAAACGCTACGATCTGACCGAGAGGGTGATTGATACAGCTCTTTGCACCCCGCCGATTGATCCCGGTCACGCGGCCAGGACGGTTGACTGGTGTTGCGCCGGGGCGTTGGATCGGTTGGGATTTGCAACGCCCGCGGAACTGGCTGCGTTCTGGGATCACATTACACTCTCAGAGGCAAAGGGCTGGTGCGCCGCAGAATTGGCGCAGGGTCGCTTGCAGCCGATTGAAATCACCGGGGCAGACGGCAGCCTGCGCGCCTGTTTTGCGCGGCCAGGCATTGGCGATGACCCAAGCCTCAGCGTCGCGCCGACAGGACGGTTGCGCGTCCTCAGCCCCTTTGACCCCGCGCTCAGAGATCGCAGACGGGCCTTGCGCCTTTTCGGGTTCGACTACCGGATCGAGATCTTTGTCCCGGAGGCAAAACGCACCTACGGCTATTATGTTTTCCCGATCCTTGAGGGCGACAGGATTGTCGGTCGCGTTGATATGAAGGCCTTTCGCGATGAGGACCTGTTGCGGGTCAAGGCGCTCTGGCCTGAGCAGGGGGTGCGCTGGGGCAAGGGGCGTCACGCCGCCTTTGAGGCTGAACTGACACGCCTGACCCGGCTGGCCGGCGTCAGCCGCTTTGCATTTCAGGATGGCTGGTTGCACACCTAACGGTTGGGAAAAGTCGCTGGCGCAAGGCTCTCGTGAAACCAGTTGAAGTAGCTGTAGATGGAATAGACCGGCAGCCCGGTGGCACGGGCGATATCCGGCGCGTAAGGCACCATATTCGTACATTCAAGCAGGAGTGCCCCGATCTGCGGCGACGCCTGCACCATCCCGCGCGCCGCGCCGACAAGCTCTGCCCGCGCGGCTTCCACATCCAGAGTGGTGCGGTTTTCAAGGATCGACCGCGCAAAGCTGCTGTCCTCCACACCCGTGATGGCGGTGTCCTCAGGCACGTCTGCGGCGGCCAGATGCGCCGGTGTGAGGCTCGGGCGCGAAATGGTAAGAATACCAAGCTGCCGGTCGGGCGCCAGCATCGCGCGGATCAGTGCGGCCTGCTCCAGCGCCGAGGCCGCCACCGGCACCCCGAGGGCCGCAGCAAGACGCGGGCGGATCAGCGCGAGAAAACCACAGGTGGTGGCAATACCCGTGCAGCCTTGTGCGATCAAATCCTGACCTGCAGCAATAAAGGCCTGCACAAAGGGCTCAGGGTCATCACAGACGACCGCGCGCGGCGTGGCCCCCGGTACAACCGCATAGCGCACCGGGAAATCCCATGTCTCGGGGTTGCCCACATCGCCCGGTACGCGCGGAAACTGCGTGTCCAGCATCAGGATGCCCAATCGGGCTGGCGCGGCATCGATCATGACACATCAGTGCCCTTTTCGCCGCGTCCGATCAATAGGTGGTCGCGGCCCGGGCGGCCTGATCGTATTGCCCCGACATCAGGCGGAGCAATGTCGCCGTCCGGCTCACCTGCTCCGGCTCAAGCCCCAGTTCGCCAACCGCGCGCAACAACAGCCCTTCGCGAATTTCGCGGTACCGCTCGCAGGTTTCCGCCCCCACGGAGGTCGCCACGACGGTCTTTTCCTTGCCCTGTCGCCCGGCCTTGACCAGCCCGGCCTTGGTCAATTTTTTGATGGCATAGTTTACCGTATGGGTGTCCTCGACATTGAGAACCAGACAGATATCCGCGAGCTTTTTGGGCCGCGCGCGATGGTAGACCGAGTGCAGGACCAATACGTCAAGCGCGCCCAGCTCCGGGTAGCCCGCCATGGCAATCGCCCGCACCATCCAGCGATGATAGGCATTGCCCGCAAGGGTCAGGCCGAACTCAAGCTCCGAGATTTCGGCAAACGACCCGCTTGCAAGATGCGCCGATGAAACGACAGGACCTGGAAAACTATCAGACATGCAGAAACTCTGACAGGTGCAGATAATTTGTCAACATTTTGTTGACGTGTTGTAAAAGTTGGTCACTATTGACCCTAGGGAATCAGTGCTGGAGAAACCATTGCCCGGTCAACTGCGCAAATCTGGAGGCCGACCGTGACCCAGCATGTTGTGGTGGTTGGTGCCGGGATCGTCGGTGTTTCAACCGGCATCTGGCTGCGGCGCGCCGGGGCAGAGGTCACAATCGTGGATCGTCTGGGGCCCGGCGAGGGGACCTCGCACGGGAACGCGGGCGTTCTGGCGGCGGTCTCGATGGTCCCGGTGACAACCCCCGGTCTGATCCCCAAGGCGCCGGGGATGCTCTTGTCGCGTGACTTTCCGCTCTATCTGCGCTGGGGCTATCTGCCCAGGCTGATGCCATGGCTGATGCGCTATCTTGCGAATGCCAACGACAGCGATACGCGGCGCATCGCAAAGGACCTGACACCGATCGTGTCCGACAGCGTGTTGCAGCACAGGGCGCTGGTTGCCGAGCTGGGCCTGACAAAGTGGGTGACCGACAGCGATTACTGCTTTGCCTATCGCGACCGTGCCGCCTTTGAGGCTGAGGCCTATGTCTGGGCGCTGCGAAAGACCGCAGGATTTGAACCACAACTGATAGAGGGGCGCGATGTTCTGGACTATGAACCCAATATCAGCCCTGACATCAAGCTACTCGCCACCCTGAAAGACCACGGTTTTATCCGCGACCCCGGAGGATATGTGCGGGCCCTGGCAGAGGCGTTCAAGGGGATAGGCGGCGCGATCAGAACCGCCGACGTGACCGACTTCGACCTTCGTGGCGGGGCAATTCACGGGGTGGAGACCAGCACAGGCCGGATCGCCTGCGATGATGTTGTCCTGGCGACCGGTGTCTGGTCAAAACCCCTAATGCGCAAACTGGGGTTGAATGTGCCGCTGGAGGCGGAGCGCGGCTACCACATCGTCTATGAAAACGCCCAAGGCGGGCCCAGCCGCCCCACGATGGTGGCGGCTGGCAAGTTTGTCGCCACGCCGATGACGCAAGGGGTGCGCTGTGCGGGGGTGGTGGAGCTTGGCGGGCTGGAGGCGGGCCCTTCCAAAGCGCCGCTGGCGCTGTTGCGGAAAAAGACCCGCGCCACCTTTCCCAAAATGACCGCCACAGCAGAGATCGAATGGCTGGGGCACAGGCCCGCTCCCAGCGACAGCCTGCCTCTGATCGGGCAGATTGGGTCAAGCCGGGTTTTTACCGCCTTCGGTCATCATCACATCGGCTTGACGGGCGGGCCCAAAACGGGCCGTCTGATTGCAGGTCTTGTGACCGGACAGCCCACAAACATGGACCTGAGCGCCTACGCACCGCAACGGTTCGCATAAAAATTCAACAAGGAGAACACGATGACTTTGACAGGGAAATTCATGGCCGGTGCCGCGGGTGCTGCACTTTTGATCGGGGCCACAGCGCCCGGTTTTGCGGCAGAGAAATGGGACATGCCGATGGCCTATTCCGCCTCCAACTTCCATTCGGAAAACGGCGTGGCCTTTGCCGACTGCGTGGGGGCCGGCACAAACGGCGAGATCACGATCGAGGTACATCCGGGTGGATCACTCTTTGCGGGTGCAGATATCAAACGCGCGATCCAGACAGGTCAGGTTCAGATTGGCGAGCGAATCCTCTCAGCCCACCAGAACGAAAGTGCGGTCTTCGGATTCGATTCCGTGCCTTTCCTCGCGCCCTCGTTCGAGGATAGCGAGAAGCTTTACGAGGCCGCCAAGCCCAAGATTGAAGCGCTGCTGGACGAGCAGAACCTCGAGCTGCTCTACGCCGTGCCATGGCCGCCGCAAGGACTCTATTTCAAGAAGGAAGTGAACAGCGTCGCGGATATGGAGGGCGTCAAGTTCCGCTCCTACAACAACACCACAAGCCGTCTGGCCGAACTGACGGGCATGTTGCCCGTCACCGTCGAGGCGGCAGAGATCAGCCAGGCCTTCGCCACCGGTGTGGCCGAAAGCATGGTGTCCTCCGGGGCCACCGGCTACGACCGCAAGGTCTGGGAGAGCCTGACGCATTTCTATGAAGTCGACGCCTGGCTGCCGCGCAACTACGTGATGGTCAATCAGGACGTCTGGTCCGAGGTCTCGGATACCAACAAGGAAGCGATCCTTGCCTGTGCGGCCGAGGCCGAGGCGCGGGGTCTGCAGGCCTCCAAGGATTACACGCAGTTCACCATGGACGGTCTGGCCGAAGGCGGCATGACCGTGCAGCCAGCGGGGGATGCACTAATGGCCGAACTGCGCGAGATTGGGGCCACCATGACCGCCGAATGGCTGGAAGCTGCCGGTGAAGAGGGCGCGGCCCTCGTCGATGCCTTCAAAGCGGCGCAATAATCCCAAGTGGGTGGCCCTGATGCCGGGCCGCCCCTTTGACCTCACGAAGGGGGCCTGACCGTGACCGCTCTCCGAAAAACACTGGATTTCCTCTATCTGGCCTCCGGCGTACTGGCCGCGCTCTGCCTGATTTCGATCCTGCTGCTGATCGTGGCGCAGATGGTCGCCCGCTGGACGGGGGAAATCTTTCCCGGTGCGCCCAATTATGCCGGCTACGCCATGGCGGCTGCGAGCTTTCTGGCCTTTGCCAATGCGCTGAACCATGGCGCGCATATTCGCGTCTCGATCCTGCTGAACGCGGTGCCCAAAGGCCCCAAACGGCTGCTGGAGATCTGGTGCTTCGGGCTTGGGGCGGCGATTGCATGGTATTTCACCTACTACGCCTATTGGTTTGTCTACTGGTCCTGGAAATTCAACGAGGTCAGCCAGGGTCAGGACGCCATCGCCCTGTGGATGCCACAATCGGTCATGGTCATCGGCGGCGGCATGCTCGCCCTCGCGCTGACCGACAACCTGTTCCACGTCCTCTTCAAGCGTGACCACCGGATCGTCCGCGACACGGTCGACGACACACTCGAGGTATAGGCAGATGACGGAACTCTACGCGATTGCGCTTTTTCTGGCGGTTCTCTTTCTGCTTTTAGGGACCGGGGTCTGGGTCGGGCTGGCGCTGATGGGCGTGGCCTGGGTCGGGATGGAGCTGTTCACCACCCGGCCTGCCGGTGACGCGATGATCACCACCATCTGGGCCTCTTCCAGCAGTTGGACGCTGACAGCCTTGCCGCTCTTTATCTGGATGGGCGAGATCCTCTACCGCACAAGGCTCAGCGAGGATATGTTCAAGGGCCTCTCGCCATGGCTCGCACGATTGCCGGGCGGGCTGGTGCATACCAACATCGTCTCCTGCACCGTTTTCGCCGCGGTCTCCGGGTCTTCCGCCGCAACCCTGACCACCGTGGGCAAGATGGCGATCCCGGAGCTGCGCGCACGCCGGTACCCTGAAAAGATGGTCATCGGGACGCTGGCGGGGGCGGCCACCCTGGGGCTGATGATCCCGCCCTCCCTGGCGCTGATCGTCTACGGTGTGAGTGTGAATGAAAGCATCACCAAGCTGTTCTTTGCCGGTGTCTTTCCGGGCCTCATCCTTGCGGGGATGTTCATGACCTATGTGGCGATTGTCTCGTTCACGTCGAAAGACTGGAACCCGCAGCTTGAAAAAGGCATGAGCTTTGGCGACAAACTTCGGAATTCGCGGTTTCTTGCCCCGTTGTTTGCGCTGATCGCGGTGGTGATCGGGTCGATGTATCTGGGCTATGCAACGGCAACCGAAGCGGCCGCCATCGGGGTGATCGGCTCTCTGGTGCTGGCGCTCACGCAGGGGTCTCTGACGGTCGCATCCTTCAGGGCCAGCCTGATGGGCGCGATGCGCACCTCGGCCATGATTGCGCTGATCCTTGCCGGGGCCGCTTTCCTGAAACTTTCGATGGGGTTCACCGGGCTGCCACGCGCCCTGGCGGACGGGATCGCCGCAATGGAGCTGGGCCGGTTCGAATTGCTGATGGCGCTCTTGGTCTTCTACATCATCCTCGGCATGTTCCTGGACGGGATTTCCGCCGTGGTGCTGACCATGGCCATCGTGGAGCCGATGGTCCGGGAGGCGGGCATTGACCTCATATGGTTCGGCATCTTCGTGGTTGTCGTGGTCGAGATGGCCCAGATTACGCCGCCCATCGGGTTCAACCTCTTTGTGCTGCAGGGGATGACCCGGCACGAGATGGGCTACATCACCAATGCCGCGCTGCCCATGTTCCTCATCATGGTGCTGATGGTCTTTGTCCTGATCTGGTTTCCGCAGATTGCCACCTGGTTGCCTGACAACCTCAGGCAAAGCCCCGGTTAGTGTTGAAAGGTCTGCTATGGCACATCTCGGACAATGCGAGGATGGCCCTCATCATCGGGTTGGTGGCGGGGCTGGCCCTGCCCGGCCTTGCCGCTGCCCTGCAGCCGTGGTTGCCGCAGATGATCGCGGTGCTGCTGATCATCACGGCACTGCGGATCGGGCATCAGGCTGCCCGCGGGGCGCTCTCGGACCTGCGGTGGGGGCTGGGGTCGGTGCTGGTCTTGCAGCTTGCCTTGCCCCTGATGCTGCTGGGGCTGTGTTGGGGCATCGGGATCGCGCAGTCGCCGGTGGCGTTGGCCATGGTTCTGGCCACCGCCGCCCCTGCGGTTTCGGGCTCTCCCAATCTGGCGCTGCTGCTGGGGCAGAACGCCGGGCGCATGATGCAGATCATGGTGCTTGGCACAGCCCTCTTTCCGCTGACCGTATTGCCGCTGTTGAGCCTGATGCCGCAACTCGGCGATCCGCAGGCCACCCTGCACGCGGCGGTAACGCTGCTTGCGGTGATCGCGCTTGCCACCGGTCTGGGGTTTGGGCTGCGCGGGGTGTTCTTTCCGGCCCCGGATGCAGGCCAGGTCAAGGCGCTCGACGGTCTGTCGGTGCTGGCCTTCGCCGTGATCGTTGTGGGCCTGATGGCCGCCTTGAACCCGGCCCTGCGCAGCGATCCGGGGGCGGTGGCGCTCTGGGCGGTGCTGGCGTTCTCGATCAGCTACGGCACACAGATCACCGTCTACCGCACCCTGCGCGGCACAGACCTGCACCCCGTGGCGGGGCCGCTGGCCATCGGGGCCGGCAACCGCAACATCGCGCTCTTTCTGGTGGCGCTGCCCGATCAGATTGTGGCCCCGCTGATGGTCTTTATCGGATGCTGGCAATTGCCCATGTATCTCACCCCCATTCTGCTGCGCAGGCTCTACCAACCGGAGCGCTGACATGAGCGGTGACCCGGAGATAAAACCGGTCGGCCTCTCCGGTCTGCTCGTAACCTTCGCGGGTGAGATGAGCGGCCCTGCCAATCGCGCGGCCCTGGCGTTTCGCACGGCGGTCGAAGCGGAAAACTGGCCAGAGGTCCACGAGACGTCGATGTCGCTGGTCTCTGTCTATCTGGCGATTGATCTTGTGGAAGTGGATTTGAACGCCCTGACAACGCGGCTCGAGCATCTCTTGGCCACCCAGGACTGGTACGCCGCAGCCCTGCCCGAGGGGCGCAGCCTTTGGCATGTGCCGACGGTTTACGGCACCGACCTCGCCCCGCAGCTCGAAGAGGCCGCCACCGTCGCGGGCCTTGATCCGGAGGACGCGATCCGCCAGCTTTCCACGTCGCGGGTCCGGGTGCTGACCATCGGTTTTGCACCGGGGCAACCCTATATGGGCGAGCTGGGTGCCGCATGGAATATCCCGCGCCAGCAAGGCCTGACCAAAAGCGTACCCGCAGGCGCGCTGGTGACGGCGATCCGGCAGCTGATTGTCTTTACCGCGCCGACCCCCACGGGCTGGCGGCATGTGGGCCAGACCGCCTTTCGCACCTTCCGACAGGACGCGCCGCACCCCTTTGCGCTGACACCGGGAGATGAATTGATCTTTCCCCAGATCTCGCGCGCGGAATATGACCGGATTGTCGCGTCCGATCCCTCGGGCAGAGGCGGTGCGGACCGGGAGCTGCTGTCATGACGGGGACGTTGATCCTCCTTGAGGCCGGCCCCGCCCTATCCCTGCAGGATATGGGCCGTCAGGGATATCTGGCCTACGGGCTGACCCGAGGCGGCGCCGCTGACAGGCTTGCCCTGCACGAAGGTGCCGCGCTCCTAAGCCAAAGCCCGACGCTGGCGGCGATCGAAATGGTCGGGCTGGGGGGGCGTTTCGAGGTCACCCATGACACGGTCATCGCCCTGACGGGGGCAGAGATGACCGCCACGCTCGACGGGGCATCTTTGCGCTGGAACGCCAGCCACGCCCTGCCCGCCGGGGCAAGGCTGAGAATTGGCGGTGCGCGGCAGGGGACCTACGGCTATTTGCATGTCGCGGGGGGCTTTGACACGCCAGAGATCATGGGCGCACGCTCAAGCCACCTCACCGCAGGGATCGGTGCGCTTTTGCAAAAGGGAGAGCGTTTGCCGCTGGGGGCTGCGACCTTAGATCGCGCGGGCTATCTCCTTGCACCAGAAGACCGCCTGTCAGGCGGCGAGATCCGGGTGATGCCGTCCATCCAGACCAGCCAGTTCACCGCAGACACCCGCGACCGCTTTGCCCGAACAGAGTTTCACCGCGATGCGCGGGGCAACCGGCAGGGCATTCGCATGGCCTCCGAGGCGGCGGGTTTCTCTGCCCGGGGCGGGCTCAGCATCCTGTCCGAAGTCATCACCGAAGGGGATATCCAGATCACCGGAGATGGTGCGCCCTACGTGCTGATGTGCGAATGCCAGACCACGGGCGGCTACCCGCGTATCGGCACGGTGATCCCCTGCGACCTGCCCCGCGTCGCCCAAGCCGCTGTTGGCACCGCCTTGCGGTTTCGCTTTGTCACCCTGGCGGAGGCTCGCGTGCTGGAACAGCGCGCCCGTGCCGAGATCAAAGCCCTGCCCGGACGCGTGCAGCCGTTGGTTCGCGACCCCAAAGATATCTCTGACCTGCTGAGCTACCAGCTTGTCAGCGGGGCGGTGTCCGCCACCGCCGACCCCTATGCACCCTGAAGGAGCCTCAAATGACCCACGTAGATCTCAACGCCGATATGGGCGAAAGCTTTGGTCCCTGGAAAATGGGCGACGACGCCAGCCTGCTGCAAACCGTGACCTCCGCCAATATCGCCTGCGGCGCACATGCGGGGGACCCGGATGTGATGGTGGCGACCATGCGCACCGCGATGGAAAATGGTGTGGGCATCGGCGCGCATCCCGGTTTCGCCGACTTGCAGGGCTTTGGCCGCAGACGGATGAGCGTGCCGCGCGCCAGCCTGCAAAATACGATCCGCTATCAGGTTGCCGCCTCGGTCGGTATGGCAAAGGCGCTGGGGGCGGAGGTCCGCCACCTCAAGCTGCACGGCGCACTGGCCAATATGGCGTCCGAGGATGAAACCCTGGCGCGCGATCTTTATGAGGCGGCGCTTTCCGTCGCGCCCGACCTCATCGTCATGGTGCTCTGTGCCACGGCGCAAGAGGCCGCCGTGCGCGATCTGGGGTGCAGCTATGCGGGTGAAATCTTTGCCGACCGGGCCTATAACGACGACGCAACGCTTGTAGATCGCAGCCTGCCCGGCTCGGTCATCCACGACCCGCATATCGCCGGGGCGCGCATGGTCGAGATGGTCAAAGCGGGTGCCATCATCACCGCAACCGGCAAACGGATCGCGACCGATATCGACACCATCTGCCTGCATGGTGACACCCCGACGGCGGTGGAGATTGCACGCTCTGTCAGAGCGGCGCTGGAAGCTGCGGGCGTGACGGTGACGCAATTTGACGGACGCAGGCCGTGACGGCTAACGCATCACGAAGGGATTGCCCATCGGCGCGTCAGAGGTATTGATCCACGTGGTTTTGACCCGCGTGTAGTCCAGGATCGCCTCTTTGTCCGCCTCACGGCCATAGCCCGACTGGTTGAACCCGCCAAAGGGAGCCACCGGAGAGATCGCGCGGTAGGTATTGACCCAGGTGATCCCCGACCGGATGCGGCGCGACACCCGGTGCGCGCGGGCCAGATCGCGGGTGAAGAGACCCGATCCGAGGCCAAACGCGCTGTCATTGGCCAATGCGATGGCCTCTGCTTCGGTATCGAAGGGTATCAGGGTCATCACCGGGCCGAACATCTCGACCGTCATCGTCTCCACCTTGGGATTGTTGGCGAGAACGAGCGTGGGCTGGACGTAATGATCGCTCAGCCCCGTGACAGGTGTGCCCCCAAAAACAACCTCAGCGCCCTGCGCGCGGGCTGCGGTCAGCCCCACCCCGTGGATCAGCACGAGGGTCGGCCCGTGGCCCGTCTCAGAGAAGTGTACCCCTTTAGGCCCTTCAGACCGCGACCGGGTTGTCCAGATCATGGCCCAGTTCCTTGATATCCTGACAGCGGTCTCCGATGCGGTGATGCGGACGCCCCCCGGTGGCGGCCCCGAGGGCGACAACGATCTCATGCGCCCGGGGCGCATCCGCGATGGCGAACTGGATGGTGTGGTAATGCGACCGACGGCCCGCATCGTTCTTGTCCATCAGCGGAATCTGGATCGCAGTGTTGGCAGCGGCGCGGATATTGGCGAAGGCCAGATAGGATTTTGCCCCGACAGCCGCGCGGAAATGGTTGCCAAAGCGCAGCGTGTGAATGAGCCCTGAGGCGTGTTCCACCTCTCCCTCCAGCCCGACAACACCTGCCTTGCCAAAAACCTCTATCCTTGCGCCACCGCCCGCAATCCGGGTGATCCGGTCGGTCAGCAGCGCCCCAAGCACCGGGCCAAAGGCCCTGATCTCTGGCCCGAGGCCCCCGACAAACCGCGCCGTCCAGGGGTTGGTCAGCACGGCGGCCACCGCGATCATCTCTAGCGGCGTATCAGCGGGTTTGTGCCCTTCGATCAGGGTGTCTTCGCGGTAACTCACGATTTTGCGGATGTCTGGCTGCATCGGGTTCTCTTTCGCCAAAAGAGTACTGAGCGCCGGAAATCGGGACACACAAAAGAAAATGACGTGACAGCATAAGCTTTGCTAATGCAAGCTGAGCCAGATGAAAAAGCCTTTGCCCCCGGTCACCTGGTTTCGTGCCTTTGACGCCACCGCACGGCACCTCAGTTTTACGCTGGCAGCACAGGAGCTTGGGTTTACCCAATCCGCGATCAGTCAGAACGTGCGGGCGTTGGAGCAAAAGCTAGGGACACCGCTGTTTGTGCGCGGACATCGCGCGCTGAGCCTGACGCAGGCAGGCCGTTTGCTGGTGCCGGATGTGGCGGCCGCCATCGCGCAGCTCGAACAGGCCCCGGCGCTGACCGACGGGCGGCTGGTCACGCTGCCGTTGCCCAACTTTCCGGCCCGCGAAAGGTACTATCTGGCGCAACGCACCACGCAGAATCCCGAGGCGCAGGCCCGGTTCATCGACTGGTTCAAAAGTGCCGCGACGGAAAAACCCTAGACCGAGACCGCCGCGTGCAGCCGGTCCCGCTCAATGGTGCCTGCACGCCCATCCAGCTTGATCTTGCCCCGCTCCAGCACAACAAAATGGTCCCCAAGTTCGAAGGCGAAATCAAAGAACTGCTCAACCAGCACGATCGCCATGTCGCCCCGCTGGCGCAGCAGTTTGATGACCTCGCCGATCTGCTTGATGATATTGGGCTGGATGCCCTCGGTCGGCTCGTCCAGCAGCAAGAGTTTGGGCCGCGTGATCAGCGCGCGGGCAATGGCGAGCTGCTGTTGTTGCCCGCCGGAGAGGTCTCCGCCGCGACGACCCAGAAACTCCTTGAGGATCGGGAAGAGCTCAAAAACCTCTTGCGGAATGACACGCTGGTCTTTCGGCAGACAGGCAAAGCCGGTTTCAAGATTTTCGCGCACGGTCAGAAAGGGGAAAATCTCGCGCCCCTGCGGGACATAGGCCACCCCCCTCTGGGCCAGCATATGTGCATTTGCCTTGCCGATCTCCTGCCCGTCCAGACGATAGCCGCCACCACTGCGCGGATGGGTGCCCGAAATCGCCTTGAGCAGGCTGGTTTTGCCCACGCCATTGGTGCCCATCACGCAGGTCACTTGGCCCTTGGCGGCCGCCATACTGATACCGTTCAGTATCTGGCTGCCGCCATAGTGCAGCGTCAGATCGTCGATCTGCAAAAGGTTATCGCCCAAGGTAGACCTCAATGACTTGTTCGTTTGCGGTGACGTGATCGAGCGAGCCTTCGGCCAGCACGGACCCTTCGTGCAGGACTGTCACCTTGCAGTCGAGCCGCCGGACAAATTCCATATCATGCTCGACCACGACCACGGCGCGGGTCTTTGCGGCCTCGACCAGCAGTTCTGTCGTGTGCTCACGCTCGGCCGGGGTCATGCCCGCCGCAGGTTCATCCACCAGCAAAAGGCGCGGGTCCTGGGCCAGCAGCATGCCAATCTCCAACCATTGCTTTTGCCCATGCGACAGCTCACCCGATTTGCGATGCAGGGCCGCCGACAGGCCGATACGGTCCGCAAGCTCGGCCACCTTGTCGTGGTCCTCGCTTGAGGGCCGGAACCGTAGCACGGCAAACGGGCTGCGGCTCTTCTTGAGTGCCAGCATCAGGTTGTCCGCAACCGACTGATCCTCAAACACGGTGGGGCGCTGGAACTTGCGGCCGATGCCTTCCTGCGCGATGCGGCTTTCCGACATCGACAGCAGCGACACCGATTTCTCGCCCCAGAGCACCGAACCGCTGTCGGGTTTGGTCTTGCCGGTGATGATGTCCATGAAGGTCGTCTTGCCCGCCCCATTGGGCCCGATCACCGCGCGCATCTCTGCCGCGCCGATCTGAAAAGTCAGATTGTTGATCGCCCTGAATCCGTCAAACGAAACGGAAACGCCGGAAACTTCCAGAAGGGTGCTCATTTCTCCGCCTCCTTTTCCTGCAGGGCCCCGGTGCCGGGGCCAAGGTCCGCACCGTGCCTGTCCGGGCTGCGGCGGTCAGAGATCAGGTCAAAGAGCCCGCCGATACCGCGCGGCGCAAAGAGTGTGACCGCGACAAAAGACAGCCCCAGCAGGATGGTCCACCAGTCCACCCATTGCACGGTATAGACCCCCAGATTGATGTCGGGGGCCTGCCCGCCGGTGAACCAGGTCGACAGCAGCGACACGAAGGCCGCGCCAATCACCGCGCCGTAAAGCCGCCCCCGCCCGCCAATCGCGACCCAGACCGCCAGATAGATCGAGGCGATGGGCGCAAGCTCAGCAGGGTTGATGATGCCTGCCTGCGGGTAATAGAGCGCGCCCGCAATGCCCGCGAGGATCGCGGTGAAGGTGAAGATGAAGAGCTTGTAGGCCTCGACCGAGTAGCCCAGGAACCGCACCCGCGCCTCGTCATCGCGAATGGCCCGGATCACCGACCCGAACTTGCCCGATACCACCCAGGCGCAGAGCAGATAGCCCAGACCCAGCGCCAGCGCCGAGGCCCAGAGGAAGATCACGGAGAGCGTGGATTGTGGCACATGGCCGAGCCCCGGCAGGTTTTGCAGGCCGGAGAGGCCGTTGTTGCCGCGCAGTCCGCTGTCATTCTGGAAGAGGTAGAGCGCCAGCGCCAATGTCATCGCCTGCGTCAGGATCGAGAGATAGACCCCCGTGACCCGGCTGCGAAAGGCGAGCCAGCCAAAGACCAGCGCGATCAGCCCCGGCACCAGCACCACCGCCGCCAGTTGCAAGGGCAGCGAATGAGCAACGGCCCAGATGGGCGGGAACTCCGACGCGCCCACGACGCCAAAGATTTGCCCCGCAATCCCGTCCGATATCTCTTGCGGTGTGGGGGGCAGCGGGGCAGCGGCGAGGCTATCGCGCACGATGATCTCGGTCCGCGCGTACATCAGCCACATGCCGATGGCGTACCCGCCGATCCCAAAGAATGCCATATGGCCCAGAGAGAGGATACCGCAGTATCCCCAGACCAGATCCATGGCGAGTGCAACGAGGCACAGACAGAGTGTCTTGCCCAGTGTTTTGACAAAACTGGTGGAGATGACGCCAATGCCAAAGCCTTCGGACAGCACCGTGACGCCTATGGTAAAGAGCGCCAGAAGCCCGATGAAGATGATCACGGACGGGTAGCGCGCGACAAACGGTCTGCGGGGGGGCGTCAGTGCGATATCCGCCATGCTACGCCTCCGCCGCCCGGCCCTTGAGCGCGATGATCCCGCGCGGCCGGAACTGGATGAACAGGATGATAAAGAGGATCATGTAGGTCTGCGCCGCCAGCGTGTTGGAGGGGTTCATCCACTCGATGCCCTTTTGCAGCGTGCCGACCAAGGTGGCCCCCAGCAGGGTCCCCCAGATGTTGCCCACGCCGCCCACCACAACGGTCATGAAGCTTTGCACGATGTAATCCGTACCCATCTCGGACGTCACCTTGGCATAAAGCCCGATGGCAACCCCGGCGATGCCCGCAATGCCTGAGCCGAACCCGAAGGTCAGCATGTTGATACGGTCGGGGTTGATCCCCATGGAGGCCGCCATCCGCGGGTTCTGCGTCACCGCGCGGACCTCGAGCCCCAGCCGCGTCCGTTTCATCACAAACAGGAACAGCGCCAGAAACAGCAGCGCCAGCACAAAGATCGCAATGCGGATATAGCTGATCGAGACGATGTCATTGATGATGAGCGACCCGTCAAGCCAACCCGGCGCCGTGAGGGGCCGGGCCTGGGTACCAAAGATGTTCTTGGCCAGTTGTTGCAGGGCAATCGACACCCCGAAGGTCGCCAACAAGGTCTCAAGCGGGCGGTGATAGAGCCACCGGATCACCAGCCGCTCCATAGCGACACCCGCGCTGAAGGTGACGGCAAAGGCGAGCGGGATCGCCAGCAGGATCGACAGCGTGTAATCCGGCACAAAGAGCTGCACCACATAGCCCGTGTAGGCGCCCATCATGATGAACTCGCCATGGGCCATATTGATGACCCCCATGACGCCGAAGGTGATGGCAAGCCCAATCGCTGCAAGGAAATAAATCGAGGCGAGCGACAGTGCGTCCAGCGCCAGATCGGCGGTCTGGTTGAGGGCCACGCGGGTTTCGATATCGCTCAGCGCCCTCTGGGCCGCCTGTGCGACGGAAACCGGCGCGCCCGTAAACACTTCGAAAAACTGGAAGGCCTCCAGCGCCGCAGTGACGTCGGCTTCTGTGACGAGCGGCGCGGCAAGGCCCTGCGCAGCCAGCGCTGCGTAGGCCGCCATGCGGGCGTCGTCCGTGTCCAGAGAGGCCACCTGCACTCCCGCGACAGTGCCCGCGTCAATGTTGGCAATCAGCGTGTCGCGCAGCGTTGCGGGATCTGTCTGCGCGGCTGCAAGCTCCTTATCGACCAGCAGAGCGTAGGCCCTCGCGCGGGAGAGGTCCTCTGTCCCCACCTCAACCGGCATCGCATTTTCGGGCAGCGTATCGGCGACATCGAGACGGGTGGCGACGAGGGGATTGAGCGCGGCCCGCACATCCACGCCCAGATCACCGGCAAAGCTCTGGATCGCGGTGATCCGGTCGGCATCATCGTCGGAAAACCGGATGGTCAGCAACCGCTCCAGACGCTGTTTCTTGGCCTTTAGCTCAGGCACCGTTTCACCGTCGATGGCGCCGCGCAGCGCCGCGAGATGCGAGGCGTCCGCGTCCCGTTCAATCGCGGTGAGGGCCTTGGCCCGTTCGGAGGGATCAGGATCGTTGAGCTGAAATTGAACCAGGGCCGCCGAAATCAGCCCCCGAATGCCCGAATTGGGCTTCAACTGCTTGTAGGGCCGCTTTTCCGTGACCCCAATCTCAACGCCGCCGGCGACATCAAAGAGGCGGAGCATTCCCCCCTCAGCTGCGGCGGCAAAGACGAAGACCCCGGTCTCCGCCTCAAACCACATCTCTTTGTTCTGCCAGCGTTCCAGCACGGTCTTGGCGTCGTCCAGGCCACTGGCCGCGAGAGCGTCAATCGCGGGACCGATCGTGCGGCGGGAGGATTGCTTGATCACCTCCCCGTGGGTCTGGAGCAGCGTCTGTATCGGTGCTCCGATGTCCTGTGCCACTGCCGGGACAGCGGCAGAAAAGCACAAAACACTGCACAGGATGACGTGCCGGACAAAACATAACATGTCGCAGGAAGCCCCTTTGGCTAGCAGGGGCGCGCACCTTCAAACAGCGCGCGCCCCGGATCTCTCACTCAAGATCAGTAGTTGGATTCGATCTGCACGCAGGAAGACGTCTCGGTGTTGTACATACCGCAGCCGAGTTCTTGCCAGTCTGACTTCAGCACCGCAGATTCAGGCAGGTAGTCCGTCCAGGCATCTCCCGGCACCTCATCCGTTTGCGAGATGATGTCGAACTGGCCGTCCTCCTGGATTTCACCGATCAGCACCGGTTTCGCCAGGTGGTGGTTCGGCAACATCACGGCTGTCCCGCCGGTCAGGTTCGGAAACTCCTGCCCGTACATGGCACTGCGCACGGCATCAACATCGGTGGTCTCTGCTGCTGTGACGGCGTTCACCCACATGTTAAAGCCGATGTAATGCGCCTCCATCGGGTCGTTGGTCACGCGGTCCTCACCCATGCGGGCTTTCCAGGCCTCGATCCAGGCGGCATTGGCGTCGGTGTCAGCGGACTGGAAATAATTCCAGGCGGCGAGGTGACCCACAAGATTGGACGTGTCCAGACCCGAAAGCTCTTCCTCTCCAACCGAAAAGGCCACAACAGGGATGTCATCGGCAGAAATGCCTGCCGCGGCCAGCTCT
Source organism: Roseobacter weihaiensis (assembly GCF_020622345.1). Taxonomy (GTDB): domain Bacteria; phylum Pseudomonadota; class Alphaproteobacteria; order Rhodobacterales; family Rhodobacteraceae; genus Roseobacter; species Roseobacter weihaiensis. The sequence continues at coordinate 21,069 of NZ_JACNMO010000017.1, read as the reverse complement.
TTGTAAAAACCCACATTGGCGTCGCCGTTGATGGTGGAAATCACACCAACCTTTTTGCCATCTGCCCCAAGGGCCACGACATCAGACACGATTTTCGACCAGTCAGAATGGCCAAAAGGCGTGTAGTTTACAAAGATATCCTCAGCCGGGATGCCTTTTTGCTGCAGGTAAGATTCCAGAATATTGTTTGTGGTCCGCGGGTAGACGTAGTCCGTCCCGAGCAGGGCAAACTTTTCGACACCCAGCTCTTCAAGGAAATAGTCCGTCGCCGGGATTGCCTGTTGGTTCGGGGCAGCTCCTGTATAGAAGACGTTCTTGGAGCTTTCTTCGCCCTCATACTGGACCGGATAGAACAGCAGGCCGTTCAGCTCTTCGATCACCGGCAAGACAGATTTGCGCGATACAGATGTCCAGTTGCCAAAAATCACGTCGACTTCATGCACCGTCAGCAATTCGCGTGCTTTCTCTGCGAAAAGCGGCCAGTCAGACGCGGGGTCAACCACAACCGCTTCGAGCTCGCATCCCAGAACGCCGCCTTTTTCGTTTTGCTGTTCGATGAGCATTTCCATCGTGTCTTTCAGCGTGGTCTCGGAGATCGCCATCGTGCCGGACAGAGAGTGCAGCACACCCACTTTGACCGGGCAGTCAGCCAGCGCCGGTACAGTACCGGCAAGCACAAGCGCAGTCGTTGCACCTAGCAGTTTTCGTGACATCGTATTTCCTCTCTTACGATGCGCGGCGGGCTTGTGCAGTGCAGTCGACTTGCCCATATCCCAACCACGCAATGTCATTGCGGCGTGCGATGGTGACTTGGTTCCTAGGCCGACGCCGTCGCACGTTTCTCAGGGAGCCTGTTCGGCCCCGCATCACGTTATGTCGATGTGTCGGAGGGGATGGAGTCGTTTGGCCTGACCGTGATCGGAATACATGACACAGCGCCTAAATTTTCACCGTCCGGTCAGAGATCGCTTAAAAATTCAGCTTGCGGCGATAAATGGCCGACTTCAGGTATCCAAAAGCAGCCGCTGGCACGCGGATAGATGCGCAAACGCCATGTTACCGGCTGCCCGGGCCTGCGGCGTATCCCCCTGAAAAGTGGCCTGCGTCAACAGAGACGCATGTGCCATCTTTACCTCGATCCGGTAGTTCAGCGTGGTGCGCGCATGCTCAGGGGGCGTGGTTGCCTCGAGCAGGGACAGGAAAACCAACCGCTGGTCCCCAAAAGCATCCGCCTCCGCGCTGCCGACAAGCCAGGCATGCTCCATTTCTGCCGACAGGCGACCAACGCAACCGGCAAACACATGGTGCAAACCGTCATGCGCAAGCGCGCTGCTCGCTGCAAGAAGTGACGCCGCACTTGCCAGAAGAAATGTCCTCATATCGCCCACTTTTTAATCACCATCGCACAAATACCACCCTTTAAGCGAGCAAAGAGCGACCTTCAGAGTGATCCCGCCCGAAACAGGACAATAGGGCCGCCAACGGACCACCGTTCAGAAGGCATGCTCTTGAGGGTTGTGGCCCTCCAAGGACGCCCCGGCCCCTTCGTGAGGGCCTGCGCGTCGTCACTTACGTCTATCATGCCATGGTTAAGAAACCTTGCCTGCTCCGGCAGGTTTTGCCTCATCGCCAGCAGTGGCGATACCGCGCGGGTGTCTCCGGTAGGCTTTGCCAACCCGCGGGCAAAGACCCTGTTACGAAACTGTTGCACTTCTCTGCGCAGGTATGCGCCAGACCGCCCGGGCACACGACAATGTGTGGTTGGTCGGATTTGCCACACTTTCCCGGCCCAGACAAATCAGGGGTATCAATGAATTTCGGAGAAAACACAACGAATTGCCAGCCTTATGCCTCGGCAGCGCTGAATTCAGGTTCAGCCCGGATACGAACGACACGCAAGAAACGCTGCACGGCAAATGGTTTGACCCTGCACACTTCTGGGCTACAAAGAACGTCTTGGTAAACGGGCGATCCTCTGATGAAAAACCTACTTGCTTCCCTCACTTTGCTCGCACTTGGCGCGATAGCACAGAACGCCATCGCACAAGACGGGCCACCGCCGGTCACCGTTGCAAAGCCGGTGGTAAAAACCATTGTCGAGGACGACGAGTTTGTCGGACGCTTTGAAGCGCGGGCCGAGGTTGTCCTGAGAGCGCGCGTGTCGGGGTATCTGCAGGAGGTTCACTTTACCGATGGCAGTCTCGTGGAGGAGGGCCAGCTGCTCTTCTCAATCGATCAGCGCCAGTTTCAAACAGCCTTTCGGCAGGCTCAATCCCAGATCGATGTGGCGCAAGCCACGTATGATTTCACCGAAGAACAGCTGGAACGTGCGGAAAGACTGGTGTTGAACGGCAACATCGCACAGAGCGTAGTCGACGAACGGCGCGAAGCTTACCTGGCCGCGCAGGGTGCGCTGGAACAGGCCCGCGCTACATTGGAACTCGCTGAGCTTGATCTGGAGTATTCCCGCATTGCGGCCCCTATGGCCGGCAGAATTGACCAGTCGCAGGTTGATCCGGGCAATCTTGTCACTGCAAATGAAACGGTCCTGACATCGATCGTATCCTCAGATCCGATCTACTTCTATTTTGACATCGACGAACGCTATTTTCTGGCCTACGCGCGGGATGCGCGGGCCCGCGGGGCCTCTCTGCAGGAAGGGGCTGGGCAGTTGGAGGTGAAAGTGTCGCTTTCCGACAACAGCATTCCGCCTCAGACCGGCATTCTGGATTTTTCCGAGAACCGCATCGACGAGGAAACCGGCACCATGCGGGTCCGCGCGATACTGGAGAACCCAGATGATATCCTCACGCCGGGCCTCTTTGGCCGTGTGAATGTGCCGGGCTCACTGCCCTATGAAGGTATCCTGATCCCCGATGAGGCAATTGTTGCCGACCAGAACCGCCGGCTGGTGATGACAGTTGACGAGGAAGGCAACGTGACGCCGACCCCCGTCCGACCGGGCCCGCGCATTGATGGATACCGCGTGATCCGCGAAGGCCTTGATGGCACCGAAGTGATTGTGATTGAAGGTATTATCCGGGCACGACCCGGGAGCGTCGTCACACCCGAAATGGTGGAACTCCCGCTGGTCGCGGCAAACTAGGATGGGACGCTTTTTCGTCACACGCCCGATCTTTGCGATTGTCATCGCCATGATCATGACAATTGTGGGGCTGATTTCCTTCAATCAGCTCCCGATCGAACAATACCCGGAAATTGCGCCTCCCTCGATTGTGGTGCGCGCCACCTACCCCGGCGCCGATGCCGAAACCATCGCGGCCACCGTTGCAACACCGCTTGAGCAGGAAATCAACGGCGTCGAAAACATGCTCTACCTGTCGTCCTACTCGACCGCTGACGGATCAATGAGCCTGACCGTCACCTTCGAGCTGGGGACCGATCTGGATCAAGCACAGGTGCTCGTGCAAAACCGGGTCGCGATCGCAGAACCGCGCCTGCCCCAAGAGGTTCGCTCCCTGGGCGTGACCACAACCAAATCGTCCCCCGACCTGATGATGGTCGTGCATATGCTGTCCCCTGACGACAGTTTTGACCAGCTCTATGTGTCCAACTATGCCCGCTCTCAGGTCAGGGACAGGCTTGTGCGGCTCGACGGTGTCGGAGATCTGATAATCTTTGGCGAACGCGAATTCTCCGCCCGCGTCTGGCTGGACCCGGACCGGCTGGCCTCACTTGGGCTGACCGCCGGGGCTGTCGTGGATGCGCTGCGCGAGCAGAACGTCCAGGTTTCAGGCGGCTCTCTGGGAGCCCCACCGAACAACAGTGACAGCGCCTTTCAGGTTGCCATCACAACCCAAGGTCGGCTGCAAACCCCGCGCGAATTTGGCGAGGTGATCGTGAAGGCCTCTGACGACGGGCGTGTCGTGCGCATTCGGGATGTCGCACGCGTCGAGATCGGCGCGCGCTCTTATGTCACGAACTCCTATCTCGATAACAAACCCGCCGTGGCGCTTGGTATCTTCCAACGCCCCGGATCAAACGCGCTTGCCTCGGCGGATGAGATCATTTCGCTCATGGATGATCTGGCCGAGAATTTCCCGCCGGGGCTGGAATACCGGGTGGCCTACAACCCCACCGAATTCATCGCAGCCTCCATCGACGCAGTCTATGAGACGCTTTTTGAAGCGGTACTGCTGGTGGTCGTCGTGATTGTTGTTTTCCTGCAGAACTGGCGCACGGCGATCATACCGCTGCTGGCCATCCCGGTCTCGTTGATCGGGACTTTTGCCGTGATGCTGGCCCTGGGCTATACGCTGAACCTGCTGACACTTTTCGGATTGATCCTCGCGATCGGGATCGTGGTCGATGACGCCATTGTTGTGGTCGAAAATGTCGAACGCAATATCGCGGATGGGATGACCCCGCGCGAAGCCTCCGCGCGCACAATGGATGAGGTGCAAAGCGCCATCATCGGCACAACGCTTGTGCTGATTGCAGTCTTTGTACCATCTGCGTTCGTGCCGGGGATCACAGGGCAATTCTACAGACAATTTGCCGTGACCATTTCGGTCGCAACGGTAATTTCCACGATCAATTCGCTCAGCCTGTCACCTGCGATAGCCGCAGCTATTCTCAAGCCGAGATCTGCCGCACCCTCCCGGAATCCCATCAGGTTTTTGACGACCCCTTTGGCCAACGGATTTAACCGCGCGTTTAGTCGCATGACGGCGGGGTACACCCGTGTGGTGTCTTTTCTGGTCGGCTCCACCAAGACGATCGTCGCGGCGCTGGTGGTGTTTGCGGCCCTGCTGAGCTCAACCTGGTGGATCAACGAACGCGTGCCAACCGGCTTTATCCCCGATGCCGACCAGGGCTACGCCATCGTCGTGGTCCAACTGCCCGATGGCGCTTCCCTTGAACGGACGGATGCGGTGATGCGGCAGGCAACCGAAATCGCACTCGCCACTCCCGGTGTAAGAAATGCGGTGGCTTTCGCGGGCTTTTCCGGTGCAACCTTCACCAATGCCACGAACCAGGGCGTCATCTTTACCGGCTTCGACAGCTTTGAAGACCGGGCAGGAACCGGTCTGAGTTCAGGGGCCATCGTGGGGCAGCTCTTTGGCAGAATGCAGTCGCTGCGCGAAGCCTTCATCATCGCCATCGCCCCCCCCGCCGTGAGCGGCGTTGGCACCGGTGGCGGCTTCAAACTGCAGCTGAAGGAGAACGAAAGCGCAGATATGTCGCGCGTGCTCGGAACAGCCTATGCGATCATGGGCGCCTCGGCGCAGACCGATGAGGTTCAGGGCGTGTTCACGACTTTCTCCGCCAGTTCGCCGCAGGTCTATCTTGAGATAGACCGGGTCCGCGCACAGATGCTGAACGTGCCGATTGGAGCCATTTTCGAAACGCTGGCGATCAACCTTGGCTCTGCCTACGTGAACGACTTTAATTCCTTTGGGCGCCTGTTTCAGGTGCGCGCCCAGGCGGATGAGCAATTCCGCCTCGAAGAAGACGATATCACGGCTCTCAGGGTGCCAACGGCGACAGGGGGCCTTGTCCCGCTGGGCACGCTGGTTTCTGTGGTCGATACCGCCGGCCCTGCACTTGTACAGCGCTACAATCAACAGGTCTCGGTGCCCGTTCAGGGCTCAGCCGCGCCAGGGTTCTCCACCGGCGAAGCGTTGATCGCGATGGAGGAATTGGCCACATCGCTGATGCCTCCCGGTGTGGATTACGAGTGGACGGAACTGGCGCTGCAGGAACGCAACCAGGGCAATACGGCGACCTACATCTTTATCTTCTCGGTCCTGTTTGCCTTCCTGTTTCTTGCAGCCCTCTACGAAAGCTGGGCGCTGCCGCTGGCCATTATCCTTGTGGTGCCTCTGGCGGTTCTGTCAGCCCTTGCCGGTGTGATGTACCGCGGGATGGACAACAATATCCTGACACAGGTCGGACTGATCGTCTTGGTGGGCCTTGCGGCCAAGAACGCGATCCTGATCGTCGAATTTGCCAAACAGGCGCAGGAGGAACGCGGGCTGTCCACCAGGGACGCCGCCGTGGAGGCAAGCCGTCTGCGGCTCAGGCCAATCCTGATGACGGCCTTCGCCTTCATTCTGGGCGTGGTGCCCTTGCTGATCGCCACCGGGCCAGGGGCAGAGATGCGGCAGGCGCTAGGGACTGCAGTTTTCTTCGGGATGTCGGGCGTCACCTTCCTGGGGCTGTTTTTCACCCCGATATTCTATGTCGCCATCAAGAGTGTTTTCCCCGGACGAAAACCTGCGGCACAAGAAGGTTAGTTTCGAGGGAGCAGAGCGTTTTCAGCCTGGGTTGGCGGTAGAGGGGCATTCTGATGAAGCAGAGTTTGATGTTGGGTTCAGTCTAGGTGATCGAACAGGCATCCGATCTGCGCGGCGGTTGGTCGAGGAAACCCATCTGAACCTGGGCTACCGGTGGTTCTTCTGCAAGCTGAGGCCCAAGAGGAACCCACCGAAACATCTTTCAGAGACTGCCCCCCGAAGGCACTTCGTCCTTGAAAGACGACCCTGGCCGTTTCTGCTAAACCTGTCTTGGCGGCACCTAATTGACGCTTCGTGGCGCTGATGAGGGCAACCGGGATCAAACGGTATCGCTGTGATGCGAAGGCCTGCTGTGTCTGGCCGATCCGGAAGACCTGAACGGGCGCGCGGGTTCGACCGATCAAACGCCACATGGACGAAGGGGCGCGCCGGACGATGAGAACCGACGACCGGCCATTGCCGGATCGCATCCGTCAACTGCTCTACGCACCGCAGGGGACGAGTTGGGAGCGCAAGGCTGCTGCATCGCTCTCACCAAGCACCCGGAACACATCCTGCTGTCGCGTCAGGCTGACGAAACCATCCTCAGGGCTGGTTTGCAGCCAAGTGCTTATGAGCAGGGTGTCGAGCAAGGGTTCCACGAGGCAGCCGCCGGTGACCGCAACGCTGAGCGTTCCCTGCCCTTCGATCCCCCGTGCCCTGAGCTGCTTGATTTCGGCCTGCGCCCTTGCAATGCGCGCGGCATCCTCGGGTGCCAGGCGCGCCGCATAGATCAGCTCGCCGTCCGCATTCGGTTGCAACTCTCCGGCGGTGACAGGGCTTACCTGTAAAGGCACCGTTTCCTCTACGATGACGGTCGATGTCGCGCTTCCGCCCTTGAAACCCATGTAGAGCTGCACGTCACCATTGGCGAGGCGCAGGGTGTCCGGCACACCCACCGCGACGGCAATCTCGGTCGGTGCGGTGTTCAGGGGGTCGAGCCTGCTTGCCGCCATCAACCCTGCGGGATTAACGGAAGCGCAGGCCGATAGGGTCAGCGCACATGCGAGACTGAGAAGGGCGGGCAGGGTGAAATTATGATGCATTGAATTCCTGTATGTGATACGATTCGCATTAAAGATTTAATGTAAAACATGAAGTATTTGAAGGGGAACAAACGGTGGTCGATCCCAATACTCTCACTGGGCCCGCGCGGCGCATTCAAATGGTCATAACCTGCGGCGTCGTTCTGCTTGTTGTCCTTGCGGTGGTGCTGGCCTACGGCGCAGTCACGGAACCTGCCGACACGGGCGAAAACATCGCCCGCGTGAGCGGTCTTTTGACCGGTCCGATGCAGGCCTGGCAAAACGCCGTTCTCCTGGGGGTCGCGGCACTTCATCTCGCGATCTGGATCGTGCTTCTGGCGACGGCGCGCCGAATGTTCGGGCATCTGGCCGAGGGCGACCCCGAGACTGCGGGGCATGTGGCGCGGACGCTTTCCCGCTGGCTGTGGGCGCTGTTGGCTCTGGGGCTCATGTCCCAGATGATCGTCTCCTTTGTCGCGACATGGGACTTTCCGGACGGCGAGCGCAGCGTGAGCCTCGGCGTGGGGACGCCGCAGATCTCCGTCGCTCTTTCGGCGCTCATCGCCGGCTTCATGGCCCGCGCCTTTGCGCTCGGGGCAGAGCTTTGGCGCGATCATCGAGAGGTGGTTTGATGTGCCTATCATCGTCCGCCTCGACGTCATGCTCGCAAAGCGCAAGATGACCTCCCGCGATCTCGCCGCACGCATCGGTATCGCGGAGCAAAACCTGTCTCTTCTAAAGTCTGGAAAGGTGCGCGGCGTGCGTTTCAGCACACTGGAAGCGATCTGCGCAGAGCTTGGCTGCCAACCCGGTGATCTCTTCGAATATCAGTCCGAAGCTGACGATGCGCAGCACTCTGCCCGGTCTAAATAGAAGCTGTATCCAAATCGTGACCACACTGGTGACTTCACTGCGATGGGCGTCAAACTATGATAGTCGTTTCGGTCGTCTGTAGCGATCAGCTATGCCATCTGGCTTTTACCGTTCACCTCGGCCTACCTGTTGGTGGGCCGAGGTGATGAGCAGATCAAGGTCTGCGCCTGACATTTATAATGCCAATCAGGCCAACCCGTGCCTGGACAGAGGCAATTCCCGGATACGCGTGCCGGTCGCTGCATAGATCGCGTTGGCAATGGCCGGACCGATGGGCGGTGTGCCCGGCTCACCAATGCCGGTGGGAGCCTCCGTCGATGCGACCAAATGCACCTCCACCTCAGGCATATCGGAGATCTTGAGCGGAGTGTAATCGGGGTAGTTGAACTGATCGACTTCACCATCCGTCAGGGTAATCTCCTCCCGCAAGACAGCCGAGAGACCATAGCCCAGCCCCCCCTCGACCTGCGCCTCGACATTATCCGGGTTGATCGCCACACCGCAGTCAACACCACATACCACACGTTCGACCTTGACCGTACCGTCCTCGCGCATGCGGATATCGGCGACTTCCGCGACATAGCTGTCAAAGCTTTTGTGCACGGCGATCCCCCGGTGCAGCCCCTCTGGCACAGCCCCCGCTTTCTCAACCGCGAGCCTTAACACACCCGCCGTACGGGGGTCGTTATCCAAATAGGCAAGGCGAAACTCGATTGGATCGCGGCCTGCCGCTTCTGCAAGCTCGTCCATCATGGTTTCCATGACGTAGGCCGTGTGCGTGTGCCCCACGGATCGCCACCAAAGGACCGGGACACCGACCTGCGGGTGGTGCACGTCGACTGACATGTCCGGAATGCTGTAGGGGGTCGGTGCAATCCCTTCGACCGTGGTGTGATCCACGCCATTGTGCACTAGAAACTGCTCAAACGGCGTTCCGGAAATGATACTCTGGCTGACGATCCGTGTCTCAAAGCCAGCGATGTTCCCATCCGTATCAAGGCCCGCCCGCACACGGTAAAGCGTCATCGGTCGGTAGTATCCGCCTTGGATGTCATCCTCTCGGCTGTAGACCAGTTTGATCGGGCGCGCCTCGTTTTCGGCGTCGAGCCATGCTTTGCCGATATGTGCTGCTTCGACGACCAGATGCGCATCTCCGGTTGCACGGCGACCGAACGACCCACCGCCCCACTTTGTGTTGATCTCCACCTGATCCTGATCGAGACCGAGCGTGGATGCGGCCATCATATGGTCCGTGGTCTGCAATTGAGACCCGCCCCAGAACGCAGCGGAAGCACCATCGTAAAGCACCGTCATGTCCAGTGGTTCCATTGATGCGTGTGCGAGATAAGGGAAAAAGTAGTCGGCTTCGATCACCTGTGCGGCGTTGGCGAGGCGCGCTGCGGCATCGCCGCGTGGCTCTGCGGGGCTGCCAGGTTGATCGAGCAGGGCCCGGAATTCTGCAATCAGCTCGTCGGTGCCGCGGGTTTCGCCCGTCGCCTCATCCCAGACCAGTTCGAGGGCGTCCCGCGCCTGCATCGCGATCCAGGTATTGGTTGCAACAACAGCGATGCCTTCCGGTATCTCGAACACGCCCATCACGCCGTCCATTTCCATTGCCGCCGAGGCGTCGTAAGACGACAACTCTGCGCCAAAACGCGGTGGCCTTGCCGTGACGGCGACCAGGCCACCTTCGGGCTGTTCGTCCATGCCGAACATGCCGAGGCTGCCCCGGGACTTTTGCGGCACGTCGACCCGGGCGAAGGTTTTCCCAATGTACTTCCATTGATCCGGCGTCTTTAGCGTGACGTCGCTTGGGGCTTGCTGCTGCGCTGCGAGGCCGGCCAATGCGCCGAAAGTGGCCGAATTACCGCCGCCGGACACAACACCGTCCAAGACCGTGATATCGCTCGCAGGGACATCCCATTCCGATGACGCGGCCTGTATCAGCATCGCACGCGCCGTCGCCCCGGCCTGGCGGTATTGTTCCCACGAATTGGGCATCGCCGTTGATCCGCCGGTGCCTTGGGCCCCAAACGCCAGATTGGCGTAGAGTTCGACGTTGGCGGGGGCAAAATCAGCTTCGACCTGGTCTGCGGCGGCGCCAAGTTCTTCGGCGACCAGGGTTGCCAGGCCGGTGGCCGTTCCCTGCCCCTTGTCGAGATGCTTGCTCAGCACGAGGACCTTGTTGTCGGCGGTGATATGGACGAAGGGCGTGATCAACTCGGTCGTCTGGGCATTCTGCGCAGCACTGCGAAGGGGTACAGCCGCGCCGATCAGGAGACCGCCAGCAGCCCCCGCAGAAAGCTTCAAAAAGCCGCGGCGCGACGGCTGGACGACGGGATCAGCAAGATGTTTTCTCAGGTTATGCAGCATCTTAAGCCTCCATGATTTCAGCGGCGCGATGGATCGCCTTGCGAATGCGTACATAGGACGCACAGCGGCAGATGTTGTTTTCCATCGCCGCATCGATATCCTCATCCGTTGGTTGAGGTGTGTCTGCCAGAAGTGCTGTGGCCGACATGATCTGTCCGGACTGGCAGTAACCACATTGCGGAACCTGCAGCTCTACCCACGCGTCTTGAACGGCCTTGGCCGCGTCGGTGTCGACCCCTTCGATCGTTGTCACCTCAGCCCCTTCAAGGTCTCCGATAAAGGTCTGGCAAGAGCGGGCAGGGAAGCCGTCAACATGAACAGTGCAGGCCCCGCAGAAGGCGACGCCACATCCAAACTTGGTGCCGGTCATCTTCAGCTCGTCTCGCAACGCCCAAAGCAGCGGCATGTTCGGATCAACGTCCAGCTGCCGGGCTTCGCCATTCAGTGTAAAGTTAATCATGGGGAACCTCCTGTTGATGATTGATGGGCAGTATACCGAACCGGGCAAGTTTCCACGCCAATCTGACTTGGGAACACCTGACGCCACGGGACTAAAAACGACTAGTCAGCATTACTTTTGATATAGTACGGACAGAGCTTCGATCCACTCAAATTGAGCGCTTTATGACATCGGCTCGCGGAAAGCTCTCTGCTTGTCAGCGCGACATCTGGTCGGGCCGCTACCCGGCCAAAATGCGGTTCCTCGAGATGACGACCGGGCGTGTGACGTTCCAACATTGCCGCCAAACACACGGTAACATTCGCAAAAAACCGGGCCGCGCCATGCGGGCGCTGTGGGGAGGCCCGCAGTGCCGAACTGCACCTCTTGATTTGCACCCCCGCCTGAGGCCGATTGACCAGCCGGAAACCGGGCGAAACACGATCTTGTTATCGGGGCGCCGAGGCTGGTCGTCGTACTCCGAAACCCGCGTGCATCAGGCGAACCGCACACAGCTGTCCGCCAGGCTGACAGGCAGCGTGGCGCATGAAAAACGACCTGAGTGTTCAAGGTACATCCCCATGAGGCGGCATGAAGGCGTCGTTTGCCTCATGGGGTGCAGCCCGGTCAGGCCGCTGTGGTCGGCTCTAGCGGCGCATACTTGGCAAGCGACCAAACCGTGCGCGATAGTAGGCGGAGAACCGGCCAAGGTGAGAGAAGCCGCAAGCGAGTGCCGTGTCAGACACGCTCGGCGTGTCACGGCGGGCCAGAAGCTGATAATGCGCTGTATCCAGACGGGCGTTTCGTAAGACCTGTTGAGGGGTTTTACCGAACGCACGCTGGAAGCCTTTTTGTAGCGTGCGCACGTTGATCCCCACCGCGTTCGCAATATCGGGGACCGTTATTGCGTTGCCGAGATTGGCGTGAATGAATTCAAGCGCGCGGCGGATATCGGGCGGGCGGGTCATACTGTCGGCATTCCGTATGATATGCGAGATATTGCTTTTTTGAAGGGTCAGCAGCGCGACAATCAGATCATATTCGATGCGCAGATCGCTTGCCGACAGCGGCGTTTGAAACAACGCGCCACGCTCGATCCCCGCGGCACAGATTGCGAACATGCGTTGCAGTTCGCGCCCGTGCCTGGTGGTGAAATCAACTTTCAGATCGAACCGGATCGGCCCGGGGTTCGGCATACCTGTCAGGGTCTCGGCCACGGTCTCAAGATGCGCGCGGTCGATCTGAAACAATAGTTTGCTGCAATCTGTCCCCCAATGCAGCACAGCAGCCCGGTCGGGATTGAGCAGCGTGCCCGCCCGCTTATGTGCCGTCATTTTGTCGCCGCGGTGCACAATCTCTGCATCTCCCGACAGCGGAATTTGAAACAGATAAAAGGAGCTCAGGTGACCCGGATCGACCATCACGTCCGTGCCGTACCGCAGATAATTGACCGACAGATGCCGCCCGCGCACGGCGTTATGCGTCACGCACAGCCGCGCGCCGCGCCGCGTCATATCAAGGCGGTGGTCGCAAAGCTTTTTGGAAACCTGGAAGCGGGCTTCGTCGAGGTCGTCGGTCTGCAGCACTGGATGCTGCGAGAAATAAGCACGATCTTGCAGTAGTGTCATGGCAGGCATTTTCTCCCTTGCCTCAGGCTGAACAAAAAACCATATATTTCAAGCCTAAAATATCGTTCCGCCGCAAACGTTCGCATTTTGGATAGCGGTCTGGTCCGTTTTGCATGTAGCACCATACGAATGGATCAAATGGAGGGTCATGATGGAAAAAGGTGTCACACAGGCCGGTAAAGCGCTGAATGATCATAGCTGGAACGTAGTCGGGCAAACCTACACGCCGAAAATCCTGACGGATGAAACCTTTGTCTGGCATGCGGTGATCCCGGCCGACAGCTTTGTTCCGCCGCATATTCACCCGCACCAGGATGAATGGATCTATGTCTTGAGCGGCACCTTGGAAGTTGAGTTCGGCGAAGATATCTCTCAGGCGGGCGCGGGCGATACTGTAAAAATGCCGCGGGGTTTGGCGCATGGCATCTTCAACCGATCCGGTGGCGAGGTGACCTGCCTTTTTGGCGTTGCACCGTCTCGCAGGCTATTTGACCTTTTTATCCAGCTCGATGGGGTGACGGACGCTGATGAGCTGGTGCGCATCTCTGCGTTGCACGAGGTCGACTTTCTGCCGCCGCCCAATGCGGCAGAGTGAGAGGCCGATGTCTGACGGGAACGATTGGGACGACGCGTTTGCGAATATGGCGCATGTGCCGAACGCCGACAGGCTGCCGGACTTCTGGGCGACGCGCGCGGCGGCGTACCGCAGCACGCAAGCACCCGCCCGGCTTCAAGAAGACCTCTCCTACGGTGATGGAGCGCGACAACGGCTCGATATCCTGTGGCCGGATGGCGCTGCACACGGTCTCGCGGTATTTGTGCATGGCGGCTATTGGATGCGGCTGGACAAATCTTACTGGACGGATCTGGCGGAGGGCGCGCGGGCACGGGGATGGGCCGTTTGCATTCCGAGTTACACGTTGACACCGCAGGCCCGCATCTCGGCGATAACTGCGGATATCGGGCGTGCGATCAATATGTCCGCGGCGCGGGTCGAGGGCCCGATTTGTTTGGCAGGTCATTCGGCGGGCGGACATCTCGTCACCCGCATGCTTTGCGATGACAGCCCACTGATCGAAGCTGTGCGGGCTCGGATCATGCACACATTATCGATCAGCGGGCTGCACGATCTTCGGCCCCTGATGCAAACGCAGATGAATGAAACGCTCCATCTCGATGATCAGGAGGCTTGGGCGGAAAGCCCTGTCCTGCACGCGCCCGGCGTTTTTAGTCCGCTGACCTGCTGGGTCGGCGGCGGGGAACGCCCCGAATTCATCCGGCAAGCGCGCCTGATGGCAATGATCTGGCAAGGGCTGGATGTTGCCACCGCCTGCCATATCGATGGCACGCATAATCATTTCACCATCCTCGAAGGACTGAAGGACGCGCAATCCCCCCTCACGGACGCATTCCTTGGCAGCCCACCCTCAGAAGGAGTTGGGACATGACCCCAATGGAACCCGGCATCACCCGATCGCAAGAAGGCCTGGACGCGATACGGTGGAATATCCTTGGCCAGACCTATGTGCCAAAGCTGCTGACCGAGGACTGTTTTTCGTGGCATGCAACTTTGCCGCCCGGAACGTTTGTGCCCCCGCACATCCATCCGGACCAGGATGAATTCCTCTACATCCTCGAAGGCAGGTTCAACTTTATCCTCAACGGAGAGGACGCGATCGGCGAACCCGGTGATCTGGTAAAGCTGCCGCGCGGTATCCCGCATGGTATCTTCAACCACTCTGACCGCACCATCAAGACACTGTTCTGGGTCACCCCTGCGGCACGGCTCTATGATCTGTTCTGGGCCCTTCACAACATGGGCCCGACGCCCAATCCGGCAGAGGTTGTGGCGGTGTCTGCGGCGCATGCCATCGATTTTCTACCACCGCCAGAGGACGAGACACCCGCCGGAGAGGACACATGACCGTCATAATCGCGGGTGCGGGGATTGGCGGGCTTACGGCCGCATTGATGCTGCACGAACGCGGGATCAGGGCGCAGGTGGTCGAACAAGCCGCCGAGGTTCGCGAGGTTGGCGTCGGTATCAACACGTTGCCTCATTCGATTGCCGAACTTGCAAGGCTCGGCCTGCTTGAGCGGCTGGATGAGGTTGGCCTGCGCACGCGCGAGCTGCGATATCTGACCCGCACGGGCCAGGAGGTCTGGCGTGAGTTGCGCGGTATTCATGGCGGTCACGACTTCCCGCAGTTCTCCATTCACCGGGGCCGATTGCAAAAGCTGCTGTTGGACGCGGTCATTGAGCGGATGGGACCGGACGCGGTCCAGACAGGTCTGCGTCTGTCGGGATTTGTGCAGGATGAGGCAGGGGTGAGCGCGCATTTCACCGATTCACGCGAAGGCACTTCGTCACGCCTGTTCCGGGGCGACGTTCTGGTCTGTGCCGATGGCATCCACAGCGTCGGTCGCCGCAGCTTTTACCCTGACGAAGGCCCGCCGAGCTGGGACGGGGTTGTCATGTGGCGCGGTGCCGTCGAATGGCCCGTCTGGGAAGATGGGCAGACGATGGTCATCGCGGGGGGGTTGAGCGGCAAGCTCGTGCTCTATCCCATCGCCCCGGCAAAAGACGGGCGGCAACTGATGAATTGGGTTGTCAACATCCGTGTGGCTGACGCCAGCGTGTCGCCACCACCCCCCGACAGCTGGTCGAGGAAAGCACCACTGTCCAAGGTCTTGCCCTACGCGAAACGCTTTCACGTCCCCGGTATCGACATCGCAGCGCTGGTGCGCGAAAGCGGTTCGATATTCGAATATCCGATGGCAGACCGCGATCCGCTGCCCCGCTGGACCCACGGTCGGGTCACCCTTCTGGGAGATGCAGCGCACCCGATGTATCCTGTCGGCTCAAACGGGGCAGCGCAGGCGATTTTGGATGCACGCAGCCTTGCGGACCTTCTTGCACAGACCGAGCATCCACGCGAAGCTCTGTACCGGTATGAACTGGATCGTTTGCCCAAAACCGCTGAAGTTGTACGCATCAACCGGATCGGCGGCCCCGAGCGGGTCATCGACGAGGTGGAAAAACGCAGCCCCGCAGGGTTTGATGACGTGAATGACGTGCTGAGTTCAGATGAAAGAAAGGCCATCGTCAAAGGCTATGCAAAGATGGCAGGGTTCAACGCAAGAAAACATGTCACGGCAGCGTAAGACAAAGCGCAAACTCGGTGCGCATCGAAATCCGTAGAAACCGCCCCGCCAAAAGGGGCATATCAGGGAGACATAGGAATGAAGTATCACCTTAGAAATACGATTGCCGCAATGGTGCTTGGCAGCACGTTAGCATCGGCGGCCTGGGCCGAAGACCTCAAGATCGGGATGGTGGTCACGCTGTCCGGCCCGCCGGCAGCGCTTGGCCAGCAGATCGTCGACGGCTTTCAGCTGGCGTTGGATGAAAAGGACGGAATGTTGGGCGGCCAAAAGGTCGACCTGATTGTTGAGGATGACGAGCTGAAGCCGGATGTCGCGCTGTTGAAGGCCACATCGCTGGTGGAACGTGACGAGGTCGACTTTGTGGTGGGCACGGTGTTCTCAAACATGCTGCAGGCCATTTTCAAGCCCATCGTGCAGTCGGAAACCTTTTTGATCAGCCCCAATGCCGGCCCCTCAACCTTTGCGGGACGCAACTGCAGCCCCTATTTCTTTGTCACCTCCTATCAGAACAATCAAAACGCCGAGATCAGCGGCATGATCGCCAATGAAGAAGGGTTCGAAAACGTCTTCACGATGGTCCCCAATTATCAGGCGGGGCGGGACAACATCGAAGGCTTCAAGCAGACCTTTGAGGGCACCGTGACCGACGAGGTGTTTACACCGCTTGGTCATCAGGATTTTTCGGCAGAGCTCGCGCGGATTTCAACATCCGATGCGGATGCGGTCTTTACCTTCATGCCCGGCGGGATGGGGGTGCGTCTGGTCAACCAGTTCGCCAATGCGGGCCTGTCGGAAAGCATGAAATTCATGTCGGTCTTCACAACGGATGAGACAACCTTGCCCGGACAGAAGGACGCAGCCGTAGGCCTGCTTGCGGCGGGGTCCTGGGCCCCTGACTTGCCGAATGACGCCAATCAGGCGTTTGTGACGGCGTTCGAGGCCAAATACGGCTACATCCCCGGTTCCTACGCCATGCAGGCCTATGACACGGCCAATCTCATCGACAGCGCAATCGCCAAGACCGGCGGCGACCTGAGCGATAGGGACGCTGTGCGTGCGGCTATAAAAGAAGCTGATTTTACCTCCCTGCGTGGCGACTTTTCCTTCAATAACAACCACTATCCAATCCAGGACTTTCACATGCTCAAAGTGGTCAAGCGCGATGATGGCAAGTTCCACACCTCTTTCGTGCGCACCGTTGCCGAAGACTACGCCGATAGTTTCTCACAAGACTGCAAGATGTGAGATCCATTGAAACAAAGGGGCGCGCGTCCATGGCGCGCGCGCCTTTGCGGCAAAAGGTAGATTTGTACGATGTCGATGACCCTCTTTCTGATCCTGTGCCTGAATGGGCTGCAATACGGTATGTTACTGTTTCTCATCGCGGCGGGGCTGACACTGGTATTCGGGGTGATGGGCTTCATCAATCTTGCCCATGGCGTGCAATACATGGTCGGAGCCTATCTGGCATTTTTCTTTTTGCAGCTCACGGGCAGCTTTGCCCTGACGGTTTTGCTCTCCCTGGGGTCGGCGCTGCTCATCGGGCTCTTGCTGGAGTTCTTCGTTTTCCGTCATCTTTATCATCGCTCACATCTTGACCAGGTGCTGGCGACCTTTGGGATCATCATCTTTCTCAACGAACTGGCGAAAGTGCTCTTTGGCCCCACGACGCTCTCGATCGCGCCGCCCGAGCTTCTGTCAGGCTCGATCCAGCTGACCGAAACGCTGCGCTATCCCGTCTACCGCTTCGTGACGATTTTTGCCGGGCTTGCGGTGGCGGTGGCGCTGTTCCTCACCGTCAGCTACACGCGCACCGGCATGTTGATCCGGGCTGGTGCCACAACGCCTGAAATGGTCTCGGCCTTGGGTGTGAATATCCAGAAACTGTTCATGATTGTCTTTGGCGTGGGGGCGATGCTTGCGGGATTTGCCGGTGTGATCGCGGCCCCCATCTTTGCCATCGAGCCGGGGATGGGCGACAATCTCCTGATCGTTGCCTTTGTGGTGATCATCATTGGCGGCGTCGGCTCCATCGGAGGCGCATTCATGGCGGCTTTGCTTGTCGGGCTGATTGACACGCTGGGCCGGAGCCTTGCGACAATCGTACTCTCGGCGGTGTTCAACCCGTCCTTCGCCAACCAGATCGGGCCGGCCCTGGCCTCGATGCTCATCTATATACTGATGGCGGGCATCCTGGTGTTCCGACCCCAGGGGCTGCTGCCCGCCAAGGGGGGTGCATGATGGACCGGTCCTTGATTGTTGCGGGCTGCATCTTCGGCCTGTTGCTTGCGCTGCCGATCCTTTTGCCGGTCTTCGGTGCCGGGTATCTGACCGGTCTCATTATCAAGGCGATGCTGCTTGCGATTGCCGCGATCTCGCTCGATCTGCTGATCGGCCACGGAGGCATGGTCAGTCTGGGGCATGCAGCCTTTGTCGGCGTCGGGGCATACGCCGCCGCGATCGGTCTGGAGAGCGGTATCGAGAATATCCTCGTGCTGCTGCTCATCACCCTTGCCGTGACGGGCCTTGTCGCACTTGTGACCGGCACGCTCGCGCTGCGCACCAGCGGTGTCTACTTTCTGATGATCACGCTGGCCTTCGGGCAAATGATCTATTTCACGCTGACCTCTCTCGCGGCGTATGGCGGCGATGACGGGTTGACTCTTTGGTCGCTCGCAACGCTGTTCGGCAGCGATGTCGTGCAGAACGGGGGGGGGCTTTACTACGTTGTGCTTGGCACCCTGTTGGCGACCTGGTGGGGGATTTACCGGCTCAGCCGCGCGCGGTTCGGCCGCGTGCTGCGGGCCGCACGGGACAACTCGGAACGCGCTGAAGTCATGGGCTTTCCGGTCAGGCGCTACAGGCTGGTCGCCTACGTGATTGCGGCGTTGATCGCCGGCGTATCCGGTCTGCTGCTGGTCCAGCACGCCGAGTTCGTCAGCCCTGCGCTCGCCGCCTGGCAGCGGTCGGGAGATCTGATCGTCGTTGTTGTGCTCGGGGGGCTTGCCAGCCGTAACGGTGCGATCCTCGGCGCGTTCTTCATTGTCATCGTTGAAGAGGTGCTCGGCTCATTCATCCACGAGTGGCGGTTGATTTACGGCCCCCTGCTTGTGCTTCTGGTCCTTTTTGCCAAGGGCGGGCTGAGTGATCTGTTTGCGGCAAAACCGGTTCGAAGGGCCGCCCAGTAGATATGCTTGAAATCCGCAATCTGAACAAAAGCTTCGGGGCCCTGAAAGTCAGTCGGGACATTTCGATTGAGATTGGGCCTGACCAATGCCACGCTCTGATCGGGCCGAATGGGGCAGGCAAGACGACGCTGATCCATCAGATCTCAGGCGTGCTGCAGCCCGATTCGGGATACGTCGCACTCGGTGGGCAGGACATCACGCAGATGTCGGTTTGGCAGCGGGTGCAGGCGGGTCTGGGTCGCACATTTCAGATTACATCCGTCTTGCCGAGTTTCTCGGTGCTTGAGAACATGGCCATCGCGGCACAAGCCAAGGCCGGATCGAGCATGCAGTTTTTCCGCGATGCCGCAACTGAGACAGGGCTGAACGAAACCGCGCGGGCAACGCTTGATCGTGTTGGGCTCTCTGATCGCGCAGACATGCGCGCCTCCGACCTCTCGCACGGCGAGTTGCGACTGCTGGAGCTGGGCATTGCACTGGCGGCTGACCCCAAATTCCTGCTGCTGGATGAACCAATGGCGGGACTGGGCCGCACCGAAAGTGCCGCTCTCATCACGATGCTGTCGCAGTTGCGCAATAGCCTGCCAATGCTGCTGGTAGAACATGATATGGATGCGATTTTCCAACTGGCCGATACCGTTTCTGTTCTTGTGGATGGGAGCGTGATTGCGCGCGGAACGCCCGATGAGGTCCGCGCAGACAGCGCTGCCCGCGCCGCCTATCTGGGAGACGGAATGGCATGACCTCCTTTGTCACAGTCAACGGTCTGCGTGCGGGCTACGGCCATGCAGAAGTGCTTTTTGGCATCGACCTGGATATCACGGCCGGTCAGGTCAGCACCCTCATGGGCCGCAATGGCATGGGCAAAACCACGACCGTGCGATGTCTGATGGGTCTGCTGAAACCCACCGCCGGTCGGATTACAATCGGGCATCAGGAAATGAGCGCCGCGCCGCCCTACCGGATAGCGCAGGCGGGTGTTGGTCTTGTTCCCGAGGGGCGGCATATTTTCCCCTCTCTCAGCGTCAGTGAAAACCTGCGCGCGACCGCGCGCAGGACACCCGACGGCTGGACCGAAGACAAGGTTTATGAAGCCTTTCCCCGCCTCGGCCACCGCAAACGCAACTTCGGCTTTCAGCTTTCCGGTGGGGAGCAGCAAATGCTTGCCATCGGCCGCGCGCTGATGACGAATCCGAAACTCCTTATTCTTGACGAAGCGACAGAAGGCCTCGCGCCGATCATACGTGAAGAAATCTGGGCCATGCTGGGCCGCCTGAAAGAGGACAACCTGTCGATCCTGCTGATCGATAAGAACCTCGACGAACTTGCCCGCATATCTGACCGTTACTTCGTGCTCGAAAAGGGTGAAATTGTCTGGAAGGGCACCGCTGCGGAATTCGACAGTCAGCGCGCGCATGTGGAAAACTTTCTGCATCTTTGACAGGCCATGACCTTGGCCGGCGCCGCCTTTTTGAACCGCGCCTGGTTTTTCTGCCGGGATCATGGTGGTGAGCCTTCGAAGGGGGATCGAGCAGTTTGCGGTGAAATGGGCGCCTGACTTTTTGAGGCCGATGACCTTGCCATTATGTCGCTCATCAGGCCCGGATGGCCAACTTTGATGCCAAAAGTTGTCAACCATCATGAGTCGTCACAATATGTGAGATGTCATGAGATCTTTCTTTTTCCGGAATACTATCTCATTGATTTCAAACAAATCTGTAAATTAACCATGACAACAGTTTTTCCTTTTCCGACAGAACTTTTTTCCTCTGCCAGAAAAGCTGCAAATTAAGCAAAATAGGCCTTTAGCCATCTTGTGGCTCACACAGAAGATCCAGCTTCTCAAGGATTGCGGCCAGTTCAACCCTTGTAGCCTGAACGCGCTCCATCGTCATAGCTTCCTGCCGTCCAGCCAAACCTAAGACCACATCCAGGACAGTGTCTGAATGTCTCATCAGCTCGATCAGATGTTCGGCTGTCGGACCATATGAACCGGATATCCAGTTCTTGGCCGTTCGTTCACTTGCGCCGGTCCACCGCATTGTTGCTTTTGCCGCCTGCCCCGCACCGCCGAGT
>NZ_JACNMO010000016.1 GCF_020622345.1 Roseobacter weihaiensis | reverse complement strand
GAAACAGCGACGCTTGCTCAATCTCGGGCGCGCCGCATAAGATCACAATCGATGAGCCAGGCCGTCCTCAACGCAGTCAGCTCAATCGGACCACTTCATTTGATGACGGACACGTGTCGGTGGAAAGTGACGATACCTTTGGCGGGCGATTGATGCGAATGGTCAGCTTGTGGATTTCAGACTGACTGCACGTCGGGACGCGAAAGCTGCAAAAGCCTTTCTTAAAAAGGCCATCGAGCGTGTTCGGTTACAGCGTCCTGTCTCGATCTGCACGGACAAAGCGCCCGCATATCGAAAGGTGATCCGGGAGATCAACCAGCGGTACGATCCACATTTTGACTACATCACCCCTGTCGATCGGAAGTATCTCAACAACCGGGTCGAGAGCAATCATGCCGCCCTCAAAAGACTACTTGGGTACCGACAAAGCTTTCGTTCTTTGAGATCGGCAAAGATCACACTTCAAGGCATGGAAACGATCAGAACGATCAAGAACGCACACATCTAAAGCAAACAACCTGGCGTCCGCGGTGAGATCGCATTCATGCACGGTGTCTTTGATCTCTTAGCGGCGCAGCGTGAGGGGTCAAATAAACGCGCTGCCCCGTTCAAGTTAATGCAACAGTCCCCCATGCAGCAAGGGCCAAAACTATATTAGCGATCAGGGAAGTCACCTTTTACCGCGCGGTTGAGGTTATCAAGAATGCGGCCATGATAGCGGTTTCCGAAACCATCCACCATTGGATCGCCTTCTTTATTGAAACGACCAACGCCATCAACGGCCCCGGTATCGATCGCGGCATCCAGCATCGCTTCGCGCTCATCCCGTGTAAGCAACATGCCGGTTTCGTCCAGCATACCTTCCAGTCGCACAAGTTCGGCTGCAATGGCATAGCCGCCCAGATTCGAGTTCTCGGACGTAACAACGATATCGGCCGGCACGACTGAAGGTTTGCGGATTGTAATCCGGCTGAGATCCAAATCACCCATGCCAGCCTCGTTTCCGCCATCGCCAACACCGATCGTCGTGATACTCTTACCCCACAGGTGTTTGGATTGCCGATCTTGTGCAGCCAACAAAATTGCATCTAGGTCTGGATTAATCCCGTCGATATTGACGTTACCCATATTTGTACGGGCGGCGTCTTCGTTGCGCCCGGGAACCTCAATCATTTGTACGACATCGGGCTGGACGCTTCCCAGAAGTTCCCTTGCAGCTGTATCCGCATCGGCTCCCTTGGCCTCGAAAACATGGAATGTGATATTCGATGTGTCTGGATCGACATCGACGCCCAAGGCCGCTAGCGCGGCTCTGACGACTTCCATATTTGCTTGGTCGCCGACGAGATGGACTTCCTTGCCAAGATTAGCGAGGACTCTGGCCTGCGCGGCGGCCCCGAGCGGACCATCGGTTTCCGGTCGCCCGGTGCTAGGTTGCGCACCTTCGGCGAAATCACCCGGCGGCGGTACATTGAATCCGGTACCAATCAAGACAGTACTGGCGTTCTGCATTGCCTCGGCTGCGTTGGTCGCCCCATTTCTGGCAGGAATACCTGTTGGATTTGCCTCACTTGCACCGTTGGTATTGAAGAATGTATGTAGACTGCGACCGTTGAAGCCCATGGTCGCGACATCAACCGCACTGATCCGGCCGGCGATGTAGTCACTGATCCGGTCCATGTAGAAGTCCTGATCAAAGACTTGCCCTGTGAATGTCGGCCAACTGCGACCAGTCAAGGCCGGAACGGACTCAAAGACATCGTCAAATCCTCTCCTTTTCTTCTCGGCCTGCTCTTCAATGAATTCATCTACGCTTTCATGCTCGATGTCCGATCCATAGAACTCAGCTTCGGCATCGGTCCTTTGTTGAGGCGTCAGTTTGTTGAGCGCACTGGACACAACCGCGGAGCCGCCGCGGCGTTCAGGATCATCCATCCGCGGCTGCTTATCTTCAAGGATCAACCGGTTTAGCGAAGTAAGGACTTGATCCGTCATTGGGTTAATAATCTGGACGTCTTTCATGCCACGAGGATCGTTGTCCAGGGCAGTGCGGATTTGGTTCGTCAATTCTGGATAATGTGTACAGCACAAAACGATCGAGGTGATATCCTCTTGCATTTGCGCGACATAGTGGTCGACGGCGGACTGCACCTCCTCTACCCGGGTGTGGTCAAGATGTGCTAGTTCGTTGACCAGCGTCGCCAGATCGCGGGTCCAGACCTGACCGTTCACATTGACTGGCGGATCGCTGGCGCCCAGGTCATAGGGCTGGACGCGACCACCAGAAAACTCGGCGATCAGGTTGGAATACATCCCGCTGTCTTTGGTCGCTTGCGTCGAAAGGATCATCGGTCGCGTCCCGAAGAAGGGCTCGTTTTTCGGATTGGACACGACCCACGCCGTATTGGTGATTAGATCCTCGACAGCCAGCCCCGAAATCAGATCCGGGTTTTCCCGCTCCATCCGTTCGATGGCTGTGCAGGCCGTATTGCAAGCAAAGGGCGTTACATCAGGACTCGCCTGCTGCGCTGCAAGCATTCCGTTTTTCACGACCATGGCGATCTGGCCTGGGTTTTTCGATCCGTAAGGCTGCATCTGATGATCACCCAGCACAAGAAGACGAACGTCAGCACCGTCCATCGAATGGATCATATTGGCAAAGACTTTTGATGCAGCAATCCCGCCATTACCAGAGTCGAATAGAGCCATCACATAGTAGCCCTCGTTCGAGAGCTGGTCGGAAATTACGTCAAGTTCGCCTTGCGTAACCGCTTCGCGCAGACCCTCAGCGTTCTCAAGTGTGCTCGCGTAGTTGACGAGCGTTTCGCGATTGAGCTTTGCAAGTTCGCTTGGGGAGATAAGCGACGACTGGGGCGAACTGCTCATCACAGTTTGCAGATGTTGGCGCATGTGCGATGCAACGACGCCGGCGACGGTTCTTTGTATATCCTCAGGCAGGGCGGCTATCTGCGCTTCGCTCAATCCGGCGTACCAAGCATCAAGTTCTTCAAGCGAAGCTTGCGAGATATTCTCCAATGTCTCGACATTTTCCCCCTCTTCTGTCTGGTTGTTGACCACCGGCGGCCTGTCGAGCGCGCTGGCAATACCTTCCTTCGTGCGTCCAGCAGACCGCGACAACTCGGGATCGTAAACAGTTTTGGGGGTATCGCCCGACAGTGCCGGTGAATTGAGTGTTGCGTCGATCTCGCTCGCTGTTCCCGTAACAAGCGTAACAGCAGGTCCAAAATCTGTGCTCAGTCGCAGGGGAACAGCGAACGTATCACCCGGATCTTCAAGCGATGCTTCGGCATTGACTTGATACGCGCGTGAGATCACTTCTGCTTCCTGACTTGCTGGAAAGACAGTCGGCGCCTTGCCGTTTACGGTCAGCGCCGCATCCGCATAGGCCTGGCCGCTGACAATAGCTGCCTCGTCATAAAGGGCAAAAATCGCATCGGGCGTATTAAGAAGGCCAACAAGCTCTCTATATGCCGCCTCAGGATCAAGCCCCTCCACCCGTGCTTCAAGGATTGGACGCAAGGTTTGCTTCTGCGATGTGGTCAGGTTTTGGGTCATGTAGGAGAAAGTCTGCTCGAAACCAGGAACCTGATTGGCAGGCGAATTGGACCCTACAGCCCCGTTCACGTATGCTGTTGGGTCGAGCAGTTCTTCGTAGTTTGTCGCAGGCCCTTTCGGCGAAACCGTCATCGATGGCGTCCAGGGTGCGGTAAGTGGACCCGGCGCGTTCTGTTGCGGTGTCGTGATATCATTCGGCTTGGGCGGCGTCATGTCAACGGTTTGTGGCGCCGCTCGTTGGCTGATATCTCTAGGCGGAGCATTCGGCGCACCCGTCGGTTGGCTCAATGAATTCAAACGATTGAGTGCCTGAGCCGCTGCAGGACTACGGCCTGCCAGCGGACGCAAACGTGTCTTGAGCGCGCGGCTGACAGCCGGCATCTCAACAAGGCCGGTCTGCAGCGCCTCATCCGGTACGCGCGCGAGCCCAGCAATTACTTCGTCTACGGGTGCGTTTCGGACGCTCTGGGCAAAGCTATCGGCGTCGATCTTTCCAGGAAGCTTGGGACTGGAACCCTCGTTTCGATTTCCGCCGCGCCCGCCGTTAAGCTTTGCAAGGGCAACCCCACCGATAAAAGCACCGATCTGGTATTCGATACTGTGCGTATCGACATTGAGGAGATCGCCTATCTGATCTTCAAGTTGCTGAACTTTGCCACCCAGCCAGTTGCCGTCTGCAAATCGCCGGCCTGCCTCGTAGTTCAACGGGTTGTCGGTTCCAGTTGTCGTCTGGTCTCCCGGCAGCAGTATATCTTGCAATTTCTCAGTGATGCGAAGCGGGTTTTTGACAAGCCAAAGAGCAGGACGCCCGATACCTTCAGGTATCATTGCAACCGTCTTAATTAAACCAAAGACATTGCCAAGGAGGGCGCCGCCAGCTGTATTTCCCGCCAGGTTGCCATCGTTACCTTGGACTATGTCAGCGACATTTTGCGGCGCATTTAGCTTTTCTTCTGCATCCAAGAGACCCTGCCAAGCTGGCTGTTGTTTCCCGAAGTCAGCGCGTGTCAGTTTGTCCTTCGATGAATAGACCAATATGTCTGCGACGAGCTTGTCAGGATGGGCAGACAGGATCCGCGCTTCCCATTCCCCAGTCTGAGAATTGCGGACCTGATACAAGACGAATTCCCGGCCGCGAAAGTCGTCACTTGAAAAGATTTGCAGCGTCTCGGGTGTCTTGTAGCCAGCATGGCTTGAAGAAGGTAATGAATCGACGAGTGACTCTGCTGACTGGTCTTGTACCGATGCAGGAGCGATGGGAAACGTCGTTTGCTCTACCCCAACAGATGCTTCGCCGCCCACGGAAAGATTTGGCATTATTCGACCTCTTTATTAAGTGTTTCCTTTTTGTACGCTAAGGTGCCGATCAAAATCCTAGCCGGCGTTCGAGATCATCCCGGAGAAGGTCGTCGGCATCCTCGAAGCCGCTGCCTTCGAAGAAATTGATCTTATCGAAACCTGGTACATCTGCCTTGGGTATTTGATCGATTTTTCGCGGCCCAGAATGGAACGGACTGTCCGAACCATTAATCGGGTCAACATTTGTGTTCGCGCCGTTAGTGGAGATATCTTCCAGCGCAGTTCGGATCTTATCGAATGCCGCTTCGACATCCTCTTTATTGATGACCAGAAGCGGCTCATCGCTGTTGCTTGTCTTGATACGCAGTTCCGGAATACCGTCTTCGATGATCTTCAATCGTGCGTTCGCCTCGATGAAAACACCAGCCATTGGCACATTTGGCGGAGTTGCAAACTGATCGGGCGTGACAGCCTGAATCATCCTCAGCCATCCACGCACATTTGTTGTCTTGAAGCGTCCGTCAGGGTTAGTCTTTGGCTCACCAAAAAATGCATTGCCTATTGCGCGGGCGACGTCTGCGCCCATCAATATGTCGGCACCACGACTAATAACCTGACTGGATCCTCGCGGACTGCCCGGGACTTCTACGGGAACGTGGTTTCCCAACTGAGACAGCGCATAATTGACATCGGAAAGTTCTTCGACTTTTTTGGAGGTGAGCACGTAGGTCAGCCCACGAGACCCTGGAAGCGCAAAGGGGTCTCCTGGTTGACTGCCGCCCAGAACGCCAAATGACCCAGCCCCAAAGCCAATATCAGCGGAATACTCGACAGTTCCGTCCTCGTTGAATATCCAACTGTGGGTCCCAAGCACAGTAGACCAATCCCGAAAGTCATTTCCTATAAAACGGGCACCAGTTCGTTCGGGAACGATTGGCAGCGCAATTACTGTTATCTTGTTCAGCCGCAGACCCTGGCCGTCGGCTCGACCAGCAAGGTCGACCTGAACATTTGCATGGCCCGAAAACGACATGCCTTCTGATCCCAACAGTTTTTCGACAAGTGATGCAAATCCGCCAACGCCGACAAAACCGCCTTCGACCAGCCCATAAAGTGTTATATTGTCTTTGGGTGTAAGCGGTTCGTCTTGAAAAAGCTTGATAACAGCTTCGCCGGCTTCACCGACATCGATTGCCACGCCGGCCCAGTTAAGGGAACCACCTCGGGCACCCACTCCAAGAAACAAATCACCCGAAATCTCCGCACTCGCAATGAGGTTTTCTTGGCCTTGTTCAATCTCCGCATAGATGCTCTTGTCAGCCTGCCGGTCGCCAGAAGCAGCCTGCATGCTCAACAGCGATACCGCGTCGAAGTCTTGGATTTGGCCTATCAATCTTCATACTCCACCACAAGGGAAACGCCGGATTGCATCTCTCCTAGATCAGTATGTTGCTTCAACCTTTCGACATCCTGACGAACCATAGGCGCTGACGTCAGACAGACCTTAAAGAACCGCATCTTGTTGGAAAGCTACTTCCGGCCCGGTGATCTCGAAGCTCAGATCGAAGCCTTCGTCGATTACTACAACCATCAGCGATACCATGAGAGCTTGAACAACTTCATACCCGCAGAGGTTTACTACGGACGCGACAAAGCCATTCTAAATAAACGCGAAAGGATCAAACGGAAGACACTCAAGGTCCGCCGCTTGCACCACCGACGGCATGTGACCCAGCCCCCTGATCCGCGCCGTTCAGGTGTAGAATCCGTTCCTGTTTCTTTCCATTGTTATGGTTGCGGTCAAGGCCTGCTGAGCGGAGCCTTTGCGTAGCTCAGCTTGACCAAAATGACATTGCAATCCGTCACTGTCAGTGGGCCGCCACGGCGATAGGCTGCCGGTCCTGGATTCGCTCCCGCACTCTCCGGGCCGACCTGCATCCGGCCATCGCGGTACGACAGTATCGAACCGCCGCCCACAGCAACGGTGTGAATCGACATCATCGGAGCGCACACCCGCCACGTCGGTCTCGAACGAGCGTTCGAATTCTCCCGCATAACCTTTGCCATAGGCCCGCGACAGCGCTTCGCGCGCGGATGCCGTGTACTGAGGCGTCTTGGTAGGCTTCAGGATTTTCCGACGGGAGCTTGCGCGTTTTCAGATCACCCGACGGTGTTTTCGCCACGATGTCGGTAAATGTGCCGCCGCTATCCACCCAAAATTGCCACATGAGACGGTTCTCCTTCTTTTGCAGCCAATTGGCCGCATTATTTTGCTGAATTTTGAATGGCTTAGGCGCTATTCGAGCGCGCTTGGCAGCCAAAGCGCGATGTCCGGGAAGGCGATCAGCGCGAAGGCCATCGCCAGCATGACGAGGCAATAGGGCAAAGCACCAAGCATCACTTCATTCAGGGTTCCAGATTTGCGCGCGCCTTGCACCACATAGAGGTTCAATCCAACCGGCGGTGTGATGAGCGCCATCTCGATTAGAACGATCATCAGGATGCCAAACCAAATCACATCGTAGCCCTGCGCCAGCACCATGGGCACGATGATCGGGATCGTCACAACCATTAGCGACAATGTTTCAATAAAAAAGCCCAGGACGATGTAGATCACAACCACCACCAGGATAAAGCCAAGCGGCGTGAGGCCGAGCCCCTCAAGGAAGGATGTCAGCTCTCGGCCCAGACCAGCGGAGGACAGGGTGAAGTTCAGAAATGACGCGCCGATGATGATCAGCATGATCATGGAGGTGACCTTGATCGTACCCAGAAGGCTCTCGCGCATCATGCCCCGGTTCACCTCGCCAAAGGCCAAAGCGATCAGGAGCGCACCCGCCACGCCGACGGCTGCGGCCTCGGTGGGTGTTGCCCAGCCGCGGTAGATCGACCCCACAATCAGGGTGAAGAGTATCAGGATCGGTACCAGATCAACCAGCGCACGCGCCATCTGCAAGAAGGAAAAGACCCGACGATTGCCGCCCAGCTCGGGACGAATGGTGCAGATGATCGCGGTGACGATCAGAAACGCCAGTGCCAGACCAAGGCCGGGGATCAAGCCAGCCAGAAAAAGCTGCGGGATCGAAGACTGTGTCAGAAACCCGTAGACAATGAGGTTAATTGACGGCGGGATCATGATACCAAGCGTGCCGCCCGCTGCAATCGCGCCGGAAAAGAGTTTGGGGTCATATCCCAGCTTTTCGGCTTGCGGCATGGCGACGGTTGCGACTGTCGCGGCGGTCGCGACAGAGGAGCCGGAGGTGGCCGAAAACATCGTTGCCGTCGCAACATTGGCGTGCACCAAGCCACCGGGTAGCCAGCTTACCCAGCGATCAAGCGCGGCATAGGTGCGGGTCGCAACGCCAGAGCGGACCAGAATTTCTCCCAAGAGGACAAAGAAGGGGATCGCAATCAGCGTGGCCGAACTGGAAGACGACCAGACCATACTTCCAAGCGCGTGGCTGAGCGGGAAGTTTGAGAAAAACTGGTCTACACCAAAGCCCAAGAGGAAAAGGACGATGCCCACGGGAATAGAAAGCGCCAGCAGCGCCAGCAGACCCGCTGAGACGTAAGTGATCATTTCAGGCTGCCCTGTTCTGCAAATGCGCCGATGAAAGGTTCTGTCTCGGATGCGCGCCCCCGGACGAGAAGACTGATCGCTGCGAGGGTCACAAGGCAGGTCATCACAGCGAACCAGACCCAACCGGCAAACCACGGGATTTGCACCCAGGCCAACGGCGTGGCCAATGGCGTATTGGCGCGGCTCCCGTTCTCGACAGCGCGCGCCACTACGGGCCAACATTTGATGGCAACCGTAACGACAACAGCCGACATGACAATCATCGAGAATACGTCAAACAGGGCGCGCAGCGTGTCCTGCGTGCGCGACCTCAAAAGGTCGATGCGGATATGGCCAAGCTCCATAAGAGCATAGGCCATACCCCATGAACTGACGAGCGCCATCGCATAGCCTGCCAGTTCTTCAGATCCGCCAAAGGATGCATGGACCTGACGCAGCGCAATATCCGCAACAACAAATGCCGCCATTCCGAGCAGTCCCAACCCCACGATCATCGCAATCCCACGGTTGAGTTGTCGGAGCATATTGATTAACGCCAGTTCCATTTTGCGCTTCCTTCGTGTCGGTACAGGCTTATTCGATAGTCACGCCAACCACTTGGCCGACGCTGTCATTCCAGCGGGTCGCCCAATCGCCACCTGCCCGTTCTGCCCAATCAGGAAGAACCTCGCTGATCAGAATACCGCGGGCTTTCTCAAAGTCAGCGTCAGAGATTTCAACGAGTGTCATGTCACGCGCTTCGCCCGCCAGACAGTCACCGTTGCCGGTAAGACAGGCGATGTCATTGACCAAAGCGTCTTGGGCACTTGCCCAGGCAGGCTCTTCAAAACTAGAAGAGATTTCCGCACGGATCAACGCCTGATCTTCTGCACTCAGTCCGCTCCACTTGTCCGCGTTCATAGCCGTCACAACATGGTCCCACCCGCCCAAGGGGATGGGCAAAAGGTGAGTGGAGACTTCCCACCAGCCAGCAGAATAGCCAGACCCTGCACCCGTAACGGCGCAATCTACAACACCGTTCTGCAACGAGCCTGGCACTTCGGAGAAGGACACGTTCACGCCCTCTGCGCCAAGCGCCTCAAGAAACAGCGCGGTCATTCGGCCTGATGCACGCACCTTGAGACCTTCGAGGTCGGAAAAGCTGTTAATCTCGGCGTTACAGAAAACCACTTGCGGTGGATAAGGCGCAATGGCCAGAACTTCTGCGTTGAATCGGTCGCGGTAGATCTCTGCCACCATCGGGCGGGCCGCATCGACCATGGCGCGGGCTTCATCAGCTGTCAGCGCCAAAAGCGGGACATCCAGACCTTCGAGTTCAGGCGCATCGCCAACCGCATAGTCCGCAACAGTCATGGCGACATCATAAACGCCATCGCCAAGAAGCGGATAAATCTCCGACAGACCAAGGCCCATTTGATTGTGGGTCGTCAGCTCAACAGTGAAGTCACCGGCAGCGGGAAGCGTCTCAGACCAGAACGGAGCCTCATATTGTTTGTGCAGGGGCAGGCTTGACCAGCTGCCAACGACCGATAGGTCCTCAGCCATCGCAGGGGCGGCAAGGGCCGTCGTCGCGGCCAGTATTGCGAGTTTGCGTTTCATGTCTTCACTCCTTGTTGGGTTGGTCTTGGTAGACCTGTTGTGTCTGCGTATTCTGCGACGTCGGTGATCAGCATGTGTCCGGGCGCATGGGTAATGCAGAGTGGTAGCTGTGCAGACCTAAGGACGTTCTGCGGTGTCACACCACACGCCCAGAAGACTGGGATCTCATCCGGTTTGACGTCGGCGGGGTCTCCGTAGTCAGGCTGGCCAAGGTCGGATATCCCGATGGATGCCGGGTCTCCGACAGCAATCGGCCCACCATGCGCTTGCGGATATCGCGCACTGATGGCCCGCGCCTCTTCGATCTGATCCAACCGCAAAGGACGCATCGTCACGACCATTTGGCCGCTGAAAGGACCGGCTGGAACCAGATCGATATTCGTGCGAAACATCGGAACATTCCGACCCATTTCAATGTGGCGGACAGGGATATCTGCACGCATCAGCGCGTTCTCGAATGTAAACGAACAGCCAAGGGCAACGGTTACAAGATCGTCAGACCAGAGGTTTGAGATGTCTGTGACTTCTTCCGAAAACGCGCCATCACGAAACACGCGGTAGCGCGGCACGTCGGTGCGAATATCAATGTCCCGCCCAAGCGTGGCCAACATCGGGTTGCCTGTGTCTCCCACCCCAACAAGCGGACAGGGCTTCGGATTGCGCTGGCAGAAGCGCAGAAAGTCCAGTGCATAGACCTCGGGAAGAATGGCGAGGTTACACTGGAGCTTTCCCGCAGCAAGACCAGCCGTGTGGCCTTTGTGTTGGCCTGCTCGTATGCGCTGACGTATCTCTTCACTCGAAAGCTTGGAGATGTCTAAACCTGTTACCTGTTGAGACATGGGGCCCCCGTAATCGCGTCACAGAAGCTTCACATAGCAGGTTAATCCATTCAAATTATCATTTTTTATACATACTGATAACTATTTTGAAATTAGTTCGGATGGGCATTATGCCATTCAACAGCGACCTCACGGGCGATTTCCGCACTGTTTTCAACGAGAAAGCTACGCGGCTCTGCAAGATAGGACGCCGTGAATTCCAAAGGAGGCGGAACAAAGCCGGGATCAAACTCTTCAACTTCGTTTGCCTCAAGGTGGTGGCCAGCCAAGACACGAGGATGGGGCCCAACAGCGATTCCCGCCGCAATCATCATGAGACTAGCGGACAAAGAGGCCGATGAGAAGACACGTGTTTTGGGGCCAATGCGTCTTGCAAGCTCCGAGGTCAATTCACGATAGGGCCGGGTCTGACTCGAATAGGAAATGATCGGAATCTTGGACAGATCGATATCCCCGAGCCGCGACGCTTTGTACCAATGAAGATCGAATTGCGGCAGGGCGAGGTTCTTTACAGAATACTCTGAAACTGGCCCCATCAGGAATGCTAGATCGAGACGACGCTCCAAGAGTGACGCTCGAAGATTTAGGGAAATATCGACGGTTAGGTCAACGTTGACCCTCGGAAACTGGGCATTGAAGGCCTGAATGAAAGACGGCAACCATGCCTGCGCAATCGTCTCTGACGCCCCTAACCGGAACAAGCCTTCAGTCTCTGCTGGGTTAGCAACGCGTTGTTTAATCTCTTCTTCGACGAACAACATTTGCTCGGCATAACCAAGAAGTTGCTGGCCCTTTTTGGTCAGAACAAGGTCGCCTGGGCCACGCTCGAAAAGTTTAGCTTCCAGCTCAACCTCGAGATTTGATATTCGTGTCGATACCGCGGGCTGAGAAAGATGTAAGCGGTCTGACGCTTTGCGGAAGCCTCCCAACCGGGCAACCCAAAGAAATGTGCGGAGCTGTTCAAAAGTCATGCCTATTCAAAACACTTATCGCAACTAGACACAAACTGACCCGAGCATCCTTAGCTTATCGTGGTAACGGCGGTTTCAACGGGTGAGCGCAACACTTTGATCTTTTTGGAAAGATGGAGTGTGAGAGATGAAGTATCGGACGCGGACGTTTTACACGGACAAACAGAAATCCGAGATGTGGGATCGGTGGCAGCGGGGAGAGTCTATGAGTTCGATTGGACGGCATTTTAATCGTGCGTCTTCTTCGATCTTTCCGCATTTAGCGCTGTTTGGCGGGATCCGGCCACCTCTCCGTAAGAGGTCGCGATTTGCTTTGAGCCTGGCGGAACGGGAGGAGATATCTCGCGGCTTGGTTTCAGAGCGGTCCTTACGGTCTATCGCCAAGAGCTTGAACCGGTCGCCTTCAACGATCAGCCGAGAGATTCGCAGAAATGGTGGGCGTCAGGCCTATCGCGCGGCACGCTCGGATCAGCGGGCTTGGGACTGCGTAACGCGAACCAAATCATGTAAACTCTCGTCCAATGATCCATTGTGCCAACTGATTGCACGCAAGCTGCGTCGGAAATGGTCACCGCAGCAGATCGCGGGTTGGCTCAAGCGGAAACATCCGGTCGAGGAACAGCATCGCGTGTCCCACGAGACGATCTATCGCAGTCTTTATGTGCAAACTCGTGGCGTATTGAAGAAGGAATTACAGGAATGTCTTCGCAGTCCACGAGCAGTTAGACGATCGGGTCATGCGACCCAGAAAGGGTTGAAACTGCCTAAGATCAAGGACGCAATTCCGATCAGTGAGCGCCCTCCAGAGGTCGAGGATCGGGCCGTGCCGGGGCACTGGGAGGGCGACCTGATCGTGGGGTCTAACAACAGCTACATCGCCACACTCGTGGAGCGCCATTCCCGGTTTGTGATGCTGGCCAAAGTCGAGAACAAGGACACTCAAAGTGTTGTTGCGGCCCTGATCAAGCAGGCCCGCAAGTTGCCCAAAGAGCTGTATCGGTCACTGACATGGGACCGTGGATCTGAGATGGCCGGACATGTGACGTTCACCATAGCGACAAGGATTGACGTCTATTTTTGTGATCCGCAGTCACCTTGGCAACGCGGTAGCAATGAAAATACCAACCGGTTGCTTCGCCAATACTTCCCCAAAGGCACTGACATATCAGGCTTTAGCCAAGCCAAACTCAGTGCCGTCGCACGCCAGCCGAACGAGCGGCCTCGAAAAACCTTGCAATACCGAACCCCAGCAGAGAAATTCGAGGCCTGTGTTGCGGCGATCAGTTGAAACCACACCGCAAAGCAGACATTCGTGCAGGTTGCAACATGGTCATTCTGGACTCTTCGGTAGCCTTCGCCACGCGTTGTCTGACCGGGACTGTGCGGCGGGCTTAGTGCTCTTCAACTATTTTTCTTGAGCCAAAACAATAGCCCTTTGAATACCTGAGGCTATCAAATCGCTCACATCTTGAAGTGCCTTCGTGTTTAATTCCTCTAGCTCTTCACGCTTCTCGACCGAATGCCTAGCTGCCTCTGCAATCCGCACTGGACCTGTCCCGCTTTGAGACCGTTCAATTGTGTGGGGTGCAATCTTTGACAGGCCATGGGAAGCTTCCACTTTTGGAGTAGAGCGGAGGGTAACCATGCACTGGCGCATCACGGTTGAAGCTGTCGATCCAACTGGTGAGGATTATCGGCAGGAGTTACTGTTTGAGAAGAACCTTGATGGTCTGACGGACGGTTGCATCGGCTGTTCGATTGAGGACGGCAAGGCCATCATGTCGGAAATTCAGAAGGCCGTTTTGCAGCGGGAGCTGGACCTTTGGGTGCGCTATCGGCGCGTCTGCCAGGGTTGCGGCGGTCAGCTGCCGATCAAGGACTACCAGAAACGGAAGATATTGACGGTCTTCGGCGCGGTTCCCGTCACTTTTCCCCGCTTGATGATTTGCCGGAGCTGCAGCCCTTGGGCGTGTTTCACCTTCTCTCAGGCTGTCGATCTCTGTCCCGATCGCGCCACGCCCGAACGGATGCAGCTGTCGGCAAAGCTCGGCGCCAAGCTGTCCTACCGAGAGGCGTCGGACATTCTGTCGACCTTCCTGCCGAGTCAAATGTCACGCAAGTTTATGACTCTTCGGCATCGTACGCTTTCGCTTGGAAAGCGCATCGAAGCAACCGAACGCCATCGGCGCTGGCACGCATTCTTGAATATGGACGAGCGCGCCCAGTTGGAGTTGCAATTGGACCGCAACCCCGCGCATCTCCCATTGGTTAAGCATGGGGGCAGGCGCAGGTTCGAGGCGGTTGTCGGTCATTGTGGACGCGGCGGTCGGGGAGATAGTCCCTGACCGCTTTTTGCGTTTGCGGGGACGCGGTTGACTGAGCTGGATGCGACCGCTTCGCTGGCTTTGGTGGATCAAGGATATGCCGGTCGAGGGGAGATCACAGTGATCTCAGACGGTGAAGAATGCATTAAGCGCCTCGCGGGCATGCTCCCACAACCGGCCACTCATATTCTCGACTGGTTTCATATTTCGATGAAACT
The DNA here is from genome assembly GCF_020622345.1 of Roseobacter weihaiensis. Lineage (GTDB taxonomy): Bacteria > Pseudomonadota > Alphaproteobacteria > Rhodobacterales > Rhodobacteraceae > Roseobacter > Roseobacter weihaiensis. The sequence continues at coordinate 121,562 of NZ_JACNMO010000016.1, read as the reverse complement.
TCAGCCGCTTGCCCAGATGGCCCTCACCGCGCCTGTGGATCACGGCCTGTTCGAGCAGGACATCGACCGCATCAAGTGGAGGCTTTGGAACGGGCAGCCGAAGCGTGCTCTGGACTTGGCCACTACCGTCCGCAGGCAACTCTTTTCCAAGATCGATGAGTGTCTCTGGGCGCGCCGTGCCGACAAGCTCTTGGAAAAACTCAACACCTATATCAACCGAAATAGCGGATCGGTCATCAATTACGCCGGGCGCCATCGCGCGGGGCAACGCATCGCGACATCACCGGCAGAAGCGAGCGTGAACTCTCTCGTCGCCAAGCGGTTCGTCAAGAAACAGCAGATGCGATGGTCACGAACCGGCGCGCACTATCTGCTGAAAGTGCGCGCTGTGATGCTAAACGGCGACCTCTTGGAGCAAACCCGATATGTCCCACCTAAGACCGACGAATCACCCTATGTGACAAGTCTGCTAGATCCAAACCCACCGCTCCTCAAAGCCGCATGACCTCAAGGTTTTGAACGGTCTCGTTTCTACATGCCTGATACGGATTGAGATGTGCCACCAATCCAAAATATGCCTGACACCTGTGCCGATTGCGTCACGCACCAATCGTGGCAGCGCAGGGTCCCCATCGGACAGGGACCTGATTGCGAGCGGACCCAGGGCACCGCGACCGGGGGCGCCGCATACGTTTGTGACGACGCCTGAATTCCTGGCAACCTTCGATCTGCAAAGTCTGCGGGATCTGCCAGAGATGAGCATAGGTGAGTACATCGATTGATGCCGCACCAACATTGGTCTATTTTCGAAAGGTGCGATTTGTGCGACAATCTGCAGGGTGCGTAGTGAGCAAATCGTGACCTCTGTGGTGTACAAATAGTGAAATGCTTAATAGACATTTGGTGGCAGCTTTGGTAAGCAAATCGTGCAAAGGAGCAGGCCACGCGATTGGGGCCCATTGCACCACATATTCCCTCAATCATGCGAGTAGAAAGTCGTCCTGTGAGTGAAATAGATGAATACCTGCCAAGGCATCTCATACCGGAGCTCGAAGATGCTTTGGCATCGGCCCGGGTGGTCAATCTGATAGGGCCGCGGCAAGTTGGTAAGACGACGCTCGTACGCGACCTGTTTGGCCATGGGCATTTTGTGACATTGGATGACTCGCCGGTTCTGGCTGCCATTGATGCCGATCCTGAGGGCCAACTTGTCAGTCTGATGGAAGATCTGGAGAGTGCCCCGCTCATTATTGATGAGGCGCAACGATCAAAAAAACTTGCCTTGGTCATCAAGCGGGTGGTCGATGCCAACCGCCGGAAGGGACAGTTTGTTCTCACAGGCTCCTCCAATGTGTTTACGACAGCCGAAGTCGCAGACTCGCTTGCAGGAAGGATGCGAACGCTGAAGCTCTGGCCATTATCGGCCGCGGAAATCAAAAAAGTTCCGGTAAGCCGCTTGATGGACTGGGCTATGCAAAGAACACCATCGCTCACTCAGATCGCCGATCCTGAACTAGCAAGTCGACGCGACTATATCGAACTCATCCTGACCGGGGGCTTTCCGGAAACCAGAACGCTGCCGCTACGTTCGCGTCAGCGCCAATACCGCGACTACATTGATGCCGTCGTTGATCGGGACGTGGCCGACGTCATGCCGGTCCGAAAACCGGGTTCCCTGCGGGTGCTCATTGACCAGATGGCGGCCCGCACCGCACAAGAGATCAATGTCTCCGAATTAGCAAAGCTGACCAAGCTCCAACGTGTCACGGTCGATCAGTACCTCGATATTCTGATCCGTTTGTCTTTGATAACGAAGCTCGGTGCATGGACATCAGGAGAGAGTAAGCGAGAAATTAAGCAGCCTAAGTATCACTTCGTAGATACCGGTATAGCTTGCGCTTTGCGTCGCTTTACTGACGTGACGTTTTCCATCGATAACAATCCGGAAGCGTTAGGGGGCCTGTTGGAGAGCTTTGTGGTCGGCCAACTCCAGCGTGCTCTGCCAATGCAAGATGCCGACTATAGGCTTTACCACTGGCGCAGTGCGGATCAGCGTGAAATCGATATTGTAGCGGACGGGGGTAGCCAGCTGGCATTATTTGAAGTCAAGTCGTCCGCTTCCGTGACAATGAGCGATTTTAGGCACCTGGACTGGTTTGCCAAAGAAGGTCCGGGACGAAGCAGATCATGTTCCGGTATCGTATTCTATACGGGCCACAAAAAACTGACATTTGGAGAAAACAGATTTGCCCTTCCGGTGAGTTCTTTGTGGGGTGCAGTTGAACTGGGAAGCTCTGATGCATCGTAAAAGAAGCAAGCCCATGACTATGGATTTCGGGCACATTGTTCGATTCTACGGCCGTAGAATCGCAACGAATTAGCAAATGATGGATAATTTGCGATGAAGCCCCCGATATTTCTGGACTTTCAAGCGACTACGCCACTTGATCCAAGAGTATTGCAAGCGATGCTGCGATGGTTGAAAGCTCCAGCAAACGGGACGGAAATGACATCACATGCGGTGCTCAGATGGTGCCAGGATACTGGTGTCGGTTGGCATTACATCGCCCCCGGAAAGCCAACGCAAAACGCGCTTGTGGAGAGCTTCAATGGCCGACTGCGCGACGAATGCCTGAACGAGCACATCTTTGGCAATCTCGCCGAGGCCCGAAAGATCATTGAAAACTGGAGGATCGATTACAATACACAAAGACCACACACATCGCTTGGCGGACTGGCACCGGCCGTCTACGCCAATCTCAACCGTGCCACCCGGCCTGCTTCGCTTGAGCTCCGCAAGGGCTCCGCTCAGCAGGCCTTGACCGCAACCAAATCAACAGAAAGAAACAGGAAGGGATCCTACACCTGATCGGCCCGGATCAGGGAGCTGGGTCATCAAGAGTAGCGGCCACTCCTTTTTTGCCATTTATGCATTATATAAACCTTGGTTCATGAGGGGCTGTTGCATTAGTTTGACTGGTTTGTGTTGGTGAGGTTCAGCTTAGTTACCGGATGTCACACAGCCCATCCAAATGCGTATCCTGCGGCCAACGACCCAAGAACTGCCAGTAGAAGATACAGCAGGAGGGGCTTCAGTTTCAACACTGGTGCTATGGCCATCGCGCCCCAGATGCTGACCACACCTCCTGAAACCAAAAAGGCCATCGCCGCTCCTTCGGACATGCCGTTTTCAATTAGGCCGCGCGTGAGCGGCAGGGCGGCATAACCGTCGATATAGGCCGGAGCGCCGACAAAAACCGCTGCGGGTATGGCCCACCAATCCGCCATGTGTCGTGATGGTCACCAGAAGATAGCTTTGATGGGCCATGGTCAGCGCAGAGAGCTTATGCTTGCGGCGGATCGGAACATCGAGAATTGTCGTCTCGACACGCGCGATGCGCAGATCCCGGCTCAGGTCCAACAGGTCGTCGGCGTTTGCATCGTCAGGCATGCGGGGCTCTCCCATGGCAAAATCACCGTGATAGTGATTTGCGAGCCCGCGTAAGTCGAATACCTTCTTACTCTGTTCGGCTATGCTTCGGACGTATACCAGTCCGGGATGGCTTCTATCCTCTCCAACAAATTCAGAAACAGCTTCAGGGCCGGATTTGGATCAGCAGGCCGGTAAATGTAGTTGACCGGGATCGTCGCATCCGTGCCCACAAGTGGCACAAACCTGATACCGGGAAACCGAAGTGCGGATACTGAGGCAGGAACAAGACATCGGCCCGCCTCATGCGCCACAAGCGCAAGCGCGGAGGTTGCATCTTCGGCTTCCCCGGCCACATCGAGTGCAATTTCCTGATCAGACAGCATCGTGACGACGTGGTCCGCAAAGTTGGGGCGGCCTTGTCGTGGGAAGAGAAACAGAGGTCTGCGGACAAGCTCAGCCGGGGTCAAAACATCGGCTTCAGCCGAAGGGTCATTCAGGGAAAGTGCGACCAAAAAAGGTTCGCGGGCCAGGGTCGCCACTTCCATGTCCGCGTCAGAGGCGTAGTAGCGGCCAAATCCAACATCTATCTGTCCGGCCCGAAGCGCATTGATTTGTTGTGTTTTTTCGATACGAGAAAGCGTCACGGAGACGTCAGGGTGCGCTTCTTTGAGCGCTTTGAGCGCAAGGGGCACGGCCCGGTAGATCGATGAGCCGAAAAAGGCGATGTTCAGCTGTCCGATTTCACCACGACTTGCGGCTTTCGCGGCATTGCGCGCCGCATCGGCATCAGACAAAAGGCGTCGCGCATCCCTCAGAAAGCGTTCACCCGCATCAGTCAGTTCGACGCCCCGCGTCGTCCGAAGGAACAAATCCGCACCCAGCTCATGTTCCAACGCTCTCATCTGTCGGCTTACGGGTGGTTGAGAAACATTCAGCCGTTCCGCTGCCTTGGCGATATTCTGCATTTCCGCAGCAGCCACGAAGTAGCGCAATGGTCTGAATTCCATCGTCTCTCCCCGAACGGGGCAGTGGCAGACTAGCGGTACAATCTGGTAGCGACCACCCCGCTTTCTGGCAGAAGTGGCACGACAAGCGGCGGTGCGGCGCCATGGATCGACCACGGCAGGGACGCCACTGGGATTGGTCTGAGATGGAGTAGACACCGCCTACGATGTGTTTCGTCCTTCACTTTTACGGTGAAATTCGCGGCCATGAAGGAGATCAGTAAAACGAAAATAGCGCGATCCAACGAGGGCCGGATCATCCGTTGCCCGACATGCTGACGACAGGCGTAAAGCTCTTGGTGTGGGTGGCAGAGCAGACGATACCAGAGTCTCTCGACGAGTGCAGGAAAGTCCTGCCTCGGGTCGATGGAAAACCGGACCAGACGCAAAGGCCGACGTCGGAAAGTGGAGCGAGGTCTAAGATCACTCGCCTGCTCGCTCTGCCCTCGGCTGCAAACCACCCGCCCAGGTCAATTGGCTGAGAACAAAAGAAGCCAAACCGGATCGGCACGAGCCAAGTCTCGTTCTTCTTATCCTAGGAACACGCCAGCATATCCCAGACCTCTCGTTCACATCTTGTTCAGATGAGACAATTCAAAGCGAATGAGCGATGAAAAATCCCGTCGTACTCCTTATCTGAAGCTGGCTCGTCAAGCCCCTTGCCAGGCAGCTCTCAGACTTCAATTTCTTGTCAGACTGGAAACCCAGATGCTCAAATCCAACGCGACCTCCTACAGTCTCTTTGCCATCCGTCTCAGCCTTTTTGCGTTCATGATAATGTGGGCCCTTCTGAAGGTCACAACCCCGGCTTCATACGGTGTAAGTGACGGTGGGACAGGTATCTTTGGATCGTTTTATGGCATCAACCTGGGGCAGGGCGTTGTCTATGGTGTTGGGCTGGCCCAGATCGCTTTCCTGCTTGCTTTCCTCGCGGGCGTTGCGAAATTCGTGACGACAGGCGGAGTCATGATTATGAACCTGATAACGCTCGTGGTTTCGTTGCCAACGATCCTGCCCGCGTTCGTCGGGGGCGGAAACATTCTTTTTGCGGCATCTTTCCCGGTTTTTGGGGCGTCTTTGGCGTTATTTCTGTTGCGCGAGCACGATACGTTTCTGTCCTTTCACAGAAAAACTGCCGACGCCTCTGTGACTTCGCACACGAACCAAGCCTGACCGACGGATGGGCATCGTCGCGAATGATCCCGCACCAGGACCAGATCGGGTTCTGCAAAATCTGATCTCGCCGGTCATCGGTTCTGTCGCTGCGACGACAAGTCTGCGGTCGTATCTCGGCGGGGGACGACCGACAAAGCGCTGAACGCTTTGGCTGCAACATGTCGCCACCATACAAGTATCCCCGCAAGATCGCGCAGCAGACCCTTACCCGACTTGCCAAAAGGAGCTCACCACGATGACCTTTACATCCTCACGTCGCGCCGTCCTGACCGCGCCGCTCGCGGTCGCCACGCTACTCACACTGCCGCGCACGGCCTTTGCAGCCTCTGCGAAGGTTGGTGTGCAAATGCCTGGCGCGTATCGGACGCAGTTGGGAGCCTTCGAGGTCACGACCTTGCTGGACGGTGAGCTGCGCCGAACCATCGACGAAAGATTCATCACCAATGTTCCGATGTACACCGTGCGAAAGGCGCTTGAAAGCGAACTTCTGCCAACCGAGTTCTACGACAATCACTATAACTTTACAGCGATCAACACCGGTAATGAGTTGATCCTCGTTGATGTGGGCACAGGTGGTCGTTTTGATCCGTCGATCGACCAAGGCTCGGTCAACATGGAGGCTGCTGGCATCAACCCGGCGGATGTGGACATGATCATCCACACCCATTTCCACCTCGACCACGTGGGCGGTTTGACTGACGCAGATGGGCAGGCTCTCTATCCCAATGCACAGGTGTTTTTCCCCGAGTTAGACTACCAGTTCATCACTGATACCGCCGCGCGGGCCGGTATGAACCCGTTTTTGACCCGTATGGCCGATCATGCTGTGCGTGCCCTGGCGGCCTATGAGGATCGGCTGGAGCTCTACGGTGATGGCAAGGCGTTCGTTCCGGGCATTTCAGCCATCGCCAGCCCGGGCCACACCCCGGGTCATATGTGCGTGCATGTTGAAAGCGAGGGCGAAGAACTGATCGTGCTCGGCGACAGCATCGGCTTCCCGGAGCTCTTTCTGGCAAACCCGGGCTGGCATATGTCGTTCGACGGTGAGCCCACGCTGGCTGTCGAGACTCGTAAGAGGCTTTTGGACCGGATTGTCGCCGATGGCGTGCGCATCATCGGATATCACTTCACCTTTCCCGGAATCGGTCGAGTGTCACGTGCTGATGGCCGATACCGCTTTCATCCGGAAAAGTGGCGCGCCCAATTTGGCTAGTGCACGTGTCGACAGCAGCAGGCCGCATCGCCTTGGCGGCGGATAGGTCATGCTGCCCTTGTTAAGAGGTCAAAACCGAGACGGCCTCTTTCAAGCTCCTTGTTGACCGACCGCTGCGGGCCTCCGGGTCCTTCGCACTAAGAGCCTCAAACTGATGAGCGAGCTTGTCAAGGGTTTGCTCAACCAGGGTTTTGGCGGCCGTTTGCGCGGTGTGATCCGTGCTGCCATAAGCTGTCTCAATAGCGAGGCATCCTCGCCGGACCGGATCACTGGTAAAGACTCCGGCTTTGCTCCCAAACAGGCGATGGAGGGCTGGCTGACCGACGTTCAACGCGTCACAAATCATTGAGACGCCAAGTTGGTCGGAGCCATTTCGATGGAACAATGGTTCCGCAATCGCTGTTGCGCGCGTCTTGTCCAGCCGGGGAGGGCGCCCGCGATTGAAGAGGATGGGAAAGTCGTCTTCGATTCCAACGCGATCCTTTTGCATCTGACTGACAAGACCGGGCAGTTTGCACCACCTGCGGGCGCGGAGCGTGCGGATGTGTTGTCCTGGTTGTTCTTTGTGGCCACAGGCGTCTCGCCGTTCTCTGGTCAGGCCGTGCATTTCGTACATATGTGCCCGGAGGACTTGCCCTATGCCAAGAACCGGTACCTGAAAGAGGTCGAACGGCATTACAGTGTGATGGACAAGCGGTTGGGGGAAACTGAGTGGCTGGCGGGAGCGGACTATTCCATTGCCGACATCGCGGCTTGGGGCTGGCTGAACGTGGCTGGCTTTATTTTGGGCGAGACAGGTCTTTCCCGCTGGCCAAATCTTGAACGGCTGCACACCGCAATCTCGGCCCGTCCAGCCGCCGCGCGTGCAAATGCAGCCAAGGAGACGTTGCCATTCAAGAAAGACTTTGACGATCAGGCGGCGCGGGCTCTGTTCCCGCAGAATTTCGCCACCTGAGCGCTTCGGCAAAGAACCCCACAGGCATTTTATGAATGCCTGTGGGTCCTGTGTGTCGCGTCGCAAACGCCGTTCAGAAGGACGATTCAGCATGTCAGACCCATCTCACCCCCCGCAGAGGGCGCATTTCAGCGAAGACACCTCTGTCGAGGTGGTGACCGCACAAAACCTGAATGCGGCAGAACCGCGCCTGCGTGAACTGACGGATGTGCTGATCAAGCATCTTCATCAGGCTGTGAAAGAGATTGAGCCGACGCAAGAGGAATGGATGAAGGCCATTCAGTTCCTGACAGCCACGGGCCACAAATGCGATGATTGGCGTCAGGAATTCATTTTGTTGTCGGATGTTTTGGGGGTGTCGACGCGCCAGACAAACTGTCTGAAATGCAGATCGACGCGCCCTACTACTGGGACGTTGCATTCGATTTCGTTCTCACGCCGATTGACTGATAGATCCCTCAACCGATTTCAGAAGACAGCTATGACAGACACACAGATCACAAAAGACGATACTTTGAAGGCAACAGACGGGACGCTGCAGAAGCAACTCTATGTTGTCTCCACTTCGCTCGTTGGCGGATTGGGTCCAGTCATGGCCGTGTTGAAAGAGCATTTGGAATATCTTGTCGCGATCGGAAAAAACGCAGTTCCCTTTGGGGCAGGGCCGCATTGGGCTGATGATGAGGAAAGCTGGAACGGCGAAGGGATGGTGATCCTGCGCGCCGAGAGCCTTGCACATGCCACCAAGCTGGCCGCGCAAGATCCAATGCATGCAAGCGGGGCGCGGAGGTTCACGGTACGGCCTTGGCTTTTGAACGAAGCCGGCATGAGCATTCAGTTCAATTTCGCGACGGGGTCATATTCTGTGACATAACCCTGGTAGCGCAGGCGCAGGGGTTACGAGCATTTGGGGTACTCCCGTACATTTGGCATGTTCTCGGGGATTGATGGTGAGATTGCGTTCGATGCGGAAGATCCTGCTGCCTCTTCGGTCAACGTGTCCATGCCCGTTCTGGCCATGTTCACCGGCTGGGAAGAGCGGACGCAGTATTTCATGTCCGATGACTTTTTCGGGGCAAGCGAAGGTGACCTGATCGAATTTGCATCCACCGGCATTGAAGTGACCGGTGAGAAAACCGCGAAAATCACCGGCGATCTGACGATGAACGGAACAACGAAAGCGATCACTCTGGATGTGGAGCTGAAGCAAGCGTCGCCCTATCCTTTTGGCCCAAAAGAGGGAACGCCAACCATGGGATTCCAGGCGACGACCACGGTTTTGCGGTCTGATTATGGGTTGGGTGCATTTGCACCAGCCGTCAGCGATGAGGTCGAGGTCATCATTTCTCTGGAGGCCGCCAAGCCTGCCGAAGGTCACACATTTTGAGGCCGACTGGTATCTGGTTGCCGCTGACCTTTCTGCGATCCCCGGTGCTGCGGCGACGCTGGAGGCGATGCCAGCAACGGCGAAAGGTGTCGCCATTTTTGAGGTGACGTCACCCAAGGACTGCCAAGCCATTGCGATGCCCGAAGGTATTGATGTGCATTGGCTTATTCAACCTGATCCGCATATGCCCTCAACGGCGCAAGAACGTCTGATCCGGTCGATCAATTGGCCGGACGGCCGTGTCCAGACGTGCATCGCTGGCGAAAGTGGCGTTATTCACGCCTTGCGTGCATTCCTCACCCAAGAAAAACAGGTGGCGAAGCCCGATATGTATATCTCGGGATATTGGAAGATTGATCTGGTTGAAGAAGACCACCAGAAAGCCAAACGTGCCGAGGGATGAATGCCTTGCTCAGACAGAACGATCAAACTCGCCCCTGATACGCTTTATGTATGGAGCAACATATTAATCAGTATTGGATTTGTCAGGTCAGACTGCGTTTGAGTGACGCGAGAAGGCCCCGCCCTTTCATCACAACGCAACCCCAGGCGCGGGGTCATGACACAAGGAAACGCAATGCAGCCGTTTATCTATACTGGCCATCCGGCCCGCGTGATTTTCGGCGTTGGCACGACGGCAAGGCTATCAGCCGAGGTCGAAAAACTGGGCATCGAAAAAGCGCTGGTTCTCACCACACCGCCGCAGAAAGAGCAGGGTGAAGCCCTGGTCGAGCTGCTGGGTGCGCGCAGTGCCGGGCTGTTTGCCGAAGCCACGATGCACACGCCGGTGAATGTGACGGAGCGGGCGATAGAAGCCTATCATCGCTCGGGCGCCACCGGTGTTGTATCGATCGGCGGCGGATCGACCATCGGTCTGGGCAAGGCCATTGCCCTCAGAACCGACTGCCCGCAGGTTGTGCTGCCGACGTCTTATGCGGGGTCGGAGATGACGACGATTATTGGTCAGACGGAAGAGGGGCGCAAAACGACCCGAAAGACCCAAAAGGTGCTGCCTGAAACGGTCATTTACGACGTGAACTATACGCTCACTCTGCCACCTGTCATGACCGTAACAAGTGGCATGAATGCAATCGCCCATGCGGTTGAGGCGCTTTATGCCGAAGAAGCAAACCCTGTTCTGTCGCTGATGGCCGAGGACGGGATTGCCAAGATGGTTGCAGCCCTTGGGCAGGTGCAGGAGCGCCCGCAGGATGTAGATGCCCGCGCAGATGTGCTTTATGGTGCCTGGCTTTGCGCGATTTGCTTGGGCTCTGGTGGCGTGGCGCTGCATCACAAGCTGTGCCATGTGCTGGGCGGGTCGTTTAACTTGCCGCATGCGGAAACCCATACGGTCGTGCTGCCCCATGCGCTGGCCTATAACGCCCCAGCGGTGCCAAATGCGATTGCGGCACTGCGCCGGGCCACCGGGTCCGACACGCCAGCGGCAGCCCTTTTCGATGTTGCACAATCGGGGGGCGCCCCGACAAGCCTGCGCGACCTGGGCATGCCCGAAGACGGTATCGAACGGGCTGTTCAGATCACCTTGGAAAACCCGTATTTCAACCCACGCCCACTTGAAGCTGATGCTCTCAAGGCAACCTTGTCCGCCGCCTGGGCGGGGGACCGACCGAATGCATAAGCACAGGTGACACCCTTGGATTTTCATCTGATCTTTCGCGGCTCTGTTGTGCGCCGGGCCGCCGTCATGGCAGCCATCGTCGGCTGCATTATTGCTGCGATCAATCACGGAAATCATATCTGGGCTGGCACAATGTCGATCAGTGCATGGGTTAAGGTCGGGATCACCTTCTTTGTCCCTTACACTGTTTCCACCATCTCGTCGGTCCTCGCGCTGCGGGAACAAGACCGGCTCATTGAAACCTTGCGCGAAACGCAAAAAGCCAATGGTCTTGGCACAGCAGGCGGTGGTCTTCCAACCACATAATTCTCACCAAACGCGGAACCCAAAATGACCCTTGGCCCACTCCCTCACATGACCCCTAAAACCATTGGATCGCTGCAGGTGTTCGCCTGTGTCGACTCTGCCGGCCCGACGCGGCTGCCGTCCGAGTTGCTCAAGAACGTCCCGGCAGAAGCCACTGCGCCAGAGTGGTTGGCCCCCTATCTGGCAGCAGATGGGCGCATGATTATGGCCTATCAGTCCTTTGTTCTGAAATTGGGCGCGCGCGTGATCGTCGTGGACTGTGCTGTGGGCGAGGATGGGAATTTCCCAGCTCGCCCCGATTGGCACGAAAAGAAATCCAACTGGCTGGCCCATCTGGGACTGGCAGGTGTAACGCCGGATCAGGTCGATACCGTGTTCCTCACCCACCTGCACATGGACCACACCGGCTGGTTGACGCGCAAGAACGCAGGCGAATGGGTTCCGACATTCCCAAACGCGCGTCACCTTGTCAGCCAGATCGAATTTGATTTCTGGACGACGCGCCACCAAGAGTTTCCGTATATGTCGACCTCGATCCCGGATTCGGTCGCACCGGCCGCGGATGCGGGGTTGATCGAGATCGTAGTGCCGGGCGCGGCCATTGCGGAAGGGCTGCAAGTCGTTGACCTTGCTGGCCATTCACCCGGCATGATCGGGTTGGAATATACGGAAGGCGGTTCCGTTCTCGCCGCATTCAACGCGGATTTGATGCATCACCCATTCCAACTGGCCCATCCGCAATGCCCAACACTGTTTTGCTCCGATCCAGATGCCGCTATCGAAACGCGCCGAGCCAAGCTTGCGCAATATGCAGACGCGCGTACCGTGATGTTCAACAACCACTTTCCGGGGGAATGTGCGGGCCGTGCGGTGCGGGCCGGTGACGGCTATCAGTTCGTTCCGTCAGACTAGCCGAGGAGCGAAGGCTGTACACAGTCCATAGGAGAACACATGGATTGGGATGAAATGGCACGGCCGCGGCTTGCGACGGCGCCCGATCTCAAAGCCGCATTCCAAGAGGTCTATGCGGCGATCTTTGAAGCGGCCAATCTGCGACCAGGTGAGCGTGTGTTGGACGTGGGCTGCGGGACCGGCCCAACTCTGACGGCGGCATCTGAGGCGGTTGGCACGGAAGGGCATGTTGTGGGGATCGACATTGTGCCGCCCTTGCTCGCCGCCGCTGCAAAGCGCACGTCTGGTGCGGTCGAGTTGATTGTCGGGGATGCGGGCGCCTATGACTTTGAGGCGGCACGCTTTGATGCGATCATCGCGAATTTCGGCATCATGTTTTTTCAAGACAACGCCGCCGCTTTTGCCAATCTGCGAAAAGCTGTGCGACCCGGCGGACGCCTGATTGCGACAGTTTGGGGCCCTCCACAGCAAAACCCGTGGTTTTCGATGCCGCGTCGATGTGTCGATCAGGTTATCGCGGATGTTCCGAGGCCTGACTTGACGGGGCCGGGTCCCATGCGGTTTGGGACGCCAGAGGGCCTTATCGAGGCGCTCACTTCGACAGGCTGGGCGCCAGAGGTTGAGCCAATGGACTTGCTGCTGCATCCGCCCGGCCCGGCAGAACGGGTGACGGATTTGCATATGACATTGACCGTCCCGATGATGTTGAAAGGTGTCGAGGTCACAGATGATCAGCTTGACGCGGTCAGGCAGCTCCTTCTGACGGCTTCCAGCGCAGACGAACAGGGCAACGACGTGTCAGTGCCCGCACATATTCATGTGGTGACCGCGACCGCTCTTTGATCGCAACATGAACTGCGTTACAGGCTGTCAGCTCTGGCGCTGGAACCGGCACAGGCGGCTCTCATCCAGATCAACACCTAGGCCGGGCCCAGATGGCAATTGTGCCGCACCATCGACGTAACGGATTGGCGTTTCAACCAGATCCTCCGACATTAGCATCGGGCCAATGATCTCTCCGCCGAATGGCAAAGACGGGAGCGCGCATGCCAAATGCAGTGCGGCCGCCGTTCCCAAAGACGTTTCAAGAAATGTGCCCATATAGGGCGACATGCCCGTTATGGCGGCCAGGTTCGCCATGCGGAGAGACGGCAGGATACCGCCCGCTTTCATAAGTTTCAGCGACAGGATTTGCGCCGCACCGTGCTCGGCAGCGCACAGCGTATCGGCCGCAGAACATGCGCCTTCATCGATCATGAGCGGCAGCGTGGTTTTTGCAGCAAGCCGTGCCATGGATGCCATTTGGTGACGGGGCAACGGTTGTTCCACAAAGTCTATTCCTGTGGCTTCCAGGGCGACCATCGCGGGCAAGGCTTCCGCTTCGCTCCAGGCTTCGTTGGGATCAACGCGCAGTCCGGCGCGCCCATTCAAATGCGACATATATGCGTCGATGCGCGCCATATCCTCGGACAAGGGCAGGGCGCCCATCTTGACTTTGAAGGCGCTCGCCCTGCGGGTCTCGAGCATGTTGTCCATTTCAGCACAGTCTTGCTGAATATCGCCACTGGCGATCGGCCAGGCGACCGCACAATTGGTGCGGTATGTGCCACCCAGCAGCGTCGCGATTGGCACACCCAATTTACGGCCCTGCAGATCCAGAAGCGCCATTTCGACGCCTGCCTTGACAAAACTATTGCCGCGCACCGACCTACCAATGGCATGCATCGTTGGGCCGGGTGCATCCGCCTTCGCGCCGATAAGCAAGGGTTTGATGTAGTGCACGAACGTCGCGTGCATGGCCTCAACACTATCCCCGGACCACCATGGCCCGCAGGGCGCCACCGCTTCACCGACGCCTTGGGCCCCGTCCTTGGACCACAGTCTGATAACCAAGCTGCTTTGAGCGCGGCTTTCAAATCGGGCAAAACGCTGAAGCCTGCGAAACGGTACATCGACGATCATCGCCTCGACCTTATCGATCCGATCTGGTTCGGCAACCTCGGTTGATCCAATTTCTACACTTGGCGAGCTTTGTAGATTCACGGGCGGTTTCCTTTGTTTCCAAGAATTTACATACTCAACTCATTGCGGCATAATACTATTTAGTCCGGCTCACCATACGGAAATAGTATCACGTGGAATTCAGACAGCTTCGCTACTTCATCGCCGTTGCCGAAGAGGGCAACATTGGCCGTGCTGCCGAACGCTTGCACGTCTCGCAACCTCCGATCAGCAGGCAGATTCAAGCGCTTGAGCATGAATTGAATGCCAAACTCTTTGATAGAACGCCCAAAGGCGTCAACCTGACGGACGCCGGGCGGATATTTCTGAATGATGCAAAAAAGGTTCTGGCCCAGACCCGGACAGCGATTGATCGAACGCGCGCGGCAGAGCGCGGAGAGTTGGGTCAGTTGGATTTGGCCTTTTTCGGCTCAACGGTCTACGGGGCCGTCCCGCTTGCCCTGCGCGCATTTCGGCGGGCCTACCCCTATATCACGGTGACACTGACGCGTATGGGCAAAAAAGAGCAGGTAGATGCGATCCGGGATGGGCGCATTCATGCAGGCTTTGGTCGATATTTTCAGACAACCGACGATATCGCGGTCGAACATTTGGTGGATGAGCCGCTTTATGCGGCGGTCCCTGCGGATCTTGCCTTGTCGCGACGTGAAAGCCTTTCGCTCGGCGACCTGGATGCGCTTTCGGCGGTGCTTTACCCAAGTGGCGACCGTCCCAGCTTTGCCGATGAGATCATTCGCGTTTTCTCGGATGCTGGCCGTACTCTGACCGTTGATACTGTCGCGTCGGATTCAGCCGCTGCATTGGCCATGGTCGCCTGTGGCGGACGCTTCACACTTGTGCCCCAAGCCATTGCCGCTTTGCGGTTTCCCACTCTCGGCTACGTCCCTTTGATCGATGAAACACTGACCGCACCGTCATCCTGCATTTTCCTTTGCAAAGATCAGCCACCGGTTTTGAGAGAGTTCCTAAAGGTCATACGCACAGTTTCGTTCAATGCTAGCTCTGATACGATTTTGGTATGAAGGCCCAAGAGCAAAAGTATTGGAGCGCAAGGACCGGGCCACCCTATTGTTAATCCAGACACCACTAGGGAGGCAGATATGAACGAACGTGTAACGACGATTACCATGGATATTGTTGAGTCCATTCGCGATGTCCTTCGGAAACATGACGTCACATTCTCAGAATACCGTGCCGGAATCATGCATCTGGCGAGGACGCAGGGGGACGGAGAAATCCCACTGCTCGTCGATGTGTTCTTCAACTCAACGATTGTTGAAATTGAGAATAGAGCACGCAAAGGATCGAAAGCGGCGATCCAGGGCCCGTACTTTGTGCCTGATGTGCCGCATGTGAATGGCGAGCTTGCCATCGAGGCGTCGGCCAAAGATCTGCCGAAGATGGTCATGCGTGGCAAAATCACCGATCAAGATGGAAAACCGGTGGCGGGTGCCGTCATTGATGTTTGGCACTCAACCCCGCAAGGCACATATTCTGGCATCGAGAAGCATGGCGATCTCGACAAGAAATACTATCGCGGCAAGATCTCGACCGATGCAAACGGCCGATATGAATGCAAGTCGATCCTGCCGGTGGCCTACCAAATTCCCAACAAGGGACCGACAGGGATGCTGCTGGAAGAATACATGGGCGGCCACTCCTGGCGTCCGGCCCACATCCACTATTGGGTGCAGGCCGATGGAAAGCGGGACTTGATCAGTCAGGCCTATTTTGAGGGCGGCGAGCACATCGAAGACGATTGCTGCAACGGCGGCGGGACAGATTTCATGGTGCCCGAAAAATACGAGGGCGACGTGCGTGTCATGGAGGTCGACTTCGTCCTTGATGAAGCCGTGGCATCCCTAGAAGCTGCCGAATAATCAAAAAAGACCAATCGGGGCCGCTCAGCGCGCCCCGTTTTTCGTTGCGCAAGGGCCAGATGGGCCTACCGCAGTCTATCGACGTGGGAGGATGAAATGTCAGCAAAGTACCATACGGAAGTTCTGGTGGTGGGCACTGGGCCGGCAGGCGCCGCGGCTGCCGCACTTTT
Source organism: Roseobacter weihaiensis (assembly GCF_020622345.1). Taxonomy (GTDB): domain Bacteria; phylum Pseudomonadota; class Alphaproteobacteria; order Rhodobacterales; family Rhodobacteraceae; genus Roseobacter; species Roseobacter weihaiensis. The sequence continues at coordinate 105,465 of NZ_JACNMO010000016.1, read as the reverse complement.
GGGCCGCTACGGGATCAACGCGCTCTTGGTCAACAAATATGGTTGGACCGCGCCCACGCCCCGCGCGCATATCACCAACCAGCGCACGATGGAAGTGATCCGCGACCTTGGCATCGAGGATGAGGTCAAGCTGAAGGCCGTGCCAAATGATCTGATGGGCGAAAACACCATCTGTGCGAGCCTCGCAGGGGAAGAGTTCGGGCGCATTCGCACTTGGGGCACAGATGTCCGCCGCCGCGCCGACTATGATGAGTGCTCGCCCACGTCCATGTGCGACATCCCGCAGAACTATCTTGAGCCGATCCTGGTCAGTTCTGCCGCGCTCAGCGGGGGCAAGGTGCGTTTTGACACGGAATATCTAAGCCACACGCAGGACCAAAGCGGCGTCACCGCCACGCTGCGCGACCGTCTGACCGGTGAAGAGTTCGACGTCCGTGCGAAATACATGATTGGCGCAGACGGGGCGAATTCGCAAATTGTGTCCGATCTTGAGCTGCCGATGGAAGGCAAGATGGGGCTGTCCGGTTCGATCAACATGCTGTTCGAGGCCGATCTGACCGAATATGTCGCGCACCGTCCCTCCGTTCTGTATTGGGTCGTTCAGCCCGGCTCGGATATCGGCGGTTTGGGCATAGGCGTTGTTCGTATGGTGCGGCCGTGGAACAAATGGCTGGCCATTTGGGGCTATGACGTCGAACAGGGCCCACCAGAGATCGACAATGACTTTGCGAAAAGCATCGTGCGTAAACTCGTGGGCAACCCCGATCTGCCGGTCAAGATCGAGGCGACATCCACGTGGACGGTGAACGAGATGTACGCCACCAACCTGCAAAAGGGCCGCGTCTTTGCGGCGGGCGATGCGATCCACCGGCATCCGCCGACCAATGGTTTGGGGTCGAACACCTCGATCCAGGACAGCTTCAACCTGTGCTGGAAAATCGCGATGGTGCTCAAGGGGCAGGCCGACCCTGCGCTTTTGGAGACATACACAACCGAACGCGCTCCAGTGGCCAAACAGATTGTGACTCGCGCCAACACATCGCTGGGCGACTTTCCCCCAATCGCGATGGCACTGGGGCTGCCCAAGGCCAAGAGCATTGATGAGATGTATGCCAACATGGCCGCCCGCAAGGACAGCACGCCCGAGGCAGAGGCGCAGCGGACGGCCCTGCGCGATGCGATTGCCGGGACCGACTATGTCTATAACGCGCATGGGGTCGAGATGAACCAGCGCTACGACAGCATGGCGATTGTCGATGACGGCTCTGAGCCTGAAACCTTCGCTGATGACGAATTGTATCATCAGGCGTCATCGCGCCCCGGCGCACCTGTTCCCCATGCGTGGATTTACCAGCAAGATGGGCAACAGGTTTCGACGAAAGACCTGTGCGGCAAAGGGGGCTTCACACTGCTCACCGGATTGGGCGGCGAAGGTTGGCATGCGGCCGCAAACGCGGTGTGCGAAGCCTACGGCGTCGAGGTGACGGTGCATATCATCGGCCCCGGCCAAGCGCTTGAAGATCACTATGGCACCTTCGCAAATCTGCGCGGCACGACCGATAGTGGGGCGCTGTTGGTCCGGCCTGATTTTCATGTGGCCTACCGGTGCGACGTGATTTCTGCGGCAGCAGCGGGCGATTTGACGGCCGCGATGGGCCGCATTCTGGGTCGTGAAGCGGTACAAGTTACCGCGGCGGCTGAATAACCGTCCCCGAGGGGCGGCTTTCGGGTGGCCGCCCCCAAATTGTCAAACCAAGCCAATAGAATGGCAGTTAGATCATCCATGACACCTCCCTGTATCATCTGCGTGGCCATCACCGGCTCACTCCCGACCAAAGCCAACAATCCGGCGGTGCCAATCACCGTGTCCGAGCAGATTGAAAGCACGCACGCGGCCTTTGAGGCCGGGGCGCGCATCGTCCATGCCCATGTGCGCAATGACGACGAAACGCCCTCATCCGACCCCGAGAAATTTGCCCGGCTCAAAGAGGGGATCGAGACGCATTGTCCGGGGATGATCATCCAGTTTTCGACAGGCGGACGGTCGGGTGCAGGCAAAACCTGTGGTGGCATGTTGCGCCTCAAGCCCGACATGGCATCGCTGTCGGTTGGGTCGAACAACTTCCCGACGCGTGTCTACGAAAATCCACCTGATCTGGTGGATTGGCTCGCAGGCAAGATGAAGACCCACGGCATCAAGCCGGAAATCGAGGCCTTCGATCTCAGCCACATCCTGCAGGCCGCGAAAATGCACGAAGATGGCAGATTGGCAGACACCCCCTATGTGCAGTTTGTCATGGGCGTGAAAAACGCGATGCCGGCTGACCGCGCGGTGTTTGATTTCTACATCGCGACGGTGAAGCGGTTGTTCGGCGCAGATGCCCAATGGTGCGCTGCCGGGATTGGGGCCCATCAGTTGACATTGAATGACTGGTCGGTTGCGGCGGGTGGTCATGCGCGGACCGGACTTGAGGACAACGTTCGGCTTGATCGTGAGACGCTGGCACCATCAAACGCGGCCCTGGTAAGACGGGTCGTCGACATCTGCGAGCGATATGAACGCCCGGTTGCGACCTGGCAGGAGGCACGCAAGATACTGGGAGTGCCCCAGGCTTAGATTACGCATTCGCTCCAAGCCCGTTGATTGATTCAAGCAGAAGGGCTGTTTGGACAAGCGAAGCCCCGGTTGCAAGGCAAAGCTGCGGCATCGCGATCCATTCCAGCGTCCACGCACGGCCAGACCGGAAGCCTTCGTGCCGGGCCGCGCGTGTCAGGCTCATTTGCAGCGTTCCAGCATAATCGCTGAGCGCGATCAGGGCCTCTGCTTTCACCGGGTTGTTCTTGTGCGCCATGGCAGATGACCCGCCACCGGACAAAGTAATCTGCGACGGGCCGATCGCCGCCATCAACGCGATATCCTCGCCAATCTTGCCTGCCGCGGTGGTGATCTGTACCAGCGCATGCGCGACGTTGGCGATGATGCTGCGATCCATGTGCCATGATCTGCCGGGGTCGGTCAGGTTCAAATTCCTGGCAAAGGCCACCCCGAGCTGTGCGGCATTCGGGTGGTCCCGCATACCAATTGGCCCGCCCCATTGGATTTGAGCCACCTGCTTTCGAGCGGTTTCCACACTGGTCAGAAGCCGTGGAACGGGGTGCCGCCAACGGCCAATCGTTTCTGCAACGCGCGTTTCCAGTGCCGGCTGCATGCGGGTGAAGGCTACCAGACGGGCCGTGCCAAACCGCCGCTGCAGATCGTCCAGGCTTTCGTCCAAGTTTTGCAGGCGCTCCAGAAGAATGCGCAGAACACCTTGCAGGGCAAGTACAAGGCTTGTGTCCATCACATCCTGGGAGGTCAGCCCCTTGTGAACCCATTCGGCGGCGTCCGGCCCAAGCTGCGCCTGCAACATCTTGACGAGCGCGGGAACGGGCACGCCATCGCGGGCAAAACCGTCCTGTAAATCTTGTGGGTCTATCTGTGCCGCCTCGATGCTGTCTGCAACGCTGTACGCATCGGGCGTTTCGCCAATATCCCCCAAAGCGCGGGTCCAAGCCGCTTCGACTTTGAGCATGCGTTTCACCTCTGCCTCAGGGGCAAAGATGGCAGCAAGGTGATCGTCCCCGAACAGACCACGCATCCAAGGATGCGTCGCGAGGTCAAACATATGGCCGCAGTCCGAGGATTTCACGCGCTTGAGCCGCTGTGGCCACAGGGCGGTCATATTTGGCGCAAAGATCAGCCGCGCGTTCGATCAGGGCGGCATTCGACGGGGCGAGGGTGGATTTGTCCAGACGTATGTTGTCTTCCAGCCCGGCCCGTGTGTTCCCACCCGCCGCGATGGCCCATTCGTTGACCGTCACCTGCGCTGCACCGATGCCTGCAGCACACCACGCAGCCAGCGGTGCGCGGCTTTGCATCATGTGGACGTAGAAATCAAAGACCTCGCGATCCACGGGCATCGCGTTTTTCACGCCCATCACGAACTGGACATAGAGCTTTCCATAAAGCTTGCCTGACGCGCTCATATGAAGCGCTTGCAGGATATGGCTGAGATCAAACGCCTCGATCTCGGGGGTGATGGCATGCGTCTGCATCTCGGAGGCGAGCCACGTGACCAAGTCGGGTGAATTCTCATAAACGCGGGTCGGGAAGTTATTCGACCCCACAGAGAGCGACGCCATATCGGGCCTGAGCGGCAACATGCCGCCGCGTTCACGTCCCGCACCGGATCGTCCCCCGGTCGAAAACTGAATGATTACGCCGGGGCAGTGCTTTTCCAACCCTTCCTTGAGGGCCGCAAATTTTTCGGGATCGCTTGAGGGGGTTTCATCCTCATTGCGGACATGGGCGTGGATAATCGACGCCCCTGCCTCAACCGCTGCATGGCTGCTTTCGATTTGCTCGCTCACAGTGATTGGAACAGCAGGGTTGTCAGATTTGCGCGGCACCGACCCAGTGATCGCACAACACAGGATGCAGGGCTTGCCGCGCACATCAGACATCGAAAAACACCGTTTCTTTAGGGCCTTGGAGGCGGATTACATGCGTGTAGCCCGGTTCCGCCTTGGCGGCGACAAGCGTCTCCGCGCGATCACCTGCGGCGATCATGAATGGATCAGAGGCGTTGTTTTCGTCCGGGAAATAGATGCGGCTGGTCAGGGCGAGGTTGATGCCGCGCGCTGCAATCCAGACCAGAACATGCGGGGCTTGGCCCTTGAGCGCGCCCGGCTTGAGCGTCTGGAAACGGGCCTGTCCAGTTGTCAAATCAGCAGCCTGACGCCCCCAGTTGGAAAACTGCGCCGTCGGTGCATAGCTGCCCTCTGGTCCGGCCTGCCAGATCTCGATCAGCGCATCTTTGACGGGCGCGCCTTCGCCGTCCAAAACGGTAATATCAAGCGTCATTTCATGGCCTGGCGTGACACCAGCGATCATCTTATGGCCAAACGGCGCGCCCATACCGCGTTGCTCCAGCCCCGCAGTCTGCGGCGCGCAACCGATATGGACATAGGGACCCGCGGTTTGTGACGGGCTTTCCTTGAAATCAGACATCACCGGCCCTCCATCTGATTTTCGAACAGCGTCGCATTCCGTCCACGCAACACGATATCAAAGCGGTAAGCCCGGATATCCATCGGGATGGTTTTATCCATATCGAGGCGCGCCACAAGCCGATCAATGGCTGTCTCATCTGGAATGGACTGAACGATTGGGCACAGCTTGATGTGAGGATCTCCCTCGAAATACATTTGCGTGATCAGTCGCTGCGCGAAGCCATCGCCGAAAACTGAGAAATGGATATGCGCGGGCCGCCAGTCGTTTCCGCCGTTGGGCCATGGGTAGGGACCCGGCAGGATGGTGCGGAAACTGTAACTGCCATCCGCGCCGGACAGGCACCGCCCGCATCCGCCGAAATTGTCATCAAGCGGGGCAAGGTAGCCGTCATTCACATGGCGATAGCGCCCGCTTGCATTCGCCTGCCAGACCTCGATCAGCTTGCCTGCGACGGCGCGTCCGTTTTCGTCCAACAGCTTGCCATGCACGATGATACGTGGGCCTTGCGCCATCTGCCCATCGGTGGCGTAGTTCAGGATCAAATCGTCGTCGAGGGGACCAAGGTCATTCTGCCCAAAGGTCGGACCCGTCAGCTCCGTCTCTGTTTGTGGCATGTGCAACAGCTTGTGCTGCGGCGCGCGTAGATGGGTGGAGCGATAGTCGTGATGCAGCGCGGGGGGGTGCCACTGCAGGTCACGGGGGCTGAAGGGGTTTTTAGTCATCGGCGCTGTCCTCCATCTCCGCAAATGTCTGTTTGGCGAGCTTCAAAGCGTGGTTGGCGCGGGGGACGCCTGCGTAAATTGCCACATGTTGAAAGGCTTCCGTGACGTCGCGCTGGGATGCGCCGGTCCGGGCCGTGGCGCGAATGTGCATCGGGATTTCTTCGAAGTTTCCGGTCGCGGCCAGCAAGGCCAGCGTGATGATGGACCGATCCCGTGCCGAGATACCCGGATTGGCCCAGACCGTGCCCCACGCGCCCTCGGTGATGAGCGTTTGAAAGGCCTGATCCAATGGCGTGATCTGTGCCTGCGCGCGGTCCACATGGGCATCGCTGAGCACCGCACGGCGGATGGCCATGCCGGCGTCAGCGCGATTGTCGTTGATCGGATCAAAGGCCTCGATCAAGGCGGCCAGTTCCTTGGGCATTTCCAGACAGGGCAGGTGACCGAGATCAGCGAAATTACGTAAGGTGCCTTTTGGGATCACATCTGCCAAGGCCTCGACGGCTTCTGGCGGTACGGATTTGTCGTGGGTGCCGCTGATACACAGAACCGGAATGCTGATGGCGCGCGCATGCTCTGTCAGGTCTGCGTCACGAATGGCGGCGCAGGCGGCGGCATAACCGGTGTCTGAGGTCCGGGCGACCATGGCTTGGTGCAGGGCCATCCGATCTGTCTTTGCGGCGTAGTCTGCCCCGAACCAGTTGTTCACGACCGTCTCGGCTATGCTTGCGATGCCGCCCTTTTCAACCGCAGCAATCCGCTCGGCCCAACGCGCGGACGTTCCAATCTGAAGGCCCGTGTTGCACAGGACCGCCGCGCAGATCACATCTGCACGTTTTGATGCCAAGACCTGCCCGATCATCCCGCCAATGGAGACGCCGCAAAACAACACATCGCGCAGGCCAAGCGCGTCGACCAATTGCGACGCGTCATCCGCCAGACCTTCGATGCTGTCAGCCACACCACCGCTCAGCCCATGACCGCGCAGATCGTAGGTCAGGACACCGTAACCCGTAGGCAGGGCGGCAATCACATCGTCCCAAATGCTCTGGTCGCTGCCCAGCGAATTGGCGAACAGCACCGTTCGTCCGAGACCCGGGCGATGCTTATAGGCGATATAGGAGCCTTTGATCTTGATGACATCCATCGTACTACTCCAACGGTAAGCCAATGTAGTTTTCGGCAATCGCTTTCGAGGCTGCTTCAGACTCGGTGATATAGTCAAATTCCGCGCGTTGCATACGCCTTTCAAACGGTGAGTTCTCAGGGAATTGGTGCATCAGGGTTGATAGCTGCCAAGAGAAACGCTCGACCTTCCAGACCCGGTTCAGCGCCGTTTCAGAGTATGTGTCGATGTAGTGATCATTGCCAGCGTAGTGTTCAATCAGGGCCCGCGACAGCAGCCGAATATCGGCCACGGCAAGGTTCAACCCCTTGGCACCGGTGGGCGGCACGATATGCGCAGCGTCACCTGCCAGAAACAGGTTCCCGTAGCGCATGGGTTCGGCCACAAAGGAACGCAGCGGCGCGATGGACTTTTCAAATGACGCTCCGGTTTGCAGATTGGCGGCGGCATCGGGTCCGAGGCGCGTTGCGAACTCCTCCCAAAACCGGTCATCCGACCAGTCGGAGACGCAATCGGTCGCCTCGCACTGAATGTAATACCGGCTGCGTGTCTCTGAGCGCATGGACGCAAGGGCAAATCCGTGCGCGTGGTTCGCGTAGATCAGCTCATGACTGACAGGCGGCTGATCCACCAGGATCCCCAGCCAACCGAATGGATAGACGCGTTCAAACGTCTTGAGCACATCATTCGGGATCGCGGCGCGGGATACGCCGCGGAACCCGTCACAGCCCGCGATATAGTCGCAGGTGATCACATGCTGTGCGCCGTCTTGGGTAAAATGCACCTGAGGCTGGTCAGACTTCAGCTCTGTTGGGACGACGTCGTCAATATTGAAGAAGAACTGCTGATTGTCGGCGAAACGGGCATCAAAGAGGTCTTTCGTAACCTCCGTTTGCCCGTAAACCACCACGGCGCTGCCCGTCAGTGCTTTCAGGTCGATACGGTGGCGGACACCGTCAAAGGCAAGCTCGAACCCGTCATGTGTTAGCCCTTCCGCATGCAACCGTTCTGCGACGCCTGCCTGCTCCAGCGCGTCAACGGTCCCTTGCTCCAGGACACCCGCACGCACGCGGCCTTCGATATAGGCGCGATCCTTGCGATCCAGAACGATCGTATGGATGCCTGTCTTGGCCAAGAGTTGAGACAGCAAAAGACCGCTGGGCCCGGCGCCAATAATGCAAACTTGGGTTTTATGTCGTTGGGGCACGGAACGCTCCTACAAAAGGCTGGGAAGAAAAAGGGACAGCACAGGCAAGCCGATCAACACCGCGACCCGCACCAATTCAATGGCGAAAAACGGGGCCACACCCCGGAAAATCACGCCCAGGCCCGTGCTGGGAGAGAATGACTTGATCACAAACACATTCAGACCCACAGGCGGCGTGATCAGCCCAAGCTCGACCACGATCAGCGCGAGTATCCCGAACCAGATGCGAAGCTCATCCGTGGTCATGCCGAAAGCAGCGGTGTCGGCGCTGACGAAATCGCCGCCGTTCAGTTGGATCAGCACAGGCCAGAAAAACGGCACCACGACCAGGATCATCGACAGGCTTTCCATGAAACAGCCAAGGATGATCAGGATCACCAGCATCGCCAGCAGGATCGTATAGGGCTCCAGCGTCGATGTCGCGGCCCAGTCGCTCAGGAATGCGGGCAATCCGGTGCGGGCGAAGAACCCCTTCAGGATATCGGCGGAAAACAGGATGAAATAGATCATCGACGCGGTCTTGGCCGTCGCAAGCAAGGCGGCCTTGAGACGCGCAAAGGTCAGGCCGTCATCGGAGAATTTTCGCAAGATGACGCCATAGACCAGGATGAGGAAGACACCGATCCCCGCCGCAGGTGTGGGCGTGAACAGCCCCATGCCGAGGCCCAGAATGATGGACCCAAAGATCACGCTGACGGGCAGCAGACGACGGATCGCCTTGCGTTTTTCTTCATCGCTTAGCGGCAACGGGTCGGGCGCAAGTGCCGGGTTGCGTGCGACGCGCACCCGCACAACAATCAGGAAAAAGATCACGGCCAGAATGCCGGGAATGATTGCGGCCTGGAACATTTCAATGATCGGCGCCTCGACCACGACCGCATAGATCACCAGGGCGACGGAAGGCGGGATCAGGATGCCCAAGGTGCCACCAGCCGCCAAGACACCGGTCGACAGACCTTCGTGATAGTTCAGGCGACGCAGCTCCGGCAGAGCCACGCGGCTCATGGTGGAGGCCGTCGCAATGGACGATCCGCTGACCGCGCCGAACCCCGCACAGGCCAGGATCGTCGCCATTGCGACGCCGCCTTTCACTTTGCGGGTCAAGGCGCTCAGCCCTTGGAAAAGGTCCCGGCTCAGCCCGGTCTCTGCGGCCAGAAAGCCCATCAGCACAAAGAGCGGAACAACCGACAAATCGTAGTTGGCCACTGAATTCCAGAGCGCGGTTTTGAACTGCAGCAGATAGGGGCCGAACTTGATGAAAGGCGATACGAGGCTCAGGACCCAGGTCCCGACAATCCCGGTCAGCAGCATCGCCAAAGCGACGGGGATCCGCAGCATGATCAGCAAAAACAACGCCACCAATCCGTAGACGCCGACCAACTCACGTTCCATCAGCAGTCTCCGCCGGGGCAATCACGTTCAGCACCGCCGCTGCAGCCCACAGCAAGCAGGAGACCACGGCAAACGGCATGAAAATCCAGACGGGCCAGCCCAGCACCGTGGTTTCAACATTGTCAGACCGAACCTCAATCGTGCCGAGGATCAGCATATAGGCCATCCAAGCGACAAGCGCGGCAAGGACAAGACCGGAGATGACGGCGACTGCGCGGTTTGCCCAATCAGGTGCGTATTGCATGAAGACGTCAACAGCCGCGTGGGCCTTGTGCAGCTGCGCGTAGGGAAACATGGTCAGGGCCGCGACACCGACCAGCATCTGCACCGCGTCCTCATATCCCGGCAGGCCCGAGACAGTGCCGCCCCAGAGACGGGCAATCGCATTGCCCGTGAACCCCGCCGCGTTGATCGCCGTGATCGTGACAATCAGCAACAGCAGCGCGCCGCCGATCAAGGCCCATCCTTCAATGAGCTTTATCAGAAGGGCCTTGAAAGGCATTTATCGTGCCCTTTCTATTGCGAATTGGCAGCGATTGCGGCGCGGGATTTTTCCAAAAGACCCTCCGCATCAACGCCGTTGCTCTGCGCTTCTTCGACCCAGCGTGCCACCGTCGCATCGAAGGGCCCTGCAAATTCTGCGGTCGCTTCGGCGGACAGTTGTGTCACTGTCTTGCCCGCCTCCAACGCGCGTTTGATGCCGACAGGTTCAATGTCGTTCCACGCATCCCCCATGGCCGCTGTAATAGCAATGCCGGACTGTTCGTCGATGATTTGCTGAAGATCGGCCGGCAAGGAATTGTAGCTGTCCTTGTTCATCGCAAACAGGAAGGTCGCGGTTCCGAAACGCGCGCCATCGGCCAGTTCAACGGATGTTTCCGTCAGATCAGCCAGACCCAGCGGGATCGCGACCTCAAAAGGCACCAGACCCGCGTCAACCGTGCCTTTTGACAAAGCCTGCGGCAAAGCAGGAACCGGCATTCCGACGGGTTCTGCACCCAACTCTTCCAGCATCCACGCCCCTGTCCGGGAGGGGCTGCGCACTTTCAAGCCTTCAAAATCGGCAACGCTTTCGACCGTCCCATTGGCCAGATGCAGCGCATTGCCGGTGTGCACATGGTGTGCACATGAACCAACAACGGGTGGACGTCTTCGAAATCGGCGGCCAGATCATCCATCATGTCCTGGATCGCCAAATTGGTCGCGCGCGCATCCCCAAGATGTACGCTCGGCAGTTCAAAGACTTCCAAGCGCGGAAAGGTGCCCGGCGTGTACCCCGGTAGCGTCCAGACAATATCCACTACGCCGTCCCGCACTTGGCTGTAGAGTTCCGGCGGCGCACCACCCAAAGCCATCGCAGGGAAAATTTCAAATGCGATGCGGCCGTCAGATGCCTCTTCGACAGCCTTTGCCCAAGGCTCGATCAACACGGTCTGCGCCGGTGCTTTTGGGCTTAGGAAGTGCTGAATTGAAAACGTAAACTCTTGTGCGTGTGCAGCGGTTGAGAGTGCAATGGCCGCCACGCTTGCACCCGCAAAAAGCACGGTGCTCCTTCGATCTATCATAGTGTCCTCCCTGAAGGTCGTGTTGCCTCAACCTATAGAACGAAGGGCAGTGGGGAATGGACGCAACATGCAAAGTCTTGCACTATTCGATCATTTTGTGCAGGTTTCCATGATCTGGATCAAGAGGTAAGATCATGTCATCCATCCCCAGCTACGAGCTATACGGCGAATTTCTATCTGGGGCTGTGCCGGACCCGGTGCACCACGAAACCATTAAGGAGCGCAGCAGCAAACATGATTGGACTATTCGACTTCACCGGCATCGTAGACTGGCGCAAATCTTCCTGTTTCGTTCGCCCGGTGTGTTTTTCCGCTTGGGAGATATCGAATTCACCACCAATCAGCCCATGATCCTGGTCGCACCGCCGGGCATCCCGCACGGGTTTCTCTTTTCGGAAGATGTGAATGGCGATGTTTTGAGCATCCGGCTCGACGAAATGCCACGTACGATACAACAGAGGTTTGGCCAGTTCAGCGCTCAAACCGATACATTTTTTTTGCAGAACCGAACGCATAATTTCAAACATGTTGCTGATCTCTTTGTGCAGATGGAAGAGATCTATCATCGGCCAGGAACCAATCGATCCGATATCTTGACGGCCTTGGTCGATCTGATCGTGACGTATTTGATCGGCAATCTGCGCAGGAAAACTATTCTGGGGCAGGCGCCGTTCATTGAACGCCGTGACAGAAAGGACCTACAAGCCGAAGCATTTTGCACGCTGCTGGAAGCGAATTTCCAAAAAGCGTGGAGTGTCGCGGATTATGCAGGTCAGCTTGGGGTCTCTGCGCCACATCTGACACGGATCTGCCGCGCCGTACTGGGTGCGCCCCCGAACGAATTGGTGCGGCAAAGGCGAATCCTCGAAGCAAAGCGCCTTTTGGAATACACAGCACTGTCCATCACCGAAATCACCCACAGATGCGGCTTTCGCGATGCCGCATTTTTTAGCCGCGCATTCAAATCCGTGGTCGGAACGCCGCCGAAGATCTATCGGCAAAGCGTAAACTGAGAACCGCACGGGCCGTAATCACCCGCCGCGTGAGCGCGGTCAGAGATGGCAGTTAAGCAGCGCTGGTTGCGGGTGGGATAACGATCTGGCGTTGTTCACCCCAGCGCAGGATTTGATACTTCTATATGAAAGGCAATCAGACTAGGTCTCCAGTACCGCCGTCACGCGGTCTGGGGTAAAGGGCAAGTGGCGCAACCTTTGACCTGTCAAGGCGTGGAACCCGTTTGCGATGGCCGCAGCCACCATGGGCGTGCCCACCTCTCCAATGCCCGTGGGCGCCGTCTCTCCTTGTGCCAGGTCGATCTCGATTTCAGGCACTTCATGGCGCGCAGCACCTCGTAGTCGAAGTAATTCGACTGATCGACCTGCCCACCGGTCAGGGTGATCCGTTCCTTGAGGCTGCTGGACACGCCAAAGACGATGCCGCCCTCGATCTGGTTCCGCGCATTATCTGGCGCGACAACCAAACCTGCGTCCACAGCCGCCCAAAACCGCGGAACCGAGATGATGCCGCTGTTGCGGTCAACAGCAACTTCGGCGATCCCCGCAGCCATCGAATTGCCATATCCGGCAAACGATAGCCCGAGCGCCGTATCCGAGGCTGCACCACCCCATCCTGCCATATCGGCAACGCGTTCCATCAACCGTGCGCCACGGGGATTGTTGCCTAACAAGGACATCCGAAAATCGAATGGATCACGCCCTGCCACTTCGGCAAGTTCATCCATGAAGGCCTCTGCTGCGAAGCTGGTATAGCTCGCGCCGATCCCCCGCCATGGGGCAATGCGCGCGTGAGCCGGGGTGATCACATGCTGCGCCCGCATATGGGGCAGATCGTAGAACTGGCTTTCGGAGCCCCGGACCGAAATGATGTCATGCGGGCGCACCTGCTCCCACCTCAAGGGATTGAAGTAGGAGATGACCGATGGTGTTGCGATGTCGTGCTGCCAACCGGACACTGCATTGTCCTCAGTCAGGCCCGCACGCATCCGCTGCACCGCGGCGGGTCGGAATGCGCCGCTGCGCACATCATCCTCACGTGTCCACACCAGCTTTACCGGGCGTCGCATCGTGCGGGACAACAGGACGGCATCGCGCAGGTACTCCTGCCGCAGCGCCGTGCGGCGGCCAAAGCTGCCGCCCATCGTCATGGCATTCAGCCGTACCCGGTCCGGTGTCGTGCCCAGAGTTTCGGTGACAGTGTAGGTGGACCAGCTTTGCGTTTGTGTCCCGACCCAAACTTCTGCGCCCAGATCATCTGCATCGACGGAGGCGACGGCAGCCATCGGTTCGATTTGACCGTGATAAGCGTAGTCTGATCGGTAGTCTTCGGTGATGGTCCGGTCGGCGGCTTTCAGGGCCGCGCTGGCATCTCCGGCCTCGCGCCATATGGCGCGCTCGACATTCGGATCGTCAAGGGCAGCGGTGTAGGCATCCAGTGTTGCATCGCTGTCCAGTGTTTGCTCGGGCGTGGGAGTGTCCCACGTCACATCGAGCGACGACTTTGCCAGAAACGCATCTTCCAGACGCGCGGCAACCACCGCCACGCCATCCGGTACCTCAATCACATCCAGAACGCCCGTGTGCGCGCGCGCAGCCTCTGCGTCATAAGACGCAGGTCCTACGCCGTCGAACGGGGACCGTTCCACCGCTGCATACACCATATCTGGCACGGAGACGTCGATGGCATAGACCTCGCGCCCAGTGCTTTTGGCAGGCACATCGACGCGTGGGCAATCCTGTCCAATAAGGCGATAGGCAGAGGCCGGTTTCAGGTCCGCCACAGTGACGTCTTCGGGCAAGCTCAAATCAATGTCAGGTAATGCCGCGATCTCACCGTAACTCATCTGCCGGTTTGTTGCCCCATGCAGAACCAGACCGGGCACCGTCTCAACCTCGGCCACAAGAACGCCCCACTCGGCCGCCGCCGCGCGCATCAGCACGGCACGCGCCTGTGCGCCAGCTAACCGCAGGGTATCGAAATACCCCGATACTCCCGTACTTCCTGCGGTATAGAGCACATTGCCAAACAGCGGATTGCCGAATGCCCTGTCGTCGCGGTGAAGTTGTTCAACCGTGACCGCATCCCATTCCGCATCCATCTCTTCGGCCAGGATCAACGGCAGAGCTGTTGAACCGCCTTGGCCCATCTCCGTCGATGGAAATAGAATATGCGTTGTGCCGTCTGGTGAGAGGCTGACCCACCCCGACACATCGCGGGGAAGCGCCTGCGCGGACGCGCGCGAAATGCCCAAAAGCCCTGTCACACCTATGGCAAACCCGAGTGTGGCACCGCTTTTGAGGAATGTGCGGCGGTTCAATACATCTCCCATCTCACACCTCCGACGCGGCGTTCTGCACCGCTTTGACGATACGGTTGTACGTCCCGCAGCGGCACAGGTTTGTGCTCATATGATCCAGGATGTCCGCACGGGTGGGCTGCGGGTTCTGAGCCAGCAACTCCGCGGCCTTCATAATCTGCCCGGACTGGCAATACCCGCATTGGGGCACCTGTTCTTCAATCCACGCCTTTTGCAAGGGATGATCGCCCGATTTTGATAGCCCTTCAATCGTCGTGATTTCGGCCTCCGTGACGTTCTCCAGGGGCGTGAGGCACGAAAACGTTGCCACCCCGTCGACGTACACGGTGCAGGCACCGCATTGCCCCACCCCACATCCAAATTTTGTGCCAGTCAGGCCCAGATGCTCGCGAAGCACCCACAGCAAGCTTGTGTCGGGTGCGGCGTTAACTTCGATGGTATCGCCATTGATCGTGAGAATTGCCATAACTGCTCCCTTTGCACTCTTGACCGCGGCCAGGCGGAGCCGGGATGTCTTTTAGAAATTTAGGACCGCGCAGCGCATTGCCGACGTGTATCCCTGCACACCGGCTGTGCGGACACAATGTCGTGAAATTCGAAGGCCTGTCGTTGTGGGCCGAGCTGGCAGTTGAGTGGTTCAAGGGAGATATATCGCCTGTGATTTTGATCGGCATGAACGCTGTTTGCTGGCACTGCGCCTAAAGCTATTCGAACTATTGCGGATTAGGTGTCGTACGTGAACGCGTGGAATTTGGACTAGCGGCAGCGGGGGCGCGAGGGCGCGAATTTGATCGCTAAACAGATCAACGCATAAAATCGAACAAGCTCGCGCCCAAGGTTATCGCATCCGTCGAAGAAGGGCGTAGCTATCGTTGAATTGTCCGAATTTACTGTATTAGCATATCCGTAGTCAGAGTTTTTGAAACCAATGGCAGCTTAATTTAGGAAAGCTTCCGGATCATCTGGTTGGATTGATTATGCGGCATGTTTGCGATGATGCAAACGTCGCATTCCGAACTTCTTCCGTTTCATCCTTTGTGTACAATCCAAGGTGAAGGTCCGCAAAGCGCACCAAATCAGCCTCCAGCACAAACGCAGCGAGAACTCTGAATTTACAGATCGGGCTCTCCGCCGACCTTAGCCGCAAGTCGTTCCGAGGTCAGCACTGCGGACCGAGCCGCCTTTTACTGATGCAGCTATTGCTGACGCAGCATCATTTGACGATTGCAGCAAGCTCGTCTCTGCAATGCAGTCAAACTCATCGAACCGGTCGTCTAATTATGCCAATCCTGGCAGGTCACAAAGCGTCATTTCGCTGCGGTCAGCTCCAACACTCCAGACGCGGACGAAGCTGATCTTGCCGTCTGCATAATTGACGACTGCTTCTCAAGTGCTGCACCAGCAGCAAAACGCACCAACGGCGGAAGGACGAAGCCGCTCTCGCGGCAATGGCGCTTTTGGGTTGTGTTTTGAGGTGACTGAGACGGTGCGCACCTTGTGATCTCTTTGACCTGTCAGACGATTGGGGTTTCTCAATCTGATGACAGGAGGTTCCCATGCCTTCCTTCCTTTTGGTTTTTTGGTCCTGAGCGGACCTTCACGTGTTCAGAAAACAATCGGATGGCCTCTTCAGACATGACTCTGTGCGGTGCATGATCCTTCCTCTTTTTGAGGCGCAACTGACGTCCAAGCCAATCACTCGGATCGGGTGCGACCCGACAAACGGATCAGTTCTTCGTACAATTCGAACCAGACAGTGTGATAGCTTTCTTTCATTGGGTGCGCGACCATTTCCAGATCTGCCTCATCAATCTTGCGCAGCGCATTTTCAAGCCGTGCGTTATACCGGATCAGTCGCTCTTCACTTTTTGCCACCGCCTTGATGATTGGCGTAATCACCCTGTGGACGTCAGTTTTGATACGCTTGATAACCCAAGCGTCATATTCGGGATCGCTGTGGTCATTGATTGTCTGTTCGCCATCTATTTCGCGCAATTGCCAATCTGTCACGACGCCCTTGAACGTGTCGTTGACCGCGTGAAGCGCATTCATCTGCGGTTCGATCTTGGCCTTGAGCCGCTTAGCTGCCTCAGCGTACCAATCATCGACGCGATCGGACAATTCCTGAGATGGACGCACCCGGTTCTTGGGCATCGCCTCGACCTCTCCGCTTTTTACGAGTTCATCCATGATGGCGGAGACCTCGGATTCTTTGGCACCCAGCACTGCAGCAATCGTAGATAGATCCCCCATCCCCTTCAGGGCAAGCGCCCTTGAGACAGTATCGCGCGTGGCGGCTTCGCAATATCCATCCTGCAGTGCGGTTCCCGCCGTGCTTGGCGGGTCGCGCACCCAATTTCCCAAGATCGCCACTTCGGGCACCTCGATCTTGTCGTGGTGGTGCGCGCCAAGAAACACTTCTCCGGTGTTTCCATCAATTGTAACAACAGTGCCGGTTGGCACGTGGCGGCCCGCGATCATGATCCCGTCGGTCGCTTCGGCGCGCATAAGTGGAAAATCAGGGTCTTCGGCCATGTCGATGGCCATACGCAACGCGGCGTGCGGACTGTGTTTGCCTCTTCGATATTGCCGCATCTAGAGCTTGCCCTCTTCGACGGTAAATTCGATATCTACGAGATCACTCAAATCTCGTTCGAGCAGATGCGCGGTGTTTTTGAGTTCGGCGGCCACTTCAGGCCAAACATCAGCCAGCACAGAGATCGGCAAAGTCTGATGTGTGCCCGCGACGACGTCCTCGCCTTGCGCACCTTGCAGGAAGTCGCCCATCAGTTTTGGCGTGCCGTCAGACGGGCAACGTGAAAAAGCGAAACCGGTGCCAGACCGGGTGCCCAAGTTGCCGAACGCCATCATCTGCACGGTCGCAGCGGTGAACAAGTAGTTGGCGATATTTTCAAGGCGGCGGTAGGTTTTTGCCCGCTCGCAGGTCCATGAGGAAAAAACTGCGCCAACGGTTTCGCGCACCTGTTCGAGTGGATCGATGGGCACGACATAGCCACGTTCGGCGAATTCCGCACGCAATGCGATGGTGGCTTGCGCGAGAGAGTCTGGAGATAATCCGGCACCGTCGTCCGGACCAAGATGCGTTTTGCTTACTGTCCGAACGAGCTCGGGGGGAGGATCGAGGACGACAGAAACAAAGGATTGCACAAAGCGGCTCAGCGTATCCTAGCCGAACCGTGCATCGCCCGTCGCTTGACCCAGCGCCTGGGCCGTGTCGTTTGTCATTCCTGCATTCAATACCGTATCCATCATCCCGGGCATGGGAATCGGCGCTCCAGACCGTACACTCACAAGGAGCGGAGATGAAGGATCGCCAAGCCGTTTCCCAGAGGCCGTTTCCAACTCTTTCAGGCAATCGACCAACGCATTTTCCTTATCCGCAGTCCAGCCATCCTTTAGATAGGATTGGCAAGCTTTGGTGGTAAGCGTAAATCCCGCCGGGACCGGAAGCCCCAGCGCCGTCATCCGCGCAAGGCCCGCCCCCTTCCCCCCGAGCAATGCCGCACGTTCGCTCTCAGGAAGCGTAACGCCTTGCGCAAAAGACAATCCAAACTGCTTAGACATTCGTATTCTCCAGTTTCCGGGGCGCAGCCGCCCCGTGTCAATCCCTTTGGCCGCGCCGGTTCCAGGTTGTGCATCTCGTTTGTCAGCCCTTGTCGATCAGCGTTTCCACGACGGTGGCGGTGATCCTGAACTGGCGGTGCTCCTCCAACCAGGGATGGCTCTTGGCGCCGTTGAAAGGTTCGCCCCAAACCACTGTCACCTTGGAGCCCGGTTTGGCATGTTTTGCGACGACCACGGCGGTCGATATCATCGATCACACATTCCAGCTGAACCCGGTGTAAACGGCAGCGCCGATCATTTCACCGTTGCAGTCGCAGACCGCATCGTACTGCCAGTTCGCATAATTCGACAAAGGTTGATTCACGTAAAGGGCGGGGAGGTTTTCCTTGTTCGTATAGGTGCGGACGAGGGCCTCAACATCTTTCGGATCCCACATAAGCGCGGCCTTTTTACGATGTATTTTTTCGGCCGCTTTTCGAGCGCCGCACGCCCAATGAAATCGTGATCGAACTTAACCAGGTGCCCGTAGCCCAGTTCTTACGGATTGAAGTAATAGTCTTCAATATTGGGTGAATACGCTGAGTGACGGCGCAAAAGCTCTTTGGGAAAACCGCGACCAGATGTTAGCTCTTGTGCAAACTTGATGGATGGCGTGATCGGCAGCTTTGAAGCTGGTGTGCTCGCGGAGATCGGCCAGCGGTGCGTGATGACCTTTAACGATCTCGCCCGTCAAGCTTTTGGCGATGCAGGAGTGAACAGCCTCAACCAACAACTGGACGAGTGAGGTCAAACGAAAATGCTCGCTAAAACAGACATTGAAGCGTCGCACACCACCTGACACGTTGGGCTCGCTCCGGTCAGTTGCTGCAGTAGTATTCTGCCCTGATCCGCGCTCAAAGACCTTTCGGTCTTTTACTTTCCAGTAGGGCGGTTGCCTAACTGGAGTTGCCCCGGTTGCCAAGGTGAGCGGCAAAGCCGCTTCCCACATCACCAGCCAAAACAACTGCCCTTGCCTGCAACCACGACGGGTTGGAATAGCCAATCCGGCTCAAGACCGGCGCTTGCAGGTCCAGTGGCCGCCCAGGATACCTTGTGCAAATCTGCCGCTTTCCTGCCGAAAATGCATCGTCGCATGAATTCAGACCCCGACGTTCCACCAATTTCCCGTCACACGTGTTGCCCGCCATTCACCTCGATCTCGACGCCGGTGACGTAGGAGCTTTGGTCGGAGCACAGGAAATAGATTGCATCGGCGACTTCCTTTGGCTGGCCTAGGCGGCGTAGGGGCAGGGTGGCAATGATCCTGTCGGTGCCTTCGCTGAGGATGCTGGTGTCGACCTCGCCGGGGGCGATGGCATTGACGCGTACACCAAGCGGGCCAAAGTCATGCGCCATTTCGCGGGTCAGCGCGGCGAGGGCGGCCTTGGACGTGGCATAGGCCGCACCGGCGAAGGGATGCACCCGCGCCCCGGCAATGGAGGTCACGTTGACCACCGACCCCTTGCCGCGCGACAGCTCGTCCTGCAACCCGCGTGCCAGCACGACGGAGGCGAAGAAGTTGACGTGGAACACCTCGCCCCAGACCCGAAGATCGGTGTCGAGCGTGCTGAGACGTTCGCCCGCCGGGCCCTTGGGCGAGATCCCCGCGTTGTTGACCAGTGCATGCAGCGCGTTGCCGTCGAGCAGGGTGCGGATGTGTTCCACTGCTTCCGTGATCTTGTTCGGCTGGCTGAGGTCGACCTGCACATGATCGCGCGCGCCGCCGGGCCAAGGGCACTGAGGCGAGAAGGGTTGCCGCGAGCAGCTGATCACGCGCCAGCCTTCGCTGGCGAATTTCTTGACTGTGGCGTGACCAATGCCGCGGCTGGCACCGGTCAGCAGAAGGGTCTTCGTCTCCGGATCGGCATCGGTCATGGGCTTTCCAATCAGAAGGGCTGGGTGTCTATTCCACCTGCATCAAGGCACGTTCGTAGTCCTGTCCCGGGATCGCGTCCAGCAGGCTTTGTGTATAGGCGGTGTCGGGATCGTGCAACACCTTGGCGGTCGGCCCGACCTCGACGATGCGGCCCTTCTGCATGACGATGATTCGGTCGCAGATCCGGGCGGCGACCCGCAGGTCGTGGGTGATAAACAGCATCGACAGGTTCAGCCGCGTCTTGAGGTCCGCCAGCAGGTCCAGCACCTGTGCCTGGATGGAGACATCGAGCGCCGACACCGCTTCGTCCGCAATGATGATCGACGGATCCAGCGCCAGCGCGCGGGCGATGCCGATGCGCTGGCGTTGTCCGCCGGAAAACTCGTGGGGAAACCGTTCCATCGCGGAGGCGTCAAGGCCGACAAGGTCCAGCAGCTTACGGGCCTTGTCCATCGCCTGTGTCCGCGGCGTGTCGTATGCGATCAGCCCCTCGGTCAGGATGCGCGACACGCGGGCGCGGGGGTTCAGCGATGAGAAAGGGTCCTGAAAGATCATCTGCATCTTGCGCCGCGTTTCGCGCAGTTCGGTGCCCGACATCGGCGCGATGTCGGCCCCGTCGATCAGGACGCGGCCCTTGTCCGGTTCGACCAGCCGCACAAGGCAGCGCCCCACGGTGGACTTGCCCGATCCGCTTTCCCCCACGATGCCTATCGTTTCGCCCGAAAAGAGATCAAAACTGACACCCTGCACAGCCTTGACCACACGCTGCTTGCCGAAGAAGGAGCCCGAGCCGGTGGTGAAGGTCTTGCTCAGCCCCTCAACCCGCATAATGGGGGTGCCCAGAGGGTCGTCGCTGTGGGCGTAGCGGGTCAGACGCGGGATCGCATCAATCAGGGCGCGGGTATAGGGATGTTCGGGATGCAGCAGGACCGCGTCCGCCGTTCCGGTTTCGACGATTTCGCCTTTCTGCATGACGATGACGCGGTCGGCAATGTCCGCCACCACGCCGAAGTCATGGGTGATAAAAATCACGCCCATGCCGCGTGAGCCGCGCAGGTTCTCGATCAGCTTGAGGATCTGCGCCTGTGTCGTCACATCGAGGGCGGTGGTGGGTTCGTCCGCGATCAGGATGTCGGGTTCCAGTGCAAGCGCCATGGCGATCATCACGCGCTGGCGCTGGCCGCCGGACAGTTGGAACGGATAGGCGCGGATCGCGGCCTCTGGGTCGGGGATGCCGACCTCGTCCAGCAGTTCGAGCGCGCGGGCGTGGCGTTGGGACGGGCCTAGTGCGCCGTGGGCCTCGAACACTTCGGCGATCTGGGCACCGACGCGCATCAGCGGGTTGAGCGCGCTGAGCGGTTCCTGAAAGATCATCGAGAAGCGTTTGCCGCGCAGGGTCATCATTTGCCTTTCTGGCAGGTTCAGGATTTCCTGCCCGTCGAAGGTGATGGTGCCGCCGGTGGCTTTCACGCCCTGCGGCAGCAGGCCCATCACGGCATTGGCCGACATAGATTTGCCCGACCCGCTTTCGCCGACGATGCATAGGATCTCGCCGGGGGCGAGGTCGAAATTGATGTCCTTGGCCGCAAAGGGCCGGTCGGCGCCTTCCGGCAGCGCGATATCGAGGTTGCGGATGCTGAGCAGGCTCATTCGGATTTCCTTGTGAGGCGCGGGTTGAGCGCGTCGTTCAGCCCCTCACCGATCAGGTTCAGCGCCAGCACGGTCAGCAGGATCGCCATGCCCGGCAGGAAGGACAGCCACCAGGCGGTGCGGATCACGGTGCGCGCCGCCCCGATCATGTAGCCCCAGGACATGATGTTGGGATCGCCCAGACCGAGGAAGGACAGCGAGCTTTCCAGCAGGATTGCCTGCGCCACCATGAGCGAGGCCAGCACGACGATCGCGGGCAGGGCGTTCGGCAGGACGTGGCGCAGGATGATCTGGTCGTTGCCGAGGCCCGACAGCGTTGCCGCCTCGACAAACTCCCGCGTGCGCAGGCTGAGGACTTCGCCGCGCACGAGGCGGGCGACGGGGGGCCATGACACCACGGCGATGGCGATGATGACGTAGGTGAGGCTGGGCTGGAAAATCGCCAGCAGCACGATGGCGAGCGCGAAGCTCGGGATGGTCTGGAAGAACTCCGTGAGGCGCATCAGGATGTCGTCGGTGCGGCCCACGAAATACCCCGCGAGCGCGCCCACCGGCACCCCGATGGCCAGCGCCACTATGGTGGAGACGAGACCCACCAGAAGGCTGACATAGGCGCCGTGCGCCAGCCCCGACAGCACGTCACGCCCCAGTGCGTCGGTGCCGAGCCACAGCGTATCGTCGGTAAAGGGTGGCAGGAACGGTCGCTGCACCATCTTCCAAGGGCTTTGCGGGAACAGGAAAGGGGCGGCGATGGCGGTGGCGATGACCAGCGCGAGGATTACCAGCCCGATCACCGCGCCGCGGTTATAGCGGAAGCGTTTCCAGAATTCCTTCATTTGGTCAGCCTTATGCGCGGGTCGACGATGACATAGACGACATCGGTAATCAGGTTGAACAGCAGCACCATGGCGCCCGAGATGTAGAAGACGCCGAGGATCACGGCGTAATCGCGCTGGTTGATTGCCTCGAACATCAGGCGTCCGATGCCGGGCCAGGCGAAGACGGTTTCGGTCAGGATCGCACCGCCGAAGATCTGGCCTGCTTGCAGGCCCGCGAGCGTGATCACCGGCAGCAGCGCGTTGCGCAGGATGTGCCGCCGCTGGATCACGCTGCGTCTGAGGCCCTTGGCGCGGGCTGTCTTGACGAAGTCGAGGCGGCTGACCTCCAGCATCGAAGAGCGCGTCATGCGCATGTAGATGGCGGTGAAGAAGAGGCCCAGCGTTGTCGCGGGCAGCACCAGGTGCTTGGCCACGTCGAGCACATGGGCGAAGCCTGTATAGCCCGCGCCGATAGTCGAATAGCCGAAGCCGGGCAGCCAGCCGAGCCAGACGGAAAAGACGAGGGACGCCATCAGTGCCACCCAGAACAGCGGCGTGGCGTAGAACAGCAGGGCGAGGGTGGAAATGATCGTATCGCCCCACGAGCCCTGGCGCGCGGAGGCAGCAACACCGGCGATTACGCCGAGCACCAGCGACAGCAAGAAGGCCACGCCGGTCAGCAGCAGCGTGGCGGGCAGTCGGGTGGCGATCAGTTCGGCCACCGGCATCTGCTGGCGGTAAGAAAAGCCGAGGTCCAGTTGCACGGCACCCTTGAGATAGGTCCAAAGCTGGATGTAGAGCGGCTGGTCCAGACCGAAGCGCGTGCGCAGGTCGGCGAGGAATTTCTCGTCCGCGGCGCCGGCCTCGCCGGCCATGACGGCGGCGGGGTCGCCGGGGGCGGCGTGGATCAGCAGGAAGTTGAAGATAAGGATGGCCAGCAGGATGAAAACCGACTTGACCAGCCTGCCCAGAATGAAACGTAGCACGCGATTTGCCCTGTTCTTGATGCGAGATGGGTCCCGACCATCAGTGCGGCCCGGACCCAAAGGCAGATGCCCTTAGTTCCGGTCGATCCACACGTCCCGGAAACCGTCATTCACACCAAGCGCGGTGTTGACCGGGTTCTTGATGTTGCAACGGTAGATCGTAGGAAAGCCAAGCTCCAGCAGCCACAGGTTCGGCACATCAGAGACGATCATATCCTGGATCGTCTTGTAGGCGGCCATGCGGTCGTCGGGGCTTGCCATCAGCGCCGCCTCGTCGAACATCTTGTCCGTCTCGGGGTTCTGATAGTTCGACACGTTGTTCCAGGGCGAGCCGGGTTCAGCATTGGTGGACATGTAGGTCCGCGAGACGCCAAGGGCCGGATCGCCGTACTGGTAGAGGTACGTGAACGCGAGGTCGAAGTCGCGGTCAGCGACCTTCTGATTCCATCCCGCCACGTCCGAGGGGACAAGTTCGACGTTCATGCCAATCTCGGTCAGGTTCTGCTTGACCGCTTCGGCCCAGCGTTGCCATGTCTCGCCGTAGGGCAGGCCCAGCAGACGGATGGTTTCGCCGTTGTAGCTCGATTCCTCCAGCAGCCCCCTGGCCTTTACCGGGTCATAGCCGATGTCCGGTGTGTCCCCGGCGTAGAACCGGGTGGAGGAGGACAGCGGCCCGGTCGCAACCTTTCCCAGACCGTTCCACAGCGCGTCTTTCGCAAAGTTGCGATCCAGTGCGTGCATCATGGCCTGACGCACCTTGACGTCATCCAGCGGCTTGTTGTTCTCGTTCACCCAGATCCATGACAGCGGCCCGAAATATTCCCAACCCTTGTCGGTGATGCAGGTGTTTTCCAGCTCGCGGATGCGCGGCACGTCGAAATTTTCGACCGACCCGCCGGGCAGTACGTCGACCTTGCCGGTCTCGTAGGCCACCGCACGCGACGCGGCGTCGGGGATCACGTGGTAGTAGACCTCATCGACATAGGGCTTGCCCTCCATGTAGTAATCCTCGTTCTTGACGAGGTGGATGTAGCTTCCCTTGACCCATTCACCGAACTTGAACGGGCCGGTGCCGATCGGCGTATTATTCGCCGGGTTGTTGGCGAAATCTGTGCCCTCGTAGATGTGCTTGGGGATCATCGGTGCGGTGCCCTGTTCGAAGATCCCGATGAAGGGGCCGAAGGGCTGCTGGAGATTGAACACGACCGTCAGATCGTCCGGTGTGTCGATGCTTTCGACCCGGTCCATGTAGGTGCGGGTGCGCGGGTTGGTTTCGCGCAGGAACACGTCCATGGTGAACTTCACGTCCTCGGAGGTGAAGGGTTCGCCGTCGTGGAACGTCACGCCGTCGCGCAGCTTGAAAGTGTAGGTCAGCCCGTCCTCGGAAATCTCCCAGGATTCGGCCAGCTGCCCTTCGGGCTTGAGGTCGGAATCGTAGCGCAGCAGGCTCTCGTAGATGTCGCCCGCGACCATCTGGGTCGGGCCGTTCTGCACGATGCCCAGCATCAGCCCCGGGGGCTCGGGTTGTATTACGACGTTGAGCGTGCCGCCCGCCTGCGGTTCCCCGTCCTGCGCGGCCAGCGGCCCCGCAAGCGCCAGGGCTAGGGCAGCAGCGATGAACTTGAATGGTTTGAGCATATGTCTTTCCCCGTTTGTTGATGTCCGTTAGGACTGTTTATGCGGCTCCTAAGGTGAACCGATCCTCGTCAAGGTGCTTCCCGTCATGTCGTGAAACGACACGTCCAGGCGCCTCAGTCTTCGTCAAGCGACTGGATATACTTGGCAATTCCATCTTTTGGTTTCTCGATATCGTCCCGCATGGCGGCCCGCGCGGCGGCGGGATCGTGTGTCTTGCAGGCGGCGATGATCTGGTGATGGTGTTCGACCATGTCCTTATGCGTCGCGGCATAATAGCCCGAAATCAGCGGCCCGGTGCGCAGCCAGAGGCGGCTCAGTATATCCAAAAGGATCGGCATGCCCGCGATTTCCGCAAGGGCGAAGTGGAACTTCTGGTTCATTTCGATCGCCAGCGGCCAGCGTCCGGCGAGACATGCCTCTTCGTTGCGCAGCACGATCCGTCTGAGCAGCGCCACGTCCTTCTCCTGTGCCACTGCGGCGGCGCCGGCGGCGGCCAGGCCTTCAAGCTCTGCCCGGATGGCGGTGATTTCGAGGTAGGCGGCGGTGGTCAGCACTGGCACTCTTACGTCGCGGACGCTGCGCTGTTGCAGCGCGTTGTCCTGCAACAGGCGCTGCACGGCGTCGCGCACGGGTGTCGAGCTGGTCCCAAGTGAGTCGGCAAGACCCCGGATCGTGATCTTCTGGTTCGGTTGCAACTTGCCCCGGATCAGGTCCTGCGCGACTCGTCCGTAGATGGCATTCCCCAGCGACTCCTTGTTGATTTCCTTCATCTGCCCTCGATCTCCAGTGGCCTGAGAAGGCCAAATATTGGTGCATGATGCATCAATATTATTGTCACGGCAAACGTTAACTGCAATAGTCCCCGCAAATGAGCCGGGTGCCGGAGGCGTTGCCCGAAAAACGGCACTTGCAGAAGGCCCTGACATGAAAGTCTTTTTCGACCCACGCCAACTTGGTCATGCACCTGAGGTCTATTTCAGGCGGGGGATGGCGATGCCGCATCAGGAGCAGCCTAAACGAGCCGAGATTCTGCGAGACATGCTGCTTTCCGAAGGGTTCGAGATCGACGCGCCGCAAGATCACGGGGTCAGGCCGATCAAGGCGGTGCACAATCCCGATTATGTCGATTTCCTGCCCGACGCCTACGCTCGCTTCGTTGAAAGCGCCGGGACGGAAGCGTTGGCGATCCCGACGATGCACCCCGGCGTTCGGCGTGGGAAGGAGCCCCGCGACATTCACGGACAGCTGGGCTGGTGGATGACCGATACCTCCACGCCGCTGACGCCCGGCAGCTGGGACGCGGCCTATTGGTCGGCTCAGGCTGCCGTAGAGACGGCTGAGGCGGTGTTGTCGGGGGCCCGCGCGGCCTATGCCCTGTGCCGTCCGCCGGGCCATCACGCGATGCGCGACTGTTCCAACGGCTTTTGTTTTTTCAACAACGCCTGCATCGCGGCGCATCACTTGACGTCCAAGTACAAGAAGATCGCGCTCATCGACGTGGACGTGCATACCGGGAACGGGTCGCTCGACATCCTCTACGCGCGCGGCGACATCTTTTTCTGTTCGCTGCATCCCGATCCAGCCAACTATCCGACTTTCTTTCTTGGTCACGCGGACGAGACGGGCGAAGGCCCGGGGGTCGGCAAAAAGCTGAACCTGCTGCTGGAGCAGGGGGCCAGCCATGCCGCCGTGCTGGCGATGCTCCAGCGGGGGATTGCGGCGGCACAGGACTTCGGCGCACAGGCGCTGGTCGTGTCGCTTGGCTTTGACATGGCAGCGGACGATCCCTTGGCGGCGGTCAACGTCTATCCCGACGGTTTCGCTGCGATGGCCCGCAAGCTGGCGGGCATGGGCCTGCCGACCGTCCTGGTGCAAGAGGGCGGCTATCTTGGCCCCTCGCTGGCCGACAACGGGCGCGCCTTCCTCACAGCCTTCCGCGAGGCGATCCGATGAAGGACCATCCCAAGACGATGAACGGCGCGGAAAGTGTCGTGCGCAGCCTGCACGAGGCGGGCGTCGACGTGTGTTTCGGCAATCCTGGCACCTCCGAGATGCAGTTCGTTGATGCACTGGACCGGACCAAGCTGATGCGTTGCGTGCTGGGCTTGTTCGAGGGGGTCGTGACCGGGGCCGCTGATGGCTATGCCCGGATGGCGGGCAAGCCGGCTGTAACGCTGCTACACCTCGCGCCGGGTTTCGCCAATGCCGCCGCCAACCTTCACAATGCGCGCAAGGCGCGGGTGCCGATGGTGAACCTCGTGGGCGATCACGCGCTACGGCACCAGCAATACGACGCACCGCTGTCGGCGGATGTGGAAGGCGCCTGCGCGCCGTTCTCGGATTGGGTCCGGTCGGGCAGGCATGCGGGCAGTTTTGCCAACGACGCGATGGAGGCGTTGCGCGTGGCCACCGGTAAGCCGGGCCGTATCGCCACGCTGATCGCGCCCGCCGATATCGGTTGGGACGACGGCGGCGTGATGGCTGATGCGCTGCCGCCGAACGGTCCGGTAGCGTTCGATCCCGACGCGCTGCACGGGGCCGTTGCCGCGCTGGAGCACGGCGCGCGGACGGTGATGATCGTCGGGAACGGCGTGCTGGAGGATGTGGGCGCGCTGGCCCTGTTGCAGGGGATTGCGGACCGCACGGGCGCGAAGATCCTCGCGCCGACCTCGAACCGGCGGATGGAGCGGGGGCAAGGACGGTTTCCCGTCGCCAAGATCCCCTATCCCATTAACGACGCCATCGCGCGCCTTGCGGGCTTCGACCACGCGATTCTGATCGAAGCAATGCCGCCCGTGGCTTTCTTTGCCTACCCCGGCAAGCCGAGCTTGTTGTTGCCCGAGACCTGCGAAACCGTGACACTCGCCGGGCTGGATGGCAACGGGCCGGAGGCGATTGCGGCGCTGGCCGACCGCATGGGCGCGCAGGCGGCAAAGGCACCGGCGATGATCCAGCCGACCCCCCCTGCTGCCGGGGCGATCACGATGGATAACATCGCGGCGGCGCTGGCAAATTCGCTGCCTGAGGATGCCATTGTCGTGGACGAGGGGGTCAGTTGGGGCGGGGCGCTTTATGCGGCGGGCAATGCGGCGCGGCCAAACTCGTGGCTGTCGCTGACCGGTGGATCCATCGGCATCGGCATTCCACTGTCGGCGGGGGCGGCCATTGCGCGACCCGACCGCCCCGTCATCACACTGCAGGCGGACGGGTCGGCCATGTACACGATCCAAGGACTGTGGACGCAGGCGCGGGAAGGGTCGAATGTCACGACAATCATCCTTGCCAACCGGGCCTATCAGATCCTCAAGGGCGAATTGCACAATGTCGGCGCGCAGCCGGGCGAGGATGCGCTGAGCATGCTGAACCTCGACCGTCCAACGCTGGATTTTGTGGCGCTGGCCAAGGGCATGGGCGTGCCAGGCCGCCGGGTCGAGGACGTGCGCGACCTGATGCAGGCCATCGAGGACGCGGCGACGGAGCCCGGGCCGTTCCTGATCGAGGCGCTGCTGTGATGCGAAAGGCGGTGACATGACACCTGCCCCCGACCTGCGCGGCCGCATCATGCAATCGCATCTCGACGTGGTGCCGGAAGTTCTGGCGGAGATGTGCACCGATGCGCACTACTCGGGCAAGGTCGAAGGCGACTGGATGTTCGGGCGCGGGGCGACGGAAATGAAGGCGGTGGGGAACCTGTTCGCGCTGGATGCGCTCCGGCGGATCGGGCTGCAACCCGCGGCGACCGTCGATATGCAGTCGGTGGTGGAGGAAGAGCCGACCGGCAACGGCGCCCTGCAAACCTTTCTCGAAGGCTGTACTGCCGACGCCGTGCTGATCCCGAAGCCCGAAGACGAGAAACTGGTACGCGCCAATACGGGAGTGCTGTGGTTCCAGGTCGTGCTGCGCGCCGCGGCGCATGAGGCGGCGATCAGCGCACCGCTAAAAAGCTTTACGATGGCGGGTTACCTCGATGCCTGGGTTTACGCACTCTATAACAGGATACCGGCGCTCTGCTACGGGGTGATCTCGCGGAATATACACGGGATCGACGAATGTGTGAACCTGCCGTCGGTCATCCGCATCACGCAGGCGATGCCGCTGTTCATCACGGAACGGTGCGGCGTCAAAGAGGAGTACGCCTGATGCCGAGGCCCGCCGCGATTTCGCCTCAGAGTGCGCACGACGTTGTTGGAGGGGGGCGGGCCGATCTGTTATCGCACGAGGCACCTGCGATTTCGCCGGACCTTGCGGCGGAGCTGGCGCGGGATCTCTACGGGATCGCTGGGCAGGTGCACAAGCTGACCGCCGAGAAGGATGCGAATTTCCGGGTGACCGACGCCGTGGGCGCTCAGGCGCTTCTAAAGATCACCAATGCTGCCGAAGACCCTGCGGTGACCGACATGCAGACCGCCGCGCTGCTGCATCTGGCGGCGGTAGATCCGACCCTGCCCGTGCCGCATGTTCGACCGTCTCTGAACGGGCGCGCGTCAGAGCGTGTGACCCTGCCGACCGGCCAGACCCATGTGGTGCGGTTGCTGAGCTATCTCGACGGCACGGTGCTGAGCGGTGCAGCGAATGGCGCGGCCCTGCACCACGATATCGGGCGCTTGCTGGGACGGCTGACATTGGCGCTGCGCGGGTTTTCGCATCCGGCGGCGGGGCACTTGTTGCAGTGGGACATTCAGCAGGCCCACCGCCTGCGTCCAATGCTGGAGGCGGTCGCGGGGCCGCGCCTGCGCGCGCGGCTGACGGACCTGATCGACCTGTTCGAGGCCGATATCCAGCCGCGTCTGGTTCCATTGCGTGCCCAGGTCGGGCACAATGATTTCAACCCGCACAACCTGTTGGTGGACGGCCCGGAAGCTACGCGTCTGACGGGCATCATCGACTTTGGCGACATGGTGCGGACACCGGTGGTTTGCGATCTGGCGGTGGCGTGTTCCTACCAGATTACCGATGGAGACCGGCCGCTGGATGACGTCGCCCGCCTGATCGCGGGCTATACCGAGGTTCTGCCGCTGCAGGCGGAGGAGGTGGCACTTTTGCCCGACCTCATGCGCCTGCGCCACGCCACCAGCCTGACCATTGGGGCATGGCGTGCGCGACGCTATCCCGAGAACGCGGAGTATATCCTGCGCAATGGCGCCGCTTCGCTGCGGGGGCTGAACGCGCTGGACCGGATTTGTACGGACGCCGCCGTAGCGGCGCTTTCGCGCAGGGAGAACGCAAGATGACAATGGTCAACGCATACGACAGCAGCGGGGCCACAGGACTGGACGCAGAGGATGCCGCGCTGATCGCGCGCCGCGAAAAGGTCATGGGGCCCGCTTACCGGCTGTTCTACCGCGAGCCGCTGCATCTGTTGCGCGGCGAGGGGGTGTGGCTGTGGGACAGGGCGGGCAAGCGATATCTTGATTGCTACAACAACGTCGCCTCCGTCGGGCATTGCCATCCGAAGGTGGTCGGGGCGATTGCGGCACAGATGGGCACGCTGAACACGCATACGCGGTATCTGCACGACGGGGTGGTGAATTATGCCGAGCGGTTGCTGGCAACGATGCCGGATGCGCTGGGGCATGTGATGTTCACCTGCACCGGGTCGGAGGCGAACGACCTCGCGTTGCGGATCACCCGGTCGCATCTGCAGCGGCAGGGGGTGATCGTGACGCAGCTCGCCTACCACGGGTTGACGGAGGCGGTATCGGAGCTGTCGCCATCGCTCGGTGATTTCGTGCGGCGCGGCGACCGGGTGCGGCTGATCCCGGCGCCCGATGCGCTGAGCGTGCCGCCCGAGGAGCAGGGCGCGCGGCTGGCTGCCGATCTGGGCGATGCGATTGCGGCGATGCGTCGGGACGGGATCGAACCGGCGGCCTTTGTCGTCGATACGGTGTTTTCCAGCGACGGGCTTTACCCCGATCCGGCGGGGTTCCTGAAACCCGCCGTGGACTTGATCCGCGCCGAGGGCGGCATTTTCATCGCCGACGAGGTGCAGCCGGGCTTTGGCCGCACGGGCGACGCTTTCTGGGGATTTCAGCGCCACGGGCTGGTGCCGGACATGGTCACAATGGGCAAGCCAATGGGCAATGGTTTTCCGCTGTCGGGTGTTGCGATGCGGCCCGGTCTGGTAGAAGAATTCGGCAGCAAGGCGCGGTATTTCAATACCTTCGGGGGCAATCCCGTCGCCGCCGCCGCCGGCATGGCGGTGCTGGATGTGATCGAGGACGAGGGCTTGCAGGAGAACGCCCGCGATGTCGGCGCGTTTCTGAAGGAGGGCCTGTGCGAGATAGGCGCGCGCGACGCGGGGATTGTCGATGTGCGCGGCGCGGGGTTGTTCCTTGCCGTCGAGATCGCGCGGGACGGCGCGCCGGATGCCGACCGCGCGGCCTTTGTCGTGAACCATCTGCGGCAGAACGGCGTATTGATCAGTGCAACGGGGCCTGGGGCCAACGTGCTCAAAATTCGCCCGCCGCTGGTGCTGCAACGGGCGGAGGCTCAAGTGTTCCGCGATGCCGTGGCCGCGGCCTTCGCTGCGGATGCGACGTGAACCAGGCGATAGGGGAAAGAAGACATGTTGAAACCAAGGGCCACAGCCGTTCCGTTGGTCGAGGACGATCGGGTCCGAGTCACGCGGTTCGAATTCGAACCGTGCGCCGAGACGGGTTGGCACACCCACGAATACGACGGGACTGTTGCATTAACCGCGCGTAGTTGAACATCTGCGGGTTTTGCCCATGCGGTCACGCGGCGGCGTTGAACAGCCGAAGGATGAATTCGATCTCGCCTCGGACCCCTGGTTGCTTGTGATGAATATCCGCAGCCAGCCAGTCTGGTTTAATGCCGAACCGCTTCTCGGTGCGATCCAGCACTGTTTGTGAGGCACGAAGTTCTGCCTGACGGATTGCACGTGTGGCTTCAACGTCCATGATTGCCGAGCTTTTCGTATCGATCAGATAGTTTGTGGCATAGGTAAAGTAGGGACGACTTTCTTCGGTATATGTCCATTAGACCGCCGGATCAGACTTTGCGGCAAACTTTGGCTGGACAGCTGAGGCGGCACCGAAGGCCGCATCGTCAAGCGTCTCGAGATACTCTACAGGGCGTGCGCCCCGACATACATTGGACCGGTGGTACAAACACTATCGCCTGCATGCCAAAGACGGCGGGCTGGTAAACACCGAAACCCGCAACGTCGATCTGTGCCAAGATCTGGCAACGACAAAAGAGGCAGAACAGTTGCGCCTGCCTGAAGGCGCGCCAGTTGACCGGATCAGGCGCCCAATCGCTTGTAAGGCGTGTAGAAATCAGAACTATTGGCGCCTTCAGGCGGGGGTTTGGTAAAGCCGGAACGTCAGCAAGATGGCTTGGGGGACAGCGATGAAAAAGAAACATCTTTGCGGTGAAAGCTGGTTGCCTGCCCGGTGTCTCCGGCGTGGATCGGTAGGTAGTTCAGGTGTCTGAGCGGCTGAAGATCGATCTGTTAAACGAGGCGTCTGTCCGGGCATCCGGGCGCCGTGCCTTTGGTCTCGTCCCGCAAGACCCTGGCGCTCATGGCCTATCTGGCCCTGACCGGACAGCCCCATCTGTGCGAGTTGTTCTTTCCTGATACCAACGACCCCAAAGCTTCGCTGCGCTGGTTGCTCAGCAAACTGCGCCAGGCGCTGAACACCCAAGCGGAGTGTATCAAGACACCCGGTACCTCGGTTCTGCTTGATCCTGATCTGATCGATCTTGACGTTCATCAAATCCAGGCGGTGCATGATGCCGTAGCCCCTACCACCGCGGAGTTGTTGCGTGCGGCGGAGCGGCTGTCGCACAAGCCGCTGTTGGGGCTGGAGCTGTCCCGCAGCGATGACTACGTGCTTTGGCTGATGGGGGAGCGTGAACAGCTCCAGAGCCTGCGAACAAGTATCTTTCAGCGGCTGGTCACCGCCGAAGATGTCAGTGATCAGGATGCCGTCAAATGGCTGCGCACGTGGCTTCGGCTCGATCTCTATTCACACGAGGCCCCCCGGCTCTTGTCACAAAAGCTTACTGATCTGGGCCTGCAGGATGAAGCCGCGACCGTGGCACGAGAGTATACCGCGCTTGTCTTATGAATTGGTGGCTTCGTTGGTAGAACGGAGCCATCGCCCGGCACGGCATTTATACCGGGCGATGGCGGGGATGGATCGGAACCGCGCCGGTTTTGGGAACCGTCCTAGAGTGTGATTGTCCCCGTCTTTTCCGAGAGGCCTGAACGGATACATGGGGGCTGATATTTGCCCCGAATGACAAGCATAGGACAGGAAAAGATGACGAAGCATACCATCGGAGTGGACATTTTAAAGGACCAGTTGGACATCCACGTGCTACCAAGCGGCGAGGCGATGACGGTCAAGAACTCCGGTCACGGGTTCAGGAAAATGGTGCGGCGGTTTCGCGAGCTTGATCCGACGATCATAGTCTTTGAGCCCACTGGCTCTTACCATCGTGCCTTCAAGCAGGCCATGCATGCACGCAGCGGGGTTTGCGATCCACGGGGTCAATCCACTTTATGCGCGTCGCTTTGCCCAGGCGGTTGGTATTCTGGCCAAAACGGATCGAGTGGATGCGGCGTTGCTGGCTCGGATGGGTGCGGCTCTTGAGTTGCGACCCCAGCAGCCACAGTCGGAAACGGTCGTTCTTCTTCGCGAGTTGGCCATGTCACGACGTGGGCTTATGAAAGAACGCACCGCGACTCTGAACCGGCAGAAGGTGCTGAGCCATCCTCTTCTGAAGCGGCAATGCGCTGCGCGCCTGCGGCAGATCGAGCGACAAGTGAAGCAGCTCGATGCGGAGGTCGCCAAGGTCATTCGCGCTGACGAACACCTGCACCGTCGCGCGAAGATCCTGACCAGCATTCCCGGCATCTCAGATGTGACTGCCTTCACGTTGATGGTCGAAATGCCAGAACTTGGGACGCTTTCGCCTCCTCAGATAGCCAGCCTGGCAGGCCTTGCACCGATGACCCGAGAAAGCGGCAAATGGAAAGGCAAGTCGTTCATCCAGGGCGGCAGGGCAATTCTGCGTCAGTCGATGTATATGTCCGCGCTGGTCGCCACACGCTTCAATCCGGACATGCGGGCGTTCTATGAAAGGCTCATCGCCGCCGGAAAGCCTGCCAAAGTCGCCATCACGGCGGTCATGCGGAAACTGATGATCTTGGCAAATGCTTTGGTTAAGGCCGACAGAACGTGGGAACCGTCACCGTACCGACTCGATCCTTCGCAGCACAGGCCATGAACTGAAAGGATGTGTGAGTCGGCCGCTATTCGCTTCTCGGCCCCTGCTGACGCTGTTACGCTGCTCAAGCAGCGTAACAGCGGTCGCATCGACCCAACAGGTCAGGTTCAACGGACGGGCACGCTACATTTGAAATGCGGAGAGAAGGTAACGGTTACCCGTTGGAAATCTCAACACCATCAAAAATCACCGTAAATTCGCCGTTCTCAAATCGAGCGCGATGCATCTCCGTATAGCTGTCTTTGAGAGCAGTCATGTCTGTCACATCGGCGCTTTCCAGCGATTTCGACATCATATCTGAAGCAACTCCGTTGGTTTCCGCCATTTGGAAACCAGCAAGGTTGATGCGAACTTGTACACTTATGGCGTAGTCCACCGCTTTCTGCCGGTCTTCTGCTTTGGACATATCAAGACCTTGCAGCTCTTCGGCCTTGTTTAGACCGCCCATGCCGTCTGATAGCTTCAACGAGTAAGACTGATCGAGGTTGAGTTCTTTTGCTTGCGAAGTAGCCATGCCCATCGCGAACTCCGCAAACAAGGCAGATCGATTAATGTTCAGAACATCTTTCGGCAGCTTAGAGCGCGTGAGTGAACCTAAATCTCGAAACGTTTCAGACTCGCCCAACGACCTTCCGAGAGCTGCTTCCAAACCAGCTTTGGCCTGCGCCTTAACTTCTGAAAACTCATTCTGGTAGGTTTCTGTGACGGCATTGATCACACGTTGCGCCAGGCTTGGTTGTTCCTTAGCCGATTTTTCAGCGCGGCGATCAGAATATATACCTTTGAGCTCAGGTGTTGCCTCTACGTACCGCGTTGAAGCTGATGTATACAATTCTGCCGGGCTTGGTTGTTGGGTCGCTGGTTGCCCGCTAGCTGTACCCAATAGTTGAAGCGCGACTGCGCTTGATGACATGATCTGCATAGTTCCCACTCCTTGCTCAACAAAGTCATCATGCACAGACTTATTCTACCGAGATTAATATCACCTGTACGCAAGGAGGAAATTCTGCCCTTTCATTTGCAAAAAGAACCATCCGGCACGGCAAAAAACTGTTGTGGTTCAGACCACTAACAAGGGAAATGCGGATTTGCTTAAAAAAATTTATAGCAAATCCGCAGTATTTCTCAAGCTATGAGAAAGTCGCCATTAGTGTCTGTACTAAACGACAGCAGCGACTCATCCAAATCTTCTATGTAGATGAAGTGGTTTCCAGGAGCGGCGGTGTTGTAGGACCACACCATCGCTCCATCCAAAGGAACACCAAACACGCCACTGAACAATGCGGCGTCGTAAATCTCCACGTTCGTGTAGTTAACACCAGCATCGACAAGTCGGAGGTTATCAGTCCCGTCCACAAAATCCGTGATCTGGTCAAACGTGTTTATTTCCACGCCCAGATCAAATCGGAACTCGTCCGCCCCGGAACCGCCGGTGAGCAAGTCGCCACCAGTTCCGCCTTCCAGGATGTCATCATCGGAGCCGCCGTTCAGCTCGTCATTTCCACCAGCACCGAACAGATAGTCATCACCGCTGCCGCCGAAGATGAAATCATCGCCCGTAGCAAAGGTCGCTTCGTGCTGATAGTCGCCATACAGGAAGTCGTCCCCGGCATCACCGCTGACCGTATCGTCACCGTCACCCCCTTTCACGATGTCATTGCCTCCGCCGGAATATAGCGCATCGTTGCCGTCGAACCCGCGCAGGTGGTCGCTCCCGTTGAGCGTGAATATTGTGTTGTTTGTCGCGCTGGAGGTTGAGCCGGAGACACTGTAGCCAGAGTTATCCGGAGCGGTCCAGTTTATTGAGAAGTCGCCACTATTCTCAAAGAGGCTGTTCCCTGGCGCGAAAGAAGGAGTGAATGTTGGTGTCAGAGTTATATGGGTTCTCCATGTCGAATGAGCCTCCTGTGTCCGTAGACTAGGTTAACATAACCTTCTGAAATTAATAACAATTTTAGACAACTCGTGATTTTCGCTTACCCAAATCCGGCGATAGGAAGTTTTCCGCTGACATCTCCAGATTTTGGTGAAACCGCGCCAAAAGATACTTTGCTTTTGTCTCCAGAAGTGGACGCACGACGACAGGCGTTATCGCTCTTTCGTTGAGCAAGCCGCACACGGCCCGAACAGCGGCTGTCTGGACGTCCTCGTTTTTGATCAGAAAAGCGCTTGACGCACAATGGATACTCATGGGCGAAGAAGCGGTGCCCGCACCTGCCCCTCGGCGCGCGCTCTCCGCCCCGGTGCGGGCGCGTCAGTCCATTGGATTTTGCCAGGCCGTCGATGGCGTCAAGATCGCTTATGCGACGGTCGGCAATGGCCCGCCGCTGGTAAAAAAACGGCGAACTGGCTCAACCATCTGGAGCTCGACTGGGAAAGCCCGATCTGGGCTGACATGTTCCGGGAACTCGCCGCAGAGCATACCTTTGTGCGCTATGATGAGCGCGGCAACGGCCTGTCGGACTGGAACGTGCCCGAGATCAGCTTTCCGGCCTTTCTGGAAGATCTGGAAACCGTTGTCGATCACCTGGGCCTCACAGGGTTTCCGCTGCTCGGCTTGTCACAGGGCTGTGCCGTGTCGATCGAATATGCCGTGCGTCATCCGGACAAAGTCTCTGCCCTGATCCTGATCGGTGGCTACGCGGCGGGCTGGCGCATTGGCCTCTTGCAGGAGGAGTGCGAGCAGCGTGAAGTGGTTCTGACGCTGACCCGCCATGGCTAGGGGACCTCAAACCCCGCCTATCGCCATATCTTTTCGCAAACCTTCATGCACAAAGCCGATGCCGAGCGTCCGGCCTGGTTCGACGACTTCCAGCGCCAGACGACTTCTCCCGAGAATGCCGTCCGTTTTCAGGATGCATTTGGCGATATCGACGTGCGCCACCTGCTGTCCAAGGTGCAAACGCCGACGCTTGTGCTGCATGCCCGGGACGATCAGCGCATCCCGTTGTCGTGTGGTCGCGAACTGGCGGCCAATATCCCCGATGCGGAACTGGTGACGCTGGAAAGTCAAAGCCACATCATTCTGGGTGATGAACCGGCGTGGAAGGCCTGTATGGATGAAATTGCACGATTCCTGAGCACACAAGTGTCGCAGGCGCACGACAAGACGCGCTGAGCAGTCTTGGTGCGTATCGCGTTTGAGGCATGCGCAGGGTGAACGGTGACATGTTACATCATGAACCCAGACGCTCAGGCGCCGGCTTTTGGTGCTGCCCGTGCTCTTTCCCAGCGCCTCCACAGCGGCAAGCGGCTTTGTTGCGTTGATGATTTTGGGTACGGGGATTGCACTTTTGGCGTGGTTCACGCGGCCTTTTTGAACAAGCTTTCAACAGATGCGATGTCGTTCGAGACGCCAGGCGCGTTGTTGGCGAAGGGGCCTTTCTTGATTGCCCGGTATGTCTCGATGCCCTTGAGGGTGTTCTTCGCAGCGCTCAGCTTTCGGAAACTTCGCCCTGGACGCAAGAGCTGTTTCAGGGCGGCGTGATCTGCCTCCATCCGGTTGTGGAGATGTTTTCGGTCTACCTGCCGGGTTGCGTCGCCGCCCGTTGCCAAAGTTCATTTCCGCGATAACCTTGGCACGGCTGTGTGCTTTGTCCATTGACCGGCAGTGCATTGCGTCAGCAATGTCACGAGAGGGGGGATGATGCTCAGCGGTTGATAGCAACGCACTGTGTCAGTGTCCGGACGCCTGAACGCCCTTGCGGCTCTGGCGGTTCGCTTTGCGGTCAGGCGAAAATAGATCCGTTGACCTCCCGGATCCACCGCCCGCCAGAGATAACCCCATCTGCCGTTCACCCGCACGTATGTTTCATCGACATGCCATTGCAGGCCGCGCCAGGAGCGGTGCCGACCATAGGCACGTTTGCGGATCTCGGGCCCGACTGTCTGAACCCAACGATAGATCGCCGCGGAGGCGACCGTGATCCCGCGCTCCGCCAAAAGGTCACGCACGTCTCGATACGACAGGGGATATCTGCAGTGCCAGCGGACTGCCAGCAGGATAACTTCCTTCGGAAAACGGTGCGGCTTGAACGGACCGCCGCGCGCCATAGCAAACTCCATGAAGGTCAGCCTGACCCTTGCAGTCAAAACCTGCTAATGCAACAGAGCCGGTAAAACAGGAATGTTCTGCACAAACTCGCAAGGAGCGATATGATATACGGGCAGAAGGCATCCATGATCCGTGACGTTTCGATCCCGGCAATCTATATGGGTCTGCTGGCGGCGTTCGTAGGCTATTCGGCATCCTTCGCCATCGTTCTCGCGGGCTTGATCGCGATGGGGGCCACTGACGCCCAGGCCGCAACCGGACTGTTTTTTGCAACGATCGGCATGGGGATTTGCAGTCTTTGGTTGCCTGCCATTACCCGAACCCCGGTGGCTGTGGCGTGGTCTACACCGGGCGCCGCTTTCCTTGCGGCGAATGCGGCATTGCCGGGTGGCTTCGGTGAGGCTGTGGGGGCTTTGATCTGCTGCGCGGGTTTGATCGTTTTGACAGGGTTCATTCCCGCCCTCGGGCGGGTCGTCGCTGCGATCCCGAAACCGATTGCGAACGGGTTGCTTGCCGGCGTTCTGCTGAAGCTCTGTCTGGCCCCCGCGTTGGCCCTTGGCGACATTCCCCAGCTTATTGGGCCGGTCCTGCTTGCCTGGCTCATAGGGCTCAGATGGAACAGGTTGGCCGCGATGCCATTTGCGGTGATCGCCTTTCTGGTGGTTCTTTATTTTGCCGTTGACCCGTACGAAAGCCCTTTTCGAAGCAATGCCACATGGCTTCCGGCGTTCACCCCGGTTGCCCCGACCTTTACATTTCAAGCGTTCATATCTACAGCGCTGCCTCTCTATCTGGTGACGATGGCCGGTCAGAATATTCCAGGTTTTGCCGTGTTGGAGCTGAACGGTTATCCCGTGGACCGGCAGCCTCTGATCCGCAACACCGGCCTTATCAGTCTGGGAATCGCAGCGTTCGGGTCTGTTCCCGTGAATATGTCCGCCATTACCGCCGCGATGATGGCAGGTGAGGACGCGGGACGCGACCCTGCAACCCGCTATTGGGCCGCCATCACGTCTGGCATCGTGTATGTTCTGCTGGCGTTCGCGGCTGCTGTCGTGACGTCCCTTGCCAGCCTTGCACCGGTGGCACTGATCACAGGCGTTGCGGGCCTCGCGCTTATCCCCGCTTTGGTCAGCTCAGTTTCGGCAGCGTTTAGCGAACCTACGCAACTGGAGGCCCCGGCGCTGACATTCCTCATTGCTGCCAGCGGTATGACCCTCTTTGGGATAAGCGGAGCGTTTTGGGCTGTCATTGCCGGTGCGATGGTCTGGTTTTCGAAAAAAATGGCCCGTTGATGGGCGGATCGGCCGGTGTGGACAAGGTTTTAATCATCGAGGTCGCCCGTTCAAGATCAGCTCAGCATCACGCAGAATGGGTTTTATATGACATTCGTTGCATTCCGCACGATCAGGTCTTGTTTTGCGCGTTTTCGGACTGAAAAGCCCCACCGGTCGGAAACCAGTGGGGCCCTGTCTCGGCACCCTCGTCACGAGGGTGCCGAGAACGCCAGAATGTAAAGCGATCTGTCGCAGACGGGCACAAGACGAGGCAGGACGTGTGCCGGCGTGCGGATCGCTTTGACGCTTCAACGCGTGAAGCGGTAGATGAGTGGTCGGGGAAAAAACCACTCAGGTTGCAAATCACAAACGCCGGAGGCGCGGGAAAAGTTCCGGGCCTTGGGTCAGATTTCTGATGGGTCGCAACCCCGGCGCGACAGGGCAGGGGCGCGGGTCTGCGGGCCCCTTTGCAGCTAACCCGACGTAACCCAGTTGCTATGTCACAGTTTAATGCGATGTCGGTTGAGATGATCCATAATCATGCCTCTCACAGAGGGGTACGCCGCATGGATGACTGTCTTAGAGTTTTTATCATCGAACGGGATTTGTTTGTTTCTCAGGACATTGCCGACAGCTTTCGCTCAGTGAAGCCTTCGGCGGCTTGCTCGACGTATCAAAGTGTCGATGAGGCCCGTGCGGCAGCGCAAGAGGGGGCTGATCCTCAGTTGGTTCTGATGTCAGCGGGCGCCGACGGCACCTTGCGTATCACGCCGGATGACATGGCGTGGCTGCGCGCGCGCAAGATCATCACCTTTGACGTGCGCAATCCCCAGCCTGATGCAAGCTGGGCAAATCTGAGCAAACCTTTCACCGAAGAAGAGCTGATCGAGACGGCGTTTCGCATGTTCGGCTGCGGGACCGGACCCTCTTTGCCGGAACCATCGGGCGTTTGACCGCAAAGACCCGTTGCCCGGCCTTGAAGCGGTCAGGGGGCGTTCCCGTACCGTGCCTGATATCCCGCGCGCCCTGGGGCTGCCTGCATCGCGGGGCGGCATGGCGGGGCTTGTCCCCCGGTTTGACCGCGCCTTGATAAAGCGCCGTCCCGCGATCAGTTGGGGCCGAGCAGGTCGCCTTCGTCTTCAGCGGGCACGTCTGCGGCGTCGACCGGGGTGTCCGTCAGCAAATCGCCTTCGCCGGATGTCACGGCGGGTTCCTCGACGGGCGGGGTGATCTGGACCGGGGGTTGGGCAGGTTTTGGCGCGGGCTCCGAGCCGTCCAGCACCCGCACCCCTTCGGGAAAGATCACCTCGCGCGCTTCATCCGGCATCGAGATGCCCTGGTTGGTCAGGGCGGTCTTGACCGCGCGCAGCAGGGCCGATTTCAGCTTGATGGGAGAGATCACGTGGCCATTGAACCAGAAATACGTCTTGATGTTCACGGTGGCGGCCCCGAGGGCGTCCACCAGCACCATTGGCTCCGGCTCTGCCAGGACCGCTTCGTGATTTTGCAGGCAGTCGAGGATGATCTCCTGCGCCTCGGAGATGGCGGCGTCATACCCGATGCCCACCATGAAATCCCCCCGGCGGTCGGGCATGGAGGTGAAGTTTTCGATCACGTTCTTGAAGACGGTCGAATTGGGGATGTGGATCTGGTTGCCTTCGACCGAGGTGAGCAGCGTGCTGCGGGTTGTCATGCTCTTGACCGTACCGCTGAGGCCTGCAACCTGGATGAAATCGCCACGCTGAAAGGGGCGTCTGACGCTGAGGATCAGGCTGGAGAGGAAGTTCTCGGCAATGTCGCGAAAGGCAAAGCCGATGACGATACCGATAACGCCGGCGCCGCCGACGAGAGACAGCGCAAGCTGCGTCAGGCCGGCAACCTGCAGGACGATGTAGAGCCCCAGCAGGAACACGGGGAAGGCGATGGCGCGGGCGATCACCTGCCGCAGGAAGGGCGAGGCGACCCGCTCTTTCAAAAGCCATTGGGCCAGACCGGACACCAGCCGCGCGCCATACCACGCCAGCGGCAACACCAGCACCGCCAGCAGTATGAGCGGCAGCGCCGCCACCGATTTCCGCGCAAGGTTTTCCAGCTCCGCGACGGCAGGTTCAAGGGACCAGACAACGGTGTCATCGATGCGGATGCGGTTGACGACAGCCACCACGCCAGAGGTCTTGGCGGCGAGATTCTGTGCCCAGATGCGATGCGCGTCCGATGTGGTCTGGCCGTCCAGGAACGCAACACCCTGATCGACCTCGACACGGATGTCGCGGTACCAGCCGGTGGCCTGCAGGATGTCGAGAATCCGGCCCTGAATGGCGGTATCCGGGGCGACCGGGTCGATCTCGACCGGCTGTTCGGGGGCCGCGGGGGCGTCGGGGTCGGGTTGCAGGAGGGTCTGGGCACCGGCTGCGGGGACGATCCAAATCGACAGGCAGAGGCTGTAGAAGACCGCCCTTGCGCCCTCCAGAAGGTTCAGGTTCCGCCGGGCTCTTGCCATGGTGTGTTTCCTTTGTCGTTCTCTTCTTGCGGCACGTCACAATGGTAGCAGCCCTGTCCTGCACCACAATCATCATCGCGGCGGAAAACAACCCCGCCGGGCCGCAGAGGCCGGGGCTTTATGCCTCCTCCAGCGCGGCCTTGCAGCTGTTGTAATGCGCCAGTGTCAGATGATCGTTTTCGCAATAGGGAAAAGAGGCCAGAAAACTGCGGCGGAAGAGCTCTTCATAGGTCAGTTTTGGTCCGAACCGGTATTTGCCGGCGCCCTCCTCTCCGAGGCCCGCGCGGTAATGTTTCGCCGTCTTCAAGGCGTTATGCATCCAGTTTAGGCAGTTTATGGCGGTGAAGGGATCGTTGACGCCGGGCGAGAGGGCCCGTGCCAGCATCTCGACAAGCTCATCCACCAGAAACAACACGTTCTGATGCTCCGTCCGTCCCACGCCAACGGCAAGGCAACCGCGCAGCTCCGCGCAGTTCTGCTCTGATAGATCCGCATCGGCCCAGATCAGCAGGACCGGCGTGAAAGGGGTCACAAAATCACCCGGCACCTTGTCAATCCTGAAGC
This sequence comes from Roseobacter weihaiensis, assembly GCF_020622345.1. GTDB lineage: Bacteria > Pseudomonadota > Alphaproteobacteria > Rhodobacterales > Rhodobacteraceae > Roseobacter > Roseobacter weihaiensis. The sequence continues at coordinate 62,821 of NZ_JACNMO010000016.1, read as the reverse complement.
GCCATCCGTGGTCGTCGGCCAATGCCTCGACCCGCTGATAGTTCAGCGTCTGGATGTAGCCCGCGGCGCTCAGTGTGATTTCCTGGTCCGGGTCCCCTTTTGGCGCGCGGGGGCGGTCGGCGTCTTCCAGCGCCTCATTTGCCTCGATCAGGTTGATGATCTCACGCTCAAGCCGTCGGCCCAGGTCTGCGGTGATATTCGAGACGTTGATCGTCTCGGGCACATGGTGCACGAAGAAGATCATCGTAAAGACCGCAATCACGCTGCCCAGCATGGCGATGAGCATCGAATACTGCGGCACGAAGGCGTCGATGCCACCTGCCTCCGACGGGTCCTGGACAGCCCGCAGGATCGACAGGGCGTAGACAAAGGTGGCAATCAGGATGCCCAGGCTGATCTGGTTGCCCCTGTCGCGCATGAAATTGCCAATCAGCCGCGGCCCATAGGTACCGGCGGCAAAGGACACCGCAACGATGGTCATCGAGAACATCACACCGGTCACGCCGATCACCGATGTTGCAATGGTCGAGAGCGTGCTGCGCGCCCCATCCACCTGAGTGTCGATGATGGTGGCGGGCAGCTGGAACGGCAAAAGCTCTGTATGACGGTCCAGCCATTCGGAGACCTGGGCCAGGACCAGCGCTGTCAGCACAAGAGCGGCAGGAATGAACCAGTAGCTGGCTCGGATGTCCTGCGCCAGTTTGAGGAGAAGAGCGCGTTTCTTCACGCCGGGGTCAACTCGCGTATCATATTTTCTCAGGCCCTCGAGGATCGGCTGCCGCTAGAAAGTTGCTGATGACATTCAGCCTGTCGACCTTGTCGCAGATTACCTTGAAAACCAACAGGAAAGGAACGGCCACCAGCGCGCCGGCCACCCCCCAGAGCCAGGCCCAGAGCACAACGGTCAGGAACACGGCGACGATGTTGAGCTCCATCCGCTTGCCGATGAGATAGGGGGTGACGAACTGTGCCTCGATGGCGGTCAGGAGCTGGTAGGCGACCGGGGCCGCCAACGCCATGGTGAGGGTGTCAAAAAATATGATCGAATGGACAGCCACCAGCACGGTGCCGATGAGACCCCCGAGGATCGGCAGGTAGTTCAGCAAAAAGGCCGCGATGCCCCAGACATAGGCGTATTCCAGTCCCAGCAGCCACAGCGCGGCAAAGACCACCAGACCGAGGCCCGCGTTGATCAGCGTGATGGTCAGCAGATAGCCGGAGACCTGTCGTTCGATGTCGTAGACGGTGGTCAGGGCGTGTTTCTTGCCGCTGAGCGTCGGGAAAGCCTGCACCAGCTTGACATAGAAGAGATCGCCCGACGCCAGCAGAAACAGCGCCAGAATGAGCGCCACGCCGATGGAGGTGGCGCTGCTGGCCATGGCCGTCACGGCGGAATTCAGCAGACCGGGTTGCTGGATCACCACCTCCTGCGGGCCATCGGCGGGCGGTGCGGTCATTTCCTCGACCTGCGAGGAGGCGTCTTTCACCGCGTCGATGGCCTCGGTGACACCGCTGAGTTTGTTCTTGAGCTGCTGGGCAATGCGCGGCGCGTCATCGGACCAGGTCCGGACGGTATCGCCTGCAAAGAAGATGATCGCGCCAATCGACGCTGTTGCCAGCAGGATCAGAAAGGCGGCGGAGACGGCGGCGGGCAGCCCTTTTTTCTGCAGGTACCGGTTGATCGGGCTCAGCGTCAGGGCGAAGAGGAACCCCAGCATGACCGGCAGGATCAGGTCGCGGGCAAAATAGGCAATGACAAAGATGGCCAGGGTCGTCAGTGTCGTAATACTGCGCCTGAGCGCCTTGATATCTTCGGTCATGTCTCTTTCCCCAAAATGTACCCACGCCGTGGGGGTGCGGGTTCGCGCGGGCCGTCAGCTGCTTGTTGGTGGGGCGGATTATCTTGACGATGATACCGCCATCTGCGGGCGAAATACAGGCACGGTCGAGATCGACATCTTGGCCGATCCGTTCTGTACCTCGCGGGCGTGCGCGATGTAGATCAATGTCTGGTTCTTTTCATCGAAGATCCGCTTGACCCCCAGTGACTTCCAGATGATCGAGCGCCGTTCCGAGAAGACATTTTCCCCTTCGTCCGACCGGTCGATATCGCCAATGACGATGGGTCCCGTCTGGCGGCAGGCAATGGAGGAATTCGAGGGGTCCTCGAACCAGTTTCCATTCTGCAGGCGGTCGATGATGCCGCGCTCGAAATAGGCGACATGGCAGGTCACGCCCTGCACCTCGGGGTCGTTGAAAGCTTCAAGGACGATATCGTTGCCAAGCCAGTCGACGTCCACGTTTCCGACCTTTTCGGCCAGCGCCATGGGCGCGGTGAGGATGGTGCCGCTGATGGCGGCCACGAAGGATCGGCAAAACACAAGGAAGCGACGGGGCACGGGATTTACCTCAGACCCAGAAAGGACAGGATGGCGAGAATGACGACGATAAGGCCAATAATATAGATGATGCGGTTCACGGTGTTCCCCTTTTCCCAAGGTTTGAGCGCCGTGCATTCTGCATGACGCCTGAGAGAACAACGGCCGGCAGGCGAATTGGTTCCCCCAGAGGCAAACAATCGGCTTTCAGCGACGTGTCCGGGGCCAAGGCCGCGCTATCCGGCGGGATATGCCGCCTGCAGTTCAGCGTTGGCGTCTTCGACGGTTTCGTAATGCGCGCAGTGTGCCATGGCCTCATGCGCTGACAGAGCCTCTTGAACGGGTCTTTGCAGGGCGGCAAAGGCGACCTTGAGGTCTTTTTCCTCGATGTTGTCGAGCAGGCGGGTCAGCATGCGCAGCCCGGTGGCGTCCACATCGGTCACCGCCCGCATGTCGAGAATGAGACAGCGGGCCTGGGGATGCTCCGACACGATCCGGGTGACCTGTTCCTCGGCATAGCCCACATTGCCAAAGAACAGCGGCCGGTCGATGCGGAGCACGAGCACAGGCCCGGTGTCTGCGTCCACGGCGTCGCGGGCGACAGATCGGAACACGCCGTTGTCCTGCGCCTGATCGGGACCTTCGCGGGTGATGCGGGGCAGAGAGGAGGCCCAGAGCAAGGCAAACACCCCCGCGGTGGCCCCGGCCAGCAGGCCCCATTGGACCCCGAGAAGCAGGGTGGCGAGGAAGGTCGCCGCGATCACCATCGCCTCCAGCCGGGAATGGGCGACCACGCCGCGGATCTCCTTGATCTTGATCAGGCCGGCGATGGCGCTGATGACAAGGGCGGAGAGGGCGACGACGGGCATTTTCGCCAGCAGGGCCCCGCCAAAGGCCGCGACGGGCAACACGATGAGGGCGGCCATCGCGGAGGACAGCGGCGAGCGGGCGCCCACATCATGCACAAGCGCCGACCGCGACAGGCTGACCCCGGCCACGTAGCCACCGCTGACCCCGACGGTCAGGTTGGCGGCCCCGATGGCAAAGGCCTCGGCATTGCTGTTGACCGCCTGCCGGCGCCGCGAGGACAGGGATTTTGCCACCGCGATGCCGGTCACGAAGACGACGATTGCCACCGTCAGGCTGGGCAGCAGCAGACCGATCCAGACGGCGGGTGTCGCGCGTGGCAGGTTGAGCGCGGGGACCGCGCTTTGCGGGGCCTCGACCATGGTCACATCCGGCAGCCAGAGGGCGGCGGCGGATACCAGGACGATCACCACAAGCTGCGCGGATTTCATCAGCGCCAGCCGCGCGGTGCCTGTCAGTCGCAACAGCAGGGCGGCGCGGCGCATCAGCGGCTCGCCCAGAAAGAACCCGCCGAGGGCTGCCAGCCCCAGACACAATGTGGGCAGATGCAGACCGCCTGCCTCCCAAAGGGCCATGATCCCGCCCTGCAGCGTGCCCGAGCGCGCCGCATCAACGCCCGTGAGCCCGGAGAGCTGGCTTGTGCCGATCAGAAACGCCGCCGCCGCGGTGAACCCCAGCAGGGCAGGTTCGCTGATGAAATTCACCAGACGCCCCATGCGAAACAGGCTGAGCAGGATCAGAAAACCGCCGCTCTGCAGCGCAAGGATCGCAGCGACGGTTGCGGCTGGGCCGTCATGGCTGCCAATCGCATCGGCCACCAGCAGGGAGGCAAGCGCCACCGGTCCCATGGACACGGCAGCGCTGCGTCCCAAAAGCGCATAGACCACCGGCGCAATCATCGCGGTAAAGAGCCCGGCAGCCGGGGGCAGACCGGCAAGCTGGGCGTAGGCCATCGCCTGCGGGATCAGCAAAACACACAGCACAGCGCCGGCAAGCACGTCCTGCCCGGCGGCGCGCGCGTCATAGCCGCCCAGCCAGCCTGGTCGAAGAGATCGGATAAACTCCTGCATGGGACAGACATACGCCGCAGCACCCGGCGCGTCGATAAGCCAGGACATGCACCGGGCAAAATAGGGGCTGGCATGCCCGACCTATGCCGGGCGTGGACGCTCCCATATCATCCCCGCCAGCCGGGGGTCGCCGGAAAAAGCATCAGGGGGGAATTCGATGCCAAGGCGCGGATGGTCCCGGATCGCTTGCCCCCCGGTCCGGCTGATGCGAATCCGCCAGCTTTGCCGGTCCACCGGCTTTGGGCTGGAAAACGCGGCACAGCTGAGAACGGCAAGGTTTGCACCGGCCTGCGGATCGCGCACCGAGGTGTAGCGGATGATCTCCGCCCCGATGTCGCGGGCGGTTTCGGCCAGGCTTTGGCAGGGCTCAAAACCGGTCGGATGTTGCCAATGGGCCGCATCACGTGCCAGCGACCCCATGGTGAGGTCAAGCGCGCTCCCTGTCGCAAGCTCAGCCGCAAAGGCCGTGTATTCCGTGGCGTCATCCGGGAAGGGTGTCATCGGGCTTTCGGCATAAAAGAGGAAGCGGTAGAAGACCATTTCCGCCAGCGCGGTTTCAGCGCGTTCCGCCCCATACCAGACGCCCGGTGTCAGCCCGGCGCGGCGAAAGCGCGACCCGGAAGGGTAGGGGCGGTAGCGAAACGGGGCGGAGAGCAGATAGTCGAGACCGCGACAGTCCTCCGGCACCGGCGGCTTGGTGGTGTCGAGCATGTCTTCCAGCACCGCCTGTTCATCAAGACCGTCCACAAGTTTCAGGGTTGAAACGCGGTGCTGTGCCTCGACCAGGCGCCAGGCCGGGCCTGCAAGACGCCGTGCCTCAGATCGGAGCGCGTCTGGCGTCCAGGTAGGTGACGACATCTGCAAGTCCTTGTACGGAGGTGATACGGTCCGCCGGACGGGCCCCGAGGGCGGCGTTTGGCGCAGTCAGCCACGCGCGAGCCACGCGTTCATCCCCCCCCGTGATGGCTTCCAGAGAGCGAAAGGCCCGCACCAGCAAGGCCGCCAGCTCGAACGGTTTGCTGTGTTCCGTGAGCGCGGTTGCGCCGGTTCTGAACCGGGAAATTTGTGCTTCTGAAACGCCGAGCACCTCCGCCAGGGTCCGGCCGGATATACTGAGCCTGTCAGCGGCCCGTATCGCGGCTTTGGTCAGGACGGCCCCCCGATCAATCTCGGGCGTATGGTTGAGAGCAATGGACATCGCAATTCCTTTCTTAAGCAAATATAATACATCTTTATTACATAGGAAAGGGTTAATATCTGTATTCCTCACCCTGCGGGCGCTTGCCTCGCATCCCCGCTCATTGGGGGGTGACCGGATACCAGTTCCAATGCTGGTCCAGACCGGCCAGCGCCTCTCGGGCGCGCGGTGTGACAGGCTGTGCTGTTTGACGGGTTCCGCATTCCGGCGCGGGTCCGCTCCAAAACGCGATGCCGCGCATCAGGCCAGCCGCGTGGAGTGCGCGCCCGGGCGATATCGACCGCCCGGGGGCAGGGGGTTCAGGCCGCGAGATCGAAGCGGTCGGCGTTCATGACCTTGGTCCAAGCCGCCACGAAGTCTTTCACGAACTTCTCCGCGTTGTCGTCCTGGGCATAGACTTCGGCGTAGGCCCGCAGGATCGAATTGGAGCCAAAGACCAGATCAGCGCTGGTTGCCGTCCATTTGGTCTGCCCGCTGGCGCGGTCGCGGATCTCGTAGGAGCCATCCTCCACCGGATGCCAGCTGTTGGCCATATCCGTCAGGTTGACGAAGAAATCCGTTGTCAGCGCCCCTTCCCGGTCGGTGAACACGCCCAGCTTGCTGCCGCCATGGTTGGTGCCCATCACGCGCATGCCGCCCAACAGGACCGTCATTTCGGCAGCCGTCAGCCCCATGAGTTGGGCACGATCCAGCATCATCTCTTCGGCTGACACGGCATAGGCCTCTTTCTGCCAGTTCCGGAACCCGTCGGCGAACGGCTCCAGAACATCGAAACTATCCGCGTCGGTTTGTGATGCATCCGCATCCCCGCGGCCCGGTGTGAAGGGGACATCGACGGTGTGGCCGCCCGCCTTGATCGCCTGCTCAAGGCCCACGTTGCCAGCCAGCACGATGACATCCGCAATCGATGCGCCGACCTCTGCCGCAATGGGCTCGAGGATGCCCAGAACCTTGGCCAGACGTTCCGGCTCATTCCCGGCCCAGTCCTTTTGCGGTGCCAGCCGGATGCGGGCTCCATTGGCGCCGCCGCGCTTGTCGGAGCCGCGGAACGTGCGGGCGCTGTCCCAGGCGGTGGCGATCATCTCGGCTGCGGTCAGACCGCTGTCAGCAATCCTGGCCTTTACCGCCGCCACGTCGAAATCCGCGTTTCCGGCCGGGATCGGATCCTGCCAGATCAGGTCTTCCGCCGGCACATCCGGCCCGAGGTAGTTGGCCCGCGGCCCCATGTCACGGTGGGTCAGCTTGAACCAGGCGCGCGCAAAGGTATCGGCGAAGTACTCGGGGTCGGCCATGAACTTCCGGCAGATCTCGCTGTAGATCGGGTCGACCTTCATCGCCATATCCGCATCCGTCATCATCGGGTTGCGCCGCTTGGACGGATCGCCCGCGTCAACAGGCTTTTCCGCGTCCGGCATGTCCACCGGCTCCCACTGCCAGGCGCCTGCGGGGGATTTGGTCAATTCCCAGTCGTAGTTGAAGAGGTAGTCGAAATAGCCCATGTCGAATTTTGTCGGCTCCTTGGTCCAGGCCCCTTCGATGCCGGAGGTGAAGGCTTTGGAAGCAGTGCCGCCATGATCCGGGTTCGCCCAGCCAAAGCCCTGGTGTTCGATGCCAGCCGCCTCGGGCTCCGCCCCGATGTTGTCATCCGCCATCGCGCCATGCGCCTTGCCGACCGTGTGGCCGCCACAGGTCAGGGCGGCGGTTTCTTCATCGTCCATCGCCATGCGGGCAAAAGTCTCGCGCACGTGCAGCGCCGTCTTGGCCGGGTCCGGCGTGCCGTTCACGCCTTCGGGGTTCACGTAGATCAGCCCCATATGGACCGCAGCCAGCGGGTTTTCCAGCGTCGACGGGGTTTCAAGGTCACCGTACCGGTTTTCCGACGGGGCCAGCCACTCCTGCTCTGACCCCCAGTAGACATCGGTTTCCGGGCCCCAGATATCTTCGCGGCCAAAGCCAAAGCCAAAGGTTTTCAGACCCATTGATTCGTAGGCCATGTTGCCGGCGAGAATGATCAGGTCCGACCAGGACAGGGCATTGCCGTACTTCTTTTTGACCGGCCACAGCAGACGGCGCGCTTTGTCGAGGCTGGCGTTGTCGGGCCATGAGTTCAGCGGCGCAAAGCGGATGTTTCCGGAGCCCGCGCCCCCGCGACCGTCCTGCATCCGGTAGGAGCCCGCAGAGTGCCATGCAAGGCGGATCATCAGGCCGCCGTAGTGACCCCAGTCTGCCGGCCACCAGTCCTGGCTTTCCGTCATCAGGGCCTTCACGTCGCTTTTGACCGCATCAAAATCGAGCGCTTTGACCGCCGCGCGATGATCGTAATCCGCATCCATCGGGTTGGTGCGGGCCCCGTGCTGGTGCAGGATGTCGAGGTTGAGGGCGTTCGGCCACCATTTGGTCACCGGCTTGTCCATCGATGTGTTGCCGCCATGGTTGACTGGGCAGCCACCGAGGCCATGAATATTGTTTCCGTCCATCGTGGGTCTCCTTGCAGATTACAACGGTACTAAAGATGCATCGTTAGAATGATTCTATCTTGGGAGTTTCATAAATTCCAATTGAATATAATTAACGCAGTGATAGTTTGTATTTATGATAAACTTCACGATCAAACAGCTGCGGTACTTCGATGCGCTGGCGCGTATTGGGCATTTCGGGCGCGCGGCAGAGGCCTGTTCCATTTCCCAACCCGCCCTGTCGGTTCAAATCAAAGAGTTGGAGGCCATGCTGGGCGCGCCACTTGTGGAACGCACCACCCGCCAGATCCGTCTGACCACCCTGGGCAAGGAGTTTCTGACCCGCGCCCGCAAGGTCCTGACAGACGTCGAAGAAATGGCTGAACTCGCGCGCTCGTCAGACGGGCCGCTCAAGGGGACGCTTCGGATGGGGGTGATTCCCACCGTGGCACCCTACCTGCTGCCCGCGGTCATTCAGGAACTGTCCGAGCGTTTTCCCGACCTGGAACTGCATCCCAGAGAATCAGTCACCAGATCTCTGATCGAGGATCTGCTGCAATCGCGGCTGGATTTCGTGCTCGCCGCCCTGCCGGTGTCCGAACCTGCGCTGCAGGAGTTTGCACTCTTTGACGAGGACTTTGTTTTGGTGCGCCCGCAGAAAGACGCCGGCAAACCGGTGCCAAGCCCCACGAAGCTGCAGGAAATGAAATTGCTGTTGCTGGAAGAGGGGCATTGTTTTCGCGACCAGGCGTTGACCTTCTGCGATATTCGCGGCGCGGACCCGAGCCTGCTGATGGAGGGATCGTCCCTGTCTACGCTGGTGCAGATGGTTAGTGCCGGGTTGGGTCTGACGCTCCTCCCCGAGATGGCGCTCCCGCTGGAGACGCACAGCACCTCGGTTTCGATTTCCCGTTTCACCGAAGACACGCCGGCGCGCACAATCGGCATGATCTGGCGCAAGACCAACCCCCTCAGCCAACAGCTGATGGAGCTGGGCGCAATTGTCCGACAGGTGGGCCAGACACAAAGAGAAAAACTGCACAGGTGACCGCAAAGCCCCGGAGAGAGCCCTATAGGTGACAGGCATCAGGATCTTATGCGCAGGAAGCGCTGGGATGCTCGGAACCCGGAAGGTCGGCGGCATCGCTGTCAGACTTGATGTGAAGCCGTCGTGCATCAACCCGCTGTTCGGTTGCGCACCAGCCGCGACGCCATTGACAAAGGGTTCGCTTACCCGTGGGTTACACCTAATAATACTTTTTTAAATCAATGTTCTGGGATAATTCGACCGCTTGTTTCAGGTCGGCGACCGCCTCAGCCCTCGCAGCATGTTTCTCTGCCGCGTCCCGTAATCGGAGCAGGTAGGACGGGTGCCGGGAGATCAGCACCGGCACCCCTTCAGGCCCTTTTTCGACGGACCCGCGCCTTGTGGAGATTGCCTTGTCGGACCCGGTCAGGGCTTCGGCGGCGGTGGCGCCCAGGGCCAGGATCAGCCGGGGTCGCACCTGCCGGATTTCCGCATCAAGCCACCTTTTGCAATGGGCGATCTCGTCGCTGTTGGGCCGTTGGTGGATGCGTTTGCGCCCGCGCGGCACAAACTTGAAGTGTTTCACGGCATTGGTGACAAAGGCGCGGGACCGGTCCAGCCCGGCCTCCGCCGCCAATTGGTCAAAGAGTTGCCCCGCAGGGCCGACAAAGGGGCGGCCTTGCAGGTCTTCGTGATCGCCGGGTTGCTCGCCCACGATCATCAGGGCAGCATCGAGCGGCCCCTCTCCCGCCACGGCCTGCGTGGCAGTTCGGTGCAGCGGACAGCCTCTACAGGCGGAGATGGCGCGCGGCAACTCTTCCGATGGGCCTTGCCAGGCCGAGACATTGGCGGCCTGTTGCGCCAGCGCTGCGGCGGCGCGTCGCGGCGGCAGGGTCGGCCCGGCAAGCGCCATCGCGCGCGCGCGGGCAGGGGCCTCGGCAATCAGCTTTGGGATCGCGGCGGCCTCCGGCATGTTCTTCCAATACTTCTTGGGCATTTCCGATTGCATCGCCTGCACCTTGAGCCGGGCAGGGTTGAAGATATTGCGGAAATAGGTGATCCACAGGTCCTCGGACGCGTCCGGCGGCAGCGTGGGGCGGGGATGATCCGGCTCAAACCGCAGCGTGCCGTCTTCGAAAAAGACAGAGATATCCGGTGTCAGGATGCGCCAGTCCATATCCGCGAAACGCCGGGTAAAAAACCCGGCAGTCGGCTCTATTGTGTGGTGCGTCGGCTCGAACCAGGCGGCAAAGGACCGGCGTGGATCGGCCGGCCCGCCGAGTTCTCGAAAGCGGACAAAGGCCTTCATCTTGTGCTGACAGCGCCGCACGTTTTTCTCCATCTGGCGCAGTTTCGCAAGCTCGGCATCGCCGCGATCCGTTATCAGATGCGGGGCATCCTTGAGCCGCCACAAAAACGCATAAAGCCGGGCAAAGCGCGCGGGATCGTTGTGAAAGACCACCGTATTGGCCAGCCCGATGAAGGACCGGGGAACGGTGACAGGTCTGCTACCCGTGCCGGTCGCGGGGTCATCGAAGAGACCTGCCTCCACAGAGCTGTCACCCCAGGTCACCGCCTCGGGCGGCACGCCAGCGGTCAGAAAGCCGCGTGCCGCATCGCGCCAGGCCTGCGCCGTACCGATGCGGGGCAGGGTGACATGGGGCACGTCAGAAAAGGCTCATCTGCTGTGGTGGGGGCGCAAACCGCGCCCGCAGATCGGCGCTGTCGGTCAGCGGGCCGGGCGACCACCCCTGCAGGGTGACAAAGGCGCGCGCCTTCTTCATCGAGGCGCCCATGCGGTGCAGATCCTCATAGCGCAGGCTGCGGTGGCGGCGGGTGCCAAGAATGCGCCCGACGGTCTTGGTTCCGAACCCCGGCACCCGCAGCAGCATCTCGCGCGACGCGCGGTTCACATCCAGCGGGAACAGCCCGCGATGCGCCAGCGCCCAGGCCAGTTTCGGGTCGATCTCCAGATCGAGATTGCCGTCTTTGCGGTGCCCGGTGATCTCGTGCAGATCAAAGCCGTAAAAACGCAGCAACCAATCGGCCTGATAGAGCCTGTGTTCGCGTTGCAGGGGCGGGCTGATCAGCGGCAGCTTGGTCGAGGCATCGGGGATCGGCGAAAAGGCGGAATAATAGACCCGCTTGAGCTTGTAGCTGGCATAGAGCCGCGTCGACTGGCCCAGCACTGTGGCATCGGTCGCACCATCGGCCCCGATGATCATCTGCGTTGACTGGCCGGCGGGCGCAAAACGGGGCGGGCGCTTGCCGGTGTGGGAGCGGTCCTTGGCACCGTCCTTGCGCAGCCGCACATCGGCCATGGCGCGCCGGATTTGTTCGGGGCTCTTTTCCGGCGCATAGTGCTTGACCGACGCATCCGTGGGCAGCTCCACATTGATCGACAGGCGGTCGGCCAGCAACCCGGCCTCCTCAATCAGCTCAGGCGCTGCGTCCGGAATGGTCTTGAGGTGGATATAGCCGCGAAAATTCTCTTGGTGGCGCAGCTTGCGCGCAATCCGAACCATGTCGAGCATGGTCGTATCGGGGGACCGGATGATGCCGGAGGAGAGGAACAGCCCTTCGATGTAGTTGCGGCGGTAGAACTCGATGGTCAGCGTCACGACCTCCTCCACTGAAAACCGCGCCCGAGGGACGTTGGACGAGACACGGTTGATGCAATAGCTGCAGTCGTAGATGCAGAAATTCGTCATCAGAATCTTCAGCAGGCTGATGCAGCGCCCATCCGGTGCGTAGGCGTGGCAGATACCGCTGCCTTCGTTCGACCCAAGGCTCTTGCCGCCACGCGAATCGCGTCGGGTAGAGCCAGATGACGCGCAGGACGCGTCGTATTTCGCCGCATCGCTGAGGATAGCGAGTTTCTGATCCAGGGTTTGCTTTGCCATCTGTTCTGTATATGTTCTCATTCGCGCCGTCGCAATGAGAATTGTGGCACGGCGCCATGGGGCCCTTGATCCAGGCGGCGGGCACCCCATTTGCCACTGCATATGAAGACTGAAATTCTTGGCCCCTTCCTGACCCTCGACGCAGCAGACAGTGACCGGATGCATCTGGCCGCGGTTTTTGTGGCCCCCCAGGGTGTGACCGTTCCCGCGGTGCAGGTTCAGGATGTCGACTACCCCGCGGTCAGGCTTGCGCAGATCGATGAGAGCGTGATCTACCGGGTGCGTTTTGCGGTGCCGACCGACCGGGCCAGCGCTTACGCGTGGCAGGGCACGACCTATGATCTGGCCAGCGATCTGCGCGGCGATCTGCGCATCGCCTTTGCGTCTTGCAATGGCGAAGAACACGGCGACATGGATCGCGAGGAAGCCGAGCGCAATGTGATGTGGGCACGGTTGGGCGCGCAGCATGAGGCCGCGCCGTTTTCGATCCTGTTGCATGGGGGCGACCAGATCTACGCGGATGAGGCGACGCTTGGGCACGATCTGAGCCACCACTGGCCCAAGGAGGTGCCCAAAGATCCGTCACGAGCCGATCTGGAAGACCTCCGCCAGCATCTGCGCCAGGGCTTTCTGGCTCGCTACACCGCTTTGATGGCCGCGCCCAGTTACGCATGGCTCTGTGCGCGTGTGCCGTCTTTGGCGCAGTGGGACGATCATGATATCTGCGATGGCTGGGGGTCTCTGCCCCGGTCGCGAACATATTCACCCGTCGGGCAGGTGCTCTTTGAGGTGGCCCGCGAGATGGCGCTGTTGTTCCAGCATGGCTGCCGTGATGGCGATTTGCCTGCGCGGTTCCACGACCCCGAGGGGGCGCATCTGGGGTGGGTGGTTGCGGTGCCGGGGCTGGCGCTGGTCGCGCCTGATCTGCGCAGTGAGCGGACGCGGCGGCAGATCATGGGGCCCGGTGGCTGGCGCATGATGGAGCAGATCGCGGCACAGCCACAACCGGACCGGTTGCTGCTGCTGTCGAGCGTGCCGCTCCTGGGCCCGCGCTTGTCCTTGTTAGAGACGCTTATGGTGCTCACGCCAAGGATGCAGAAATACGAAGACGACCTTCGCGATCAGTGGCAGAGCCGCGCCCACCGTGCGGAGTGGCAGCGCATGCTGCAGCTCGTCTGCACCGTGATGCAGGACGGGCGCTGCGACGTGACCGCACTGTCGGGCGAGATTCATCTGGCCACGCGGGCGACGATGGCAACGGGGCGGGGGCGCGCGCTGCATCAGCTGGTGGCCTCGGGGGTCACACACAGGCCCCCGCCACAGAAATGGGCCCGCTTTCTGGGGGCACTGGCAGCGTTTGGGGACAGCCCGCTGCCGGGCCACCCGATCCGCATTCACCGCATCCCCGGTCAGCGGCAGCGTTACATCGCTGAGCGCAACGCATTGCTGGTGACGCGGCAGTCAGATCGCTGGCGGGCCGAATGGTCGATGGAGCAAAGCGGGCTGACGCCTGCGCTGCCGATCTGAGGCCGCTACCCCTGTATCAGCAGCGTGAGCGCGGCTGAGAGCGGAGGCGATTCTGGTTCTTGATACCCCATCCGGGCCAGCAGTTCCCGACAGGTCGCCGCCTCACAGGCCGCCGCCAGCGCCCGGGGTCCGACGATAATACGGTCGGGCAGGGGGCCGGTTTGCGCGGTCAGGGCATTTGCGATCATCTGCGCCGTGAGCCTTGGGTCATTGACATGCAGCACGGTACAGGCGGTGCGGGAAATCAGCGCTGTCAGCCCGCGCGCTTCATGCTGCCCGTCCATCGCGTGAAAGAGCCCGGTGGCCAGCAGGTGGCGCGTGTCGCTGGTCTCAATACCATTGGCCTTCCAGATTGCCGCAGCGGCCCGGTGCAGGGGGCTGCGTTCCTCTTGCGCGGCAAGGACCAGATCCGGGAACCGGTACGACAGCAGCGCAGGCAGAAAACCGATCCCGGTGCCGATCTCCAGATAGTGGTCTCCGGGGCGGATCAGGCCGGGCAGGCGGCGCGCGTGGTTGCGCAGGAACTTGCCTTCTGTGATGGCCTGCAAGGCGGTATCGCTGAAGATATTCGGATCGGCAGGCAGGGCGATGTGATGGTTGTCAAAGGTCTTTGCCGCCGCCAGTTTTGCGAGGTCGATTGTCCCGGTGACATAGGGGTGCACTTCTGCCGTCAGCGCCGGATCGGCGGTCTTGCCATGATGATCCCTGGGCCGGGCGGCCCCCATTCTTTCGATCTGCGACATCTGTGCTGCAATCTTTTTGGCATCCCGCGCCTGAGGCGGTTTGGCCTCGACCTGCGTGATGGGGACCTGTGAGGCACGCCGCAAGGCTGCGATCAGCCTGTCATAGTCGGGGGTGGCCTTGAATGTTTCCAGGCGCGTCTGCACGGCGGCCACTGCGTTGTGGTGCAGTTTGGCGAGCACCGGGTCGGCGAGCAGCGTGTCGAAAACCTTTTGCCGGCGGGCCTGATGGGCGAGCGCCGTATCGTCGTAAACCTCATTACGATCCTGAAGCGCCCAGTAGTCCGCGTTGTACTTGTCTTTCTTGTTGTTCACATTGCCCCTGAACTGCCGGATCGCATAGCTGTCCATGGATTTGATCGCGTAATGGTTCATCTGCGCCCAGTCGTATCCGACGGTGCGGGCGATCGACCGCCAGCCGCGAAATTTGAAGTATTCCTCCATCTCGCGGCCGGAGCCGTTCAGCCATTTGACCGAGTGGGGAAAATCGCCTTGCAGATGTTTGTTCCTGATCTTGGGACGGTGGATGCCGAGCTTCCAGTATTCCGGATCATATCTGAACAGCGTTTTGACGCCCCAGCCCTTGTTCCACATGGGGGGTGCTGCACTCAGGTACTGCTCTGTCACAGGTGCGTGCGACCAGTCCTGAATGCCGTTTGACCCATAGATGCGCCACGTGATCACAAGGCCGTTTGCGCCTGCTGCTTCGGTTGCGGCAATCAGGCTGTCGACCGTGCCATTGCCGTGTTTGATACACAGGAATTCATCCGCGTCAAAGACGATCAACCAGTCACTACTTTGCACGACAGGCTCGTTTTGCGCATGGTTCAGGGCAGAGGGTTGAGGGCGCACGCCGTCGGGGATGTCATTGCGCCGGTGGTGCACGAGCCCCAGCTCTTCCAGCCGGATCAGCATATCGTCCGTTCCGTCAGAACAGTCGTTCGTGTAGACGACCAGATCGGTGAAACCCAGGCTGAGATGATGCGCAACCCATTCCAGTACGAAGGGCCCTTCGTCTTTCATCATGGACAGAGCCGTGACACGACCGTGCGGGCTGACGTGCGCCTTGAGCGGGAAATCCACGGTCCCGAAGCTCTCGGAGCTTCGCGCCGCTGTGCCGGGGGGATGCCGTGGCGAAGGATGTGTCATGGGCTGTCTTTGCCAACGCTTCCGACCGCCCGGTGGCAGAAATCGTTCCTTGTCATTGCGCGCGTCCAATGTGCCAGAGAGATCGAAACATGAACCGGGTGAATGCGCGAGGGTTTACGGCCTATCTTTGGCGGTTTCTCGCGACGAACTGCGCCGCCTTGGCGCCCATCATGTCTGCTTCCTTCTCCAACCCGGCATCATCGTTGACCGGCGTGCCTGCCACATCCGTGGTGGCTGCCACGCGACCCTCTTGCTGCTGGACAACATGCCAGGCTTCGTGCGGCAGATGCCGCTCCTGACCGCTAGCCAGATGGATATCGCTACCCTGTGCATAGGCATGCGCGCCGACCTGTGCGGGCTGTGACGAATTGTAATGCACGCTGACACCACTCATATCCGCACCCGAGAGCGCCTCGATCCCCTGCTGCAGGTGTCCGGGCAATCCGCCCTGCGCGGGCGCTGGCTGATCCGTCTGGCGTTGCAGGGTGCTGGTCCCGGCAAATCTGCCCTGCAGCATTTCTTCGTCCTCGGCCATTCTTTGAAGGGCCGCGTTTTCCATCTGTTGGAGCTGCGCCAGCTGAGCGGTGGGCCCGCTGAGATCAGCCCGGGCCTGAAGCGCGGCGAGCGCCGTTTCTGGGGCCGTACCACGGGTTGCGCGCGGGGAAGTTGACGGGCGCTTGGCGGTCATGCCCCGTTCAGAGGCAAAAATCTGGGTCATCTCATTCATCCTTCTCTGCGGTGCTCTTAGCACGTCATGGTGGAAAAATCACGTCTGTGTTTGCAGCCCCCCGCCTCACCTTAAGAGGTTGAAATTTCGTAGCAATGCAACTCAAGCGTGAAATGCTTCTTGCATCAAAGCGCAAAAGTGACCTACGGTTGCACCACCCTATCAAGCATTCGGTTAACAAATTGAATTCATGGCATAATCAGGCGGGAAGACCACACCAATGATCCGCGTAGCGTTTTTCGCCCTCATGCTGTCTTGCGGGCTGGGCAGTCTGACGCCGGCGGCGTTGGCCTGTCCCACAACGCGACCGGACGGCGATATCATTGTCTCTCTGCGCGACAATGCCGAACCCTTTTCTTTCTTTGAAAACGGCGATGCGCCCGCCGGGTTTGCCTATGATCTCTGGCGGCGGGTCGAGCGATCCCTGTCGGTGCCCGACGAGATCGGCCGGTCGGTGGCTCCGAAGGTGACTTTTGTCGCCTGCAACACCATTGACGGGCAAGAGCTGGGGCTGGTCACGGGCCGCATCGATGTGGTGATCGCCCCGCTGACCATCACCGCAGAGCGGATGCTGTCTTATGATTTTTCGCAGCAGTATCTTTCCTCCGGCCTGGCGCTGGCTCTGCCGCCTTCCAACGCGATCGATTTTTCGCAGGCCAAGGACATCGTCGTAGAGACAGTTTTTCACCCGACCGTCGCCCGCGCGGTTGTGCTGTTTTTGAGCTTCAACCTCTTGATGGCTTTTCTGATCCGCTGGCTGCTTTTTGGCGGGCAGGACGGGCAGGCGACACGGGCCTCGATCTGGCTGCGGTCGTTGCTGGAATCGATCATCCGCACCATCGGTCTGCGCGGCGTGGGCGACGGCTATAGTACCGCGACGGCCAAGGTGCTGGAAATCTTTCTGGCGGTTGTCGGGACCGCGCTGTCGGCCACGTTGCTGGGGGTGTTGACCTCGGCCTTTGTGGGCTCTGTTGGCGGTCAGCAAAAGGTGCCGGCCCTCGCGCTGACCAGAATGTCGATTGCAACCCTCGATTGCTCCACCGCACAGGCGCTTTTGCTGACCGAATACCGCAAACGGCTTGATGAAGCTGAGCGCGGGTCCGATCTGGCAGCTGCACTTTCGACCCGCATCGAGCAATTGATTTGTCGCCCCGAAGATCCAGAACGCAACGACATCACGGTCGACGATCACCCCTTGCTGGACGGGTCGGTTACCCTGGTGTCAAGCTGGCGGGCGGCTGCAAACCTGCTGGCTGACGGCGAGGTTGATGGCGTGCTGGGGGACTGGATCGCGCTGACATATCTCAGCCGACAGGATACCCACGAGAACCAGATCGCGGTGCAGCCGAATGTCTACCGCAACGAGCCCTACGGGTGGGGGATTTCGCGCGCCTCCGTTTCGGAGGATTTGCGCCGCCAGATCGACCGGGCACTGATCCAGCAGATGCGCAATCGCAACTGGCGCGAACGGTTGGAGGACGTGCTGGGAACCGGCAGCGTATCGCCAAATTGACGGTCCAGGACAAAGACGCGCTCCGAGCCCGGACCCCGCCGGTGACGCAGGGCGATGCAACGACCCGCGCGTCCTACCAGCTCTATTTTACCTCCGGGCTCTACGATCAGCGCTACCCCAGCCCGAATCGCACGATGTGGCGGCGCATCGAAGCGCTTCTGACACCTCAGACCGCCGTGCTGGATTTCGGCTGCGGCAGCGGACGTTATCTGCTGCGGCTTAGAGGGCTGGTGGGCCGGGCGATCGGCTTTGACGTGAGCCCGGCCGCCCTTGAGACGATCCGTGCCCGGTCAGAGGGGTGGGACGAGCTTTTCATCCTGGGGCCCGAGGCGGCGGATCTCGACACCCATATCGAGCGGCTTGGCCGGGTCGACGTCGCGCTCTGCCTCTTTGGTGTTCTGGGGCATATCACTGATGCGCAGGCCCGCATGGATGCGCTGCGGCGGATCAGACGGGCGCTGAAACCGGGGACCGGGCGGCTGCTGATTTCGGTGCCCAACCGCCTGCGCCGGTTTCGCACCGCGCAGAGACAGGGGGGACCGGACGGGCTGGTATGCTATGAGAGGCGCACAAGAGACGGTACGGTAGTGGTGCTGAACTACCAGCTCTTTGATCCGGAGTTCCTGGTTCGGGAACTGGCCGAGGCGGGCTTTGACCTGCGGCGGCTCGGCTGCGAAAGCATGCTGCCCGAAAGCTGGCTTTTGCATCACGCGGCCCTGCGCTGGGTCGACGGGCTGATAACCCCGTTTTGTCCGGCGCGCTGGGGCTATGGCATCTATGCGGAGGCCTCGTGCTGAGGGCCGGTCTGGCGCTGGTGATCGCGGTTTGGATCGCGCTGCCCGGGCTGGCACAGGATATCCCGGACGGGCTGCAGGCGCAGATGCCGGACGTGGCCACCGGACGGCTGGCGCATATTCTCCAGCGCGGCACGTTGATCGTGGGGGTCAAGGATGACTACCCCCCCTGGGGCATGCGCGATGCGCGCGGGGCCATCGTCGGGCTGGAGCCGGATCTGGCGCAGGCGCTGGCTGATCGCATGGGCGTTGACCTTGAGCTGGAGGCGGTGACGGCGACGAACCGCATTGGCCGCGTCAACCAGGGCCGCGTGGATGTCATCATCGCCACAACGGCCGATACCGCGGAACGCCGCGAACAGGCGGATCTGTTGCAGCCCAACTACTATTCCAGCGGGGTTGTGGTCTATGGCAGGGTGGATGCCAACCTGACCGGTTGGGAGGCCCTGCGCGACCAGCCCGTCTGTCTGAACCGGGGGGCGTTCTACAACCGCGCCCTCGAAGAAGACTACGGCGTGCAGGGCCAGTACTACGCCAGCGGACGCGATTCGCAGCTGGCCTTGCGGCAGGGCCGCTGTGTCGGCTGGGCCTTTGACGATACCGCTTTGGCGCAATTGATCCGCGCTCAGGCATTGCAGGGTGACAGCCAGGCCCCCCGATATGAGGTGGCAACCGAGGCGATCCTCGTCTCCCCCTGGGCGGTGCTCGTGGCAAAGGGCGAAGGGCAGGGCGATCTGGGCCGCTTTATCTCCGATATGATTGCGGAATGGCATGCCAGTGGCCGGATTCTTGCGCTGCAGGATGCCTGGGACATCCCACGCACCGCCTTCATCGAAGAGCAGCACGCGCTCTGGCGGAGCGCCCAAGAGGGTCGCACGATATGTGCCCGCGATCCGCAGACCGGCCTGCACCCTGTGGCCTGCCTGTCACAAGCGCCAATCCGCGCCGCCCCTGACGCGCGCCCGCAGGACTGGGTCGTCACGTTGCACCAGGCCACGGGCATCGACCTGCGGGCCGTGGCCACACCCTATAACGGCGCACGCCTGCTGGAGGCCCTCAAACTGACCCTGTCGCTCAGCGCCCTTGCGATTGTGGGGGCCCTCAGCATCGGGGTTGTGCTTGCGCTGATGCAGGACCGGCTGGCACAGTTCGGTTGGATCGGCAGGCTGCTGCTCCTGCCGCAGCGGCTTCTCATCACGGTAGCGCGGATGACGCCCCCGATCCTGCAGCTCTATATCGTGTTCTTTGGCCTCGGGGGCCTTTTGAGCACGCCCGGTGGCTTTGCGCCGGGGGCCTTCGTGATCGCGGCCGTGATCCTGTCGCTCTATGCCGGTGCCACGAATACCATCATTCTCAGCCACGCGCTGCAGGCCGAAGCACTGGCCAGACCGGACACCGGCACGGTGGCACGCTTGCCGGGGGCCATCACCCGCGGGTTCGACGGGCTGGTGGCGGCCTGCGTCAACATCGTCAAGGCGGCAGGCATGGCCAGCGCCATCGCGGTGGGGGAACTTGTCTCAACCGTGGATCTTCTGGTCTCCGAAGGGGCGGACACCACCACGCTGATGAACGGGTTGCTGGTTTTCTACTTCCTTCTGGTGCTGGGGCTCTTGTCCCTCTTCAAGGCGCTCCGGCGTCGTCTGGTGGCCGTATGATCGACCACCTCCTGTCGATTGCAAATGAACTGAGGCCCCATATGGGTTTCCTCGCCGGTGGCTTTGCGATGAACCTTCTGATTTCGGTTCTGTCCATGGGGGTCGGAACGGTGATCGGTGTGGCTCTGGGGCGGCTGCGCTACAGCGGCTGGCGCGCCTTTGACCTTCCCTCGCGGTTGGCCACGAACCTCTGCCGCAATGTCCCGAGCTTTGTGCTGCTCTTTTACATGGCCTCGATGATCCCCAGTGAAGTGGTTCTGGCCGGAAAATTCTATACTGTGCCGATCTGGATCAAGGCGACACTGGCGCTGACCTTTCCTGTCATCGGCTTTGCCTCGGATCAATCCCTGGGCTATTTCACGCAGCGCACCGCAGGCCTCTCCGGCGCTGGCGAAACCTTTCTGGTCGCCTGGGTACAGTACTTTCTCATCATCGTGATGGCCTCTGCCACAGCTTCTATCATTGGCGCGGACGAGATCGTCGGGCGGGCCAATACGCTGATTTCGCAAACCGGCGGCGATGGCTTTATGCTCACGATCTATCTCTTTGTTTCTTTATGGTTTATTTTCTCTGGCCTGCTTTTGACCGCGCTGGTCAAAGGTGTAGCAACCGGCCTGTCCAGAGCAGCGTGAAGGCCTGCCATTCTCGGAAAAGTTGAATAAAATATCATAGTGGATATTGCTTTTGCACAACTTAAGGTTACGCTGCAACAGCTTACGACGAAAGGATACGGCGCTGACTTGCTCCCTCTCGCCCATCAGCCGGGCCGGAATTCAAACCAATTTTCCAAGGGTGGTCCGTCGCTGTGATTGACCAGACACTTGTATTTATTACCGATCGGTTGAACGCCCATCTGTCTGCGGTTTTTTCCGTACCAGAGCCGCTTGTGGCGATTGGTCCGCTCAGCGATGCTGAAGGCAAACCCACCGCCGAAGCGCGTAACCGGTTGACGCTCTTTCTGACAAATATCGCGCAGGATACCGTCCCAAGGGGGTCGCAATCCCGCCACGCACGGTCTGTCGGACAGGCGCCACCGGTTCATCTGGACATCTATGTGATGCTTGCGTCTGGCCATGACCCGGAAATCTATGGCGAAGGGCTCAAGCTGATCTCGGCCGCGCTGATGTTTTTCCAGTCCACCCCGGTGATGACACCGCGCACCGCTCCGGACATGCCCGCCGGCCTGTCGCAATTGTCGGTGGAGATTGCCAACCTCAAAGTCGAGGAGATCGGGCAGCTCTGGGGCAACCTTGGGGGCCGTTACGTGCCATCGGTCATGTTCAAGGTGCGCTCCGTCATGATCGACGCAGGCGACGTCACCGCGATTACGCCACTGGTGCGCGCGCCCTCCAGCACGGCGGAGGCAAGCTGATGGGCTGGGGTGTGGTCATAGAACTGATGCTGGAGCATGACTATTACGCGCCGCATATGCCACCGGTCACAGTGCGGCCCACCGACGCCGCGCGCTTTGCGAAATCCGGGCTGCTGCTGCGCCAGTCGGGGGCGCTGGTTTTTGTACTCGCCGAAAATGCTGCAGAGGATTTGCCTGCAACGGTTGAACTGGGTCTCGAGGTGCAGAACACGGATGTGATTGCTGTCACCCAGGGTGGCGACTGGTCGATGGTGCCACAGCTTACGCTGATGGCAGGCACGGACCGGGCCGTGCTGGAGGATGCGCGCGCCGCGACGGTCCCCCAGCGACCGGGCCGACAGAAGCTGGCCCAGATTACCGCAGAGATCCTCCCCCAGGTGCCGCGCAGGCTCAAGCTGCGGTTCAAGGCGATGGCCTCGCACTGGGCCTATCATGTGATCGGGCCGGGCAGCGACGATGTCCATATCGAGGACCCGGAGGGCGCGGTCGAGTTCGACCCTCTTGGGACGGTTGATCTGCCCGATGGCACGCCGGCGCATGTGCTGCGGTCCCGCGCGCCACTGCCGGCCCGCGCCCGGCCCAACCAACGGTTTAGCCTCACGCGACCGGGTCCCTTTGGCCCGCGCATTCTGATTCCGGTGCTGCCCGCACCCCAACCGCTTTTTGCCAGTGTGCCGGCGCCTGATGGCGCCGGAGCACTGATCCAATCCGATATTTTTGTCTCTATTTACTGAAGGAGGACCCGCAGCATGGTTATGAAAACCCCCGGCGTTTACATTGTAGAGAAAAGCGCCTTTCCAAATTCGGTCGTGCAGGTGGCGACCGCGGTGCCCGCCTTCATCGGCTATACCGAAATGGCGATGAACGGAAATGTGTCGCTGCATGAAACCCCGATGAAGATCACCTCGATCTCTGAATTTCATTCCTATTTCGGGGGTGCGCCAGACCCGATGTTCAAGCTGCAACCCTTTGAGGAACGCATCTCGGCCCAGCCCTACGGCGATGATGCGGATATGGCTGTCGCGGCAGAGCTGCCGCAGGCGGTCTTTACCACCAATGGTCCCGCCGGGACCGAGAAATTCGAGCTGATCCAGACCAATACGGCCTACACGCTCTACAGCGCCATGCGGGCGTTTTTCCTCAATGGCGGCGGCACCTGCTATGTGACGTCGATTGGCTCTTACAGCGATCCGATTGATGCAGCCGCGATGCTCAAGGCCATCAAGGGGCTGGAGAAAGAACCCGAGCCCACGATGCTGGTCATTCCCGAGACCACGCGGCTCAACCGGCAGAATTCGCTCAAGGTGCAGCAACAGATGCTGGCCCATTGCGGCCTGACGATGAAAAATCGCTTTGCGATTCTCGACATCCATGGCGGCTACCTGGACGAGCGCAGCCCGCGTGGCGACCCGATCGCCTCTTTCCGCAACGATGCAGGAGCCAACTACCTCGATTATGGCGCGGCTTACTATCCCTGGCTCGACAGCGCGGTCTATCAGTCACGCGATTTCACCTTTGAAAACATCGAGCTGGGCAGCCGCAACAAGTTCATCTCGCTGCTGAAACGCTCGGTGGGCATGGATAAGGCGCTGGTGCCCGAAATCCTCAAGATCGGCACGGCCGAGGTGTCTGGCGACTTTACCATCTCCGTCGCCTCAGGCGGGGTGTCCGTGCTCAAGGCCTCGGATATCCACGCCGCCGATGATCTCGCGGATACAGGCGAATTACAGTATGTGATCGACGGGGAGCCGACCGCGCTGCAGGCGCAGATGAAGGGCAAGCTGGTGTCTGGCGCGAAAAACGCCAGTGCCGATACGCTCCGCAAGGCGGATGCGATCTTTACCTTTACGCAAAAGGACATCGACGACGGCAAGATCCGCTTTGTGCATGAGGTGACAGACGGGCAGAAAGGGTCGTTCGAGCTCGTCATCACCGACAATGAAGGTGTCAAGACCTCGGCGCGCAAGATCGTCGTGGCCCCTGGCTCTGACGTGATCGCGCTGCCGGATGTCATCAAGCAAAAGCCGGTGAAGGTCTCTGTTGCCGAAGACGGAGCCACGATTGACGGGGTGGTGCTGCTGGGGGCTGATGCCATCGACGAGGTCGCGGTGAAGAATGCCGATGACGGTGTGCAGACCGCGCGCAAGGCGCTGGCGGATGCAGACGAGGGGGCCGATACCGCCCCGCTGCAACAGGCGGTGACCGATGCAGAGGAGGCAGCGGTGGCCAAGGTCAAGGACCAGACCGTGACCCGCAAGGGTGTGGGCACCTGGACGGTCGATGGCAGCAGCGTTGTTTTTGCCCCCAACAGCGATTTTCGCGGGTCGGAAACCACCGTGCGCTACAAGCTGATAGTGGGCGGTGAGCTGTCGGAGGCCAGAGAGATCAAGGTGCTGGTGGACGGGATCACCGAGGACAGCGCGCCCCCCGATCCGATGACCGGGACCATCGACAAGACCATGCGCGCAACCGTGCCGCTTTATACGGATGTGATGAATGCGATCACCAAATACATGAACGTCATGCCGCCCGCGGCAGCGATGGCCGGCGTCTATACGGCGGTCGACAACACGCGCGGGGTCTGGAAAGCGCCCGCGAATGTCTCGGTCGCGGGGGTCACGGGGCCCATGGTCAACATCGATCACGGCCAGCAGGAAAACCTCAACGTCTCCACCACGGGCAAATCGATCAACGCGATCCGGCCGTTCGTGGGGGAGGGGACCCTTGTCTGGGGCGCCCGCACGCTGGACGGCAACAGCCTCGACTGGCGCTATATCAACGTGCGCCGCACGATGATTATGATCGAGGAATCGATCCGCCTGGCCGCCAAGGCTTACGTCTTTGAGCCCAATACGGCGAACACCTGGGTCACGATCCGCTCGATGATCGAAAACTTCCTGACCTCGGTCTGGAAGGCGGGCGGTCTGGCTGGCGCCGTGCCCACGGATGCTTTCAGCGTGCATGTGGGTCTGGGCGAGACGATGACACCGGTGGATATTCTGGAGGGCAAGCTGCTGGTCACCGTGCTGGTGGCGGTCTCGCGCCCGGCGGAATTCATCGAGATCACATTCCAGCAGCAAATGCAGAAATCATAAGTTTTGAACGAGAAGGATTACCCCTATGGCAGATGATGGCTCCGCCCAGACAAATGCGATCTGGCCGCTTCCCAAGTTCCACTTTCAGGTCAAGTGGGACGATACGGAACTGGCCTTTCAGGAGGTCTCGGGCCTCGATATCGAAAGTGAAGTGATGGAATACCGCGCGGGCAACAATCCGGTGTTTTCGACGATCAAGATGCCCGGCATGATCAAATCCGGCAATATCACCATGAAGAAGGGGGTTTTTGTTCAGGACAACGCCATCTGGAACTGGTTTGCCGAGATCAAGATGAACGTGATCAAGCGCAAGGCGATCACCATCTCTTTGCTGGATGAAAGCCACGCGCCGACCATGGTCTGGAAGGTACAGAATGCCTTTCCCGTCAAGGTAACCGGCACGGACCTGAAAGCCGATGGCAATGAGGTCGCGGTGGAGAGCATCGAGATCGCGCATGAAGGCTTTGTCATCGAGAACGCGTAACGGTTATGGAGCTGTTTTCGCCGCCGGTCGCGTTTCATTTTTCGGTCATGTTCATGGGAATGGTTCCGCCGGTCCCCGACATGGCGTTTCAGGAAGTCTCCGGCCTTGAAAGCGGGCTGGAGACGGAAACCGTCGTGGAGGGGGGCGAGAACCGCTTTGTGCATCAGCTGCCCAAGCCCGCCAAGCGCGGCAACCTCCAGCTCAAGCGCGGGATGACCAGCTACGCCAGCGGTTTGGTGCAATGGTGCAAATCGACGATCGAAGGGGATTTTGCCGCAGCGATCCGGCCCAAGGATATCACCGTGTCGCTGCTCAATGAAATGCGGGTGCCGGTGGCGGTCTGGTCGGTCGGCAATGCCTATCCGGTCAAATGGACGGTCGGCGCGTTGGACGCGATGAAAAACGAGCTGGCGGTGGAGACCATAGAGCTGGCCTATACGACGCTGGAAAGGAAGATGTGATGGCCGTTGAGATCGGAACACTGGTGCTGAAGGGTCGGTTTGGTCCGCAGCCTGCGGAGACACCGGGGCAGGACCGAGCCTTTGAAGAGGCGTTGGAGGTTCTGCGGTTTGAGCTCTTGCGCGAGATCGACGACAAGCTGCAAGAGGCTGAGCGCCGGGCATGGGAGCGTTGATCGGTGGCCAAGCTGAAGATCACCAAATGCACGATCAAATCGAGCAAGATCGAGCCGAAAAAGGGCGCGGCCAATACCTTCGAGGCCACGATCAACCCCGAAAGCTACACCCATAACTTCGCGCTGAAATACACCGGCACGATGGGCAAGGGGGATGCAGCGGTTGGCAAATCCGGTGCGATCCCGAAGTATTCGATGGCCGATCCCGAAAAGCTGGGCTTTACGATTACCGTCGATGGGACAGGCGTTGTGCCTGATGCCGCCGGGAAGACGGTGGCGGCGCAGATCGACAGGTTGCGCACCATTGTCTACGACTATGACGGGGACGAGCACGAACCCACGGCGGTCAAGATCGTCTGGGGCAAGGGGCTGAAATCCTTCTTTGGCCGGCTCACGGATATGGCGGTGGATTACACGTTGTTCCACCCCGATGGCACCGCTTTGCGCGCCAAGATCAAGATGAATTTCATCGAAGCCCGCACCGCGGCCCAGGAGGCGCTGGAGGCCAAGCGCCGCTCGCCGGACCTGACCCATGTGGTTCGGGTGGAGAGTGGCGACACGCTGCCGCTGCTCTGCCACCGCATTTACAAGGATGCGAGCAGATACCTCGCTGTTGCCGCTTTCAACGATCTCGACAATTTCCGGGAGCTGGAGCCGAACACGCTGCTGCGGTTCCCGCCCATGAGATAGAGTAGCCCGATGGCGAATGGTCCCGAACTCAATACAGACGGTCCCGTTGGGGTCACGGTGAAGCTGGACGGCAAAGCCATGGCCGATGATATCCAGCTGCAATCGGTCCGGGTCCTGCATGAGCTGAACCGCATCCCCGAGGCCCGTTTCACGGTGCTGTCCGACAGCTTGCAGATCGAGGATTTCACAGCGCTGGACAGTGCGGATTTTGCGGTCGGTACCGAGGTGGAAATCAGCGCCTTTTACGGCGACTACGCCGAGAAATCGCTTTTCAAGGGGATCATTCTGACGAACCGTGCGCGGCTGGATGGGCGCAGCGGCTTGCGGATGGAGCTGATCTGCCGCGACAAGGCGATGCGGCTGACCGAGGTGCGGTCCTCCGCCCCCTACGACGCGATGAAAGACAGCGAGGTGATGGAACGGATCATCAAGGACGCAGGCCTGACGTCTGAGATCACCGACACCAAAGCTGCGGCCGCAACGCAACTGCGGGTCGGGGCGACAGATTGGGATTTTCTGCGTCTGCTGGCGGACCGCAACGGTTTTGCGCTCTTTGTCGAGGGGGGCAAGATCAAGGCTGTGGCCCCGGACACCTCAGGTGCCGCCGTGCTGTCGGTGACTTATGGGATCAACATCATCGATCTTGATATCTCGCTGGATACGCACCGGATGATCGGCGCGGCCAAATTCAGCGCCTGGACCGAGAAAGATCAGGCCGTCGTGACGGACGAAAGCAATACCGTCCCGGCGCAAAGCTTTGGCAATACCTCTGTCAGCACGCTGGCAAAAGTGCTGGGGGACCGCGAGGTGCAGACCGGTACCGCCATCGAGCTTGCCTCGGACAGATTGGGCGTTATGGCCAAGGCACGCACCGCGCGCGCGGGTCTGGCCGCAGTGCGCGGAACGGTGAAATTTCAGGGGAACGGTGAGATCAGACCGCTCGATATGTTGCAGGTTGTCGGGACCGGGGATCGGTTCAGCGGCGACGGTTTCGTGTCGTCGGTGGAACATGAGATCGGGGGTGGCGCCTGGACCACGCAGGTCCGGCTGGGGTTGCCACCGGACTGGACATCCGATGCACAGGGTCTGGGCGCGCCAGCCGCTGCGGGTATCGCGACACCGATCCACGGTCTGCAAATCGGCAAGGTCGTGGCGTTGGCCCCGGATGAGGAAGGCATGCAGCGCATCCAGGTCAAGCTGCCGATGATCGGTGATCCGGCGGCCGAGGTCTGGGCACGGTTTGCCCAGCCCTATGCCTCGAAAGAGATGGGCATCCAATTCCTGCCGGAAGTGGATGACGAGGTTCTGGTCTCCTTTCTCAACGCCGATCCCAGCGCGCCCATCGTCATCGGCTCTTTGCACAATGACAAGGCCAAGCGACCGATCGAGGCGACTACGACCAACGATCTCAAGACCATTGTCACGCGCGAAAAACTGAAGATGACCTTTGATGACGCCAAAAAGATCATCACCGTTGAGACGCCGGGGGGGCATGTTCTGACCCTTGATGATGAGGCGTCGAGCTTTTCTTTGAAGGATATGAACGGCAATTCCATCGTGATGGATTCGGGCGGCATCAGCTTGACGACGGACAAGGACATCACGCTGAAAGCCACCGGCAATGTCGCCACCGAGGCAACGATGGATGCGACGGTGACCGCCAACAATGTGACCTGCGAGGCTCAGATCGGATTTACCGGCAAAGGGGGGGCCACGGCCGAAGTATCGGCAGGTGGCCAGACCAAGGTCGAAGGCGGGATCGTTATGATCAATTGAAGCAACACTGGAAAAGAGGGAGTCCGGGGGGATGCCGCCAGCAGCAAGACTGACCGATATGCACAGCTGTCCGATGGTGACAGGCGTTGTGCCCCATGTGGGCGGCCCGATTATGGGACCGGGGGAGGCCACGGTGCTGATTGCCAAGATGCCCGCCGCCGTGGTCGGCGACAACTGCGTCTGCGTGGGTCCGCCGGCCACCATCGTCAAAGGGTCCGCCACGGTGTTGATCGGCGGCAAGCCCGCTGCCCGTATGGGCGATACCACCTCGCACGGTGGCAGCATCGTTCTGGGCGCGCCCAACGTACTGATCGGAGGATAGGTCATGTCCGAGAATGATCCCGGATTTCTGGGCCGGGGGTGGCATTTCCCGCCGGTCTTTGATCCGGCAACGGGGGAAGTTCAAATGGTCGAAGGCGCGCCTGACATCGCGGAAAGCCTGCGCATCCTGATGGCCACGCGCCCCGGTGAACGGATCATGCAGCCCGACTATGGCTGCCGGCTGCATGACTATGTCTTTGATCTCAACGACGCGGAAACCGAGGCGGGTATCGAGACGGCAATTCGCCAGGCGGTGCTGTTTTTTGAGCCGCGCATTACCCTGCACGCCATTGAGGTCGACATCAGCGACTGGCTGGGCGGCAGGCTGTCGGTGGCGCTGGACTATACGGTTGACCAGACCAACGCCCGCGCCAACATGGTTTATCCTTTCTACATAGACGAAGGCACGCTCGTCTCTGATACGCCGGTCATGTCGTTGTGAGGATGACATGACTATATTTAACATAAATCATATTATCAAAATAATATCTTTGCGTTCTGGTATTGCCCTGGTTTTGACGCTCGGGCTTGCGGGTTGCGGGGTGATTTCGGATCGCCTCGCTGCACAAAAGATCAAGCGCGTCACGACCCTGCCCGCCGATCAGGCCTGCGACGCGCCAGAGCAGAACGAACCGCGTCTGACCGGTGCTTTCTTGCGGCAGTCCGCCGCCTCCGGGTCCGGCTTTGTCCCGGTGCTGGTCACCGGACGCGCCAGCCGCAGTGCGATTGACCCCGACCTGACCATCAACGAGCAATCCCAGACCCGCGAGACACAGGATATTCGCGGCACCACCGTTGTGGGGTCCAAATCGAGCATGGCCAAGCGCCGTCCGGGCTTTGGGCCACCCGATGCGGTGCCCAACGTCTACGACATCCGTTTCGAGGCACAGGACATCACCTTTTCCGGCCCGATGGTGGTGGGGCCCGGCTCCTTTGGTATCGAAATCCCCTCCTCGGGTGCCACGCTTTTTTCGGGTCGGATAGAGATGGATCTCACGACTCAGGACGAGAGCGGCGCGGCTCAGACCGTCCGGGCGCAAGGCCGCTTTTCCATGCAGGCAGGCTACGGGTCGCAAAGCGGCAGCCTGACCGCCAGCGGATTTGATGCGGATTTGCCGTTTGATACGTTAAGTTGGCGCAACCTTTTGCTCTGCGGCACACGCTTTGTCAGCGGCGGTCAAGGCATCGTCACCGTGCAGACAGAGGGCGGACCGCCCCTCGCACCGTTCAAGACTGACCGGGCCACCGCCCCCTTCGTAGCCCTTTTCGAGGCCGCGCAATTCGCCCCCGAGGAACGGCCCGCGCCGCCAACCTCCCTGGGCGGAGTGTTTGTCATCCAAAGCGACAACGGCACGCTCAGGGCCGTCTTCCTGTCCGATCAATTGCCGGAGCCGGATGCTGATGCCTGAGATGTACAATTGCTCACACCCGACGGGGACGCCATGACGCATCGGTGGCAGGATATCTCTGTGACGCCGGGCGCACTGAGCAACGAGCGGCTGCCGCGTGCGCTGGCCCCGCGCCGGTTCATGCCCCGCCCGCAGAGTCTGGCGGAGGCGTTTTGCGCCGCGGGACGGCGGCTGGGGGCCACCGATTTTGCGCTGGCCCGCACCGCGCGCGACGCCACGCCCTGGGCACGGCTTTTCCAGAATGAACCCGCGTTTCTCTATGCGGAAATCCTGAGTTTTCGGGCAGATGACGCAGGCTTTGTCTTTGCCGAATCGCTGGAACAATCACCGGATACGGCCCTGCGGCTGATCGAAGCCCTGGCCCGCAAGATCAAAGCCTGGGTGCAACGTATCCAACTGGACACCCCCCGTCCCTTCTCGAAACAGCTTTCGCAACTGGACAAAGAGGCCAATCTCACGCGCCTTCTGGAGGATGTGACCGGCAGTGGTCCCGCGGCGCTGATGCGTCTTGCGGCGCGGCATCCTTCCGTGCTCAGCGCCGAGAGTCGCGCAGGACCCTTGGCCAAGGCCCGCGCCACCCGAGAGCGGCTGCGCAGCATGCATGCGCTTTTGCGCAATGCGGTGGCGTCGCTTCAACCCTCGGCACAGGCGGCCTTCGATGCACGGTTGCGGTCCGGCCAGATCGATCCCGGGCTGGGGCTGCTGATTGCCGAACTGCGCACCGCAGCCCATGTGGATGCCGCCTTCAACCAATTGCCCGAACGGCATACCACACTCTATTACAGCGACATGATCGGCCAGACCCCGGCGTCAGCCAGTCCAGAGAGGGTGCTGCTTGATCTGGGCACGGTCGCGCGTCCAGGATTCCTGGCGCAAGGCGCCACGCTTGAGGCGCGCTTGCCGGGGGGCACGTTGCAACAATTCGAGACCGAAGCGGGCGTGCCGATCAGCCCGGCCCGCGTCAGTGACATCAAGCTGATGCGCTACGACACCAACGAAAATATCTCCTATAACAGGGCTTTGGGAGGCATCACGGGGCTGCGCGCGGCGACACTGACTCTTGCGCAACAACAGGCCGGGGCCACGCTCTTTGAGGCGGGGACAGATCAGCGCCTCGACATCGGGTTGGATATTGCCTCTCCCATGCTGTCGCTTGCCGAGGGCACCCGACGCGTCGAGGTGTCCCTGCATATGAGCCGCAGTTCCAGCCTTGCTGCGGCCTCGCGCCCGCTGACCGCGGCAGAGATTTTTGCGCGAACGGCGCGGCGAAAGGCGGTCGGGCGGCCCACTGCCCCGCCGGATCTGCGGCGCAACATGGCTTCAAGCCCCGTCTATGCAGACCCGGATGTGCGGCTTGCCCTTGCTGCCGACCCTGCGTTGATCGACATCTTTTTTATGGAAAAACAAGAGATTGCCATCGAGACCCTAACCCAGGAGGTCACCGAATACGCGGATCAGACCGACCAGACGCCTTCGCTGGCGCTGCTCTATGAATTTCTGCTCAACAAGGTCACTGCGGCAGGGCAGTTGCGCTTGCTTCTGGGGCGGATCGTGACGTTGTCGCTGATCGAAAAGCACCCTTTTCCAGCGGGGGCCTACTGGCAGCGTATCTTCGCACTCGTCGAGCAGTACCGCGACGCGCTGATCGGCAAGACGGCGGGCGACCTTGATACCACGGGTCATGCCCAGAATTCGATGATTTTTGCCGCTTTCTCGCAAAGCCCGGACGGCACGATCGACTACCCGCTCGAAGATGTCTTTCAAAGTCTGCTGGGCGATGCCTTTGATCTGACGATCACGACCGACGAGGGCCCACGCCGGCCCGACATCATGCAGATCCTGCCGGTCCGGCGCAAACGCGCGGCAGGTGGGATCACCTTGTCGATGCGGTACGATGCCAGCGCCCCGGCGCTCACAGGGCCGGAGCACGCCCCCCGCCTGTCGCTGCGTTCTGCCGCGGATGCCCGGCTCTGTCCGCTGTCGTTTTTCGAAGCTTATGCGATTGAGACGATCACGATCCGGACGCAGGTCAGCGGGCTACGCCGTCTGGCCGCCTTCTCGGATGAGGGGCCGGTTTCAACAGATCAGAGTTTTCAACCCTTTGGGGCAAGACCCGACGAGGGCGCACGCTTTCAGGTCGGATGCGCCGAGATGGCGCGCAAACCGGTCACCGATATCGGCATCAGGATCGGCTGGTCCGAGATGCCGGACCCCATCGGCGGGTTTGCGCGCCACTATGAAACCTACGGGCGGGACATCGACATCCCCGACCCCCAGCTGACGGTTGACTATCTGAGCGGTGATGGCTGGAAACCGGTCAGCGACGGACCTGTGCCGCTGTTCCAGAGCGAGGGTGTCACCGGCGCGTTGCTGCCGGATTGGCACTTCGGCGGCAAGGTTTCCGGCCATTCGATCCCGGCAGCCGGTGATGTCAGCCCACAGGAATTCCAGTCTCGCCAGACGATACGTGCCGGTATGGTTCGATTGCAGCTCATGGGCACCGCCGATGGCTTTCATGCGGCGCGCTATCCTCTGGCGCTGGTGGATGCGATGCGGCCGCGTCTGCTGCCCCGTGGCCCCCGCAAGGTGCCCTCCGCCCCCTTCGTGCCCGAGATCGAACAATTCACCCTGTCCTATACGGCAGAGGCGACCATCGAGCTCAACGCGCCTGAAACCGCGCGCCCCGGCGAGGCGGTGCATCAGATCAGCCCCTTCGGCAAGGTCACCGTCTTTCCGAAGGGTCAGACCAAGCAGGTTCGTCTGTTTCCCAAGCGGCTGGGGTACGGCCAGATTTGTTTCCAGCTGAAGGGCCCCAACGTCACGGGACCGGTCGCATTGACGATCAGCATGACCGCCTCCGGCCATCTGCGACGGGTCCCGACCCTCAATCCGATTGCCTGGGTCTATCTGGCCGAGAACGGCTGGCAGCCCTTGCCTGAGACGGCGATTTCTTCTGATACCACAGCGGGGTTGATGCGCTCAGGCATTGTTGTCATCGACCTGCCGGAGGATGCCACGACACGTTCGACCGAGATGCCCCCCGGCGGGGTCTGGATCGCCGCCGTGGCGCTGCGGCCCAATCTGGAGGTCTTTCCCGCCCTCGATCAGGTCGGGATCAACGGGGTCTGGGCCAAGCGGCGTGACGACACCTGGACAGAGGTCAGGACCGAGCGGAAGTGGAGCTTTAATCCCGCCCAGCCGGGCCTGACAGACGTTACCGAAATCGCCACCCCGGCCCTCACGCGTCCACCCGAGCCGCGCGAGACCTTTGTGGCGCGCGTCGGGGAGCGATTGCGTCACCGGCACCGTGCCGTCACGCCCTGGGACATGGAGCGGATGGTGCTGGAACAGTTCCCCGAGGTGTGGATGGCCAAATGCCTGCCCCATCTGTCGCAGCAAAGCCCCGCCCCCGCGCCGGGGCATGTCACCCTCGTCGTTGTGCGCAAACCCGCGCTTGACGAGGCCCTGCACAGGCCGGCGCCGTCGCTTTTCGACGTGGCCACGCTGGAACGCATTCGGAGCTGGCTGACGCAATACGCGGCGGAAGCTGCGATGATTGAGGTGGTCAATCCGAGTTTTGAGCGGATCCAGGTCCGCGCCAAGCTGTCGGTGAGTGCGGAGCGTGAAAACGGGGCAATGGCGCAGATGCTGCGCCGCGATCTGACGCGGGCGCTTTCGGTCTGGACGGCGGAACCGGCGCTGCGCCGTTTCGGCTGGTCGCTGAATGTGCATCTGCTGCGAGCCCATGTGGCCGGGCTGGACTATGTGCAGGATGTCACCGATTTCTCCGTGCTGCACCTGTCAGGCGACGATCACCGGACCTTCGAGCTGCTCGATACTGCACAAGACCGAAGTGATCCACGCGGCCTTTATGGCCCTGTGCTGCAGCCCCGGTTTCCGTGGAGCCTGCTGCTCTCCACACCGGACCATGTTTTGACACTCCAGTCAGACCTCAAGACTGAAACACCAACCGCCGCCGGCATCGGCAGCCTGACCCTCGGCGACATGCTGATTGTAGGCCAAAGGACAATCCCGTGACCAAACAAGACCGCGCAACCTTGAAATCCTTCTTTCGCAGTGGGGCCCTGCCCACCGCGGAGGAATACCGCGACCTGATCGACAGCACCGTCAATCAGGTTGATGACGGTTTCGCCAAGACGGATGCGGACGGGCTCAAGCTGAACTCCGTCGGCTCCTCTTTGCGGGTTCTGAGCCTTTATCAGGGGCTCGGCACGCCAAAGCCGTCCTGGGTGATCGAACACGGCGATGCGCCGGGCGCGTTGCATCTGCGTCCCGATCAGGGCAAGGCCGCGCTGGATTTATCCAGGCACGGTGATGATCCGGCCGAAGACGACGCCCCCTTGCCCCCCGGTATGACACTGACTCGCGACGGCCGCATGGGTGTCAGTCAGCACGCGCCCGAATGGCGGCTTGATGTGGGGGGCGTGGCGCGCATGCAAGGCCGGATCGGCGTTGCCAGTCACAAGATCCCCCATGTCAAAGCAGACGGGAAATGGCACGACATCACCCATCCCCTGACCGGTTGTCAGGCTTTCGAGGTGACGGCGGGGACCGGCGGGGACCCCCGCAAGGGGCGCTATTCGATGGTGCATGCCATTGCGATGAACGCCTACCACCCGCGTAATCCGATCCTCAACTGGCTGTTTCGGCGGCGTGCGATCAAGACGCAGACGGCAATGTACGGCAGCTACGCCGACCGGATCAAACTGCGCTGGGTCGCCGACAGCCAACAGCATCATTTCCGGCTCCAGTTGCGGACCAATGCCAATTTCGGCACCGGCAAGGTGGTGCGCTATTACCTGACGCAGCTGTGGTTCGACAGCCTGATGGTCGGCGCGCGCGAAGACATCGACCGCGATCCGGAGGCGCTATGACGACGCCCGTGGACCCTCTTGAAGATTTCGACGATCTGCGGCGCGTGGCCATCGACTATGCGCAGCAAGCCTCGGGAGAGATCTGGACGGATTACAACCTGCATGACCCCGGCGTCACCCTGCTGGAACAGACCTGCTTTGCCCTCAGCCAGATCGCCTATCAGGTTGGGCTGCCCGCGCGCGACCTGCTGACCAACCGGCGCGGACATTTCTGCACGCATGATCTGGCGCTCTTTCATCCGCGCAAGGTGCTGGGGACGGACCCTGTCACACGGGATGATCTGGCGGCCTGGCTCTGTGCCTGCCCGGAGGTCGACAGCGTGACCATTGCCGCCCCCCAGACCTCGAGGCGTGGGCTCTTTGACGTGACCATCGTGCCGGCCGAAGGGGTCCCGCCAGAGGCGGTCCCCGAAGCCTTTCGGCAGGCCTTTGCCACGGCCCGACCCCTCGGGACCGGTCTGGGAGAGCTGCATCTGGCCCGGCCCGTGAATGTGGCTCTGGTCGGTCAGGTGGAAATCACCAGCGAAGCCTTGCCCGAGACGGTGGCCGCGCATCTCTATCACAGGATGTCACAGCTCCTGACCGGCGCGGATCGGCAGCAGAAGGCAGCGACCCGCGCAAATGTCTGGGAGGCGCCGGAACGCTTGCTGCCCAGCACAAAAGGCCGGACGCAAGGCACACTTGATCTGAGCTGCCACCTGTCCCGTCTGCGTGATGTGCCGGGGCTGCGAGACCTGGGCTCAATAACCCTCAAGCCCTTGGTACCATTGCCGAAAAATCGATCAAATCAGATCTATTTCCATGTTGTGCTGCCCCGGACAACCGATCAGATATTGCTTGAGCTGACCTTGAACGGCGCGCCGGTCACGCTCTCGCCGTCGCGGCTGCGCGAAGAGGTCACCCGTATCTCCGCACAGGACATTGCCGCGGCAACCCACAATATCGACCGCCTCGATTGGGATGTGATGCGACCGGGGCGCAGGCGCAGCTTTACGCACGCGCATGTGGATGCCCTGCTACCCGGCCTCTTTCGCGCGGGCGACTACAGGATGCAACACCCCGAGAGCCCGATTGCCGAATACCGCGGGGCCATTGACAGGGTGCTGCACGAAATGGTGAGCGACCTGAGCGCGCTCCCCCGGACCTTCGCCGCCGACCCGGTTGGCGAGACCCTGACAGATGATCCGGTGGTGCACCGCACGCGGGTGCAACTGCTGGACTATCTGATTGCACTGCAAGGCGCAGAGATGCCCGCCACCCGACACAGCGGGCTGCACTGTTACAGAACAACGCGGGCCCGCCACCGGTTTGATGTGAGCTGGCGGCTGGAATACCTCTTTGCCCTGCCGACCCTGCACCGCAGCCGCGGGACAGGTCCGGGACCGGAAACGCCCGGCGGGTTTCTGGCAGAGCTGGCCCTGTTGTGTGACCTCGATCTTTCGGAAGACGGGCGCATCACGCAGCCTTTGCAGGCCTACGGGCTGCGCCTTGACAGCGCGGGGACCGATCCGGACCCAGCCGCGCAGGAAGACGTCCTGCTGGTGGATGCCACCAATCCTTTCGATATGCTGGTGCCCGAAGACGAAGCCGCAGAGGTTCTGACCCCGCAGGCCCTGGCCGAACTATCGCCCTTTATAGAGGACGGCGCGCTCGATCCGGCTGTCTTCGCCCGCCTGGCGGAGGCAGACAGCCTTGTCGTGGCGCCCTCTCCCGGTGGTTGGCAGATCTTGTTTGACCCCGGTGGCGATGCCGCTTTGCGCCGTCTGACCGCCACGGGCAGCAAACAGGACGCTTTGCAGCGTGTTGGTGCGCTGCGGGCAACCTGGCGACATCTCAACCGGCACTGTGAGGCCGCGCATCTGGTCGAACATGTCCTGCTGCGCGATGATGCGGGGGGCGGCGACCCGGATGTTGCGGACCTTCTCCTGCCGGGCTGGACGACGCGCTGCCGGATGCAGAGCTATCGCAGCTACGTAGAGGCACAGGTGGGCGCCCTTGCGCCCGCGCATCTGCATATCCGGGTTCTTTGGCTGGACTTTGACCAGATGCGCGCCTTTGAGGCCCGAAAGGAAAACGCATCGGGTGACACGGCAGGGCTGCGCCGGATGCTCAACGATCTGGCTGAGGGGTCAAGCTGATGGCGTCCCAGGCCCAGACCCAGTCGACCCTTCAACCTGCCGCACGGATCGGGATCTGCGAGGCCCGTTTCGAGGTCACCGCCGCCCGTGGTCCCTTGTCCTCGCCAGAGCGGCTCCTGGCCGCGCTCCGGCAAGAGGTTCTGCCCGCGCTGTCAGAGGTGCTGGAGGCGCCGGACTGGGCCGATACCGATGTGCAGGTTTCGCATTTGGAAATCGATCTGGGCGACTGGCCGGATGATCCGATCTGGTCGGAGGTCCGCCAGGTGCTGGCGCTGAAGCTGCGCGCCGCCCTTGGTCCGTTCGCCCGGCTGCCGCGCACGTCATACCGCCTTGAACAGCGTTTCAGGGACGGGGTGGAGACATCGGCACGATATCCTGCATCAGGCCCCGGCACCACGGTGCCGAACGCCCCGGATCAAAACCCGAACACAGATTTTGCCCGCACCGACGACCTTCAGGATCGAGACGGCTCTGACGCGCCCAACAGGCTCTCTGACGTCGAAACGATCAGATATCTGCGGGCCTTTTCAAAATGGATTGGAACGGCTCCCGGTGCCGCGGGCCTCACCGCCCTGAAAGGACATTTGGCAGACCATCCCGCCGAGGCGCTGGCCCTGCGTGTCTGGCTGGAGGCGCCAACGGGCGGGTTTGCCGACCTGCTGCCCGACAGCGCGGCCCTGCGACAGCAGCTGCGGCGTGCCTTGCCCGCAGAGGCCACGCCGGACCGCACCGTGCCACAAACTCCCGCCGCCAGATCATCCGTCTCAGCGCCGCATATCAAGGACACCGCAGAGACGGCGCCGGATCAAGAGACACGGGCAGCCCTTCTCTCCCATCAGGAGGCGGAAGCGGATCAAGAGATACGGGCGGCACTCCTCTCTCGTCTGGAGGCGGAAGCGGATCAAGGCGGCCCCTTTCAAGAGGCGCATGCCCGGCTTTCTGCCAGCCTTCGCCTTGCAGGCCGGTCCTCTGATGAGGCGGAAGAAATCGCCCTGAGGCTTTTGACGCGCATCCTTGGGGATCCCGCTCATCCCCTTTCTTTGGCACCTGCCGCGAAAGCTCCACGGCCATCAGGATCGAGCCAGACCGGCCCCGGTGATACTAGGATAACGGAAAACGCGCGGCCAAAGAACAAAGCCTCACCACCACCTTTGGCAGGCGATAAAATCAGGCAGGTGCCGACAGACGCGGGCACGAGGCCTGATGCGACCCCGCCCGATGACCCAAGCAATACAGCGAAGCATCCCCCTGGCCATCAGGCGGCACAGCCGCCGGAGGCCGCAGATCTGGACAGTTTGGCGCAAGCGCTTGGAGCCCCGGCCGGAACCCAAACCATTTCCTTTTTACGCGATGTTGTCACTCGCGATCCCGCGCAGGTGTTTAATGCGGCCCAAAAACAGAATGCGCTCTCCGCGCTGGCTTGGATGTTGGCGGCCCACCCGCATGATCGGGCTTGGGTGAGCGGCCCTCGGGCGCTGGAGACCACGCAGCTCAGGGCACTGACGGTCGCGGATCCTGCCGCCATCGCCACCGCGCTGGTGCCGCTGACGGCGGCGGAGGCGCGCGCGCTCACGCTCCGTCTGTTACCTCAAACCGCCACGCTGCTGCATCAGCAGCTCCAAAAGCTTGATACCCGTGCACGCGCCCCAAGTGCCGCGTGGCGAGAGGCGGCGCTTGCGTTGCTGGAAGGCCGGGTGGTTGATCTGGAGACCTTGCAAGCGACCATCACCGCACTGCGGGCTGAGACATGCAACACGCCCGACACGGCCACCGACGCGAGCAAGGGGCAGGCTCCGATCCCCCAAAGCAGTGCCACGGACAAAGCGCCGGAAACACCGCTGGAGGCTTTTCTTGAGCTTTCCGGTCTGACGGCGTCGGAGATCGCCCGCGTGCTGCATCCGGAACAGGAGGGTCAAGGGAGGGCCGCGTCTACCCGACCCGGGACCGACCCGCAGGCTGACAAAGATCTACCCCCTGAAACGACAGCGCAACCGCAGACCTCCGCCTCCCGGACCGATGCGGCGCTGCTTGCGCACCTCGAAAGGCTGGCCGCAGTGGAGCCGCAGGATGACAGTCCCTTCTTCGACGAGGTGCTTGCCTTGATCTGGCAGGCCTGGCCGGAAACAACGTTGCCCGGACGCGATGGTCCGGCCGGGCAACTTCCGCTGATGCGCGCGCGGATAGCGGTTCAGATGGCCGGTGCGGCGGATAGGGTCTCGCTGAGGGCGCGGCTTGATGTCGCCACGCGGGCGATCGAAGAGGACCCGGAAAAGCGCCTTTTGGCCCTCCGTACGGTGGCCGCGCGGCTGGCCGGGGGGGCGGGGCCAGACACCGGCGGTCAGCGCCAAAGGACCCGCGCCGCCGTAGAAAACCTCTTGAACCAAGAGGCCTCTCTCTTTCAATCTCCCCAGGAAAAGGCCCCCCAGCCGGTCTGGCAGATGCGCCCGGAAGAGGCGCCAGGCCCCGCTGATGACCGCACCCTGCTGGTGACTGAAACGGCTGGGCTTGTACTGCTGCACCCGTTTTTCACGCTGCTCTTTGAGCGGTTGGAGATTCCGCGCAAGGGCAAAACGCTGGCGGAGGAGGGCCTTGGACCCGCGCGCGGCGCGCTTGAATACCTCGCTGGCATCCCCCCCGCCCCGGACCCGCTGATCGCCGTGCTGCTGGGCCGTGATCCACATCAGCCCCTGGCTGCGCCGCTGGCACCGGATCGCGTCGCATGCGACCTGATGGAGGGTCTCCTACGCTCGGTGATCGACCGTTGGGGACGCATCGGGACAACCTCCCCCGACGGGCTGCGCGACACCTTCCTGCGCCGGACCGGGAGCCTGCGATTTGATGCAACGGGCGCGCATCTGCGCGTGGCCCCCGGCCCCTTTGACATGCTGCTTGACGGGTTGCCCTGGGCACCGGGACCGGTAAGCCTGCCGTGGATGCCCCTGCCCTGTCACGTTTCCTGGCGCGAGGACAGTGATGCCTGACACCCTTGACCAAGCCCCCCTGCACCAGATCAACGCCGATGCCATCGCCGTTGAAATCAGCTGGCTGGAAGAGGTGATTGTTGCGCGCCTCGCTCACTTTTTCGAAGGGACCGCGACGCCCTTTATCCTGCCAGCCGCACCGAAACAGCCCACCGGTACGATGCTGGGGGACCTCATCACAGAGACAGCCCTGAGCGGACAGGCACGGCTCGTTCTGGCGCTGGCGCTGGCACCGCATGTAAACTCGGCCGTGCTTGACCCGTTCTACGTGAAAAATTCAGCCATTGACCGGGCGTTTTCACAGTTTGGCGGCCTGCCCGACGCAAGTGCGGCCTTTGTCCCGACCGTGGAAACCGCCCTTTTCCTGATTGCCGGTACCGATACCGTGGCCCGTATCGCAGCGATGCGCCTTTTTGAGCCGGATCACCCCCTGCGGGTGAACGCCGGCGTCAGCCTGACACAGAGCCATCCGTCGCAGATAAGCCGCCTCGACCTGCCGATCCACCGCGTCGTGGCGTTCTGTGACGGGAGCGCGCCCCGGCCGGATTTCTCACCCAACTTCCCCGCCCGCAGGCTCAGCACGCGGCTGACCTGGGACGATCTGATCCTGCCCGCCGCCTTGCGTGACCAGATCGACCATATCCTCGCCTGGATGGGCAACCGCGACACGATTCTGGACGACTGGGGGCTCGGGCGGCACGTAGGGCGCGGCTACAAGGCGCTGTTTTATGGCCCCCCCGGCACCGGCAAGACGCTGACCGCGACGCTCTTGGGGCAACGCACCGGGCTCGATGTCTACCGCGTCGATCTGTCGATGGTCGTGTCCAAATATATCGGCGAGACCGAAAAGAACCTCGGGCTGATCTTTGACATGGCGGCGGAACGCGACTGGATTCTGTTTTTTGATGAAGCGGATGCGCTTTTCGGCACGCGAACCGCCACGACCTCCTCCAACGACCGCCATGCCAATCAGGAGGTCGCCTATCTGCTGCAACGGATTGAGGAGTGCGAAAGCCTCGTGATCCTCGCCAGCAATCTGCGCAGCAATATCGACGATGCATTCTTTCGCCGGTTTCAGAGCGCGCTGGGGTTTGCACGACCGACCATGCCCGAGCGGCTGCAGCTCTGGCGCAGCACGCTGGCGCGGGTCCCTGTGGAGGCGGATATCGACCTCAAACGCCTCGCGCAGGAGCATGATCTGTCGGGAGCGGCAATCACCAATGTCGCCCGATACGCCGCCATCAGCGCCCGGCGCCGCGGGGCAGACGAAATCGACAGCGCAGACCTTGCTGCCGCCATTACCGCCGAGATGCGTAAAGAAGGACGAACCTCATGAGCTTGCTTTGGACCTGCCTTTGCCGTCTGACCGCTATTCTGGTGTCGTGTCTTGCGCTAACCGCCGCAGCGGTCGCGGCCTGCACGGATGTCGCCACGCTTGGGGCGGATGAACTCGCACCCGCCAGCATCGGTGAAATCCAGCTGGGCCTGCGCACCACCTACCGCGACGACAGCCCGGCGCTCCGGGACGGGCAGTTCGGGTCTTACACACGGCAGCGGATGCAGGACCTCTGCGTTGACGTCCCACGGCCTGCGGGGCTGGACGATGTCCGCTCGACTTTGCGTCTGACCATCCAATACGCGCGGCTTGAGCAGGCCTTTCCGGGCTGGGCGGAGCAGCTCTATGCGCTCGATCTGACAGCCGGCGGCGATACCGACGCCCGCCGCATGCTGGCGCTGCGACTGGCCGCGACCACACCGATGACCACCCTTGCCCTCGGTCGGCAGGCGACGGCCTACACCTGCGATGATCCCGCCGCCGCCTTGCAGCAGTTCCCGGCAGGGGCGCGGGCGCTGGCCACGTTGACACGGCTCTTTGTCGATAAGACGGAAGCCGAGATTTGTGCGCTCCTGCCCGTCGCGGGGGGTGTAGACGCCTGGCAGCAGGCGATGGATCGCCTTGGCCAGATCAACGGCAGCCGTATCGGCGCCCTGCAGATCCTGCACAGCGACGGGTTCCTCGACTGGATTGCCGCAGGCGACCAGCAAGAACCGCGTGGTACTGAAAAACGCCTGCGCCGCCTTGTGGGCACCCTGCCGGCCGTGCTGGCCTTGCTGGATGATTACACCGCGCAGCACGACGGCAGCGACGGGGCCACGATCTACAGCGGCGGCCCCTGCTCGCCGGTACCGGCGGAGCGGACGTTGACCTTTTACGCCCTGACCGCAGCAGACGTGGCCGATATGGATTTTCTGGTCTCGCTCACCCCCAAACTTGATGCCTTTCGCGCCGAAGCAGGCGGTTTCGACAGCCCGCAAGCGCTCTGGCGGGCGCTGCGCCCGGTGCTGGCCGAGGACCTCGGGGACTGCATCCTTGACGAGATCAAAGACCTGGTGACCGGGCCCGGGAAACTCCCCCTGACCTTCCTGATCCGACCCGGCGCCGCCGATGCGCTGAAAGCCCGTACGGAGCTGGAGCAGGCCCTGCCGGTGCTGGCCGATCTGGAACCGCTGCGCACCGCCACCAAGGCGGAGCTGGTCAATCGCATCAAGGCGGGGCTGCTCGATGTGCAGATGGA
Organism: Roseobacter weihaiensis; assembly: GCF_020622345.1. Lineage (GTDB taxonomy): Bacteria > Pseudomonadota > Alphaproteobacteria > Rhodobacterales > Rhodobacteraceae > Roseobacter > Roseobacter weihaiensis. The sequence goes on along the minus strand of NZ_JACNMO010000016.1, from coordinate 20,446 downwards.
AGCGGTGGGCGCGGAGGTCACCACCGCCGCTGACACGCTGGCCGCCGCCTCCGAGCCTGCACCACCCCAGACCGACACCGCAATCGTCGACGTCGAGACAGAAGAAAACGCCGATGCCCCGTCCCCCGCGCCGCTCATCACCGCCACCGATGCGACGGATCAAGCGGTCGAAACCGCGATCAATAACCCCGAGCTGGCCGACACGCTGCGCAACACGCCGCTGGCCGATGCCACGGTGCCCGAGTTGATGCGGGCGCAGGTCCGCGCGGCCTTGGGGCCCACTGCCGCCGAACAGGCCGCGCGCAGGGTGGAGGATCAGATTGTTCTGATCGAACCCGCGGTGATCTCCGAATGGACCCTGAGCGACGCGTTGCAGGCCGAAATCCTGGCCCTTCCCTTTGTGCAGGCGACAATCGCGGATGCGACGGCGGAGGGGCTGGCGGAGCGGCTCGCCCCGCTGATCGGGGCTGCCTACCCCAGCTTCCGGCTCTTTCACGAAGCGCTGGAGACGGTCTCCGGGGCAGACGGCCAAGTGCCGTTTTCGAAGTTCGTGACCGAACGCATCGTCTACAAGGCGCAAAAGGATGTCGAGGATCCCCAGGTGATCCGCGATTTCGGCCCCTTTGAGATCGAAGGCTGTCATTGTGTGCCGGAACGACAGGCCGATGACTTGCAGGTCTATGGCTTCTACCCGTTCTGGCTGGCGCCACCGCCTGGCTCTGCTTCTGCCCCGGCAGCCGACACCTCCGCGGAACAAGGGCCAGATGACATGGCAGGCCCGGCCATGCAGCAGCAGATTGACTTTGGCACCGTCGGACAGGTCGCCTTCTACGGGTTGGAGTTCACTGCCGAAGGTGCAGAGCGCGTGACCCTGCGCAACCGCGACCAGTGGCGCGCGGCCAAACGGCAGTTCGTCAATTCGGCGCATCAGTTCCGCGCCCGCGCGGACCTTGCCTTTGACCTGCGCGACTGGATGCAGTGGGACGCGGCCACCATCGACGAGGTGATCGAAGACATCGCGACCGAAATGGCCCCTTTTGAGCGGCTCGAAGGCTTTGAGTTCCGCCAGGTCGGCGCTGCCATCCCCACGCTTTTCGATCCCGTACAGCCGGACGGCGTGACGCTGATCTTTCATGACTACCAGGGCATCGGCCTGGGGCCTGCCCAGATGAAAACCCTGATCGCTATCGTCAAAGGGGTCTATGAAGCGCTGCCCAACCGCGACCGGCTGCGCCTCAACGTGGCTTTCGATTTCCCGGTCGTGGATGAACGGCTCGACCAGCCCCTCTTTGACGAGCTTTTCGAGCTCTTGGTGCCCAGCCCCTATGTGCTCGCCGATGCGGATAGGGTTGCTGACCCGACGCGACCCGCGCCGCTGGATCGCGAGACCACCAAGATCATCCACAAGATCCTGCTGTTTCTCGAACGCCCCACCACGGACGCCAAGAAGGGTTTGCGCTTTCGCATGGAACAGGGCCTCTTTCAGGGCGAAACCCGCCGTCAGGTGCTGCGCAGCATCATCCCCGTGGTCCCCCCCGGCGGGCATGAGCTGATCCGTACCTCGGTCAGACCCAATGCCCCCGATCAAAGCACACCGCCCCTGTTCTCGCAGTTCGAAGATGATGTGGTCTACTTCAAGGACAATTTCTCGGGCATCGGGTTCTGGCCGGCCCTTGACCCGCAAGCGGCTGAGACGGAGACAATCAACGCCATCATCGCCGAACATTTCAACGCTGCCCGCCTGCCCGCCCTGCTGGCCGGTTTCGAAGAACCGGTGCACCGCGTCTGCACCTTTGCCTGTCCGAACCGCGCCAAGATCACGCTCGCGGCCATGGCGCTCTTTGCGTTGGTTGTGCTGCTCACCTGGCGGTCGTTCTACAGCGGTATCGTGGACAGGATCGCGTTCCGTTTCATGACCATCGGGTTGGTGTGGATCGGGAACATCGTGCTTGTGGCGACGCTGCTTGTGCTGGCCAATTGCGATCCGCAGGCGTTCTGGCCGGGGCTGCTGATGTGGCTGCTGGTTGCCGTGCTCGGCCTGCTGCTGGTCTACAACTTCGTCCAGAGGATCAAGAACGGACCGATGCCTTAACCTGCGGACCATCGCATTCCATCGGGCTTATCATTAACGACTTGTGTCTCGCGGCTTTTGCACGATCATGCGCGCCAAGGAGACATCGCATGACAGCACCGCTAAATGGCATCCGCATCATTGACCTGACCAATGTGCTGGCCGGACCCTATTGCACCTACCAACTGGCGCTGCTGGGGGCAGAGGTGATCAAGGTGGAACGGCCCGGCTCCGGCGATCTGGCACGGCAGCTGGGCGCTGACCCTGCGCGCAACAGCCAGAACATGGGTATTTCCTATTTGGCGCAAAATGCCGGCAAAACCTCTCTCACGCTCAATCTGAAAGACCCCCGCGGGCAGGACATCCTGAAACGGCTTGTGCGCGACGCGGATGTTGTGGTGGAAAACTACCGGCCCGGTGTTCTGGACCGGCTGGGCGTGGGCTATGAGGCGCTGCGCGCGGTGAACCCTGCGCTGATCTACTGTGCCATCTCCGGCTTCGGGCAGGACGGCCCCTGGCGTGACAACCCGGCCTACGACCAGATCGTGCAGGGCATTGCCGGGGTGATGTCGATCACCGGCACGCCGGACACCGCGCCTTTGCGCGTGGGATACCCCTTGGGCGACACGATTGGCGGCATGACCGCGGCCTTTGCCATCTCCGCCGCGCTGAATGCCGAAAAACGCGGGGCTTTTCTGGATATCTCCATGACGGAGGCCGTGTTGTCCTCCATGGGCTGGGTCGTGTCCAACTACCTGATCGGTGGGGTCACGCCCGCCGCCCAGGGCAACGAGAACATGACGTCCGCCCCCTCCGGGACGTTCTGGACGGCGGATCAGCCGATCAACATCGCCGCCAACAAAGACGACCAATGGGTGACGCTGACCCGCATTCTTGAGCGCGAAGACCTGCAGGACCGCGCCGCGTTTCTCACCCGCGAGGACCGCAAGCGCAACCGCGTGCATTTGCGCCAGACACTGGAAGAAGAGCTGCAAAAGGCCCCCGCCGCCCATTGGGTCGAGGTCCTGAACGCACAAGGCGTACCCTGCGGCCCGGTGCTGAGCATACCGGAGGTGCTGGCAAGCGCGCAGGTGAGCGGGCGCGGGCTGACCACCACGCTCGCCGCTCAGGGGCAGGCGAGCGAGCTGATGGCCTCACCGATCCTGGTGGACGGTCAGCGGCCCCTGCCCCAAACGCCGCCTCCGGAGCTGGGCCAGCAAAACATCGATCTGCTGACCCGGCTCGGGGTCGGGCCGGAGGAGATCGAGACATTGAAAGCGGAGGGTGTGATATGAGCGATGTAGCAGACTGGTGGCGGACCTCGATCATCGAGATGGCGCCGGGGCGCATCGACATCCGCGGACGCCCGATCCAGGAGCTGATCGGCACGGTGAGTTTTCCGCAGATGATCTGGCTCATGCTGCGGGGTGATATCCCCACGGCGGCACAGGCCCGGCTTTTCGAAGCCGCCCTCGTCGCAGCCGTGGACCACGGGCCGCAGGCCCCCTCGATTGCCGCCGCGCGCATGGCGGTGACCTGCGGCGTCGGTCTGAACAATGCGATGGGAACTGCCGTGAACATGCTGGGCGATGTGCATGGCGGCGCGGGGGAACAGGCGGTGGCCCTTTATACCCATATTGCGGGTTATGAGGGGGGTCTGACCCAAGCGCTCAAGGACTGGACGGCGGTGCATGGCCGGTTCGTGCCGGGCTTTGGTCACCGGTTTCACAAGCCTGTTGACCCGCGCGCGCCCCGGCTGCTGGCCCTGGTGGAGGCCGCGGTGCAGGAGGGCTGCTGCGCGGGCAAATATGCCCAGATCGCCCGCAGTGTCGAAGCGGAACTGGCGCGTCAGAAAGGCAAGCCGGTGCCGATGAACATCGACGGCGCCACGGCAGTGATCTTTGCCGAACTGGGGTTTGAGGCCCCGCTGGCCCGCGGCATCTTCTGTCTGTCACGGTCGGTCGGCATTCTCGCCCATGCCTGGGAACAACAACAGCAAGGCGGACGTAACAAGGGCCCGACCCCGCCCGGTTACCGCTGGACCTATGATCCGGACGGCTGAGGGCAGGTGCTTCAGACGTGCCTGCGCACTTCCTGATCTTCCAGACGGGCCCGCAAATGCCCACCGTCCCAATCCCCCAGGACCGCCTCTTTCAGCAGGGCTTTCTGGCTTTGTGGCGCAAGCCCCCCAGCAGGTGGATCCCTGTCGAGGTTGGTTGGAAAGGAATACCCCTCCGCCGTCGCCGCCAGAGCAGCGTCAAACGCGGCGCCGCCAAGCTGTGCCGTGGCCACCAGACGTTTCATCGGCGCAAAGACAAGGGTGCACATCTTCACCCGGTCAATTGTTTCCATCGCACGGCCAAAGGCCGAGGACACCTGCAAGAGATTGACCATGCGGTGAATACCCTCGCTGCTGTTCGCGCCCGCGGCATGAAACAGCGCCGGGTTGAAGAACAGCGCATCGCCTTTTTGCAACGGCAGCTGCACGTAGTGATCTTCGAAAAAGGCCCGGAAATCCTTGCGGCGCCACGCGGCATAACCGGGGCGGTAGCGCTGCGAGAACGGCAGCAGCTTGGTCGGCCCGCTCTCAACCGGCGTGTCGCCATGGGCAATCCCGCCCTGCAGGGTCATCAGCGGCGACAGATCATGCACGTGGGCCGGGTACTCAGCGCTGACCTCGGCAGTCTGAAAGCCCAGATGGTAGTCGCGATGCGCCTGTTGCGCAGCCCCGCCCGGATGCACCACGTTGACCTGTGCGGTCATCTGGTAGTTCGGCCCCAGCCAGGCCGCGCAGGCCGCGTCAATCACCGGGTTGGCAAAGTAACGCACGAAGGTCTCAGGGTCCACCTCACAGAGCTTTTGCAGCGCATTCCAGATGCGGTCGTTGCTGCCGGCGGCAAAATGATCCGCAGCCGTGCCCTGCGCGGCCTTTTCCCGCGCAATGATCTGATCGTAGATCGCCGTTGCCGCGTCGAGGACGCTGGTGTCGGCATAGGCGCGCCGCAGCACCAACACCCCGGCTCCGTCCTTGAGCACCCGCGCCCATTCCGCCATCAGGCGGCGGCGCGCCTCAGGCCTGTCGAGCGCCGCGCGCAAGGCGTCCATATCGTAGATCGGCACGTTGCCTTGCACGTCCGAGGCCTGTGGCACCATACCGCTCTGTAAGGGCTGCAACACCTGTTGCGCAAAATCCGCCAGATCGCAGGCGTCAGCGTGGTAAAACCCATCAGACATTTCAGTCATTGCAGCCTCCTCTTGAGGGACCGGTTCAGTCCGCGTCCCGTTGTGCGATCCAGTCGTGATCGGGATCGTTTTCGAACCGCCATTTGCGCAGGGGTCCCGCCATCACGTTGAGGTAATACATGTCATAGCCGTAGGGCGCGCCGCAGGGGTGATGGCCGCGCGGCACACAGACCACATCACCGTCCTTGACCGCCATGGTCTCATCCAGACTGCCGTCGTCGGTATAGACCCGTTGCACGCCAAAGCCCTGCGCGGGGTTGAGCCGGTGGTAGTAGGTCTCTTCCAGGTAGGTCATGCGGGGATAGTCATCCTCGTCATGGCGGTGGCTGGGATAGGAGGACCAGTTGCCCGAGGGCGTGAACACCTCCGTCACCAAGAGGCTTGAGGCAACATCGCGCCCCTCCATGGCGATGTTATTGATGTAGCGGGTGTTCTGGCCCTTGCCACGCGGGGTCAGTTCGATGCCATCCGGGCCCAGTCTTTGCACAGGATACTCCGCAATCGCCGGTGCCGTACAGACGGCAAGCACGCAATCCGTCCTGGCCTCCGCCCGCCAGTCGCTTTGACCCGGCACATAGAGACAATGGGGCGGTGTCCGCTCAAAGACGGACATGCGCTCGCCCATCTCGCCGAAATCCTTGCCTGCCGCAGAGAGGCGGGCCTTGCCTTCCACGAGCACCAGAATGGCCTCGCGGTCGCCCGTCCTCTCTGCTGCACTCTCCCCCTCGGAGAGATGATAAAGGCCAAAGCCGACATAGCCCCAGCCTGCCCGCTCCGGCGTGATGTCATGCACCTTACCGGACCGGGCCATTGGGTTGTGCAGCAGGTCGCTCATACGGTCCCGCCGAGCGATCCTTCCAGCGCTGCCAGCTCCTGACCCCCCGCCATAAGGTCCTGCAGCTCGTCGGGCGTGATCTGGCCGCGCTGTGCCGTGCCCAGCGTCTTGCCGCGATTGAGCACGGTAAAGCGGTCGCCCACCGCCATGGCATGGCGCACGTTGTGGGTGATGAAGACCACACCGATCCCGTCCTTGCGCACCCGGTCGATGGTCGCCAGCACGTTGGAGGTCTGACGGACACCCAGGGCCGATGTCGGCTCATCCAGGATCAACACCTTGGCCCCGAAGTAGACCGCCCGCGCGATGGCCACCGTCTGACGTTCGCCCCCCGACAGCGTACCCACCGCCTGATCCGGCGCGCGCAGATTGATGCCCATCTTGCGCATCTCTTCCATGGTGATCTCGTTGGCTGTGGCCGTATCGAACCGCTTGAACGGGCCCGACCCCTTGGTCGGCTCGCGCCCCATGAAGAAGTTGCGCGTGACCGACATCAGCGGGATCATCGCAAGGTCCTGATAGACCGTGGCGATGCCCGCTTCCATCGAATCGCGCGGGCTGCCGAAATTCATCTCGCGCCCTTCGAACATGATCTTGCCCTTGGTGGGCCGATGCACCCCGGACATGGTCTTGATGAAGGTCGATTTGCCCGCGCCGTTGTCGCCCAGCAGGCAATGGCATTCCCCGGCGGAGATATCGAAGGAGACCCCGGCAAGTGCAATCACATTGCCGAAGTGTTTTTCGATCTGATCCATATGGACGATGGGTGCGTGTTCCGAGCGGCTGTTCATCTCAGCGCTCCCCCGTCACACGTTTGCGGATCATGTTGTTGAAGAGTACCGCGATCAGCAGCATGCCCCCCAGAAAGACCAGATACCAGTCCTGGTCGATGTTTGTGTAGGTCAGGCCGATGAGCACCATGCCGAAGATGATCGCGCCGAAAAACGCCCCGATGGCCGACCCGTAGCCGCCCGTCAGCAAGCAGCCCCCGATGACCGCCGCGATGATCGCCTCGAATTCCTTTTGGAACCCGCGCCGCGCGTCGGTCGACCCGCTGTCGAGCACGGTGATGATCGCCACCAGGGCTGCACAGCACGCCGTGACCATAAAGAGGATCAGCTTGACCCGCCGCACCGGCACACCGGAATTGGACGCCGCATTGGCATCACCGCCGGAGGCAAAGATCCAGTTCCCGAACGGCGTTCTTTGCAGCACGTAGGTGGCCAGCAGCGCGATGACAATGAACCACAGGATCTCGACGGGGATACCCTGCACCTTGGGCGTACCGTTGCGAAAGGTATCGATCATGCCCGCCTCTGCCATGCGTGTAAAAAGGGCCGGGAAAGCCTCACCCGAAAAGATCGGCGCAAGCCAGTCGCCCTCGACCGCATCGCGCACACCGCGCAACTGGGTGGAGCCATCCGTCGCCCATTTCAGGCCCACAAGCGACAGGCCGCGCAGGATGAACAGGAAGGCCAGCGTCACAATGAAGGATGGCAGCCCGGTGGCCAGCACGATCTGCCCGTTAAAGGCACCGACACAGGCGGCAAAGACCAGCGTGGCCGGGATGGCGATTGCCAGCGGCAAACCAAAGGTGACGACACAGGCGCCAAAGAAAAGCCCGGTAAAGGCCACCATCGAGCCCACCGAAAGGTCGAACTCGCCCCCCACCATCAACAGCGCCGCCCCGATGGCCAGAATGCCCAACTGGGCCGCAGGCGACATGAAGTTCATGAAGCCCGCGAGCGTGAACATCGCCGGATCGGCGGTGACGAGGAAAAACACGGTGACCAGAATGACGCCCGCAATAGCCCCCAGTTCCGGTCGTTTCATCATGCGCGAGAAAAAGGACTCCTCCTTTATGCGCTCGTCGATGGCGACATCTGTGGGCATTTTCCCCCCTCCCGAAAAATGAAAAAAGCGGGGCACCGAGATGCCCCGCTTGAGGTGTGGCTAGCGAATGCCCTGTGCGGACAGCTCAACCACTTGACCGGCTTTGTCAGCCGTGATCAGGTTTGGACCCGAAGGCACGTTGCCGCCCGGCACAAGGCCGTATTGCGCATGCAGCGCGAGAAAGGCGACCGGCAGGTAGCCTTGCAGATACTGCTGCTGGTCGATGGCGAAGGCCGCGTCGCCCGCCTTGATGGCTTCAAGGAAACCGGCAGACAGATCGAAAGAGCCGATATTGATGCTGCCTTCGCCACCCACGGCCTTGACCGCGGCAACCGCCGGCTCACCTGCGAGCGACGCGCCAAGCGCCATCACCGTGTCAATCTCTTCGTTGGAATCGAGCGAGGCTTTCACCTTGGCTTCGATCTCGGCGGGATCGTTGGTTGTCGGCAGGACGGTGACTTCACCGCCAAAGCCTTCGGCAAAACCCGCGCAGCGGTCATCCAGCGAGACGTTGCCCACCTCGTGGTTGACGCACAGCGCGTTGGTGCCGCCCATCTGTGCCATCATTTCGCCTGCCGCCTTTCCCGCGTCAAACTCTTCCTGACCCACATGCAGCAATGCACCAAGACCTTTCGACACATCAGAACCGGAGTTCATCGAGATCACCGGAATGCCCGCGGCAACCGCTTTTTCAATGGACGGGCCAAGCGCGTCCGCATCCGGGATCGAGACCACAATACCGTCCGGCTCCTGGTTCACGGCCGCATCAATGAGCTGGCTCATCGCGACCATGTCGAAGGTTTCAGGCGCGCGGTATTCAACGTTCGCGCCGGTATCTTCCGCCGCCTTTTCCACGCCGTTCTTGACAACCGACCAGAACGGATCGCTCGCCTGTCCGTGGCTGACCACGATGATATCCGTGGCGAGCGCAGGTGTGGCAACAGCCAGCGCCGCCGCCGCAAGAGTTGATTTTAGCAGATGTCTCATTGTTCCTCCCAGAATTGACTTTGACAGCCTTTGAAAAGGTCGCTTGCACGCCTTCTGCGGGAAAGCTAAGCACAGGTCGATTCACATTGCAACCGGTTGCAACAAATCAGCCGGTGTGGTCATCTGGGACGAAGTTGTCAACGTGAGCTGCTGAAATGACTGTTACGCTGAAAGAGGTCGCCGCACGGGCGGGGGTGTCCCGCTCTGCCGTTTCGCGCACCTTTACGGCGGGCGCATCGGTATCGGTCAAGACCCGTCGCAAGGTTGAAAAAGCCGCCGATGAGCTGGGTTACAGCCCCAACGCGCTCGCCTCATCGCTGACCACCGGGCGGACCAAGCTGATCGGGCTGATTTCCAACAACTTTCACAATCCGGTTTTTCTGGAAGTCTTTGATCTCTTCACCCGCAGCCTGCAAGACAAGGGCCTGCGCCCGCTGTTGGTAAACCTGACGGACGAAACCGACCCGGCGCATTCGCTGCGCCTGTTGCGACAGTATTCCGTGGACGGGGTCGTCGTGGCTTCGTCCACGCTGGCGCCTGAGTTTTCGCTGGCGTTTCAGGACGCGCGGATCCCTGTCGTGCATTCCTTTGGCCGCTTTGCCAGCGCACCCAAGGTGCATGTGGTCGGCATCGATAACATCGAATGCGGACGCATGGCCGCGCGCACGCTGATTGCGCGGGGCTACCGGCGGATCGCCTTTCTGGGCGGCCCGGCGGAGGCCACCTCGACCATCGACCGCCACCGGGGATTTTCCGAGGTGGTGGACGCGGTGCCGGATGTGACCGCCACCCGGAGCTTTGCGACCGCCTATTCCTTTGATGCCGGACGGGCGGAGATGCTCGCCTTGCTGGACCGGACCCCGGCGGAGGCCTATTTTTGCGGCGATGACGTACTGTCTGTCGGCGCGCTGAGCGCCATTCAGGATAGGGGCCTGAATGTGCCAGAGGACATCGGGATCATCGGGCTGAACGACATGGACATGTCACGCTGGCCCAACATCAACCTGACCACGATCCGCCAGCCCATCCGGCGGATCATCGACAGCTCCATTGAGCTTGTAATGGCGATGCTGGATGATCCGGATCGCCAGCCCGAAGCACGGCTCTACGCCTGTGAGATTGTCGAACGCGGCACGTTGCGCCCCCTGCCCTAGCGAAACATCGGTGGCCTGGCATCGACCCAGGCCCCGTGTTCCTTCGCAGAAGCAACTGCGGCATAGACCGCCGCCATGGACCGCAGCCCATCCTCGGCAAGGGGCAGACTGTCGCGCGCCTCACCGCGAATCGCCGCCGCCAGATCGACATAGATATTGGCCACCGCCAGGGGAAAGCCTTCGGGATGCGCAATGGCCACACGGCTGAGGCGCCCGGCCTCGTCAGACAGGCCCGCTTCGCCTTTTTCCATGATCTGCGTGCGCCCACCGACCGGGGTGTAATAGACCTGATTGGGCTGCTCGGAGGCCCACCGCAGCCCGCCCGTTTCGCCAAAGACCTGAATATCAAAGCCGTGCTGCCGACCGATCGCGACGGAGGACGACCAGAGCCGCCCAACCGCGCCGCCCGCCATGCGGAAATTCACCATCGCGTCGTCCTCCAGCACCCGGCTGGGAATGGTTGAGGCGAAGTCAGCCGACAGGGTGCTGACGTCATCGCCCGCGATAAAACTGGCCATATGCAACGCATGGATGCCGCAATCGGCGAACTGGCCGGACACGCCCGCCATCGCCGGATCATAACGCCACCGCACCCGCGGATTGTCCGCATCGGTTGCATCGCCGTGATGGCCATGGCTAAAATTGGTCACGATCAGGCGGACCTTGCCGAGCTGGCCGGTGGCCACCATCTGGCGCATCTCGCGCACCATCGGATAGGCCGAATAGCAGTAGTTCACCGCACAGATTTTGCCGCTGGCGCGGGCCACGCGCACGATCTCTTCGCCCTCCTCCACAGTCAGGGTCATGGGTTTTTCGCACAGCACGTTAAAGCCTGCTTCGAGGAAGGCCTTGGTGATCTCGAAATGGGTGGAATTGGGCGTGGCCACGGTCACCAGATCGACACGGTCCCGGCGCGCGGCTTCCCCGGCAAGCATCTCCTGCCAGTCCGCGTAAGCCCGGTCAGGGGCAACACCAAGGCTTTGCGCATAGGCGCTACCTCTCTCCGCATCAACGTCGAGCGCGCCCGCCGCCAGCGTGAAGTTCCCATCCGCCTGCGCGCCCAGACGATGTGCCGGGCCGATCTGGCTGCCTTCACCGCCACCAATCATACCCCAGTTCAGTTTCTTCATCGTCCGCTCCCTAAAATCCGATGGACTGCAGATAGGCGCGGTTGGCCTTGGCATCGCGCAGCGCATCCGTGTCCGGCAAAGTTGGGTCGCAGTCCTGTTCAACCGTGCACCAGCCCTCGAAGCCGCTGTCCAGCAGGATCTGCCGCACGCGTGAAAAATCCACGTCACCCTCCCCGAGCGTGCAAAAGATCCCCTGCCCGCAGGCATCGTAGAAGCCTGCGTTTTTCGCGATCACATCGGCTTTGACCCCCGGGTCGATATCCTTGAAGTGCATGTAGCTGATCCGGTCGATGTGCCGCTCCATAAAGGCCACGGGGTCAAAGCCCGCATAGGAATGGTGGCCGGTGTCAAAGCAGATCTTGAGAATGCTCTCGTCCACCTCGTCCAGCAGGCGCTCCAGCTCGGGTTCAAAATCCATGAAGCCTGCCGCGTGGGCATGAATGCCCACGCTCAGCCCGTACTCTTCGGTACCGATCCGGGCGACCTGCGCGATCCGGTCGCGAAACGCGACCCATTCCGCCTTGTCCATCTGCTCCGCCGCTTCGGCCCGGCCCGCTGTCCCCGCGCGGCGCGGCGAGATGGAATCGATCAGAACGAGATGCTGCGCCCCATGTGCCTTGAGCGCGGTGCAGGTCCGCCGGGCGGCGTGCTCAACCTCGGCCCAGGCATCCGGATCATGGAAGGGTCGAAACACCACGCCGCCGATCAGCGTCAGATCATGCGCCGCCAGTGCCTCCGCCAGGACAACCGGGTCCTCCGGCATGAAGCCCACGGGGCCCAGTTCGATCCCCTTGTAGCCCGCCGCCGCGTTTTCGCGCAGCACCTCGCGCCAGCCGGGGTTGCGCGGATCATCCGCGAACTCGACCCCCCATGAACAGGGCGCATTGCCGATTTTGATGGTCATTTGGTGTCCTCCCTCACCCCTTTGGGTCTTACAGCGTGATCCAGGACCGCGCCGCATGCGACTGACGCGCGGCCTCGACGATCTGCGAGACCGCAAGCCCGTCGCGGAACCTGGGCCAACGCGCCGCACCAGCCTCGATCGCCGCGAGAAAATCGCGCGCCTCGATGATGATCTGATCCTGATACCCGGTGCCATGCCCCGGCCCCTGACAGAACGGCGCGTAATCAGGATGCGCGGGCCCGGTCAGGATCTGCCGAAAGCCGCGCTCCGCCTCGGGTCCCTCCGCTTTGTAGAGCCAGACCGCGTTCTGATCCTCCTGGTTGAAGCGGATCGCGCCTTTGGTCCCTGTAACCTCGTAGATGTAGCCCATCTTGCGCCCGGTAGAGACCCGGCTGAAAAACAGATGCCCCATCGCCCCCCCGGCAAACCGGCACATCATCTGCCCCTGATCGTCATTGGTCACGGCCACGCCACCCCGGGTTTCATGTACCGTCTCGATCTCGGCCATGACGGAGGTCACCGGGCCCATGAGGGCCAGGGCTGCGTTGATCATATGCGGGGCCAGATCCCCCATGCAGCCATTGGCATCGCCGGTCGCGCGCCAGGTCAAGGGGGCTTTTGGGTCGGCATAGAAATCTTCGGTATGCTCGCCCCGAAACCAAGTGATCTCACCGATTGTGCCCTCACAGATGAGTTGACGGGCAAATTGCGAGGCGGGCGTGCGGATGTAATTGAACCCGATCATGTTCACAATGCCTGCGTCCTCGGCCAGTTTGACCATCTCTTGCGCATCCTGCAATGACGCCCCAAGCGGCTTTTCGCAGAAAACCGGCTTGCCCAGATCGGCCGCCATGCGGGTGATCTCCAGATGGGTCTCGGGCGGTGAAGCGATCACGATCGCCTCCACCCTGGGGTCCTCCACCAGCCTGCGCCAATCGCCGGTACTGCGGGAAAACCCGAAAGCGCCCGCATATCTTTCGGCAGAGGCATCGGAGGCGGCCGCAACCATCTCCAGCCGGGGCCGGAGGCGTGTCTCAAAGACGGCCCCCACCGCCCGATAGGCCACCGCATGCGCCTTGCCCATGTAGCCACCGCCGATGATGCCCAACCCGATATCGGCCATGACTGTCCCCAAAAAAGATATTGCAACCGGTTGCAACACGGGTATCTATAAAAGACGGATCAGGTCAAGCGCCAATCTGTTTTGACCCGATATCTGTCGCATTCGAGGAGGGGGGCCGACAATGACCGACCAGACACTTCGCCTGACCACGGCACAGGCGATCATCCGTTATCTGAATGCGCAATTCATTGACGTAGGCGGGGTGCGGCAGCGGGTGTGCGGTGGCGGTTTTGGTATTTTCGGGCATGGCAACGTCACCTGTCTGGGCGAAGCGCTTTATGACATGCGCGACACCCTGCCGCTCTATCGCGGCCAGAACGAGCAAAGCATGGGCTTTGCCGCCGCCGCCTATGCCAAGTACCACCTGCGCCAGCGGTTCATGTTCTGCACCGCCTCGGCCGGACCCGGCACCGCGAATCTGCTGACGGCCGCAGCACTGGCCCATGCCAACCGCCTGCCGATGCTGATGCTCTGCGGGGATACCTTTCTGACCCGCCTGCCGGATCCGGTGCTGCAACAGCTCGAACACTTTGGCAATCCGGCCTACGGGCTGAATGACGCCTTCCGCCCGGTCTCGCGCTATTGGGACCGGATCACCCACCCCGCGCAGGTCATTCAGTCGCTGCCCGCGGCCCTGGCGACCCTGCTGGACCCCGCCGATTGCGGGCCCGCCTTTATCAGTCTGCCGCAGGACGTCCAAGGCTGGGCCTATGACTACCCGGTCGCCCTTTTCGACGAGAAAACCCACCGCATCCGGCGCCAGACCCCCGATGCAATTGAAATCGCCGACGCCGCCCTGGCGCTGAAAGCGGCGAAGCGCCCGGTCATCATCGCGGGCGGTGGCGTGCAATACTCCCGTGCCGTAGCAGAGATGACGGGTTTTGCCGAAGCACATAATATCCCTGTGTTGGAGACGATTGCCGGGCGCGCAAACCTGCATGACACCCATCCGCTCAACATCGGTCCGGTGGGGGTAACAGGGTCCGACAGCGCCAACGCGGTCGCCGAAGCCGCCGATGTGATTCTGTCCGTGGGCTGCCGATTGCAGGATTTCACCACCGGCAGCTGGACGGCCTTTGCCAAGGAGGCGCGGATCATCTCGCTCAACGCGGCACGCCACGATGCGGGCAAGCATATGTCCCTGCCCGTGGTCGGCGACGCCAAGCTTGGCGTTGAGGCGTTGGGCGCGGCGCTTGGCGATTACCGGGTACCGGCCTCCTGGACAGCCTATGCCCAGGGCGAGCGCGGGAAATGGGCCGCCTATGTCGCTGAAAACGTCAAACCGGGAAACCGCCCCAACTCCTACGCGCAGGCCATCGGCGTGGTCAACGCCCTCTGCGACACGCGCGACCGCGTGGTCGCCGCTGCGGGCGGGTTGCCGGCGGAGATGACAGCGAACTGGCGCACCTTGGACATCGGCACCGTGGATGTGGAGTTCGGGTTTTCCTGCATGGGCTACGAGATCGCAGGCGGCTGGGGCGCGCGCATCGCGCAGTCCGAGGTGGAACCCGAGGCCGACACCATCGTCTTCTGCGGGGACGGGTCGTACCTGCTGATGAATTCCGACATCTATTCCTCCGTGCTGACGCGTAAAAAGATGATCCTTCTGGTGCTCGACAACGGCGGTTTTGCCGTCATCAACAAGTTGCAGAACAACACCGGCAATGAAAGCTTCAACAATCTGATCGTGGATACCCCCACCGTGCCCGACGCCTTTGCGGTGGATTTTGTCGCCCATGCGGCGTCCATGGGCGCGCATGCGGTGCGGGTCGATACCGCCGACGGGCTGGCCGAGGCGTTCAAAGCGGCGAAAGCGGCAGATAAGACCTCTGTCATCGTGATGACTGTGGACGCCTACGAGGGCTGGACCACGCAAGGCCACACCTGGTGGGAGGTCGGCACGCCGGAAGTGTCCGACCACGCCTCCGTGCGCGCAAAACACGCCGAGATCGAGGCCAGCCGCGCCAAGCAGCGCCGGGGGGTCTGATGGAAAACGTCTCTACACAAAGGCTTTTGACCGGGATCAGACAAAAGAGCTTTGTCATTCTGGGGCGGGCGGGCATGGATATGTTTGCCCACCCTCCCGGCGTGAAAAGCGAAGAGGCAGAGGTCTTTCACGCCGATCTGGGCGGCTCCTCCGCAAATATCGGGGTCGGTCTGTGCAAGCTTGGCTGTGCGGCCTCGCTGGTCACCTCCGTGTCTGATGACGCGGTGGGGCGCTTTTGCCTCAACAGATTGAAGCACTACGGCGTGGACACGCGATATGTGCGCGCCGTCAGCGGTGAATTCCGCAACTCGCTGGCGATCTACGAAAGCCGGATCGAGAATTTCCAGAATGTCATCTATCGCAACGGGGCGGCCGACTTTGAGGTGACGGTGGAGGATATCGGCGCGGTCGATCTGTCGCCCTTCGGCGCGTTGGTCACGGCAGGCACCGTCTTTGCGGCAGAGCCCTCGCGCACAGCCACCTTCGCCGGTTTCGAGGCGGCCAAGGCCGCCGGGCTGCCAGTGATCTTCGACATCGACTACAGACCCTACTCCTGGCCTTCTGCGGAGATCGCCGCCGATGTTCTGTCCCGTGCGGGGGCGGCCAGCGACATGATTGTCGGCAATGATGAAGAGTTCGGCTTCATGGCGGGTGACATGTCCAAGAGCCTGGAGAAGGCTCAATCGCTGGCGGAAAAGGACGCCCGGATCGTGATCTACAAGATGGGCGAAAAAGGCGCGATCACCTTTGCCGGAGACCAGCAAATCCACACCGGGATCTATCCGGTCGATGCGATCAAACCCAACGGGGCCGGCGATAGTTTCATGGCGGGGCTGCTGTCCGGTATTGCCGAAGGCCTGGCCCTGCGTGATGCGGTGCTGCGCGGCTCTGCCTGCGCAGCGATTGTCGTCTCTAAACCGGGCTGCGCGCCTGCGATGCCCGATCACGCTCACCTCTCCGCGTTTCTGGCGGAAAATCCCAACCCGACGGAAGGATGACCCCAAATGCATATCCCCCCCTTTGACAACCAGAACAAACCCATCGTCGATGTGGGTGATGCGCTGGTACCGCTGAACTACTTCAACATCGTCAAGCTGAAGAAAGGCGAGAGCTTTGGCTACGCCGTGCCGGGGTTTGAGACCTGCATCGCCCCGGCGACAGGCTTGCTGGATGTGACTGTCGGCAGCTTTGAGGCGAAACAGCTTGGCGGGCGCGGCGTCGACGTTTGGGACGGCGAACCCGAAGGCGTCTATGTGCCCACAGCGGTCGAGGCGCGCTTTACCTGCCTGTCCGACAAGGCCGAAGTGTTCATCGCAGGCGCAAAATACGATGAGGTGCTAGAGCCCTTCGCAGTGCGCGCCGATGAGATCGATCTGGTGCAATATGGCTCTGACGACACCAAAACCCATCGCAAAATCAAACACGTCCTGGGCGCCAACCAGCATGATCGCGTGGGGCGCCTGCTGGTGTCAGAGCTTTTCACCGTGGGCGCGGGCGGATGGTCGGGCTTTCCCAGCCACAAGCACGATACCGACCGTCTGCCCGAAGAGACACGCCATGATGAGACCTATAATTTCCGCTTCAAGCCGAACTATGGCTCAGGGGTGCAGATGCTCCAGCGGACAGAAACCGAACCGGGTGATGCCTATCACATCGTCGATGGCTCTACGATTTGCATCGACAAGGGCTATCACCCCTGCTGTGTGCTGCCAGGCTATGAAATGTACTATTTCACCATCCTTGGCGGGCTCAGCCAGCGCAGCCTGAAACAATACTTCCAACCCACACATGCCGAACAGCTCCATACAATCCCCGGCATCATGGATATGGTAGCCAAGTTCAAATGACGCTTGCGACGCTGAAAGACGTGCTGGATCAGGCTCTAACAAGGCATTTTGCCGTCGGCGGGCTTGTCTGTCTCGGCTGGGAGGACATGCGCGCCTATGCGCTGGCCGCCGAGGCGGAGGGGTTGCCTGTGATCCTTCAGGCGGGTCCAAGCTGCCGCAAGCACACCCCCCTGCCGGTTCTGGGCAAGATGTTCCGCACCTTGGCCGAGAGCGTATCTGTCCCCGTGGTGGCGCATCTGGATCACGGGTATACCCTTGAGGAGTGCCGCGAGGCGCTCGACAGCGGCTTTACCTCGCTGATGTTTGACGGCTCGCGCCTGCCCTTGGCTGAAAACATCGCCCAAACCGCCCAGATCGCGGAGATGGCCCATCGCGCCGGGATCTCCTGTGAGGGCGAGATCGGTTTCGTCGGCTATTCTGACGGCGAAACGTCAGAAGGCACGGAGCCGGAGGACGCCGCAGCCTTTGCGCGCGACAGCGGTGTGGATGCCATGGCGATCTCGGTCGGAAACGTCCATTTGCAGCAGAACCATGAAGGCGGGCTGGACGAGGCCCGTATCCGCGCCATCGAAGCGGTCACGGATATTCCGCTGGTCATCCACGGCGGGTCGGGCGTGCCTCTGGCGCAACGCCGGGCACTCGCGCGGGGGTCAAGGATTTGCAAGTTCAACATCGGGACCGAATTGCGCATGGCTTTCGGCACCGCTCTGCGCGCCGCCCTCGCGCAAGACCCTGAGCGCTTTGATCGCGTCCAAATCCTCAGCGCGGTGGAGCCGCAGCTTGTCACGGCAGCGCGCGCCGCCTTGCGCACCCTCGGCCCGGAATAAGGCTCTATAAAGGACAAAACCATGATCTCTATCGGATTACTGGGCTGCGGGCGCATCGGTCAGGTTCACGCCCGCAGCATCGCCCGGATGCCCGACGCCCGGCTGACTGCCGTGGCCGACGCCCTGCCCGCCGCGGCGCAAGCCCTGGCTGAGACCTCTGGCGCCGTGGTGCGGGAGGCGTCCGAAATCATCGCGGCCGCGGATACCGACGCGGTGATTGTCGCGACACCAACCAGCCTGCATTATGCGCAAATCCACGCCCTGGCACAGGCGGGCAAAGCCATTTTCTGCGAAAAGCCGATCGATTTGTCGTCAGACCGCGCGGCGGAATGCATGGCCGCGGTCAAAGCCGCCGGCGTGCCCTTTATGACGGGTTTTAACCGCCGGTTCGATCCGCATTTTGCCCAGCTTCAGGCCCAGGTGGCAGAGGGGGTGATCGGAGAGGTCGAACTGGTGCTGATTACGTCGCGCGACCCTGCCCCGCCGCCGCTGTCCTACGTCGAACAATCCGGGGGCCTGTTTCGCGACATGACAATCCATGATTTTGATATGGCACGGTTTGTGCTTGGGGAAGAGCCTGTTGAGCTCTTTGCATGGGGGTCCTGCCTTGTCGATCCCGAAATCGGCGTCGCCGGTGACATCGATACCGCTGCGGTGACGCTCAAGACCGCGTCCGGCAAGCTCTGCCAGATCAACAATTCGCGCCGGGCGACCTACGGCTATGATCAGCGCATCGAAGTGCACGGTGCAAACGGCATGCTGCAAGCCGCCAATCAGCTTGAGCATCTTGTGACCCAAGCAAGCGCAGAGGGATTCGTGACCTCCCCCAATCAGCATTTCTTTCTAGAGCGGTATGAGGCAGCCTACCTTGCGGAAATGACCGCCTTTGTCACCGCACTGACCAAGGGCGTTGGCCCCACCCCCGGCATCGAAGACGGGGTTGCCGCTCAACGATTGGCGGATGCTGCAGCAGCATCGCTGGCCGAAAGCGCCCCAAGACGTCTGGGCTAAAGTGCCGCTGAAGCCTGTGGGCCATCGTGCCCCGGAGGATCAGATTGTGGCCGCCTGGCGACGTGACAGCTCCGCGAGCTTTGCGTGGCTGAGGTTGAGATCCAGAAGCTCGTCATCGGTGATCGCAGAGAGTTCAGCATAGGTTTTCCGTTCCAGCGCACGGCGGGCGAGGAATTCACGGATGTTATCAAACAAGGACATGGCGCGCTCCTTACACTGCGTCGTGAATCGTCTTTGATCTGCGCGATACATAAGAACATGCGGCACCTGCACAATAGCGCAAATTGCATGGCCGTCCTGCATTTTTAGAATGGTTTCTCAGAGCCAGAGATTTCGGCCCGAAACAGAGATTATAAGTGATTTCCAAGTCGACCGCTGTGCCCAGATGCTGACTCAGCACGGGACTGTTGCATTCTTCTATTCCAGCTTGCAGCTTTGGTATCCTGTCAGTTTCCGGAGACCTGTCACGCGACGCAATCCTTTCAAACATCGCAGGTTTCCGCCTGATGTGATCCTATGTGCGGGGCGTCGGTACCGCCGTTACTCACGTTCATGTCGCGACCTCCGAGGGCTGTTTGCGGAGGTGGCATCGAAGTGGATAAAACAGCGTGAGAAAGTGTTCACCGGTCGCGATTGACAAGCCGCAGAGCTGGCCGATATCGCTCCGGTTCAATTGAGAACTGACGCGATTCATGCCCGATCTCCGCGATAAGCGCGTCGCAGCATATGCTCACTGGCCAGAAATCCGCTGGCAATCAAACCCTTGCACCGCAATCGCGCCAGAAGATCGCGGCTGACCTCTTTGCTGAAAATACCCTTCAGACCGGTTCGGGAAAACGACAGTGGTACTGGCGAGCGAGGCGTCCAAACGACCTCAGCAGCTTCGTGCTGATCATCGCTACACAATGTGACTCTCCCGCAATCGTCACCTGAAATAGCAAGGTTCGCATATCACTTCTGATAATTCGGTAGGGCCTTCATTGTTCTTGTCTTCAGTTCACGCTCAAGGTGCTGGCGCCGTTAATGAAGTCCGTGAGCGAATTGCATATGAAAGCGCAAGCGTTGAAACCTCTTCCGGCCTTCCCGATCAGCCGGAATTGTTGGGGCGGAGTTCTTTCCGGAAGCGCTTTTTAACTGTCTCCCAGTTATCATCCCAGCCAAAAGTGCGGATGGTCTCCATCAGTCGATCTTTTCGTCCGGGCGTGACGATGAAACCGGTGCTGGTCGTGTTCACAGCGACCCAGCTCCCTGATCCGGGCCGATCAGGTGTAGAAGCCGTTCCTGTTTCTTTCTGTTGATTTGGTTGTGGTCAAGGCCTGCTGAGCGGAGCCTTTGCGGAGCTCAAGCGAAGCAGGCCGGGTGGCACGGTTGAGATTGGCGAAGACGGTCGGAGCCAGCCCGCCAAGCGATGTGTGTGGTCTTTGCGTGTTGTAG
>NZ_JACNMO010000015.1 GCF_020622345.1 Roseobacter weihaiensis | reverse complement strand
GCTCTTGGGCGACATCAATTCCAACGTAGCGTTTCATGGTATCTCTCCTCTGGCTGAATGGTTTCAACATCGACTTTAACGACGTTCGAAACCTCCCAAGCCGGATTCGCCGCAGATACGCCATGTCCGCTTCGGGGAATCTGCAAGCGGCGTCGGTCGTGATGGTTAATGTCCGGAATGGGCCGTGAGCGGCAATAGTGTTGCAAGTCTTCTAACCGACTTTACTTGGTTCACTTGACGCTCACACAGCTATGAAATACACCCGGATTCAGGTGAGCGGGCGTTGTGTAATGGTAAGACCTCAGCCTTCCAAGCTGATGATGCGGGTTCGATTCCCGCCGCCCGCTCCAGAAACTCTTTTCCGACCAAATACCTATAAAAGACCAAATCGTAAGAATATAATTCTTTGAACTAATTAGATTTATATTGATTTGAACCACTGCCTTCCAAGCTAATGACGCGGGTTCGATTCCCGCCTCCCACTCCAAATAATTGCCTAAAATGTTGAAATTAAACGGTAGTTTCGTGCCGGTTCGGTTTTTCTTGACCCAAACCCGCAACATTCGCCAAACCACTGCGATTGTCGCGAATGGACAACCTCAATGGGATTTGGGAGAACGAAACGAATTAGTCACATAAGGTGGTTCCTGTGGATTCAGGTTGGTTGGGAATTCTAAAGGCGAGCGCATGGCAACTGCTCGGATTTAGCCTTGGGCTATTCGGCTTCTGGCTCATGTTCAGGCTGTAATTTCTTCCCGCTACTGAATCTCCTTGGGTGGTATATGGGCTGCCTTTTGCGATACTGGTAGTCGGTGGTCTGGCGATCATGTCTTTGTTTGAGAAGGTCGCCATGTACGCCGTTGAAGCTTGGCAGAGACGACACAAAGTCCGCGAGCAGGCTGCGAAGATAAGCGAGCATCAGAAACAGTTCATTGAACATCTTCCCTTTCTGAAAGAGACCGAGCGTGAGATCTATGGGTGGTTGCTGACAAACAGCCAAAAGAGCTTCACGGCCGAAATGGACTGTGGCCACGGATCGTCGCTGTTTAAGAGGGATTTTATTAAATCAGATGCGATCGGCGGTATTGCCTACGGAATGTATGAATTCTCGTTTTCGGTTCCAGATCACATCTGGACGCTACTTGACCATAACAAAGAGCAGTTTCCTTCCGAATTCAAAGATCGGAAGCTGCCTTGGTTCAGGCGGCGCTTTTAAGACATAAACGTTTTTCAGCCGCGTTACATTTGTTGGAAGCGTTAGGTTTGGTTTCTCTTTCCCGCAATAGATCCCGCAACGTTGAAAAACGCCAATTCCCATAACTAGCTGAATTTATGAAACTAAATTCTTCTCCTTGTTTGGTTTCGAAACCCGCCGCCCAGTCCAGCAAAAATGACCAGCAGATCGAAGCTCGATGCCGCAGTAGCAGTTGCACCACCGGAAAGTGAAACGGGCGGGTGAGGATACGGCCATCTGCGGAACAATGCAGGGTTGAACGCTGCCAGCGCACCAGCCCCAACGTACGGACAACACCTCAAAGCCCATTGAAACTGCGCGTAATTGTCCTGATGGGACCGGGATGTCTTGACGCTATCGTCTAGTAAGGCCATGACAATTGTCAGGACGACTATGAGGGAGGGGATATGGCTCGGCCGACACCTGCTGGCCCCGGGGGGCCTGGGCAAACGGAAGAACGTGCAAAGTCCAAACAATTGGGGGCGCTCAAAGCGTTGCTCCCGTTTTTGCGGCCCTACCGTATGCTGGTTTTCGGGGCGATTGCCGCGCTGGTCGTCACGGCCGTGATCTCCTTGACCTTGCCTTTGGCCGTGCGCCGCGTCGTCGATAACTTCTATACCAAAGATGCCTACACGCTTGATCTTTACTTTGCCGCAGCGCTGGGCATCGCGGGCCTGTTGGCCATCGGGACCGGGCTGCGCTACGCGCTTGTCACGCGTCTGGGCGAACGGGTCGTTGCCGACATCCGCAAAGCTATCTTTGACCGCGTGATCGGCATGAGCCCGGCCTTTTACGAAAAGGTCATGACCGGCGAGGTTCTGAGCCGGATCACCACGGATACAACGCTGATCCTGTCCGTCATCGGATCCTCCGTGTCAATCGCGCTGCGCAATCTGTTGATCTTCATCGGTGGCCTTGCGCTGATGCTGCTAACATCTGCGAAACTCACGGGTCTTGTGTTGCTGATTGTGCCGGCAGTGATCGTGCCGATCCTCGTGCTGGGGCGCAGGCTGAGGGTGCTCAGCCGTGAAAACCAGGATTGGATTGCGGCCTCGTCGGGGAACGCATCTGAGGCGTTGAGTGCCGTGCAGACCGTGCAGGCCTTTACCCATGAAAAGGCGAGCCGAAAGCAGTTCTCCGACGTGACAGAGCTGTCCTTTGACGCCGCGCGCAGGCGGGTGACGACCCGCGCGGTCATGACCGTCATCGTGATCTTTCTGGTCTTTGCCGGGATTGTCGGTGTGCTCTGGGTCGGCGCCCGCGATGTCCGGGCGGAAGAGATGACGCAAGGGGCACTGGTGCAATTCGTGATCTACGCGGTGATGGTGGCGGGCGGCGTTGCAGCCCTGTCCGAAATCTGGGGCGAATTGCAACGCGCGGCAGGGGCTACTGAGCGTCTTGTGGAACTGCTCGATACCCAGGACGCGGTGAAAGACCCTGAACACGCCCTTGTGCTGCCACAGCCTGTTGCCGGACGCCTGAGCTTTGAGGACGTCACCTTCGCCTACCCGTCCCGTCCTGAGACAAAGGCGCTGGACCGGGTGAACCTGAGCATCGAACCGGGTGAGACCGTGGCCTTTGTCGGACCCTCGGGGGCGGGCAAGACCACGATCATCCAGATGCTGTTGCGGTTTTACGATCCTGCCTCGGGCCGCATCCTGATCGATGGGATCGATCTTGCCGCCCTGCGGCGCGACGATTTCCGCCAATCGGTGGCCCTTGTACCGCAGGATCCGGTGATTTTTGCCGCCTCTGCGCGCGAAAACATCCGCTTTGGCCGTCCCGATGCCACGGATGCCGAGATCGAAGACGCGGCGCGCGCGGCGGCCGCCCATGATTTCATCGCCGCCTTGCCCAAAGGCTATGATGCCTATCTGGGTGAGCGCGGCGTGATGCTGTCCGGTGGGCAAAAGCAACGGATCGCCATTGCACGTGCCATTCTGCGCGACGCCCCTGTGCTGCTGCTGGATGAGGCCACCAGCGCGCTGGATGCCGAAAGCGAGCGCGCGGTGCAGGAGGCCGTCGACAGGCTCAGCCAGGGGCGCACGACGCTGATCGTGGCCCACCGGCTTGCGACGGTGAAAAAAGCGGATCGCATCGTGGTCATGGATGAGGGTCGCGTGGTCGCAACCGGCGCGCACGACAGGCTTGTCTCCGAAGGCGGGCTCTACGCCCGGCTGGCCAAGCTGCAATTCACCGAAGGGATGGCGGCGGAGTAAATTCCGCCCGCCGTTGACGTCACGTCCCCCCAAAAAGCACGCCGCGTCACGAGGCTTGCGCCGCATGTGATATACTCGCATCCTGCGCGCCACACAAAGGACGATAAACATGCCATGTCAGGGGAGGGACACGCATGACTTTTGCCGGTTTGGACGACCGCGACGCCATTGAAGGTGAAATGCCGTGGAAGGAGCGGGGTCTGCCTGCAACGCTCTATCAATTGCTGAGTGAGACGACGTCGAAATTTCCCGATAGCAAAGCCACCAGCTTTCAGATTTTCTCGGGCCCGGCCGACAAGGCGGAAACCCTTACGTGGTCGGTGCTGAAGGATCGCGTGACGCAGACGGCCAATCTGTTTCGGTCGCTCGGCGTGGGCGAGACGGATGTGGTGGCCTACATCCTGCCCAATGCAAACGAGACGGTGCTGGCGCTTCTGGGCGGCGCTGTGGCGGGTATTGTGAACCCGATCAACCCGCTGCTTGATGCAGAGCAGATCGGGTCCATTCTGCGCGAAACCAACGCCAGGGTGGTTGTGACCCTGCGGCCTTTCCCCAAAACCGACGTGGCCGACAAGGCAGCAGAGGCGGTCGCCCTCGCGCCCAATGTGCAAACCGTGCTCGAGGTCGATCTGCTGCGCTACCTGACCCCGCCGAAATCCTGGATTGTGCCCCTGATCCGGCCCAAGCGGCAGTTTCAGAACCAGGCCAGATACCTCAGCTTTCATGCCGAAATTGCCAAGCAACCCAAAACCCTGCGCTTTGCCGACAGCACGGAGGATCGCGTCGCCTGCTATTTCCATACCGGCGGCACCACGGGCATGCCCAAAGTGGCGCAACACCGCTATTCGGGGCTGATTTACAACGGATGGATCGGCACGCGGCTGCTCTTTACCGAAGAGGACAATATCATCTGCCCGCTGCCGCTGTTTCACGTGTTCGCCAGCCACGTGATCCTGATGGCGGCGGTGACTTCCGGCGCGCATGTGATCTTTCCCACGCCGCAGGGGTATCGGGGTGATGGGGTGATGGATAACTTCTGGAAGCTGGTGGAGCGGTGGAAGGTCACCTTTATCATCACCGTGCCCACCGCCATCTCTGCCAAGATGCAGCGCCCGATTGATGCGGATGTGAGCACGGTGCAGACGGCCTTCTCGGGGTCTGCCCCGCTGCCGCTTGAGCTCTTTCGGCGGTTTGAAAAGGCCACGGGCGTGAAGCTTGTCGAAGGGTATGGTCTGACAGAGGCGACCTGCCTGGTGTCGTGCAACCCGACGGATGGCGAAAAGAAGGTTGGCAGCATCGGCATTCCGTTCCCCTATTGCGATGTCAAGATCTACAAAACGACAGAGAACGGCCCCATCGAGGCCGACATCGACGAGGTGGGCGAGATCTGCGTGTCGAACCCCGGCGTCTATGTCGGCCACACCTACACCGAAGCCGACAAGAACGCGGAGATGTTCTATGGTGAGTTTCTGCGCACCGGCGATCTGGGGCGGGTGGATCCTGATGGCTACCTCTGGATCACCGGACGCGCCAAGGACCTCATCATCCGGGGCGGGCACAACATCGACCCCGCCGAGATCGAAGAGGCGCTTTTGCACCATGAGGCGGTGGCTTTTGCCGGGGCCATTGGTCAGCCTGACGCCCATGCGGGCGAGGTCCCTTGCGCTTTTGTCGAACTGGTCAGCGGGGCGCAGGTGACAGAGGCGGAACTGATCGCGTTCTGCAAAACCAACGTGCACGAACGTGCGGCCCACCCCAAGCACATGACCATCCTACCGGAGCTGCCGAAGACGGCTGTTGGCAAGATTTTCAAACCCGACCTGCGCAAGCATGCCATCACGCGGATTTACAACGACGCGCTGGAAAAAGGCGATCTGCCTGCCCGTGTGGTGGCGGTGATTGACGACAAAAAGCGCGGGCTGGTCGCCCAAGTCGACCCCCGCGGTGCGAGCGAGGAGAGCATCGGCCAGATCCTGGGCGATTACGTCCGCCCATGGGAGGTTGCAGCGACCTCTGTTGCGGCAGAATGAACGATGGCGATCCGGATAAAAAGCGGCGGCCTTCATTGTTCGGGCAAGGGGTGCATCCAATCGGGACAGGATCATCGGGGCAAGCTGGAGCGCCTCTGTCACATCGTCCCTTCAGGGCCTTTGGCATGACAGAGATATAAACGGTTTCTCGTTGTGGCGGGTCGCGCCCCCCGGCTTGCTGACCGCGCAGGCCCTGCCTGTGGCCTGCTATGATGATCGCGACCCCTGACGGGAATGTGACAGCCCGTGAGGCAATTGCGCTTGGGAAATGGCGGTGGAGTGCAGCAAACTGCCATCACCAGTCATCGAAGGACCCCTCATGGCCAAATCACGCAAGATCCGAAAGAGCAAAGCCCCGGTGCCGGAAGAGACGACGCGCCGCGATATGCTTAAGTTGATGCGCAACGGGGCCTTGGGTGTCGTGACGGTTGGCGGCGTGGGCTATTGGGCCGCCGGGTCGTTTCGAGCCTACGCGGCAGAGCACGACCTGTCCCGCATGGGGCAGGGCGCCCCCGCCATTGTGCAGGTCCACGACCCGCACTGCCCCATCTGCACCGCCTTGCAAAAACAGACCCGCGCGGCCCTGAAGGGGTTCGACGACTGCGGGCTGATCTACCTTGTGGCCGATATCAACACGCCCGAGGGGGCTTCGCTTGCGGCACGGCACGGCGTTCCGCATGTGACGCTGTTGTTCTTTGACAGGGACGGGGAGCTGTTGCGCAGTGTGAATGGGATGCACAGTGAGGCGCAGCTCAGCCCGATGATCGCCGATCATAAAGCGGCTACTTAGGCCTGACACGGGCCTCTTGGTGGTGCCGGAAAGCGCCCACCCTAGTTGCCGGCGCTTTCCATCTTGCGGTTGGCGATGACCTCTTCCAGCCAGCCAAGCCGCATCTCGGGCACGGAGCTCAACAGAAGATCGGTGTAGTCGTCAAAGGGTGGGCTGAGCACTTGTGACTTCGGCCCGTACCGCACCACCGCGCCCTGATACATCACAGCGATGCTGTCGGAGATCGCGCGCACGGTCGCCAGATCGTGGGTGATAAAGAGATAGGCGACATCCTCGGATTTTTGCAGGCTGAGCAGCAGTTTCAGAATGCCGTCCGCGACCAGCGGATCAAGCGCCGAGGTCACCTCGTCACAAATAATCAGCCTTGGCTTGGCGGCCAGCGCACGGGCAATGCAGACCCGTTGTTTCTGCCCGCCCGAAAGCTCTGCCGGGTAGCGATCCTGAAAGCCCGTGCCGAGCTCGATCTGGTCCAGCAACTCCTGAATGCGTTTCTGCTTTTCCGCGCCCTTGAGGCCAAAGTAAAACTCCAGCGGACGACCGATGATGGTGCCCACGGTCTGGCGCGGGTTCATCGCCGTATCGGCCATCTGGTAGATCATCTGCAACTCGCGCAGGTCTTCCAGCGGGCGACTGGCGAGATCGGGGGTCAGTTCCCGACCGGCAAAGGTGATCTTGCCTGCGCTGGGGGGCAAAAGGCCGGTGATGACCCGCGCCAGCGTTGACTTGCCGGAGCCGGATTCGCCCACCACTGCCAGCGTCTGACCGAGGTGAAGTTCCACGTTGATGTCTTTCAGCACGTCGAAACTGGTGCCCTTGTAGCGGGCGTTCACGGCCTCCACCCGGAGCACCGGGTGGGGCGTGGGTTGCTTTTCCTCGTGCTGGACGGAGCGGACAGAGACAAGCGCCTTGGTATAGTCTTCGCGCGGGGCGTTGATGATCTGATCGACGGTGCCGTATTCCACCATCTCCCCCATCCGCAGCACCATGATGTGGTCGGACACCTGCGCCACCACGGCCAGGTCATGCGTGATGTAAAGCGCCGAGACGCCGGTGTCGCGAATGGCCTCCTTGATTGCCGCCAGCACATCAATCTGCGTGGTCACATCCAGCGCTGTTGTGGGTTCGTCAAAGACAACGAGGTCCGGTTCCGGGCAGAGCGCCAGCGCCGTCATGCAGCGTTGCAGCTGCCCGCCCGACACCTGATGCGGATAGCGCTGGCCGATGTTTTCCGGGTCCGGCAACCCCAGCTTGCCAAAGAGGACAACCGCACGTTCCTCAGCCTCCCTGCGGCTGAACTTGCCGTGCAGGATTGCGGCTTCGGTCACCTGTTCGAGGATCTTCTTGGCCGGGTTGAAGGAGGCGGCCGCAGACTGGCTGACATAGGTCACCTCGGCTCCGCGCAGGTGCCGCACGTCGCGGATGCCGGATTGCAGGATATCGCGGTCGTTTACCTCAACCGATCCGCCGGTGATTTCCACGCCACCGCGACCGTAGGCCATCGCGGCCAGACCGATGGTGGATTTTCCGGCCCCGGATTCACCGATCAGCCCCAGCACCTTGCCCGGTGCGAGGTCGAAATCGATCCCGTGCACGATATCGATGTCGCGGGATTTCTCATCGGGCGGGTAGATCGTGGCCCCGATCTTGAGGCCGCGGACCTTCAGGAGTGTCTCGCTCATCCCCGGCCTCCCTTCAGGCTGGTGGTGCGGTTCAGCACCCAGTCCGCCACAAGGTTGATCGAGATGCAGAGCACCGCGATGGCATAGGCCGGGTAGAGGGCGGCGGCGATGCCGTAGTTGATGCCTTCCTTGTTCTCCTTCACGATACCGCCCCAATCCGCTTGCGGGGGTTGTACGCCCAGGCCGAGGAACGACAGCGTCGAGACAAAGAGCACTGCAAAGATGAACCGCAGCCCCATTTCAGCCACCAGCGGGGAGAGGGCATTGGGCAGGGTCTCGCGAAAGATGATCCAGCCGATTTTTTCGCCCCGCAGGCGGGCAGCTTCGACATAGTCCATCACGGTGATATCGACAGCCACCGCACGGGCCAGCCGGTAGACCCGGGTTGAGTCCAAAAGCCCCATGAGCACGATCAGGATCGTGATGGTGGTGGGCATCACCGACAGCACCACCAGCGCAAAGATCAGCGAGGGGATCGACATGATGAGGTCCACAAACCGGCTGATGAGCTGGTCGACCCAGCCCCCCGAGACGGCCGCAAAGAACCCCAGCACTGACCCTGTGATAAAGCTGAGCGCCGTGGCGGCGGTGGCAATGAAGATGGTGGTTTGCCCGCCGTAGATCATCCGGCTGAGCAGATCGCGTCCGATGCTGTCGGTGCCCAGCAGGAACTGGTCAGAGGGCGGCTCCCACACGTCGCCCACGATCTCTGCCATGCCGTAGGGGGCGATGAGCGGGGCAAAGACGGCGGCGAGGAAAAAGAGCGTTGTGAAAAACAGCCCGATCAGGGCGGCAACCGGTATTCTCATTTAGGGTGCCTCAGCCTGGGGTTCGCGAGGATCGACACGATGTCCGCCACCAGATTGAGCCCGATGTAGACCGCGGCAAAGATCAGCCCGCAGGCCTGTACCACCGGGATATCGCGCTTGGCCACATGGTCCACGAGGTATTGCCCCATGCCGGGATAGGCAAAGACGACCTCCACCACCACGACGCCGACAACGAGGTAGGCGAGGTTTATCATCACCACATTGACGATGGGGGCGATGGCGTTGGGAAAGGCATGTTTGCGGATGATCTTGAGCATCGGCATGCCCTTGAGCTCGGCGGTCTCGATATAGGCCGATTGCATGACGTTGAGGATGGCGGCGCGGGTCATCCGCATCATATGCGCCAGCACCACCAGCGTCAGCACCATGACGGGGATTGCAATGGCGTTGAGCTTTTGCCAGATCGTCATGCTGTCGTTGATGATCGCCACGGAAGAAAACCAGCCGAACTGGATCGACACCCAGTAGACCAGCACATAGCCGATCATGAATTCAGGGATAGAGATGGTGGTCAGCGTCACGCCGGAGATCAGCTTGTCCGGCCAGCGGTCCTTGTAGCGTACGGCCAGCAGGCCCAGAAAAATCGCCAGCGGGACGGAGATGACCGCCGCCCAGAACGCCAGAAACAGCGTATTGGAGAGCCGCGCGCCAAGGCTTTCCGCAATGTCGAGGCCGTTGGTCAGGGCAGTGCCGAGATCGCCCTGCAGGATGCCGCCCAGCCAGGAGAGATAGCGGGTCAGGGGCGGCTCGTTCAGCCCCAGTTCGCGGCGCATGTTCTCCAGCGCTTCGGGCGTGGCGGCCTGTCCGAGGATCTGTTGGGCCACATCTCCCGGCAGGATCGAGGTGCCGGCAAAGATGAGAATGGAGGCGGCGAACAGCAACAGGACACCCAGCGCAAGGCGCTGGGCAACCAGTGTTAAGATCGGGTGCATCTGCCCAGCCTCAGGCAGTCACCCAGCATTTGACGCTTGCGAGATTGTTCATCATCTGATCGTTCGGGTCTTCGCTCCAGCCGCCGACGGTGTTGGAGACGCCGTCCACGAAATCGTTGAACATCGGCAGGATCAGCCCGCCTTCGTCGCGCAGCATCCGACCCATCTTGGAGTAGATCTCCTTGCGCTTGGCTTCATCCAGCTCGCCCCGCGCGGCCAGCAGCATCTCGTCGAATTCCGGGACCTTGAACCGGGTATCGTTCCAGTCCGCGGTTGATAGATACGCCGTGGAGTACATCTGGTCCTGTACCGGACGACCGCCCCAGTAGGACGCACAGAAAGGCTGCACATTCCAGACCTCTGACCAGTAGCCGTCGTTGGGTTCGCGCTTGATCTCCAGCGGGATACCAGCCGCCTGTGCGGATTGCTGAAAGAGGGCTGCCGCATCCACGGCACCGGGGAAGGCCCCATCGGCTGTGCGCAGAATGATGGGTGAGCCGTCATGGCCGGATTTCTCATAGTGCTCGGCGGCCTTGGCCAGATCATGCTCGCGCTGCGGGATCGTGTCGTCAAAGAGCGGGTAGGATTTGTTGATCGGCATGTCATTCCCGATCGAGCCATAGCCCCGCAGAATCTTGTCAACCATATCCTGGCGGTTGATTGCGTATTTCAGCGCCAACCGCAGCTCGTTGTTGTCAAAGGGCGGGGTGTCGATATGCATGATGAACACATAGTGACCACGACCCGAGACGCTTTTGACGCTCAGGTTCGGGGCCCGGTCGAGCAGGCCCGCGACCTTGGGGTCGATCCGGTTGATCAGATGTACCTGACCCGATTGCAGGGCGGCCGTCCGGGCAGTGGAATCGTTCAGCACCAGCACCTCGACCTCGTCGGCATGGCCGCGGGTATCGTCCCAGTAGTTGGGGTTTTTCTTGAAGCCATGGCGCACGCCGGGCTCGTCAACCTCCAGCATATAGGCGCCGATGCCGATGGCCGCGGCCGGGTCATCCACGCCGCCACCCGGCTGGATCATCAGGTGGTAATCGCCCAGCAGATAGGGCAGGTCGGCATTGCCAATGCCAAGCTCGACGATGAAATTGTCGCCATCGGCCCGCATGCTCTCAATGTCGGTCAGCAGCCCCAGCGCGCCGGACTGGCTGTCCTCGTTGGCGTGGCGCTGGATCGTGGCCAGCACGTCTTCGGCGGTCAGGGTCTTGCCGTTGTGGAATTCCACGCCCTGCCGGATCTTGAAGGTCCATGTCTTCGCATCCGCTGACGCTTCCACGCTTTCGGCTGCGCGGAAATCCAGCCCGCCGTCGGGGGCGGTGTTGACCAGCGGCTCACCCCACATGCGCAGGTTGGTCACGGGGACTTCGGAGGCGGCGGCAGCCGGGTCTTGGGTGTTCGTGCTTTCGCCCCCGGAGGAGCCGATGCGCAGCGTGCCACCTTTCACGGGACCTTCAGCTTTGGCAGCAGATGCCAGCATGGTGTTGGCAACAGCGGCCGTCACACCGAGGGCTGCCGCGCGCCCGACAAAGTCACGGCGTGTCATCAGGCCTCTTGTGACACGTTTACTAAGGTATTTGAGCTCGTCGTTCATTGGTATCTCCCGATGGGTAATGCGTTCTGTGCGCTTTTTTGCTTTTTATGTGATGGCAGCAGGCTTGCGCATTTCTGGCGCTGTCGCAAGGGCTATTGCGGATATTTGATAAGTCCGGTCTCAGATATGGTCGCGCGCAATTTGATCCGTCACATCGCGGGCATAGATCAGGACGTCGTTCTCATAGGCCTCAATGCGGGCCGTGAGAAAGAAACTCTCCGCATCCGACCACATGGTGCTTGTGGTTTCCGTACGCAGTCGTATGTCATCGCGCTCCATCTCTTCGGTCCAGTGGCAACTGCCGCGCGCAGACAGCGGATCATCCGGGTGGATATCCCAGCGCTCGCGCGCCACCGAGCCCGCGACCAACCCGTGGTCTTTATCGCGAACCTTGCCGAAATCATCCTCGATCACCAGCGATACGATGCCCGTTTTCATATCCACAACCCGGTGGCGGGTATTTCTTTCCGGGCGCAGCACTTCCGTTTCCCAAGGGTCTGCGGCGGTCGGGGGCTCAAAGCTGTATTCGTCCTTTCGGGCCGTTCGCCGGACGGGCAAATTCATTGTCCCGCTATACAGCGTCAGGCTGGTCCGCTCGGGCGCGGGCCACAGCAGCGGCCAGTAGGCGGAGGAGACCGCCACCCGCAGCCTGTGTCCCTGTGGCAAGCGGTAGGCGATGTGGTCGAGCGGGAAGGTAACCCGGATGGTCTCTCCCGGCGTGACGGGGCTGGGGGCTGCATGGCTGTCGCGGTGGCTGAGGTTCAGAACCCCGTAGGTGATCCGGGTTGAGGCCCCGTCCGGATGCACGTGGTTCAGCCGCACAACCACCTGTGCCTGTGGCACATCCGACACCAGCCGCAGGGTGATCCGTGGCGCCCCGAAGATGTCGGTGTCGGCCTCTGCCGGCGCGCTGTCGAAGGTTGCGGACATCATATCGTCGGCACGCTGGTCGCCGGGCATTTCAGGGCCCAGCCAGATCGCGCAATACTCGCCCGCCTCTGCGCCGCAATCCTGCGGCGAGGTCACCTGCGCGGTCAGGGGTCCAGCCCCATCCGAGAGCCCGACATTGGTCAGATGCAGGGTCCGGTGAGGAATATGTGCGGCGGCCCCGTATTCTTCGGCAACCCACCGACCGGCGCGTTCAGTGTGCCAGCGCTGCGGTCGGACACCGTCCATGAGATAGGCGCGGTAGTCGGGATCTTCGGTCACGCCGGTGTCTATGTCCTTCAGCCAACGGTCCCACCAGCGCAGAGCTTCCTGCAGAAACCCGATCCGGGGTTCAGGCACGGCGAAATGCGGGTATTTATGCACCCAGGGGCCCACGATGCCTTTGGCCCCCGGCAGGGCCGCGACCAGTTGCGGCACCGCGTTCTTATAGGCGTCCCCCCAGCCGCCGATGGCCAGCACCTTGGCCTTGATGGCGCTGTAATCCTCGATGACCGAGCCATGTTTCCAATACGCATCGCGCCGCTGATGACGGAGCCAGAGCGCCGGGAGGAAGGGTTCGTTTTCCAGCCGGTTCAGCCAGTCCTCGCGCCAGTCCGGGCGCAGGGCCGGGTCGGGGGCGCGGCTTGAGTAGGCCCACATCGCAGCCCCCCAGCCCAAGTTTTCATTCAGCAGGCAACCGCCTTTGTAATGGATGTCATCCGCGTAGCGGTCCACGGTGGAACACAAGGTGATGACAGCCTTGAGCGCGTCGGGGCCGAGGGCTGCAACCTGCAATCCGTTGAACCCGCCCCAGCTGATCCCCATCATGCCAACGCGCCCGTTGCACCAGGGCAGGGCCGCGATCTGGTTGATGACTTCGACCGCATCCGCGAGTTCCTGCGGAGTGTATTCGTCGGTCATCAGCCCCTGGCTATCACCATTGCCCCGGATATCCACCCGCAGACAGGCATAACCCCGTGCGGCAAACCACGGATGGGTCAGCGCGTCGCGCGCGCAGGTGCCGTCGCGCTTGCGATAGGGCAGGTATTCGAGGATCACGGGGACCGGATCATCGCCTGCATCCTTTGGTTTCCACAGACGGGCGGACAGGCGGCAGCCATCGCTGAGGGTGATGCCGAAATCAGGGTCTTCTTCGATGTCGCGAAGAGTGTCGGGCGCAGTCATATGGGCACGGTTGCGGGCGCGCGCGGATTTGTCAACCGGTGCAGCCAGTTAGGTTCCGTTTTTCAGGGCGATCACGAGGTCCATGACATTGGTGCCGGTAGGGCCCGTGGTCAGCAATGCACCCTCTGCCTCAAGCCAGGCGCCTGCATCGGCCCGATCAAGTGCTGCCTGCCCCGAGGTTTGCCAGGTGGCGCCATCGACGATTGCGCCCGCCGCCATGGTGGGGCCGTCTGTGCCGTCTGTTCCGGCCACCAGCACCTCGATGCCCTGCTGCCCGGCGATCTCGCGTGCGATCAGCAGGGCGAGGGCCTGATTGCGCCCACCGCGTCCGGGGTTGGGCGGCAGCACCACGGTGGGTTCGCCGCCCCAGAGATAGAGCCCAGAAGATCCGGATCGCAGCGCCGCACCCAGCCGTGGGCTCAATACGTTGATATCTTCGTAGAGCGTTTCGTCGTTCACCTGCAGCGTCAGACCCTGCGCCCGCGCTGCCGAGGCGATGGCCGCGCGGGCGATCTCATTGCTCGCGACAATCCTTGGATCGAAGTCAAAGCCGGGCGCGCCCGACACATCCCCGATGCCGGAGCCGATGACCGACAGCGCGTCGCCTTCGACATCCGAGATCGCCAGCGTTGTCACAGAGGCGCCCTTGAAGCCGGCCAGCAGCTTACCCCCCTTGATCTGGCTGAGGGTTTTACGGACTTTATTCACGGCGTGAATATCGGCCCCCGATCCCAGCATCTGTTTGGTGCGGGCGGTGAGGCCTGCCAGATCAAGACCGTCCAGAGGCGCTTCGACAAGCGCTGAGGCCCCGCCCGACACGAGCATCAGCAGATGGCTGCCTGCGGGCATCCCCTCGACGATCTCGCGCACGCGCGCCCCGGCGCGCAGAGAGTTCTCATCCAACACCGGATGGGCGGCTTCGATCACCTCGGCCCCGGTGGGCGCTTGCTCGGCGTGGCCGTATTTTGTCACGATCAGCGATCTGGCTGTCGGATACTTGGCCTGTGCCGCCGTGGCCATAGCCGTCGCGGCCTTGCCCACGGCGATGATCTGATCCGGCACGGGCGTCTCTTGCGCCGCCAGTGCACGGGCCACGGCCGTGTCCCCACGCACGGCCTCTACCCCTGCATCAAACAAAAGTTTCAGCGTTTGGGAATGTTGCATCAGTTGGGCCTTTCGAAGGGGGGGCGGGAGCGCGGTTCAAAGCGCGTCGGTGTCTAGCCAGATCGTGACAGGGCCGTCATTGGTTAGCGCCACCGCCATGTCAGCGCCGAAGCGTCCCGTCTCAACCACGTCAACCCGGCCCCGCAGGTCTTGGGTGAACTGCGCGTACAGGGCCTCGGCGTCGGCGGGCTTGGCCGCGCCGGAAAATCCCGGCCGGTTCCCCCGCCTGGTGTCGGCGGCAAGGGTGAATTGGCTCACGACCAGGGCCGCGCCGCCTGACTGGGCAAGATTGAGGTTCATTTTGCCTGCCGCATCCTTGAAGAGCCGCAGTTTTGCGACCTTGGCGGCCAGTTTTGCCGATGTTTCTTTGGTATCGCCCGGCATGGCGCAGACAAAGATCAGCAGCCCTG
This sequence comes from Roseobacter weihaiensis, assembly GCF_020622345.1. Lineage (GTDB taxonomy): Bacteria > Pseudomonadota > Alphaproteobacteria > Rhodobacterales > Rhodobacteraceae > Roseobacter > Roseobacter weihaiensis. The sequence goes on along the minus strand of NZ_JACNMO010000015.1, from coordinate 123,103 downwards.
CGTCGATGCGGCCCACGACCTCTGCACTTACAATGACCGAGGCCTCGGTGACACGTTGCAGCAGCGCTCTCATGCGAGGCGTTCCCCGCAGCCGGGCGCTGTGCCCGTAGATGGTTTTGCGGCGCGGTTCATGCGTTCAATCCGTAGGCAAGGCCAATTGCGGCGGCGATGATCAGCCCGGCGATGATTGCCAGCGCGATCTTGACGGCCGAATAAGGGCGCTGCCCTTGCACCTTGCCGGTGCGCCCGTTGACGACAAAACGGTAGGTCTCGCCCCGGTACTTGTAGGCGGCGAGCCAGACCGGCAAGAGCACGTGTTTGAAGGTCACGTCACGGACAGTGGTATCGACCTGATGGATGCGCTGACGGTCGCCGCCGATGTCGAACTTGATGTCGCGGCGGATCACCCCGTCCATGACGGCGCGCGCCTCGGCAAAGCCTTCCTCCAGCGACACCGCATAGCCTTCGGCGCGAAAACCTGCGAGGTATTCGGGGGTATAGGGCTCCAGCGCGGACAGATCCCAAGGGGCCAACCCGTCGGTAAAGCGTTTCGGCAGGCTTTTCGAGGCCAGCACCAGCACGTCGTCAAAGAACCGGGCGACCTGTCCACGGGCCGCGCGCCACCGCACCTTGGCGACCCGTATGGACTGGCGCTTGCCGTTGCGCATCACCGTGCGGGTTTCATAGTAGACAGTGCCGCGTTCGCCGCTGTAGCGTGTCGCGGTGTCTGCGTCATAAGTCCAGTAGGGCACATAGATCCCGTCCATCCGGCGGCCCTTGCGGGCATAGTCCTGCAACCCGTTGGGTGCAAACCACAAGGCCCCCAGCCAGTCGTTCATGGCGTCATGGGCGGTGGGTTCGTCCAGCGCAAAGGGCAGCACGGCGCGCGGTTTGATGTGGCGGTGGGTGCCTGTGTCGGTGACCACGGGCGTTGCACAGAAGGGGCATTCCTTGGCGTGGATGTCGGGGTCGAACTCGACCTCGGCGGCACAGTTGGGGCATTTGGAGACCCGTGTCTCTTCCATTTCGGGCGCGGGCAGGGCCCCCTTGAGCGCTGCGTTGAAATCGAGCTCGCGAATGGTGGTGGCGGCCCAGGGGCCCTGTTCGAGACTTTCGGTGTTGCCACAGTGCTGGCAGACCAGCTGTCCGGTTTTCGGCTCAAACCGAAGATCGGCACCGCAGGTGTCACAGGGAAAATGCTGCTGCATGTTGGTCATGGGACGAGAGAACCCCCGTCCGTGGTGTCGCCCGTCGAGTTCGTTACGCGACAGTGTGTCATGAGGGCAGGGCCTCGGGCGCATGGGCGACAATCCGGAACTCCACCAGCGCGCCCGGACGCCGCAACCCGGCAACCTCGATCGCAGTCCAAGCAGGGATCGGTGCGGAGAAGACATGTTTCAGCACTTCCTGCACCGCATCAAATGTGGTGGCGATATCCCTGTGATAGCTTGTCAATTCGACCACATTGGCCTCATTCGCGCCCGCAGCTGCCAGGACAATTTGCGCTTTTTCCAGAGCGATACGCGCCTGATCCGCGGCGGATTTCGGCATCGTGCCATCTGCCCGACCGCCCGTGGCTCCGGTCAAAAACAGCAGATCACCGCCGCGAACGGCCGGCGAAAAGCCGGTGGTGGCTGCCGCATCTTTGAGCGCATCGGGGACGATCGCCTTGCGCATTTCAGACGGCCGGTGGCGGAGGAGGTGGGGGCAGAACCGTAAAGAGCTGCGCGAGCTCTGCCACGTCCTCCGCCTGCATCCAGCCGTCCTGTCCCGGTGTCCAGACCATCGTCTCGCGGGTCAGCGCGCCTTCGGTCGCCATCCGGCCCATCGCAGCCTTGGAGAATGGGCCCTTGGTCTGTCCGTTCTCGGCAATGTGCCAGACGTGTTCGACCGGGGGCGGAGCAGGCGGCAGTGCCGCGGTAGCTGTCGCTCCGGCGGGTTTGGCGCCCCAAGGGCCGACCTGCTGGGCCGCCGCATGGCCGATCTGCATGCCCAGACCCGCACCGAGACCGGCCTGAATGGCGGCGGCCCCGCCGCCGTCCCGGCCCAGGGCCTCGGCCGCCTGAAACTGCATGTATTCGTTGAGATTGCCGATCACCCCCATGGAGGACCGCTTGTCCATCACCTCTTCGACGGCGGGAGGCAGCGAGATGTTTTCAACGTAAAGCTCCGGCATCGACAGCCCGTATTCGGCCAGCTGCGCTGAGATTTCCTTGCCCACCAGTTGCCCCAGCTCGCGGGTGTTGGCGGCCATGTCCATGACCGGAATGCCGGCGCGGGCGATGGTGCGCGAGAACTCCTGCACAAGGATGTTGCGGATCTGGAAGCTGATCTCATCCATGGTGAATTCACCATCGGTGCCCACGATTTCAACCAGAAACTTCGCCGGGTCCGAGACCTTAATGCTATAGGTCCCAAAGGCGCGCAGCCGCACCGGGCCAAACTCGGGATCGCGGCAGATCACCGGGTTTTTCGTGCCCCATTTCAGGTCATTGAACCGGGTGGTGTTGACAAAGTAGACCTCGGATTTGAACGGGCTTTTGAAGCCGTGATCCCAATGCTGCAGCGTTGTCATGATCGGCATGTTGTTTGTCTCAAGCATGTAAAGACCGGGGGTGAACACGTCTGCCAGTCGCCCTTCATGCACGAACACCGCAGACTGGCCTTCGCGGACGGTCAGCTTGGCACCGTATTTGATCTCGTGGCCCTCGCGTTCAAAGCGCCAGACCATCGTGTCGCGGGTATTGTCCGTCCAGTGGATGACATCGATGAATTCACCAGAGAGAAAGTCGAAAATTCCCATAGCTTCAGTCCTTTGATCTGTCGGCCCTTACAGGGGGCCAGAGGAGGTCAGTTCGCGGGCGATGATCCGCGTCACCGGGGCGGCTTCGGTCGCGGACATGCCGGGTTTCAGGCGCGGGTCATAGAGCATCTTGAGCAACAGTTCATCATGGCTTGTCAGAAGCGCAAACTCATCGTCATCGTTGAATATCGAGGGGCGTGCGTCCCGGCTGTCATTCGCGAGCCCCAGACCCTGTGCCATCTCCTCGTGGATGCAGCTCAGACGCAAAAGGCCCGGATTTTCAGCCCGGATCACTGCCACGGCGGCCGTGTAGGTATTGACGTTGCGGCCCGAGGCGTAAGCGGCCACGACGCAATAGGTGTCACGGTCCAGGTCCCGCAAAGGATCAAGGCTGCGCGCGCTGATACCGGGCAGACGGGCAGCGGCAAGGTCAAGGGCGGTATCGCGATCATCCTCGCCTGCGATGATGACAATGAAGTTGGCGGGGCCGTAGCTGCTCACCGGGTGGTCGGTGATCTGGCCCAGCCTGCGGGCGTAGTTTTTGACATTGGCGGCGTCGCTTGTCCGCTGCGAAGGAGGGACACCCGCCCCAAAGATCGTGCTCACGCGGACCGGTCCGCTCCACCGGCGCAGAGGGCTTTTCCCGCCGCGCCCCTGCAGGGCGCTGGCATATTCGTTGTAAAAGACGATCTGTTCAAAATTGCGCGCCAGCATATCGGCGGTAAAGGGCGTGTCGGGCCCGCCGCCGTCGTCGCGTAACAGCCCCTGGTTCAGCTGCGCGGATTGCACCTGCACCAGGTAACTGCGCAGGGCGGCGCTGGCCTGGGAAGTGGGCCGTGCCACGGGCTGGACCAATCCGGCAGGCCGTGCCTGCGGCATTGCACTGGTCATCTGGTCCATGTCGCAGGCCGCAACGGCGCAAAGCGCGGCCAGTGCCACGCTCCAGCGCCTTATGATCTGTAGGGCCTGCATGGAAATTCAGCGCGGCACCGCGGTGGCAGCCGTGTCGCCGGTGCCATCCCCACGCGCCTTGGCCGAGGCCAGGGTGTCGCGCAGTTTGGTTTCCATATCCTGCAGTTCCACTTCGGCGGCGGCCCGTTTCGCCTTGCCCTCGTCGGCGATTTGCAGGCTCTCCTCGATCGTGCCGATCAGGTCGGCATTGGCCTGCTTCACGGCTTCGATGTCGAAGACGCCGCGCTCCATCTCTTCGCGGATGATCTTGTTGCTCTCGCGCAGGTTCTTGGCGTTGGCGGTCAACAATTCGTTGGTCAGATCATTGGCGGAGCGCACCGCCTGCGCGGCCTCGACAGAGCGCTGGATGGTGACCGCCTGGGCCAGCTGCGTCTCCCAGAGCGGGACGGTATTGACCAGCGTGGAGTTGATCTTGGTCACCAGCGATTTGTCGTTCTCCTGCACCAGCCGGATCGAGGGCAGCGACTGCATGGTGACCTGACGGGTCAGTTTCAGGTCGTGTACCCGGCGTTCCAGATCGTCGCGGGCGGCGCGCAGGTCGCGCAATTCCTGGGCGACCATCACCTGATCGTCCTCTGCTGCGGCTTCGACCTCGGCCGCTTTGGCGGGGATTACCGTCTCATCCAGCTCGCGCAGTTTTTCTTCGCCAGCGGCAATGTAGAGCGCCAGTTCATCATAGAACTGCAACGTCTTTTCATAAAGCATATCGAGCGATTTGATGTCCTTCAGCAGGGTGTGCTCGTGCTTGAGCAGGTCGTCGGTGATCCGGTCGATCTGATCCTGCACCTCCTCGTATTTGGCGGTGAACTTGGCGATGGGCGCGGCGCGGCCAATCAGTTTTTCCCACCAGCTCCGCTCGCGGCGGACATCCAGTTCAGAGATCGAAAAGCCGCGGATGGTGGTGACGATGTTGCGCAGGGAATCACCCGCAGGCCCGACATCCTTGTTGCGCACCCCGCCCAGCATTGCCTGGCTGATCTCCTGCAACTCCACCTGCGCACGGCTGCCGAAGGACACGATGGAATTTGTATCCGACATGTCGATTTCAGCAATCCGGGTCGAGATCTCGGCGCTCAACGGGGCATCGGCCTCGGCCAGCGGCACAATCGCATTGGCCGGTCGCGGCTCCGGCAGGGTGGCGGCGGTCACCTCTTCGACCAGAGCAAGGGCCTCCTGGGCCTTGGCACGTGTTTCTTCGGACATGGTGTCTCCCTCTATCTTTCTTGGTGTGGTGCCGCGTCAGTCCAGCCGCACCCCTTCGCGGTCAAGCCGGTCCCGTAGGACGTCGATTTCGATGGTCAGATCGCTGCGGTCATCCAGCAGCAGTTTCTCGTTGCGCGCGGCAAAGTTCCGCTCCAGATCGTCCAGCAAAGCCAGGTAATCGGCGCGGGCTTCTGCGCTGTGGTTCCGGGTGTAGATGTCGGCGAATTTCGCGGTCGCGTCGCGCGCGCCCAGCAGATAGACACCCAGATATTTGCGCGCCGCGGTCAGGTCGCGCGGGTCCTCTTCCACGATGCGGATCAATTTGCGGGCGGCGGTCTGGAACCCGGCCATCCGGTCGTTGATCGCGCGGTCTCCCACACGGCGCAGCGCATCGGTCATGGCCGTGAGATGTGCATCGGCCTCATCCACCACGCGGGCGACGCGGTCTTGCTGAAAGGTGTCGACACCTTCCATCCCCTTATGCGCCAGCGGATCAATGCCGAAAGCCGACAGATGCAGCCCGGCCGTCACGACACCGTAAAGAACCGCCGCGATGATTCCGCTGTCGTGGCTCAGCGCACCGAGGCCAATGCCGGCACCCGCAAGCAATGCGGCGAGGATCTTGCGCGGGAGCGCCGGGCGCCGGGCCACCTTGCGGTCGTTATAAGCCGCCTCAGCCTGCAGGCCACCGCGCAAAAGCCAGGCGCCCAGACAGAGCACACCGGCCCCCGCCGCTCCCAGCACGAGCCCGATCGCGCCCTGAAACAGGGCGGTAAAGACCAGCGCAACCGGCGGCAGGAACATGAAATTGGCCCGTGCGCCCACAGGGTCCACCCTGGCCGCCGTATAGCTGCCTTGCGCCTTGGATTGGGTCTGAGGCGTGCCTTTCGGGCTGTATTTGCCGCCGAAGCGCTGCGCCATGCCTAGAGGCCCCCCATCAAGCCGGAGGCGACACCCAGCATCAGCAAGAGCAGGGCGACATAGGCAATTTTCTGAAATGTCGTCGGTGTCATCTGGCGTTCCCGGGCCGGTCCTTGGCGTGAATATAGGCGTTTGCGGTTTGAGGCGCTAGGGTCGAGTATGACCGCTGGCCTCATCGCGTGCCCGCTCAAGGCCAAATGCCTCCGCGTCACGCAACATCCCCAATCTGGAGGCTTGCCGCCCCAATGGCGAGGGGGAAACTTGCCGGTTTTGCATCATTTGCGTGCTGCGGGCCGACGCGCCCCCCCCGAGTTGCCGCGCGGGGGCCGGGCGCGTTTTACGGATTTGGGACGGTTTTGACCTGCGGGTGCGGTGTTTTTGTCCGCTTCGGTGTCTGTCGGCTGCAGCCCCAATTGATCGCGCATCACCCGGCGGCGGACCTCTTCGACCGCGCCGGGTTTCAGATCACCGAGTTGAAACGGGCCGTAGCTGACGCGGATCAGCCGGTTCACGGTCAGACCGACCTCTGCCAGCGCGCGCCTGATCTCGCGGTTGCGGCCCTCGCGCAGGCCGATGGTCAGCCAGGCATTGGCCCGCTGCTGGCGGTCTAGCGTGACCTGCATCGGCTGGAACCGCTCGCCTTCGGCTGTGATGCCCTTGCGCAAGGGTTCCAGCGTGTCATCCGTGGGGCGGCCGTTGACGCGCACCCGGTAGCGCCGCAACCAGCCGGTCGAGGGCAATTCCAGCTTGCGTTTGATCCCGCCATCATTGGTCAGCAGGAGCAGCCCTTCGGAATTGAGGTCCAGCCGCCCGACGCTCATCACCCGCGGCAGGTCCTCGGGCAGCGTGTCATAGATCGTCTCGCGCCCTTTCTCGTCGCGGTCGGTGGTCACCAGCCCCGTGGGTTTGTGATAGAGCCACAGGCGCGGCGGCTCCGGCGCGCTGACGTCCTTGCCGTCGACCGCAATCCGGTCGCGGTCGGTGACATTCAGCGCGGGCGAGGTGATTGCCCGGCCATTGACGGTCACGCGCCCGGCCTCGATCATACGCTCCGCCTCGCGTCGGCTTGCGATACCGGCGCGGCTGAGAACTTTGGCAATGCGGTCACCCCGCGGGGCAGGATCAGCGGTCATGCGCGCGGCATATCCTGTTTGCAAGGGTTGCGAAAGGGACCAGTTTGCGGGCATCTGGGGGTATGAAATTCAACACCCACATGGAAGCCGCGCTGTCGGAGGCACGGGCAGCGGCAAAGCGCGGCGAGGTGCCGGTGGGGGCCGTGGTTGTTGATCCGGCGGGCGTTGTCGTGGCGGCGGCGGGCAACCGGACCCGCGCTGACAATGATCCCACCGCCCATGCGGAAATCCTGGCCATCCGCTCGGCCTGTCGGGCGGCGGGGTCAGAGCGGCTGATCGGCTACGCCCTTTACGTTACGCTTGAGCCCTGTGCGATGTGTGCCGCGGCAATCGCTGCGGCACGGATCGACCGACTCTATTATGGGGCGAGTGATCCTAAATCGGGCGGGGTCGCACAGGGTGCGCGCGTCTTTTCGCATCCGCAGTGTCATCACGTCCCTCAGGTCTTCGACGGAATCGCTGCCGCGGAATCCGAGGCGATGCTCAAGGGGTTTTTTACCGCGCGCCGATGATCTCAGAGCGCAATCGGCTCCATCACCACCGGTTCGATCACGCGGACCTCCGGCAGCCCCTCGATCAGGCGTTGGGCGGATTGCTCCAGCACATCAAAGGTCTTGTAATGGCAGGGGATCACGATCTTGAAGTCAAAATAGCGTTTGGCCGCATAGGCCGCCCCCGCCATATCCATTGTAAAGTGACCGCCCGCAGACAGAATGCCGATGTCGGGTTTGTAGTAATCCCCGATCCAGTCCATATCGGCCATGATGCCGGTGTCGCCCGAGATATAGAGCGTATGGCCTTCGCCTTGCACGATAAAGCCTGCTTCCCGGCCCACCGGCGCCGCGGCGTCAGGCCCATAGGAGGTCGTGTGCATCGCAGGCACCAGAGAGACCGCAACGCGGCCCAGATCTACGGTGCCACCGATGTTGAACCCGATGACGCTCAGGCTTTCGTGGGTTTCAAAGTAGCTCATGAAATCGTAAATCCCCACCGCCGGGGCGCCAAGCGCCTTCGACAGTCGCACCAGATCGGCGGTGTGATCGAAATGGCCATGCGTGATGAGGATATGTGTGGCCCCGTCGACCGCTGCGTCATGCAGGTCTTCGCTCAGCATCGGGTTGCCGGTCAGCCAGGGGTCGATCAGCAGGATCTGATCTTCGATTTCGATCCGAAAGCTGCCGTGTCCAAGCCAGATGATTTTCATTGATCCTCTCCCTATCTGCAATAAGACGACTGTAGCGGGCGCGTGCCGGTCTGGGGACCCGTCCGCGCGGATTTTTTGAACCGGAAAGGGGCTGACCTTGGAGTGGACAAGAGCCGTTGATGCCTATTGTGAGCGGATGGGGCCGGAATACTGGGCCGAGCCGGTCAATGCGATCACCAATCTTGCGTTTATCGTGGCGGCTCTGGTGATGTGGCGGCGCTCTGCCGGTGTTGTGCTGGCACGGGTGCTTTGCGCTGTTCTCTTCGCCATCGGGGTGGGCAGTTTTCTCTTTCACACCCATGCGCAGGCCTGGGCGGGGATGGCGGATGTGGTGCCGATCCTTCTGTTCATCCTGATCTATATCTTTGCCATCAACCGCGCGGCCTTTGACCTTGGCCCCTGGGCGGCTCTGGGGCTTACGGCGCTGTTTTTTCCCTATGCCGGGATGATGGTGCCCGCGTTTTCGCTGATCCCGGGGCTCGGTGGGTCTGCGGGTTACGCACCGGTGCCGCTTTTGATCTTTCTTTACGCCGCCTTCCTGCGCCGCACGCAGCCTGATCTGGCGCGCGGGCTGGCGCTCGGGGCGGCCCTTCTGGTGGTCTCGCTGACCTTTCGCACGCTGGATGAGCCGCTCTGTGCGGTGGTGCCGGGCGGGACCCATTTCATGTGGCATCTGCTGAACGCTCTGATGCTGGGCTGGATGATCGAGGTTTACCGCCAGCTGAGACTTGGCAAGACCGCACATGCGGGGTAAACGGCGCCCAAGCAGAGAAGGAAATCCGCATGTCAATCGATGAGAGCACCGCCGCGCGGGTAGCGAAACTTGCCCGGATCAAAGTGGAGCCGGAAGCACTGCCGGCCCTTGCGGGTGAATTCAACACCATCCTGGGCTTTATCGAGCAGTTGAACGAAGTGGATATCGACGGGGTGGAGCCGATGACCTCGGTCACGCCACAGGTGCTCAAAAAGCGCGCGGACGTAGTGACGGACGGCGATCAGCAGGCGCGGGTGCTCTCCAATGCCCCCGATGCGCGGGAAGGGTTCTTTGCCGTGCCCAAGGTGGTCGAGTGATGAGCAAGCTCAACGAACTGGGTCTGGCGGAGGCGCGCGATGCGCTGCGGGCAGGCGACACAACCGCCAAGGAGCTGACCGAAGCCTGCCTGATTGCGATTGAAGCGGCCGGTGCCCTCAACGCTTTCGTGCATAAAACGCCTGAGCTTGCGATGGAGCGGGCCGCTGCGGCCGATGCGCGGCTGGCCCAGGGGGATGCCCCGGCGATGTGCGGCTTGCCTGTTGGGATCAAGGATCTCTTTTGCACCAAGGGGGTGCCCTCTCAGGCCGGGTCCCGAATTCTGCAAGGGTTCCTGCCGGAATACGAATCCACCGTCAGCCAGAACCTCGCGGATTCGGGGGCGGTCATGCTCGGCAAGCTCAACATGGACGAATTCGCCATGGGCAGCAGCAACGAGACCTCGGTCTATGGCAATGCGGTCAACCCGTGGCGGCGCGGCAATGACGTCACACCGCTGACACCGGGCGGCTCCTCGGGGGGCTCAGCCGCTGCGGTGGCGGCAGACCTGTGTCTGGCTGCAACGGGCACGGATACAGGCGGCTCCATCCGCCAGCCGGCGGCCTTTACCGGCACCGTGGGGATCAAACCCACCTACGGGCGCTGTTCGCGGTGGGGCATTGTGGCTTTTGCCTCCTCCCTCGATCAGGCGGGGCCGATGACCAAATCCGTGCGCGATGCGGCGATCATGCTGGAGGCGATGTCGGGTCATGATCCCAAGGACAGCACCTCTGCCGACCTGCCGGTGCCGGATTTCGAGGCTGCCCTCACCGGGGACATTCGCGGCAAGACGATCGGTATCCCCAAGGAATACCGCATGGACGGGATGCCTGCCGAGATCGAAACCCTCTGGTCCGAGGGGATCGCGATGATGAAGGACGCCGGTGCCGAGATCGTCGACATCTCGCTGCCCCATACCAAATACGCGCTGCCGGCCTACTACGTGATTGCCCCGGCTGAGGCCTCGTCGAACCTCGCGCGCTATGACGGGGTGCGCTACGGTCACCGCGCCAAGCTCGATCAGGGCGATGGCATCACCGAGATGTATGAAAAGACCCGCGCCGAAGGCTTTGGTCACGAGGTGCAACGCCGGGTGATGATCGGTACCTATGTGCTCTCCGCGGGCTTTTACGACGCCTATTACAACCGCGCCCGCAAAGTCCGTACGCTCATCAAGCGGGACTTTGAAACGGTCTTTGCCCAAGGCATCGACGCGATCCTGACCCCGGCGACCCCTTCTGCCGCCTTTGGTCTGGGGGAGATGACGGATGCAGACCCGGTCGCGATGTATCTCAACGACGTCTTTACGGTCACGGTGAACCTGGCTGGCTTGCCCGGTGTTGCGGTGCCCGCAGGCCTCGACACCAAGGGTCTGCCCCTTGGGTTGCAGCTGATCGGACGTCCCTGGCAAGAGGCCGACCTGCTGAACGCTGCCTATACACTGGAACGTGCGGCGGGGTTTGTGGCCAAACCCGCGAAATGGTGGTAGCGTCGCCGAAGTCTTAACCCGGTTTTGAGCAGGTGTAGAATGCGGTCTCGTTTGTTTTTTGGAAGTGCCACCTTGGCGATCTTGGCGGCCTGTGCGCCGCAGGTCCCTGACAGCGCGCGTGGCGTCGGCTTCGACTCGATCGAAGCGGTACAAGCACGTGAGGCCGCCCTGCGCGGCTCCACCATCCAGGCGTCCGACACGGTGTTGCCGCCGGTCGGGGGGACCGGTGCGCCACCGCCGATCAGCGGGGTGGCGCCTGTGCCAGGCTCCGCCGAAGCGACAGCGGCTGAAACCGCGCGAGTTCTGGCAGAAACACGGCCCGCAGGCGCCGCCGAGGCTGAAGCGGCGCAACCCACCCCGGGAGCCCCGGTGGTCAATGACGCGGGTATCTCAAACGAGAACAATTTCGATGCGGTGTCCGAGCAACGGTCGATTGAAAGCGATGCCGAGCTGATGGCGCAGAACAGGGCACAGTATCAGGTGATCCAACCCGAAGCCTTGCCGGAACGCTCAGAGAGCGGCCAGCCGAATATCGTGGCCTTTGCGCTCTCCACCAGCCATCCGGTGGGGACACGCATTTATGCCCGCGCGGGGCTGAACGGCGCGGCCCGTGCCGAGCGGAACTGCGCACAGTATCCCTCACCCGACCAGGCACAGATCGATTTCCTGGCCAGAGGTGGTCCGGAACGGGACCGTCGGGGTCTTGATCCGGATGGGGACGGGTTTGCCTGCAGCTGGAACCCGGAACCTTTCCGCAAGGCATCGCAAGGCTGACCGCATTGCTGCATCGGCCCTCTCCGAACTTTGGACCGCGCCGCGATGGGCTGACACCGACGATCATTGTGCTGCACTACACCGCGATGCCGAGTGCGGAGGCAGCGCTTGAGCGCTTGTGTGACCCGGCGGCGGAGGTCTCAGCGCATTACCTGATTGCAAAAAGCGGCGTGGTGACGCGCCTTGTGGCGGAGGCGGAGCGGGCATGGCACGCCGGGACGGGGGAGTGGTGCGGGCAGCACGATATCAACTCGCGCTCGATTGGCATTGAACTCGACAACGCCGGGGATCACCCGTTCCCCGACCCGCAGATGATCGCATTGGAGGTATTGCTGGAGGATATCCGCAGCCGCTGGCCCATCCCGCCGGAGAACATCATTGGCCATTCCGACATGGCACCGGGGCGAAAATCTGATCCCGGTCCGCGCTTTGACTGGGCGCGGTTGGCGCGGCGCGGCCTTGCGGGCCCAACCCGCCCCCCGCAGGATCAGACGTGTTTTACAACTGCCGCGCGGGCGGCGGGATTTACCGCCGATGTCGCATCCGAGGTCCTGCTTGAGACGACCCGGCTCCGGTTTGCGCCGTGGCGCAGGGGACCGCAATGCGCGGACGACCTCAAGCTTTATCATCCGATCTGACGGTCACCCGGCCTTGCGACGGACTGGTCCGTTGTGGCCTCGCCCATTGACGCCGCGCGCGTTTGCGCGCATGACGCAGATCGCGCGGAGGGCCGGATGGCCGCTGCTGTGGGGGCGACCCTGCGGGAGAGGAAAGTCCGGACTCCAAAAAGCAACGGTGCCGGGTAACGCCCGGGCGGGGATCGGCGGGGTAACCCGCCGGGAACCCGACGGAAAGCGCCACAGAAAACAGACCGCCAGCCGTCAGGTCGGGCAACCGAAACCGGCGGCAGGTAAGGATGAAAAGGTGGGGTAAGAGCCCACCGCGCCGCTGGCAACAGGGGCGGCATGGCAAGCCCCACCGGGAGCAATGCCAAATAGGGACCGCGTGCCTGCTGGCAACAACAGGCGGGGCCGCTTTTGCCCCAGCAGGTCCGGGTTGGCAGCTAGAGCTGTCCGGGTAACCGGGCGGTAAGAGGAATGGTCATCGAACCGGGGCGCGTGCCCTGGGGAACAGAATCCGGCTTACAGGCCCTCCGCGCGCTTCACACCGGTTCGGGATTCCCACCCCGGCTGCCGTGTGACAAAATGCCAGTATGGCGGACATCGGCCGGTGTTTGCGACGGATCTTCATTGACCGCCCCGGTTTTGCGCGTTCGGATTTTCAGTCGGACCGCAGGTTTGCGGATGGGCCCGCAGATGTGTTAGCGTCGGCCGGCCACTTTGGTATCATCCGCTTCGGTGTCGCCGACTGACCGGCAGAGGATGAGGAACCCGGCGTTCAGGACCGTTTTGGGTCAGATGCAGCGCGAAGCCTTCCGGCAAGGCAGCCGCAGGGCGGCACATGAAGCGCTGATTGCCTATCAGGGCTGGGGTTTTGATCTGACCGGTGTGCCGGGTCCCCACATATATCTGGTTGGGCGACGAGGATGGTTTTGTTCCCGCTTCCATCGGGGACTACCTCGCTGCGGCACCGCCCGACGTCGAGCTGAATGTCTTGCCCGGCAAGGGGCATTTCGAGACCGGTTGCCGGGATGATATCCTGTGGGCCTGCACCCGGCAGATCGATGGCGACGTCTGATCGCGGGGACAGGCCATGGGCGTGACCTGAGCCGCTTTTTGGGGCATGAAGCCGCGCGGAAATCCGGACTGCCGTTGTGCCGGGTGCGCGCTCTTTTGCGGTTGACTCAGCAGAGCATCCGGGTAAAAGCCGGGCTTCAGGATTTTTCGCGGGCGCTCTTCAGGGACGCCCCGCAGCAGGAGAGCTACACATGGCAAAGCCAACCACGATCAAGATTCGTCTGAACTCCTCGGCGGGGACAGGCCATTTCTATGTCACAAAGAAAAACGCCCGCACCATGACAGAAAAGATGGTGGTGCGTAAGTACGACCCGGTGGCGCGCAAGCACGTCGAATACAAAGAAGGCAAGATCAAGTAGGATCGTCTGCCGATTTCTGACAGTTCGGGCCGTGCCATGTGCGCGGCCTTTTGCGTTTTTGGAGGCATCATGCAGCGCGTCATGATAGTGGGGGGCTCAGGATCGGGAAAGAGCACGCTCGCGCGTTTTTTGGGGCAGCAGACCGGACTGCCCGTGCGCCATATGGATCAAATCCAATGGCTGCCGGGATGGGTGTCACGCCCGCGATCTGAGCGCATTGAAATGGCACATGCGGTGGAGCGCGGGGCGGCGTGGATATTCGAGGGAAATTTCAGCTCCACCGTTGAACATCGGGCCGCGCGGGCGGATACGCTGGTTTGGCTGGATCTGCCGGTCGGTTTGCGTTTGTGGCGCGTGACGTGGCGCTTGCTGCGGTATTACGGTCAAGAGCGGCCCGATATGGCGGTTGGCTGTACCGAAGGTATTCACGGCGAAACCTGGCCTTTTTACCGCTGGATCTGGAACACTCGCCAGACCCACCGGGTGCGGTTTCAAAACCTGATCGCCGGGCATCCGCATCTCGATGTGCATCATTTGACATCCCGCGCAGAGGTGGCCGGGTTCATGCGGAACGTGTCAGAAACCTCTTAAGGCAGGCCATCTCATTAAAAAAGCCGGCCCCTCGGAGGGACCGGCTTTCGTTTCGATATCAGAGATCGGTTATTCGCGATTTCCGAACAGCGACAGCAACATCATGAACATGTTGATGAAGTTCAGGTAAAGGCTCAATGCGCCCATGATACCGGACTTCTGCATCCACTCCTGGTCGCCGTGATGGGCGTGGGCCAGATAGGTGTTCTTGATGTTCTGCGTGTCATAGGCCGTCAGGCCTGCAAAGATCAGCACACCCAGGGCGGAAATCGCGAACATGATCGCTGGGGAGCCCAGGAAAATGTTTACGATGGACGCAACCACAAGGCCGATCACACCCATGATGAGGAAGCTACCCCAGCCTGATATGTCTTTCTTGGTGGTGTACCCCCAGAGCGACAGACCCGCAAAGGCGATGGATGTGATCAGGAAAATCTGTGCGATCGACATGCCGGTAAAGGCGACAAAAATCCAAGAGATCGACAGACCCATCACACCTGCGAAGGCGTAGAAGAACAACTGCGCACCCGCTGCAGACAGCTTGTTAATCGCCGCGCCAAAGGCAAATACCATCGCCAGAGGCGCAAACATCACGATCCAGCCGAGGATATTCGGGGACAAGGTAACTGGGTCACGGAACACCGCCATCAATTGCGGCGCCGTGCCAACAGCCCAGGCAACCGCGAAGGTGAGCAGCATGCCTACGGACATCGTCGCGTAGACTTTGTTCATGTGGGCGCGCAGACCCTCGTCGATTTGGGCGGCGCGGGATCCGGCTGCGGTCCGGATTGTATTCACGTCAGCCATTTATTAAGACCTCCAAATTCAAATAGGTGGCGCGTCAGCCGTTCTGCGCGCTCTCGCGTAAGAATATCGTGCTCTCTTGTGTTTATTTCAAGGCTTTTCGCTCGGGAATTTAGCGATTTGCGCGAAAACGGGCCTTCTTGGTTAACAGTTTGTCACATTGGGCCGAACTGCCTTTTTCAGCGCTGTGTCCAGCTCGGTGGCACATCCCATAAACCCAGTTGCGCTTCACGTCGTGCGGCATCAGGGCTTATGCCCACATCCTTGAGCGCACGGGCGTCCAGATGCGCCAGCGTCCGACGAGACCGCCAAAGGGCCAGTCGCGCCATGAGGGACGGTTTCTTGACCGACAGGGAGCGGGGACGTCGCAGGCCGAGGGTGTCTATGAGTGTCATTTCGTTTTCCTTTTCACCATTCGTGATGTTTTTTTGGTAATCCATCAATCTACTTGATGTATATTGCACTGCGTGTATGATATTGAAAACGAATGTTTGTGAAATGAAGCATCAGGATTTATGATATGAGAAACCTTGACGTGACAACCCTGCGCTCTTTTGTTGCTGTTGCCGATTCCGGCGGGGTGACCCGCGCAGCGGGGTTTCTGCACCTCACGCAATCTGCCGTTTCCATGCAGCTCAAACGGCTTGAAGAGCTGTTGGGCGTTGATCTGCTGGATCGGTCCGGGCGCACAATCGCGCTGACCGCGTCAGGAGAGCAATTGCTGGTCTACGCCCGGCGGATGGTGGCGCTGAATGACGAGGTGGTGGAGCGGCTGACAGATCAGGCCTATGAAGGCGAGATTGTCCTCGGTGTGCCGCATGACATCGTCTATCCCGCGATCCCGCAGGTACTGAAGCAGTTTCATACGGCGTTTCCCCGCGTCAAAGTCCAATTGGTGTCGTCCTATACCCGCGGTCTGAAAGAGCAGTTTGGCCGCGGGGCCTGCGATTTGATCCTGACCACGGAAACGTCGTTGGACCCCGGTGCCGAAACGCTCTGCCGCAAACCGTTGCGGTGGGTCGGCGCGCCGGGGGGGGCGGCCTGGCGGCAAACGCCGCTCAGGCTTGCGTTCGGGCGACTGTGCACCTTTCGGCCACGCGTCGTCGAAGCGCTGGATGCGGCAGGGATTGCATGGGATGTGATCGTGGAGACCGAAAGCGACCGCACCATCGAAGCAACCGTCAGTGCCGATCTTGCCGTTCACACCATGATCGAAGGCACCGAGCCGCCGCATCTGGAGCGCATTGATCATGGTGGTGCCTTGCCGGAGCTGCCGATGCAGCAGATCAACCTTTATGGCGCGCAGTCTGGCAAGGGGCTTGTTCACGACACCTTGGCAGATTTCTTGCGCCGCGCCTTTGGGGGCATTGATCACGCACGGCTCAAGGCGGGTTAGGCGGGCTTTCCGGGCCTCAAAAGGGTGCATCATGGCGGCATCTTGCCGCAACGGCGCCTTGGCATCGGCGGGTTTACGCTGATGCTCTATGCGTTTTCTGAGGCAATGACGTAGGTATTCCCTTACGTAAAGCAGGTCAGAGTCAGGCCTGGTTTCCCGTATTGCGAGAATCCCATAACGGTCTCTGCTTTTCGTCGTTACAACCAAAAAGTGTGGCTTAACTGTCTTGTTTTTCGCGAAATAATAAAATTTTAACGAAATTCCAGATCGAGAATCTTGACGGATTAAGCCTCTGAAGGTTCTAAAAAAACACGTCTAAATTGTTTTATGTGCTCTCCAGCACACGCACTCGTGCAGTGATTGGTATTGATTGAAACGGCATTTTTCGTATTGTTTCTTGGTGTAACAAGTTTTTAGCATCACGAAATGTACGCTTTTTTGGTCGGCAGTACGTGGGGGATGCCTTGTGGTAAGCACGGGTAAGAGTAAGGAATGTAGAATGGCACATTTAGTTGACGTCCACGTAGGTAAGCGCATCCGGCAACGGCGGTGGCTGGTTGGGATGACACAACAGAAGCTCGCTGAAAGCGTGGGCATAAAGTTTCAGCAAATCCAGAAGTACGAGACCGGGGCGAACCGGGTCAGCGCGTCGCGTCTTTGGGACATTGCGGACGCACTTGACGTCGATGTGGCATTTTTCTTTGAAGGTCTGCGGGAAGATGTTGAAAAAGGCGAAGAAGCTGAAACAGGCTCTATCCCGGTCGATATGATGGGCGACAAAGAGGCGATGGATCTGGTACGCTCTTACTACGCGATCCCGGAAAATCAGCGCCGTCGTTTGTTTGAACTGGCGCGGGTCCTCAGCGACGTCGCCTGATAAGGTGCCTTGAAAAAGAAATGCCACCAGTGCTGCTGCCTCTTGCGAGGGGCGGCGCAAACTGGCACGTCCTGACCCATGAAACAGCGATCTTTTGATGTTGAGGTGATCGATACGGTTGCCAATCTGATGGCGGATGCGGCGCGCAGGGTCATATTGCCGCTTTTTCGTACCACTACCTTGGTGGAAGATAACAAGGACGCCAACGGGTTTGACCCGGTGACCGAAGCGGACCGGGCGGCAGAACGCGCCATGCGTGCGATCCTCGCCGAGCATCGCGCAGAGGATGCGATATTGGGCGAGGAATACGGGCACAAATCCGGCAGCAGCGGTCTCACCTGGGTGCTGGACCCGATCGACGGGACGCGTGGCTTTATAAGCGGCACGCCCACCTGGGGGGTGCTGATCGCGGTCGAGGACCAGACCGGGCCGTGCTACGGTCTGATCGATCAACCCTACATTGGTGAGCGTTTTATCGGGGCGATGGACCGCGCGCATATGGTCGGCCCGCAGGGCGACCAGAAGATCACCACCCGCCCGCCGCGCCCGCTTTCGGAAGCGACGGTTTTTACCACCTTTCCCGAAGTGGGCTCTGCGCGCGAGCATGACGCCTTTCACAAGGTCGCCGGGCAGGCAAAGCTGACGCGCTACGGGATGGATTGCTATGCCTATGCGCTTTTGGCTGCGGGCCAGATTGATCTGGTGATCGAAGCAGGTCTGCAATCCTATGATATTCAGGCCCCGATTGCCCTGATCGAGGCTGCTGGTGGCATCGTCACCAACTGGGAGGGGGCACCCGCCCACAAAGGCGGGCGTGCCGTCGCGGCGGCGAACCCGCAGATCCATGCACAGGCGGTTGGGATTTTGCAAGAGATGATGGCGTGAGCCGCTGGGCCATACGACAGGCGGCATATCTTATCACCATGGATGAGGCGCGCCGCGAGCTTTTGGACGCGGATGTCATCATCGACGCAGGCGCGGTCGCGGCGGTTGGCAAGGGCATCGCCGGGGATCTGCCGGGCATCGATGCGGCTGGCTGTGTGGTGACGCCGGGTCTGGTGAACACGCACCATCACCTGTACCAGTCGCTCACACGTGCGGTCCCCGGCGGGCAGGATGCGCTGCTCTTTGGCTGGTTGCAGACGCTCTACCCGATCTGGGCCCGCTTTACACCCGAGCATATGTTTACCTCTGCGCAGGTGGGGTTGGCGGAACTGGCGCTTTCCGGGTGTACGCTCAGCAGCGATCACCTCTATCTCTATCCTCAGGGGTGCCGGCTGGAGGATACGATCCATGCGGCGGCAGAGGTTGGGTTGCGGTTCCAGCCCACGCGGGGGGCGATGAGCATCGGTGTCTCGCAAGGCGGTTTGCCCCCCGATGCGCTGGTCGAGCACGAAGCGGATATTCTGGATGATTGCATCCGGGTGATCGACGCCTTTCACGACCCTGATCCCGGATCAATGTGCCGGGTCGGGGTGGCCCCCTGTTCGCCCTTCTCGGTCAGCCGTGAGCTGATGCGCGATGCAGCGCAGCTCGCGCGCGACAAGGGGGTGATGATGCACACCCACCTTGCCGAAAACGAAGAAGACATCGCCTATTCGCAGGAGGTCTTTGGCTGCCGTCCCGGCGAGTACGCGGAAAGTCTGGGCTGGGTCGGGCCAGATGTCTGGCACGCCCATTGTGTCAAGCTTGATGCCGCAGAGATCGCGCTTTTTGCCCGGACCGGCACCGGGGTGGCGCATTGCCCCTGCTCGAACTGTCGGTTGGGCAGTGGCATCGCACCGGTCCGCGCCCTGCGCGACGCGGGTGTTCCGGTCGGGCTCGGGGTGGATGGGTCAGCCAGCAACGATGCGGGCAATCTCGTGGCCGAGGCGCGTCAGGCGATGCTGCTGCAACGCGTGGCAAATGGCGCGGATGCGATGAGCGCCCGCGAAGCCCTTGAGATCGCGACCCGCGGCGGGGCCGATGTGCTGGGGCGGTCGGAATGCGGGCGCATCGCGCCGGGCATGCGCGCCGATATCGCGATCTGGGATGTCTCCGGTATCGAGGCGGCGGGCAGTTGGGATCCCGCGGCGCTGTTGCTGTCCGGGCCCACCACCGTACGGGATCTGATTGTCGAGGGGCGCGAGATCGTGCGTGATGGGCAGCTTCAAACCCTTGATCTGCCGGCCCTCGTGGCGCGCCAGAACCAGATGGCCCGCAACCTTAGGGAGGCAACATGAAACGTAAGATGCATCTGGCAACCGTGTTTGCGGTCATGGCAAGTGGCGCCGGGGCCAATCCGCAGGCGACCGGCGCGATCAATGAGCTCCGTCTGGCGCAAGGCCTGCCCGCATTAGGCTACTCCTCCGTGTTGGAGCGTGCAGCCCAGGCCCACGCAGCCGATATGGCCGAGAGCGGGCGCTTTTCGCACACCGGCAGTGACGGGTCGGATCTGGCAGACCGCGTCAGCCGCACGGGCTACGGCTGGTGCGCTGTGGCTGAGAATATCGCCAAAGGCCAGCGTACCCTGGCCGAGGTGATGGCTGCCTGGGAGGCTTCGCCGGGGCACCGCGCAAATCTGCTCTCCCCGGAGGTGACGGAATTTGCCCTGATAGAGGCGGAGGGACACACTTGGGTGATGGTCTTGGGCGCACCGGGCTGCTGAGGGTGAGACGGGCTGGATCGACGGCTTGGCGCCTGGTTAGGCGGTCTTGGGCCGTCTTTCCCCACCGATCCAGACGTCTGCAATTGCGCGATCATCCCCCATCATGAGGGTCGGAAAGAGCGCTTCCCAGATATCCTTCGCTTCGGCACTACGCTGCGCAATCGCAGGCGTTGAGGCCAGATCAAGGATAGTGAGGTCAGCCTCGATCCCCGGGGCGAGCCTGCCGATCCGGTCGTGCAGGTAAAGGCTGCGGGCGGCACCTGCGGTGGCCAGATACATCAGCTGCGCAGGATGCAGCGCCGTACCGCGAAGCTGCGCAATCTCATAGGCCGCGGCCATTGTCCGGAGCATCGAAAACGACGACCCGCCGCCGGTATCGCTGGCAAGACCCAGCGGGATGCCCCGCGCGGCGAGCCCCGCCACATCCATCAGGCCAGAGCCGATAAAACTGTTGGATGTCGGGCAATGTGCCAGGGCGGCACCGCAGTCGGTGATGCGGTCGATCTCGCGCGGCTCAAGATGGATGGCATGGCCATAGATCGCACGCGGACCCAGCAGCCCATGCGCCTCATAGGTCTCGAGGTAATCGCGCGCCTGCGGATAGAGGCTGCGCATCCAGGCGATCTCGGGCACCTGCTCGCTCAGATGGGTCTGCATCAGGCAGTCGGGATGCTCGGCCCAGAGGGCTCCGAGGGCGGCCAGCTGCTCTGGCGTGGAGGTGGGCGAGAACCTTGGCGTAATCGCGTAGCTTGCCCGTTCCCGGCCCTGCCAGCGATTCAGCAGTGCTTTGCTGTCATCATAGGCCGTTTGCGCGGTATCGCGCAGTCCCTCAGGGGCGTTGCGGTCCATGCAGGTCTTGCCCGCAACGGTGCGCAGTCCGCGGGCGGCGGCCGCGGCAAAGAACGCGTCAACGCTGGCAGGGTGGATCGTCGTGAAGGAGCAGACGGTCGTCGTGCCCTGCGCCAGCGTCAGCTCCAGGTAGCGATCCGCGATGGCGCGCGCGTAGTCGGGGTCGCCAAACCGCATCTCTTCGGGAAATGTATAGGTGTTCAGCCAGTCGATCAGCTGCTTGCCCCAGCTGGCGATAATCGCGGTCTGCGGGTAGTGGACATGGGCATCGATGAAACCGGGGCAGATCATGTGCTGGCCGTAGTCTGCGACCTCGGCGTCGGGATGTGCGGCGCGCAGGGTTTCGGCCTGTCCCACCGCTGCGATGTGCCCTCCGACCAGCAGGACCGCGCCGGCGCTGTTGACCCGCACCGTGTCTTTCCAGGGGGCGGTGAACGGGTCACCCGTGACTTCAAAGGTTTGCCCCAGCAGGAGATGTTTTGTGTTCATGAAAAATTCTTAAGTGCTGTGGCATCTTAGGACAATGCTGATCTGCCGCGCCATTGTATCCCCATCATGCGCCGCCTATGGTCCGATCACGCATCAGGAGAGCACGGATGTCTGATCAAACTGAGCAACCACAGGGCGACGTCGAAGACGACGCTTACGTGCTGGGCCCCAAGGCCGTTGCAGCGATCCTTTATGCCGTGGACATCGAGGATCAGGCCAAGCTCACCGAGCTGATGGAGCCGCTGCACGCGGCGGATATCGCCGATCTGCTGGAACAGATCAACGCCTTTGACCGCTCCCGCCTGATCCGCCTTTACGACCGCGAATTCGACGGCGAAATCCTGACCGAGCTTGACGAGGGCCTCCGTGAGGAGGTCATCGCGGTTCTGGAGCCGCAGGTGCTGACGCAGGCTGTGCGGGATATGGACAGCGACGATGTGGTCGATCTGGTCGAGGACCTGCAGGACGACCAGCAGGAGGTCATTCTCGACGCGCTCGAAGACGTGGACCGCGCTGCCGTGCAGCAGGCCCTGGGGTACCCGGAATATTCCGCCGGGCGCCTGATGCAGCGTGAAGTCGTCATGGCCCCCGAGCACTGGACCGTGGGCGAGGCCATCGACCGGCTGCGCGCGACCCCCGAAGCGGAACTGCCGGACCAGTTTTATCATATCGTGATCGTCGACCCGCGCCTGCATCCGGTAGGCAATGTCACGCTGGGCAAGCTGATGCGGTCTCGGCGCGAGACACCCTTGGCCGATCTGCTGGAGGAAACCTTTCAGATCATTCCCGCTACGCAAGACGAATCCGACGTGGCTTATGCCTTTAACCAGTACCACCTGATCTCGGCACCTGTCGTGAATGAGGACGGGCGGCTCATCGGCGTCATCACCATTGACGATGCCATGGCGGTGCTGGATGAAGAGCACGAAGAGGACATTCTGCGCCTGGCCGGTGTGGGCGAGGGGTCCCTGTCGGACCGGGTGATTGACACCACGAAACAGCGTTTGCCCTGGCTGGCAGTCAATCTGGTCACCGCCATTGCCGCCTCGCTGGTCATCGCCCAGTTCGAAGCCGCTCTGGCGCAGATCGTGGCCCTTGCGGTGCTGATGCCCATCGTGGCCTCCATGGGGGGCAACGCCGGGACGCAATCGCTGACCGTGGCCGTGCGGGCCATTGCCACCAAAGACCTGACCGGCGCGAATGTCTGGCGAGTGATCCGGCGCGAAGTGCTCGTGGGGTTGATCAACGGGCTGATTTTTGCGGTTGTCATGGGCATCGTGGGGGTCGTCTGGTTCGGTTTGCCGGCGCTGGGCTATGTGATCGCGGCGGCCATGATCATCAATCTGGTGGTGGCCGGGCTTGCGGGCACGGTGATCCCGGTCATTTTGGAGCGCATCGGCATCGACCCCGCGCTCGCCTCCGGGGCGTTTGTGACCACGGTGACAGATGTTGTCGGCTTTTTCGCCTTTCTGGGGCTGGCGGCCATGGTGCTTTTGTGAGCGAGAACTTCGCAGTGGCGAAAGCTGCCGCGCGCAAGGCCGGTTTTGCCCGACGCGAGACCGCGCATGCAGTGGATCGCGGGGTCGCGGCGGGGATGCTGTCGAGCTTGCTGGCAGGCTATCGCGGGGTGCCTCTGTCGGGCTACATGCCGATCCGGACAGAGATTGATCCGCTGCCCGCCATGGCAGAAGCGAGCGCGCACGGCCCGGTCGGCGTGCCGGTGATCGAGGACGCGGGGCAGCCCTTGCGCTTTGCCCGATGGGAGCCTGAGATGCAGATGGTGCCAGGGGCCTTCGGCGCGATGATCCCGGCGGAACCGGATTTCTTCGATCCCGAGATCGTGATCGTCCCGCTGGTGGCTTTCGACGCACAAGGCGGGCGGCTTGGATATGGTGGCGGGTTTTATGACAGAACGCTGGAGGGGCTGCGAGCCCGGCAGGCAACGCTCGCCATCGGGTTTGCCTATGCCGCCCAGGAGGCCGAAACCCTCCCGCTGGAGCCGACCGACCAGCCGCTTGATCTGATCGTGACCGAGGCACATGTCCTCGATCTGCGCCCGCAACGCGCCTGAGCTGACGTGAGAGCCCATCCGGGCCAAAACGGCTCGCGCCTGGAACCGCACCGGGATGCGGGGCTGATCGGGAGGAATAAATTCCGGCGGCCTCTTGCCCTGATGGGCGCGTAGCCCTACCCATCTTGCATGAAGATTATGTTTCTGGGCGATGTGATGGGCCGGGCCGGGCGGCGCGCGATTTGCGAAAACCTGCCTCGGCTTCGCACCGAATGGCGGCTCGATTTCATTGTCATAAATGGGGAAAATGCAACCTCCGGCATGGGGCTTTCCGGTGCGCATGCCAAGACACTGCTGGACGCCGGGGCCGATTGCATCACGCTTGGCGATCATGCCTTTGACCAGAAAGATATGCTGCAGTTCATCGAACAGGAACCGCGCGTGATCCGGCCTCTGAATTTCTCCAAGGCGGCACCGGGCAAGGGCGCGCGGCTCTTTGCGGCCCGGAACGGCCGCAAGGTGCTTGTGACACAAGTGCTGGGGCAGGTGTTCATGAAACGGCCCTTCGATGATCCGTTCTCCGCGATTGAGCCGGTGCTCAAGACTCATCCGCTGGGCGGTCAGGCCGCTGCTGTTCTGGTGGATGTGCATTGCGAGGCTACCTCCGAAAAGATGGCCCTCGGGCATTACTGCGACGGGCGCGCCAGCCTTGTCGTGGGCACGCATACCCATGTCCCCACCGCCGATGCGATGGTCTTGCCCAAGGGCACCGGCTATCTGACCGATGCGGGCATGTGCGGCGACTATCACTCGGTCATCGGTATGCAGAAGGACGAGCCGCTCAGACGCTTTATCACCGGCATGCCGAAAGAGCGGTTCACCCCCGCAACCGGCGAAGCCACCCTGTCCGGCGTCTATGTCGAGACGGACGACCGCACCGGCAAGACGGTCCGCATCGCGATGGTGCGGGACGGAGGGCTTTTGCAAACGGCGGCCCCGTGACCCGGCGAGAGGTCCTCTTTTTCACCTTGGTGCTTACCTTGTTGGGGGCAGGGTGGGGGGTCACCGTGCCTTTGACCAAGATTGCCGTCTCCACCGGATTTGGCCATTTCGGGCTGATTTTCTGGCAGCTGGTGATCGGCTCTGTCCTCATGGCGGGGCTGTCTGCGTTGCGCGGCAAGGGGCTGCCGGTCAATCGATTTACGCTGCGGGTCTTTGCGGTCATTGCACTGATCGGAACCCTGATACCAAATACTGCCTCCTTTCAGGCAGCGATCCATGTGCCCGCCGGCATCTTGGCGATCCTGCTCTCGATGATCCCGATGTTTGCCTTCCCGGTGGCGCTTGTCCTGAGAC
The DNA here is from genome assembly GCF_020622345.1 of Roseobacter weihaiensis. Classification (GTDB taxonomy): domain Bacteria; phylum Pseudomonadota; class Alphaproteobacteria; order Rhodobacterales; family Rhodobacteraceae; genus Roseobacter; species Roseobacter weihaiensis. The sequence continues at coordinate 98,459 of NZ_JACNMO010000015.1, read as the reverse complement.
TGGATCGTTTTTCAGGGCGCAGGTTGGCGGGTTTGGGCGTCGGATTGCTTGGGGTTCTGGTCATTGTGATGCCGGGTGCCACGTCGGCGATGAACGCGCCCACCTTCTGGGTGCTGGTCGCGCTTGTTGCAGGGGTTTGCTACGCGTTGGAGGGCAATGTGGTCGCCAAATGGGGCACGGCGGGGCTTGATGCCATTCAGGTGCTCTTTGGCGCCTCGGTGTTGGGGGCGATTGCCATTCTGCCCGTGACCCTCGCCTCAGGCCAGTTCATTCCACCCCAAGACCTGACCGGTCCTCCGGGGCAGGCGCTGATGATGGCGGCGGTGGCCCACACGCTGGTCTACGCAGGCTATGTCTGGCTGGTGGGCCGGGCAGGACCGGTGTTTACCGTGCAGGTCAGCTATCTGGTCACGGGCTTTGGCATTTTATGGGCGAAACTCATTCTGGATGAAGCCTATCCGCCTGCGGTTTGGGCAGCCCTCGCCCTCATGTTTGTCGGAATGTATCTGGTGCAGCCGCGTCCAAAGGCTGTGCTTGTACCTTCCTGACCGATCAGCGAAACTCAGCTTCAGCCCTTCATGTGGACAGGTCATGCTGTTGTGATTTCACTCTTTGCGCTTCCGCCCCTTGCCGCTCCTCTGTTGACGCTTGTCGTTGTCGGGGTGATGTTCATCCTTTTTGTGCGCGAAACCTATCCGACAGAGGTGGTCGCCCTCACCGGGGCAGCGCTGATGCTGGTGATGGGCGTGTTGCCCTATGACAACGCGCTGGCGGTGCTGAGCAACCCGGCCCCCTGGACGATTGCGGCCATGTTCATCGTCATGGGCGCCCTGGTGCGGACGGGCGCGCTGGACGTTCTGACGCGCATGGCCGAAAGGCAGGCCAAAACACGGCCCCGCGCCGCTGTGGTCGGTGTCATTCTGTCGGTGATGGGGGCCTCTGCGATCATGAACAACACGCCGGTGGTCGTGGTCATGATCCCGGTGGTCGTGCAGCTCAGCCAGACCCTCGGCGTGAAGGCCTCCAAACTGCTGATCCCGCTGAGCTATGCGGCAATCATGGGCGGCTCCCTTACCCTGCTGGGGACATCGACCAACCTGCTGGTCGATGGGGTGGCGCGCGCCGAAGGGCTGGCACCCTTCACCATCTTTGAGATCATGCCCATTGGTCTCGTGGTCTGTCTTTGGGGACTGTTTTACCTTGCCGTCATTGCGCCGCGGCTTTTGCCGGATCGCGACAGCATGGCGAATATGCTTTCTGACCGCTCCAAGATGAAGTTCTTTACCGAAGCGGTGATCCCACCGGACTCCAACCTGATCGGCCGGGACGTGCTGGGGGTACAGCTTTTCAAGCGCGAGGGCGTCCGGCTGATCGATGTGATCCGGGGCGACAGTTCGTTGCGGCGCAATCTGGCAGGGGTGGCCTTGCAGGTCGGCGACCGGGTGGTTTTGCGGACCCAGATGACCGAACTGCTGAGCCTTCAGGCCACCAAGGAACTCAAACGCGTCGATCAGGTTTCAGCGGTGGAAACCACCACTGTCGAGGTTCTGATCACGCCCGGTTGCCGCATGGTGGGACGGTCGCTGGGGGCGATGCGTCTTCGGCGGCGCTACGGGGTTTATCCGCTGGCGGTGCATCGTCGAAACCAGAATATCGGGCGCCAACTTGACGAGCTGGTTGTAAAAGTCGGCGATACCTTGTTGTTGGAGGGCACCCCGGAGGATATCCAGCGCCTTGCCAGCGACATGGACATGGTGGATGTCTCGCACCCGTCGGAGCGGGCGTACAGGCGCAGCCATGCGCCCATCGCCATTGCGGCGCTAGTGGGGATCGTGGCACTGGCGGCCTTTAACGTCGCGCCTATTCTGCTTTTGGCGGTGGTGGCTGTGGCGCTGGTGCTGGTGACCGGCTGCATTGACGCGGATGAGGCGTTTTCCTTTGTCGATGGCAGGTTGCTGGCGCTGATTATCTCAATGCTGGCGGTGGGTGTGGCGCTGCAGAACTCTGGTGCCATCGCGCTGGTGGTTGAAGGTGTCGCGCCTGCCTTGCTGAACTTGCCGCCTGCCTTGGTCGTTCTGGTGGTCTTTGTCCTGACATCGACCTTTACCGAGATCGTGTCCAACAACGCCGTGGCTGTCATCATGACGCCGCTGGCCATCGGGCTGGGCACGGCTCTGGGGCTGGATCCGCGTCCCTTGGTGATTGCGGTGATGATTGCGGCCTCCTGTGCCTTTGCCACCCCCATCGGCTACCAGACAAATACCCTGGTTTATGGGCCAGGGGGCTATCGTTTCACCGATTTCACCCGCGTCGGACTGCCGCTCAACCTGAGCATGGCGGTCATTGTGTCGACCATCATTCCGTTGATCTGGCCGCTCTGATCGCTTCTTTCACGGAAGGCTTTGGGGGTCTCTGGCGTCAGATCGCTGGCGATTCGCCGAACGAGACGGTGTTGCCGGCCTTGTCCAGCAAGGACCACCGGGCGACAACAAAATGATACGTTCCGGTTTCCCATCCGCTGTCATCTCGTTTCAAGCTGCGCCGCCAGGCCCCTTCGACGCGGACCGGCAGCCGGATTTTCTCCACCTGTGGTGGGCGCGCACCTGCTTCGGAGGCAAGCTTTCGTGCGCGCGTCATCAGCGCCTTCAACTGAGCTTCAAGCGGGCCAACCTCCGCGGCGCGACGGCCGGCAAAGAAGATGTCGACCTCGGTCTTTCGATCCACAAAGCCGCGTACGATCAGATCCTGCCGATCATTATGCCGCATGAGCGGAATGAGCTCGATCATCAGGTCGCAAATGGCCGTCTTGAAGAGACCGGCATCCTCATAGGCGGCCGTGACCTCGGATGCTTGTTTGCGAGAATAATGCGTTTCACGTCTGGAATATGAATACATGGTCGGGACCCGCGCTAATGCAAGCATAAGACATAGCGGACGACCTCTTAAAGAAACGTTGCAAAGCCTTTAAAAATTGACCTTCCGTGCAAATTCTACGCCATGCAGGATTTGCAACGCTGGCAGTCGGTATTGTACGTTGTCGTTCAGTGCGTTCGCCTCCATGTTTGCGCTATCAGTAACCCGTGTCCCCGTGAAAGGATGATATCATGACACGCATAATCGAAGACCTCAAAAGCGCTGCACGCAAGCGTGCGGAATTCAACCGCACCTATCTGGAGCTGCGCTACATGCCGCGCAACACGGCGATCGATCTGGGCCTGTTCCCCGAAGACGCCTACGAAGTGGCCTACGCCTCGGTCTACGGACGCTGAGCGCATCAGCCGGAAACCGCATACTGCTGCTGGGCCTGAAATCTAAAGAGGCCAGAAGGTCAGAATGGCCGGTATGGATACCGCAACCACGATGATCTCCAGCGGCAGTCCCATGCGCCAGTAATCTCCGAACCCATACCCGCCCGGACCGAGGATCAAGGTGTTGTTCTTGTGTCCAATCGGCGTGAGAAAGGCGCTAGAGGCGGCAACGGCCACCGCCATCAAGAAGGGATCGGGAGAGACCTGCATGCTCTGCGCCATTTGAATGCCGACAGGGGCCGCGACAATCGTGGTTGCCGTGTTGTTGAGCACATCCGACAGCGTCATGGTCACGATCATCAGCACGGTCAGAACAGCCCAGGCCGGCAACGTGCCGGTCCAGGACAGCAGGGCACCGGCAATCAACTCCGTTCCGCCGGAGGCCTCAAGGGCGGCCCCAAGCGGGATCATGGAGCCGAGCAACACAACAACCGGCCAGTTGATATGGTCGTAAAGCTCATTCAGAGGCACGATCTGGGCCAGCACATAGGCCACCACGACCAGTCCCAAGGCAATCGGCAGATAGAGCAACCCGACGCTGGCGGCCATCACTGCCGCCGCGAAAAGACCGATGGCCAGCCAGACCTTTCTGTTGGTTGTGACGGCCAGTCCGCGATCTGCCAGAGGCAGACACCCCAGCCAGTCCGCCACATCGTTACCGGTGTCCCGCGGGACCAGCAGTAACAGGATATCGCCAGTTTCAATCGGGGTCTGGCGCAGGTGTTTGATGAGACGTGTGCCGCGCCGCGAAATCCCCAGCAGCACCGTGCGCTGCCGCCAGGCGAGGCCGATGCTCTGGGCGGTCTTGCCGGTGATCCGCGCGTCTTCGGGCACCACGACCTCGATGATTTCGACCCCATCACCCGCGGCGTTCAGTGCTTCTTCGCGTTTGGAATCGGCAACCGCGAGATCAAGGCTGGAGCGAAACTCGTCGAGCGCCTCGGGCGTGGCTTCCAGAACCAGCGTGTCATCTGCCTGCAGGACCGAATTGCGGGCCTGGCCGTAGCGGCGCTTGCCGTCGCGAATGAGCCCGAGGATGGCAACATCCGCCTTGTCGGCGGCCTCGGTCAGCTCCGCCAACCGCTTGCCGATCTGCTTGTTGTCCGGGGGGATCGTCAGTTCGGCGATATAGGCCGAGACATCATTGCTTTGGGTCGTGTCACCGCCGCGTTGCGGGATCAGACGCCAGCCAAAGAGCGATACAAAGGCCAGTCCCGCCAGGGCTGCGGCCCCGCCGACGGGCGCAAAGTCAAACATCGCAAAAGGGGCACCAAGGCTGTCCTCTCGGATGGCGGCAATAATGATGTTGGGCGGTGTCCCGATCAGGGTCACCATGCCGCCCAGGATGGTGGCAAAGCTCAACGGCATCAGGCTGAGACCGGGCGCCCGCCCGGCCTTGCGTGCCGTCTGCATATCGACGGGCATCAGCAGGGCCAGTGCGGCCACGTTGTTCATGAAAGCCGACAGTATGCCCCCGACGGCCCCCATCAGCGCGATGTGAGCCCTAAGGCTGCGGGAGGCATCCACCAGGGTGCGTGTGATCAGAAACACGGCGCCCGACCGCACCAGCCCGGCCGAGACCACCAGCACAAGTGCCACCACCAGTGTCGCGGGGTGGCCAAAACCTGAAAACGCATCTTGCGTCGGGACGACGCCAAGCACGACCGCGACCATGAGCGCCGAGAAAGCCACAATATCGTAGCGGAACCGGCCCCACAAAAGCAAAGCAAAGACAGTGCCAAAGAGCGTGAAGAGGATGATCTGCTCTGTCGTCATTGCCCTGCATCTAGACACAACCGCCCGGTCGGGGAAAGGGAGAATGCTGGCGCTCGGCATTTAAGCGGTCGGCTGTGCCCTTGCCCCGGTGGATACACCTGTTTTATAGAATGCACTCAAGCTGAACTTACCAACGGACGTCACAATGGCAGGCCACTCAAAATGGGCAAATATCCAGCATCGCAAAGGGCGACAGGACGCCGTGCGGGCGAAACTGTTTTCCAAACTCAGCAAGGAAATCACGGTTGCGGCCAAAATGGGCGATCCCGATCCTGAAAAGAACCCGCGTCTGCGGCTGGCCGTGAAAGAAGCCAAGTCACAGTCGATGCCCAAGGACAACATCGACCGGGCGATCAAAAAGAGCCAGGCCGGGGAGGGCGATGACTATGAGGAAATCCGCTACGAAGGCTACGGGCCCAATGGGGTAGCGGTGATCGTCGAGGCGATGACCGACAATCGCAACCGGACGGCCTCCACCGTGCGGTCGACCTTCACCAAGAACGGCGGCAATCTGGGGGAAACCGGCAGCGTCGGGTTCATGTTCGACCGCAAGGGCGAAGTCACCTACCCGGCAGAGGTCGGAGATGCGGACACCGTGATGATGGCCGCGATCGAAGCGGGTGCCGAGGATGTGGAAAGCTCTGAGGACGGGCATGTGATCTGGTGTGCCGATACTGACCTCAATGAGGTTGCAACGGCGCTTGAGGCGGCATTGGGCGAATCCGAGTCCACCAAACTCGTCTGGAAGCCGACCACCACCACGGAGATGGATTTCGATGGCATGCAAAAGCTGATGAAGCTGATTGATGCTTTGGAAGATGACGACGATGTGCAACGGGTGACATCGAATTTCGAGGCCTCCGACGAGGTGATGTCGCAACTCTGACCGCCGGGGTTTTTCGGGAAAACAACAAAAGCCGCCCCGAGGGCGGCTTTTTCATGTCTGACAGGCCGTTTCCGCTGCTTAACGAAGCTGAGAGCAGCTTCCGCCCAAGGAAAAGAAACCCCGTGCCATCTGGGACCATGTCACGGCGGGCATGTCATCTGACGCGGGCCGCGCGCGTCCGATACGCTTCATCAGATGTGTGAGGTCCGAGAGCTTTTGGCGCGACCCCGTGCCGCCTGCCTCGCTCTGAACGGACAGAATCTTTTTCTGCGTATGTAAGGCGGCCTCGATCAATTCGATATCTTTGACCGTCAGGTCCAGTCTGTTCAGGCTATCCAACATGGTCGCTACATCCTCTTCACTTATCCCATGATATGGGCAACAAATTCTAATACGCCAATCATCCTTCATCAGATTTATGTGATGAGACGAATACGGATAAAGGTTTCGTGATCGGACCACCGGTCTAACCTGCGGCTTCGACCGGCACAAGGTCAGCGCGCGCGCCTGCTGCCACATTCTTGCAGCAGCTTGAAATCAGCGACGCACCCCTTGCAGCGCCCTGCAAAGCAGGTGTCTATGACCCATGGCCGCTACACCCCCTTCGCACCCGGTTGCGGGTATCTTCTGGATGCTCGTCACGGGGCTCTGCTTTATCTCGGTCACGGCGCTGGTAAAATACATGGGGACCGGCCTGCCACCGGCGCAGATGGCGTTTCTGAGGTATCTGCTGGGGCTTGTGTTCCTGCTGCCCGCCATCGGTGCCTTGCGGGCCGCGCGGCTGACCCCGCGCCAGTGGCGGCTCTTTGGCTTTCGCGGGGTAGTGCATGGCTTGGGGGTCATCAGCTGGTTCTACGCCATGACCCGCATTCCGATCGCGGATGTGACCGCGATGAACTACCTGGCCCCCATCTACGTGACCATCGGAGCCGCGCTGTTTCTGGGGGAAAAGCTGGCGTTTCGCCGGATCGTGGCTGTCGGGGTTGCACTGATCGGTGCGCTTATCATTCTGCGCCCCGGTTTTCGGGAGATCAGCAGCGGCCATCTGGCCATGGTCTTTACCGCGATCGCCTTTGGCGGATCCTATCTGACGGCCAAGGTGATGGCGGATGAGCTCAAGCCTGCCGTGGTGGTCGCGATGCTCTCGATCTTCGTGACCCTGGTGCTGTTGCCGTTTGCTTTGGCCGACTGGGTGACGCCGAGTTTTCGGGATCTGGTTTTGCTGTTCTTTGTGGCCTGTTTTGCCGTGGGCGGTCATTACACCATGACACTGGCCTTTGCAGCAGCCCCGGTGACGGTCACCCAGCCCGTCACTTTTACTCAACTGATCTGGGCGGTCCTGCTGGGGTATTTCGTGTTTGGCGAGGCGGTTGATTTCTGGGTGGTGGTCGGCGGCGTGCTGATCCTTGCGTCGGTCACCTTCATCACATGGCGTGAGGCGGTGCTGAAACGCAGATACTGGACACCGACCGCCAATGAGACCAAGGTTTGAGGCCGGTTTTTATTGATTGACGAGTCAATCAAAAATCCCCTAATGGAATGCGCATCGTTTTCAGGGGAGCCCGCATGCCCAAAATCGGAATGGAGCCCATTCGCCGCACCGCCTTGGTGGAGGCGACAATCGCCGAGATCGGGGCGCGCGGGTCGCTGGATGTGACGGTTGGCCAGATCGCCAAACGCGCGGGCATGTCCACGGCCCTGGCGCATCACTACTTTGGCGGCAAAGACCAGATTTTCCTGGCGGCCATGCGGCAGATCCTGCGGGATTTCGGGGGGGAGGTCCGCCGCGCCCTGCGCGTCGCCCCCACGCCGCATGCCCGGGCTGTGGCCTTGATCGAGGCTTGCTTTGCCCCCGCCTGCTTCGCCCCGGCGACGATCAGTGCGTGGATGACGCTTTATGCTTCTGCCCAGACCAACCCTGACACCATGCGGCTCTTGCGGCTCTACCAGGCGCGGCTGCGGTCCAATCTGATCCACGCGCTGCGCCCGATTTCGCGCCAGCCGGAAAGCCATGCCGAGATCATCGCCGCGTTGATCGACGGGCTCTACCTGCGCGCGGCGCTGTCGCGGTCCAAAACGGCGCAGGCCGCGCGCGATACCGCGCAAAAGACCCTGTCGACCTTGCTGGAGATCCCCCGGTGACGCAGCCCAATATCCTCATCCTGATGGTTGATCAGCTCAATGGCACGCTCTTCCCCGATGGGCCGGCAGAGTGGCTGCATGCGCCCAACCTCAAAAAACTGGCCGCCCGTTCGACCCGGTTTCGCAACAGCTACACCGCCAGTCCGCTCTGTGCGCCGGGGCGTGCGGCCTTCATGTCGGGGCAATTGCCCTCGGCCACCGGGGTCTATGATAACGCGGCGGAGTTCTGCTCCTCGATCCCGACCTATGCGCATCACCTGCGCCGCGCGGGCTATCAGACCTGTCTGTCGGGCAAGATGCATTTCGTCGGGCCGGATCAGTTGCACGGGTTCGAGGAACGCCTGACCACCGACATCTACCCCGCCGATTTCGGCTGGACACCGGATTACCGCAAGCCGGGTGAACGGATCGACTGGTGGTATCACAACATGGGGTCGGTGACGGGCGCGGGGGTTGCGGAAACCTCCAACCAGATGGAATATGATGATGATGTGGCGTATAATGCCACCCGCAAGCTTTATGATCTGTCGCGGGGCACGGATGCGCGGCCCTGGTGCCTGACGGTCAGCTTTACCCACCCGCATGACCCTTACGTCGCGCGGAAAAAATACTGGGACCTCTATGCCGATTGCGAGCACCTGCTGCCCGAGGTGCCCGCCTTTGACCATGTCGATCAGGATCCGCACAGCCAGCGTATTTTCGATGCCAACGACTGGCGCAGTTTCGACATCACCGAAGAGAACATCCGCCGGTCCCGTCGCGCCTATTTCGCCAACATCAGCTATCTCGACGACAAGATCGGGGAGATTTTGCAAACCCTCGACGACATCCGACAAGAGGCGATCATCCTCTTTGTCTCGGACCACGGCGACATGCTGGGCGAGCGGGGCTTGTGGTTCAAGATGTCCTTCTTTGAGGGGGCTGCGCGCGTTCCGCTGATGATCTCTGCCCCGCAGATGACGCCGGGTTTGCAGACCGCGCCGGTGTCCAACATCGATGTCTGCCCGACACTCTGCGAGCTGGCGGGTGTGTCGATGGAGGAGGTGATGCCCTGGACGACGGGTCAGTCATTGATGCCCATGGGGCAGGGGGCCTGCCGCACGGAGCCTGTTGCGATGGAATATGCCGCTGAGGCGTCCTATGCGCCGATGGTCTCGCTGCGCTATGGCAAGTGGAAATACAACCGCTGTGCGCTCGACCCCGATCAGCTCTTTGATCTGGAGGCGGACCCCTATGAGCTGACCAATCTGGCTGACGTCCCGGCCCATCAGGGGACACTGACCCAGCTGCGCGCGAAATCCGAGGCGCGCTGGGATCTTGCCGCCTATGACGCGGATGTGCGTCAAAGCCAGGCGCGTCGCTGGGTGGTCTACGAGGCGCTGCGGCAGGGCGGCTACTACCCTTGGGACCACCAGCCGCTGCGCGATGCGTCAGAGCAATACATGCGCAATCACATGGACCTCAACACGCTGGAAGAACGCAAACGCTTTCCGCGCGGCGAATAATCCGCACCCTGTCTTACCCTGTCTTACCCTGTTGGAGACCCACCCCGATGCCCTACCCGACCCAGCCAACGGCGAGCCATTTCATAAATGGTGCCTATGTCGAAGATACCGATGGCACGCCGATTGATGTGATTTACCCCGCGACAGGGGAGGTGATTGCCACCGTGCATTCCGCGACCCCTGCAATCATAGAGCAAGCCCTGACATCTGCGCGTGCTGCACAGGCGGCCTGGGCTGCGATGACCGGGACAGAGCGGGGCCGCATTCTGCGCCGCGCCGCAGATATGATGCGGGACCGCAACCACGATCTGTCGGTGCTGGAAACCCATGACACCGGCAAACCCTATCAGGAAACCTCCGTGGCGGATGCGACCAGCGGGGCGGATGCGCTGGAATATTTCGGCGGGATGGCGGCCACGCTGACTGGTGAGCATATCCAGCTGGGCGAGGATTGGGTCTATACCCGGCGTGAAGCCCTGGGGGTCTGTGTTGGCATCGGGGCCTGGAATTACCCCACGCAGATTGCCTGCTGGAAGGGTGCACCGGCGCTGGCCTGCGGCAATGCGATGGTCTTCAAACCGTCCGAGACCACACCGCTTTGTGCTCTGAAGGTTGCGGAAATCCTGCATGAGGCGGGCCTGCCTGCCGGGATCTACAATGTGGTGCAGGGCCTTGGTGATGTGGGCGCGGCTCTGCTTGAGGATGCCCGCGTCGACAAGGTGTCGCTGACCGGGTCGGTCCCGACCGGGCGCAAGGTCTACGCCGCCGCAGCGGCAGGCCTGAAACACGTCACAATGGAGCTGGGAGGCAAATCACCCCTCATCGTTTTCGATGACGCGGATCTGGAGAACGCGGTCAGCGGGGCGATCCTGGGCAATTTCTACTCCTCGGGGCAGGTCTGTTCCAATGGCACGCGGGTGTTTGTGCACAAGGACATCAAGGAGGCCTTCCTGACGCGCCTTGCGGACCGGCTGGCCACCGCAGTCATCGGGGACCCGCTCGATCCGGCGACAAGCTTTGGTCCCATGGTGTCCGAGCGCCAGATGCAGATCGTGCTGAGCTATATTGCCAAAGGCCAGGACGAAGGCGCGCGGCTGGTCTGCGGGGGCACCCGTGTCGACCGCGCTGGGTTCTATCTGGCGCCCACTGTCTTTGCCGATGTCACCGACGAGATGACCATCGCGCGGGAGGAAATCTTTGGCCCGGTGATGGCCGTGCTCGATTTTGACGACGAACAGGACGTGCTGGCGCGCGCCAATGCCACCGAGTTCGGGTTGGCCGCTGGCGTCTTCACCCGCGATCTGGCCCGCGCGCATCGGGTGGCCGCAGGTTTCGAGGCGGGGACCTGCTATATCAACACCTACAACGATGCCCCTGTCGAAGCGCCCTTTGGCGGGGTCAAAGCCTCCGGGGTGGGGCGCGAGAATTCCAAGGCGGCGATCGAGCACTACAGCCAGATCAAATCGGTCTATGTGCGCATGGGCGATCTGGAGGCCCCGTTCTGATGAACGCCATTGCCCGTGAACCGCAGGGCTTTCGGCCTGTCGATATCGTTAAGTGGGTTGCCACGCTTGTGCAGCTTGTCGGCTATGGTCTGACAGTAATGAACATCGTGCCCTGGAACGTCTTTGCCTTTTTCGCCGGGATCATCCTGTGGTTTGCCGTCGGCATCATGTGGAAGGATCGCGCCATTATGGTTGTCCATCTGGGGGCCTTTATCTCGCTGTTGGTCGGATATCTGAACGCCTGAGGATCATTGAAATGCAAGCTGATTTTGTTATCGTGGGTGCCGGTTCCGCCGGGTGCGCCATGGCTTACCGGCTGTCAGAAGCCGGCGCCTCCGTCATTGTGATCGAACATGGCGGCACCGATGTGGGGCCGCTGATCCAGATGCCTGCGGCCTTGTCCTACCCGATGAACATGAAGCGCTACGACTGGGGCTTTCAGTCCCAGCCCGAACCGCATCTGGGCGGTCGGCGGCTGGCCTGTCCGCGCGGCAAGGTGATCGGTGGCTCCTCCAGCATCAACGGCATGGTTTACGTGCGCGGCCATGCCATGGATTTCGACCACTGGGCCGAGCAGGGGGCCGATGGATGGGCCTATGCCGATGTGCTGCCCTATTACAAACGCATGGAGACCTGGCATGACGGCGGGCATGGCGGGGACCGGACATGGCGCGGCACCGACGGGCCCTTGCATGTCAGCCGGGGGCCCCGCGCCAACCCGCTTTTTGATGCTTTCGTGGAGGCCGGCAGGCAAGCCGGATACGAGGCGACAGAAGACTACAACGGGCAAAAACAGGAAGGCTTTGGCCCGATGGAGCAGACGGTCTGGCAGGGCCGGCGGTGGTCTGCGGCCAACGCCTATCTGCGGCCCGCTTTAAAGCGCGCCAACTGCACGCTGGTGCAGGGGCTGGCGCAGCGTGTTGTGTTCGAGGGCAAACGCGCCTGCGGCGTTGAGATCAAACGCGGGTCGGGCCTCGAGGTGATCCGTGCCACCCGCGAGGTGGTGTTGGCCGCCTCCTCGATCAACTCGCCCAAACTGTTGATGCTGTCGGGTGTTGGACCTGCTGCGCATCTGGCAGAGCACGGCATCGTGCCGCTGGCTGACAGGCCGGGCGTGGGTCAGAACCTTCAGGATCATCTGGAACTCTATCTGCAGATGGCGTCGCGCCAGCCGATCACGCTCTATAAACACTGGAACCTGCTCTCCAAGGCCGTGATCGGGGCGCAATGGCTCTTTACCAAAAAGGGAATGGGGGCCTCCAACCAGTTCGAAAGCGCGGCCTTCATCCGGTCGCGGGCCGGGGTGCCGTACCCCGATATCCAGTACCACTTTCTTCCGATTGCCGTGCGCTACGATGGCAAGGTCGCTGCCGAAGGCCACGGGTTTCAGGCCCATGTGGGTCCGATGCGGTCGAAATCACGCGGCGCGGTGACCCTGGCCTCGCCCGATCCGGTCGAGGCCCCGAATATCCTTTTCAACTACATGTCGCATCCCGACGACTGGGAGGATTTCCGGCGCTGTATCCGGCTGACCCGCGAAATCTTTGCCCAGGACGCCTTCAAACCCTATGTCCGGCACGAGATACAGCCGGGGGCGGTTGTCCAGTCCGACGCGGAACTCGACGCGTTTATCGCCGAGCATGCCGAAAGCGCCTATCACCCCTGCGGGACCTGCCGTATGGGCCGGGCCGAGGACCGGCAGGCGGTCGTGGATGCGCAGGCCCGCGTCATCGGCGTGGAGGGCTTGCGGGTCGCGGACAGCAGTGTCTTTCCGCGCATCACCAATGGCAACCTGAACGCGCCCTCGATCATGGTCGGTGAGAAAGTCTCCGACCACCTGCTCGGGCGCGATCCGCTGCCGCGCGCGAATGACCTGCCCTGGACCCATCCGGATTGGGAAAACGCGCAGCGGTAATGGTTTTTTAACCTTGGTTAACGAAATTCCTTGCGCCTTGCGGAGGTATATCTCATGGCAGGGATATGTATGTCGTTGTGCCCGTATTTGCCGTTTTTTTGGCGCTGAGTGGTGTTGCCCAGGCCGCCCCACCCGAGATCGGCGGGCCGGTGACGGTCATCGATGGCGACACTTTTGATATCGGCGGTACGCGCGTCCGGCTTCATGGGATCGATGCCCCGGAATCCGATCAGACCTGTGTGACGGAACGTGCCGTTGCCTGGGCCTGCGGCACCTGGGTCAACGAGATTGTCAGAGAGCGCTACGCCGGCAAGATGGCGCGCTGCCAGCCCCGCGATACAGACCGTTACGGGCGTGCCGTGGCGCGCTGTGAGGTCGAGGGGGAGGATGTGGGCGCCTATCTGGTGTCCCGCGGGGCGGCGTTTGCCTACCGCAGATATTCTTTGGATTACCACACGTTGGAGCTGGAAGCCGCCCGGCAGGATGCGGGTTTGCACGCCAGTCGTGTGCAGGCGCCGACACAGTTTCGGAAGGCACGCGCGGTAGGGCTGCGCCCGCCGGACAGCAGCTGTCGGATCAAAGGCAATATCTCCGCCGCCGGGGTTCATATCTATCATGCGCCGGGACAGCGCGACTACAACCGCACGGTGATCCGCCCTGACAAGGATGAGCGGTGGTTTTGCAACGCCGCCGAGGCAGAGGCGGCAGGCTGGCGGGCCGCCCGGCGGTAGGACCTAGACCACGTAATAGGGCAGTATATCGCGCCGGTTCGGGTCGACGGTCAGCTTGCGTTCCAGTGGCGGCACCGCGCGTTGATGGCAATTTGTCCGCTCGCAGATGCGGCAGGAAATGCCGATCGGCTCAAAGGCATGATCGCCCGTCAGATCCATCCCGTCGGCATAGACGAGGTCGCGTGCATGGCGCACCTCGCATCCCAGAGCAATGGCATACCGGCGCAGCGGCGCCCCAAAGCGGCCCGCCGGTTTGGTCACGTCCCGCGCCAGGCTGATGTAGCGAACCCCGTCCGGCGTTTCCGCCAGCTGCCGCAGGAACTGCCCCGGCACCTCAAAGGCGCGATGCACGTTCCACAGGGGGCACGCCCCGCCAAACCGCGCAAATTGCAGCCGCGTGGCCGAATGGCGTTTGGTGATCGTGCCCGCCTGATCGACACGCACGAAGAAGAACGGAATGCCCTTTGCGCCGGGCCGCTGCAGGGTCGAGAGCCGGTGCGCCACCTGTTCGATTGAGGCCCCGAAATGGCCCGCAAGCACCTCCAGATCATGGCGGCAGTCCGCCGCGACACGCTGGAACGCCGCATAGGGCATCAAGGCGGCCCCGGCAAAGTAATTGGCCAACCCGATCTTGGCGATGGCGCGGGCCTCAACGGTATGGAACCGGGCCAGATCAAGGGTCGCCTCCAACAGCGCATCCTGCTTGACCAGCGCCACCTGCAAGAGCAGCTGGAAGGTTTGCGTCTCGGGGGGCGCGCGGCGCGACAGGGTCAGGACCTTGGTTTCGTCGTCGTAGTGCCTGAGCTGATCCGTTGCGCCAAATTCCACCGTGACACCGCTGTTGCCAAGTGTTGAGACCGCGGCCACGCGGATGTTGCGGTGGCTGCCTTGCCTGTCCGCGAAATGCTCGGCGGCCCGGTCCACCGCATCGATGTAATTGTCGCAGTAATGGAAAAAGTCGCGGACCTCTTCCCAGGGGCTTGGCGTGCTGCGGGCGTCTTCGCGCCCCAGCGCTTCGTCAAGCGAGGCCAGACGTTCCTGCATCTGCCGGTAACTGCGGTGCAGTTCGAGAAAGGCATGGGCAAAGGTGGGCGCGTTCGAGGCCGCAAGCCGCAGATCCGCGACAGGGGGCAGCGTCTCGGCAAAGACCGGGTCTGCGAAGGCCTCGCGCATGTCGCTGACCAGCCGTTCGCTGTCGCCTTCGCTGAGCTCGGTGACATCCAGGCCGAACTCCTGCGCCAGGGCGAGAACCACGGTGGTCGACACCGGCCTGTTGTTGTTTTCCATCTGGTTGAGGTAGGGCAGCGACACGCCGAGTTTTTCGGCAAAGTCCTTTTGGGTATGACCCATGCGTGTGCGCAGCTCCCGCAGCTTGGCACCTGCGTATAGTTTCTGTGTGGCCATTAAAATGCCTTCCCTGACGACTTTGCAAATTTGCCCGGCAGGAAAAGCGTAGCTTTGCAAACCTTAAAGCACAAGGTGTCTCAACAGGGTTAACAGGAGGCTAACAGGCCCGAAAAAGACCCTCAGATCGATCCCGTGATACGGCGTTCGCGCCGGAGGACCAGCAAGATGCTGACAACCGCAGCGAGCGCGGTTGCAAGCATGATGTAGAGGAGGGGAAAGGCCCCGGTGCTCTCATCCAATGTGGCCCCGGCCAGCGCGCTGAGAGCAGCACCGCCACCGATCATGATGGCCCCGCCCAGCCCGGACGCCGTCCCCGCCAGATGGGGCCTGACCGACAGCAAGCCGGCTGTGGCATTGGGGATGACCAGGCCATTGCCGAGCCCGACAAATGTCATCAGGCCGAAAAAGCTGAGCGGTGTGCCATAGCCCGCCAGAAATATGGCCAGCGACAGGCTGACGCCCCCGGCATTGATGAGGGAGCCTGTCAGCACCAGCCTGTTCACGCCCACCCGCTGGGCCAGCATGCCGGTGAACATATTGCCAAAGAAATATCCGATCGCCGGGGCGCCAAAGAATATGCCGACCCAGAAAGGCGATAGTCCAAAAACCACGGACCCCACAAACGGACCCCCACCCAGATAGGCAAAGAACGCCCCCGAACAGAATCCGGCCGCCAGCGAATAGCCCCAGAAGCGCGGCGAGGTCAAAAGCTCCGGATATTCGCCAAACTGCTGTGTCAGGGTTTTGCCACTTTTCACGGCCGTTTCCCCCATATCGGCCCACGCCAGCCAAAGGGTCAGGGCGCCGAGAAGGAAGAGGGCCCAGAAATTCGCCTGCCAGCCGAACAATTCGTCCAGAATGCCGCCGAACATCGGGCTGATCATCGGCACGATTGCCATGCCCATCGTGACATAGCCAATCATCGAGGCCGCCTGATCCTGTTCGAACATGTCGCGCACGGCCGCACGGCTGAGCACCATTGCAACGGCAACAGCAGCCTGGCACATGCGGAAAAAGAGGAATGCTTCCGCGGTGGGGGCATAGATGCAGCCCAGCGTGGCCAGCAGGAAAACAGTCAATCCAAAGAGGATCACAGGACGGCGACCGTATTTGTCCGAAATGGGGCCCATAAAAACCTGCAACACCCCGCTGACTCCCAGATAGAGCGCCACGGAAAGCTGCATGATCTTGTATTCCGTGTCGAAATGGGATGTCATTTTGGGCAGGCTTGGCAGAAACATGTTCATCACAACAGCCGACATACCTGCCAGCAGGATCAAAGTCGCGATATGCGGGGGGGTCGTCCGATCCAGAAAGCGGATCACCGGCGGTTGCTTCATACCGGTTGTTTAGGCCAGCCTCCCGACCTTGTCCACGACCCTTGCGGCAGCCAGTGCCGCCTGGGGTGAGTTTGCGGATTTGCAGTTCGCAGAAATGCGGATGAATAATATTTGCAAATTTGCTCAATTGATCTTCGTTTTGACTGTAACCTCCGATAGAACGGAAAAAATCGGAAAATGGGGTTCGGTATGAAAGACATCCTGGAGCAACTCGAAGACCGGCGCGCAGCAGCGCGTCTGGGGGGGGGGCAAAAGCGGATCGACGCACAGCATGGGCGCGGCAAGCTGACCGCCCGTGAAAGGGTTGATCTGTTGCTTGACGAAGACAGCTTCGAAGAGTTCGACATGTTTGTCACGCACCGGTGCACTGACTTCGGGATGGAGGCTCAAAAGCCTGCAGGGGACGGCGTGGTCACCGGGTGGGGGACGATCAACGGCCGTCTTGTCTATGTTTTCAGCCAGGATTTCACGGTTTTGGGGGGGTCCGTATCAGAGACCCACGCCAAGAAGATCTGCAAGATCATGGATATGGCCGTGCAGAATGGTGCCCCCGTCATCGGGATCAACGATTCCGGCGGGGCGCGTATTCAGGAGGGGGTGGATTCGCTTGCGGGATACGGTGATGTCTTCAAGCGAAATATCACGGCTTCCGGGGTTGTGCCTCAGATCAGCATGATCATGGGGCCTTGTGCGGGGGGGGCCGTCTATTCCCCGGCGATGACGGATTTCATCTTTATGGTGAAAGACAGCTCTTACATGTTTGTCACCGGTCCCGACGTGGTGAAAACGGTCACCAACGAGCATGTCTCGGCAGAGGAGCTGGGCGGGGCCACGACCCACACGCGCAAATCCTCGGTCGCGGACGGGGCGTTTGAAAACGATGTCGAAGCGCTCGCCGAAGTGCGGCGTCTGGTGGATTTCCTGCCTGCCAACAACCGTGAAAAGCCTCCCGTGCGGCCTTTCTTTGACGATCCCGACCGGATCGAGCCCTCGCTGGATACGCTGGTGCCCGCCAATCCCAACACGCCTTATGACATGAAAGAGCTGATCCTGAAACTCGCCGACGAAGGTGATTTCTACGAAATACAGGCAGAGTTCGCCAAGAACATCATCACCGGGTTCATCCGGCTGGAAGGTCGCACCGTCGGTGTTGTCGCGAACCAGCCCTTGGTGCTGGCGGGCTGTCTGGATATCGACAGCTCACGCAAAGCGGCACGTTTCGTGCGCTTTTGCGACGCCTTTGAAATCCCGATCCTGACGCTGATTGACGTGCCCGGTTTCCTGCCCGGCACCAGCCAGGAATATGGCGGTGTGATCAAACACGGGGCCAAACTGCTTTACGCTTTTGGCGAGGCCACGGTGCCCATGGTGACGGTGATCACCCGCAAGGCCTATGGCGGGGCCTATGTCGTGATGTCCTCGAAACATCTGCGGGCGGATTTCAACTATGCCTGGCCCTCTGCCGAGGTGGCTGTGATGGGGGCCAAAGGGGCCACCGAGATCATCCACCGCGCCGATCTGGGCGATCCCGAGAAGCTGGCGAAACACACCGCTGATTACGAGGAACGGTTCGCAAACCCTTTTGTCGCGTCGGAGCGCGGCTTCGTGGACGAGGTGATCCAGCCGCGCAGCACCCGCAAACGGGTGGCCCGCGCTTTTGCATCGCTGCGCAACAAATCGGTACAATTGCCGTGGAAAAAGCACGACAATATTCCGTTGTGAGCCGGAAAGGAACCTGGATGCCGCTAGGTGCGTTCGCTCCGAAAGGAGTTCGATATGTCAGAGTCTCATGGCAACAGCATCAAGAACAGCGATACCTACGAGGCGCTGCGCGGGAAGGGTGCATCGAAACAAAAGGCAGCGGCCATTGCAAACGCGCAGGCTCGCGACGACATGGAGCCGTCAAAGAAGGGGGGCGCGCAGCCACCTTACGAAGACTGGACCAGAAAGGCGCTCTACCAGCGCGCGCAAGAGTTGGAGATCGAGGGGCGTTCAGATATGACGAAGGCTGCCCTGATCGCGGCATTGCGCAAGGCCTGATGCCACCGGGGTCCGCGGCGTGACGGTGTTTCACAACATCGCGGAGGCGCCTGAGCCTGTGGCCCCCTTTTCGCATGCGGTTGAGGCGGATGGCTGGATCATTCTCACCGGTCAGATGCCCACGGTGCCCGGCGCGCCGGATGCGCCGCTGGCCAAAGGCGTGGCCGCGCAGACCCGTCAGGTGATGGAAAATCTCAAAACCGTGCTGCACGGGCTTGATTTGACGCTGGGCAACGTGATGCAGTGCCGCTGTTTCCTGACGGATTTTGAGCGCGACTACGCGGCCTTCAACAAAACATATAAGAGCTTCTTTGCCCCCGGCCGACTGCCCGCGCGCACCACCGTCGGCGTGACGGCCCTTGCTGTCGGGGCTCTGGTTGAAATCGATTGTGTGGCGCGTCGAGGTCCGGCCGCATGAGATCACGCTGCGCAGATCTGCCGTTTACCCGCCCGGGCGCGGATTGTCTCAGCCCAAGGTGGCGTTGATGCGTATTGCGCCCTTTCCCGTGCAAGCCTCCGCGATCAGTGCCCTGCACTTGGCGGATATTGCAGCGCCCTCCGGGCAGTTGGTGGAGCTTTTCGAGGTTCTGGTCGATACCGTGGGAGAGGAGACGTGGTTACGCTTCCGGTTTCTTGCGCCCGCCATCGCGCGGGACGGAGAGGCGCTGTCCTACGCGCAGGCTGAGGCCGATTTTCAGCATCTTTGCACCGCCATTGCTTTGCCGTATCTGAAGGAGTTTGAGTTGCAGGCGGATGTGATTGTGGTGTCGCTGTCGGATCGCCCTGTGACTTTCGGCGCCTCTGACCCTGATGCGACGCAATACTTTGAGGCGTTCCGCGTCACCAACAACACATGTGTCTGGGAGGCGTCATGATGCAGTATGAGACGCTGACCTGCAGCACCGGAAGCGGCCCGATAGCGGGCCGGAGTGCCGTTGGTTTATCGATTCAGGCGTTGCCCGGTCCCGATCTGGCACCCAACAAGGAGAGACCTTCATGTCAAAGCCCCTCAGATCACTGGCAGCCGTCGCGTTCATGGCGGCCATCGCGGCCTGCACGAACACCTCCGAGGAGTTTGTCGTCGTTGATCCGGCCCCCCGGGCTTCTGATGGCGGCTTTGTCGGAAAGTATAACTAGACCCTCCAGATCGCGCAGCCTTGGCAGGCACCGGGGGGGCGTTCCTCATCAGGATCGCGGTGTATCATGCTGAAACACCGCGGGTTTCCCGGCCGTCTGGCGGGTACGGATTACCATTTTACCCTGCGGCGTTTTAATCCGCGCGGGGTGACCGCCCTGACCCGGCGGGAAAGGTTCCGGGACCGCAAGCCTGCGGACCGCCGGGCTGATCTGGCCTTTGTCAAAGCGCTCTGGGAGCATTTTGGCGATCAGCCGTTCGAGCGTGGTAACCTTGATGCCGGTCGCCTGTCCTGGCTCTTTGGCCGCGAGGTTCTCCCGGCCACCGATCCCTTTGATCCGGCCAGCTACGAGTCGCTTCTTGTCATCGACGAGCGCGTCGCGCGGGCCTCTTTCCCCGAAGCCTTCGAGGAGTGATCGGCGTGTTTTTGCTCGACTGCCTCCAGAAATGGCAAGGCTTGGCTGATTTAAGGCCCTTCCTGCATTTTTCGCTTCGTAATTCAACTAAAACGGGTATTGTCGATCTTACAGGCGTACGCGAATATCCCCGCACTACGTCTGAGTACACTATTCGTACCCCTTCCCCTGACGGGCAACATGGCGTTAACGCGTTTTTGTTGCCCGTCTTTTTTGGGCAAAATTTTTTCAGCAGAAAAACTTTGTCTGAGGGGAATAAAGTCGGCTCGGGCGCGTTTTACCAAGACGTACATGAAAACGGAGGTACTGAGCGATGCTTTTCAAGAAATCTGCACTGGCACTTGTGGCTTTTGCCGGGCTTGCCGCCTGTGGTGACACTCTGGGCGAACAGGCTCTGGGGGGCGCTGCAATCGGCGCAGGAGCTGCAGTCGTTACCGACAACAGCCTTGCCAAAGGGGCGGCCGTCGGCGCCGCAGGTAATGTGGCCTACTGTCAGCTTTATCCATCACAGTGTAACTGACACTCGTCTCACCAGACAGCATCAGCAAAGCAAACCGTGCGGGCCTCGCCTGCACGGTTTTTTGCGTCATGCGCGCGCGCTTCTCAATTTTCAGACCTGCCAAGGAAAGACCTCACATGTTCAATAAGATCCTCATTGCCAACCGTGGTGAAATTGCCTGCCGTGTCATCAAGACGGCCCGCAAAATGGGAATCACCACGGTTGCGGTTTATTCTGATGCTGATAAACAGGCCCTGCACGTTCAGATGGCGGATGAAGCCGTCCACATCGGACCGCCGCCTGCCAATCAGTCCTATATCGTCATCGACAAGGTGATGGAGGCGATCAAAAGCTCAGGCGCGCAGGCGGTGCACCCCGGCTACGGGTTCCTCTCGGAAAATGCCCGGTTCGCCGAAGCGCTTGAGGCCGCAGGTGTGGCCTTTGTCGGACCGCCCAAGGGGGCCATCGAAAAGATGGGCGACAAGATCACCTCCAAGAAGATCGCGCAGGAGGCCGGTGTCAGCACCGTACCTGGCCATATGGGCTTGATTGCGGATGCGGAGGAGGCGGTCAAGATCTCGGCCGAGATCGGCTACCCGGTGATGCTCAAGGCTTCTGCGGGCGGGGGTGGCAAGGGCATGCGGATCGCGTGGAACGATGATGAAGCCCGCGAGGGGTTTCAATCCTCCAAGAACGAGGCGGCGAACTCCTTTGGCGATGATCGCATCTTTATCGAGAAATTCGTCACCCAGCCGCGTCACATCGAAATCCAGGTGCTCTGTGACAGCCACGGCAACGGCATCTATCTGGGGGAGCGTGAATGCTCGATCCAGCGCCGCAACCAGAAGGTGGTCGAAGAAGCTCCGAGCCCGTTCCTCGACGAGGCCACCCGCAAGGCCATGGGGGAGCAGGCCGTGGCCCTTGCACAAGCGGTGGGCTATGCCAGTGCCGGGACGGTCGAATTCATCGTCGATGGCGACAAGAACTTCTACTTTCTGGAGATGAACACCCGCTTGCAGGTGGAGCACCCGGTGACGGAGCTTATCACCGGCGTCGATCTGGTCGAGCAGATGATCCGGGTGGCCAATGGTGAGAAACTGACGATCACACAAGATGATGTGACGCTGACCGGTTGGGCCATCGAAAACCGTCTTTATGCCGAGGATCCCTACCGCGGCTTTCTGCCCTCGATCGGGCGCCTGACGCGCTACCGCCCCCCGGCGGAGGTGGCGGCAGGGCCGCTCCTGGATCAGGGCACCTGGCAGGGGGAGGCCCCGGCAGGTGATACGGCGGTACGCAATGATACCGGGGTCTATGAGGGCGGCGAGATCAGCATGTATTACGACCCGATGATCGCCAAACTCTGCACCTGGGCCCCGACGCGGGCGGAGGCGATTGAGCGGATGCGCGTGGCGCTCGACAGCTTTGAGGTGGAAGGGATCGGGCATAACCTGCCGTTTCTGTCGGCGGTGATGGACCATCCGAAGTTCGTCTCGGGCGATATGACCACCGCCTTCATTGCCGAGGAATATCCCGAGGGTTTCGAGGGGGTCGTGTTGCCGGAGCCAGAGCTGCGCCGGATTGCAGCGGCCTGTGCCGCCATGCATCGCGTGGCCGAGATCCGGCGGGCCCGTGTTTCGGGGCGGATGGACAACCACGCGCGAAAGGTAGGCCGTGAGTGGAACGTGCATCTGCAGGGCGCATCTTACGATCTGAGCATCGACGCAGACCCGTCCGGGGCTACGGTGCATCTGGGCGAGGGAGAAAATCTGAGGGTCACCGGTGACTGGACGCCGGGCGATCAGCTGGCCGAGATGAGGGTCGGGGATGCCCCGCTGGTGCTGAAGGTCGGCAAAATCTCGGGCGGCTTTCGCATCCGAACCCGGGGGGCTGACATCAAGGTACATGTGCGCACGCCGCGTCAGGCGGAACTTGCCCGCAAGATGCCCGAGAAACTGCCGCCCGATACGTCAAAGATGCTGCTGTGCCCGATGCCGGGACTGGTGGTGAAGCTGGACGTTGCAGTGGGCGATGAGGTTCAGGAGGGACAGGCGCTCTGCACCATCGAGGCGATGAAGATGGAGAACATCCTGCGCGCCGAGCGTCGCGGCACCGTGACCAAGGTAAATGCCACCGCTGGCGACAGCCTGGCCGTGGATGATATCATCATGGAGTTCGAATAGAGCGATGAGAACGCGTACGGGCATCGCTGACAGGGGCGGGCGCTGTGGTTATCCTGCGCCGGCCCGTGTGCCGTTCTCGCGAATCTCGCGTTGCCGGATCGGCATCTTGTCGATGCTGCGGCTGATTTCGCGTACGTTCCAGGGGAAGGGTTTGCGGACGTTGACCGTGCCTTCCTTGTTTATCAGCACCAACATGAACCCGCGCGGACGGAGCTTGCGCCTCAGTTCCGACAGGGTTCCGGGCTCGGTGTCAGTGATGACAACCACGTCGCGGGCCTGCAATTCTGCCGTCCGCGCCTCCAAAAGCGCCATTTGTTCGACGAAGGCGGGGTCCAGATCCGATTCAGCAAACACCACCACGGGGCGCTTTTTCCATTTAAATTGTTCTAAATCGACTTCATCCATCGAAAAAAACAAGGCTGTATCGGCCGCGGCCTCAAGGTCTTGTGCAGCCAGTGGATTTGCAAAAAAGCACGCGATTACAAGGGATAGCAATGGTTTCATCATTTCTCCTGTCGAGCGTAATATAGGTTACTTTTCACAAGTTGCGATGGGTATTGGCGGCAAATTTACCATTAAATCCGCAGCAAGAGATTTGGTGTAATGCACGCGTATTCCCCGATATCTCTGCCGACCGGGGCGGCTTTGGAAAAATGGGCGACCCGCGTCATGGACGTGATCTTGCATATCGGGGCACACCGCACTGGTACGGCCAGCTTTCAGGCGTATATGCGCAGCCAGTCCGAGGCGCTGACCGCGCGAAAGATCGGATTCTGGGGACCCAAGCGGACCCGCCGATGCCTCTATGACGGCCTTGTCGATCAGAACGTGCAGATCGACGGCGGCACCATGACCGATGCGGGCCAGCAGCGCATGCAGCGTCACCTCAGCCAACTGGCGCGGCAGGGGATCGAAACGCTTGTTGTCAGTGATGCGGATATGATGGGAACCGTTCGCTCAAACCTGTCGTCGGGCAGGCTCTATGCGGACGCAGGTCCCCGGATTGCGCGGCTGATGCGCGCGTTTGAGGGGCATGTGACGTCGGTTGTGCTCAGTATCCGCAGTCTTGAGCTCTACTGGTGTTCGGCGCTGGCCCATGGGGTCTCTTGCGGACACCCGGTGCCGGAGCGTTCTGCGCTCAGAGAGCTGGCGCTGGCCCCTCGGGGATGGCGCGACGTGATCGCTGATGTTGCAGCGGCGGCCCCGCAGGCGCGGATTTCAGTGCATCCCTTTGAGGCCTATCGCGGACAGCCTGAGCTTTTCGCGGCGCGTGCCGTAGAGATCGACGCACCGCGCAGTGCGCAGCGATATTGCCTGAACCGGTCCCCCCAGCTCCCCGATCTGCGGCGCGCGGTGGCCGGGCAGGGGGTGGACGGTGCTGAGCTGCCCTTTGGGATGGGCCGCTGGAACCCCTTTACAACCGAAGAGCATGCGGCGCTGCGGGAACTCTACGCGGATGATATGATGTGGCTGACAGCGGGCGCAGAGGGCCTGGCCACACTGATAGAGGAAAGTCACCAGAGCAGAGCGGGAAAAACCCAGCCGTCGGTGACACACAGAAAAGGACAATTCGATGAGCTCGAAGAAAGACATATGGCGCGACCTGGCTGAAGCTGAACTGCGCGGCAGGCCGGTTGAAGACCTGACATGGCATACGCTTGAAGGGATCGACGTCCAGCCGATCTACACAGAGGAAGACCTTGAAGGGCTGGAACATCTGGGCTCCACACCGGGCCAGGCACCCTACACGCGCGGCGTCAAGGCGACCATGTATGCAGGCCGTCCCTGGACGATCCGCCAGTACGCCGGGTTCTCCACTGCCGAGGAATCAAATGCCTTTTACCGCCAGGCCCTGGCCAACGGTCAGCAGGGTGTGTCGGTCGCCTTCGACCTGGCCACGCACCGCGGATACGACAGCGACCACCCGCGTGTTGAGGGCGATGTGGGCAAGGCCGGGGTCGCCATCGACAGCATTGAGGACATGAAAATCCTGTTTGACGGCATCCCGCTCGACAAGGTGTCGGTTTCGATGACGATGAACGGCGCTGTGATCCCGATCCTGGCGAATTTCATCGTGGCAGGCGAGGAACAGGGTCATGATCGGGCGGTTCTGTCCGGGACCATACAGAATGACATCCTCAAGGAATTCATGGTGCGCAACACCTATGTCTATCCGCCCGAACCCTCAATGCGGATCATTGCGGATATCATCGAATACACCTCGGCCGAGATGCCGAAGTTCAACTCGATCTCGATCTCCGGCTACCACATGCAGGAGGCGGGGGCGAACCTGGTGCAGGAGCTGGCCTTTACCCTGGCGGACGGGCGCGAATATGTGCGCGCGGCCATCGACCGGGGCATGGATGTGGATAAATTCGCGGGCCGGCTCAGCTTTTTCTTTGCCATCGGCATGAACTTCTTCATGGAGGCCGCGAAACTGCGCGCCGCCCGTCTGCTCTGGTCGCGGATCATGGCGGAGTTTGAGCCCAAGAATCCCAAATCCTCCATGTTGCGGACCCATTGTCAGACATCCGGTGTCAGCCTTCAGGAGCAAGACCCCTATAACAATGTCGTCCGCACCGCCTATGAGGCGATGAGTGCGGTGCTGGGCGGCACGCAGTCGCTGCACACCAATGCGCTGGACGAGGCGATTGCTTTGCCCACCGAGTTCTCCAGCCGCATCGCGCGCAATACGCAGCTGATCCTGCAGGAAGAAACCGGTGTGACCAATGTGGTTGATCCACTGGCGGGCTCCTACTATGTCGAAAAGCTGACCGCCGATCTGGCAGAGGCCGCCTGGGCGCTGATCGAAGAGGTTGAAGAGATGGGCGGCATGACCAAGGCCGTGGCCACCGGCATGCCCAAGCTGCGGATCGAAGAGGCCGCGGCAACCCGGCAGGCGAACATCGACCGCGGCACCGAAGTCATCGTGGGGGTGAATAAGTACCGTCGCGACAAAGAAGACCCCATTGATATCCTCGATATTGACAATGCCGCCGTGCGCCAAAGCCAGATTGCGCGGCTTGAGGCCGTGCGCAGCACACGCGACGCCGAGGCCTGCGACGCGGCTCTGGCCGAAGTGAGCCGCCGCGCGGAAGAGGGTGGAAATCTGCTCGAAGCGGCGGTTGAAGCGGCCCGCGCCCGGGCCACAGTAGGAGAGATCAGCATGGCGATGGAAAAGATATTCGGCAGGCACCGCGCCGAGGTCAAAACCCTCGCCGGTGTCTACGGGGCGGCCTATGAGGGCGACGCGGGCTTTGCGGCCATCCAGAAATCGGTTGAGGATTTTGCCGAGGCCGAGGGGCGCCGCCCCCGGATGCTGGTCGTCAAGATGGGACAGGACGGGCATGATCGGGGGGCCAAGGTTATCGCGACGGCCTTTGCCGATATCGGGTTTGATGTCGATGTCGGCCCGCTGTTCCAGACCCCGGCGGAGGCGGCCCAGGATGCAGTGGACAACGATGTCCATGTGATTGGGATCAGCTCGCAGGCCGCCGGGCACAAGACCCTCGCACCCCAGTTGGTTGCGACGCTGAAAGAGGCAGGGGCCGAGGACATTCTGGTCATCTGCGGCGGGGTGATCCCGCAGCAGGACTACCAGTTCCTCTATGATGCCGGCGTCAAGGCGATCTTTGGTCCGGGCACCAATATTCCCGAGGCTGCGCAGGACATCCTCAAGCTGATCGCAGCAGCACGGGCGTGATCGCTTTCGATCATATCGCGGTTGCGGGTGAAACTCTTGCGGCAGCGCAAGCCCATGTCGAAGAGGCGCTGGCTGTCGCCCTGCAACCGGGGGGCACGCATGATGTGTTTTTCACGCATAACGCGCTGTTGGGGTTGGAAGACGGGCTCTATCTGGAGGCGATTGCCATCAATCCGGAGGCGCCCACGCCTACCCGTCCGCGCTGGTTTGATCTGGACCGGTTTTCCGGCCCCGCACGGTTGACGAACTGGATTTGCCGGACCGATGACCTGGAGCAAACGCTTGCGCAGCTGCCGGACGATCTCGGCGTGCCGGTTGACCTGCAACGCGGCGCGATGCGGTGGCGGATGGGCGTGCCGGAAAGCGGGATACTGCCCTATGACAACTGTGCCCCGGCGTTGATCGAATGGCGGACGGAAACCCATCCCTGTGATATGTTGAACGCCTCTGGCGTGCGGCTCCGCCAGCTTGTTGTGCGGCATCCAGAGGTGTCCGAGCTGCACGCTGCGCTGTCGGGGCTTTTGTCCGATGACAGGATCCGTTTTGAAACCGGCCCCGCTGGCCTGCAGGCGGCGTTTGCAACGCCCCATGGCGTGCGGGTGATTGAGGGGTGATCCGCGCGGCGACCGTCAACGATGCGCTTCAGATCGCAGAGTTGTGGAACTGGATGATCCGGGACACTCTGGCAACCTTCACAACCCAGGAAAAGTCTGCAAAGGAGATCGAAGATCTGATTGCGGAACGTGAGGGCCAGTTTCTTGTGGCCACGGCGGGCAATGCCCTGACCGGGTTTGTGACCTTTGGCCCCTTCAGGTCCGGACCCGGTTACGCTGAGACCTGCGAACACAGCATTGTGGTCGCACCTGCCGCCCAAGGTCAGCAGATCGGTCGCCGGTTGATGCATCAGGCCGAGACCGCCGCGCGTGCGGGCGGCTATCACGTGATGGTGGCGGCAATCAGCGGTGCGAACCTGCAGGCGGTTGATTTTCACACTGCGCATGGGTTCACCACGGTCGGGCATCTGCCCGAGGTGGGCCAGAAAGCAGGTCAGCGGCTTGATCTGATCCTGATGCAGAAAAACCTAATGACAGACCGATGATGGCCTGACATGCTGACGGGCAGCGGCTATGATCTTGACCATGTCCATTTGGTCCCGCATATCTGACGCCCTGTCCGCCCTGGCGGCGGGCGAAGGGCTGTCGGCTGTTTTTGATCGGTTGCGCAGCCCGCCCGAACGCTCCGTCGCCTTTACCATTGCTGTCATCGCGCTCGGGGCAAAGATGGCCAAGGCGGACGGCCAGGTGACCCGCGATGAGGTGACCGCCTTTCGCGAGGTGTTTCACATCGCGGCACAGGATGAGGCCGGGGCCGCCAAGGTCTTTAATCTTGCGCGGCAGGATGCGGCGGGCTTTGAGGAATATGCCCAGCGGATCAGCGTGATGTTTCAGGGCGAAACAGGGACGCTGCGCGACTTGCTGGAGGGGTTGTTTCACATCGCGATGGCGGACGGGTTCTATCACCCAAACGAGAATGCGTTTTTGGAGGAGGTAACCCGGATCTTCGGTCTGCCCGAGGCTGAATTCAAGGCGTTGCGGATGCGTTTTGCACCGAATGCGCCAAAGGATCCCTACACGGTTCTGGGGGTGACCCCCGACATGTCGGGCGAGCAGATCCGCCGGGCTTATCGGCGGTTGGTGCGCGAGAATCATCCTGATGCGATGATCGCGCGCGGCGTGCCCGAAGAGGCGCTGCAACTGGCGCAAAAACGGATCGCAGATATCAACCGCGCCTGGGACGAGATCGAGGCACAAGACGCCTGATGCGGCTGGCCACTTACAATGTTGAGTGGTTCAATACGCTCTTTGACGATGACAACAGGCTGCAGCGCGACCAGACGTGGTCGGCGCGCTACAAGGTCACGCGGCAGGCACAGGCCGATGCTTTGGGTCATGTCTTTGCGGCGATGGATGCCGATGCGGTCATGGTGATCGAGGCCCCGGATTCGGGCAGCAAGCGGGACACAATCAGCGCGCTTGAAGATTTTGCGCAAGTCTATGGCCTGCGCACCCGCGCGGCCATTCTGGGATTTGCCAATGATACCCATCAGGAGATTGCAATGCTCTATGACCCGGATGTGCTGACGTTGCAGCATACGCCCCGGGCGGGCCATCTGGACATCCCCCGTTTTGATGGGGTGTTTTCCATTGATCTGGACGTGGATGCGACCAAGGACGCTGTGCGCTTCTCCAAACCACCGCTGGAACTCTCGGCTCTGACGGCATCGGGGTTTGAATTTCACATGATCGGTGTGCATCTGAAATCCAAAGCACCCCACGCCGCCAAATCCCCCGATGACATTAAACCTGTGGCAATCGCCAATCGCCGCAAACAGTTGGCGCAGGCGATATGGCTGCGCGCCCGCATCGACCAAGTGCTGGACGAAGCGCTGCCGCTGATCGTGATGGGGGACATGAACGACGGGCCGGGGCTCGATATCTTTGAGGATCTTTTTGGCCACTCCTCCGTTGAAATCGTCTTGGGGCGCGGGGCGGGCCGCCAGCTCTATGATCCGCATGCCGAACGCGCGCTGACGCATCGGTTCGGGCCGGCGCCGACCACCGCGCGGTTCTGGATCAAGACCGAAAAAAGCTATCTCCAGGCGCTCTTGGATTACATCATGGTCTCCCCTGATCTGCGCAGTCTGGGGCCAAGTTGGCGCATCTGGCACCCGCTAGACGATCCGGCCTGCTGGGCGGATGAGGCGCTGCGGCAGGCATTGGTCACCGCATCGGACCATTTTCCAGTCTCGATTGACTTGGCCGTCTGACCTGTCAGAATCGCAAAACCTGCGGTATCATATTGGCTATGAAAAAGATTTTTGCCATTTTTGTTGCGCTGACCTTGCCGCTCGGCCCGCTGGCCGCGCAGGACGACGACGGCACCTCCTTGATGGAGCGCGGCGCGCAACAGTTTCTCGAGGGGCTTTTGCAAGAGATAGAACCCGCCTGGACCGAAATGCAGGGGTTCATGGATGCGATGGGTCCGGCGATGATCGAGCTGATGGAAGAGGTCAAGGACTGGTCCGTCTACGACCCGCCCGAGATACTAGACAATGGCGATATCATCATCCGTCGCAAACCCGATCCCGAAAACCGCCCCATACCTGATCCTGAACGCGACCCCGCGCCTGAGCTTACGCCGCAAATCGAGCTCTAACGGACTTGCTTGACCTCGACGCTGGCTTCCATCGAGGCCGCGAGCGACATCAGCCGGGCCTCGGCGACCTCACCAAAGAGCGGGACCATATCCTGTGTCAGGCGCAGTTGCAGATGTTTTTTCTTTGGAAACCAGCGGAATGTACCGCGTTCTGCATCTTGGGTCATCCACAGCATTGACCCAAAGCGCATGGCTTTTCCCAGGATTTCCGCATCGCGCTGATCGCGTTCATCGATCAGGTCGTAAAGCTCGGCAAAGCGGGTGCCCTCGCGTTTGTTGGAGTAGCGATGCAAGAGGGCAAGCCCGAGAAACACCCGCTCTGAATGCTTCAGCCCGCCCAGATTGGCGCGGGTCGCGTTGTCAAAACAGGTCTCTGCGCGGTAGTCGGGATGGGCGCGCCAACTGACGTCATGCAAAAGGCAGGCGGCTTTGATAAGTCTGCGCCGTGCAGGCGGTGCGGACTTGAACAGCGGGTGGATGAAGCCGTAGAGCGATTTGCCAAACCCCGGCATACGCGCGTCTTTGGCCTCGGCAAAGCGACAGGACTCGATCAGCGGGTCCCGGTCGCGCAGACGCTGGGGCATCTGCTCATAAAGCATCCCCTCACGGATGCCGTAAGAGGAGATTGCGATATCCTTGGGTTTGAACGTTGTGATCAGACGGCTGAGCACCTCCGCCGCCAGCGGAACAAGGTTCATGCGCGCGTTAGAGATCCCGCAGGCGCTGCGCAGCGCATCCAGATCGGAGGCGTCGATGTATTTCACCGTGGCGCTGACCGAGCGGGCCGTCATCCGGTATTCATGCAACACCTGTAGCGGGTAGCCGCGCCGGTGCATATCGATCCGCGCAATGGCACGCCAAGACCCCCCCACCAGAAACAACCTGTCGCGCTGGAGGCCCATGGCCTCTTCGAGCTTTGCCATTGTGTCCTTGATATGGATGGCGCGGCCTTTCTTGCCGCCCTTGATCTCGCGCAGCTTCAGCGGCCCGAGAGACGAGGTCACGCGCCGCCCGACGCGGCCTTCGGCGATTTCGGCCAGCTCCATCGAAGAGCCGCCGATATCGCAGACCAGGCCGTAAGATCCCGGCCAACCCAGCAGGACCCCCTGCGCAGAGAGGCGCGCCTCCTCCTCGCCGTCAATGACCCAGATGCGCAGCCCCGTTGTGCGCCGGACCTCTTCGCAGAAGTCCGCGCCATCGCTGGCATCACGTATCGCCGCTGTCGCCACGACGGTCAGGGTCGGCAATCCCATGCCCTGCGCCAGATGCTGAAAGCGCCGCAGCGCATTGAGCGCGCGCACCCGGCCTTCGGGGTTCAGCACACCGGATTGCGACAGCCCGGCGCCGAGGGCGCACATGATCTTTTCGTTGTAGAAATATGCCGGGCTGCGCGCAGCCCCGTCAAAAACCACCAGCCGGACCGAGTTCGAGCCCACATCCACAACACCCACTCGCGACAGGGCGCGTGCGCTCGGATCCTGAAACAAAGCCTGCCCGAAAAGACCAGCGTCCGGATGGCCGATGTCTGCGGGTCGGGGCTTTTGCAGCGTCTGGTTCATAGGCATTCGGATATTGTTCCGGTGCAGCCTGTTCAAAAAACACTGCCGGGTCAATGCACAGATGGCAAGATAGTTGATGCGGTTCGTCCGATTTTGACCCCGAAGGGGGTCAGTCTTCGGTATGGGTCAGCTTCGGGACATCCGAGGCACCCGCCGATCCGCGCCCCGACAGCGACGGATTCTCCATGAAAAAGCGGTGACAGTTAAAGGCAAAAGTCCCCTCAGGCAGGGGCGGGCGTTCAAAGACACCATCGGGTCCCATGACCCAGCTTTGCGCCACATCGGCCAGATTGGCGGCGAGGATCTGACTGACGATTTGCGCTTTGACAGTGGGGTTCTCGATCTCCACCAGAGTTTCAACGCGACGGTTGAGGTTGCGCCCCATCCAATCCGCCGAAGAAATAAACACACGGGCCTTCTTATGCGGCAGCCCGGCGCCATTGCCAAAGCACACGATGCGGGAGTGTTCCAGAAACCGACCGACGATGGATTTCACGCGAATATTGTCGCTGAGCCCTTTGACGCCGGGGCGCAGACCGCAGATCCCGCGAATAACCAGACTGATTTTGACGCCTGCCTGACTGGCCGCATAAAGCGCATCGATCACTTCGCTGTCGATGAGCGAGTTCATCTTGGCCCAGATCACGGCAGGCTTGCCCGCATGGGCATGCCCGGCTTCGGCTGCAATCAGCTCCAGCAGGCGTGGCTTGAGCGTGGTGGGCGAGATTGCCAGATTGTCGAGCTTTTCGGGCTGTGCATAGCCCGACAGGTAATTGAACACCTTGGTTGCATCGCGTCCAAGGGCCGTATCGCAGGTAAAAAAGGACAGGTCCGTGTAGACCCGCGCTGTAATCGGATGGTAGTTGCCGGTGCCATAATGCGTATAGGTCACCAGCTGATCGCCCTCGCGCCGCACGATGGTCGAAATCTTGGCGTGCGTTTTGAGATCCAGAAAGCCGTAGACCACATGGGCGCCCGCCCGTTCCAGGCGCCGCGACTGGCGGATGTTGGCGGCTTCGTCAAAGCGGGCCTTGAGCTCAACGAGGGCTGTCACGGATTTGCCGTCTTCCGCGGCCTCGCAGAGTGCTTCGACAATGGGGCTGTCGCGCGATGTGCGGTAGAGCGTCTGTTTGATCGCCACGACATTCGGGTCACGTGCTGCCTGCTGGAGGAAGCGCACCACCATGTCGAAAGTCTCGTAGGGGTGGTGCAGCAACATGTCCTTGTTATGGATCGCCGCCAGCATATCGCCATCGTGATCGCTCACCCTTTCAGGCACCCGGGGCGTGAAATTGGGCCAGAGCAGATCGGGTCGGGCATCCAGCACGAGTTCCTTGAGGTCGGACATGCCGACCATGCCATTCAGTTCGATCACCTCATTCTGATCAACGCCCAGCTCCTCCATGATGACCGATTTCAGCTTGGCCGGAGCTCCGGCGGAGTGGGTGAGCCGGACAACTTCACCGCGCCGGCGTCGTTTCAGCGCCACTTCGAATTCGCGCACGAGGTCTTCAGCTTCTTCTTCGACCTCCAGATCGCTGTCGCGCAGAACGCGAAACTCGAAATAGTCCTTCAGTTTATAGCCTGGGAAAAGCTGCGTGATGTTTATCACCAGCAGTTCTTCAAGCGGCAAGAACCTGTGGGTTCCGCTCTCGGCGGGCAGCGGCACAAAGCGGTCGATCTGCGCCGGGATCGGCAAAAGCGCTTGCAGCGGGCGCTTGTCTTGGGTGCGTTCCAACTGCAACGCCAGTGCGTAGCCCGTGTTGGGGATGAAGGGAAACGGGTGTGCCGGGTCAATCGCAAGCGGCGACAGCACCGCAAAGACCTGGGTCAGAAAAACTTCGTCTAGGTGTTTCTTATCCGCCGCCGTCAGGTTGTCGCGGCGCAGCACCGCAATGTTCTGGTCTTCCAGTTCGGACAGGAGCGCCATCAGCACCCGTTGCTGCGTTTCCATCAGTTTGCGGGCGTTGTTGTCGATCAGGACCAGTTGCTCTGTCGGGCTGAGCCCGTCGGCCGCCGGCGTGGTGTTGCCGGCCATCGCCAGTTCACGCAGGCCCGCCACGCGCACGGTGTAGAATTCGTCAAGGTTGGTGGCGGAGATCGACAAAAAGCGCAGACGTTCCAGTAGGGGGACGCGCGGGTTTTCGGCTTCTTCCAGCACGCGCCAGTTAAAGCCAAGCCAGCTCAGTTCGCGGTTGAAAAACCGCTCCGGGCCCGAGATATCAAGATCAGGAATGTCGACGGCGTCCGGGAAATCGGCGGACAGGAAATCTGATTGTGTCATGGCGGCCTTTTTGGCGGAGAGTGTAACGGCTGAATGACAGTTATCGCGCAGGCGGCACGCGGTTGTCCAGCACTGCCGCCGCGAAGCTGCGGGTAATAGGCCGTTTTTCGGCGAGAGACGCCGCATCGAGTGCCGCCACGATGTCACGCGCCGCCGCAAAGGAACGATCAATCCGCCGGATCAGATAGGGGATCAGATCTGGTTTGGGCGTGATCTGCCGATCGGAAAAGAGCTTGGCCAGAACCGCCGACAGCAGCGCATCGTCGGGCGTTTTCAGGGCGACAGCATGTGTTCCGGCAATGCGGCTGGCCAGATCCGGCAGATCCAGCGCCCAATGGGTGGCGGCGCCTTCACCGGTCAGAAGGAGCGCGTGGCCTTCTGCCAGCACCAGATTGTGCAGATGAAAGAGGGCGGTTTGCGCCTCTGCGTCGCCTGCGATCTGCGGGACGTCCTCGACAGCGACCTGACCTTGGGCCAGCGTTGGGATATCCAGGTCGGACAGGTCGGCAGCGGCACAGATTTGCGCGCCGCTGAGGCTGGCCCATACATGGGTCAGATGGGTTTTGCCTGATCCTTCGGGCCCTGTCAGCACCAGCTTGCGCCCGGCCCAGGTCTGCCAGTCTTCGATCAGCGTCACGGCCAGCGCATTGGACGCAGCCACCAGAAAATCGGCGCGCCCCAGGGCAGTGATGCCTGGCAGATCCAACCCCAGCTGTCGCGGCATGTTAAGGCGCGTCCTCGCCGTCGCCGCGTCCCCGGTAGAGCAGAGAGCTCTTGTATTGCGACACCGCAAAGCGGGTTATCACACCGAGTGCGGCCGCAACAGGCACAGCCACCAACATGCCCACGAACCCAAAGAGCGCTCCGAAGACCGACAGCGCCAGCAAGAGCCAGACCGGATGCAGACCCACGGAGTTGCCGACAAGCTTGGGGGTGATGACATTGCCTTCCAGCACCTGTCCCACCGCAAAAATACCGGCCACGATGCCGATGGACACCCAATCGCCCCAGAATTGAAAGAGCGCCAGACCAATGGCCAAGGCGCCGCCGATCAGCGCCCCGAGATATGGGATGAAGGTGACTAGACCTGCGACAAACCCCACGACCAGCCCGAATTGAAGGCCTGCAATCATCAGGGCGATGGCGTAATACGAGCCCAGGATCAGACAGACGGTGCCCATCCCGCGGATGAACGAGGCCAGGGTTTCGTCCACTTCGCGGGCAAGCTGACGGATCGTCGGGGCATGGTCGCGCGGCAGCAGCGTGTCGATCTTGGCGATCATATTGTCCCAGTCGAGCAGTAGATAGACTGCCACGACGGGGGCGATCACCAGCAGGACCAGCACGTTCACCAGCGACAGCGCCGAGGTCAGCGCGGTTTCAAGCAGCGCCGCTCCGCGGCTCTGGATCGTCTCGCCGATGGACTGGATCGATTGACGCAGGGCCGAGCCTTCGTCGAGCAGGGTGGGGAAGCGCTCCGTCAGAAAGTTGGCGATGTTTCTGGCGTATTCGGGCGCCACATTGACCAGTTGCAAGGCCTGATCCACCAAGGTGGGGATGACCAGCAGGGCCAGAACCACAAACAACAAGACACCTGCCAGCGTGATCATGGCAGTCGCGGCGACGCGACTCAACCCCATCCGCTCCATCCGGTCGGCAACCGGGTCGAGAAAATAGGCGATGGCGCCGCCCAGCACAAACGGCAAAAGCACATGACCCAGAGACCAGAGCGCCACAAGAAAGACCGCTGTCGCGATCCCCCAGTAGGTCACTTGTTCGCGCACGGGCAGGGCCATTCACGCTCTCCGGTTCTGACTGGCGTTCACATCGCGCATCGGGCAGCGCGTTGCAAGGGGCAGCGGCGAAAAACCCGTCCGGGCTCCGCGCATCGCGGTTTGCAAGACAAAAGGCCTCGCCCCCGCGCTCATGCTTTTTCGGGGTCAAATCCGCCCGGTGAAGGGCATGCCATGCGGCGTGCGGCAGCATTTGCCCAGAAGATGGGGTATAGACCGGTCTTTGCGATGTTTTCCGGCTCCGCCAGCGCCTTGCGCCTGCCCGGGGAGGCCTGTTTCGCGATTGCGGGGCAGGGCGCTTTCGCCTAATCAATGGAAATATCTGAGCTGAGAGGATCCCCAATGCGCCTGACCCGATATTTTATGCCAGTGCTGCGCGAAAACCCTGCCGAGGCGCAGATCGTCAGCCACCGGTTGATGCTGCGGGCGGGCATGATCAAGCAAAACGCGGCGGGGATCTATTCTTGGTTGCCGCTGGGGTTCAAGGTGCTGCGCAAGATCGAAAGAATCGTGCATGAAGAACAGATGCGGGCGGGCCACATCCCCATGCTGATGCCGACGCTGCAACCTGCCGATCTGTGGCGCGAGAGCGGGCGCTATGACGCCTACGGACCCGAGATGCTGCGCGTGCGCGACCGGCAGGACCGCGATATGCTCTATGGTCCCACCAATGAGGAAATGATCACCGACATCTTTCGCAGCCACGTGGGCAGCTACAAGGATCTGCCGCTGACGCTCTATCATATCCAGTGGAAATTCCGCGACGAGATTCGGCCTCGGTTTGGGGTAATGCGGGGCCGGGAGTTCTATATGAAAGACGGCTACAACTTTGATCTGACAAAGGAAGACGCGCTGCACGCCTACAACCGCCACCTGGTCAGCTACCTGCGCACCTATGAGCGGATGGGTCTGCAGGCGATCCCGATGCGGGCGGATTCAGGCCCCATCGGCGGCGATGACACACATGAGTTTCTGGTCCTGGCCGAGACCGGCGAATCCGAGGTTTTTTACGACAGTGCAGTCACCGATCTGACCTTTGGCGACCGCGCGATCGACTACGACAATGTCGCGCAATGCGCCGGTGTGCTGGAGGAGTTCACCTCGAAATACGCCCGTACGGATGAGACCCACGACGAAGCGCTTTTCAACCAGATCCCCGAAGAGCGTCGCAAAGTGGCGCGGGGCATCGAGGTGGGACAGATATTCTATTTCGGCACCAAGTATTCCGAGGCCATGGGGGCCACCGTGCAGGGGCCGGACGGCAAACCCACACCCGTTCACATGGGCAGCCACGGGATTGGTGTCAGCCGATTGGTGGGGGCCATCATCGAGGCCAGCCACGACGACAAGGGGATCATCTGGCCCGAAGGCGTGGCACCCTTCCACTGTGGGATCGTCAACCTCAAGCAAGGCGATGCAGCGGCAGATGCGGCCTGTGATACGCTCTACACATCGCTGACCGCGCTGGGACTGGAGCCGCTTTATGATGACCGCAATGAACGGGCCGGGGGTAAATTTGCCACCATGGACCTGATTGGCCTGCCCTGGCGGATCACTGTGGGCCCGCGGGGCCTCAAAAACGGTGTGGTCGAACTGACCAGCCGCCGCACCGGCGAGAGCGAGGAGCTGCCCCCCGAGGCGGCGGTGAAAAAGATTGCCGAGATTTATCGCGGCGCTCACCCGGCCGAACATGTGGAAATGATGAAAACCCGGTCGTTTCACACCTATATCTGAGGCTTTGCCTTGCCCGCTCACTCTGCTATCCTGCACCCGCCTCCTGGGGGAGAGCAGGAGCAGGACATGATCCTTCGCAGTGTTGTGCTGGCCCTTGGGCTGGCGGGTGGCCTCGGGGCCGCCCAGTTTCCCGCCTATTCGCAACAGTACATGCAACGCCTTGGGGGCGCTGTGGATGCGCTGGCGCAGGTGGTTGCGGATTTTGACGCCTCTGCTGCGGCCCTCGGGCTGACCCGGCATCAGGCGCTGGCGCAGATGCAGGGCACGGCCTTTGTCGAGGCGCGCCGTCACGACATGGAGCAGACCTTCACCCGTTTCGACGTCCTGAGAGAAGATCTGGAGGTTTTGCAGGATCTGGGGCCTTTCATGCGTGCCTATCACGCAACGCGTCTGACCGACCGGGAGGTGGCGCAAGGGGCTTGGGAGGCGTTTGAGCCCGCCTTGCCGATGAGCTTTGCAAGTCTGGCTTTTGCGGCTTTCGGGTTTTGTGTTTCAGCCCTGGGCGGTGGCGCGCTTTTGGGCATGCTGCGGCCGGGCCGCCGCAAGCGTCCAATGGCTGCTTGACCCTCTGGGCTGGGTGCCGCAGGTTGCGCGGACTGTGAGCCAAAGGAGGCTGAATGGCCAAATCTCCCCCCCCGTTTGCCGCTTTCGAATGGATGATCGCCTGGCGCTATCTGCGCGCGCGCCGCTCCGAAGGCGGGGTGAGTACGATGACATGGATCAGCCTCATCGGGATCACGCTGGCGGTTTTTGCGCTGATCGCCACGCTGTCTGTCCGGTCGGGGTTTCGGGCCGAATTTGTCGATACGATCCTGGGGGCGAATGCGCATGTGACGGTCTATTCGATCGGTACGGTCTCCGAAACCGGCCGTATCGACCGCACAATCCCCAACTACGCTGAGATGGCCGCCGAGGTGGCGCAGGTGCCGGGCGTGACACGTGTGGCACCCTTGATCCGAGGACAGGTCATGACAGCCCATCAGGGGCGCAACGCGGGCGTCGAGGTCTTTGGCATCGCGCCGCAGGACCTCGCCACATTGCCGCGGATCGCTGATCCCGACACGTCGCGGGGCGACATCGCACGTTTCAGCGAGGGCATCGCCCTTGGGTCCGGGGTGGCCCGCGAGCTTGGCGTGCGCGTGGGCGACCGGGTGCGGCTGATCTCACCCGACGGCGTCAGAACGGCCTTCGGCACCTCGCCGCGGGTCAACGCCTATGAGGTCACCTATATCTTTACCGCCGGACGCTACGATA
The DNA here is from genome assembly GCF_020622345.1 of Roseobacter weihaiensis. Classification (GTDB taxonomy): domain Bacteria; phylum Pseudomonadota; class Alphaproteobacteria; order Rhodobacterales; family Rhodobacteraceae; genus Roseobacter; species Roseobacter weihaiensis. Next base: position 60,128 of record NZ_JACNMO010000015.1, on the reverse strand, counting down.
TCGACCGTGTTCGCGCGTATCTTCCTTTTGAAGAGGCGCAAATATTCTTTAACAGAGAGGGCATAGCAGACGAACTTGAAGTGATGGTTGAGGCCCCCGAACGCATTGACCAGCTGCGACCTGAGCTCTTGCGCGCGGCGGGCGACCGGGGGCAGATCTGGACTTGGCAGGACGCCTCGGGCGGATTTCTGCGAGCGCTCGAAGTAGAGGATAACGTGATGTTCATCATCCTGTCGATCCTTGTGCTGATCGCGGCGATGAACATCGTTTCAGGCCTTATCATGCTGGTCAAGAACAAGGGGCGTGACATCGGCATCCTGCGCACAATGGGATTGAGCGAAGGGTCGGTGCTGCGGGTCTTCTTTATCTGTGGCGCCTTCACCGGCGTGATCGGGACAGCGGCGGGCGTCATTCTGGGCGCGCTCTTTGCAATCTACATCGATCCGATTTTCTCCTTCGTCAATGTCATGATGGGCGGCGGGGTTTGGGACCCGTCGATCCGGGGCATCTATGCGCTGCCGGCGGAACTCCATCTGCGCGATGTGCTGTCGGCGGTGGCCCTGTCGCTGGGGCTCTCCTTTGTGGTCACGATTTTTCCGGCCCGGCGCGCGGCCCGGATGAACCCTGTCGAGGCCCTGCGATATGAGTGATCCGGTTCTGAACCTTAAAGGGGTTACCAAATCCTACAACGCAGGCCAGCCGAACGAGGTGAGCGTCCTGCGCGGCATTGATGTCACGCTGGCCGTGGGCGAGGTCGTGGCCCTTGTGGCGCCCTCAGGGGCTGGAAAATCCACCTTGTTGCACATTGCGGGCCTGCTCGATCTGCCGGATGCCGGGGCCGTTGTCATTGCGGGCGAAGACATGACCGGTCTGAGCGATGCGCGCCGCACTGCCGCGCGCCGGGAAGATGTGGGCTTCATCTACCAGTTCCACCATCTCTTGCCGGAGTTCACGGCTGCAGAGAACATCGTGCTGCCACAACTGGCCAAGGGGACGGCTCGCGCTGCTGCCGAGACCCGCGCACAGGCCTTGCTGGCAGAGGTCGGCATTGCGGAACGGGCGTCTCACCGCCCTGCAGCGCTGTCGGGGGGAGAGCAGCAGCGTGTGGCATTCTGCCGGGCACTGGCCAATGCGCCCAAGCTTCTTCTGGCCGATGAGCCGACAGGCAATCTTGATCCGGCGACATCCGATCAGGTTTTTGAGGCGTTGATGGCGCTGGTAAGATCCACCGGGCTTTCGGCGTTGATTGCCACTCATAACCTCGATCTTGCCGCGCGTATGGACCGTCAAATCCGACTCGACGCGGGGCTGATTGTTCCCGTATGACAATGAGACGACGGGCGGGCAGGCGACCAAGATATGCGGCAAGCCTTTTGACGAAAGGACGGCCATGCCGCTTTACAGTCTGGATCAGATCGAAGCCCTGACGCGCCAGGCATTGGTTGCCTATGGGGCAGCACCCTTTGTGGCGGCAGAGGTCGCCCGCGCGGTGCGGATCGCGGAGGGGCATGGCAACAAGATCTGCGGTCTTTATTATGTCGAGAGCTATTGCCTGCAACTTGAGACCGGTCGTGTGAACGGAACCGTCAACCCGGTTGTGAGCGTGCCGCGTCCGGGGGCGATCCACGTTGATGCGGGCTATGGCTTTGCCCAGCCTGCCTTCACGCATGGGCTGGTTCCAGCCTTGGACGCGGCCCGCCGTCTGGGGACGGCCACACTGGCTGTCGGGCATGCGCATACCTGCACCTCGCTGGGATATTTTACAGAGCAGATCGTGGCAGAGGGGTTGATCGGCATCGGGTTTACCAACGCCTCGCCGATTGTGGCGGCACCGGGCGGCAAGACGCGGGTGATCGGCACAAATCCGATCGCCTTGACCGTGCCTGATGGCAGGGGCGGCGTGGCGATGCACCTTGATCAATCCACCACCACCGTGGCTCTTGGCAAGATCACGATGGCCAAGGCGACGGGGCAGGACATTCCCCTGGGCTGGGCGCTGGATGCCGCCGGGGACCCCACCACCGACCCGGAGGCGGCACTGCAGGGCTCGCTGGTGTCGATGGGGGGCTACAAAGGGTGGGGCTTTGGCCTGATGGCGGAGATTCTGGCCGCTGGCATGACCGGGTCGGCTTTGTCGCATGACGTCAAACCTCTGAAGTCGCCCCAGGGCGGCCCGCATGATCTTGGGCAGTTCTATATTCTGATTGATCCCGCCACGTCAGAGGCCTTTGCCAACCGGGTGTCGGCTCTGGCCGGATATGCGACTGTTGACGAGGGGGTCAGAATACCGGGCCAGTCGCGCCGGATGGCCGATGCGGTAGAGGTCGCCCCAAAGGTATGGGCACGCCTTGAGGCGTTGGCGCAGGGGCCTAGGCCTTCTGCGTGATAAAGACACCTGTTGCCATGACGGCGATACCAAGGGCACGGGTTGTACTCAGCGGGCTGATACGTGCGCCAAAAAGGCCAAAGTGATCGATCGCAGCGGCACTGATAAGCTGTCCTAACAGCACAAAGAATACCGCATTCCCGACGCCGAACGTCGGGGCGACAAAGGTGATTGTCAGGACGTAAAAGGCGATCAGCGCCCCGGCAAGAAAGAGGTATTTCGGTGTCCCTGCCAGACGGGTAAGCGCAGATGGCCCCGTCACCAGCAGGACGGCGGCACAACACAGGAAGGCCACGACAAAGAGCACAGTGGCGGCCGCGGCCGGTGATCCGATCCGCACGCCGAGGGCCGCGTTGAGGGCCGCCAGGACCGGTATGCCGATGCCCGCCAGCAACATGATGAGTGCGTATTGTGCCATGTCCGTTTCCTGTCTGGGTGAGCATCTTGCGCACCATGGCGGGCTGTTACGAGATCAGCAAGACTATTCGGGTAACATGGGGCTATCGAACCTGAGGGAGGACGATGCCATGCGATCCCGTTGGCGCATTCTGGTTTTGATTAGCCTTGCCCTGGCTGCCTGTAGCGAGGACCGCGCCGTCACGCGCGGGGCTGCCCTTTACGCAGATCACTGCGCGGTCTGCCACGGCGCGGACAAGCGCGGCGGCGGTGGTGCGGGGATCATCGGGCTGAGCAAGACGCCACCGGATCTCACGCTGTTGTCGTTTCGGGCCGGTGGTACATTTCCGCGTGCTGAGGTGCTGGCAATCCTGCAAGACTATGCGCAGGGGACCCAATCGGGCCGACGGATGCGGCCCTTTGCGCATTTGACGGCAGATGCGCGCCAGCGGATCAGGACCGAAGCAGGACGGCTGCGCGCGCCGGAACCGCAGGTGGCGTTGCTGACCTATCTGGAAACGGTACAACAGCCCTGATCATCGGCAGATACCGTCGATCTCCACGCCTTCCCATGGCAGGCCCACCGCGTAGGGTCTGCCTTTGGGCAGGGGGGCAACGGGCATGACCTGAGAGATCAGCGCATGCAGCCGCGCAGTGCGCGGGGCGGTGGGATCAAGGGCGCGACAGCAGACGAACTCCTCGACGATGGCGCCTTGCTGCTCATACCCGAAATCGTCGAAGGCGGGGGCGTGGTCGAGGTCAAACAGATAAGGGTCCTGCGCGCCGCCATGCTCAAAAGCGGCCCGCCACGGCGTGTATCCGGTTGTGCGCCGGTTCTGCCATTGCCAGGCGTGGGTCAGCTCATGGGCAAAGAGCATTGCCGCAATCAGCCCGATCTGGTCGGGATAGTCGGGCATGTAGTCCTCAAGATACCAGTCTTCGTCGAAAAGGATATGGTTGAACACCGCCACAGCGGCGGGCTTGGATGTCACAATCTCGTCCGTGATCGGGGGCAGGATGCGCTCGCGGCAGGTCGTGCGGGGCCGGGGCGCGCGCCTGAACGTGACGGCGCGGGTCGGTGCCCCGTCGACGATCCTGACGCGCGAGGTATCGAGCGTATCGCCATGCAGGGTGTGGGCAAAGGCTGTCTCCGTCTCGGTCAGGGGACGACCGCAGGCGGCCAGACACATAAGACAGGCAAGCAGGAAAAATCGCATACCCCATAAGTGCCCAATGCTGGAAGTCATATCAAGCCCCGCATGGACGACCCCGGATAAAAGGCGGTGTGCGGAGGGCTTTCGACCAAGAATTGATCGAGATCAGAGGACGCGCGCATAGGGCTGTGCTATGATCTCCAAAGGCAGAGTAAGGAGCTGATGATGAAGGGTTTTCTATCTATGACCGGCGCGCTGTTACTGGCCGCGGGTGGCGTTGTGGCGCAGGACCTTGCAGAGGGTGCTGAGCTTTATGCGCGTCACTGTGCGACCTGTCACGGTGCGGAGGCCACAGGCAATGGACCGATGGCCCCTGTGCTTGTGCTGCAGCCGCCGGATTTGACGGTCCTGAGCGCGCGGAACGAAGGTGTTTTCCCGGTCACACGGGTGGTCATGCGCATTGACGGGCGCGATCCGCTGGTCAGCCACGGATCGCCGATGCCGGTTTACGGCAACTTTTTCGAAGGGGAGGCCCTGGCGCTGAAATCCGAGACCGGCCAGCCGGTGCTGACCTCGCCTGCGGTTATTGATCTGGTGACTTATCTGCAGTCGCTTCAGGACGGATAGCAGGCGCACCTCATTCCGATTGTCTTTTCGGCACCTTCGGAGGTATCAGACCCCAGGTGCAAGAGGTGCGGTATGGACAACAGCAGAAGCGTCGCCGTGATCGCGGTTGCCTACAACAGCTTTGATGAGATCCCGGCGATGGCCGCGTCCCTGCCAGAGGGTGTGGCGCTGCAGGTGGTCGATAACGGCCCCGACGACGGGTTGCGCGCCTGGGCCGCGGCGCAAGGCGTTCCGCTTATTGTGCCGCCCCAGAACGTGGGCTTTGGCGTCGGCTGCAATCTGGGGGCCGAGGCGGTGCCGGAGGCGGCGTTCTATTTCTTTCTCAACCCCGATGCACGGCTGATGCCCGACACCGTGGCCGCTTTTCTGGCCGCAGCTGAGCGCTATCCGGCGGCCTCTGCCTTCGGGCCGGAGATCCGCAGACCCTCCGGTAAACCGGTCAGCCTGCGGCCCAGCACGCTGATCCGGCGCGGGCCCCAGCAGCCCCGCAAGAGCTTTCCCGACAGGGATACGCAGGTGCCGTCGCTCAGCGGCGCGGCGCTTTTCGTGCGGGCGGCGGCCTTCCGCCAGGTGGGCGGATTTGATCCGGGGATTTTCATGTATTTCGAGGATGATGACCTGACCCTACGGCTCGCCCGGGAGGTTGGCCCGCTCTACTACATCCCGGCGGCCAAGGTGACCCACGCGCAGGATGGCAGCTCGCCGCCGTCACCGGAGCTGGCGCGGTTCAAGGGCTACCACTACGCGCGCTCGCAGATTTACATGCTCCGCAAACTCGGCCGCAGAGCGCCGTTTCTGACCGGTCTTGCCAGCGCGCTGCGCCGCTGTCTGTCGCTTCGGCTCTGGATGCCTTTTGGCGCGCGCAAGCACCACTACGCGCTGGGTCGGCTGCAGGGCGCATGGTCGATGCGGCGGTGATCTGGGCGATTGACAGAACGTCAGCGCCGCGCCCAATTCAGGGCGGAGCTCTCTACAGGCGCGAATATGTTTGTTTGAAACGGCAGAGCGGCCGCGCCCGACCTCAGGCTGAAGGTTGTCTTGCAAACGCGCCAGTGGCGCGTTTGAGCCCGGAGGGATGCGGAAGTATCAGGGGGCACGCAGTGCGCCCTCCCCGGGGGGAGGTCGGGCGCGGCCCGAGGCGGGGCCTCGGGCGAGCACCACGCCATTCGACAACCTCTAGTCCAACCAGTCTGGGTATTCCATTTCATCTGGCAAAAGTTGTGCTACTCGCTCTTGGTCAAATATGAGCTTTGTCGGAGGCGGTGATGATTTGCCAATCTTCATTGCCAGCGCTTCATTTTGGATCGCCAGATTCTGAGCAATGTATTTGCTGAAGAAAATCGTATCATCCAATTGGTGCTGCAGACCCTTCACTGCTTCAAATAGCCGAACATCAATGTTTCCCTCACTATCTTCTACTCCAAAATAGGCTCTAGCAAATTCGTCATCGTTCATACTGTCTTTTTGTTGAGAAAGTAGGGCAAGTTGTTCGTTTCGCGCCGAAATGCACCTCGCTAGCGAGTCAACAACTTGCTGTAGTGTTGAAGCCGCCATAAGGACTTTCTGAGCAGCGCCAGCTTTCAATGCAATTAGTTCCGAAATTCTGTCCGCGTCAGTTCTGAAAGCAGGGACAGAACCGAAATTGTATTGAACAACGAAGTTAACTTCTTCTGTCGGACTTTGCAGTTTAGCATCCACGAAGTTCATGTAGCGCTCGCGATCACGAAAGTAGTCTTCAACCAGAACTTCGTACATCTGATCTTTAAAACCTAAGGCATGCTGAAAGATCGCGATTGAAAATGAAGTAGCGGCGTTGCCAGCTAACAAGCGCTCGGTAAGTGCTTGTCTACTCTCGGTTCTTATTGCAAAATAGTTGGCCGCTACAGCGCCAAAAAACGCGCCCGCCAGTGCTGTTCCGAAACTGGAGTTAAGAGCCTTGGTTATAAGTTCAAACCATTCAAAACCGTAATTGCCTGCATCACTCAAACATCCAACTCCTCCACGAACTTCGCGTTCTCCTGAATGTACTGGAACCGCAGTTCGGGTTTTTTGCCCATGAGGCGCTCGACGAGGTCTCCGGTCTCACCCGGCATGTCTTCGTCGATGCTGACGCGGATGAGCTTGCGGGTTTTCGGGTCCATGGTGGTCTCTTTCAAATCCTTGGCGTCCATCTCGCCGAGGCCCTTGAAGCGGCTCACGTCGATCTTGCCTTTGCCGCCGAGGCCCTTTTCGAGCCAGGCGTCCTTTTCCGCCTCGTCGAGGCAGTAGACCCGCTTGGCCCCTTGTGTCAGGCGAAAGAGCGGCGGGCAGGCGAGGTACAAATGCCCTGCATCAATCAGCGGGCGCATCTGGGTGAAAAAAAACGTCATCAGCAGGGCGGCGATATGGGCGCCGTCCACATCGGCGTCGGTCATGATGATGATCTTGTCATAGCGCAGATCATCAAGGTTGAACTTGGTGCCCATGCCGCAGCCAAGCGCTTCGCAGAGGTCCGAGATTTCCGCGTTGGTCCCCAGCTTGCTGGAGGCCGCGCCCAGCACGTTCAGGATCTTGCCCTTGAGCGGCAGCAGCGCCTGTGTTTCGCGGTTGCGCGCGCCCTTGCCGGACCCACCCGCAGAATCGCCCTCGACGATAAACAATTCGGTGCCCGCGCGGTCTTTGGACGTGCAGTCGGTCAGCTTGCCGGGCAGGCGCAGTTTCTTGGTGGCGGATTTTCGGGCGGTTTCCTTTTCCTGCCGACGGCGCAGGCGTTCTTCGGCGCGCAACACGAGGAAATCGAGGATGGCGCCGGCGGATTTCGTATCGGCGGCGAGCCAGTTGTCGAAATGGTCGCGCACGGCGCCTTCGGTCATTTTCGCCGCGGCCTCGGTCGACAACCGATCCTTGGTCTGGCCGACAAACGCGGGGTCGGCGATGAAACAGGAGACCAGCGCACAGCCCCCCGAGATGAGGTCTTCGCGCGTGATCTGGGCGGCCTTGCGGTTGTTCGACAGCTCACCGTATGCCTTGATGCCCTTGAGGATCGCAGACCAGAAACCCGCCACATGGGTGCCGCCCTCCGGCGTGGGCACAGTGTTGCAATAGGACTGGATGAAGCCGTCGCGCGAAGGGGTCCAGTTGATGGCCCATTCGACCTTGCCTGCTTCCGCGAACTTGTCCTTGAAATCGACGGTTCCGGCAAAGGGCTGATCGGCATAGGTGGTGGCGGGCCCCAGTGTTTCGCGCAGGTAATCAGAGAGGCCGCCGGGAAAATGGAACGTCGCCTCCGTGGGTGTCTCGCCATCGTTGATGGCGGACTTCCAGCGGATTTCCACGCCGGAAAAGAGATAGGCCTTGGAGCGGATCGAGTTGAAGAGCCGCCCAGGCTTGAACCTGTGCACGCCAAAGATCTCGGCATCTGCATGGAAGGTCACGGTCGTGCCACGGCGGTTTGGGGCTGCACCAACCTTCTCCACCGGGCCGAGCGGCAGCCCACGCGAGAAGCGCTGCTCGTAAAGCTCCTTGTTGCGCGCGACCTGCACGACCATCGAATCCGACAGCGCATTGACCACGGAGGCCCCCACCCCGTGCAGACCGCCGCTGGTCTCATAGGCCTTGCCGGAGAATTTGCCGCCCGCATGCAGGGTGCAGAGGATGACCTCGAGCGCGGATTTGTCGGGAAACTTGGGGTGTGGGTCGATGGGGATGCCGCGCCCGTTGTCGCGGATGGTGACGGAATAGTCTTCGTGCAGCTCCACCTCGATGCGGGTGGCGTGGCCGGCGACGGCCTCGTCCATGGAGTTGTCGAGCACCTCGGCCACCAGGTGGTGCAGCGCGCGCTCATCGGTGCCGCCGATATACATGCCGGGGCGCTTGCGCACAGGCTCCAGCCCTTCCAGCACCTCGATAGAGGAGGCATTGTAGTCAGGCGCATCGGTATTGCTGAGCAGATCGTTTGGCATGGGGCTCGAACCTCATTATTGATTGGCTGCAACTATGGCAGAGTGGGCGGGGCGGGGAAAGAGGCAGCCCGTTGTCATCGCACCTTTACATCAGCGTCGAACGGCGGCCACAGGTCCGCCGATCCGGAGCCTGTCAAAAACGCAAAGAAGGACGTGAGCCCTGTCGATCAAGTCAATTCTCTTGTCGCCGTGCTATTCTTGACGGCAGGTTTGGCGCAGGCCGCTACCGTGCTGGGCACGCTAATATCGATCCCCAGCCGGTTGACGTCCGGACCAGTCTGGGCGCCTTCCGCCTTTTCAACATCGCGACGCTGGGGCCTATGGGGCAAAGCGTTGGCCTCGACCAGAGCCTCAAACATCTTAACATCAGCGCCGTCCTCCCGACTCTCGGGTCGTCTGCAACGGTGACCGCGCCGGCGGTGGACGTCCCTGGCCCTGGTGTGCCGGCAGTACGGCGTCAGCGTCCGCAAAATGTTTGAAAGAGGGCGGCACCCCTCGCGCGGAATGTGCGGGGAGGCTTGGTATGAAATTTCTTATTCGCCGTTCAGCCGGGTCTCAAATCTGAGACCCTTGGCGGTGCGGGGGCCGAAACCCGTCCAATAGGTATGATCCTCGGTCGGGTTTGCGTCCTCATCCAGTGCAATGACCCCGTCGGCAGCGGTGGGGATCAGATCAAGGAAGGGGCGTTTCGTCGTGTCCCCTTTCAGGTGAATGTCGAAAAAGGCGGTGGTGAAATGCTGGGCGATGTTGTTCATGCGCACCGTGTCCCAGACCGGATCGGCGTAATGCTCGAAGGGCACGAAATCCAGCTCTTCTACCGGCTGCCAGCTTTCTGCGGGGGCGGGCATCGTGGCCGCGGCGTTGTGGTTTGCATTCTCAAAAGTCAGCAAGTGCCTGTCGGTGCCGACGGCCTCCCTGAAAATGGTCCGGATTGCTTCGTAGACCGAGACGTCATCAGAGTCTCCTGCCATAAAAAGGGTGGGCTTGCGTAACCCTGCCATGCCCCCGGCGTCCCAAAGATCCGCGTTGCGGCCCCAAGGACCGATTGCAACGATGGCGCGGACACGCGGATCAATCAGAGCCTCATGGCTTTCCGAGCCTGCGAGGTGGCGCTCCAAAAGCCTGTTGGGGGTGCCCCAGCTATATTCCGTAGCAGCCTGGGTCACGCCCGCGCCGCCAAACACCAGCGCCCCGTAACCCCCCATCGAATACCCGATCACGCCGGTGGCGTTGGCATCGATGATCTGCCCCAACGGGCCCTCCAGACTGGCCATCTGGTCGATGACAAACCGCTTGTCGATGGGACGGTTCAGCAAGGTTGATCCAAAGGTCTCTTGGTCGGAATAGGTGCTGTCGGCATGGTCAATCGATACGGTGACGTACCCTTTGGAGGCGAGGTTTTCGCCCAGATGCGACATCAGGTAACGGTTGCCTGGATAGCCATGGCTGATGACCACAAGCGGAAACCGTTCACCGGTTATCGGGGCCGCGTCGCGGGTCGCGCGACCTGTCAGGCTCACTTCTGTAACACCGTCGCGCATCATGGCGGTATAGGTGCCACGCGCAGGCGCAGGTTCTGCGGCGGGGTACCAGACCTCCACCACCAGGGGCCGGTCATAGCGCGGCGCGTCCTGTCCGTTGATCGCGACAACATCGATTTGGTCGGGATGGATGAAGGTCAATGTCTGAACGCCTACCGGCAAGGTGCCGTATTCTGCCAGCTCCGGCGCATCGGGGCGTATCCGGTCAATGGGGTTTGCGTAGGTGGCGGCGGCCAGGGTGACAGCCACAATGGCTATTATGCCGGAAGTCTTCATCGTCGTGCTCCGTCGGAGGCAGACATCTTCGCCTGCACATCAAACATGGCATGTTTTCGCTGAAAATCAAGAGCTTAAGACGGTATCCGATCTAAACGGTCAAGTTTCCATATATATCAGGGTTCTACCTATGGTCGTATTTCTGCGATCTGACAAGACAAAAAACATGCAAATCAGTGCGCGCCCTGCCGAGGCCCTCTTCCGTTCGAACAATGACAGGCGTAAGGCAGAGAGATGCATTACGCGATGACATATCCGCAGCACGCCCGTGCGATACTGGTCCTTGGTCTGCCGTTGGTTGGGGGTCATCTGGCGCAGATGGCAATCGGCGTGACTGATACGGTGATGCTGGGATGGTACAGTGTTGAGGCACTGGCGGCCGTGACGCTGGGGTCGACCTATTTCTTTGTGCTTTTCATTTTTGGCTCTGGCTTTGCCTGGGCGGTTATGCCGATGGTCGCATCATACGCTGCCGAAGGGGATGAAACGGGCCTGCGCCGCGCCACGCGGATGGGGCTGTGGCTCAGCCTTGGCTTTGCCTTGGTGGCGCTGCCTCTGATGATATGGTCCGAACCGATCTTGCGGTTGATCGGACAGGGCGACGTCGTCGTGCGGGGCGCTAGCGCTTATCTTGAGATTGCGGGTTTCGGGATTGTCCCCGCCCTTCTGGTCATGGTTCTCAAATCCTATCTGGCTGCGTTGGAGCGGACGCAGGTGGTTTTGTGGATCACGGTGCTTGCGGCGGTTGTGAATGCGGCGGCGAACTATGCACTGATTTTCGGCAATTGGGGGGCACCTGAACTGGGGATCAGGGGGGCGGCGATGGCCTCCATCGTGACCCAGACGGTGTCGCTCATCGGGGTGGTGATCTATGCCCGGCTCAGCCTGCCGGAGCATGCGATTTTTCAGCGCCTGTGGCGTGCAGATCCACAGATGATTGTGCGGGTTTTCATGCTGGGCTGGCCGATTGGGTTGACGTCCCTGTCCGAAGTCGGGCTCTTTGCGGCCTCGGCGATGATGATGGGATGGCTCGGCACTGTGCCGCTCGCAGCGCATGGCATCGCGGTGCAACTGGCCGCGATCACTTTCATGGTCCATCTGGGTCTTGCCAATGTCGCCACCATCCGTGCGGGCAATGCGTTCGGGCGTCATGATCCCTTGCAGATGGAGCGGGGCGGCAAGATGGTGACAGCCCTGTCGCTTGGTTTTGCGGTGGCCACGATTGTCCTCTATCTGGCCCTTCCCGAAATGCTTTTGTCCCTCTTCATGCAGGAGGATGACCCGCAGCGGCTTGAGATACTCGCGATCGGCGTGGGCCTTTTGGCGATGGCGGCGCTGTTCCAGCTGGTGGATGGTGCGCAGGTCATCGCCTTGGGTCTGTTGCGCGGCGTTCAGGACACGCGCATGCCGATGATCTTTGCCGCGGTGAGCTATTGGGGCGTGGGGATTCCCTGCTCCTATTTCTTTGGCTTTGTTCTTGGATTCGACGGCATTGGTGTCTGGTTGGGTCTCGTGGTCGGTCTGGCATTGGCGGCGGTGCTGCTCTCTGTGCGGTTTTGGGTGGTCACATTGCGGGATCTGAAAGCCGCGCACCCTTAGAAAAGACATTGCCGATCATCAGCAATTTCCAGATCTGTGCTGCGCAGGGGTCTCGCCAAGCAGCTATGGTGACCGCCCCGATGATCGCAGGGGTCGCCAGGACGCCAGTAAGCCCATCACGTCGCGCAACATTTCGCGAAACGGCTCTGCCTGGGTCTCGTCATAGTGGTCCGCTTCGCCGTCGGCCGAGAGGTAGCAGGCCTCGTTCAGCCTCAAATCAAGCGCGTGTACCTTTGCACGGGGGCGACCATAGCGGCGGGTGGCCCACCCGGTCTTGATACCGCTATCTACTTTGGTGCCAAATGCCTGATGTGTCTGACACAGCGCGACCAGCTTGGTGGAGAGATCCAATGAGCAGGAGGCGCCCAGGAAGGTTGCCAGATTGATGTCCTGCAGACCGGCGGTATTGCGGCGCACCATGTCCGAGGGCAGGGCATGGCAGGTGACCAGTACCGCATGGCCATAGAGCGCCCGCGCCCGCGCGATCTGGGTGGCAAGAGCCGCGTGATAGGGCGCATAGTAAATCGACCGCCAGCGTGCCGCCTCGGCTCTTGTCGGAGGTCTGTCCCAGATGGCTGCCCCTTCGAGGTCCAATAGCGGCACGACGCCGATCATCCCATTTTCCGCCTTCTCAGCCGGTCCTTGCGAGGGATGCTCAACATCTGAAACATAGCGATGGAAGTTGGCCTGCACGACAGTTGCCTCATCGGTCAGGCCTTCCAGCAACCGGTCAAGGTAGCGGTCCGGAACGTTGATGAAGTGATGTCTGTCGATCAGTCGCTGAACCAGTACGTTCTGCATATTGGTGCCCTTGTAGGGCAGGGAGAGGACAAGAGGGCTGTCTCCCAGAATGACATCGACCGGCATGTTTTTTTTATCTCTCTTTTAAGGGGGCAGGCCGTGGTCAGGGTCGCTGACCTGCACCAATCATCCTTCATTGAGGCTCGCGTCTGGCTGTCTTTCGAGTCAGGTGGTTCAGATTTCTTTCTTGTCGTTGACGACATTCATTTGTGCCAGGCCGCTTTGCCCCAGATCGACTTTGGCGAAGGGGCCGCCTTGGCACATCTGGCCGGGATCCGAGGTGTCCACTGTGGTTTCCTCGGCCAGCAGCTGGGCTGCGAAAATTTCGGCGTTGTCAACCGGGCGGTATCCCAGAAAGGAGGCCTTGCTGTTGTCCACCGGGGCACGGTCGTTGTTCGAGACGCCGTAGATGATCGCGAATCCGACCGATGGTGTGTCGATGGCGCGGGTGACCAGTTGGATAAGGTCCGTGTAGCTGAGCCAGGATCCCAGCGCGCGGGTGTTGTTGACCTGGGCACAGGACAGAATGCGCAGGTGCACCGATTCCATGCCGCGCTTGTCCCAGTACATCCGGCCCAGATCTTCGGTAAAGCATTTGGCGAGGCCGTAAAATGTGTCGGGTCGGTGTTCCGCATCCGTCCCGATAAACTCCGACTTCAGATGCATGCCCACCGCATGGATGGAAGAGGCATAGACGATGCGCCGCACGCCTGCCTTATAGCCGGCCTCCCAGACATTGTAGGAGCCGATGAAGTTCGGCCCTAGAAGCTCTTCGAAGGGTTTTTCGTCAACGATGGCCCCGAAATGCACCACCATGTCGGCGCCCTCCATCAGCGGCGCGATCTGGTCCATCCGGGCAAGATCGGCTTTTACATAGGTCTCCCTTGGATAAAGCTTGCCGATGTCCTCCACGATATCGGTGCTGACCAGCTCGTCACAGAGGGCCAGCAGAGGTTCGCGCAGGTATGACCCCAAGCGCCCGGCGGCCCCGGTCAGAACAATCTTCGTCATGTCGTACTCCCTCGTCAGATGACGGCTTTCTCCAAGAATTTCTCACCGCTCAGCACGCGGTCAACGGCAAAGGGCGTCAGATCGAGGCTGCGATATTCCCCGTAGGCGATCCGTTCGGCCAGCCCGCGTCCCAAGGCTGGCGATTGTTGTAACCCGTGTCCCGAAAAGCCGTTGACGAACATGAAGTTCGACATCTCCGGGTGCGGTCCGACAATGGCATTCTGATCCAGCGTGTTATAGTCGTAGTGGCCCACCCACATGTTGATAAGCTTGATTTCTTCAAACTGCGGAATGCGGTTTGCAATGATGGGCCAGAATTTCGCCTCCCAAAGGCTGTGATCCGCATCAAAGTCGTCAAAATCAACCGCCGGATCCTCATCGGGGGGACCACCTGCCAGATAGTAGCGCCCATCGGTGCGCATATGAACGCCGGACGGGTCGATGGTCAGGGGCAGGTCGCGGTCAAGCGGGTGTGCGGCGTCAAAGATGTAGGTGTACCTGCGGCGCGGTTCTATGGGGATATCAAGGTTTGCCATCCGAGCCGTTAAGGCACCGCGTGTTCCCGAGGCATTCACCACCACATCGCAGGCGACCTCCGCGCCGGATTTCAGCATCACGCGCTCGACGCGGGTGCGGGTGCAGGTCATGGCCACCACCTCATCTGTCAGGTACTCCACCCCGTTTTTGCGGGCCATGCGTTTGAACCAGTCAAACATCGTGCCCCCGTCAAAATAGCCCTCGTTCACCAGATTGTGGTTGGCCCCCAGAATGTCGTCGAGCTGGTAGAACGGGTAGTCGGCGGCAATCTCCGCCGCGGTCATGTATCTGGTGCCAGCCCCGAGGCTTGCCTGCACTTTCTGACTGTCCTTGAGGTCCTGGGCAAATTCAGGTGTATCCGCGAGATAGAGGTAGCCGTAGCTTTGCAGCGTCAACGCAGGGACCTCCGGGTCGCCGCCCATGAAGTCGCGGAAGTTCCGGATGAACTCCGCCCCGAATTGGGACACGCTGATGTTCGCCTTGTTGGAGAATTGCTGCCGGATGCAACTGTTTGTCAGGCTGGTGCCCGCCCTTTCATAGCTCGGGTCCCGTTCGACCACCAGAATGCGGCCAGTGAACCCGGCCATCTGCGTCAGCCACCATGCCACGCTGGAGCCGTAGATCGCACCGCCAACGATCACAACGTCATAGCTGTCGTGTACTGGTGCCATCAGTGTCCCCCGTCTTTGTCCTGTCATTTCAGGAACACATGACATGCGGCGGCGTCAAGCATTGTCGCGCCAGGGCGACGGTGTATCAGGCGTTCCGGGCCAATAAACGGGCATCGCGCGCCAGCAGGGCGATGACGTCGCGCAGCCGGTCCGTGTCCTTTGGGTTCGAGGCATTGCCGTCCAACCCGCGGCGGCGGACCCCTTGCAGAATGGCCAGCAGGCGGAAATAGGAAAAGACCACGTAGAACGCCCAGTTGTCAGGGGGCTTCAGGCCCCGCCGGTCGCAGTATTGTGCCACATAGGTCTCTTCGGATGGCAGGCCCAATGCACCCCGATCCAACCCGCCCAGGCCCCGAAAGTGCCCGGCGTGGGGTAATCGCCAGTGCATGCACTGATAGGCCAGATCGGCCAGCGGGTGGCCCAAGGTCGACAGCTCCCAATCCAGCAATGCGCGCACCACCGGCGCGTCCGGGGCAAAGATCATGTTGTCGATGCGGTAATCGCCATGCACGATGCTGCTCGCGTGATCGTCGGCAACCATGTTGTCGGCCAGCCAGGCCATGACCCACTCTGCGTCCGGCAAGGGATCGCGGGTGGCCTGACGGTATTGTCCCGACCAGCGCGTGACCTGCCGCTCAAAGTAATTGCCCGGCCTGCCGAAGTCGGCCAGCCCCACGCGGGCCGGGTCCACGTCATGCAGGGCGGCAAGGGTTGCGTTCATCGCGTCATAGACGGCAGTGCGATCCTCTTTGCCCAGCTCCGGCAATGCGGGGTCCCAGAAAATGCGGCCCGCGACCATCTCCATCACCATGAACTGCGGGCCCATGGGGCTCTGCTCTGCGCTCAGATGGTACACCTGCGGCACCGGCACATCGGTGCGGGCCAGTGCCTGCATCACCCGAAACTCCCGATCGACCGCATGGGCGGATTTGAGCAGCGCACCGGGGGGCTTGGCGCGCAGCACAAAGGTGCGGGGTCCGCTGCGCAGTTTATAGGTCGGGTTCGATTGCCCGTCCGAGAATTTTTCAATGGCGTCCAGGGTCCCGAAACCGGGAACATGCCGGGCGAGGTATGCCTCGAGCGTGGCGTGGTCATAGCGGTGCATGCGGCTTCCTCCTCAATTGGCTTATGGACATCCACAGGGGATCTAAGCAAGTCTGGGGGGCGGGGAAAAGCACAAGTTGACACCAGCGGAGGATCAGACCTTGGAGATGAATTTGGGCATGCGCCCCGAAAACCGCGCCCTGCTCGACCAGGTGGTCGCGATGATCCGCGACGAGGTGGTGCCGATGGAGGCCGCCTATCATGCCGAGATCGGCAAGGAGGATCGCTGGCAGTACACCGCGCGGCAGGCGGAAATTCTCGAAGGGTTAAAGGCCCGGGCAAAAGCTGCGGGCCTGTGGAACTTCTGGCTGACAGACAGCGACAAGGGCTTTGGGCTCAGCACGGTCGAATACGCCTATTTTGCAGAGGAGATGGGCAAGACGCCCCTGGGCGCGGAAGTGTTCAACTGCTCGGCCCCCGACACCGGCAACATGGAAGTGTTCGAACGCTACGGCACCCCCGAGATGAAAACCAAATGGCTGTCACGTCTTCTGGAGGGCGAGATCCGCTCGGCCTATCTGATGACGGAGCCGGATGTGGCTTCCTCCGATGCGACCAATGTGCGGCTTTCCTGCCTGCGCGACGGCGACGCCTATGTGCTCAACGGTGAGAAATGGTGGGCCAGCGGGGCAGGTGATCCGCGCTGCAAGGTCTATATCGTGATGGTGAAGACCGGCGGTGAGGGACTGCCCAAACACAACCGGCAGTCGATGATTGTCGTGGATGCCGCGACGCCGGGGATTGAGGTGTTGCGCCCGATGGAGGTCTATGGCCGCGATGATGCGCCGCACGGGCACATGCATATCCGCTTTACGGATGTGCGCGTGCCGGCAGAGAACCTGCTGCTCGGGGAAGGGCGCGGTTTTGAGATCGCCCAAGGGCGGCTGGGGCCGGGGCGTATCCACCATTGCATGCGCGCCATCGGTCAGGCGGAGGCCGCGTTGGCGTTGATGTGCAAGCGGGCGCTCGCCCGCGAGGCCTTTGGCAAGCCGCTGGCGCAGCTCGGGGCCAATTTCGATATTATCGCCGAGGCGCGGATGGAGATCGAGCAGGCGCGGCTCTTGTGCCTCAAGGCGGCCTGGATGATGGATCAGGGCGACGCGCGTGCTGCCGCCCCCTGGATTTCCAAGATCAAGGTGGTCGCACCGCTGATGGCGCTCAAGGTCATTGACGAAGCGGTGCAGATGCATGGTGCCCAGGGCATCAGTCAGGACACTCCGCTGGCGCAGGCCTGGACCCATGTCCGGACCCTCCGGCTGGCGGATGGGCCTGACGCGGTTCATCGCCGACAGGTGGCGCGCGCAGAGCTGCGCAAGCACACGCAGCAGAAAGTCTAGTACCGAAGGGGCAAGGATCGGTTGGTTTTCGAAGTTAGGTGTCTTAATTGATATTTTTGTCTCTTTCAGCACTATATTTTCTCCAAATATATCGGTTTTGTGATATCTTGAAGTAGGAGAAAAGAATGAATTGACCCGTCAGCGGGGCCAAAACGCCCTGAGCTTTTCCGAATTCACAGGCGCTCTGTCGCTTTTGCAATTGAGGCATCGGGGATAATCTTTCAGGATGCAGAGATGAAAGCCCCCCGGATTGATAGCCTGCAATATGCGAATTTCTCCGAGGAGATTTTCAGGCAGATGCGGGCAGGGGGCGTGGATGCGGTACATGTGACCATCGCCTACCACGAGAACTTTCGCGAAATGGTACTCAATCTCGAACAGTGGAACAGATGGTTCGAGGCGCATCCGGATCTGATTTTCAAAGGAACCTCGGCAGCGGACGTGCGCCGCGCGCAGGACACCAACCGCACCGCCATTTTTTTCGGTTTTCAGAACCCCAGCCCCATCGAGGATGACATCGGGTTGGTGGAAATCTGTCACCAGCTTGGCATCCGCTTCATGCAGTTGACCTACAACAACCAGTCTCTTCTGGCGACCGGCTGTTATGAGGCGGAGGACACCGGCCTCACCCGCATGGGGCGGCAGGTTGTGCGGGAAATGAACCGCGTCGGCCTGGTGGTCGACATGTCCCATTCCGGTGAGCGGTCCACCCTGGAGGCGATTGACCAGTCATCGCGACCCATCGCAATCACCCATGCCAATCCGCATTGGTGGCATGCGGCCCTGCGCAACAAATCAGACACCGTCTTCCGCGCGTTGACCGGGTCGGGCGGCATGCTCGGTTTTTCGGTCTATCCGCACCACCTGCAAGATGGCTCCGCCTGCACGTTGGAGAGCTTTTGCAGCATGATCGAAGAGGCCGCGGGCCGGTATGGTGCCGCGCATCTGGGTATCGGCACCGATCTTTGTCAGGACCAGCCCGACAGCGTGGTAGAATGGATGCGGGTCGGGCGCTGGTCCAAAGTTATCGATTACGGCGAGGGGTCCGCCAGCAACGCAGGCTTCCCGCCTATGCCCGACTGGTTCAAGGACAACCGCGATTTTGGGCGAATCCGGAACGGCCTCTTGCAAACATCATTGACCCAGGCGGAGGTGGAGGGGATCATGGGCGGCAACTGGCTGCGGTTCTTCGAGGAAGGCTTTGAGCCTCTATGAAAGACGGTGTGGATATCCCCTTGGTGCCCCTGCGCACGCCCGACACGGTGATGCGGTTGGCGCGGATGGGGGCGATGTTTCCCACGCGCCTGTCGTTTCTGCGCACGCTGATGCGCGCCTTGGCGGCTGACAAGGTTGAGGTCAAATGCACGGTCTGGCAGATCGACGCAGCGGGGTTTGGCCACGCGGTCTATCAGCTGCGTTTTGGCGGCTATGACTATGCGTTGGTCGCGGTATCCACGGATTTGCCCGCAGATCAGCGCACCGACCGCGTCATCGCAACTGCCTGGGACACCGCCTATGTGCTTTACGACGGGGTGCCCGATGCGGCGGCGCTGGCCCGGATTTGTGCCACCGCCCCCAAACAGGAAGCCGCCCGGTTTACCGAGCAAGACCTCGTGCTCAGCCGGGCCAACAAATCGGTTCGGCTCTTCGCGCATGTGGTGGAACGGCTGCGCGCAGGTCACCAGCCCGATGAGAACCTCGTGCGCCAGACCGGGTATCTGATGCGTACCACAGCCGTCTATGGCAATGGCAAGTTCGGTATCGCGGATCGCGCTGTTTTCAAGGATCGACCCGGCCTTGGCGGGCCTTTCATGGCTGAGATGCTGACGGTCTGGCTGATCCGTCACTTTACCCATGATCTGGTGGAACATGTCGGGGGCAGGCCGCTGACGCGCGCGCTCAAACGGCATCTGGGCATTGGCAACTCGACCGGGCTGGGGATGGCGCCCTTTCTGGTCAACCACCCGGTTTTGCTGAACAACTGGATGATGGCGCGCGAAACGGCACTGGCCCGCGTGCGCGGACAACGACAAATCAACAGGGCCCAGGCCGAGCGGCTCGCGGCGCTGGCGGCGCGTGCGGCGCAGCATCTGGAAGAATGGCAGGTGCCTGACCCGGACCATCAAAAACGGATCGACCGGCTGCGCGCGGCGTGGCGGGCGGCCGCGCCCCTCTTTCGCGCCGAGGCTTTTGCAAAAGGCGGGGCCATCGCGGCGCTCTTTGACGGGTCCGCCCGCCAGAGCGTCGATCTGCAAGAGCTGCTCTGTGCGCTGGTTCTGGAGCCCTTTGGGGATCTTGTGGACGATCTTGCAGACACCATGTCCGATCCGTTTGGGCCGCAGGTTGTGCCGTTTCCGGACACGCAGACCCTCAAACAAGAGATAGAACATCACGCGCTTTGGGCGCTCTCCCCTGCCTATGAGAGCAGGGCGGCATCTCGCCAATTCTGGTACGTGAGTGCCGCCAAGCAGGAGCCGCGCCTTGGCAACCGCTTTGACGAGGCCGGGGCCGATCTGGAAAGCCCTCTGGATATCGGGCGCCGGATCAAGGCGCTTTACGCCGATCTGCCGGACGCCCCCGAGCCCCTCACAGCGTTTCTGGCCCGCCATCCTGACCATATGATGGCCGCCACGCGGGTCGCGGGCCTCTCGCGCTATCCTTACGGCGAAATCCGCGACAACCTGATTGCCGAAACCTGCCTGCCCATCGATATGCTGCGCTGCAAGCTGTCGTTTTTCGGGGCCAGCAAGTTCGATCCCAAGTCAGATCGCTGGACACGCATCACCCTGTGTCAGGGCGCGCCACTGGACGATGAACTCGGCAATCGCGCGGATGACTGGTGGTTGCCTGTTTTCGGGCAATGAGCTGGTCTGCCACTGAAATCATGACACTTGCCGGTAAAGCGGCGCGCGGGGCGGGCGCGCCGCCTGCGCAAGCGGCGCGGTTTGGTCAGGTTGTCGTCGTGCATCTGACAGCGGCGCGGGATGTCGCAGTGCTGTCGGCGGCGCTGGAGGCATTGCCGGAGGGGCCCATTCTGGCTTACCCCCTCGTGCTGGACCAGGCGCTGAGCGACGCAGGGCAGGGCTTGCCCGCAGCCTTGCCAGGCCTGGAGCAGGACGCGCTGCTTGTCAGTTTCGTGGAAGCCCTGCCGTTTCAGGCCAGCTTGCAGGCGACGGGGACGGACGGCTTGCGATTGCGCGTCGATCTGGCAACGCCCCGCCCCCATGGCGTGCCGCGCCGGATCACGGGCTGCGATGGGTTGATCGCGCAGATGACAGAGCTGGCCGACCGCACCTATGTGCCGGACAGTGACAGCTCGCGGCGGGTGGGGGCCGGTGCGAGGCTGACCGACAACGACTAGGTACCAAAGGGAGGTCCCTCATAGGTAACATGTGCAAGGTAGAGCCCTTGTGGCGGGCAGACCGGCCCGCAGGCCGCACGGTCCCTGGCCGCCAGGGCCTGCGCCACATCGGCGGGGGTCCAGGATCCCGCGCCCACCCGTTCCAGCGTGCCGACAAAACTGCGGACCTGATTGTGCAGAAAGGATCGCGCGCGCACATCGAAATGCACCTCAGGGCCGTGCGGCGTCTCAACGGCCCGCACCGCCAGCCGGTTGAGGGTTTTCACCGGGCTTTCCGCCTGACAGATCGTTGAGCGGAAGGTGGTGAAATCGTGCTGCCCCACCAGATGGTTTGCCGCCTCCTGCATCGTGGGCACGTCGAGCAGGGTCTTGACCTGCCAGACCAGCCCGCTCTGATGCGTTGCCGGTGCCCGGCGGCAGAGAATGCGAAAGAGATACTGCCGCTCGCGCGCCGAAAAACGGGCGTGCCAGTCCTCGGCCACTTCCGCGCAGGCGGTAATGGCCACCGGGGCCGGTTTGAGATGATGATTCAGCGCCTCCGACAGCCGGAAAGGATCCCAGGGGTCAGGCAGGTCACAATGGGCGACCTGACCGGTGGCATGCACACCCGCATCGGTGCGCCCGGCGGCTGCAATCGTATGCGGCCCCGGTGTGATCCGGCCCAGGGCCGTTTCAATCGCACCCTGAACGGTCGGCTGATCTTTCTGACGCTGCCACCCGGCAAAGGGCGCGCCGTGGTATTCCACTTTGAGGGCGTATCTGGGCATGGTGCCGGGCCTAGCCAACTGGCGGGATGGCGTCAAATGGCTTTCTGCCACTGGCGTGCAGGGCCGGGCGGGTTTATGTAGAGGCAACGCGACGTTCAGGGACAGACACGCTTTGGTCATTTCCACACTAGCCGATACGGTGCTGCGCCAGATCGAATCCATACAAGACACCGTCAACGAGACGTTGTTCGAGCCGGTCATCCGCATCGGCGTCACCGGGCTTGCGCGCTCCGGCAAGACGGTTTTCATCACGTCGCTGGTGGCCAACCTGCTGGACCGGGGCCGCATGCCGCATCTGGTGGCGGTGGCCGAGGGCCGGATCGAGGCAGCATTTTTGCAACCTCAGCCCGACGACACCGTGCCGCGGTTCGATTACGAGGCGCATCTGGGCGATCTGACCTCCGCAACGCCGCGCTGGCCGGACAGTACGCGCGCGGTCTCAGAGTTGCGTTTGTCTCTCCGCGTGCGGCGGGCGGGGCTGCTGGCGGGCCTGCAAGGGCCGCGCACGATCCATGTGGATATCATCGATTATCCCGGAGAGTGGCTGCTGGATCTTGCCCTGCTGGACAAACCCTACGAGCAATGGGTGGCTGAGACGCTGGCGCGCGCGCAGGCACGTCAGGAAGCTGCCGCGTATCTGGCACAGGTCGGGCAGGTGGATGGAACCGCCAAGCTTGACGAGCCTCAGGCCAAGGCGCTTGCGGCGGGCTTCACCGGCTATCTGAACGCAGCAAGGGCCGCGGGCTATTACGACTGTACACCGGGGCGTTTCCTGTTGCCCGGTGACCTGGAAGGCTCTCCGGCGCTGACTTTCGCGCCCCTGCCCGGCGATGGCCGCGGTGCGCGGGGGTCGCTGCGTCGTGAGATGGAACGGCGGTACGAGGCTTATAAACGCGCCGTGGTCCGTCCCTTCTTTCGCGACCACTTTGCGCGGATCGACCGTCAGGTCGTGCTGGTGGATGCCTTGGGGGCGATCCACAAGGGACCGCAGGCGGTCGAAGACATGCGCGGCGCGATGGCGGATATCCTGGGGGCCTTTCGTCCGGGTCAAAACGCCTTTCTGACGCAGCTCTTTGCCGGCAAGCGGGTGGAAAAAATCCTCTTTGCGGCCACCAAGGCGGACCATTTGCATCACAAGCAACACGACAAGCTTACCGCGATCATGGAGGCGCTGCTGCGCGCGGCGCGCGACCGGGCGCGGTTTGCCGGGGCGCAAACGCTGGCGCTGTCGCTGGCCGCCCTGCGCGCCACGACCGAAGACACCGTGACCCACAAGGGGCAAACGCTCGACGTGGTGCGCGGCCATCTGCTGGAGACCGGCAAACAGGTGGCGTTCTTCCCCGGAGAGCTGCCGCAGGATCCCGCGCGCCTGCTGACCCCGG
The DNA here is from genome assembly GCF_020622345.1 of Roseobacter weihaiensis. GTDB lineage: Bacteria > Pseudomonadota > Alphaproteobacteria > Rhodobacterales > Rhodobacteraceae > Roseobacter > Roseobacter weihaiensis. The sequence continues at coordinate 37,237 of NZ_JACNMO010000015.1, read as the reverse complement.
CCAGGGACGGTGCCGAGAAATGGCTGGACGACGACTACCGTGTGATGAATTTCGCACCATCCGTGCTCAGTTTGCGCCCCGGAGACGGCCCACCCCATATCCGGCTTGATAAGGCGGCCCAATTCCTTTTAGGGGATAGGCTATGATTGACGTCACGATTTCATCCGCGCGCGCCCTTGATGCGGGGGCAATAGGCCATATCCTGTCTGTCTCAAATGATGCGATGCCCTGGTTGCCCCGCGTCCACTCCGCCGCTGAAGAGATCATGTATGCGGGCGATATGATCGATGCAGGCTGGGTGCGGGTGGCCAAGGTCGATGGCAAGGTCGTGGGCTTTCTGGCCCGGCATGAAACAGAGATACACGCCCTCTACGTGCTGCCCGAAGCACAGGACAAAGGGGTGGGCACGGCCCTTTTGGAGGACGCCAAGGCGGTGTGCGATAAGCTGATGCTGTGGAGCTATGAGGCAAACGGGGTTGCGGCGCATTTCTACCAGCAGCGCGGGTTTCTCGAGACACAGCGCACCGATGGCAGCGGGAACGACGCCGGATTGCCCGACATCCGGTTTGAGTGGACAAAGGGCAAACGCAAGGGCAAGGGCTGATGGCCAAAGGTCCGGTCCTGATCGAGATTGACGCAGACCGGCCTGCCGCTTCGGTGGCAGAGGCCCCGCCGGTCCCCGAGACCGCCCCGCTGATGCCGGAGGGGCAGGCGATGCAGAGCGCAGCACAGCTCGCGGCGCGCAGACCCTCCAGACTGGGGCGCTGGCTTTTGGGCCTGGGAGCGGGGTTGCTGGGCGCGGTTGTCGCGGTGGCGGCCTGGGATTTTGTCACCGGTCTCGTTGCGCGGATGCCGCTCTTGGGCTGGGGGATTGCGGGGCTCTTTGCGGCCTTCATGACCGTGCTTGCCATCATCTGCCTGCGCGAAGTGGCCGCCCTGGGCCGCTTGTCGCGGATTGACGGGCTGCGGCGGGCTGCAGATGTGGCTCTGGCCGAGAATGACCTGACCGCGGCACGCGCGCTGATGGCCCGCCTGGAGAGCCTCTACCGCAGCCGGGAAGAGACCCGCTGGAGCCGCGAGCGGTTGGCCGAGCTCGGCAAGGATCAACTTGACGCCGCAGGATTGCTGGCGCTGACCGAAGCCGAACTCATGGCCCCGTTGGATCAACTCGCCGCGCGCGAGGTCGAGGCCGCTGCCCGGCAGGTGGCCGCGGTGACAGCCCTCGTGCCGTTGGCCCTGGCCGATGTGGCCGCCGCCCTGACCGCCAACATCCGCATGATCCGCCGGATCGCCGAAGTTTACGGTGGCCGCTCCGGCACCCTGGGCAGCTGGCGGCTGACGCGCGCGGTCTTCAGTCATATGGTGGCGACAGGGGCGGTCGCCGTCGGCGACGACCTGCTGGAGCCCATCCTGGGCGGGTCTATCCTCGGCAAGGTGTCGCGGCGCTTTGGCGAAGGGCTGGTGAACGGGGCTTTGACCGCGCGGGTGGGGGTCGCGGCCATGGAGGTGTGCCGCCCGATGCCCTTTGGCGCGGAGAAGCGCCCAAAGGTGCGCGATATTATCAAACGCAGCCTTGGCGGAATGTTTACGACACCTAAATCTTAACGCAGACGCCACAGACCCTTGAAAGGATCTCGGATGGAGAGTTTTGCTGCTGATCTTGCCACCATGGTGCGCCGACCGCTGGAGCCCGAGCACGTCGCAGCCATGCGCAAACTGGGCACGATTGTTCATGTCGATGTGGGTGACATGGTGCAGGAGCCGGGGGCCGTCATGGATCTCTTTCACTATGTCGTGTCGGGCGAGCTTGAGGCGGTCGACCCGGTGACGAATGCGCGTCTGGGTGCCGCCACACTTGGGCCGGGCCAGTTTTTCGGCGATCTGCAGTTTTTGTCCGGCGGGGTCTCTCTGGCCGGGTCGCGGGCCGTTCAACCAAGTGAGCTGCTTTGCGTTCCGCGGATAAAAATGCTGCAGCTGATGTCTGACATCCCCGAGATGAGCGATATCATCGTGACGGTGCTTGCCGCGCGCCGGCGGCGTGCCATGGAACAGTCCGACGGTGGTCTGACGCTCGTGGGGGCCGAAGTGAGCCGCGACATTCGCCAGGTGGCCAGCTTTGCGGCACGCAATCGCATCCCCTACCGCGAGATTGAAGTGTCCTCTAAAGAAGCGCACCAGATTGCGTCGGAGTGCGGGATGGCGCATTTGCAGCCCGGTGTGGTCTTTAACAGGACGCAGAAGATCGAGCCTCCGACGCCTCAGGGGCTGGCAGAGACGATCGGGCTTGATCTGGCCGTGGGCGCAGAGGAAACCTTTGACGTCTTGATCGTCGGCGGCGGGCCTGCGGGCGTGGCGGCGGCGGTCTATGCCGGGGCCGAAGGCCTCAATGCGCTTGTGCTTGAGGATCTGGCCATTGGCGGGCAGGCGGGCACCTCAAGCCGGATCGAGAATTACATGGGTTTTCCCACTGGCATCTCCGGGGGCGATCTTGTGGGGCGCGGCGAGGTGCAGGCGATGAAGTTTGGCACACGCTTTTCGGTCCCGCGCCGTGTCTCCGCGCTGCGCCAGTGCCAAGACCGCTATTTTCATGCCACCCTCGAAGACGGGCGCGAGGTGACCGCCAAATCGCTGATCGTGGCCACGGGGGTTCAGTATCGCAAACTCCCGCTTGAAGGCTTGGAACATCTGGAAGGCAACGGTGTCTACTATGCCGCAACCGAAGTGGAGGCACGGTGGTGCAAGGACAGCGAGGTTGCGGTGGTGGGCGGCGGGAACTCTGCGGGGCAGGCAGCCATGTTCCTTGCGCGGACCTGTCGCCACGTCCACGTTCTGGTGCGGCGCGACAGCCTGACAGAGACGATGTCGGATTACCTCCTGCAACGGCTTGAAACGCATCCGCTCATTACGATCCATACGCGTACCGAGGTGACCGCCCTACACGGCGAGGAGCGGTTGGAGGGGATCACGATTTCCGACAAAGCCTCCGGGCAGGACTGGCGGCTGTCGACACAGGCCGTCTTTGTGATGGTCGGGGCCGCCCCGAATACCGATTGGCTGAGCGGCATGATCACGCTGGATGACAAGGGATTTGTTCTCACCGGCGCGGAGGCGGGCGGCCGCAGCCAGTATGAAACCTCCTGTCCGGGTATTTTCGCTGTCGGAGACGTCCGTGCGGGGTCCGTGAAACGGGTGGCCTCGGCTGTCGGTGAGGGGTCCGTTGTGATGTCGGCAGTCTGGTCGCATGTCAACGCGTAGCAATGGCAGGGCCCAGGTCTGTCGCGGCGAGGCGATTTGACAGAGGACTTGTGGCGCGCCAGTCAGGTGCCTATAAGGCAGCCATGACGGGTTTTACCGCGATCATTATTCGAATTATATCCCCGGCGCTCTGACCTGATGAGACGCCGGGCCAAGGTGTTTGAGCCATTCGCACCGACCGCTTTTCCCGATGTGACGAGACTTTAAAAGGACGCCCGCAATGTGCGCCGAAACGACAGAGACCCCTGACTATAAATCGACTTTGAATCTGCCTAGGACCGACTTTCCGATGCGCGCAGGCTTGCCCAAGCGCGAACCGGACTGGCTGGCGCGCTGGGAAAGGATCGGCATCTACGACCGGCTGCGCGAGAAAACCGGCCGCACGCCTTTCACGCTGCATGACGGGCCTCCTTACGCCAACGGCCATCTGCACATCGGGCACGCGCTGAACAAGACGCTCAAGGATATGGTGGTGCGCAGCCAGCAGATGATGGGGCGTGACGCGCGCTATATCCCCGGCTGGGATTGTCACGGTCTGCCCATCGAATGGAAGATCGAAGAGCAGTATCGCGCCAAGGGGAAAGACAAGGACGACGTGGATGTCGTCGATTTCCGGCAGGAGTGCCGCAAGTTTGCCGAGGGTTGGGTCGATATCCAGCGCGAGGAGTTCAAGCGGCTGGGGATCACCGGCAACTGGGCCGATCCCTACCTGACGATGAATTTCCACGCCGAACGGGTGATCGCCGAGGAATTCATGAAATTCCTGATGAACGGCACGCTCTATCAGGGCTCCAAGCCGGTGATGTGGTCGCCCATCGAACAGACCGCGCTGGCTGAGGCAGAGGTCGAGTACCACGACAAGGAAAGCTTCACGATCTGGGTCAAGTTTCAAGTTGTTGATACGCTCGAAGACGAAAGCGAAGTAGAATTCACAGGAAAGTTCGCGGCTGGTAATCCAGAAGCTACTGCAGAAGAGAAGGCAGATCTGAGATCATCCCAAGAAAATTACTCTCGAAACAGAAACAAGCACTTGATCGGCGCAAATGTCGTGATCTGGACGACTACGCCTTGGACAATTCCTTCAAACAAAGCTGTCGTCTATGGCAAAGACGTAGAATATGGTCTGTACAAAGTCACGGATTGCCCGGAGGAATGCTGGGTAGAAGCCGGTGATCGCTTCATCCTTGCCGACAAAATGGCAGACGATGTGTTCGCGCGTGCGCGCTTAGATAAAAGCATGTACCATCGAGTTTCGAACATCACGAACGATGAGCTTGAAACGCTCAAGTTGACCCATCCGCTGAAGGGCGCGGAGGGTAGCCAGGGTGAATGGGATGACGTGCGTGATTTCCGCGCGGCGGATTTTGTGACCGACACCGAAGGCACCGGCTTTGTCCACTGCGCGCCGTCTCACGGCATAGAGGAATACGAGCTCTATCGTGATCTGGGCATGCTGGAGCAGGTGATCACCTATAATGTCACCGATGAAGGCATGTTCCGCGCCGATTTGCCGTTTTTTGGCGGCAAATACATCCTGAACCGCAAGGGCAAGGAAGGCGACGCCAACAGCGCCGTGATCAGCAAGCTGGCCGAGGTTGGCGGGCTGCTCGCGCGCGGTAAGATCAAGCACAGCTATCCGCATTCATGGCGCTCCAAGGCGCCGGTGATCTATCGCAATACGCCGCAGTGGTTTGCCGCCATCGACAAACCCGTGGGGGACGGGCAGGACCAGCATGGGACCACGATCCGCGAGCGGGCGCTGACCGAGATCGACAATGTGCAATGGACCCCGAAATCGGGCCGCAACCGGCTCTATTCGATGATGGAGACGCGGCCCGACTGGGTGCTGTCGCGGCAACGGGCCTGGGGCGTGCCACTGACCTGCTTTGTCAAGAAGGGCGCGCTGCCCACGGATGCGGATTTCCTGCTGCGCAACCCGGAAGTGAACGCGCGGATCGTCGAAGCCTTTGAAGCTGAAGGCGCTGATGCCTGGTACAAGTACGGGGCGAAAGAGCGGTTTTTGGGCAATCTGGTGAACCCCGATGACTATGAGCAGGTCACCGATATTCTCGATGTGTGGTTCGATAGCGGGTCGACCCACGCCTTTACCCTGCGCGACCGCGCGGACGGGTCCGAAGACGGGATTGCCGATCTCTATCTGGAAGGCACCGACCAGCACCGTGGCTGGTTTCACTCTTCGCTGTTGCAATCCTGCGGCACTCAGGGCCGCGCACCCTATCGCGGGGTGCTGACCCATGGGTTCACGCTGGATGAGAAGGGCATGAAGATGTCCAAAAGTCTCGGCAACACCATCGTGCCGGAAAAGGTCGTGCAGCAGTATGGCGCGGATATCCTGCGCCTCTGGGTGGCGCAGACGGATTATACGCTGGATCAGCGTATCGGGCCGGAAATCCTCAAGGGGGTGGCCGATAGTTACCGCCGGTTGCGCAACACCATGCGCTATATGCTGGGCTCCCTGTCAGACTTCAGCGACGCAGACCGGACCGCACCCGAGGACATGCCCGAGCTGGAACGCTGGGTGCTGCACCGCCTGACCGAACTGGACCAGACCGTGCGTAATGGCTACGCGAAATACGACTTTCAGGGCGTGTTTCAGGCGGTCTTTACTTTTGCGACGGTGGATCTCTCGGCCTTCTACTTCGATATCCGCAAGGATGCGCTTTATTGTGACGGGGATACGCTGCAAAGGCGGTCCGCCCGCAGCGTACTCGATATCCTCTTTCACCGGCTGACCACCTGGCTCGCCCCGGTGCTGGTCTTTACCATGGAAGAGGTCTGGCTGGAGCGGTTCGGGGAAGAAGGCAGCTCCGTGCATTTACAGGACTTTCCCGAGACGCCCAAGGCCTGGTCGAACCCGGAACTGGCGGCCAAGTGGTCGGGCATCCGGGCGGCCCGCCGGGTCGTGACGGCGGCCCTGGAGATCGAACGCACCAACAAGGTGATCGGCGCGTCGCTTGAGGCGGCCCCGGTGGTCTATGTCGCCGACGATGCTGTCCGGTCGGCGCTGGCGGCTGTGCCCTTTGAGGATATCTGCATCACCTCGCAGATCACCGTCAGCGACGCTCCCGCCCCGGCGCAGGCCTTCAAGATGCCCGAGATCGACGGCATTGCGGTGCAGTTTGCAAAAGCCGAAGGTGAGAAATGCGCGCGCTGCTGGAAAGTGCTGCCGGATGTGGGTCAGCATGGCCACGCGGGTGTCTGCGGGCGGTGCGATGCCGCAGTAGGCTAAGGACGTCGCGGGGCGGATCAGACCTTCCCGCAGGAAACGGGTTGCCGTGCGCGCGACACGGCGGCAGCATGGGGTCATGTTGGAAAGAACCGTAACAACCCAGTTTGGTGATCTTGTGCTTGTGGAGGAGGCGGGCGCGCTTGCGGCCGTGCATTGGGGGCGGGCCCGGCAGGAGGCGACATCCGCGCTTCTCGAAGAGGCGGCACGGCAGTTGACGGCGTACGACCAAGGCACCCTTGAGGCGTTTGACCTGCCTCTCAAGATCGAGGGGAGCGCGTTTCAGCGGGCGGTCTGCGACGCGATCTATGCGATCCCGTTTGGCGAGACCTGTACCTATGGCGACATCGCCAGATCCCTGGGCGCACCGGCGCAGGCGGTGGGCCAGGCCTGTGGCGCAAACCCGATCCCGATCATCATCCCGTGCCACAGGGTGATGGGGGCCAAGGGGCTCACCGGGTTTTCGGGAGCGGGCGGGGTCGAGACAAAAGTGGCGCTTCTCAAGCATGAAAAGGCGGGCGGTTTTCTGATCTGACCCCGTCAGGCCTCGCCCTTGGCGGGGATGATCTGCTGCGCGATCCCGGCAAAGGTCAGATAGACGCTCGACACGACAAGACCCCAGTGCGCCCAGCTTTCCGGGTGAAAATCGACCCAGGCGGCCCAGCCTGCAAAGAAGGTCCAGGCCAGGGCCATCGGCAGGGTGACCGTGCGCCAGCGCTTTGTCCGCACCGGATGGACGAATTTCAACGGCACAAACATGGCGACGGCGAGGGCCGAGACGAGCGCCAGACTGACCCAGAAGTTCGGCTCCAGCGCAAAGATGACCAGCACCAGCATATTCCAGCACCCGGGGAATCCCGAAAAGGAGTTATCCTTTGTTTTCATGCGCGTATCGGCGAAATACATGGCGGAGGTAAAGGTGATGATGATGATCGCAAACCAGCCGGTCCAGCCGTCCATCAGCCCGGACTTGAAAAGGGCGAAGGCGGGGATGAACACATAGGTCAGGTAGTCGATGATGAGGTCCAGCAGAACGCCATCAAACTCCGGCGCGTTGACCTTGACGTGGTATTTGCGCGCCAGAGGCCCGTCGATCCCATCGACGAAAAAGGCCACCACGAGCCACAGGAACATCAGGTCCCATTTTTCATCGACCGCTGCCAGCATGGCCAGCATCGCGAAAACAGCACCCGTGGCGGTCAAAAGATGTACGCCAAGGGCGGCTAGTCGAGTGTTCATACGTGCTTTTTGGCCTATGGCGTCGAGGTATGCAAAAGGAAATAATGGGCTTTTGGATTAATCAAGGGAAGCGTCATGCCTTTGGGTGCGCGCGATCATAGACTTCCATCAGCCTGGCGGTGTCCACGCCGGTGTAGGCCTGCGTGGTGGAGAGCGACGCATGCCCCAGCAGTTCCTGGATCGCCCGCAAATCTCCACCCGCGTTCAGCAGGTGGGTTGCAAAGCTATGGCGCATGGCGTGCGGTGTTGCACTTGCGGGCAGGCCAAGCTGCATGCGCGCGCGCGCCATTACCTTCTGGATCGCCCCCGGCCGCAGCGCGCCGCCCCGCACCGCCCGAAACAGCGGCTCACCCGCAGCGGTGGGGTAGGGGCAGAGCCGCAGGTATGCTGCCACAGCCTGTTGTGTGGCGGGCAGAACCGGCACGACACGTTCCTTGCCGCCCTTGCCGGTGATCCGAAGGGTGGCCGGCAGAGGCGCATCTGCGCCGGTCAGCGACAGCGCCTCGGAGATCCGCAGCCCGCAGCCCCAGAGAAGGGTGACCACCGCGACATCCCGCGCGGCCACCCAGGGCTTTTCGGACTGGATTTCGATGGCGTCAATGAGATTGCGTGCGGCGTCTTCGGCCAGCGGACGCGGGAGTTTCTTTTGAAATTTGGGCGCGCGGGTGGATAGAACGGCGGTTGGTTCAAACCCTTCGCGCGCCGCCAGCCATTTGTAGAAGGCCTTGACCGCGGAGAGCTTGCGCGCCAGCGACCTTGCGGAAACGCCGGTGCCGCGTGTCTGCGCCATCCAGGCGCGCATGTCTGTCACCGTGATGCGCGCCAGCGCCCGCAGGCCCTGAGGTTCGGCCTTGTGCGCGGTGATAAAGGACAGAAAGTCGATGACATCGCCCTGATAGGCGATCCGCGTGTTCTCCGCCGCGCCTTTGATCGCGCGTTGGTGTGCCAGCCAGGCCTGCAGCGCATCCGCTGCCGCTGGGCTGACGAGGCTCATGTCAGAAAGCGCCGCAGAAGCCGTTCGACAACGCCCCCGAAAAAGACCAGCAGATCGGTGCCTTGCTGTGCGGCGAACATTTGGGCATCTTCCGACCCCAGCACCAGCAGGCCGGGGCGTCGCGCCGGGCCCAGATCAAGTTTCAGGCACGCCTCCGAGGCGATGCGACGCGGCGGACGACCATAGGGGCTGTCCGCGCAGGGTTGCACGGGACGCAAGGTGATATGCCGGGCCTCCCCGCCCCGGTCCTGCGTGAGGTAGCGGTCGATGTAACCCATCGGGCGCTCGGACAGAACATCCGCCCCGACGCGCGCCTTCCCCTCCGTCTCGAGGACAAGTCGCACCGCATCGATGCGCAAGATCTCGGCCACATCTCCGCTGAGGTCGCGCAAGAGCGCGTCAAAATCTGCAGCTTCCAGCAGGCGCAGAATGGCGCGATGGATTTGCTGCGTGCCCGCGACATTCTCATAGGCCGCGGCAATCACCGACCGGTGGGTATCTTCCAGCCGGTCAAGGCGCGTTTCCAACCGGTCCATGGCGATGCCGCGCAGGTCGATGATGTTGTGCCCCATCGCTTTTTCATTGGCGGCAATCAGGGCGTGCATCACGTCTTTGTCGTCGAGGATCGCATCGGGGTGCGACAGGATCGCATCGCGCAGGTCGTCTTTGATCTTGGGCTTTGTTGTCATGTGCTGCTCATTTTTTGTTTGTTTTGGCCAGCCTAGCACGCGTCCTGGATGAAATCTGCCTTTACGTGCCGATCAGAGGTTTCCCGCGCGTATGTGTTGCCTGCGCGCCATCGAAGGGCGCGCAGATGCAATTCTGCCCGCAGATCAGAGGATTTTCTGCCCGGTTTTTGCCCAATCGGCCATGAATTGCTCCAGCCCCTTGTCCGTCAGCGGGTGGCTGGCGAGCTTTTTGATGACCTCCGGGGGGGCGGTCATGACATCCGCCCCGACAAGCGCGACCTGCTGGACGTGGTTGACCGAGCGGATGGAGGCTGCGAGGATTTCGGTCGCAAACCCGTAGTTGTCATAGATCGTGCGGATGTCTTCGATCAGCTCGACACCATCAAGGCTCATGTCATCCAGCCGTCCAATGAAAGGGCTGATGAAGGATGCGCCCGCCTTGGCCGCCAAAAGCGCCTGATTGGCGGAGAAACACAAGGTGACATTGACCATTTTGCCTTCATCCGACAGCACCTTGCAGGCTTTCAGCCCGTCCCAGGTCAGGGGCAGTTTAACGGTGATGTTCTCGGCTATCTTGGCCAGTTTACGGCCCTCGGCGATCATCGCGTCTGCCTCCAGCGCCACCACTTCGGCGCTGACCGGGCCGGAAACGATGTCGCAGATCTCCTTGGTCACTTCGAGGATGTCGCGACCGGACTTCAGGATCAGTGAAGGGTTCGTGGTGACCCCGTCCACCATGCCAAGGTCGTTCAGTTCAGAGATCGCCTGCGTGTCCGCTGTGTCGACAAAGAATTTCATGGGTCGGGTCCTTTCGAAAAGTGAATGTGAACGCTAACATATTACTTTCTTGCGCTTGGCTTTACCGCATGATCTGCGATGCTGAAACCCTCAAACGCCCTATTTCGAAAGACAGCCTGTTGAGCCTGCCGCAATTTTATGACCAGGGCTGCCTGATTGCCGTGCTGACAACCCAGCCTTTGGGACGCGCGCTGGATTATCGCGCCCCCGAAGGCGGGTGTCCTCTGGGGGCCTTTGTAGAGGTGCCGCTGGGGCCGCGCAAGGTGCTGGGAGTGGTCTGGGGGCCGGGCAAGGGCGACTATGACCTGTCAAAGATCCGGGCGGCCTACCGGGTTCTGGATGCGGCCCCGATGCGCGAGGAGATGCGTGATTTTCTGCAGCGGGCCGCAGCTTATACGCTGACGCCGCTGCCGGCGATGCTGCGGCTGGCGACGCGCGCGCCGGGTCTGGGCGATCCGCCGTCGATGCGCAAGATCTACCGCCGGGGGAGCGGACTGCCCGACAAGAAGACCGCCGCCCGGACCAAAGTGCTGGAGGCCTTGGCACACTACGGGGATCTGTCGTTCACCCTCAAGGAACTGGCCGAGATGGCGGGAGTTGGCCCATCGGTTATCAAGGGTCTCGTGGCACAAGGCGTGGTGCGGGAAGAAGACAGCCCGCGCGATCTGCCCTTTGCGCGGCTGGACCCGAACCTGCCGGGCAACGCGCTGACACCCGATCAGGCGACCGGTGCCACAAGGCTGGCCGAGGCTGTCCGGTCGGAGCGCTATGGCACCACCCTGCTGCGCGGGGTGACCGGATCCGGCAAAACCGAAGTTTACCTCGAAGCGGTGGCCGCAGCCTTGTCAGCGGGGCGTCAGGCCTTGGTGCTCCTGCCTGAGATCGCGCTGACGGCGGCGTTTCTCACGCGGGTCGAGGCACGGTTCGGCGCGCGCCCTGCGGAGTGGCATTCCGGCGCCACCATGACCGAGCGGCGGCGCATCTGGCGGATGGTCGGGCAGGGGGGCGCACAACTGGTGATCGGCGCGCGATCGGCGCTGTTTCTGCCGTTTCAGAACCTCGGGTTGATCGTCGTGGATGAAGAGCACGATACCTCCTACAAACAGGAAGAGGGTGTGCTCTATAACGCCCGCGATATGGCGGTGCTGCGCGCGTCGATCGCGGGCTGCCAGGTGGTGCTTGCCTCCGCCACACCGTCTTTGGAAAGCTGGGCCAACGCGCAGGCAGGCAAATACGCGCGCCTTGAGCTGACGTCGCGGTTCGGGCCGGCGGTGCTGCCCGAGATGCGCGCGATCGACATGCGCGGCGAAAGCCTGCCTGCGAACCGCTGGGTCTCGGGGGATCTGCAGCGCGCGGTCGAGGCACGTCTGGCGCGTGATGAACAATCCATGCTGTTTATCAATCGGCGGGGATACGCGCCGATCACACTCTGCCGCGCTTGCGGGCATCAGATTGGCTGTGACGATTGTGATGCCCGGATGGTCGAGCACCGGTTTCTCAAGCGTCTGGTCTGTCATCAATGCGGTGAAAGCAAACCGATGCCGACGGTCTGCCCCGCCTGTGCTGCGGAGGACCGTCTGGCCCCGGTGGGGCCCGGCGTCGAGCGACTGGGTGAGGAAGCCGCATTGCTTTTCCCCGACGCAAAGATCGCGACGCTAAGCTCGGACATGTATGGCTCCGCCCGCGCGCTCAAGGCCGAGATCGAATCGATTGCCGAGGGGGCCGCAGACATCATCATCGGCACGCAGCTGGTGGCCAAGGGCCACAACTTTCCAAAGCTCACCCTGGTGGGGGTCATCGATGCAGACCTCGGCTTGCAGGGGTCAGACCTGCGCGCGGCGGAGCGTACCTTTCAACTGATGCGTCAGGTGGCCGGGCGCGCGGGGCGGGCGGAGAAACCCGGCACGGCGCTGTTGCAGACCTATCAGCCCGAGCATCCGGTGATCCGCGCCATTCTCGCCGGAGACGAGGAGGAATTCTGGGCGGCAGAGGCGCGCGAACGGGAAGCGGCGGGCGTGCCACCTTATGGTCGGATGGCGGGCATCATTCTGAGCGGAACAGATGTGGCGCAGGTTTTTGACGCGGGCAATCTGCTGGCCCGGCAGGACGCTCCCCTCCGCAAGATCGGGGCGCAGGTGTTCGGGCCCGCGCCTGCCCCTATTGCACGGGTCCGCGGGCGGCATCGTGTCCGGTTGCTGGTCAAGGCGGAAAAGAGCGCGCCCTTGCAGGATGCGCTGGCGCGATGGGTAGGGCACTTGCGGATCAAGGGCGATCTGCGCGTGGCCGTCGATATTGATCCGCAAAGCTTCTATTAATCCCAAGCATCACGAATTATGATGTCGGCTATAATAAATATTCGTTTTAGTTATGTTTCTGCAGGGGCTATCTCTGATGATGTCGCTCGCACCACGGGGTCGAGGACGGTCAAAGGAGAAATCAAATGTCATTCCAAGAGACAGATCGCACTTCCTCTGCACAGCTTTGGGCGCTGGAACCGGCGGTGACGCCACTGCCCGCCGGTTGGGCTTTGGTCATTGGCTTTTTGTTTGGGACGCTGCTGGTGGTGATGTCGCTGGGCACCGCCCCTCAGACCTCAGTTGAGGACTGGCACGGGAATGTCGCAGCCTCATCAGGTGTCGCTGATAAGACGGCCAGATAGGGGCCACGGGACAGCTTTCGTTAGCGCTTCAAGGCAAAAATTGTACCTCGTCAAATCGGCATAAAGGGCATATGCACATTTTATGGCCCGTTTGGTTCCCCTCGCCGATGCACGACATCTGCCGTTTTGGCGACGGCCCATCGCGCTGTTGTTTCTGATGGCGCTGGCGATGCCGATTGCCTTTAATACATGGTCTGCCCTGCTCAATAACTTCGTGATCGACGCGGCCAGTTTCGACGGCTCTGACATTGGCCTGTTGCACACCGTGCGCGAAATCCCCGGCTTTCTGGCGGTGGGGGTGATCGCCATCATCATCTTTGTGCGCGAGCAGGTGCTGGGCCTTGTATCTCTGATCCTGCTGGGGGCGGCCACGGCGGTGACCGCGTGGTTCCCCTCGATGGGCGGTATTCTGGCAATCACCATGCTCAGCTCCATCGGGTTTCACTATTACGAGACGGTCAATCAATCGCTGCAACTGCAGTGGCTCAAAAAGGAAGAAGCGCCGCAAATGCTCGGCTGGCTTCTCGCCGCAGGCTCAGCGGCCACCTTGGTGGCCTATCTGACGATCATGGCGCTCTGGGAGACCCTGTCGCTGTCCTACAACACCGTCTATATGGTGGGCGGTGGCATGACGGTGGCCATCGCTCTCTTTGCCATGATCGCCTATCCGCAGTTCGAGGCCCCCAACCCCCAGACCAAGAAGATGGTGCTGCGCAAGCGATACTGGCTCTACTACGCGTTGCAGTTCATGTCGGGCGCGCGGCGGCAGATTTTCGTGGTCTTTGCGGGTTTCATGATGGTCGAGAAATTCGGCTATGACGTGCATGAGATCACGCTGCTCTATCTGATAAACCTTGTCATCAACATGCTGGTGGCGCCTTTGCTGGGGCGGGCCGTCGGCCATTTTGGCGAACGCAACACACTTGGCGTCGAATACATCGGCCTTGTCACGGTGTTTTTGTGCTACGGCGGGGTTTATTATCTGGGCTGGGGGGTGGCGGTCGCGGCCACACTCTATGTGCTGGACCATATCTTTTTCGGGCTGGCGCTGGCGCTCAAGACCTACTTTCAAAAGATCGCGGACCCCGGTGATATCGCCCCCACGGCCGCTGTGGCCTTTACCATCAACCACATCGCGGCGGTGTTTCTGCCGGTCTCTCTGGGGCTGTTGTGGCTCTGGTCTCCGGCAGCGGTATTCTTTCTGGCCGCAGGCATGGCGGCGATCTCTTTCATGCTGGCGATGCTGATCCCGCGCCATCCCGAAAAGGGAAACGAGACGATCTTTGCCCGCCCGATCGCCGCCCCGGCGGAATGAGCGAAGGCCGCTTCCTGACCGGATCCACTATGGGCCATGTGATCCGGATGACGGCGACCGGAGCCTTTGGCATCACCTTCGTGTTTCTGGTCGATGCCGTAAACCTGGTGTGGATTTCCAAGCTTGGCGACCCGAGGCTGGTCGCGGCCATTGGCTTTGCCTTCGCGATCCAGTTCTTTTCGGTCTCTTCCGGCGTGGGGCTGATGATCGCCTCGACCGCGATGGTGTCGCGCAGCATTGGCACCCGCGACCGACCGCTGGCGCGTCGGCAAGCGGGGGCGGCAATGATAACCGCGGCAGGGTTTCAGACCTGCGTGGCAACCCTTGTTGTGCTGTTCCGGTACGAGCTTGTCCACCTTGCAGGGGCCACCGGTGAGACGGCGGCGCTGGCGGCGCGCTATCTGCTGATAACCATGCCGTCGCTGCCGCTGATGGCCGTCGGTATGATTGCCTCCGGTGTGCTGCGTGCCGAAGGTCTGGGGGCCAAGGCGATGTATGTCACCTTGCTGTCCGGCGGCCTGCTGATGATGGTTGATCCCATCCTGATCCTGTGGCTGGGCTGGGGGCTGGATGGTGCGGCAATCGGGCTTTTTGCGTTCCGCATCGCCCTGATGGCGCTTGGGCTCTACTTTGCCATTGTGCAGCACAGCCTGATTGCGAAGCCGTCCCGAGGGGAGTTTCTGAGCCTCACCCGACCCTACATGCTGATTGCCATGCCTGCCATTGCGACCCAATTGGCAACGCCGGTGGGCAATTACCTGCTGACCATGGTCATCGCCGCCTTCGGCGACGACGCGGTTGCGGCCTGGGCCGTGGTTGGGCGTCTGACCGTGGTGGCCTTTGGCGGGGTCTTTGCGCTTTCAGGCGCGATCGGTGGCATCTTTGGCCAGAACTTCGGTGCGGGGCATTTGGACCGTGTACGCTCAGCCTACCGTGACGCTTTGATCTTTTGCCTGGGCTACACGCTTGTCATGTGGGGCGCGCTGATCTTTGCAACACCGCAGGTCATCGCGCTTTTTGGCTTGTCAGGTCAGGGGGCGGAGGTGCTTTGGGCGTTTACGACCGTTGGCGTTGGGGGTTTTGTCTTTGTCGGAACGCTTTTTGTTGCAAATGCCGCCTTCAACAATCTGGGGCGACCCGGAAGGTCGACCTTTCTCAACTGGAGCAAGGAAGCCCTGCTGGGCTGGCCTGCCGCCGCGACCCTTGCCACGCTTTACGGTGCGCCCGGTGTGATCTATGGGCAGGCCACGGCTAGCGCGCTTGTGGGCGCTGCCGGCTGTCTCTGGGCCTGGCGTTTTGTGTGCAGGCTCGACACTGTGTCTGATGCTGTACTTGACGCGGGACCGCCGCGGCCCTACCCGAACCCCGACCGATACCGGAGAAGATGATGCCGACCTTTACTGCTCTGACCACCCTGCGCGGCAAACCCGCTGCGGAAAAGCTGGGCGCGGCTATGGAAAACCTCCTGCCTGAACCCACAGGTGTCGGCGTTTTTGAGGTCGAAGACGGCTCGGGGCTTTGGGAGGTCGGCGGGTACTTCACCGAAAAGCCTGACGAAACCGCCTTGATGTTGCTGGCCGCCGCGATGCAGGCCAACCCTTTTGTGGTGTCGGAACTGCCGGAAACCGACTGGGTGGCGCATGTCCGCCGGGAACTGGCCCCGGTGGAAGCCGGGCGGTTCTTTGTCTATGGCAGCCATGACGCCGACAAGGTGCCTGCTGGTGCAGAGCCGCTGCTGATCGAGGCGGCGATGGCCTTTGGCACCGGGCACCATGGCACAACCCTGGGCTGCCTGCAGGCGCTTGATCGCTTGATTGAAGGGGGGGTTGAAGGGCGCAACGTCGCGGACATCGGCTGTGGGACGGCTGTGCTCGCCATGGCCGCCGCACGGATCTGGGAAGAGCCGGTCCTCGCCAGCGATATAGACGCCGTCGCCGTCGAGGTTGCGCGCAGCAATGTGCGGGCCAATGGTCTGGAGGGCCGGGTGGCCTGCGTCGAGGCTGCCGGTTTCGCGCATCCGAAGCTGACCGGGGCCGCGCCCTTTGATCTGGTCTTTGCCAACATCCTCAAGGGACCGCTTGTCGCGCTTGCGCCGGATATGACAACCCATGTTCAGCCCGGTGGATATGCGATTCTGTCCGGAATTCTGAACGAACAGGCAGAGGATGTGATCAAGGTTTATACACGCTCCGGCTTCAATCTTATTCACCGCGCAGAGATTGTTGACTGGACCACGCTTACCCTAAGTAGAAACCCTTGAAATCGGCCCCATTTTCGTCATATTCAGCCAGTATTCCTTGAATTTTAGTCAATTACAGAGCATCTTGTTTTCCGATCCGGTGGGGGCCTGATTAGTGGGAGAGTTGGATGTCTGACGCATTCGCTCAATTTGAGAAACGCCTCGATAGCCTTGAGCGCAAGCACAAGGAGCTTGCGAAGGGGTATGTGGCAAAGATCAATCCCGATGGGCTGATTACGGTTGAGCCGAAAAAGGGGCGCACGGGGCTGCGCCTGCGCATCCTTGCTGCCGCCATTATTGGATTTGCGTTCTTCAAGGCGGTGACACTGGCTGCCGTTGGTCCTGCGACCTACGCGGGACGCATTGAGGCATTGAGCTTGGGCACCTCGTTCGAGCAGGCCTGCGCCTGGATCATGCAGGTCGACCCGGTCACGTCCCAGTTGGCGGGTCTGTTGTTGAGTGTATTTGGTTAGCGTTTGGTAAGAACGGTCAAAGTGCCGTTTTTGTGATGAGTATCGAAAGTCCCTCCAAGGATTTCGACTGTTAAAAAGCCGCGCCCTTCTCTGTTGGAAGGCGCGGCTTTTTCTTTTCCATCAACCGGATAGACCGACTGCGTCATCGTGTGATCTTGTTCTCTGCAACAGCGTCGATGTCGCTCCGGGTCAGACCGATATCTGCCAGTTCGCGATCTGTCAGGGCGCTCAGTGCGTTGCGGGTGACGCGTGCGTCATTCCAGGCAACAGCGGCGGCGAAGACCGTGTTGAGCTTGCCAAAGAGACGGCTCGCTGCTGTGGCGGAACCGTAAGTAGTGCGTGTGGTATCGAAAATAGCCATGATAGCCGTCCTTTTATCTGAGAGTGAACCGGTCATGCCGGTGCGTTGTGAGGGGCAGATAGGGTGTGCCTGAATTTTAAGCAAGATGAGAAAACGCAAGGTCGATATGCAATTCTTGCATAGGTATTGTGCATGGTTAAATTGCCGTAAATAAAAAGAAAATAATGCTTTTGAATTGTCGTAGACAGGTCAATTACCGACGCTTTTGCGCCTTGGTCCGGGTGTTTTGAACAAACGGCGCGAATATTCTGCCAAAAAAGGAACTGCTTGGCGGATGTTCGCCTTTCGTGCTAGTGCATCAAAAAAGAGATAAATTGGCAGGGCAGGCGGCATGACACGTGTAATTGGCATTGATCCGGGGTTGCGCAATCTCGGGTGGGGCATCATCGACGTAGCCGGCAGCAAGCTGACGCATGTGGCGAACGGTGTTTGTCGGTCGCAGGGTGAGGCGCTGGCCGATCGTTTGCTGTCCTTGCACCAACAGCTTACCTCCGTGGTGGCGCGCTACCTGCCGCAGGTCGCCGCGGTAGAACAGACCTTTGTCAACAAGGACGGAGCAGGCACGCTCAAGCTTGGGCAGGCGCGCGGCATCGCGATGCTGGTTCCAGCGCAGGCGGGGCTGCCCGTGGGAGAATATGCGCCCAATAAAATCAAAAAAACCGTGGTCGGGGTTGGCCATGCCGACAAGGCGCAGGTATTGCATATGGTCCGGCTTCAACTGCCGGGCGCCGTGATCGAGGGGGCGGATGCTGCAGATGCGCTTGCGATTGCCATTTGCCATGCGCACCACAGCGGGGCCGGCGGGCTGAGTGCAGCGCTGGCGAGGGCCCGCGCATGATCGGCAAGATTACCGGGCGGCTGGAGCACCGTGCTGCAGATCACGTGCTCGTGGATGTTCAGGGCGTGGGGTATCTGGTCTATTGTTCCGAGCGGACGCTGGCCGCGCTGCCGGGCAATGGCGAGGTTGTCGCCCTTTTTACCGATCTGGTGGTGCGCGAAGACCTGATGCAGCTTTATGGTTTCACCACGCTGGCAGAGAAAGAATGGCACCGGCTGCTGACCTCCGTGCAGGGCGTTGGGGCCAAGGCGTCGCTGGCGATCCTCGGCACGCTGGGGGCAGATGGGGTGGGCCGCGCCATTGCACTGGGCGACTGGAGCGCGGTCAAGGCGGCCAAAGGGGTCGGGCCGAAGATTGCACAGCGTGTGGTCCTCGACCTCAAGGATAAAGCGCCCGGTGTCATGGCGATGGGCGGTACGGTCGCGCAGGCGAGCGGCGAGGCAGCGGCAGCGGTGTTGCAGGATGTAGCAGCGGCCCCCGCACCCGCGCCGCAAAACCCTTCGGCCCAGGCAGACGCGCTGTCGGCTCTCGGCAATCTGGGCTACAGCCCCTCCGATGCGGCCAGTGCCATCGCGCAGGCCGCTGGCGATGACCCTGATGCGGATACCACCGCGCTCATTCGCGCTGCGTTGAAACTCCTCGCGCCAAAGGGCTAGGGTGCGTCAGCTAGGCAGGATACCTCATGAGCGATATTGACCCCACCGTCCGGCCCGACCCGCTGCCAGAGGACCGTGACCGCGCGCTGCGCCCGCAGATGCTGGACGAGTTCGTGGGTCAGGCTGAAGCGCGCGCCAATCTTGCCGTCTTTATCGCCTCCGCGCGCCACCGGGGCGAAGCGATGGACCACACGTTGTTTCATGGCCCGCCCGGCTTGGGGAAAACCACGCTGGCGCAGATCATGGCGCGCGAATTGGGCGTGAGTTTTCGCATGACCAGCGGTCCGGTGCTGGCCAAGGCGGGCGATCTGGCGGCGATCCTGACCAACCTTGAGGCGCGCGATGTTCTCTTTATTGACGAAATTCACCGCCTGAACCCGGCGGTCGAAGAAGTGCTCTACCCCGCGCTGGAGGATTTCGAGCTCGATCTGGTGATCGGGGCAGGCCCCGCCGCGCGCACCGTGCGCATCGAATTGCAGCCCTTCACGCTGGTCGGTGCCACCACGCGGATGGGCCTCTTGACCACCCCCTTGCGCGACCGTTTTGGCATCCCCACCCGGCTGCAGTTCTACACCAACGACGAGCTTTTCGTGATTGTCGACCGCAATGCCCGCAAGCTCGGTGCCCCCGCTGACGAAGGTGGTGCGCGCGAGATTGCCCGGCGCGCGCGCGGTACGCCACGGATTGCGGGGCGGCTTTTGCGCCGCGTCGTGGATTTTGCCGTGGTCGAAGGGGACGGTAAGGTGACCCGTGACCTGGCGGATATGGCGCTGACCCGTCTGGGCGTCGATCACCTGGGGCTGGACGGCGCGGATCGGCGGTACCTCACGCTGATCGCGGAGAACTACAGCGGCGGGCCGGTGGGGATCGAGACGCTCAGTGCGGCCCTGAGCGAAAGCCGTGACGCGCTGGAGGAAGTCATCGAGCCGTTCCTGTTGCAACAGGGCCTGATCCAGCGCACCCCCCGTGGCCGGATGCTGGCGCACAAGGGCTGGGCGCATCTGGGCCTTGACGCGCCCAAGGCCCAGACCGATCTGTTCGGGGGGTAGAGATGGCGGAACCCGCAACACCGATGATGGCGGCGGCAGAGGTCGAAGCGCTCTTTACCCGCGGTGACGGGCAGTTCGCCTTTGCCCGCTGGGGGCGGCCCATCGCACCGGTGGTCTTTGGCGTCAAGGACGAGACGCTGGCAGTGGTTAAGGGCGCGCTGGAAGCGGTCATGGCGCTCTCGGGTCACAAGATGGCAGAGACCGACCCGGAACTGGGCAGCAACATGATGCTGTTTTTCTTTCGCGACTGGGACGAGCTGCCAGAGGTGCCGGGGCTGGACCGGCTGATCCTTGATCTGGGCCCGCTCCTGGACCGTCTGAAAGCGGTGGACGCCAACCAGTACCGGATTTTCCATTTTGAACCTGACGGGGCGATCAAGGCCTGCTTTGTGTTTCTGCGCATGGATGAAAACCTCAGCGCCGTACCCGCCGAAACACTGGCGCTGAGCCAGATCGTGCAATCTGTGCTGCTGTGGTCCGACACCGCGTTCAAAGACCGCTCACCCCTGGCTGTTGTGGGCGAAAGAACCATCCTGCGCCCCGAGATTGCGGGGCTCATCCGCGCGGCCTATGATCCGGTGTTGCCCGCGCAGTCCACTGACGTCAGCCATGCCCTGCGGCTGATGGCGCGCGTCGGGTTGGCGCAATGAGCCATGTTTTTCCGATCCGGGTCTATTATGAAGACACCGATATGGCGGGCATCGTCTATCACGCCAATTACCTGCGGTATATTGAACGGGCCCGCAGCGACTGGGTGCGCGAGATCGGCATCGACCAGCTTGCGATGAAAGCGGACGGCATCGTCTTTGTGGTGCGCCGGATCGCGGCCGACTACATCGCTCCGGCCCGGTTCGACGACAGGCTGGAGGTGCGCACAACGCTGACCCGGCGGAGCGCCGTGCGGATGGTCATGAGGCAGAACCTCTACCGCGATGACAAGCTGATCTTTGCGGCAGATGTCACGATTGTCTGCATCGGCGCGGGGGGAAAACCCGTCAAATTGCCAGCAAATCTTCGCTTACTTCCCATCACCCCTGCTGAATAACACCATAGTGATAGCTTTCTGGATGTTGCTGGGCTAGAATCAGGCGTAATGGAGGTCGAAACAATCGACCCTGGGTGTATTGGGCAAAGAGCAGGCATATGGAAGCAGAAACGCTGGCAATGGCGCACGAGATCGATTTCTCGTTCTTCGGGTTATTCGCGCGCGCCACTTTAATCGTAAAAATCGTGATGATCATGCTGATCGTGGCTTCGTTCTGGGCCTGGTCGGTGATCATCATCAAGCTGATCCTCTATCGCAAGGCCCGCACCGAGGCAGCGGCCTTTGACCGGTCGTTCTGGTCGGGGGAGCCGCTGGACGGTCTTTTTCAGCAGGTCGGACCGGCGCCCTCGGGCGGCAGTGAAAAGATATTTGCTGCCGGGATGACCGAGTGGCAACGCTCTCACCACGATGACGGCGGGCTGATTGCGGGGGCCACACAGCGGATCGACAGGTCGATGGATGTGGCGATCAACAAGGAATCCGAGCATCTGCGCGACGGGTTGACGGTGCTGGCGACGATTGGCTCTTCGACGCCGTTCATCGGTCTTTTTGGCACGGTGATCGGGATCATGAATGCCTTTATCGAGATTGCTGAGCAGCAAAACACCAACCTTGCCGTGGTGGCACCGGGCATTGCGGAGGCGCTCCTGGCCACGGGACTGGGGCTCTTTGCGGCGATCCCGGCGGTGATCTATTACAACAAGCTGAGCGCGGATGCGGACCGCATCCTGACCGGTTATGAATCCTTCGCGGATGAATTTGCCACCATCCTCAGCCGCCAGCTGGACGGTTAGGGTATGGGAGCCGGGGTTATCCAGAAGGCGGGCGGCAGCACCAAGCGGCGGCGGCGCACGTCGCGGTCGCAGCCCATGTCAGAGATCAATGTGACGCCCTTTGTCGACGTGATGCTGGTGCTGCTCATCATTTTTATGGTGGCCGCCCCCCTGCTGACGGTCGGCGTCCCGGTGGAGCTGCCCAGAACCGCCGCCGGCGCCTTGCCCACAGATCAGGAAGAGCCCCTGACCGTAACTATCACGGCAGACGGGGGCATTCAGATCCAGACGACAGAGACAGCCGGAAACGAGCTGATCCCAAAGCTGCGGGCCATCGCTGCAGAGCGGACCTCAGACCGGGTGTTTCTGCGGGCCGATGGCGGCGTGCCATATGCCCGGGTGATGGAAGTGATGGGCGCGCTCAACGCCGGGGGCTTTTCCAACATCGGGCTGGTGACGGATATCGGCGGTCCGACGCTGGATGGGACGGATGCGTCTGACGGCGCTTCTGACGGGGCGGATCGGTAGGCGCGCGGTGCACACCGGACATTATATCTCAGGCGCGGGGCATCTGTTTCTGCTCGGGTTCATGGTCTTTGGTGATGTCTTCGCCTCCGAGCCATTGCCCTTTGAAGCCACCGATGTCTCGGTGATTTCAAGTGCGGAGTATGAAGCTCTCGTGGCCGCCGGCCAACCGCCGGAGCAGGCCACGGAGGTGGCGCAACCCGCTGATCCCGAGATCGTTCCGGAAACCCCCGACCTGCCGACACCGCCAGAGGAGCAGACGGAGCTTGTCACGCCTGCGCCGACGCAGACACCGGATGTGGAAACACCGCCCGATGTCTCAGAAATCGACCCCTTGCCGCCGCCAGCGGATATCTCCGATCAGGCCCCTGTTCTCGATCAGCCTTCGGCCGACATCGCGGTTCTGGTCCCCGAAGTGAGCGATCAACCTGTGCCCCAGGCCGCAGACCGCGTGGCCCCCGAGGCTGTCGCGCCGCCCGAGCCCGAAGCAATTCCCGATCCGGTCGAGCAAGAGGCGGTCACCCCTGACGCGGCGGGCGAAGTTGAGCAGGACCCCTCCGAGGCGACCGCCCCCGAGGCCGCCGCGACCGAGATCGTGACCGAAGCCGAGGAGCCCGCCCGCGCGCCGGAGCAATCCCGACGTCCGCCCGCGCGCCGGCCCGAGGCTCCGGTGCAAACAGCCGCCACGCCGCCGGCCCCGGCGGAGACGCCCTCCAACGAGGATGCGGTCACTGCCGCCCTGCAAGAAGCACTTACAGCCGACAGCGACGCGCCCGCAGCCCCCCAGGGCCCGCCGCTCTCTGCGGGCGAAAAGGAATCGCTGCGGGTGGCGGTGTCGAGCTGCTGGAACGTCGGGTCCCTGTCAACGGATGCTTTGGGCACCACCGTTGTGGTCGAGGTCTCCATGTCGCAGGATGGCCGACCCATCACCGGATCGATCCGCATGGCGTCGAGTTCGGGGGGATCAGAGGTTGCGGCGAGGCAGGCCTTCGAGGCCGCGCGGCGTGCGATCATCCGCTGTGGTGCGCGCGGCTTTGAATTACCGGTTGAGAAATATAGTCAATGGCAAGAGATTGAGATGACATTCAATCCCGAAAGGATGCGGGTCAAATGAGATTTCAGGCAGCACTTATGATGGTGGCACTGGTGGTGGCAGCGAGTTGGGGCGGGACCTTCGCCGCGGCGCAGGACGGCCCTCTGCGGATCGAGATTACCGAAGGGGTGATAGAACCCTTGCCCTTTGCCTTGCCCGTCTTTGAGGCGGAAACCGGGGATGCGGGCGCTCTGGCAACCCAGATCAGCCAGGTGGTCGCCGCTGATCTGACCGGCACCGGCCTTTTTCGCGAAATCGCGCCGTCGGCCTTTATCAGCAATGTCACGAGCTTTGCCGCCCCGATCCAATATGCGGACTGGAAGGCCATCAACGCGCAGGCCCTGATTACCGGTGCTGTCGCGGTGCAGGGCACGCAAGTGAACGTGAAATTCCGCCTCTATGACGTCTTTTCGGGCGCAGAGATGGGCGACGGCCTGCAGTTTACCGGCACCGTCGAGGGGTGGCGTCGCATGGCCCATAAGGTCGCGGATGCGGTCTACAGCCGGATCACGGGTGAGGGCGGATACTTTGACAGCCGCGTGGTTTACGTGTCCGAGACCGGCACCAAGGATGCCCGACAAAAGCGTCTGGCCATTATGGATTACGACGGGGCCAACGTGCAGTTCCTGACCGACAGCAGTGCCATTGTCCTGGCCCCTCGGTTTTCGCCCGATGGTCGCCGCGTGCTCTATACCAGTTACGAGACCGGCTTCCCGCGCATTTACGTGCTCGATGTGGGATCGGTCCAGCGCCGCGTGCTCGAAAGCCAGGAGGGCACCATGAGCTTTGCCCCGCGCTTTGCCCCGGATGGTCAGACCATCGTCTACTCGCTCAGCCAGGGCGGCAATACGGACATCTATGCGATGAACATCAACGGCGGAAACGTCACCCGGCTGACGTCGGCCCCCTCGATCGAAACCGCGCCGAGCTTTTCGCCCGATGGCAGCCAGATCGTCTTTGAAAGCGACCGGTCGGGCTCGCAGCAGCTCTACATCATGCCTGCGCGGGGCGGTGAGGCCCGGCGCATCTCGTTCGGGCCGGGACGCTACGGCACGCCGGTGTGGTCGCCGCGCGGGGATCTGATCTCATTCACCAAGCAGAACAGTGGCCGCTTTCACATTGGTGTGATGCGCGTCGATGGGTCGGAAGAGCGGTTGCTGACCGCCTCCTTCCTTGATGAGGGGCCAACCTGGGCACCGAACGGTCGGGTTATCATGTTTACCCGCGAAACCCAAGGCGAACAGGGGCGCTCGACGCTCTATTCCGTGGATATCACGGGCCGCAACCTTCGGCCTGTCCGCACGCCGGAGGGCGGGTCCGATCCCTCATGGTCACCTTTGTTGCAATGAGCGCGCAGGCAAGACAGACCGTTTCAATGCGCCACGCACTGTGGTAAAACACCTGTAATAAAAAGAACCCTTTTGACCGAAAGAGGCAAAGAGCATGAAACTGACAAGAAATATCCTCCTCCTCGTGGCCGGGTTGGCCCTGGCGGCCTGTACGGATGCCACGAGATTTGGCGCGGACGGCACGGGAGCAGGCGGCGCAGGGGCCGGTGGCCCGATTGTGCCGGGCAGCGCGAACGATCCGACATCGACCGCGTTCTTCAACCAGACGGTCGGAGATCGCGTGCTTTTTGCCGTGGATCAGTCCGACATCAATGACGCAGGGCGCACCACGCTGGAAGGGCAGGCGCAATGGTTGCTGGCCAACACCGACTTCACCGCCGTGATCGAAGGCCACGCCGATGAGCAGGGCACCCGCGAATATAACGTCGCCCTTGGTGCCCGCCGGGCCAATGCGGTGCGCGAATATCTGATCTCGCGCGGGGTTGCGGGCAACCGTCTGCGCACAGTCAGCTATGGCAAGGAACGCCCCATCGAGATTTGCAGCAGCGAGGCCTGCTACCAGAAAAACCGTCGTGCGGTCACCGTGCTGGCGGGTGGTCTGACCGGGTGATCTGATGCGGTTTATCCTTGCCTCTTTGCTCTCTTTGACGCTGTGGCCGCTGGCGGCGGCCGCTCAGGATGACCAGACCCTTGCCGATATCCGGCAGGAGCTGACGGTGCTTTATGTCGAGGTCCAGCGGCTCAAACGCGAACTCTCGACCACCGGAGGCCCTTCGGTGGCCACCGGTGGCGAAACGGTGCTGGAGCGGATGTCGGCCATGGAGGCGGAGCTCCAGCGCCTGACCTCCAAGACCGAGCAGTTGGAGTTCCGCGTGAGCCGCATTGTAGAGGATGGCACCAACCGGATCGGGGATCTTGAGTTTCGGCTGGTTGAGCTGGAAGGCGGCGATATCGCGGCCCTGGGGGAGACCACGACGCTGGGCGGAGACACCGGCGAGGCGCCTGTGACAACCGGCGACACCATTGCGCCTGCCACCGGCACGGCAAGCAGCGGCCAGGCGCCCCTCGGGGCGGCCACCGGCACGCAGTTGGCAGTTGGCGAAGAGGATGACTTCAAACGGGCGCAGGCGGCTCTGGCCGATGGTGAGTATCAGCAGGCCGCAGATCAGTTTGCCGCGTTTTCGGTCACCTATCCGGGCGGCCCGCTGGCAGCGGGCGCGGATCTGGGCCGGGGGGAGGCTCTCGAAGGGCTGGGCAACACGCGGGAGGCCGCACGCGCCTACCTTTCCAGCTTCAGCGCGGATCCCGAAGGACCCATGGCACCACAGGCGCTGTTTCGGCTTGGGCGATCACTGGGCGCGCTTGGTCAGACCCAGGAGGCCTGTGTGACGCTGGCCGAGGTTGGTATCCGCTTTCCCGGTGATGCGGCCGTGGCGCAGGCGGCGGAAACCCGACGCGCGCTGGCCTGCTCCTAGGGGCCATGACCCGAAGCCTCGCTCAGCAGATCGAAGAGCATCTGCTGCCGGATCCGCCGGCGTCTCTTGGTGTTGCGGTGTCCGGGGGGAGCGATTCCATGGCGCTCTTGCGGCTGCTGCATGATTTTGCACAAGACCATCCCATCGCGCTTTTCTGCGTGACGGTTGATCACGGATTGCGCAAAGAGGCGGCGGATGAAGCGCGCAGGGTGGCGGAGGTCTGTCAACAGCTTGGTGTGCGCCATGAGACCCTGATCTGGAAAGACTGGGACGGCAGTGGCAACACGCAAAATGCCGCCCGCGTTGCGCGCTATACTCTCATGTCAGATTGGGCGCGGCGGTGCGGTGTCTCCACCATTGCTCTCGGCCATACGCAGGACGATCAGGCTGAAACCGTGTTAATGCGGCTGGCGCGCGGGGCCGGTGTGGACGGGCTGAGCGCAATGTCCCCGAAAAGCGACCGCTGGGGGGTAACATGGCTGCGCCCGTTGCTCCATGTCTCGCGGGCGGCCTTGCGGGCCTATCTGACGGCGCGGGATCAGTCGTGGATCGAGGACCCGACCAACGACGACACCCGCTATGACCGGATCAAGGCCCGACAAGCGCTGGATCATTTGGCGCCTTTTGGACTGACCCGTGAGACATTGGCGCAGGTGGCCGGGAATATGGCAGAGGCCCGGACGGCCCTGTCACAACAGACAGCGGCGGCGGCCCGCGACATCGCCGACGTGAAAGGCGGGGCGCTGAGCCTGGATTGGCCCGCCGTCCAGCACCTGCCCAAAGAGATCAGCCGACGGCTGATCGTGCAGGCGCTCCAATGGATCAGCGGTGCTGTCTATGCGCCGCGCCAACGCAGCATCGCGGCGGTGATGGCGGCGTTGCGCGCGGCTGGCAGCGCGACACTGGAAGAGTGTCACCTGAAGGTCATCAACAACACGCTCTGGATTTTCCGGGAATTGAAGGCGGTCGAGGCTGCATCCGTTCCGCTGGGGGCGCTTTGGGATGGGCGCTGGGTCGTCACAGGCCCTGAGGAGGGCGCGGATCTGCGGGTTGCCGCTCTGGGGGAACAGGGCCTCGCGGCCTGCCCCGACTGGCGCGACAGGGGCCTGCCGCGGGCTCTTTTGCTGGCAACCCCGGCCGTCTGGCGGGGCGGGGAGTTGGTCGCGGCACCGCTGGCCGACCCCGCATCCGGGTGGCACGCGCGGCTCAAAGACGGGGAGAGGTCCTTTTTTGCCGCAGTTTTCTCGCATTGAACCTGCGCGCGAAGTGTCTATCTTAGGTATGTGGTGCTATCATGCCGATGCACACCACCCGCAGATTTAGGAGATTTTCCTTGGGGAACGCACGCAACATCGCCTTTTGGGTCGTATTATTCCTGCTGATACTCGCACTGTTCAATCTGTTCAGTGGTCCGGGCAGCACGATGCAAAGCCGTGAAATCAGCTATTCGGAATTTGTTGAGGCGGTCGAAGCCGGCGAAGTCAGCAATGTGACCCTGGACGGAGAGCAGGTACGCTTCCGCCAGTCTGACGGCACGGACTACGTGACGATCAAACCGTCGGATGCAGAGATCACGCAGCTGCTGATCGCGAATGACGTAGCCATGCGGGCAGAACAGCAGCAACAGTCGGGCTTTCAGACCTTCCTGATGTCGCTGTTGCCGTTCCTGCTGCTGATCGGCGTCTGGATCTACTTCATGAACCGGATGCAGGGCGGCGGCAAAGGTGGCGCGATGGGGTTTGGCAAATCCAAGGCCAAGATGCTGACCGAAAAGCATGGCCGCGTGACCTTTGACGATGTCGCGGGCATCGACGAGGCCAAGGAAGAGCTTGAAGAGATCGTCGAGTTTCTGCGCAACCCGCAGAAGTTCAGCCGCCTGGGCGGTAAAATTCCCAAAGGGGCATTGCTTGAAGGCCCTCCCGGAACAGGTAAAACCCTTCTAGCGCGGGCAATTGCGGGTGAAGCGGGCGTGCCGTTCTTTACCATCTCGGGGTCCGATTTCGTTGAAATGTTCGTCGGCGTCGGCGCGAGCCGCGTGCGCGACATGTTCGAGCAGGCCAAGAAAAACGCACCCTGCATCGTTTTCATCGACGAGATTGACGCGGTCGGGCGGCACCGGGGTGCTGGCTACGGTGGCGGGAATGACGAGCGCGAACAAACGCTCAACCAACTGCTGGTCGAGATGGACGGGTTCGAGGCCAACGAGGGTGTTATCATCATCGCGGCCACCAACCGCAAGGATGTGTTGGACCCGGCCTTGTTGCGTCCGGGCCGGTTTGACCGTCAGGTGACCGTGGGCAATCCGGACATTAAAGGCCGCGAGAAGATTCTCGGCGTGCATGCCCGTAAAACGCCCCTGGGGCCTGATGTGGATTTGCGCATCATCGCGCGCGGGACACCGGGCTTTTCCGGGGCGGATCTGGCCAACCTGGTGAATGAAGCAGCTTTGGGTGCCGCCCGTGTCGGACGGCGTTTCGTGGCGATGCTGGATTTTGAACAGGCCAAGGACAAGATCATGATGGGCGCGGAGCGTCGCTCCATGGTGATGACCGATGCGCAGAAAGAGATGACCGCCTACCACGAGGCGGGCCATGCGCTCGTCGGGATCAAGCTGCCGAAATGCGACCCGGTCTACAAGGCAACGATCATCCCGCGCGGCGGCGCCCTTGGCATGGTGATGAGCCTGCCCGAGATGGACCGTTTGAATATGTTCAAGGATGAATGCCACCAGCGTCTGGCCATGACCATGGCGGGCAAGGCGGCGGAGATCCACAAATATGGTCCCGATGCTGTCTCGAACGGGCCTGCGGGCGACATCATGCAGGCCTCCGGTCTGGCGCGCGCGATGGTGCTGCGCTGGGGCATGTCGGACAAGGTCGGCAACATCGACTACTCAGAGGCCGCCGAGGGCTACCAAGGCAACACGGCGGGCTTTTCCGTCTCGGCCAACACCAAGGAGCTGATCGAGGAAGAGGTGCAGCGCTTTATCCAGGACGGCTATGACTGGGCGCTGAAAATCATCCAGGAGAACGAGACGGAGTTCGAACGCCTGGCCCAGGGCCTCTTGGAATATGAAACCCTGACCGGCGAGGAGATCAAACGCGTGATGAACGGAGAGCCGCCGGTGCCGCCCTCTGATGAAGAAGACAAGCCCGACAGTGGCTCTGCCCCAAGCCTGACGGGCATTCCGAAGGCCAAGGCGAAAGCCAAGAAAAGGCCCCCTTCCGACGGCGGGCTGGAGCCGGAGCCGTCAACCTGATCAGGCATGGCGATGGCTGCGTCACAAAAAATCATGAGGCTCCGCGGCAGCGGGGCCTTTTCTTTTGGGCATCCCTTTTGCATCCTTGCGTCCAGATCACCAACAGGAGTGTCCCGCGATGCCTGCTTTGAAACCGACATCTTTCGCTGGCCAAGTGGTCTGGCTGGGCCGTGTCACCGACATCGAGACCACGTTGCGCTCAGAGAGGTTGAACGACGTCTATCTGGGGTTTGCCGGGATCGAAGGGGAGTGCCACGGCGGCCTGACCCGACCCGCCTGTGTGCGGACCAAGGCGCAATACCCAAAGGGCACTGAAATCCGCAACGTGCGGCAACTGACGATCCTGTCGCAGGAGGAGCTTGACGGGATCGCCGCCGACATGGGGCTCGACAGCCTTGATCCGGCCTGGTTGGGCGCCTCCATGGTGGTGAAGGGCATCCCGGATTTCTCTCACGTGCCGCCGTCCTCCCGCTTGCAGGCCGCGAGCGGTGCCAGCCTGACGGTTGACATGGAAAACCGCCCCTGCATCTACCCCGGTCGCGAGATCGAGAAGGACCGCAAAGGCTTTGGGCCGCGCTTTAAACCCGCCGCTGAAAATCGTCGCGGCGTCACCGCCTGGGTGGAGCGGGAAGGGCCGGTGGCGCTTGGGGACAGCATCACCCTTCATGTCCCCGACCAACCGGTCTGGGCGCACCTGGAGGCGGCGCGCGGGTAGCATTCGTTTCCGAAACGAAACGCCAGAGCCGTTTGTCGCCGCAACATGCTTTGAAAATGTCGGAAATGCCCTTCTTGGGCGGTAGGGCACCCCTGTATGCAGACGGTGGCACCAAAGCCCATGCGGCATGTTCAGGGGATTCTTTCATGGCTTACAAAACCGATATCGAAATTGCGCGCGCAGCAAACAAGCTGCCGATCCAGGAGATCGGCACCAAACTGGGCATTTCCAGCGATGATCTGCTGCCCTACGGCCACGACAAGGCCAAGGTGTCGCAGAGCTTCATCAACTCCGTGCAGGGCAATGAAAACGGCAAGCTGATTCTTGTGACCGCGATCAACCCGACGCCGGCGGGCGAGGGTAAGACCACAACCACCGTGGGGCTGGGCGATGGCCTCAACCGCATCGGTAAAAAGGCGGCGGTCTGCATCCGCGAAGCCTCTCTTGGCCCGAACTTTGGCATGAAGGGCGGCGCGGCGGGTGGCGGGCACGCTCAGGTCGTGCCGATGGAAGAGATGAACCTGCATTTCACCGGCGACTTCCACGCGATTACCTCTGCGCACTCGTTGCTGAGCGCGATGATCGACAACCACATCTACTGGGGCAACAGCCTTGAAATCGACACCCGGCGCGTTGTCTGGCGTCGCGTGGTAGACATGAACGACCGCGCATTGCGTCAGATCACCACCTCTCTTGGGGGCGTGGCCAATGGCTTCCCGCGTGAAACGGGTTTTGACATCACCGTGGCTTCCGAGGTGATGGCGATCCTCTGTCTGTCCAAAGACCTCGATGATCTGCAAAAACGTCTGGGCGACATGATCGTGGCCTACCGCCGTGACCGTAGCCCTGTCTATGCCCGTGACATCAAGGCGGATGGTGCGATGACCGTGCTGCTCAAGGATGCGATGCAGCCCAACCTCGTACAGACACTCGAAAACAACCCCGCCTTCGTGCACGGCGGTCCATTTGCCAATATCGCGCATGGATGTAATTCGGTGATCGCCACCACCACGGCACTGAAACTGGCCGATTACGTTGTGACCGAAGCGGGCTTTGGCGCGGACCTCGGAGCCGAGAAGTTCCTCAACATCAAGTGCCGCAAGGCAGGCCTCGCGCCCTCCTGCGTGGTGGTCGTGGCCACCGTGCGTGCGATGAAGATGAACGGCGGCGTGGCCAAGGCGGACCTCGGCGCGGAAAACGTGGAGGCGGTGCAGAACGGCTGTGCGAACCTGGGCCGTCACATCGAGAACGTGAAGAGCTTTGGCGTGCCGGTGGTTGTGGCGATCAACCATTTCGTCACCGATACCGATGCCGAGGTGCAGGCGGTCAAGGACTACGTGGCCGGGCAAGGATCGGAAGCGGTGCTGTCGCGCCACTGGGAACTGGGTTCCGAAGGGTCCGCCGATCTGGCGACCAAGGTGGTCGACACCATCGAGAAGGGTGAGGCCGATTTTGCGCCGATCTACCCTGACGAGATGAGCCTGGCCGACAAGATCAACACGATTGCGACCAAGATCTACCGCGCCGATGCCGCGGTGATGGATCAGAAGATCCTCACTCAGTTGAAGGATTGGGAAGATCAGGGCTATGGAAGCCTGCCGGTCTGTATGGCCAAGACGCAATACAGCTTTACCACCGACCCCAATGAGCGTGGCGCGCCAACCGGCTTTGACATTCCTGTGCGCGAAGTGCGTCTGAGCGCCGGAGCGGGTTTCGTGGTTGCCATCTGCGGCGAGATCATGACCATGCCAGGTCTGCCGCGCGTTCCTTCCGCCGAAGCGATCAAACTGAATGCCGACGGCGATGTGGAAGGTCTGTTCTGAGGCTGCCGGTCTGATTGCCGGGATGCAGAGGGCAAATCGCTTGCCCTCTGCCTAAACTGCTCGCAAGCTGTGCGCATGATCCAGAAGAGGAAAACATGATGACCAGAGTCTTTGCAGTTTTACTAAGCCTTGTTCTCGCTTCACCTGTTGCCGCGCAAGACCGCTACGTCGGGTATTACTACCCCGAGGTGACCACCGACGAGACGTTTGATCGCATGGTGCGCAGCTCGGAAGGGGCCGACAAGACTGTCCGGATCGATTTTGTGAACGTTCTGACCACCGCCCAGCTCGAAGCGCCTGAAAGCCCGCGATTTGTGTTTTTCACCAAGGGCGAGGGGGCAAAGACGCTGATCCTGGTTGCCCTTGATGACGAGGTTTTTTCAACGATTTACCGCGCACGCGCCATTCTGGCCCAACTGACCGTCAGCGTGCGCCGGGGTGGCTATTTCCGGCAGGAGGACCTGCAATACGTCGCCACTTTCTACGATCTGCTGCAACTGATGGCCTTTGATGAGCTCATCATCAGCGACGGACAGAACTGGGCCCACCGGGTTAATTTTGTAAGATAACAGGAAACACTAAATGTCAGCTACCCTCATCGATGGAAAAGCCTTTGCCGGGCGCGTGCGGACCCAGGTCGCAGAGCATGTTGCGCGTCTGAAAGCGGATCATGGGATCACCCCTGGCCTGGCGGTCGTCCTGGTGGGAGAAGACCCCGCAAGTCAGGTCTATGTGCGCTCCAAAGGCAAGCAGACGGTCGAGGTCGGGATGAAATCGGTCGAGCACAAGCTGGATGTCTCCACCGCGCAAGAGGACCTTCTGGCGGTCATCAACCAGCTGAACAATGATCCTGAAATCCACGGAATCCTTGTGCAATTACCTCTTCCTGACCATCTGGATGAAGACATGGTGATCAACGCTATTGCGCCGGAAAAGGACGTGGATGGGTTTCACATCTCGAATGTGGGCCTGTTGGGGACGGGGCAGAAGAGCATGGTGCCCTGCACACCGCTGGGCTGTCTGATGATGCTGCGGGACCATCACGGGTCGCTGTCGGGGATGGACGCGGTGGTGATTGGCCGGTCGAACATCGTGGGTAAGCCCATGGCGCAGTTGCTGCTGGGCGATAGCTGCACGGTGACCATTGCGCATAGCCGCACCAAGGATCTGGCCGATGTGGTGCGCCGCGCCGATATCGTCGTGGCGGCTGTTGGTCGCCCCGAGATGGTGCCGGGGGACTGGATCAAACCGGGGGCCACGGTCATCGATGTGGGCATCAACCGTCTCGACGCGCCGGAGAAAGGCGAGGGCAAGACACGGCTTGTCGGGGACGCGGATTTTGAAAGCTGTGCGGCCGTCGCGGGCGCGATCACACCGGTGCCGGGCGGTGTCGGGCCCATGACCATCGCCTGCCTCTTGGCCAATACCGTGACTGCCTGCTGTCGCGCCAACAGGCTGGAGGAGCCCGAAGGGCTGACCGCCTGACCCTAGCGGGCCACAGGCATCATCGTGCCCTGCAGCACCGCGATCGGAACGTCCCGATCGTTTGTTACGGCATAGACATCCGCTGCCACGACCACCAACCGGCGGCCTGATTTGAGAACCCGGCCCTTGGCCAGCAGGTAGTCGCCCCTTGCCGGGGCCAGCAGGTTGATCTTGATCTCGGCGGTTACGACTTCCATCTCGAGCGGTATACCCGTGAGTGCTGCGTAGCCCGCCGCGCTGTCGCCGATGGCAAAGGTCAGCCCGGCGTGCCCAAACCCCTGTTGTTGCAGGCTGCCCGGCAGAATGGGCGCTTTGATCGTGACCTGACCTTCAGCAATCCCGGCAAGCTCCGCGCCGAGCGTCTGCATCATGCTCTGCGCGTTGAAACTCTGGTGAATACGGTCTTTTACGGCGGCGTCCATCGGCGTGTCCTAACGTGGCATTGGCACGCAAGTGGGCCTCGGACCGGTCAGAATGGCAAGCGCTTTTGGCTGCATGATCTGGCTGAGGCGCGCGGCGTCGCTGGTCAGCCCGCCGGTATAGGTGCCGTAGGCGGGCAGAATGAGCCGGGCGGCGTCGACCAGAAACGCAGGGCGGGAAATCAGGCGCCCACGGGTCGCGACGCGCACCTTGGGGTGATAATGGCCGGATACCTCGCCCTGCCCGCAGGTCTCCGCGATATGGCGGAACGTCAGGGACTGCAGCGTTAGCTGTTGCAGGTGCTCGCCGGCAAATTCGACCGGTCCCGGATCGTGGTTGCCTTCGATCCAGATCCAGTGCCGGCCCGCCTGCAATCTGGCGATCCAGAGCCGTTCGTCCTCGGACAGGCTTTGGGCAGCCGTCAGATCGTCGAAACTGTCCCCGAGGCAGATCACCTTGCGCGCGTTGGTGGCGTCAAGGTCGCTGCCAAGCCGCGTCAGCGTATCGCGCGTCTCGTAGGGCGGCAGCGATTGGCCGGACCGCCGGGCGACCCGTTCCGATTTGCCCAGATGCAGGTCCGAGACACAGAGCAATTCCTCCGCTGGCCACCAGAGCGCACCGGATGGCATCGCCTTGAGGGCCGCGTCGCAGAATGAAAAATTATGGCAGTTCATGATTTGTTCATTACGCATTCCCTCCGGGTTGGCAAGGGGTCACCACCCCACCCGCCACTTCGGTTTGTCGCTGGGCGGCGGCGTGATCTGGGCAAGACCGGCTGTCTCCATCAGGCGCGCGGCTTCTTCCGCCAACAGCTTTTCCTCGGCGGCCCCTTTGACGGGCACGCGCCCCATTTCCAGCAGCATGGGGGCTGCAAGCGGGCTCACCCGCGGCAGGGTCAGATGGTCGATCCGCCCGGCCACCCGTTCGGCCATTTCCCGGATGCGGCCAAAATCCACGAGCCCGCGCAGCGCTTCTTCGCGGGTGATCTGCAACAGCAGGTGGTTGGGGTCGTATTTCTGCAAGGTGTCGTAGAGAATATCCGAGCTGAAGGTGGCCTGTCGCCCGGTCTTGCGCGCCGAGGGTGTGTTGCGCTGAATGAGGCCTGCGATGGTGGCGCTGGCGCGAAAGGTCCGCTTCATCACAGCGTTCCCGGCCAGCCAGGTGTCCATCCCGTCTTCCAGCGCCGCAAGATCAAACAGCGGCGCCGGATCCTGCAGCCGTTTCAACCCCCAGATCAAGGTGGCGTAGTCGGTTGCCACAAACCCCAGCGGGTCGAGCCCCATCTCCTCCATCCGTTTGGTCAGCAGCAGGCCAAGGGTTTGATGCCCATTGCGCCCGGCAAAACCGTAAAACACCGTCTGTTCGCGGCCATCATGTGGAAAGCTCTCAATCAGCAGCCGTCCGGGTTTTGGCAATTGGCTGCGGCTGCGTTGCAGGCCGAGCCATTCTGCGGTGTGACCCGGCAGATCGGACCAGTCGTCTTGTTGAAAGATTTCGATAACGCGCGCACTCAACTGTGTGGAGGTGGCGAATTTTGTCCCCAGAAAGGTGGCCACCTTGGGTTTTTTGGCCGCGTTGCGACTGACCTCCACCGTCATGTCGCGCAGCCCCTCGTAGCGCACGATCTGCCCGCCGATCAGAAAGGTATCGCCGGGGGTCAATGTGGCGGCGAAACCCTCTTCGATCTCGCCCAGCGGCTTGCCCCCCCGGCTGCGCCGCAACCGCACTTTCAGCGTATCCGTATCCTGGATGGTGCCGATGTTCATGCGGATCTGACGGGTGGCCCTGGGGTCGCGCAACTGCCAGGTGTCCTCGGGGCGTTGCACAAGCCGCTGCCATTGGTCGTAGGCGCGCAAGGCATAGCCGCCGGTTGCACAAAAATCGAGACAGGCGTCAAAAGCCGCCCGGCTCAGACCCGCATAGGCCCCAACGGTGCGCACTTCGTCATAAAGCGCATTGGCGTCGAACGGGCCTGCGCAGGCGGTGATCAGGATATGCTGGCAGAGCACATCCCGTGGGCCCGCCCCCCGCGGATCGCCATCCAGGGTGCCCGCCCGCACCGCATCGAGGGCGGCGTGGCATTCAACCACCTCGAACCGGTTGGCCGGGACAAGCAGCGCCTTGGACGGTGCGTTGTAGCGGTGGTTGGCCCGCCCGATCCGTTGCACGAGCCGCTTGACGTTTTTGGGGGCCCCGATCTGGATCACAAGGTCCACGTCCCCCCAGTCGATCCCCAGATCAAGGCTGCCGGTGCAGACAATGGCCCGCAGGTCACCGCGCACCATCGCCGCCTCAACCCGCTCCCGCTGCACCCGGTCGAGGGAGCCGTGGTGGATTCCGATCGGCAACCCTTCATCGTTTGCAAGCCACAGATTGTGAAAGAAAATCTCGGCCTGCGCGCGGGTGTTGTGAAAGATCAGCGTGGTCTTGTGGGCCTTGACAGCCGTCAGCACCGCCGGGATCGCATAGGCAGCGTTGCCACCCGACCAGGGTGGCGGCTCGGCGGTGGTGAGCATGGCGATATCGGGCGCAGGACCGGGGTCCGCCATCAGGATATCGCAAGGATCAGGGTGGCGGGCAAGCTGGCGTGCGATGGCGGCAGGGTCCTCGACCGTGGCCGACAGGCCCACCCGTCGCAGGTCGGGGCAGAGCCGCTGCAACCGACCCAGGGCCAGCATCAGCTGGTCCCCGCGTTTGGAGTCGGCCAAGGCATGGATTTCATCGACCACAACCCGCTTGAGCCCTTGGAAGATACGCGGTGCATCCTCGTAGCTCGTCAGCAGGGCGAGGCTTTCGGGCGTGGTCAGCATGATATGCGGCGGGTCGGCGCGTTGCCGCTTCTTGCGGCTGGCGGGCGTGTCGCCGGTGCGGTCCTCGATGCGGATCGGCAGGCCGATTTCGGTCACCGGCGTGGTCAGGTTGCGCCTGATATCCGCCGCCAGGGCCTTGAGCGGCGAGATATAAAGCGTGTGCAACCCGTCGCGCGGGGCCTCCGCCAGATCCACGAGCGTGGGCAGGAAGCCCGCCAGTGTCTTGCCGCCCCCGGTGGGGGCGATCAGCAGCAAGGCCGCCGCATCGGCCCGGTCCAGCATCTGTT
Organism: Roseobacter weihaiensis; assembly: GCF_020622345.1. GTDB lineage: Bacteria > Pseudomonadota > Alphaproteobacteria > Rhodobacterales > Rhodobacteraceae > Roseobacter > Roseobacter weihaiensis. The sequence goes on along the minus strand of NZ_JACNMO010000015.1, from coordinate 366 downwards.
GCTGATGGGGGTGGATCGACCATCCCTTTGAGGCGAACCAGTCGTGGAATGAGATAGGAAGTGCGCGCATACACGAAGTTTAGCGCGGCGGATGCGGTAAGCCAGCCTCGAAACCGATGCACGTGCGGTAGGAGACCGATGCCTCCTCGCACCTTTTTTGCTTCTTTGTTAGGATGTCCGCATTTGATTGCTTGGCGGGACATAGCATGAGTAATCGGGCTGGCCTGATGGCTGGGTTGGGTTCTCGATAGAGTTGCGGTGATTACTGCAACCTGAGGAGAACGAGATGGATTACTATGTGGGTTTGGACGTGTCGCTACGATCTGTGGCCGTTTGCGTGATTGATGCCGATGGCAAGCACGTCTT
>NZ_JACNMO010000014.1 GCF_020622345.1 Roseobacter weihaiensis | reverse complement strand
CGGCGTTTGGCATCAAGCCCGCATACTTCTTGCGCCAGTTGTAGAATGTCGCCTCAGCAATTCCGGCTTTGCGACACACCTCCGCGAGGCTGGTGCCATCTTCAACCTGCTTCAGCACAAACGCTCTCTGCGCCTCCGTGAATTTACTCTTCTTCATAGAACTCTCCTTCTCCCGCACGCGGGATCATAAATGGAAAATTCCAGCTCTGATCGATCCAGCTTTCGGGCAGCAGGTCAGACCTCTGGTCCATCGGGGCGACATCTCAAAGCGCTTTGCGGCCTGACAGTGTTGTAGTGTATGCGCCATTGCTCGATCAGGATTTGGGCCACTCGTAAGCTGTAGAAGATTTCACCATTGAGCAGTTCATCCCAGAACCGGGCATGAATCTTTCATTGTATCCGTCCTCCCAAAGACTTCCTGGATAGATAGATCTGCATCGGTTGGATACCGACCCGTCTGAGCCAGTCCTGAAGCGGTGCGGCGATGAACTCTGGGCCATAGCACCTCGGGAAGAAGCGCTGATCTGAGGTTATGGCCGCGCGCGCAGCCTTCAGTTAGCGCAGCGGGTGGCCATAACCGGGTCTCAGGTCTCAACAGTGGTTTTGCACAAACCACACTGATGAGGAGACCGGCTATGACCACCACCCATTCTATCGCGCCGACCCTGTTGGTCGCCATCGACATTTCCAAACGCCGCCACGAAGTGCTGATTGGCATCCCGGGCAAGAAGCGCCGTCGCCGATTGACGATCACGAACACACTGGAGGACGTTCGGCGGCTTGTTTTCTCTTTGGCCAGCTACGACCTGCCGGTGCGGATCGGGTTCGAGGCGACCGGCAACTATCACCGGCCCTTGGCGCATCATCTTGGCCAGGCCGGGTTCGAGTTGAAGCTCATCTCTTCCGTAGGGTTGGCCCGAACACGCGAAGCTTTGCACAATAGCTGGGACAAAAATGATCCGAAGGACGCCCAGGTCATCCTGCACATGCTGGAGATCGGCGCAGTGCAGTTTTTCCACGACCCGCTTGTGACTGGCGTTGCTGACATCTAGGAGCTGTCGAAGACGCATGAGATAGTCTCACGCTCGAAGACCGAGCTGTGGCATCGCATACTGACGCATTACCTGCCGCTCTACTTCCCCGAGGCCGAACGTTATCACCGTAGCTCGCGCACTGACTGGTTCTTGGCATTCCCAGAGAAGTACCCGACGCCGCATATGATCACGGCCATGAGCCGTGAGGCCTTCGTCGCAGATGCGTGGCAGGTAGTCGGCCGGAAGGTCTCAAAAGAGCGCTTGCTTTCAGATATTTACGCAACGGCGATTGGCTCTGTGGGTCTGCCCGTTCACCCGGAGTCCGACGCCGTTCGTATGTTCCGCCTTGTGCTGGCCGAAGGCCGAAGCCTGGTTCGCCGGCGCAACGAGATCGAGGCGCGGGCCGTCGAACTTCTATCCGATCATCCCGACTACCAGCTTCTGACAACCGTCCCTGGCATCGGCCCGATCAACGCCTTGACCATCCTGGCCGAAGCTGGCGATCTGCGCCGTTTCCGCCATCACCGCCAATTCCTGAAGTTCTGCGGCATGGACCTCGCCACTGTCCAGTCCGGCATGTTCCGAGGCCAAAGCCGCATCTCGAAGTATGGCAATGCACGGCTTCGCAGAACCCTATGGATGGCTGGCCAGGTTGCCGTGGTCAAACGCACGAACAGCTTCCGCGACAAGTTCGAACGCTACATCGCGCGGGACCGACACAATGCCCATTTGCGTCGCAAGGCCTACACCGCCATCGCGGCGAAGATGGCGCGCACCGTACACGCCGTGGTCAAACACGGAGAACCCTATCGCCCCTTCTTCGAGGGGGTGATCCCAGGCGGAAGGACCCTTGTCTGATAAGAGCCGTGGAGGCAGTTCGCTGACCTCGTAGATAATGTTCAGGTCTTCCGCTTGGGGTTTTGGATCACGTCTTAAGGACGGTGAGGGCCGCCATCGCGCGTACCCTGTGTTTGCTATGGGAGAGACCGCTTCTTGACGGCGGAGACCGCTTGCGCAACCATATCAGGGCATTCGGTACACCGGATGCCCCATGACCTGCTGACCTAAGCAGCCAAACCTTCCCGATATAGGACGTTGTCCGACGGGATGTAAGACGACACGCCTCGCAGGATGAACAGGTCTTTCAGGGCATCAATGACATCGGCCGAATTCAGCTTTCGCTTCACCCGGATCGCGAGGCATTCCCGGCTGTTTTCATCCAGAATGTTCAACGTTCTGAATACACTTCCATCATCAGTCCGATGATGAACGAAGTCATACGACCAGACGTGATTGCGATGCTCTGGCCGCAGCCGGACACATGACCCGTCGTTGAGCCAGAGCCGTCCTTTCTTCGTCTTCTGCCTTTGCGGGACTTTCAGCCCCTCGCGCCGCCGTGCTTGCGTCGACCACGTTCGCAGTAAGATGAAGCATTCGGCCGTCGGAACCCAGCTCAAGCCACCAATCAACCAATTCTTTTCATTCAAGAACCTCAAAACAACGATCATGCCGTCTGAGTTGTAAGGAGAGGTCACCAGGAACACAAAGGCACCCGTTCCCACCCTCAGCGCGTTCCGAAGAATACATCCCGCGCAGAGCTGCCGGAGAACGTCGCTGTTCGCGATAGACTTTAACCGATGTTTAGTGCGATCTTGAATGGATGGTGAAAGACTCGGACATAGTTGGCGGATGCCAGTGCGGTGCCGTACGGTACCGCGTTACCTCGCTTGGACGTTCTTCGGTGTGTCACTGTCGTATGTGTCAGCGCGCGTTCGGCGCATTCTATGCACCGCTGGTCATAGCCAACGGCCTTGAATGGACGCGCGGCACGCGGCAACTGTTTGCAAGCTCAAACGTAAGCCAGCGAGGCTTTTGCGCGGCCTGCGGCACCCCCCTGAGCTTGGAGAACTTCGACGACGATCAAATCGAGATCGCGACGGGTACGCTCGATGATCCGGAGTTGGCACCGCCGACGCTTCAGATCAATCACCGCTATGCGCCGAGCTTCACCGATGACGTCGGGAAATTGCCCGAGCCAGACCGTGAAACGGTTGCCGACAATGACGCTTGGAACGCAAAAGTTATTTCGTATCAAAAGCGATAGAACATTTTCCGGTGCATGGGCCTAAATTGCCGAAGAGTTACATTGCAGGTTTTTAAGGCTGTTCAGTGTCTTCAAACGCACAGGATGACGCCCTCGCAAATTCCGTCTGACGCGATAGCGGTTAGCCACCAAGCTGAGATCGAAAATGCCTTCTGGGACAGCCTGAGGGTGGAAACACTGCATCCGAAATCCGCGTTGTTCTATTGTGCTTTTCTCCCACAATCCGCAGCGCTGGGTGCTGCGGCAGACATTTGCATTGGATGCCCCCCAGTCCAGTGGTTCGGATCACGTGGAGGGTTGGAGACGTATTGGGTATCCAGCTTGTCACGGGTCTAGATGACAGCTCATCACGTGGTCGCGCGACCCAAGGTCCTTTAGTCTGGGTGGCATCGTTTTGCAGATATCGCCGATGACGCTTTGGCATCTGGGATGAAATGGGCAGCCTGTCGGCGGGTTAACGGGGGAAGGCACATCACCGCGCAGGATGATCGCCTCATGCGGGGTGTCGACCCTGAGTGGTAAAGCTGCGGACAAAAGCGCCTTGGTATAAGGATGCTGAGGCGCGTCAAACATGTCGTCGGTCGGACCAATTTCCACAAGCTTGCCAAGATACATCACGGCGATCCGGTCCGCCATGAAACGTGTTGTGCCCAGATCGTGTGCCACCACCACATAGCTGCACCCGACGTCCTGCTGCAGGTCCTTGAAGAGGTTCATGATCTGAGACCGGATCGAAACGTCGAGCGCTGAAACCGGTTCGTCCAGAATGATCAGCTTGGGCTTGGCGATGATCGCACTGGCAATGGCAATCCGCTGGCGCTGCCCGCCGGAGAATTCATGGGGATAATACTTTGCCTGTTCCGGGCGCAGGCCCACGGCAATCAAGGCCTCATCCACACGGCGCGTGAGTTCCCCCTTCGTCAGGTTGTCATTCACAACCAGTGTTTCAGCCACGATATCAAAGACGCGCATGCGGGGGCTCAGCGACGCCCAGGGGTCTTGAAAGACCGCCTGAACGTTGGTTCGGAACGTCTTGATCTCAGCCTTTGACATGGTTGCGATATCCTTGCCTTCGATCTGCACTGTGCCGGATGTCGGCTCCAGCAGGCGCAGGAGCATCCGCACCAGCGTGGTCTTGCCGCAGCCGGATTCGCCCACAAGCGCGAGGGTCTGACCATGCTCCAGACTGAAACTCACATCATCGACGGCGCGCACGATATGTTCTTGCCGACCGAGCAGCCCATGCGGGATCGAAAAATGCTTGGTCAGCCCGGCGACCTTCAAAATCGGCGAATGGCTCACGTGTCTCTTCCCATATTCCAGCAGCTGGCCAGATGTGTCTTTGCGCCGCTCAGCCCTGCTTCCTGTTGCGGCACTTCGCGCGTGCAGATGTCCTGCGCATAGGGGCAGCGCGGCGCAAAACTGCAGCCCTTGCGGTCCACGGAGAGCACAGGAGGCTGGCCTTGGATGGCATAGAGCCGATCAACCTTTTGATCGACACTGGGGACCGACTTCAGCAAGGCTTCGGTATAGGGATGAGAAGGGGCTCGGAAGACGTCGGCAACCATTCCTGATTCCACGATTTTCCCTCCGTACATCACCACCAGCTTGTGGCAGAGGTTGGCGACGATCCCGAGGTCATGCGTGATAAAGATGATCGCGGTGCCGGTCTCTTCCTGAATGTCACGCAGCAGCTCCAGATATTGCAACTGGATGGTGACATCGAGCGCTGTCGTTGGCTCATCCGCGATGATGACCTTGGGCGCCCCCGCAATGGCAATGGCCCCCACCACGCGCTGCTTCATGCCCCCGCTCATCTGGTGCGGATATGCGTGTATGCGGCGTTCCGCATCGGCCACGTTCACCTTCTTGAGCAGATCAATGGCGCGATCCATCAACGATTTGCGGGGCGTGCCGGGGTTGTTGATCTGCAGCGCCTCAATCACCTGATTTCCGACCGTGAAGACCGGGTTGAGCGAGGTGTGCGGATCCTGCAGGATCATGCCGATTTCGCGCCCGCGGATTTGCGCGATCTCTTCGTCCGACATGCTGACCAGATCCGTCTGTTCCAGCAATATCTCGCCGCTCTCAATACGTCCGATGGGTTGGGGCAGAACCTGCATGATCGAGAGCGCGGTCATTGATTTGCCACTACCGGATTCCCCGACGATGCCCAGTGTTTCACCTGCGCCGACATCAAAGCTGACGTCATCGACCACCGGTACCGAGCCGCTCGCGAGGTCCAGAACCGTGCGCAGATTTTTCACTTGAAGAACAGAAGCACCCATGGATCACACCTGCCGTAGTTTGGGATCAAGCCAGTCGCGCAGGCTGTCGCCCAGCATATTTACGGACAGCACCGTGAGCAGAATGGCCATGCCCGGGAAAAACGAAATCCACCAGCTGGAGACGATCAGCTGACGGCCATCGGCCACCAGCAGCCCCCAGGCCGGGATCGGACGCGGAATACCAATGCCGAGAAAGCTCAGCGTTGCCTCAAGCACGATCACAACCCCGATCTGGAGCGTCGCCAGCACGACGATGGTGTTGATGATATTGGGCAGGATGTATTTGCGCAGAATGCGAATGTCGGAGGCCCCTGCCACCCGCGCCCGCGCCACAAAATCACGCTCCCTCAGGATCAGCGTTTCGGCCCGCACCTGACGGGCGAAGAAACCCCAGATCACGAAAACAACAACCAGAATGACCAGCTGAAAACTTGGACCCGACACCGAGGCCAGCGCGAGGGCCAGCAGAATGCTTGGCAGCGCAAAGGTGATATCGACAACTCGCATGATCAGCGCGTCGACCACACCCCGCACATATCCCGCGATCAGGCCCAGCACTGTGCCGACAATAGCCCCCAGGATGATCCCCACCAGCGAGATCACCAGCGCATAACGCGCGCCATGCATGATCCGGCTCAGGATGTCGCGGCCCAGACGGTCAGTGCCGAGGATGAATTCTGTTGTCCCGCCGAAGAACAGCGGCGGTTGCAGGCGGTTGCGCAGATAGGCCTTGAACGGGTCATGCGGCGCGATGAGATCCGCAAAGAGCGCCGGAATGACCAGAACAGTCATCAGGACCGCGATGGGCAGAAGGGGCAGTCGGCTCAGGAATTTCGGTGTATGTGCCATCGATGCAGACCCCTTCAACTGAAGCGGATGCGGGGGTCGACCACCGCGTAAAGGACATCAACAAGGAAGTTGGCCAGCAGGTAGAACACCGCGAAAAACATGACGACCGACTGCACAACCGGAAAATCCCGCCCGCGGATCGCATCAATAGCCAGCAGGCCTGTCCCCGGCCAGGCAAAGACCGTTTCCACAACCACCGATCCGGTCAGCAAGGACCCCGCCAGAACCCCAAAATAGGTCACGGGCACAATCGCCGCATTGCGAAAGGCGTGCTTCCAGATCACCGCGCGCTCATTAACGCCCTTGATCCTTGCCAGCTTGACATATTCGGTGTCGAGTACCTCCAGCATGGCGGAGCGCGTCAGCCGGGTCAGCGCCGCGATCTGGAACCAGGCCATCGCGATGGCCGGCAGGATCATGTAAGATAGCCCGCCATAGCCCGATGTCGGAAACCATCCCAGCATCACGGCGAAAATCCACATTAGAATGATGCCCAACCAGAAGGCCGGGAAAGACTGCCCTAAAAGCGCGATGATCCCGGCCATACGATCAAAGATCGAGCCGCGCCAGACCGCGCTGAGGACACCCAGCGGGATAGCCACCACCACGCTGATCAAGACGGCAAGGCCACCCAGTTTCAACGTTGCAGGCAGGCGTTCCAGCACAACTCCGGCGGCGGTATTGCCTTTCCACTTGGTCGAGTCGCCAAAGTCCCCCACGGCCGCGTTTTGCAGAAAGGTGAGATACTGCACGTAGTAAGGCCGATCCAGACCGAGATGTTCGGTCAGTGAATCGATCTGCTGTTGCGTTGCGTCATCCGGCAACAGCGCGTCGATCGGGCTGCCCGTCAGATGGCTGAGGCTGAAGACAATCACGGTGATCACAAAGAGAGCGATCAGCATGTGCGACAGCCTTATGAAAATGAAACGAGGCATTCAGTTGGTCCCAGCACTGGTTCGTTGTCGAATGTCCGGGCCGAATGACGGGCCCGGACAATGGCTCACAGGTGGGTCAATTCGCCGGAACGATGGATCCGAAATGGCTGACGCCCACGGATGTCGTGCCGGGGAACGTCCAGGCGCTGACCGTCTCGGGGTTCACGATGACCTCGGCGGAGATGCTGGCCAAAGGCGCCACCGCATATTGTTCGAATACACGGGTGAAAATCGCACCGGCCAGTTCGTTGCGCTCATCCACATCGATGGAGACCATGTATTTTTCCATCAGCCCTTCGATGACCTCGTCTTCGTAGTTGTTCCGAGGGCCACCGGTCGCCGAGTAGTAATTGCGGATACCCACCGCACTGGGTTTCACCGGCAGGTTACGCATCGGGTGGAACATCTTGGCTTCCCGCGCGCTGCGCAATCCGCCGAGGCTCGCCCAATCCATCTCGACGATCTCGGTCTGAAACCCTGCCTCATCGAGGAACACCTGCATCAATTCCGCCATGGCCGGGAATTCAGGGTTGCCCGCCAGCGTGGAGGACAGGATCGGTATAACCGGGTTCGAGAAATTCTCAGGATAGCCTGCTTCGGCCATCAGCGCCTGTGCCTTTTCCAGATCATAGCCGTAATCGGCTTCGAACCGCTCGGCCAAGGCGGGCATATAGCCTTCGTGACGGGGGTCCATTCCGAACACAGGCAGGATCTCGGCCCGCCCATCATAAAGCACATCGATCACGGCCTGCCGGTCGATAGAGCGGTTGATGGCTTCGCGGATGCGAATATCCAGCCAAGGCAGCGTTTCATCAAGACCTTCGTATCCGGGCAGAAGGAAGGTGCCGTTGAAAAGCATCGTGGTCTGGTTGGACGCATTGGTCGATGGAATGGCTTTGAAACCTGCACCAAGCGCATCACCTTGAAGTTCACGCGGCAAGATGACGATATCGGCTTCCTTGGACAGCAGCTGAGCGAGCGTTGTCGCGGGTTCTGCCACAAAACTGAGTTCCAGCCGGTCAAACTGCGCATCCTGCCCTGACCAGTGATTTTCGACCATCTCGAAGGTCAGACCCTGGCCGATTTTCCGCTCCACATACTGCAGATTTGCGGTGCCTGCAGGTTTCTCATCATACCCCTCAAGACCTTCCTTGTCGAACTGGGCCTTGGAATAGATCACCAGCGATCCACGCCCCCCGTGCACGAACAGAAAGTCGACCTGCGGCGCAGGCAGCGTGAATTTCACGGTATGGTCGTCAATCGCCTCGGCCACCGCGCCTTCAAGCTGGCTGATGCCGTTCAAGGTCGTATCCGGACCGGTGTGCAGCGCAAGGCTATGCACCACATCGGCAGCGGTCACGGGTCCCCAGCCAAAGTGGAACTCGGCCTCGGGTTTCAGCTTGAAGGTCCATTCGGTGAAGTCGCCATTGTGGCTCCAGCTTTCTGCCAGACCACTGTTGTCATAGGCGCCGCTCACCGGATCATGGCCCACCAAACCCTGCATGGATGGGCCAAGGGCAAAGTCACCCGGCGTATTCCAATAGCGGTTGGTTTCCACGGCCGGCGGGCCCATGACCATGTTAATGGTCTGTGCTTTCGCCGGTACAGTTCCCCCCGCTGCAATCAGAAAAGAACCAATCACAGCCAGTTTTCTCAGCTTAAGAGTAAGCATAGCATCCTCCCAGATGTATTTGTTCGCATTCCACGCGTGCCGCACTGCAGTCGACCCTGCCCTCCCAAAGTTCGCTGGCAAAAAATGCGGTGTTTTTCGTGGCCTTTTGATTAGGTTAACGATAACTCTTTTTAGATTAGGGGAAGGGCAGCTTATGTCAACACACTTGTCGGAAACGGCCTTCTTGCCGGAGAAAGAGGAACACCCATGCGCATTCTAGTTCTGGGGGCCGGGGCGGTCGGTGGGTTTTTGGCCGGTGTCTTTCACGAAAAAGGCCATGATGTCAGCGTGCTGGCGCGGGGTGCGCACCTTGCCGCCATCAAAGCGCAGGGCCTGCGCGTGCGGCACGCTGACGGACGTGTGATCTCCTGTGCCGTGACGGCGACGGATACCCCGCGCGATTTGGGCGCGCAGGACCTTATCGTAACCACGGTCAAGGCCCCAGCGCTTGCGGGTGTACTGGCCTCATGCGGACCCCTCCTGCGGCAGGGAACACCGGTCGTCACCGCCATGAACGGCGTGTTCTGGTGGTACGGGACAGGCTTTACAGTTGCTGGCAAACAGCCCGACTGCACGCGGCTTGATCCCGATGGAACACTGGCAAAATTGGTGCCGATGGATCAGGCGGTGGGCATGGTGATCCACTCGACCAATCAGGTTGTGGAACCGGGCCTGATCCAGAACCGATCCGCGCGCAACCGCTTTGTGATCGGTGCAGCAACGCCGGCGGGGGCGGATCAGATCAGGGCGATGCTGCCACCCTTGCAGGCCGCAAACACCCGGTTTGAGGTTGAGGAGGACCTGCGGCGCACAATGTGGCACAAGCTGTTGCGAAATCTGTCGTCTGCGCCTGCCTCTGTCCTGACCGGCGGCATGGCCTATGAGGTGCTGAACGATCCCGACGCGCAACCTGTGGCACGGGCCCTTTTCCTGGAAGGGGCTGCCGTGGCGCGGGCGCATGGATTCGCGGGTCTGGGCGATGATGTCGATAAGGTCTTTGCGCCCGGCGCGGGGGCACGTCAAAAGCCCTCGATGAGCCAGGATGTCGATCTGGGCCGTCCCATGGAGATCGACACGATGCTTCGGATCGTGCAGGATTTCGGCCGACAGGCAGGCGTTCCAACACCGAACCTTGATGTTGTGGTCGGCCTTGTGATCCTGCGCGCGCGCCTCGCCGGGGGCTACCCGCCAACCGGCCTCTGAAGAGTCCTTTTCGCCGCGACGGCATCTGCAAAACGAACAAGATCATCGACAAACCGTTGCGGATATTCCGCGTGAAGCGAGTGCCCCCCGTCCGGGTAGATGATGGTTTGCACATCCGGGATCTCGGCCAGAATGCCATCCACATCGCTCTGGATCCGGAAAAGCCGGTCATGCAGGCCAGTGAACACCAGCGTCGGGATGCTCAACTGGGTCCACGGCACGCCCCAATCCGCCTTGTGAACCCCTTCGGCCAGACGGCGGCGCGGATGTTCAGGTGGCCAAGGGGTATAGCCGTCCTCGGGCAGATGCGACGGGCGCAGCACCTCCAACTGCTCGCAGCTTGACAGAACCGGGCGCAGTACATCCAGCACCAGCGGCATGCCCCCCATGGCGATCAGCCGCGCCTCCAGCTCATTGATCCAGTCGACCTGTGCGCCGGGTTTGCGCAGGGTATTCACCAACACCATGGCATCCGCTGCCGCACCATTCAGCCAAGATCGTACCGCAAAAAGGCCGCCGATCGAAAGACCCACGAAAATGGGGTTTTCCGGCTGCTCCTGCGCCACCGTAAACCCGATGTCCGCTATGATTTCCGCAGGTTCGAGCGTGGCAGCAGCCCCATATGTTGACTGCCCTTGACCGCGATAATCAAACGACAGCGTCCCAAAGCCCCTGGCCCGCAACAGGGGCGCGATCTCATCCTCCCAAACGGCTGTGGAGGCCCCCATGGAATTCAGAAAGACAAATGTCGCCTTGCCGTCCTGCGGCGAGGTATGAATGACATGGATGGCGTTTTCAGCATTGATCTCGACAAAACGCGGGTCGCCAGTTTTCATTCTGAGCCTCTCTTTTTGTTGACTATGTGGCGCCTGACAGCGCGGTATAGGCGGTCACAGGATTTCGACCCAACCGGGCTCTCCACCTGTGGGTAGTTCCATGACGTGTTGCGGCGGCGCAGATTTCTCCGACACATCAAAAAGCGCGACGCAGTCGCCCTTGAGCGCGCTCAAGACGACGAAGCACCCGTTCGGGGTCACATCAAAGCAACGCGGGTTCTTGGGGGTCGGGACGATATGGCGATCCGACAGACGCCCGTTGTTCTGATCGATGTCCCAGACGGACAATGTGTCGCTCCTGCGTTCGGAGGCGAAAAGGCGATCCCCCTTGGGAGATACCTTGATCTGCGCGCCCCAAGGGGAACCCTTGAAACCCTCAGGCAGAATAGATGTATGCATCAACTCGCAAAGGCCACCGGTTGAAGGGTCCAAGCGGTAGCAGACCAAACTGCCGTCTTTCTGGTTCAGCAAATACATGTACCGGCGGTTCGGGTGAAAGGCGAGATGACGGCACCCTGCCCCCGTCTGCAGCGCGATTTCAGGGGGTGAATTCGCCGTGAAACTGCCGGTTCTTTCGTCAAACAAAAGACTGACCAAAACGTCTGAACTGAGACTAGGAATGTAGGCATAGCGGTTGGTGTAGTCGGTCAGGATCTGATGGGCGCCGCGCAGGGGCACGACGGTGCCGCTTGCGCGGGGCTGCACATGACCGTGGTCTCCGATCGGATAGGCGACCACCAGACCCGATGGTTCGGAGGCGCCAAGAAGGAATCCGCCCGTCCGGTCCACCGAAATATGCGACAGCTGCGCCATGACGGATGTGCTAGATATATGCGTTAGAAGACCCGTAACAGGATCGATGGCATAGCTGTCGACGAGATCTTTTTCCGAGCTGGTCTGATCGCCGTAGACCGCAGCGTAGAGCCGTCGTCTGTTCGGCGCATGCGCAAGAGGCAGACCCCGCCCGACCAGACCTTTACCCCGTCCTGGAAGCGCGATCGTTTGGACATGCTCCAATGTGCCGGCCACATCATCGCCGGAAAACACGTTGATCTCGTTGCCAGACAGGCAGGAGACATAGGCGGTATAGCTGCGCGGCTCTGTCACGCTCTGCCCTGTCTCAGGTTACGCCAAAGGTGAGCGCGCCACATCATAGCTTTCCCTGCTTCTAAGCAATTGGATGAAAAGTCGGAGCGCCCCCGGGGTATGGCGGGTCATCTGCCACACCCCAGGATCGTGACCCTTAAAGCGCGTTACTTCTGTGCGCTTTTGATCAGATGCCAATGGCTGACACTGTTGGTCGTCACACCGGGGAAGGTCCAATCGGCGACAACCGCCGGATCGACCGCAACCTCCGCATGCACCGTCGCAAGCGGCATATCGGCATATTGCTCAAACAGGTAGGTGAAGCCTTCGGCCGCGATGGCATGACGCTTTTCAGGGTCAATTGTTGCTTCCAGCGTGTTGGCCAAACCTTCGATCTTGTCATCCTCAAAGCCGCCATAGGGCGTGCCGCGCTCGGTATGAAAGTTGACCAGAGCCGCCTCGGTGGGCCGCAAAGGCGCGTTGCGCACAGGGCTGATCATATAGCTTTCCCGCGCGCGGCCCATGGACCCCAGCGTTGGCCAATCCATCTCGACGATCTTGGTTTGCAGGCCGACCGCATCAAAATAGACCTGAAGCAGCTCGGACATCACCGGAAATTCCGGATTGCCATTCAGTGTGGAGGAAACGATGGGGATGACCGGATCCGGGAAGGCATCCGGGTAGCCAGCGTCTTCCAGCAGTGCCTTGGCCCTCTCGGGATCGTAGCCATACATCTCTTCGAAACGGTCAAAGAGTTCGGGCACGAAGCCTTCGTTGCGGGAATCCATAAGCCAACTGACAGCCGGCTCCGCGCGGCCATCATAAAGCACATCAATCATCTCCTGACGATTGAGCGCCCGGTTCATCGCTTCACGCACCAGCACATTGGACCACGGCAGATCGGGGTTGAACGCAGGATCACCCGACTTTCCATACATCCCGTTGAAGATCGCACCGGTGGCCATCGCCGGGTTTTTCGACGAAATGATTTTCTTGCCCGCGTCCAGAGCCTGCCCTTGAAGCTCACGCGGAATGCTGGCGATGCTCGCCTCTCCCGACAATAAGAGGGCCAGAATTGTTGCCTGCTCCTGCACATAGCGGATCTCCAAAACTTCAAAGTCAGGTTGCTCGCCCTGCCAGTGATCGGGAACCCGTTCGAAGGTCACCCCAACGCCGGGCTTGCGCTCGACATATTGATAGGGGGCGGTGCCTGCGGGACGTGTGTTGTACCCCTCTAGCCCTTCGGCTTCGTACTGCGCTTTGCTGTAGATGACCAGTGACCCGCGCCCCGCGTGTTGAAACGCATAATCTGTACGAGGCGTATCGAATTTAAAGACAATCGTATGATCGTCGATAACCTCAACCGATTGCGCACGCAGCAGCTCCAGCGAGTTGATCGTGCTGTCAGGGCCTGTGGTCAGCTCATAGCTGTGCAACACATCCGCTGCCGTGACTGGGCCCCAGCCATAGTGAAACTCAGCGTCCTGCTTCAGCTTGAAAGTCCATTCGGTGAATGTCTCATCCGCTGACCATTCTTCGGCAAGCTCCGAATTGTCGTATTTGCCAGTGATCGGATCATGCCCGACCAGTGCCTGGAACGAGGGCAGTCTCTCCCCCGTGCCGCCCCAGAAAAGGTTGGATTCGTTTTGCGGTACGGTCGTGGCGAAAATAACGCGGTCTCCGGCGAAGGTCGATGTTGACATACACAACGCCAAAACCGCGCCGACCAACACCGATTTTATCGGCACGCTCGCGCTTTCAAGAAGTCTCATTTGTCTTTCCTCCCAGTGCATTTCCATGGCTGCGTTTTTGGGTCGGGATCGTTCCAACCAGTCCCTCTTCCGACAATTTCGCAAGGCCGCTTATGCCCTTTCGTCAGAACCGGTTTCCCGGAATACATTCCCATGATCGCTGTTCCCACGATCAGCGCCAGTGCGATGCTCAAAGCCAATGTGCTGATTGAACGCACACCTGAATTCCGGCCTAATTGTAATCCTCCCCAAGAAAAGGATTATCGATAACCTTACGTCAAGTCAACTGCGCTGCAATCAGCCGCTCGATATGTTGTAGGGCCTCTGATTTGAGACTACGGTGCGCGCATGACCGAACCGGTGGTGCCCAAAAAGAGAATAACGCTGGCCGATGTCGCAGCACGCGCAGGTGTCAGTCAGATGACGGCGTCGAAGGTGTTGCGTGGCACCGGCAGCATCTCTGAAGAGACGCGAAAACGTGTCAAACGGGTGGCAAGCGATCTGGGATATGTCCCCAACCTGTTCGCCGGGTCTTTGAGCTCAAGGTCCAGCAACATCGTTGCTGTTGTGTTGCCGTCGATCAACGACGCCGTTTTTGGCGAAGTGGTTGCTGGCATCAACGATGTGCTCCGCCCCGAAGGATATGTGACATTCATTGGGGAATCGCATTTGAACCCGGAGACCGAGGAGAAGATCATTCAAACGGTTCTTTCTTTGCAGCCTGCGGGGATTATCCTTACCGGTGGAATTCACCGGACCGCCAAAGCCGACCAGATGCTGAAGAGCTGGGAATGCCCGATCATTCAGATTTGGGACGAGGAAGATGAACACTATGACGGCTGCATAGCACCCAACCATGCCAAGGCGGGTCGCTTGATCGCGCAGCATTTCATAGACCAGGGTATTGAGCGACCCGCGTACATCGGCGCGGAGCTAAAAAAGGATATCTGCGCCGCCCGCCGATTTGAAACGTTCAAACAGACGATTACAGAGGCTGGGCTTAATCTCGTTGAGCTGATCGATCAAGAGCTTCCCCGGCAGCCGCAGACAGGCCGGACGCTCGTTGCCGAACTGATGCAAAGACACGCTGACACGGATGCAATATACTTCTTGAACGACGCAATGGCGACCGGGGGGCTCTCTTGGCTGTACGAGGCCTCATACTCAGTGCCTGAACAGGTGGCAGTTGCTGGATTTAACGGAACCTCACTGGCGCATACCGTGCGGACACGCCTGACTACCGTGCATATTGAACGTCTGGACTTAGGGCAGGTTGCGGCAAGAGCATTGCTTGAGGCCATTGACACTAGGTCAGCCAGAAAGATGCGCAAGATTTTTTACGTAGAATTGTCGCGAGGCAATACGTCGTAAAACCAAAGCGCGCTAGAAACAGCGTTCAGACGCCGCGCAAATCGGATGCCCTGCAGGCAGCCAGTCAGAAGCATGCGCAGCATCAGACAGGAGCCAACGGAGAGGCGACCTTTGTCGCTGACATAATAGAGCTGACTTGCCGGCAGGGTCGATACGGGCACCCTCAGATCACAGCGCTGCTGCGCGAGGCGGGTTGGTCAATAAATGGCACGCGAGTTGAACCGCTGTGGCGACATGACAGGCTGAAGGTGCCCGTGGTTTGACGCTCGATGTGCATCAAAAAATCATGACCTTGTCAAATCTTCCAACTGTCGAGCCACGGTTCTTTGAGCAGTACCTCGGTGGTGCGTTGACGGTCTTCGAAAAGCTGGGAGATATAGATATGACGCATCAGCGATATGGATTTCAGCGTTTGAACGCTGCGGCGCGGCAGGTCGAACCCGGCGCTTTGGTAGCCGTTTAGAAATGCCGTCTCCAGCGGTCGGGCAGCATCCGACCTACCCGTTCTGCGTATCGCATATTCGGCCAGGTGCGCCAAAAAGTTTCCCACATCAATCGCGGGATCGCCCAGCGCAGCCAGGTCCAGATCAATCAACCAGATCTGGTCATCGTCGATAATCACTTGGTCGGGATAAAAATCCCGGTGAATGCAGGTTGGCTGTTGGCTTGGCAGCGCACCCATCGCATCCTCTGCCTGTCGCAACATCTCTTTCAGCCTTGGCTGATGTGCAGGGTGCACCTTTGCCGCTTTGGCGAGCGCGCCTGCGAGCACCTCCAGTTCCTGATCACGTGACCATACCCTGTCAGGCACAACGCCGTTCTTGTGAAAATGGCCCAGGGCGGCGCCAGCCCGAAAAAAGGGCTCTGGCTGACCCTCGTCCTGCAAATCCCTCAGACATGTGCCGGGGACATGTTCCATGAACCACATGTCGGCAGTGTTTCTCACATCGACAACTCGAGGTACGCCAGTCTTGGCCGGGCTTCTTCCGTCCAGTCCTGCAGCGCGCAGCGCGGTCTGCAAGGTGGGCGTGCGGATATCGCGACCTTTGCTGTGCATCTTGCTCAAAAGCACGTGGTGTTCACCATCAACGGCCTGGCAATCATATCGGATCATGGCTCTTTTTCCCGGTTTGTGACGGTAGAGCTTTGGTGGGGACGTCAGGCTCAGTCGGATTTGGTCCTTGACCAAAGGTCCCATGACGTCAACGGAAAGTGCCTCGGCCAGATGCGGCAGCGCGGGATCCGCGGGCAGGGCGGGAACCAACTCCAGCAGCTCTTCGATATGGCCCATCAAGGTGAGGGTTAACCCGCGCCACTCCGCGGTTTGTCTCCGGAATGGTTCGGTCAGCAAAAGTACAAGATGACAGATGTGCTGCGCTTGATAACTGACCGGCAACGCATGATGATCCCGATATCCTTCCAGAAAGGCGGCCTTGAGGTCCGCAGCAGCCCGAGCGGGGACCAGACCGACCAGTAACTGCATATCCAGTCGTGCCAGAAAGCTGCCGATGTCACTTCCTTGGTCGCCCGTTGCAGCCCTGTCCCAATCAATAACAGAAACCTGACCTTGATTGGCGATGATCTGATCCGCGCTGAGATCGCCATGCGTCAGCCCGTGCTGGGGCGCTTGCATCAAAAGCGCGGCTTTTGCCCGCATTTCTATCTGCGCCAGCCGTTCGGATTGATCGGGTAGGATTTTGGAAAGGTCCGAGGCCACCTTATGCAGCGATTGGATTTCGGCGGCGCGTGGTAAATCCCGCAGGTCGAACGACGATTGATGATGCTGTGCGATACATCCGCCAGCCAACCGGAAAAGCGAGGGGTCCGCATCTCCCTCGATCGGGCAGAGCGAGACACCCGGAAGCCATTCACTGGCGATCGTGCCAAGCTTCCCGTCCGCCGCCAGCACCTTCGGCCCGTTGAGCCTCATGGCAACCCGGGCACCTTGTTCCACCGCTTCAAATACCGCGGGCTGCTGTACTTTCAAAAGCGCTTTGCGCCCGCTGGCATGGTCTGTCACCTGAGCCACAAGGCGACGGTTTGGCTTGTACCGCATGATGCGCAGGTCCGGGGCCGCAAAGGATCTTCCCGTGATTTTTACAAGCTTTTCCTCACCGGTCTCAGGATCAAGCAGCTTTGAAAGCACCTTCAGTTTCCGGTCGAGCTGCGGCGGAATGAACGCGACGAGATGGTTTTCACTCAATTTCACGCGCCAGCGGCCCGTGTGCCAATGGGTCCGTTGCTTTATCTGTTCAAAACGCTTTGCCGTGAAGGCCTTTGCGCAAAGCCATTCGACATCACCCGCTCCCCCGACCACGCGCAGCCCCGCAGCACAGCTGACCCCGGGTTTATAGCGCAGATCAATACGCGTGACCTTCGTGGCGAGCAGGTGCCGCGCAAGGGCTGCCTCGTCCAACAAGAACCGCAGGCCGGGCAGGCACGGGTCGCGCTTTGCAAATGCCAGGCTACTCGGCTGCAAGAACATGGTCGGATCCGCGTTGCTGTTCCCAAAGGCGCGCATATGGGCCACCCCGCTTTACAAGATCACTGTGTTTGCCATCATCCGCAATCCTGCCGTCCTGCAGACACAGCACGCGATCCGCTTTGGTCGCGAGCCGCAGGTCGTGGGTTATCAACAGGGTTGTGCGATCCCTGGCCAGCCGCCAGATTGCCTCCGACACCGCCGCCTCGTTGGTGTTGTCCAGCCCCACTGTCGGCTCATCAAGGATCAGGATCGGGCTTGGCCGCAGACAGGCACGCACCAGCGCAATGCGTTGCCGCTGGCCGGCGGAAAGTGTGCCGCCCCGTTCTGTCAACTCGGTATCGTAGCCTTGGGGCAGCGCCATAATGAAGTCATGCGCGTTGGCCAGCTTGGCGGCTGCTTCGATGGTGGCATCGTCCAACGGTTCCCCGGCCCCAAGCGCGAGGTTCTCCCGCACGCTGGCGCGAAACAGCAGTGTTTCCTGTGGCACGAAGCTGATCTGGCGGCGCAGGCTGGCAAGATCGACATCCCGAAGGTCCTTTCCATCAATCTCGATGCACCCGCCGGTAGGATCGTAAAGGCGCATCAGCAGGCTGACGAATGTGGACTTTCCTGTCCCCGATGACCCTGTGAGCACGACGCTTTGTCCCGGTTCGATCATTGCCGAGACGTGATCAAGGATTGGAGCAGCCTCCGGACCATACCCGAATGACAGATCCTTTAGCGCAATCCGCCCTTCTGTGATCTCGGATGGTGTGGCGTCTGGATTGCTGGCAATTGTCACTGAGGTGTCGAGCAACTCGATCACCCGCTCGCCACCCGCAGTCGCCTTGGACAGACGCGCCACGTATTTTGCGTAGTTTCGAACAGGGCGGAACATGTTCTTGAGGTAGGTTATGAAAACCAGCAGATCGCCGGGCGTCATTCTGCCGTCGAGGACGAAAAGCGTGCCGAAATACAGGATCAGCGCGATGGAAAGGGCGGTCAAGAAATCAACAAAACGCTCCAACCCTGCTGACAGGCGCTTGGCCTTAACACCTTCCTTCATGCTTTTCTTGTTGTCGCCTTCAAAGCTTCCTGCGACCTCATCTTCGATGCCAAGCGCCTGCACCGTGCGCATCGCTGCCATCATTTCCGCTGCGGTCGCGGCCATCTCGCCTTCGTTGCGGCGCTGATTGCGGCTGACGGCCTGAATTTTCTTGCTGGTGCGCTGTGAACTGAACCAAAGCAGAGGTAATGGCAGCAACGCGATCAAGGTCAGTTCCCAATTGATCACCAACATGACCGCCACCATGCCGAAAAGGATCAAGGTATTGATCGCCAGCGGCAAGGCGGCGGTTACAGCTGTCTCTTTCAGGATGGTGACATCACTTGTCAGGCGCATGGTCAAATCGCCGATTGTGCTTTTGGAATGAAACGACATCGGCAGGGAAAGCAGATGGCGGAACAGATCTGCACGCACCTGGGTCAGGACCCGGTTGCCAGCCAAGGCAAAAGCAATCGCAGCAGCATATTCGCACACCGCCCGGATTGCTATGATCCCCACAAGAGCGACCGCGCAGACCATGAGCAGCGTTTGCAGGGGCAGACCGCCCAAAACCGGGCTGCCGGAGCCTGCCACCCCATCCCCCACCTGCACCACATGGTCGATGACGAATTTAAGGGGCCATGGCTCCAGCAGTTTCGCCAACACCGACGCCACCAATGCGGTGCTGCCGCCTGCCACAAGCATCCGATGCTGCCGCAGATATGGTAGCATGCGCATCAGTACCCGACGCAAACCCGGCAAGGTATCGCGCAGCGACGTTTGGCGATGGCCTCGTTTTGCCATCACGCAGCACCTTTGATTGGCTTCGTGACCAGACCCGCCCGCAACAGGACACGTTCAGCCACATGATCCCAGGTCTGCGTCGCAAAAACACGGCTGCGCGCCTGACGACCCATCGTCTGGGCCAAGTCGGGGTTGCCGGCGAGTTGTCCCAATGCCTCGGACAGGGCTTTGGGGCAATCCGGCGGCACGCTGACACCCGTTTGCCCCTCATCAATCATGTCGGCCAGGTTGCCGACCCGGCTTACCACAGAAGGGAGCCCCGCCGCCATGTATTCATAGAGCTTCAGGGGTGAGAAATAAAAGGGATCGTCGCCCCGGTAGGCAGCAAGCCCGACATGCATCCGGGCCAGCCAGTCGGGGACTTCGGCCGCCGGAACGGCACCTGTGAAATGCACCGCATCGGTTAAACCGGCAGCCTCTACCTGCTGCGTCAGTTTGGGCCGTTCAGGACCATCGCCAACGATCAGAAGTTCTGCGTCTGGCACAGTTTGCCGGAGGAGAGCGAACGCCTCAAGGATCAAGGCAACATCATGCCAAGGCTTGAGCGTACCAAGAAAACCTGCGCGGAATGGACCGTCAAACCTGGCCGCATTGGGGAAACGTGACGGGTTTACCGCATTCGGCTCAACCTGAATGCGCTCGGCCTGGGCCCCGAGATCTTCCGCATATGCGGCGACCTCTGGGCTCACCGCGAGGATGTTTTCTGCGCAGACGAAAGCGCGACAGGCAAGAAGGATCGCATCATCGATGCGCCCAAGAGACCGATGCCGTGTTTGTTCATCGATCAAGGGGGCGTTCACTTCGAGAACAGAGGGAATGCGCTGCCTGCGGGCGTACTCCATTGCCGCGTTTGCGAACAAAGCATGACGTTCGTAGATCAGATCGAATGGCCCCAGATCGTCCAGAACCTGTGACACGTGGCTGTTCAGCGCGATTTGTTGTGCGGCACGTTCGTCCGGGTCCCCGCCGGGGGTCTGCAGGGGGCACCTTACAACCTGCCTCAGATCAGCTGGTGGTACGTCGCCCATACGAGGCGAGATCAGGGTGACATCGGCTCCCTTGGCCAGAAACGCGCGCACCATTTCCTGCACATGGATTGATGCTCCTTTGCACCCGAAGACCGGAATGCCTGGGTCGGTTGAAACATAGGCAATCCGCATCATGCCACCCCCTTGATCTGAGCCTGCTTGGAAGCCGCCTTGTCAAAGATGTTCCGCAGCGCCGCCGCACTTCGTACAACGTCAAATTCCATCTCGATCAATGCGCGGGCCTTTTTTGAAACTTTTGCTCTGAGTGTCTGATCATTGATCAAGCGCGAAAGCGCCGCGGCCAAAGCGACCGGGTCTCCTTCGCCCACGCAAAGGCCCGTTTCCTCATGCTGCACAAGTTCCGGAATGCCGGTTACCGTAGTTGCGACACAAGGGGTGCCAAGCGCCATCGCTTCGAGCAGAACAGTGGGCAACCCGTCACGATTCCCGTCGCGACCCACGATGCAGGGGCAGGCAATCACTGCGGCATTCTGCATCGCGGTAATCACCTCCGGCTGAGGCATTGGGCCGGTCAGCGTGACAGCGTCACCCAGATTGCTGGCCTCGATCTGAGCGCGCAGGTTTGCCTCTTCGTCGCCTGCGCCAATGATCGTGCAATGCGGCGCCTCACCCTGCTGGCGCATCAGGGAGATTGCCTCGAGCAGAATGTGGAACCCCTTCTTTTCCACCAAACGTCCGACGGCCAGTATCCCCGTCGCGTGCTGTTTTGGCGGAGCGTAGGCAAAGCGTCTCAGATCAATACCGTTATAGACGCGTCGAACATTCGCGGCCCCATAAGTCGCACACAGGTGATCGAGGTTGTAATCGGAGACGGTCACAACGGTAGAGGCATCCCGGAGCTTCAGGTCCATCCGGATGGGAGACGCATAGTCGTGATAGATGTCTTTTGCATGCGCGGTAAAGCTGTAGGCTATCCCGGCGACTGCACCTGCGATCCGCGCAACCGTGGCTGCTGCGGTGCCAAAGTGGGCATGCAGATGTATGATCCCCCGCTCCTTGCAGGCAAGCGCCAGAATGATCCCTTGTGCGACATCATTCGCATCTGCATGCTCCATCGCAATGAGAGCCCGGGCACTTTGGGGGAAATTAGCCTCGGCCTGTCGGATCAGTTTCCAGAAATCCTGAGGCTGCTTGAGCTTGGTTGGAATATGAGTAACAGGTGCGCGGACTTTTGAAATCTGGTCCTGAAAGTGCGTTTCCTCTACCGTGCGCAGCGCAAATACCTCTAGTTCGAGACCTGCGGCCTCATGCGCCAGAATTTCGTTAACGACGAAGGTTTCAGAAAATCGCGGATATCTCTTACAGACATAGGCGACTTTTCCTTTAAATGCGTGGTGATGTTTCATGTGCTTTCTTCTTTTTTTATGCTGCGAGGGAATTACTTGCTGAATAGACGGGATCGAGAATCTCCGCGGCCAAGTCCTTGAATCGGTCGAGGCCACCCAGATCGAGAGCGCAACCTGCAATCTCGGAGAGGGTGCCCTGGGCCATCCAATCAGATAGGGCCGCTGGGGTTAGCGCATCAGGCGCGATCATGTCGATCAGGCCACCGGCAGCCAGCCGCTCGGCTCTCAGGATCTGTTCCCGCCGGGGGGCGACACGCGGCACAATCAAGGCGGGACGGCCCAGCGACAGCACTTCGCAGATGGAGTTGTAGCCCCCCATCGCGACAATCCGCGCCGCATTTTGCATCAGGCCAACCGGTTCCGGTAAGAAATCAACAACGGTCAGGTCCGGATTCATCCGGGCCAATTGCTCGATCTCGGCGCGCCCTTCCGCGTCCAACTGTGTTCCGGTGATCAGAATACCGCGATGGCCCGCGGGCAATTTCGCTGTCGCGAAGGCACGGCAGACAGGCAGGCCATCTCGTCCGCCGCCGACCATGCACAGCACATAGGGGCGCGCATCATCGCCAATGACGTGTTGTTGCGATTTGGCCGCCTGCTCGGCAACTGCTGCAACATCGCGCTTGAGATACCCGGTAAAGCGCGCCTTGGCCCCGACCACATCGCCGAGCTGGTACTCATCGACCAGATTGTAAAATCGCGGGTCGCCGTAAATCCAGATGTCCGAGAAGAAGGACGAAATCGCTTCGAAATTGCGTTTCTTTAGCCATTGGCGGCGGACTTTGTCGCAGGTGTCTATAACGTCACGCAACCCAAGCACAACGCGCGCATTCGTCTTGCGGGCAAGCCACGACAAGGTCCGATCAAGTTCTTCCTGAGCGCCGCGCGGGACATTATCAACAATCATGAGATCGGGGCGGAAACCCTTGACCGCCGCAAGCACCATTCGCGCGCGCATGTCGGTCAGTTGCCGCAAACCAATTGACAGCCGACGTGACTGGTAGCTGCCATCGCATTGCTTGGCGTAAGCTGGCAGAGTGATCAGGTCGACACCTTCCGGGATGTCAAATGCACCCGCCTCGTGCATGCCAGCGATCAACAGCACGTCGGGGGCGCAGGGCAACGACCTCAACGCCCGGGCAAGCAACAGGTTTCGGCGCAAATGACCAAAACCCAAGGTATCATGTGAATACAACACAACGCGTGGAGCATGGTTTTGCGGTCGCTGGTTCCGATGTTTAAAGGAGTTGTGGTGTTTCATGATCTTGATGCTTTTCGTTTGGGGGCGTCCGCATTGGGCGGCTGCCATTCCCTTAAAACTAGAGAATGGAGCATGCCCTTGTCATAAAACTGTGATGAAAACGGTCTACACTGAAGATGAAAAAGAGATGAATGGTGGGGGTCTTTCCCTCGGGCTGTCGTGCTGAAATGATCCGCGACAAATCAGACTTCTGTAAGTCCAGGCACGGCCCGCACCTGACCGAAGTCAAATTACGACCCCGGCGCGCCAAGCATGATGACAGGCTGACAATTTCATAAAAGCCAAGACAGCTGACGGTGACACGGCGAAAGCGAAGATGAGAGAACAGTTGCGCAATGTAGTCCATACCGACGCGGCGCGGCAGGCTTGTACGTTGCGGATTACCAAGAGGATGGAGTTCGTCGAGGGTCGATGTCCGGCGTGAGTATACCTCTGGGCACCGCCAGTATATCTGCTTTCGGCCTCAACGACAGGTCGGTTGAAAACTGCTGAAACCTGCAAAGACGCGGGTTGAGGGTCAATAGGATCCGTCACAGCCTTAAAAAGCGCCTCTTCCAAATCTGCCACACGCCACGGCGTCGCCTCCGCCTGAAGAGAGCCATGCCAGACGCCGGTAGCGCATTGACACAATTTCAGCACTGCGGGATCAGGCATCCATTGCTGCATCAACTGCAATGCCGGCTTAAAAAACCGTTGAACCGACGCCCCAAGTTCCCCTCGGGCCCGGCAAGTGTGTCTGGCGTGTCCTCGACGCGGAATAGAACTGCGCATGCTGCTGTGCCTTGAAACCTATCGCGCTTTTCCGGGATGCCTCGTCAATTGGTATCAAAATGGAACCCGTCGATATCGGCGAGAAACGCTTCAAAGAAATCCGTGAATGTAGCGACAAGGGGCGGCAAAGCCTCGTAGGGCGGATAATAAAGCGACAGCCAGAGCGGGAGAACGCGCCATTCTGGCAGAACATGTTCCAAAGAGCCATCCTGCAAGCCATTTGCCACAATAAACTCAGGCAAGACAGCGATGCCCGCGTCAGCCCGCACCATAGCATGGAGAAAATCGCCATTGTTGCCGACAAGATGGCTGCCAGATGTCACCGAACGCTTGATGGACCCGCGCTTCAGGCTCCATATCTCGGGCTCCTTGCTCTGCGCATAGGAGAGACAGGTTTTCCTGTTGAGCTGGTCCGGCGTATCAGGGCGCGGGTGAAGATTAAAAAACCCTTTTGAGGCAACCATGTAGCGCGGGATTTTACAGACCTTCCGCCAGATTGTGGACTTGTCCCGTGGCGGCCCGGAGATGCGGATCGCAAGGTCGCAATCCTCCTGGATGATATCCACCAACTGGTCTGTCAGCCGGATCACCAGTTCGATGTTTGGATAGGCCAGCCGAAAGCTTTCCACCAGTTTTGGCATCAGCCTTTGACCAAAGGACATTGGTGCATTGACGGACAAGCGTCCTTGGTGCGGCTTTGCGTCAGTGCTCAACTCGTCAAGCACACGGTCGAATTCTGCAATCAGGGGCCGGTACCGCGCAGCGATGAGCGCCCCCGCCGAGGTTAGCGAGACCTGACGTGTGGTGCGCAACAAGAGTTGCCGACCGAGGTCGGCTTCGAGACGGGCGATGATGCGCGTCACCGTTGCAGGGGTCATGTGCAGGGCTTTGGCCGCCCTCACGAAGCTTTGCTGTGACGCAACTTCCAGAAAAACGCGGATTGGCTTGAGATCTTGCATGACGGAATTATTACATCTGCGATAATTATAAATTCAAGATCATTACTATTATCTTTTATTCTGCAGCCCTTATCTTACCCTTCAAGTCAACATGGATCGCTTGAGGCACAAGATGCAAAAACACATTCAAGGTTTGCACCACGTCACGTCGATGGCGACAGATGCGCTTAGAAACAACGCGTTTTTCACCAAGGCCCTTGGGTTGCGGCGGATCAAGAAAACCGTGAATTTCGACGTGCCCGAGGTCTATCATCTCTACTATGGCGATGAGGTCGGCACCCCTGGATCAGTGTTGACCTATTTCCCCTTTGGTCAGATGCCGAAAGGTACGCGTGGCACCGGGGAGGTGGGTATTACGGAGTTTGCAGTGCCTCCCAGCGCTTTGACATTCTGGAAAGAGCGGCTGGCTGCGTTCAAGGTAAGCGACCTCACCGAAACAGATTTTCTGGGCGAGCGGCGCTTGGAGTTCACCGGCCCGGATGGCGACAGCTTTGCCCTTGTGGAAACCGATGCTGCCGGACGCACAGCCTGGACCGGCACCGATGTCCCTTCGGATGTGGGCATCCTGGGATTTCACGGCGCAAGGTTCCGTCTGCGGGACGCGGCACCCACGGGGGAGCTTTTGTCCTTCATGGGCTACCAGCAGGACGAGACCGCAGGCAATGTGATCCGCTACCGGATCGACAAGGGCAATGGCGCCGACACGGTCGATCTGGAGGAAGTGCCGGATGCCGATCATGCCCATCAAGGGGCAGGCTCGGTCCATCATATCGCCTTCGCCGTTGCAGATCGGGCCGCCCAGCTGGAGGTGCGCAAAGCGCTTTTGGACACCGGCTATCAGGTTACACCCGTGATTGACCGGGATTACTTCTGGGCAATCTATTTCCGGACGCCGGGGGGCGTGCTGTTTGAGATTGCCACCAATGAACCCGGCTTTGACCGGGATGAAGACACGGCCCATCTTGGCAGCGCGCTGAAACTGCCGGAACGCTACCGTCCGTACCGAAATCAGATCGAACACAAACTGCCGGTTCTGGCCGATTAAGAGGCGTCTCATGTCACACCCGAGCGACCCCGCCTGCATAGCACTGGCAAAGACCGGCACGCCCTCCGCCCGGTCCGGCAGCCTCCAGCGCGCTTTCAACCCCAACCGCTCCTAACCGAAAAGGCAATACGTCCCATGTCCAAACTTGATGTGCTTACCCCGCAAAACAGCCAACTGATCTTTATCGACCATCAGCCACAGATGGCGTTTGGCGTTCAGTCCATTGATCGCCAGACCCTGAAAAACAACACCGTCGCACTGGCCAAGGCGGGCAAGATCTTTGACATCCCGACGATCATCACCACGGTCGAGACCGAGAGCTTTTCAGGCCATACCTACCCGGAACTTCTGGATGTGCAGCCCCAGGCACCGCTGCTGGAGCGGACATCGATGAATTCGTGGGACGATCAGAAAGTGCGGGATGCCCTCGCAAAAGGAGCCGCCGAGGGGCGCAGGAAGATCGTCGTCTCCGGGCTTTGGACCGAGGTCTGCAATATCACGTTTGCGCTCAGCTGCATGAAGGATACCGACTACGAAATTTACATGGTCGCGGATGCCTCGGGCGGGACGTCGGAGGATGCGCATAGATACGCGATGGACCGCATGGTGCAGGCCGGGGTCGTACCCGTCACCTGGCAGCAGGTTCTGCTGGAATGGCAGCGGGACTGGGCGCGCAAGGAAACCTATGATGACGTGATAGCGCTGGTGCAAGAGCATTCCGGAGCCTACGGCATGGGTGTCGATTACGCCTACACTCTGGTCCACAAGGCGCCGGCGCGCACCAAGCACAAGGGCGAGACGCAAGATCCGATTGCGGCTGAATGAGCCCCCTTTGTGCATCTCCGGGGGGCCATTGGCCTCCGGCTTCTCTCACTTCGATGGGGCGCTTGAATGACCGATCTTATCTTACATAACGGGCGTCTCACGACGCTTGACCCAGAGACGCCGGATGCAACGGCCATTGCAATGAAAGACGGCAAAATCGCCAGCGTCGGATCAGATCGCGAGATCATGGCCCAGCGCACGGAGGCGACCCGGGTCATTGACCTTGGTGGTCGGCGCGTGATCCCGGGACTTAATGACAGCCACACACATCTGATCCGCGGCGGTCTAAGCTACAATATGGAGTTGCGGTGGGAGAACGTACCCTCCGTCGCCGATGCGCTTGCAATGCTGCGCAAACAGGCGGCGAACACCCCCAGCCCGCAATGGGTGCGGGTCGTGGGCGGCTGGTCCGAGTTCCAGTTCGCCGAACGGCGAATGCCCACATTGGACGAGATCAACGCGGCCGCCCCCGACACGCCGGTTTTCATCCTCCATCTCTATGCCCGCGCACTTCTGAACCGCGCCGCACTGCGGGCTCTGGGGATTGGCAAAGACACATCGAACCCGCCGGGGGGCGAGATCGAGCGGGATGCAAAGGGCAACCCCACCGGCATGCTGATTGCGCGGCCCTCCGCGTTGATCCTCTATTCGACGCTGGCCAAGGGGCCGATATTGCCCGTCGAGGATCAGATCAACTCCACGCGGCATTTCATGCGCGAGTTGAACCGATTGGGCGTGACCAGCGTGATCGATGCCGGTGGCGGCGGGCAAAACTATCCCGAAGACTACGATGTCGTGCAAAAGCTGCACGCCGACGATCAATTGACCCTGCGTATCGCCTACAACCTTTTTGCACAAAAGGCCGGTGAAGAACTCAGCGACTATGAGCGTTGGATCGGCATGACTGAACCGGGCGCAGGTGACGATATGTTGCGCATGAACGGCGCAGGTGAAAACCTGGCCTGGTCTGCGGCGGATTTTGAGAATTTTCTGGAGCCGCGCCCCGATCCGGCCCCGGTCATGGAGGAAGAGCTCGAAAGGATCGTGGAGCTTCTGGCCACCAACGATTGGCCCTTTCGCATCCACGCCACCTATGACGAGACAATCGACCGGTTCCTGACCGTGTTCGAGCGCGTCAACCAGCGCCAGCCCTTCAAGACACGATTCATCATCGATCATGCGGAAACCGTCAGCCCGCGCAATATCGAGCGGATCAGGACGCTTGGCGGCGGTATTGCCACTCAGCACCGCATGGCGTTCCAAGGCGAATATTTCGTGGACCGCTATGGTGCAGCAGCCGCGCAGGCCACGCCGCCGATGCGCGAGATGCTCAAGACCGGGCTGCCCGTCGGAGGTGGCACCGACGCCACCCGTGTGGCAAGTTACGACCCTTGGGTCGCGATGCACTGGCTGACCACGGGCAAGACGGTCGGCGGGATGACGCTTTATAGCGATGAAAACCTGCTGACACGGGAAGAGGCGCTGGCGATCTGGACCACCGGGTCCGCCTGGTTCTCGGGCGAGCAGGATGTGAAGGGCAAGCTGAGCCCCGGTATGTATGCAGATCTCGCTGTGCTGTCAGATGATCTGATGTCGGTGCCGGATGGCAAAATCCGCGGGATCACCTCTCTCATGACGGTGGTCGGGGGGCGTATCGTTTTTGCGGCGGATGATTTCGCCGTTCACAGCCCGCCCTTGCCACCTGCAAGCCCGGACTGGTCCGTCAATGCGCTCTTTGCCAGCCCGGCAGAGCGGGAGGTGCCACAGGCCCCTGCCCCGGTGAACATGCGCGCATGTCATGACGGCTGTGCCTCCGGCTGCGGGATGCATGGGCACCGCCACGGCATTGCCTGGGAGGCGCCCATCCCGGTGCGCGACAAGGGTGCTTTTTGGGGCGCGCTTGGGTGCTCGTGTTTCGCAGTGTGACACAGATCCAAACGGACCCGCGCCCTGTCCGCATCATCTGAAAGAGAGTATTCATGGCAGATATCACCATCATTCGCACCGATACGGACAGCAAGGCCCGGTATACCGCAACCGTGGCAACTGTGGAGGGCGAAGGCGAGCTCACGCTTTCCAAGGTTTCGAACAGTCTGGTTATCGCCGATCATACCAGCGTCCCCGACAGCATGCGGGGCATGGGGGTGGCCGCCGCCCTTGTCGAACGCCTGATAGAGGATGCGCGCAAAGCGGCCCAGAGGATCGTTCCGCTGTGTCCCTTCGTGCGCGGATATGCCCAAAGGCACCGAGAGGAGACGTCAGATGTCATCCAGTGGTGAAGCCAGAGCGCCGGTCTCTCCCTGGGCGCCCTTCGGGCACCGCGCATTTCTGCTCTTGTGGGTGGCGACGCTGATCTCCAACATCGGGACCTGGATGCACGAGGTTGGTGCAAGCTGGCTGATGACCACGCTGAATTCGTCCCCTGCGGTGGTGTCGCTGGTGCAGGCGGCCACGACGCTCCCGGTGTTTTTGCTGGCTCTCTACGCCGGCGCGCTTGCTGACCGGCTGGACAAACGCAAGATGCTGATCGTCATCAATGTCTATCTGCTGGCCGTTGTCAGTGTATTGGCCCTGCTGGTGCATTTCGAGCTGGTCACGCCCCTCAGCCTTATCCTTTTTACACTGGCCATCGGGACCGGCACGGCTTTCATGGCACCGGCTTGGCAGGCGATCGTCCCGTCTCTGGTGCCCAGGGATGCCTTGCAGCCTGCCATCGCCCTGAACTCCATGGGCATCAACATCAGCCGGGCCGTCGGTCCTGCTTTGGCCGGCGTGCTGATCGCAACGGTTGGCCTCTCGGCACCCTTTGCCCTCAACGCCCTAAGCCATGTAGTCATTATTGTCGCGCTGATCGCCTGGCACAACACGGCCCCTGCACCGAAAAGGACCACACAGCCCATCGCGAATGCAATGCTGACAGGTCTGCGTCATGTGATGCACAACGCGCCGCTCAAGGCGACGCTCTTGCGATCATTCTCGTTTTTCATTTTTGCCTCCGCCTATTGGGCGCTGCTTCCGCTTGTGGTGCGCAACATCGAAAACGGCGGCGCCACGCTCTACGGTGTTTTGCTCACCTTGATTGGCTCCGGTGCGGTGATCGGGGCATTTCTGATGCCCAGGCTCCGCGCGCGCGCAACCTCCAACCAGATCGCAGGCATCGGGATCATTGGCACCGCGATTGCGATGGTGGTTCTCGCCCTTGCCACGGATGCGGTCGCGGCCGGGGCAGCGGCGCTCGTGGGGGGCTTCAGCTGGATCGCGGTTCTGACAACCTTCAACGTTTCGGCGCAGACGGCTCTGCCCAACTGGGTGCGAGCGCGGGGCTTGGCGGTCAGCCTGATGGTCTTTTTCGGGTCGATGTCTGCGGGGGCAACGCTCTGGGGGCAGGTCGCAACGGCCACTTCAACCCCTGTCGCGCTGCTGATTGCAGCGGCAGGCATGGTTCTGGGTCTGATGCTGACCCGCAGGTTCGCGTTGGGGCAAGCCGAGGGCTTGGATCTTTCGCCCGCGCTGCATTGGCCAGCCCCTCAGGTTCCGATCCCGGAGGACGGATTAAACAGCCGTGGCCCGGTCATGGTGACGGTCGAATATCAGGTCAAGCAGACCGATGTCGCTGCCTTTCTTGAGACGATCAGGGACTGGTCCCACGAACGGTTTCGGGACGGGGCGTTTGAATGGCGCGTGTTCCAAAGCGCTGAGACCCCCGACATCTGGATCGAAGCCTTCACGGTGTCCTCCTGGGAAGAACATCTCGCCCAGCATGAGCGTGTCTCTCGGGCAGATCAGGATCTTCAGGAAAGGGTGAGGGCGTTTGATCAGCGCGCCTCCGGCCCTATCGTCAAACACTATATCGCGCCATGACATGGGCACGCATGCGTTGATCCGGGGCCAAACAGCGACCCTGAAGGCACGATGCGCCGCAGATTTCTGACAAAGGACAACCAGCCACCACACAAAGCCAAAGGAGAAATTCGAAGATGACACAGTTTACGTTAAACGGCCAATCTGTTGAGATCGACAATCCAAGTGATGAGCTTCTTTTGCTTGTGATCCGGGACAAACTGGGTCTGAAAGGCACCAAATACGGCTGCGGGGCGGCGATGTGCGGGGCCTGTACGGTGCACGTTGACGGGAGACCCGAGTTTTCCTGCCAGCTCTCCGTCGGCGATGTGGCAGGCGCCGAGGTCACCACCATCGAAGGTTTGTCCGAAGACGGAACGCATCCATTGCAAAAGGCCTGGGTGGATCAGCAGGTGCCGCAGTGTGGTTACTGTCAATCGGGGCAGATCATGCGGGCCGCAGCTCTCCTGGCTGAAAACCCGAACCCCTCGCGCACAGAGATTGCAGAGTACATGAGCGCCAATCTTTGCCGCTGCGGGACATACAACCGCATCTTCAAGGCGGTCGAGCAAGCGGCACAGGAGGTGTAAGATGACGACTTCGCTGACAAAATCCGATTTCTCACGGCGTGGTTTCCTCAAAGGCGGCGCTGGCCTGGCGTTCTTTCTGGGCGCGGGCGGCCTGTCTGCCGTGGCGGTACGCGCTCAGAACGCGGAGCCGCTTGATGTGAACCCCTGGCTGACCATTTCCCCCAGCGGCACGATCTCGATCGTGTTTCCCTCTACTGAAATGGGCCAGAGCAGCTATAGCACCCTGCCCCAGATCCTCGCCGAAGAGCTTGATGCCAACTGGGACGATGTGGTGATCGCCCAGTTGAACGAGGATGACCGCACCTTTGGTAACCCGCTTTTTGGCGGTGTGCTCTACACGGCGGGCAGCACCAGCGTGCAGGGATACTATGAACCGATGCGCCGGGCTGGCGCCCAGGCACGCGATGTGTTGCTGCAGATCGCATCGCGTCAACTGGAGGTCCGAAAAGACAGCCTGCGCACAGAGCCAAGCGCGGTGGTGGCTGAAGACGGCACCCGCCTGAGCTATGGCGCGTTGGCAGCTTCCGGCACCGAAGACGTGCAAATCCCCGATGCGGACGCCATAGCACTAAAGGACCCGCAGGATTTCCGCATCATCGGGCAGGAAGTGCCCCGCCGCGATGTGCCCGCAAAAAGCACAGGCAAGGCCCGATATGCCATCGACGTCGAGATCGACAACATGGCCTATGCAGCCGTGTTGCGGACCCCTGTGGAAGGGGAAACGCCACGCAGCGTAGATGACGCTGAAGCGCGCGCGGTCGCCGGCGTGATTGATGTTGTCACACTGCCGGACGGTGTCGCCGTGGTGGCGGAAAGCCTTTGGGCCGCCCTTGGCGCCCGCGATCTGGTGCAGGTGACCTGGTCTGACAGCTCTCCGGCCCGCGCCTTCGACAGCAACGCGACGCTTGCCGCCTATGCAGAAGCCGCCCGCGACCCGCAGGCCGAGGCTGCTGTCTGGGCCCAAACGGGAGATGCGGCTTCGGCGATTGCGAAGGCAGACCGCACGGTCAGCCACCTCTATCTGTCGGATTACGCCTACCACGCCCAGATCGAGCCGATGGCCGCCGTCGCCACCGTGGACCCCGACGGTATGGGGGCCGAGGTTTGGGCGGGAACGCAAACGCAATCCTGGACCACACATACGGTCATGGAAACACTTGGCACAACACAGGACCGCATCCGGCTCAACATGATGACAATGGGCGGCAGCTTTGGCAGGCGGACGGCTTTCGTTCAGGACTACGTGCGCGATGCGGTCCTGTCGTCCAAGGCGGTTGGACGCCCGGTCAAGGTGATCTGGACCCGCGAAGATGATGTAAAGCACGGCACCTTCCGCCCCGCTGCCGCGCAAAAGCTGGAGGCCGGCCTGACAGCCCACGGCCGCCTGACCGGTTGGCATCACAGGGTGGCGACCCCCTCGGTCATCGGGTTTTTCAATCCGGGCCGTTGGGAGGCCGTCAAACCCAACGATGTGATTTCCATGCGGGGTGCCGAGAGCAAATTCTACGGCATCAAGGATTTTCAGGCCGATCACATCATCACCGAACGACAGGCGCGACTGGCTCCTTACCGCGGAATTGGTGCTGCCTACACCAGCTTTGCCGCCGAAGCCTTCATGGATGAACTGGCCGCAGAGGCCGGGCGCGACCCGCTGGATTTCCGGCTCGATCTGGTCGAGGAAAACCCGCGCGGGCGGCATCTTCTGGAAAAGGTGGCCGAGATGTCGGGCTGGCGAGCGCGTGGGGACCGCGCGCTTGGTCTGTCCTTTGCCGGATACAGTTCTTCCATGGCGGCGGGTGTCGCCGAAATCGAGGTGGATGACGACACCGGCGAAATTGCTGTAACGCAGATCTGGGCGGCCGTTGATGCCGGTCGCATCGTATCACCCGATAATGCGCACAACCAGATCGAGGGAGGCATCATCTTTGGCATCTCAAGCGCGCTGACCGAGCGTATCGATATCGAAGAAGGTCAGGTCCTGCAGAGCAACTTCTTTGACTATGAAATTCTCAGAGCTGACAGGGTCCCGCAGATCGATATCTATATGGCAACTGTCGAGGCACCCCCGACGGGTGTCGGCGAAGTGGGGACACCCATGGCCTCGGCGGCGATTGCAAACGCCTTTTTCGCGGCCAAGGGTCAGAGGCTCAGGCACATGCCCTTCACCCCGGACCGGGTGCGCGATGCGCTGCAAAGCGAGCTGAGGCTGGACTTATAGAGGTGACGGCTCACACTTTCAGACGGAACTGTGGGCCGTGACGACCCTTTGACCCCGTGTCCGGCCGCCAGGGCCGGTGCCAAGGCCCGCGCACCTCTGGAAGGGGACGGATGGTGCAGCTTTCCTTGGGCAGTCAGGGTCTATAACGGTCTAGAAACGCCACAATTGGCCATGCTGCGGACGCAGTGTTGAGGCGCGCCAAGGCTATCTGTGTTGGCTTCCAGGCGGAGACGCGGGACAAACGCAAGGTTGATTTCTGTTCACATGCACACAGGTTGGCGCGACCAAATGCGTGGCACAGGCAGAGAAGGCGCACCCCAGATTGCCAATGAGCAGATTGCATCAACCAACCACGCTTCTGCCCTGTCAGGCAAACCACCTGGCCAGGCTGTTTTGCCGTAATGGCACATCGGCACCGACCCGAGGCAAAGGCAAACGTCGCCTGGAGCGGGCGCGGTTCAATCAACCAGCCGTCATGTATTCACAAATGTTCAGCGGACCATGATCGGGCTGATGAAACCTTCTGGCTTCACGGTCACGACAGAGCGTTCAACGGAATTCAGGATGTTTTCTGCCGTATTGCCGATGATAACACCGCTCAGACCTGTGCGCGCGACGGTACCCATCACGATGGTATCGGCCGAAAGATGTTTTGCCTGTTCGGCGATAACGGCGTGCGCTGGGCCGCGAACAAGATGCACTGCAAGCCGCGGGTCTCGGCCCTGGAGACCCTCCTGAAAGGGCTGCACAAGCGCTTCGAGTGACCTGCGCCGGGTTGACATGATCTCGTTGACATATCTTTCCGCGGCAAGCCTTGGGTCAACGCGCGATGCAAATGCCCAGATGAGGCCTTCGCCAATCACCTCCCATGCGTGCAGGACATGCACGATCGCATCGGGCCCTGACGCCAGGCGAATGCTCATCTCGATGACGCGCCGATTCAGATCGGCAAGGGTTTCCGGCTCGGTTGCATCCCAATCGTCCACATCGACGGCGGCCAGAATCCTGCGCGGCTTTGCAGGCGTGTCTGGCAGATGCAGCCAAACCGGACAGGGGCATTTCCGCATCAGATGCTGATCGGTGCTGGCAAAAAGAAAGCCATGCAAGCCGGACAACGGTTCAGCCATCTTGACCACAACGTCGATGTCCAGGCGATCTACATGGTGAATGATCTCGATGAACGTCTTTCCGACGGCCAGGTGCAGTTGCGGCGCCTTGTCCGGCAGAAGGCGCGCGATCTGTTCCGTGACGCGCTTGCGCCTTTCCTCTGCCATGCCCTTGAGGACGGCATCTTCAGTCAATCCGGCCGCACGTGCAATGACGGCGAGGTCGGGGGGCGGCTCGATGCAG
This sequence comes from Roseobacter weihaiensis, assembly GCF_020622345.1. GTDB lineage: Bacteria > Pseudomonadota > Alphaproteobacteria > Rhodobacterales > Rhodobacteraceae > Roseobacter > Roseobacter weihaiensis. Next base: position 104,905 of record NZ_JACNMO010000014.1, on the reverse strand, counting down.
CTCAAGACATCAAGGTCGGCCCCGTGTTGGGCGGCCAGCTCAGCCGCCGCGCGCAAATGAGATGCAGTTTCGTCAGGGTCAACCACCACAAGAACACGGGCGATAGGGCGCAGGACGGGCGGTACCATGCTTTCATCAGGATCCTGGGTCACGCGATCAACTCCTTTTGGCCTTCGGGATCGGACAGGGTGAAGCGCGGCGTGGTCTGCCCCTCCAGTATCATCCCCGCAGCTGCAATGGCTGCATCTCGATAGGGCATCATGACAAGATCCGCATTGGCGCGCCGCAGCATGTCGACGGTTTGATCGCGGTGTGCCGCCACCGCGATTTTGCCCGGGTAGCCAAGATCGCGCGCAGCCCTCAGCAGAGCCTGGCGCGGGTCGTCATGGGTCAGGCCGGTGTCGTGTTCCGGCACCGCCATGACGAGCCATGATACCGAGCGCAGCGGCAGGTTGGCGAGGAATTCCGGATCGGTGGCGTCTCCGAACATAACCTCGTAGCCATTTTCTCGCGCATGGCGTACTGCCTGAGGGCTGAAATCGACGCCCAGCACCCGCAATCCGGCGTCCTTCAGGGCCGCACCGATCCCGAGACCATAGCGCCCAAGCCCAAAGAGGATAACGTCATGGGGTTTTGCCGTCTCAAGCGCGTCTTCTTTCAGCTTGTCGGGGTTCTTCCGTTCGAAGACACCCAAAAGCGGCTCCAGCCGGTCGTAAATCCAGTGCGAATAGGAGATCATGTATGTCGATGCCGCGATGGTCAGCAAGCCAACCAAGGTCACAAGGCCAAGCGCGGTTTCGGTGACATGGCCAATGGTCACCCCCATCGCCATGAAGATCAGGGAAAACTCGCTGATCTGTGCCACCGTCAGCCCGGCCAGAAAACCGGTTCGTTTGCGATATCCCATAAGGCCCATCAGAATAAGCACGATCAGAGGGTTCCCGATCAGGACAAAAAGCGAAAGCACAAGTGCGGGCCCGACGCTGGCACCAAGAACGGAGAGATCGAGCGAGGCACCCAATGCGATGAAAAAGAACAACAGCAGGAAGTCCCTGAGCGATGCCAACCGCGCGGCAATCGCCTCGCGAAACGGTGTCGAAGCGAGCGAAACGCCAGCAAGAAGGCCGCCCAGCTCCTTGCCAAAGCCCAGGTAATGCCCGAGAGCGGCCAACAGCGCGGCCCAGCCGATGGCGAATGAAACGAGAAGTTCAGGTGCCAGTGACAGCCGCTCCACCAGGGGATTGGCGACGTAGCGGATGAACAGGGCAACCGCGGCCAGCATTGCAACCCCGTAGCCCAGCACGAGAAACACGTCTGCAACTGCCCCGTCGCCCGCCCCGCCAACACCGATCGCGGACAGGACGATCATCGCGACGACCACGACGATATCTTGCACGATGAGAAAGCCGAGCGCGATCCGACCGTGGAGCGCATCAATCTCCCGTTTATCCGACAGCAGTTTCACGATGATAATGGTTGAGGAGAACGTCAGCGCGATGGCAATGTAGATCGCGGTACGGGCGTCGAACCCCAATGCCAGCGCAATCAGGAAGCCGAAGATCGTGGTAAAGATCACCTGTCCAAGCCCGGTGACCAATGCGACAGGTCCAAGTGTGCGCACCAGATTGAAATCAAGCTTCAGCCCCACGAGGAACAGCAGAACCGCGATCCCCAATTCGGCCAGAAGGTCGATCTGCACATCGGATTGGGCAATGTCCAGCACCGAGGGGCCGGCGATGATCCCCACTGCGATGAAGCTGACAATCAGGGGCTGCCGCAAGAGCAGCCCTACAAAACCGGCGCCTGCCGCCAGTACCAGCAAGGCCGCGATTTCATAAAAAATGTAGCCTTCGATTGCCTCGGTCATACGCGCCCTCCGACAGTCGCAGCCGCCCCCATCGTGGTCATCTTATGCTCTCCTTCTTCTGGCTGAAGATTACGACTGGTAGCTGCCACTTGAGGGCGACCTTAAGGCGCGGACCACTTGTTTTTCGATCTCGAGCAGCAGCAAAAGCACTGGCCCGACCGCAATGATCATCAGCCCCTGCTCCAGGCCGATCGGACGTGTGTCAAAGAACGCTTCCATGACCGGGGCATAAGTGAAGGCGAGCTGCAGAACAGTTACAGCCGTGATGGCGATCAACACGGGCCTTGTCCCCAGTATGGCCTTTAGCGACAACGAAGAGGTATTCAGAAACCGCACGGAAAAGAGGTAGAATATCTCCATCACCACCAGCGTGTTGACAGCAACGGTGCGTGCCTCTTCAAGGCTGGCGCCCCGGGCCTGAGCAAGGGTGAACATGCCGAATATCCCGGCGCAGAACAGCAGCGACACAAACGCCACGCGCCACAGCACGAAGCGCGACAGGATGGGTTCGCGAACCGGGCGCGGCTTGCGACGCATAATGTCAGGTTCCGCCGCTTCGAATGCAAGCGCCATGGCCAGGACAACAGAGCTGACCATATTCACCCAGAGGATCTGTACCGGCGTGATCGGCAGCGTCAGTCCAAGCATAAGGGCGATGATGAGGGCCAGTGCCTCGCCCCCATTCACAGGCAGCAGAAAGATGACGGCCTTCTTGAGGTTGTCATAGACGGTGCGTCCGGCTTTCACAGCCGCCGCGATGGTGGCAAAGTTGTCGTCGGCCAGAACGATCTCGGCGGCCTCCTTGGCGGCTTCGGTGCCCGTCCGCCCCATGGCAACACCAATGTCCGCCCGCTTGAGCGCCGGTGCATCATTCACCCCGTCACCCGTCATCGCCACGGCCTGACCTTCCGCCTGGAGCGCTTCGACCAGCCGCAGTTTGTTTTCGGGGCTGGTCCTTGCAAAGACATCAACCCTCAGCGCGCGCGTCTGCAGCGCCTTTGCATCCAGCTGGTCGATTTCCGCACCTGTCAACACCTCGCCGCTGCTCTCGAGCCCCAACTGCCGGGCAATGGCCATCGCCGTGCCCGCGTGATCGCCGGTGATCATCTTCACGCGGATACCTGCCATCTGGCACTCTGCAACAGCGGCAATGGCCTCCTCCCGCGGCGGATCGATCAGCCCGACAAGCCCCAGCAGCGTCAGGTCTCCATCCACCGCATCGAAGGTCAGCGTGCGCGCTCTTGGAGGGTTCGGACGTATAGCAATCGCAATCACCCTCTGGCCAAGATCTGCGATTTCCTGGGCGCGGCGATGCCAATAGTCGGGATCGATCACCTGTTGACCGTCTTCTTCCCCATGTGCGGTCGTGCACATGGCGATGATCCGCTCCGGCGCGCCTTTCACGTGAATAGCTGCCATCCCTTCGTGATCGTGGTGCAGCGTGGCCATGAACCGGTGTTGCGCGTCAAAGGGAATGGCATCGGTCTGGGGATTGGCACTGCGCACGGTGGACGGGTCGAGACCGGCCTTGCAGGCAAAGGTCAAGAGAGCGCCCTCCATCGGGTCGCCGTTTATCAACCAGTCCCCATCGATTTGGGTCAGATCGGCGTCATTGCAAAGGATGGCCCCCAATGCCAGATCCTCCAGCAGCGGATAGTCGGTTGCAGACACTTCACGCTCCTCAAGCGTGATCGCACCGTGGGGGGCGTAGCCCGCCCCCGTCACTCCAAACAGCCGCTTCGAGGTGGCAACCGAGGCGACAGTCATCTCATTTCGGGTCAGCGTGCCGGTCTTGTCGGAACAGATCACCGAAACCGAACCCAAAGCCTCGATCGCTGGCAGCCGACGCACGATGGCACGACGCTCCGCCATGCGCTGCACCCCTATGGCCAGTGTCACGGTCAGGATCGCGGGCAGGCCTTCGGGGATTGCCGCGACCGTCAGTCCGACCACAGCCATGAAAATCTCGCTGAACGGCAACCCGGCACCAAAAAATCCGAAGGCAAGGATGAGGGCAGCAAGCACCAGGATGACCGCTGTCAGACCTCGGGCAAAGACTTCCATCTGCCGCAGCAGGGGCGTGGCGCTCACCTCCACTGTTTTCAACAGACCGCTGATGCGTCCGATCTCTGTTGACGACCCGGTTGTGACCACAAGACCCTGCCCCCTGCCGGCAGATACAAGCGTGCCGCTGAATGCCATCGACTGGCGGTCACCGAGGGCCGCATCAGCGGAAACGGGCGCAGAGGCCTTTTCCACCGCGACAGACTCCCCCGTGAGAACAGCCTCTTGAACACGTAATCCATGCGCGGTCATGAGGCGCAGATCGGCCGGCACCTTGTCCCCGGGTTCGAGCACAACGATGTCGCCGGGGACAATATCCTCTGCGGTGACGGTCTGGCGTCGACCTTGGCGCAAGACCCGCGCTTCGGGCGCCAACATGTCACGTATGGCAGACAAAGCGCCTTCCGCGCGTCCTTCCTGCACGAACCCGATGACGGCATTGACCAGAACAACCGCGATAATGACACTGGTATCGACTAAATGACCAAGGGCGGCTGTGACGGCTGCGGCGGCCATCAGCACATAGATCAACAAGTTATGGAACTGGCGCATAAACCGGATCACCGGACCGGGCGGCGGCGGGGCCGGTAACCGGTTTGGTCCATAGCTGCGCAGCCGGTCCGATGCCTCCGCGTCAGTCAGCCCGCCAGTATCCGTGCCTAATCTGTCCAGCGCATCCTGCACGGATTGGCAATGCCACTGGGTCTCGTCCAATGAGTGTCCGGCACGGATTTGACGAGGTGGTTCATCCTTCATTTAGCAATGGTCCTTTTGCGCCATAACCGTATGTATTCGCGATAGTATTCTTGACCTGCCTTGCGCTTTTACCACTTGGGCAAAATCCGCTGACCCGCGCGCCGAATTATTGAACGCCCGACCACACCTCACCATCTGAAGATACATATGAACGGTCTTTTGCAGTATCAACGCGACGGGCGAGGTTTTCGTGCAGCATCAAACCACTTCGGCTCCTCCAGCCTTGGGCCGTTGCTGATCAGAAGCAGTGAATTCTTTTGCGGAACGCGTCAGGACGGCTTTGCTGTCCTGACGCGTTTCGTGGAGCAGAGGGCATCAGCATAAAAGATGTCATTTTTCCCCGGCCTCCTTGCAAGAGCAGAGTTCAACGCAGACTGGCCGCCAAACCTCTAAGAGCCCTTTTTTGGAGGCGAAGCCGGAGACTTTTTCAAGCCGTTTTTTGGTCTTCTACAACGCGCTCTTGACCAGCATGCTCTGATCGACGCCACTTTGCCTGAGGCCTCGATGAACCCGGCTAGATGAGGTCCTTCGACATCATGAAATGCACTCCTTTTTCGCGATTGACGGTCTGGGTGATCCGCAGATCACCGGCAAGCGAACAGAGCATATAGGCGTTCTCGCGACTGATGTCTGCGCGCGCAGAGACCAGCGCGATCATGCGACGCACGGCGATCTCGACACAGACATCCAGATCTGCATGAAATCCCATGGTGATGAAATGCTCAGGCGTTTCTGCTTCGGGATAGGTCAGCTCCAGGTCGCGCCGGACTGTCAGGCGGAACCGCCCCTGCAGCGCCGTTTCAATGGCCGTCACACACACCTCGCCGTCGCCCTGCGCGCCATGGCCATCCCCGCAGGAGAAAAGCGCGCCGTCGACAAAAACCGGCAGATAAAGTGTCGTCCCGGCGACCAGTTCCTTGTTGTCGATGTTGCCGCCATGGGTCCTTGGCTCAATCGTCGAAATGCGGCCCCATTCGGGTGGCGGTGCAACGGCCATGACGCCAAAGAAGGGGGCAAGAGGCAATTTGAGACCCCAGGGCATCGTTGCCTCGTTCTTTTCGGCGTCCAGCGGGATTGTGGTGATCTGTGCGGTTTTAAAGTCTTGCGGAAGCGTGCCGGCCAGGGGGCGGATCATGTTGTATCCCCAGTCCTGGCGCAGTTGCACATCGAGAACATCCACTTGCAACACATCGCCGGGTCTGGCTCCGTCCACGGCGACAGGCCCGGTCAGCAGATGACCCTGCACCTGCGGCACACCCTGTGCGTGGATTTCGAGCAGTTCAGGCGGCACGTGATATCCGTTGCCTGGCAGAACCTGCGGGCCGCCGGACACCGTGTTGATGGTCACCTCATCACCACTTGCAATGGTCGCAACGGGCGGCAGGGCAGCGTCAAAGTAGGCCCAATGGCAGGTTTGGGTCCCGGCATTTATGAGCATGTTGATTGATCCCTATACTATGTCATTTTCAGAGGAGGTGTCATGCGATCCGAGGGTCCAGCACGTCGCGCAGCACATCACCGAACATGTTCAAACCGAGCACCGTAATCGCGACCGCCGCACCGGGCACAAGCGCTGTCCAGGGGGCGATATCCAGATAGTCGCGGCTGGCCTGGATCATCAACCCCCAACTGGCGTCGGGCGGCTGTGTGCCCAGCCCCAGAAAGGACAGCCCCGCCTCGGCCAGGATGGCAAAGGCCAGGCTGATCGTGGCCTGCACGATGATGGGCGGCATGATGTTGGGCAGGATATGGCGCAGGATCATCCGGCCGTCAGGAGTGCCGACAGAGCGCGCCGCCTCGACATAGGGCATTTGCGCGACGCGCAGCGCCTCGCCCCGGATGATCCGTGCCAGATAGGGCGTAAAGGCAATCCCGATGGCGATGATCGTATTGGTCAGGTTCGGCCCCAGCACGGCAGAAATGGTCAAAGCCAGAAGCAGAGCAGGAAAGGCCAGAAGCGTATCGACAAGTCGCATGAGCACATTATCGATCCAACCGCCGAAGTAGCCCGAAATGACCCCCAGCGGCAGCCCGATCACAAGGCTCATCAGGACGGCAGTTCCGGCAATCATGATCGAGGTCTGCGCCCCCAGCAGCATCCGGTACATCAGATCGCGGCCCAGTTGATCCGTGCCCAGGGGATGCGCCAGCGACGGCCCTGCGAGACGCGCGCGCATGTCCATCTGCGTGGCCCAGGTCTCTGGGATCAGCAGAGGGGCGAAAAGCGCGGTTGCAATCACCAGCAGCAGAATGCAGCCGCCAAAAATACCCTTGCCTGTCAGAAACCGCCTCATGACAGCTTGATCCTGGGGTCGATCAGCGTATAGAGCAGATCGACGACCAGATTGGTCAGCATCACCACCGCCGCGATCACGAACACCGTGCTTTGAATCAACGGAATGTCGCGGTTGAGCAGGGCCTGATAGGTCAGCCATCCCATGCCGGTGAAATTGAACAGGCTTTCGATCACGATGATCGAGCCAAAAAGATAGCCCACCTGCAGCCCCGCGACGGTCATCACCGGCCCGATGGCATTGGCCAGCGCACAACGCCAGATCACGGTGCGCTCGCGCAGCCCCTTGGCGCGGGCCATGCGGATGTAATCCTGCCCCAGGACCGACAGCAGGGTGGACCGCGTCATGCGGGTCAGATGCGCCATCAGCCCGAGACCCAGCGCCAGCGAGGGCAGAAATGCATGCCGGACGGCGCCCAGAAAATCCTCCGCCGGATGCACGAACCCGGAGGACGGCAACCAGCCCAGAACCCGCGCAAAGAGCAGGATCAGCATGATGCCAAAGAAGAAATCCGGCAGGCTGACCCCAAAGAGCGCCGTTGTCGAGGCGGTGTTGTCCTGCCATTTGTCGCGGTGCACGGCGGCCCAGACCCCCAGCGGCACCGCACAGGATAGCGCGATGGCCATCGACATCACGACGATCAGCGAAGAGGCCACGACCTTGTCCAGAATCAGCGGGCCGATGGCCTCGCGGAAGACCAGCGAATTGCCCCAGTCGCCGGTCAGGATGCCGATGATCCAGCGCCCGTATTGCACAATCAGAGGATCGTTCAGCCCCAGGCTTTCACGCAGACCAGCCAGCGCTTCGGGGTTGGACTGCGTGCCCATGATCACCATCGCCACATCGCCCGGCAGGATGTTGGTGACCGCAAAGGTGATCAGCGAGATCAGCAGCAGCGTCAGCGCCACCGACAGCAATCTGTTGACGATGTAGGTCATGGTCCCCTCCGCATGGGTCGCGGGCGGGGAGCAGCGCGCGCCCCTGCCCGGTGCATCAGGCTTTCAGCCAGACCTGGTGAAAGTTCATCTCCGACCCGTTGGGCTGCACCACCGTATCGAGCCCCATAACGTTGGGCTGTGCGCCGATGGTGCCATTGCGGAACCACAAGATCACATCGAGCGTGTTCTCGTTGATGTACTGCTGCACGTCCTTGTAGATCTCCATGCGGGCGTCGGTCTCCACCGTGACGCGCGCCTGCTCCAACAGATCGTCCAGCGCAGGTTCAGAGATCTTGCGGTAGTTGAACCCGCCGGTGGAGTGATAGAGCGAATAATAGAGGAAATCGGGCTCCCAAAGCGTGAAGAAGTTCATCATCGTCATCTGGAAATCCTTGTCGACCCAGACCTGGCTCAGCCAGTCCGACCAAGTGAGCTGCTCGATGGTCATATCAACGCCACCGGCGCGGAACCACTCCAGCATGATCTGGGCGCTGTCCACGTGGTACGGGTAGTTGGTTGTCACCTTGAAGACGATCTTCAGATCACCCGGCCCATAGCCTGCCTCCTGCAACAGGGCTGCCGCACGTTCGAAGTCCTGCGGGCGCTGGCTGATGGCGTCGTTGTAGGAGGCCGATGTCGGAAAGCTGGGCGAAGCCGAGGTCTGGCCCTGCCCCCAGAGCGCGCCCTGCATCAAGGTTTCCTTGTCGATCATCAGATCGAAGGCCTCGCGCACACGCGCATCCTTGAAGGGCTCGAATTCGTGGTTGAAGTTCACGAAGTCCCAGTTGAGCGGAAACCACGCGACGGTCTGGAAATCATCGTTGCCCTCGAACTCGCTCATGCGATCCAGCGGAATGTCGTTGATCATATGAAGCTCACCGGTGCGCAGCCCGGTCAGCCGCACGGTGGGCTCGGTGATCTCGCGCGAGATCACCTTGTCGAGGTAGGCAGGTCCGCCGAAATACTCATCGAACCGCTCCAGCTCGACCTCATTGCCGAATTCGCGGCGGACGAATTTAAACGGGCCCGCGCCGATGGGCGTCTCGCCCTGAACCTCCCCGCTGTCTGTGGGCATCACCACGCCCGCGCCATTCTCGGCAAGACGCGACAGGAAGGGCGCGTTGACCGACCCCAGCTTGACGATCACGGTCAGGTCATCGGGTGTCTCGATGCTCTCCACCGCGTTGAAGACCTCGAAGTTCACGGCCCCGGTTTCAGGGTTCATCACGCGTTCAAACGAGTACTTCACATCTGCCGAGGTCATCTTGGCTCCATTGTGAAACATCACGTCGTCGCGCAACCTGAAGGTATAGGTCAACCCATCCTCCGACTGCTCAAAGCTCTCTGCCAGATTGGGAATGATGTTAAAATCCGCGTCCGCCGAGACGATGCTTTCGTGTACATTCTGCAGCAGGCGCCCAGTCGATGCAGTGCCCGTCTGGTGCATGTCCAGATTCTGCGTCGTCTCCGAATGGCCCCAGATCAGGGTGCCGCCGCTCACCGGCTCCTCGGCAGAGGCCGCCATCGGCGTCCCACTGACGATCACGGCCCCCATGATTGCGGTAGTGGATTTCAAAAAGTCTCTGCGTTTCATCGTGTCGTCTCCATGTCGGTTGCAAGTAAACGGCCTGCTTTCTGCAGGTCTTTGTTATTCTGGAAAGGTCGGGCGTTCGGTGGCGACATCCAGCGCCTGCTCGAGCGCCATGCCCAAGTTCAAAATGGATCCTTCATCAAAAAGCTGGCCCCACAAGGATATGCCTTGAGGCACCCGAAAGGTACGGTCTCCCTCCGCTTCACCGGTGATGAGCCTGCCTGCGCCCAAAGAAGCGGCAGACCGTGTCGCGATCTGCTCGAATCCTGCGCGCAGATGGAGGCAGGGGTGGCCGGTGAAGTTGCTGGCGACCAGCATCGGTCCGGTCATGAACGGGCCGATCAGCGCGTCGACGCCGCCCATCATGTCACCGACCGCCTGCATCACGCGGTAGCGCAACCGGTCAAGGTTCACGTGATCCACAGCTGACAGGAACCGCGCCTTGCGCATGGTGTTGGGCCAGGCCCCCTCGTCCTGCCATCGCAGCGTGTCGTCGGCACCGGTCAGCGTCAGCGCTTCAAAGGCGGCAGCGGCTTCGGCATAGACCACGTTCATCAGCGCGCCATAGGGAAGGTCTTCGAGGCTCACCTCCTTTACCGTGATCCCGAGGTGCCTTGCCGCCTCAAGGGCGGCGTGGTCCACATCCGTCGCCCCCTCTTCAAAGGCCTCCGGCAGGTAGCCCAGAACCATGCCGTCGATGCGACGGTCGGTGTCAAAAACAAAGGGCGCATTAATGGACCCACGATCCATTGCATCATGGCCGTTCAGAGCGCCAAGGACCAAAGCGGTGTCTTCGACCGACCGGCAGATCGGGCCGACCTTGTCGAGCGACCAGCAGAGCGCCATGGCGCCTGCCCGGCTGACCCGCCCGAATGTCGGGCGCAACCCGGTGGTGCCGCAGCGATGCGAGGGCGAGGTGATGGAGCCCAGCGTTTCGGTGCCAATGGAAAACCCGCACAGACCTGCCGCCGTGGCCGAGGCAGACCCCGCACTGGACCCGCTCGACCCTTCGTTCAGGTTCCAGGGGTTGCGGGTCCAGCCGCCATACCAAAGATCGTTGTAAGCCAGTGCCCCCAGCGTTGTTTTGCCCAAGAGCACTGCCCCCGCTGCCCGCATCCTGCGGGTCACGGTGGCATCCGCATCCGGCACACGGTGCTTGAACGGCTCGGCCCCCCACCCCGTTGTGATCCCCTTGGTATCGAACAGGTCCTTCAATCCATATGGAATACCGTGCAGCGGCCCCAAGTTTACGCCCGCGCGTGAAAGGCTGTCCATCGCGTCGGCTTCAGCCAGCGCCATCTCCGGGGTGACAGTGGCATAGCATTCCAGTCTGGGATTCAACACCTCGATCCGGGCCAAGTAAATCTCTGTCAGCTGTCGCGACGTGATCTGCCCGCTGGCAATCCAGTGGGACAGGGAGGTGAGCGGGGCAAAGGCGATGTCTTCCTCATTGCCCGGCAAGGCAACGGAGGCGTCCGATGGGCGCAGGCTGTCCATCGCATGCGGCATGGTGAAACCGGGCAACCTGGGATCAAAACGGCAGGCCATGGGCGTTGCGTTGTCCAGCACCACCTCCCGGCGCGCCATGGCAGACAAAAGCTGTCCTTCGAGGTTGCTCACCATCTGGTCGCGTTCGGCTGGCGTATATTCTACCCCCATCAGCTTTTCAGCCGCCGCAATATCGATGGTGGTCAAAGGGTCCGTCATATCTCAGTCTCCACAGTAAAGAAGGTCTGGCCCTCTGCCGTAGCGGCGCGGCCGATCTCACCTTCCAGTGCCCGAAAGCGCGTTTCCAGATGGTCGCGCATGGCCTGGCGGGCCGCCTCCGGATGGGCCAGCGCGATGGCGTCGATGATGGCCAGATGCTCCGAATGGGTGACTGCCAATGACGCGCCGTCGCGCCCTTTGGCGCGGATCGTGACCCAATCCGGGTCAGATCGTATCTTGTCCAGCAACGCATAGGCCGTGAGCAGCGGACGGTTGCGGGCACATTGCGCAATCAGCCTGTGCAGCGCCCCATCCCACAACTCGGTGGCCTGCGCGTCAGTGGCTTCGAACTGCCGCCGCGCCAGGTGTCGCAACCGGGCAACCTCATCGGGCAGCATGCGCTGTGCACAAAGGGCCGCCAGTTCCGGCTCGATACAAAGCCGCGCTTCCATCACTTCAAGCGCGCTTGTCTCACCGGTGATCTTGGCCGCCAGATCGCCCATCGGATCCGCCGGCTGCCCAATGAAGGTGCCCTTGCCCTGTCGCCGCCAGACCAGCCCCTCCCCCTCCAACGCGTCGAGCGCCTGACGCACGTGCCGCCGACCAACGTCGAACCTTTCGGCCAGGGAACGTTCTGTTGGAAGTTGACCATCTTCACGCCATTCACCTGATTTTATCAGTCTCAGAAGTTGCTCACGGACCTGCGCAGATGTGCTGTTGAGTGTCATGCCTGCTCCGTTGTGTCAGTGATCGACCGCATGTGATCGGCTGGATTGGCCCTGAGCCACGCGCGCGGCCTCGGCCGCCGCGATGTCTGCATCAATGCCTTCGCGCGTCGGCGCGCCAGAGAACCGGGCCGCTGTCGGCATGCCCTTGGCGAAATGCACATAACGTTCCTGCGCCACCCCCCAAAGACGCGACAACTCGGCCAGAGGGTCAGCATGGTCATCGGCGCGCAGATCAAGCCATGCATGCGCCTCTCCGTGATGGATGGTAAGGCCAGCCGCCTGGCGGCCGCGCTTGTCTCCCCCCGCCGCTTCACCCGCCTGCATGGCTGCAATCAGGCGTTCGGCAAAGGGCAAATGCGCCCCGTCCTGAAACGCATCAGAGGTAGTGTCGAGCACCTCGGGCCCGGCCAGCATATTGCCTGCAACAGAATGCGCATGCCCTTGCACCTGCCCGGCCCAGGCCACGCACTGCGCACCTGTATGTGCGGCGAAATTCCCTGCCGCGTCCATCATGTGGGCCTGGCGAATGGCCTGCCCCTCATCGCGCGCCACCAGATCTGCCAGAACAGTTTCGGCGGGTTCTCCCCCGATCAGCCGGGCGCGTCCTTCGGTCCCCCAAACCGGATTGCAAAACGCCTGACTGGCAACGGCAACCTCGGCACCGACATAAGGCACCACCGCACCGCAGGCAAAAAACCGGCTCGCCACGATCAGCCCGACCCTGCCCTCCGCATCGCGTGCAATCAGCGACCAGGTCATCGGCCCACCGCATAGGCTTGCATCAGGCGCGGTGTTGCCGCGGCCCGAAGCGTGCCGTCCGTTTCGCGCAGCGCAGCCGTGAGGCGCCCCACAGTCCAAGGCTCGGCAATGGTCACCTTGTGTCCGCGGGCGCGCAAATCCGCGATGACATCCGCGCCCACGTTCGGCTCGATCATCAGCTCGCCGGGACGCGTTTCGCGCGGGTAGAACGAGCTCTGGAAATGCATGGAATGAAACAGCGGTGCATCCATACCTTCCTGCAGGCCCAGCCCGAAATGCACAAACCGCAGGAACCAGATCAGTTGCCACTGATCCTGCTGGTCCCCGCCGGGCGTGCCGAAAACCAGCCGCACGCCGTCCTTCTCTACCAGGCTTGGCGACAAGGTTGTGCGCGGACGGCGACCCGGGGCGAGCGAGGTCGGCAATCCGTCTTCGAGCCAGAACATCTGCGCGCGTGAATTCAGCGGAAAGCCCAGCCCGGGGATGACGGGGTTGCTCTGCAGCCAGCCGCCCGAGGGCGTTGCCGCCACCATGTTGCCCCAGCGGTCGATGATATCGAGATGAACGGTATCACCGCGCCTTTCGGTCAGGTGGGACATGGTGGGTTCCTGTGCCGCCACCCGGCCCACGTCAAAGTCGCGCTGACTGCGCGCGATATAGGCATCTGCCAGATGCTCAAAGCCCGGCACCCGGCCCGGGCGCTGCGCCATCGACGCCTTGCTGCCGATCAGGCTGCGGCGCTCCGCGTTGTAGCCCTCGCTCAGCAATACCTCCATCGGGATGGGACTTTGCGCCGGATCGCCGTAGTAGGCTTCGCGGTCGGCGTAGGCGAGCTTCATGGCCTCGATCACCACATGCACGAATTCGGCACCATTGGGATCCATCCCCGCCAGATCGAAGCCGCTGAGGATGGCCAGCGCCTGCAGCATCACCGGCCCCTGCCCCCAGGCATGCGTCTTGTGAACGGTCCAGCCGTGATAGGCATGGCTGAGCGTGTCTTCGTATGCCGCGCGCCAGCCCGCCATGTCCTGCGGTGCCAGAACCCCGGAATGCGGCGCGTCAGACACATCCATCACATGCGCATCCTCAAGATACGCAAAGATCGCATCGGCCACGAACCCTGCGCGCCACTGGCGCCGGGCTTCGTCGATCCGGGCTTCGCGCGTATCGCCTTCACAGGCGGCCAGGCGGTCATAGGTCGCGGCAAGGTCGGGATTTTTAAAGAGACTATGAGGCTCTGGGGCTTTGCCGCCCGGCGTCCACACAGCGGCAGAGCTTGGCCACTCTGCCTTGAAAAACGCGGCCAGCCCGGCAATCGTCTCGGCCGCGCGGGGCAACACAGGGTGACCGTCGCAGGCGTAACTAATCGCCGGCTGCATCACGTCGCGCAGGCCCATTGTGCCGTGGTCGCGGAGCATCAGCATCCAGCCGTCAAAGGCGCCCGGCACCACGGTTGCCAACAAACCCGAGCCAGGCACCAGCGTCAGCCCCTGTGCCCTGTAATGCTCTGTCGTGGCCGCCGCCGGGGCGACACCTTGCGCGCAGAGTACCTGCGTCACGCCGGTCTTCACCGAATGAAACACGGCAGGCATGTCACCCGCGGGGCCGTTCAGATGCGGCTCCACCACCTGCAGGGTCAATCCACAGGCCACCGCTGCGTCGAAGGCATTGCCGCCCGCCTCGAGGATCGACATGCCGACGGCGGAGGCGATCCAGTGGGTGGAGGTGACAACGCCAAAGGTGCCTCTGATCTCGGGCCTGGTGGTGAAATCGGACATGTTCCCTCCCAACGGATCAGTGCTCACGGGGGTCGAGCGCATCGCGCAGCCCGTCGCCCAGCAGATTAAACCCCAACACCACGAGGAAAATTGACAAACCCGGCCACATCGCCATCCAGGGCGCCTGGTTGAGGAAATTCTTGGCGGTGTTGAGCATCGACCCCCAACTGGGTGCCGGCGGTTGTTGCCCAAGACCCAAGAAAGACAGGGAGGCCTCGGCAATAATCGCGGTTGCGATGGTCAGCGTGGCCTGTACAAGGATCGGCGGCAGAACATTGGGCAGGATATACCGGCTGAGGATGCGATGCGTCGGCAGGCCGATGGCGCGGGCGCTGTCCACGTAATCCTCGGATTTAATGTTGATCACCTGCCCGCGTGTCAACCGGATGAAGATCGGTGTGGCAGAAATCCCGATGGCGATCATCGCATTGGTCAGCGACGGCCCCAGAAAGGCCGCCAGCGCGATGGCGAGGATCAGAAAGGGGGCTGCAAGCAACGCCTCGGTGCAGCGGGAGATCACCGCATCGGTCCAGCCGCCGAAATAGCCTGCCACGAGGCCCAAGGGTACACCCGCGATCACCGCAATGCCGACCGAAACCACCCCCGCCAGCAAAGACGCCTGCGCCCCCCAGATCATGCGGGCCATGACATCGCGTCCGATCTCGTCGGTGCCCATCCAATGCGCCCAGCTTGGCGCCTTTCGTACCGCCCCCCAATCGGTGGCGGCGGGGTCCGGGATCGGCAGCAGCGGCGCGGCCAGCGCGATCAGCACAAAGAAAGCCACAAGAAAGCCGCCCAGGAGCGCGCTCTTGTGGCTGCGAAATTTCTTCCACACCCGGCTTTCCGGCTGCGCGGTCAGAACCGGGTCGGGCGTCAGCTCCGATGTGGTGGCATCGGTCATTCTACTGCTCCCTCAGGCGCGGGTTCAGAACGAAATACATCATGTCCGCCAGCAGATTCATGAAGATGAACCCCACCGCGGTGACCAGCACGATGCCCTGCACCACCGCGTAATCGCGGTTAAACACCGCATCCACAACCAGCTTGCCGAAGCCGGGGATTGTAAAAATCTGCTCTGTCAGAACCGCACCGGCAATCAGCTCTCCGAACAGCAGCGCGGTCAGCGTTACGATCGGGGTCAGCGCGTTTCGAAAACTGTGTTTCAGGATCACCACACGCTCCGACAACCCTTTGGCGCGGGCGGTGCGCACGTAATCGGCGCTCAAAACCCCCAGCATGGCCGAGCGGGTGTGCCGCATCAGCGTCGCCGCCAGTGCCGTCCCGAGCACGAAAGAAGGCATCAGCATCGTGCGAATGGATTGCCAGAAGTCCTCTGACAAGGGCACGTAACCCGATGCAGGCAACAGCTGCCACTTCACCGAAACCAGCAGGATCAGCATGATCCCCAGCCAGAAGTTCGGGATCGAGAGCCCAGACAGAGCGACCACATTGGCCACATAATCGGTAACCGTGCCCTTCTTTACCGCCGACAGGATGCCTGCCGGTATGCCAATCACCAGGGCAAAGATCATCGACATCACCGCCAGCTGAATGGTTACGGGCAGTTTCTGCGCCATCAGTTCCGTGACCGGCTGATTGGTCCTCAGCGAGGTGCCCAGATCACCTTGCAGCGCACTGCCGATCCAGGCCAGGTACTGTACCGGAATTGGATCGTTTAGGCGGTATTTTTCACGCAGGAATTCGAGCACTTCCGGGTCCCGCTCTTCGCCCGCGAGGATGAGTAGCGGATCACCCGGCAACAGCTTTTGCAGCGAAAACACAAAGATCGAGATCAGAATGATGGTCGGCAGTGCAATCAGCACCCGCCGGATCAGAAACCGCAGCATGAAAGGCCCCTTCGTGAGAAAAGAAACCGCGCCGCCGGGTGCAGCGGCGCGACGCCGGAGGTCATTCCTCCCAGGTCACATTTTCCAGACGGATCATGCCGTCGGGGTAGGCCGTGAAGCCTTTCATATTGTCGCGATAGGCCCAGATCCACTTCACGTGGTAGAGGAACAGGCGTGGCAGCTCATCGAGCATGATCACCGTGGCTTCGTCGTAGATCGCCTTGCGTTCCTCGGGTGTCGGAGCAACACGCGCGGCATTCAACAGCTCATCCATTTTCGGGTCTGAAAACTTGCTGTCGTTGATGCCGCCATCGGTGGTGACGAACTGGTGGTTGTTGCCATCGGGATCGACACGGCCCGACCATCCGATCTGGCTGGCCTGATAGTCCCCGGCGGACTGGTCGGCCAGCAACGTGGCAAACTCCTTGGAGGTCAGCGTGATGTTAATGCCCGCCTGTGCTGCCATGGCCTGCACCACCTGCATCACCGCAAGAGGCTCGGTCGAGTTGGGCACCTGCACTTCCAGATCGATGCCATCGGGATAACCGGCCTCAGCCAAGAGCGCTTTTGCTTTGTCAATATCGGCTGCTGGAAGCGGCAGGTCGCTGTTATACCAGGGCGAGGTCGGCGGGAACGACTGGTTGCCCGGCGCAAAGGCCCCCTCGAAAACAACTTGATTCAATGCTTCGCGGTCAATCGCATAGCTCAGCGCCTGGCGCAGCCGCTTGTCGTTGCCCCACGGGGTGTCGCCCCGTTCTCCATTATTGATATTGAAGGTAATCGCCTGATATCCCAGTGAAACAGCGCTATCGACAACGATGTCCGGGTCCGCCTCGGCCTGCGCCAAATCGGTGGCATTCAGCCGTTCCAACATGTCGATGTCGCCCGATTGCAGGTTGGCGAGGCGCACAGTGGTGTCCGGGATCGGCAGGAAGGTCACGCTGTCAAAATGGATCGCATCCGCGTTCCAGTAGTCGTCGAATTTGCTCAGGACAATCTTGTCCTGCGCCACGCGTTCCTCGAACTTGAAGGCACCGGAACAGACGGGATTGAGGCCGAAGTCCACACCCGCTTCTGCCGCAGCAGTTGGGGACACCATCATCCCGGCGCGATCCGCAAGCTGGGCGATGAGCGTTGCATCGGGCGCGCCCAAATTGAGCACAATCTCATATTCGCCTGTAACTTCTGTTGATGAGATGGACTTCAGTTCTGACTTGCGGCGCGATTCGTCCAAGGCCTGAGAGCGTTCGATATTGGCCGCAACGGCCTCGGCGTTGAAGGGCGTACCATCGTGGAAAACAACACCTTCGCGCAGTTGCATGGTGATCTGCATGCCATCGGAAGAAGTCTCCCAGGCGGTGGCCAACTGCGGGACGATTTCCAGATCGGGCGTGATGTCCACCAGCTTGTCACAGAGCGATGCATAAATAATCCGACCGACAAAAGTGCGCGACTGGTCGGGGTCGAGCACATCCGCATCCGATTGCAACGCGATGCGCAAATCCTTGGCCAACGTCGGCGCCGCGGTCAGCGCCGCCGCGCCCATCACTGCGGTGACGATTGCAGTTTTGATATGTTTCATGGGTTAGGTCCTCTCCGTTGTTGCTTTTTTGTCTTGGTGGATAACTGTCCCGCCGGTCGTCGCCGCGCGATAAAGCGCGAAACGTGCCTCGGCCCTGTCTGATCGGTTGGGGGGTGCAGACTCTGTAGGTGGCATCGCAATATCCTGCCAGAAATGGCAGGCAACCTGATGCCCCTGCCCGTGCAGCTTTGGGCTTTGGGATTTGCACAGCGGCTGAACATGTGGGCAGCGGGTGTGAAACCGACAGCCGGATGGCGGATCGGAGGGGCTGGGCATTTCGCCTTGCACGGCTGGCTTTTTATCCCTTGATGTGCCCTCCATGGACGGTATCGCCGAAAGCAGCGCCTGCGTATAGGGGTGCCTTGGCGTGGCAAACACCTGCTGGGCGGTCCCGATTTCGACAATCCGGCCCAGATACATCACCGCAACGCGGTCGCTCATATGGCGGATCACACTGAGGTCATGCGCAATGACCACCAGCGTCAGACCCAAGTCGCGCCGCAGATCACCGAGCAGATTGATGACCTGCGCCTGCACTGACACATCCAGCGCGGACACCGGCTCGTCACCGATGATCAGTTTCGGCCCGGAGGCGAGCGCCCGGGCAATTCCAATCCGCTGACGTTGCCCACCGCTGAACTCATGCGGGTAGCGTCCCGCGTGTTCAGGCCGCAGCCCGACCTTGCGCAACAGCTCCGCAACCTTGGCGCGCCTGTCGTCTGCGTTCATGTCCGGTGCATGAACCTCCAATGGTTCTCCGACCAGCTTTCCGACGCTCATCCGCGGGTTCAGCGATGAAAACGGGTCCTGAAAGATGAACTGCATGTCCCTGCGCAGCCTCTTGAGCTTCGCACCCTTCGCGTGGGAAATCTCCGCGCCATCAAAGAGCACGTTGCCAGCCGTTGGCTCCAGCAAACGCATCAGCAAGCGCGCGAGCGTGGATTTACCACAACCGGATTCCCCGACGATCGCAAAGGTTTCCCCGCGCCGGATCTTCAAGGAGACACCGTCTACTGCCTGTACGGGGGGCTTGGGGGACAACCAATTTCCGCCATCGCCAAAATGTTTGACCACATCGACCGCCTCGAGGATCACATCATGGCTCATGCGCTTACCACCACGTGTTTTTCCAATGGGACATAGTGACAGGCCACACCGTGCTCAGGGGCGACATCGGTCAGCTGCGGGCGGGTCGCACAGTGCGATGTTGCAAAGGCGCAGCGGGTCCGGAAGCGGCATCCGTCCGGCATGTTGGAAATTGTCGGCACTGTTCCGGGAACAATAGCCAGCCGCTCACCGGGCCTGTCAAGGCGCGGCATCGCGCTCATCAGCCCGATTGTATAGGGATGCTGCGGGTTGCGGAACACTTCTTCCACCGGTCCCTGTTCCACAATCTGGCCCCCGTACATGACGGCCACCGTATCGGCTATTTCGGCGACCACCCCCAAATCATGGGTGATCATGATCGTTCCCATCCCCGTTTCATCTCGCAGGTCACCAATCAAATCCAGGATCTGCGTCTGAATAGTGACATCCAGCGCGGTCGTAGGTTCATCCGCGATGAGAATCTGAGGGTCATTGGCCAGCGCCATCGCAATCATGACCCGCTGACGCATACCACCAGACAATTGGTGCGGATATTCTCGCAACCGCTGCGTCGGATTGGCGATGCCGACCCGCTGCAACATCACCTCCGCGCGATCCAGCGCGGCAGAACGGCTGCCGCCACGGTGGCGCTGCACGACTTCGGCAATCTGGTCCCCAATACGAAAGGCCGGATTCAGAGAGGTCATCGGCTCCTGAAAAATCATCGCGACCTCATTGCCGCGCAATGCGGCAGGCAAACGATCTGTCACAAGGTGCCACTCGTCTGACGAAATCTGCATTCTACCTGAGGAAATCTGCGTTGCGCTCTTGGGAAGCAAGCCCATGATGGCCATTGATGTCACGCTTTTTCCGCAACCTGACTCACCAACAACGCATAGAATCTCTCCGCGCCTGACGCGCAGGCTGACGTCCTGAACAACGTCATTTTCCTGGCCCTTGAACCGCAATGTCAGATTTGACAAAACCAATAAGGAGTCCTCGGACGCGAAGTCCTGTCTGATTGCATGTCGCGAAGAAGACATTGCGCCGTCTTTCCCCCACTCACCGATTCGCGAAACCCTCGAACCAATTATAAATTGGTTCACTGTTTTGGCGAGTCATTCCCCCGAGCCTTTGGGTGAATGTGGAATACACTTCTGCCGCACATGCAAAATGCCCAAAAAAGATGCGCGGGCGAAACTGGGGGGCAGCATTTCGGATGTTTCTGTATCCCGATTGCGGAGGTTCTGCCGCCAAGAATGGGCGCGGGCGACAGCGCCTCTGCGGTCGGGGCGAAGGCTGGGAGTTTGGCACCAGCCTGTCCGGCAAGCGCAATCAAAACACAACCGATGAGCGCCCATCACAAGGCGTAAACACAGTTTCAAAAGGCACCCGTCAAGGCAAATTGCGGAGCAGCGCGCCGATGCCCCGACCGCCATCAAGGCGACATCTGTTGGCATTGGAACGATCTAGATCTGCGACTTATCCGCAACTGTTGATTTGCGTCTCCGGCTCGGGGCTTCGCGACCTGAGAGCACAGCCATGTTCATCCCAATCATCCCAACATGGAAACGGAATAGGGTCGATATCCTCCAGTGCCATCAGATAGGAGCGCCAGTCAGACAGGTTTCGCGAAAGCCTTTCTTGCAGGCTCTTGTCGTCCTCATATCTGTACCCATGGCCCTGCACGCCAAAGGAGATAAAGGGCGGCAAGACCGAAAAGCCCATGTAGTGCAGCGAGTATTGGATCGGCCAAAGCATGGTCTGGAAATCTCCGCCACGACTGCCTGGACCAAACACTTTTTCCGGCGCGCCTGTGGTGACAGAGACAATCGCACGTTTTCCCCGGAAGTAGCCGGTATCATAGCGCATGCGGCTGGTGTAAAGGCCCCCGTTCAGGAACACACGATCCATCCAACCCTTGAGAATGGCGGGTGGGCCGTGCCACCAAAGAGGAAACTGCAGGATGACCAGATCGCTGCGCTTCAGGTTCCCCACCTCGCTTCTGATCTCCTTTGGCAGGGTGTCGTTTTTCCAAGCATGACGTTGCTCGTTCAGCGCCGCAAAAGTCACCACATCTGCGCGGTCGCGGTAATGCGTTCCTCGTTCAACCGGATCAAAGCTGGTCCGGTAGAGATCATTCGTGGTCACAGCATAGCCGCTGTCGCGCAAGGCCTGACGTGCCGTTCTCGTCAGGGTACCATTGTATGAAGAGGGCTCTGGATGGGCGTGAACAATATGGGCATGCATTTCGATCTTCTCCGACGCAGATTGCTATGCGCCCTACTCTTTCCTTTTCATTTTTGTTAGTAAATATACAAAGATGTAAATCGGTATTTCAGAAATGAACAATATGCTTGACTGGAACGACTACAAGGTCGTTCTGCAGATTGCCGAAGCCGGATCGCTCGCCAAGGCCGGCCAGCTGGCCGGATCAAGCCATCCGACGATGTTCCGCAAGATAAACGCGGTAGAAGAGAAATTGGGAGTTCGGCTGTTCGAACGTTTTCGAACCGGGTACCGGCCAACGGCCGCCGGTGAAGAAATCGTAGCCGTCGCACGCCAGATGGCGGACCTCACGACAGAAACAGAGCGACGCGTGGCCGGACGTGATCTTAGACCATCCGGCATCGTGCGTATAGCAACCACAGATACGCTGCTGCTGGGTTTGCTGGCCCCGGCAATTGCAAAGCTGCGCCAAGCGGAACCCGAGATAACTCTTGAGATCATCGTTTCCAACGAGATATCCGATCTGTCGCTGCGGGAGGCGGATATCGCGCTCCGGCCCACTTCATCACCGGCGCAGCATCTGGTCGGGCGCAAGTTGGGCATCATCAAGCAGGCAGTCTATGCGCCGCAACACCTTTGTCGGGCAGGTTCAGGTCAGCAACACCTCGGCACCTGTCCTTGGGTCGGCCCCGACCCGACCATGATCTATCCTCAGCTTCATTCGTGGATGGAGAAACATGGCTACGATGAGGCGTGTGTTTGCCGGATGAACACCACCCTTGGCATGCATGCAGCGGTCCGCGCAGGTGTCGGCCTCGCGGCTTTGCCCATCTATCTTGCCGAAGCCGATCCGGAACTAGTGCGTCTTGGCGATTCAATCGATGACATGACCATCGATCTTTGGCTTTTGACGCATCGCGATCTGCGCCGAACCGCGCGTGTACGCGCGGTTCTTGACTATTTCGCCAGTTCTGATGTCCTCCTTTCACGCCTGGGGCAGGAACATCAGAGCTGACTTTTTCGGGCAACAGAAAATGCCTTCCCCGGCGTTTGGTTCGGGCTCCGGAAAACCCGTGACATCATCGCGCGGGTCAGTCTCGATTGCGCGGGGTTTGAAGAGTGCAGAGCGTTGACGGATGCCGGCTGGTGACGCCCGCCATCCCGCCTTTAGGCCGATACCTGCGATTGCCTGCTATCTTGTCCCTTCGCCCACGAAATGAAGTCTGACAGATTCATGGGCCGCCCGAAAAGATAGCCCTGCAGGACATCCGCACCCGCAGCCAGTATCGCCGCAGCTTCGGCTTCGGTTTCGACACCTTCAACCGTCACCCCTGTCCCCACGCTTTGCGCCATCTCGATCATTCCTCTGACGAGGTTCCTGCGTTCCGGGTTCTGATCGATCCCTGGGACAAAGACACGGTCTATTTTCAACCGGTCGGGTCGAAGCTCCAACAGGCCCGCGAAACTGGCGTGACCTGTGCCAAAGTCGTCGATCTCAATGCGGATACCCTGGCTCTTCAGTTCCCAGATACGATCGCGAAGTTCTTCGTTGATGTTGTCCATAAAGGCCGTCTCAAGGATCTCGATCGTCAGAGTGCCGGGAAACGGGCCGGCCTCTTTGATATCCACCATGAGGGCGGGATCGGAAAGACGTTGCGCCGAGACGTTCACCGACATGCTCGGCAGGCTGATACCCGCTGCTGTGACGTCCGACCAAGCGGCGAGAGCAAGTTGAAATATCCTGGCGTCGAGTTGCGCTGTCAGACCAAGCTCCTCTGCCAGCGGCAAGAAAACCTCTGGTGACAACCGCCCTCGTTTGGGATGTTCCCAGCGCGCGAGAACTTCACACCCCAGCACCATACGCCCCTGCGCCGCGACCTGAGGCTGGAGGTGGATGCCAAGCTCGTTCCGCTCGAAGGCCCGTTTGAAATCGTTGAGCATTTCCATGCGCTCTTCGTGCAATGCCCCCATCGTGGACGCATATGCAACAGCGCGATTCCGCCCCTGTGCCTTGGCCTCGTAGAGCGCTAGATCAGCGCGTCGCCGGGTCTCGGCCCCCTGCTCGTGCGGCCCAACGATGGCGAAACCGACAGAGGCACCTGTTCGAAGTTCGGCAGGTCCGAAATCAACTGTTTCGCAAAGACAATCAACGAGACCGTCGCAGAACATCTGCGCTCTTCCTTCATCGCCCTCGAAATCGATCAGCATGATGAACTCATCACCACCAATGCGAAATGCGAAGTCTCGCCCGCTGCGCAGATGCGCACGCAAGCGGTCTGCGGTGACTATGAGGACGCGGTCGCCCGCGTCGTGCCCGTAGCTGTCGTTCACATCTTTGAAACGGTCGAGATCAATCGCAATGAAGAGGATGTTCTGACCCTCTGAGGTGCCACCTACCGCTGAAATTTCATCCAGCAGAATTCGGTTCCCGAGGCCCGTAAGCGCATCATGGCGCGCGGCCCAAGCGCTTTCTTCCTGAACTTTCCGGAGGGCAGAAAACGATTTTTCCGCGAGCAGCCGCATTTCGCGTTCTTCGTTGAGGCGCGCGAGCTGGGTATTGATTTCTCCCTCGATCCTGTCGAGAATCCCATTGAAACTGATCGCGAGCCCGCTGTTTTCGGTTGACCGCTCAATCGTCAGCCTGTCACCCGTTTTGCCCTTGCGGTGGTGGCTTCTGATCTGTCGAACAAAATCGGCGAGGGAGTTTTGCTCGCGGTTTTCTGCGAGGTTCAGCCCGCGGACCTCGTCTCGCCGCGTCGCACGAAACAGACCGGCGCGCTTGAGGAGCAATGCAAGCGGTGTCAGAGCCAGAACAACCCAAGTGCCGATGGACAGGATACCTTGGATCTGAACACCGAGTTGTTCGAAACGGGATCCGGCAGGGAGAAGCGACGGGTCCCCAAATAACGCAACGGCCAGGGTGCCCCATATTCCTGCGGCGAGGTGAACCGGAACTGCGGATACCACGTCATCAATACGAAGCGCCTCCAGAAGCTCCACGGCAAGCACCATGACAACAGACCCAAGCGCACCTACCAAAAACGCATCGTTGGCCGTATAGATGTCGATGCCCGCCGTGCCAGCGACCAGCCCGGCCAGAACGCCGTTGATGATAATATCGACCCGGGCGTACCTGTAAATCAAAAGGCAGACGATGATCGCGGCGATGCCGCCACCCGCAGCCCCAATGGTGGTTCTGGCAATAATGGGTCCTACCGCCTCGCCGAAGAAAAGCGCACTGCCGCCATTGAACGCGCCCCATCCGATCCAGAGGAACACCGCGCCGAGCGCCTTCATCGCCGTTGAACTGCCTTCGAATTTCCGACGAATATGGGTGAACCGCCCGAGCCTCGGGCCCACGATACAGATTGCGACCAGCGCAGCCCAACCGCCGACGCTGTGAACAACCGTCGCCCCGGCAAAGTCATGAAAGCCGGAGCTTTGGAGCCACCCTTGGTCCTGAGAAAAAATGCCACCACCCCACACCCAGTGACCGACAACCGGATAGACGACCGCCCCGAGCGCGAGGGAAAACAGGACGTAGCCAATATATCGCTCCCGCTCCGCCACGGCCCCAGACACGATCGTCGCGGCAGTGGCGGCAAATGCGAGTTGAAAGAAGAAGAGCGCTGCAAGCTCACCTGTGGTGTTATCAAGTGGCAAAAGAAAGCCGGTCGTGCCGAACAACCCCGCGTGGCTTGTGCCAAACATAATGCCGAAGCCGAAAATCCAATAGACGGTCGCAACGCAACAGATGTCGCTGATGTTCTTCAACGCGACATTGCTCGCATTCTTGGCGCGCACCGTCCCCGCTTCAAGGCAGAGGAAACCGCACTGAAGATCCAACACGATCAGCGCACAAAGGATTATCCACAGTTCGCTGACTTCTGACATTGAGAGTTGCTGATCCTAAACCTGCGTATCGGCTTCTATAGGCCGGCGACTACTAACATTCCCTGAAAACGGTTTGTTTTTAATCTACATGGCTGCAGTCATGCGGCTGCGCGGGCAATGCTGCGCTCGGGCGTTCCAGCAGGCGCAGGGCACGCCTTGGAGCACATAGGTGATGTATCCGGCAACAACTGAAGGCGGCAGCGATGCAGTCTGACCTCGAAAACACTTTGAAAGGGACCGGTCAACTCACCGGCATCTGCAAGGGCATCAGGGAAGAGTGTATCCCAGCAGCAACTGCCTAGGCCCGCAGGAAACGACCAAAAATCAAACACCAATAACACCCCGTAACAGCCCGGCGGGAAGCTCCCGGGCGAGGGCATTTTCAAAAAACCAACACCGCGTCCGTGCCGGAACAAACCGCAAGAAACGAAAGCCGAAGACCTTTTCAAAGAGACAGCCCGGACTGCGTGAATTCCGTGTCGGGGCGGCTTTCAGCTATTGGGACAGCTCATCGGACAACCAGGACAGAAGCTGATCTGTGTTTGGGTGCTGATCACGCGCTGTGCCGCGAAACACCGATATCTCCGTCGGTCGCGCCACGAATTCGTCGCAGGGTCTGATGAGCTTACCTTCCCCGATCATGCCTTCCGTTGTTCTTCTCCACCCAAGGGCAATACCCTGGCCGGAAACAGCCGCCTGAAGGGCCAAAGGATAGCTGTCGAAAGTGATAATCCGGGGACGTTTCGGCAACGAGGCACCAACGCTCTCGAACCAATCCTGCCATTCCATCCAATCTTGCGGCACGACAGAGTGGGACAGGAGCGGATACGAAACAAGATCACCCGGCCTTACGGGACGGCTCCCCCGCGCAACGAGGGAGGGTGCACAGACCGGGAAAACATCGTCCGCGGCAGTGAAGGCCAGCCGTGCCGAACCAGACGCGCGACCTGACGTCTGAATGGCAACATCGAACGCCTCCGACGCCTCTGTCAGTGGATTGAGTGCGCTAACCACCCGCAACTCGATGCCGGGATGTCGTTCGTGGAACCTCGCGAGCCTTGGCATAAGCCAATAGAATGCCTCGCAGAGTTGACAGTGCAGCACCAATTCGCCCGACCGCCGACAACCTTTCAAAATAGCAATTTCAGCGGCAACATCGGAGAGGGCCGCGCCGACGACCCGCCCGAGCCGCCGACCGGCATCCGTCAGGAACACCGCCCTGTTACGACGCTCGAAAAGCGCAGTCTCCAGTTCCTGTTCCAGCAGCCCGATCTGCTTGCTGACGGCCGTCTGGGTCATACCCAACTCGACCGCGGCCAATGAAAAGCTCTCATGTCGCGCCGCAGCCTCAAAGGGCTTCAGGCGCGACAGGGGCGGCAGATGGCGGCTGGATCTATTCATGACCAGAACTCATGCATATTTTACAAAAATTCCTTTTTAATATGAAAACATACATGATTTTGGGGAAGTATCGAGGCGCAACAGATAGCGGGACAAAAGTGGTGGTCGTTGGTGGACCGTATCAAACAAGAACTGCGGTTTTCGCGATCATCGCATCCGTGGCGGCCTTGTCCCTGGGGGATGCCCTCATCAAGACGGCAAAGCTATCACTCCCTTTGTGGCAGATGTATATCCTGCGCTCTGCGCTCCTTTTGCCTGTCCTGTGGTGGTTCGCCCGCAGCCAGGGACCGATCACGCCCAAAGCCCCGTTCTGGACCGTTATGCGCAGCATTCTGCTGGTCGTCATGTGGCTAAGCTATTATTCGTCGTTGTCGCTCATGCCATTGTCTCTGGCAGCCGCAGCCTACTACACTGGACCCATCTTTATTGTGGCATTGACTGCGCTCATCAGTTCCAAATGGCCTAGGCGTCGTACCCTCTTTTCAATCGGGTGCGGTTTCATCGGTGTTCTGATGATCATCCGCCCTGATATGGCCGGTTTCGATCTCGGAACGCTATTGCCGATGATCGCCGCCTTTCTTTATGCCTGTGCGATGGTGCTGACCTCGGTAAAATGTCAAAATGACGATCCCGTCGCGCTGGCACTTGCCCTCCACCTGGCTTTCATCATGGTCGGCGCGCTGCTTGGGCTTTTCTCCGGTCGAGAAGGATCGTTCATTTTTGGGCCCTGGCAACCTGTTGATCTGCGCCTGTTCGCAACCGTCGCCGCCCTCGCCGCCCTGATCCTGATCGGAAGTGTCGGTGCCGCAGTTGCATATCAAAAAGGGCCGCCCACCACGGTCGCGGCCTTTGATTACAGCTATCTCGTGTTCAGTCTGATTTGGGGACGCTTGTTCTTTGGCGAGTTGCCAGGCAATATCGCCTTGATTGGCATCGGTGTCATCGTCAGCGCGGGCCTTCTGGCCATGCCACCCCGGCAAAGGCGATCAAAGTGAGACAAAGCCGAACCTCAAAACAATGCGCAAAGTGACCATCAAACCGGGTGGGTCTATTTGGCTGCATACACCATCCTGTCGTTCATCCCCGGTCTGGGCGTTTTCATGGGGCCCGGACAATCGCTTTCATGCGGGATGGGCGTGGCGGTGTTCGGCATTCTTGGCGGTCCGCTCAGCCGCGTGATCGTCATGACTGCATCGTGTATCGGTTGGGGCGTGCTCCTTGCCGGGTCCAGCCAAGCGTTTCATATGCCGAAAGGGGCCGGAGTGGGCTAGTTTGACGTGTGACAGACTGCGCGCACGCAAACAGATGGGTTGCGCTGGTGGCTCATGTCGTCCCGGTGAGCGTGCTTTGATGCCAACGCATCAGATCAGGTCACCTGGAACGCGGCTTTCATCCCACATCGAAGACCGGCAATTTGCCCCGCAGCTCGCGATCAAGCCGACTGGTCAGGAAACGTTGGGTTTGAAAACCGGCAACAAACAACATTCTGCCCGACAAACTGACAAAAACATCCTCCTTCCTTAACCTTAAAAGAAAAGCCACCCACTCCGTCTGTCGAATACTTCGTTCTGGTGGCGATGCTGATTGCGATTCGCGCCTTGGGGACAGACCTGATGCTGCCCGCACTTGACGTTATCGGTCTGGAAGTGGGTGCCTGCACTGCAAATGACCTCCATTACATCGTCACGGCATTCTTCTTGGGCATGGCGGGTGGTCAGCTTTTTGCAGGGCCATTGTCCGACAGTCTTGATCGAACGCCCGTGATCTGTGCTGGATACGGTCTCTTTATCCTTGGCTGCGTGATTTGCATGGTCCCTGAGAGTTGGGCAATCATGCTGGCAGGCCGCCTGCTTCAGGGTTTTGGCGCAGCGGCCGCGCATCGTTACCGTAGCACTTGTCAGGGACGCCTGCGCGGGACGCGCCATGGCGCGCATCATGTCCATCGCGATGGCGGCTTTCATCATTGTTCCGATCATTTGGCAAGGGCTGATCTATCTTGGTGGGTGGCGGTCCAGCTTTCTCGACTTTGCTGCCTTGGCGAACTTCGTTTCAATCTGCTTCGCCTTTTCTGTGTCGGGATCATCTTCGGGAACCTGAATGCGCTGGCACTGGAACCGCTTGGCCAGATGGCCGGATTGGGCGCGACGTTCCTTTCTCTGCTACTTGCCGCAGCGATTGGGCAGCGCTTCGACGGAACCGTCTTGCCGCCGGTCGCCGGTTTCGCGGTACTGGGGGTGGCGGCCTGCCCTGTTGTGTTTTGGACAAACCGTGCATCACGCATGGAAAGCATTGGATAGGGTGCCAAGCCGTGCCCAGACAGCAGACGCCTGCTTGCAGCGGATGCTCAGCTTATCTCCTCCGCTGCCCGTTGCGCATGTGGTGCTCCGATCCTATCGTGCTGCCATGGACCGGACCGTGCAACCACAGCCATCAACGAGGCCAACGATGGTGACCGACTGGCATTCGGTCGTGGTGGTCGTGTTGGGCATTACGGTTTTCGCAATCGCTCAAGGGCTCACCCATCCTTTGATTTCGCTTTTGCTCGCCGAACGCGGGGCGTCGGATCTGGTGGTCGGGCTCAACGCAGCAGCATTCATGCTGGGGCTGGGCCTTTCGGTTCTGGCTGTGCCGCGTCTGTCAAGACGGCTGCGCGCCGGGCAGATCATCGTGGCAGGTCTGATCGGCTCGGTAGGGGTCCTTGCCGCCCTGGCGATCTTCGACACTGTCGCTGCGTGGTTCGTCCTGCGATTTGCACTCGGCTTCTGTGTCAACGCGATCTATGTCTTTGGGGAAGTCTGGCTAAACGTCGCGACGGCGGACAAGGTCCGTGGCCGCGTCTCGGGGCTCTACGGCGCTGGCATGACAGCGGGCTTTGTGATCGGCCCCATGATGATCCCGTTGTTCGGCACTGAGAATGGTCTTGCCTTCGCGGTCTGCGCCGTGATCGTGTCGCTGGTTGCCTTTGCCTTCGCGCTTTTATCTAGGCGGGCAAAAGCTGAACCCGATAGGTTCGAGCTCTCGGATCTGCCGCGTTTTGCCCGCGCAGCACCGCTGCTTCTTTTTCTTGTCCTCGCCTTCGGCTTTGCCGACGCGGTCGCTCTGGCCCTGGCGCCGCTGCATCTGACCGCAGGCGGTGCCTCGGTGAACGCGGCGGCGACCTTCGTCGCGGTTCTTCATGTCGGCATGTTTGTCGCCCAGCCGTTTCTGGGCATTCTGCTCGATCTCAAGGACAGGTGGGTCATCGCCGCGTCATGCCTCTTTGCAACCGGTCTCTCCTTCGGTGCCCTGCTGTTTGTACCCACCACCAGCTGGCTCGTTTGGCCGCTCGGCGCGGTTGCAGGAGCTGCATTCTTTGGCATCTACACCTGCGCGCTGGCGATCCTCGGGCGCGATCACCAAGGCGCGATGCTGGTCGCAGGTGCCTCGGCTTTTTCGGTGGCCTATGCGCTCGGCGGTATGGTTGGCCCTGCAGTTTCCGGCGTTACCAGCACGCTGCTGCCCGGCGCGGTCTTTCTGCCGGTGGTGGTGATCGGATTTGGCGGCGCGCTCCTCGTTATGCACCAGCGGAAGAAAATCTCCGGCCTGATGGGGAATTGAACCGGTGTGCGATGTCGCCCTGCGCGATCATGCGGCATGGGCTTTGGGTCAGCTTGGATCCAGTAGTCGCAAACGCGTTGCCCGGATCATAAGGGGGGCGGGCGCTGAAATTCCGGAGGCGTTGCAGTTGCACCCTCAGCGCCTTGCAGAGCTCTCAGCCTTAGGGGGCCCTTGCCAATGACGCCAGATCTGCAGGACAATAGCGTGATGAAGACGAACACCCTTTCATTCAGCACCGTCGACGTTTTCACGCGAGAGCGTTTCAGCGGCAACCCCGTTGCAGTCATCCACGATGCACGCGATCTGGATCCATCACAAATGCAGGCAATCGCGCGGGAGTTCGGCTATTCCGAGACAACCTTCATCCTGCCGCCACGCGATGCCGGGAGCATTGCACAGGTCCGTATCTTCACCCCCCACGCAGAAGTACCTTTTGCCGGGCATCCCAACATCGGAACCGTTTTCGTCATGGCACATGAAGACACAGCCGCACGCGGCCCGCTGCCGGACGTGGCAGTGCTTGATGAGTTGGGCGGTCCAGTCCGCATATGGCCCCTGCGCGAGGCGCAGCAGTTCATCGGCGCGCAGATCGAGGCCCCGCAGCCGCTGCAAACGGTCGGCGAGGTTGATCCGAATGTGATCGCAAGGTGTCTTGGACTTGACCTTGCAGATATCGTTTCTGACAAGTTCCCACCCTGTGTTGCGTCGGTCGGCCTGCCATTCGCGTTTGCCGAGCTGCGCAATCTCGACGCGTTGGCCGCTATCGAAACCGATGCTGCTGCCTTTCGGGGGGCCGCGCAAACCGGACCAGAGACGGTTGATGGTTTTGCGGTCTGCGCTTTTGTCGTGACGCAGCAGACCGGTTCGACGACCGCCATCCGCTCACGCGTCTTTTCGCCGCTCGGTCACCCTCCGGAAGATCCCGCCACCGGAAGCGCTTCTGGTGCCCTTGCAGCGCTTCTTTCATGCGCGCAGGACCAGGACACAGGCCTCTTCACGATCACCCAAGGTGTCGAGATGGGGCGACGGAGCGAGATTGACGTTGAGATCAACGGGCAAGATCGCCAACCCCGCATCCGGGGACACTGCGTGATGGTCAGCCGGGGTACGATGAGCGTATGAAACGAGAGGCTTAGACGGAGCTGGCGCACAAAACATGTGCTATTGGGGTTGAAACCCGAAAAGCCGACATTCGATGCGCCATCTGCGAAAACTGTCACGCCTCGTATTGCTGTCAGCGGGCCACCGCAAAGGGCGCTTCATGAACGAACCACACCACCCCGACCCAGCGGCAGGATCTTGGGCCTTCTGCCGCTGGATCGGAATAACCGGTGAAAGTGCCGTCGATCTTGAGCTCCTGACACACCCCGCTTTATGCCGGGCAGAGAGGTCGGAGGTTTGCGGGCAGCGCGTTGCGGGCGCAGCCCTTTTTGTCGAAAGCCTCCTGCAGCTGGAGGCCCGAAAACAAATGGGCCTCTACCCACAAGCGCCCTGGCCTGATCGATGTAGCAGAGCCCTCTGCTACATCCAATCGTCGTAGGTCAGGCTTTCATACACCCCTGCCAATGCGCCTGAAAAACCGGCATTGTAATCCGTTGCGACTTCATTTGAGACGTAATCGCTGCGCACATCATTGTAGTCGCCATTCTGGTCGGGGCCGCCGACCAATGCGCCCTGGAGGATATAGGCATTCGGATCGGAATCCCCCACATGGGTCGTTCCTGATGCGCCGCGGTGGTGCGGGTTTCGTGGGAAATCTTCACCGAAGCCCACCACAAAACTCTGCTCCTCCGGGTTATCGCCCATCATGAAGTCCAGCTGATCGGTGGCGAAATCAAGCAGATCGTCTACCCGGTCCGCATTGCCCGAGGCATCCGCCTCCGCCAGGTTCTTGGCATGAACCGTGGCCAGCAGCGATGTGTTGGCCGCATAGCGGTTCGAGCCCCACTCATCGACCCATGCCAGACCGTCATTGGTGTCTGTCCCCGGTGTGGTCGTGATGTCCTCCATCCAGTAATCCAGATGTCGGTCCAGGTCCTCGACGTAGCGCGCCTCACCCGTTTGCTGCGCCAGCAAAAGCGTGGTTCCATTGCTCATGTTGTCCCAGCCGAAAGCAAAAGAGGTATTTGGCTCGACATAGTAGTCGATGGATTTCTGCAGATAGGCATCATCCCCTGTAGCCTGATAAAGCCAGTTTGCAGACCACGACAGCTCGTCCTCATAACCGCTCCAGGAGTTGTAGAACTGTGCGGCATCAGTGACGGTGTCGGTATATTCCCCCTGATAAGTCTCGGAAAACTCAAAGAGCTGCACGGCTTTGTCCAGCAATTCATCTGCGTAGTCGGTGTTGCCTTTCTCGCGGAAGAACATTGATGAGGCCGCCATGGCCGCTGCGGTCTGGGCCGTGACTTCGGTGCCTGGGTTTTCAGCATCGACCGAATAGACGGGACGGTCCATGGTCATGTCCTCGGGCGCGCCCCAAAAGGCGTGATCGGTGTTGCCATCCCCCACTTGCGCATGGAACACGTCGTCAGACAGGTCAGCCGTGCCCTTGTCGTCATAGGCGTTCAGGAAATAGTCGTTCAGCTGGCGCAGATGATCGCTCAGCGCATCGTAGGCGCCGGTGTCCTTGTAGCCGTCCTCAAACGCCAGCCCGCCCCAGGCAAGGGTGGTCGCAGTGCCTGCCATCGGCAGCCCGAACTTCACATGATCGCCTGCATCAAACAGGCCACCGGACAAATCGCGCCCAACCTCCGCACCATCATCCAGCGTCGAGTCCCAACGCCATGAGATCGGATGATCCTCCGGCAGATCGCCTGCATAATTGGCGTAGTAGAACTGCATCGATTTATTCAGCACGGTATCATAGTCGGCCACACCAAATGGCGCGCCGTCCTCGCCGCCAACCGGCAGCGTGCCACCGCCCGTGTCCGACACCGCCGGGGGTTCGTCTGCGGTATCAGAATCGGGATTCTCGTTGTCGGACAGCGTGATCTTGCTGCCATCTTCCATGTTCGCCTCAAACGTGAGGCTGCCCAGTTCCGAGGGCGGTGTACCGGTTGCAGCAAAGCCGAAGGTTGTGGCCTGACCAGACGCGATATCGGTCGTCCAGCCTTTGGCATCAAGGCTGGCCATATTGCCTGCGACGGTCAGATCCCCACCCCAGGCGTCATTGATCGAAAACCCCGTGGTGTCAAAATCCAAAGACCAATCTTCGATTATTTGACCGGTCGCATTCGTGATGGTGATCTCACCAAGAAACCCACCATCCCAGCGCTCGGCAACGTCAAAGCTGATCCGTGGGGTTTCCCCTTCTGTTTCTGTCGCAGCCCCGTCGCGATATTCACGCTCGTCCATGTCTGGCTTGGGGCCGGTCATCGTCGCATCTGTCGTGGATTTATCATACTGTGTCATGCAGATCCCTTTGTTGGGGCTAGCTCACTCCCTACGCGGTTTATGTAGGCATTGTTCGAGCTTAGCGACCGTTAAAGTTGCAATTCAGATCAGTGCGCAAAAAGCTGCTGAGTTGAGCGTGGTTTTTGACCCCGCGCGGCATTTCTTGTCACCGAAGGCAACACCGCGGGACAGATTGAGACCCATCAAGACGGCAGTAATCAAAACTGTGCCAGTCGGTTGCCGCGCATATCACCAAACCGCCATGCGCAGTTCTGCATCCAGTTTGAGCCCTTACGGGACTAAGCGAAGGCCATCGACATTCAAGCGCTTTCATGGATTTGCCTTCGCCGATCCGGA
The DNA here is from genome assembly GCF_020622345.1 of Roseobacter weihaiensis. Taxonomy (GTDB): domain Bacteria; phylum Pseudomonadota; class Alphaproteobacteria; order Rhodobacterales; family Rhodobacteraceae; genus Roseobacter; species Roseobacter weihaiensis. The sequence goes on along the minus strand of NZ_JACNMO010000014.1, from coordinate 71,034 downwards.
GCCCCCAGACACGCGTTAAATGTGCCCGATTTCATCTGTTCAATGTTCAGACTCCACCAGTTGTGTGGCACACCCATGACTTCGGGGCCAATTGCATTGAATGCAGTCTTCTTTTCCTGCACGAAGCTGTCCGCCTCATCGTCATTCATTTCTCTCACGCGCGCTGCGTAATCAAGGAAAGCCTCCTGTATCTCCACATATCGGTCGAGACTTCTGTTCATAAACACCCCTACATGCGGCTCCTGCTTGCTCTCGGCAAAGACCCGTTCGCTCGATGGATCGACCCCGATCAGTCAGGCGTCATCTTCCGCAAAGGACAGAATGCCGATGGCGTCCCTCACCTCCCGCCTTTTGAGTCCCAAAAGGTCAATATCCAGGAGCCCAGATTGTCGATCATGCATTTTCTCGTCAGTCAAAGAATAGCCCGGCGGCGTCTTGCAAAGCGGCGATTCCACCCGGGCGGCTTGCTCTATCGTTGCCATATTCGAAGCTGTAAGAAACATCGGCATCCGTATAGTTTCTACGGATCATACCCTCGCAATAGCCACCAGGCCGGTTGCAGGGCGCGAGAACGCTGCAAATACTCCCGACGTGATCGGGTGGAACGCCCATCTCATCAAGCTCCCTGGCGATACGGCGTTCCGCTTGCCCCACACCGCGTTCGCTCGCCATCGAGATGGTGCATGTTTGCCCCGCGTCATCTATAATACATTGAAAGACTGCCGCATGGCGCGCACCTCTGATATTGTTGACGCGGTGGCATTCCTGGGCAGCACGGCCAGTGGCGTTGCGCGCGAACTGGCGCCCGAGCGCTTTTCAGACGATCTGAATGCTCTTGCTGTTCATGCCGAGCATGTTCTGGTCGATTTCGAAAGATCATTGGTTTAGGGTCCGGCGAATGCGGGCCACCCCGCCAGCGGCGCCTTGCGCCATGTCGCTGAGGAGCCGGCGCAATGCCGCGCCCATTCACCCGATGACCGTGCAGATACGACGGACAAACGTGGCGATCTCGGCCAGGATATTCGCAGAACGAACAGCCCGCCGAGCGTCCTGGGCTTCCCTCGGCACGATTTTCCGGAATGCCCGCCTGTCGAGAGCGAGCGTCGATACCCGCGAGACGATCCCCTACCGGAGATGCGTATTTCGCGAAACACACTTCCAGTGCGGCATGCTGCGGAATTATACTCGGGGTTCTAACCGGGCTCAGGTGCAACCCGGTATCTATCCAGCCTTGGTTGTCGACATCAAGTTCGTGTCAGGATGGCTCCTTAGAGCTTGACCAAAAGGGAGATATCTCGACCGCGCAAATGTTTCATAGGCCGGACGACTGGATGACTGGCCATGCCGCCAATCTTGCAGCCTCGATACATGGCAGGCCGTCGGAAAGATTCTATTTTGTCAACAAAATGGCTGTTCATCTGGGCGGAGCGCGGAACTGGGTACCTGCCCCCCTAACTGCCGAAAGACAACGCTATCAAATCCGCTTTCAATGGCCCGCTGTCGTCTCGCCCCAACTGCGCATCAATCATGTCATGGGTCTTTCGCCAAATCGGCACAGCCAAAACAAGCAGATCCCGTCCGGCATCGGTCAATGTGATGCGCCTGCTGCGTTTGTCCTCTGGGTCCGAGTGCATCGTCAGCAAGCCGCGCCGTTCGAGGGGCTTGAGGTTTGCCGTCATGGTTGTTCTGTCCATCGCGAGAAATCGGGCCAGCTCCCCAATGCGGGGCGGTTCGGGCCTGTTTAGAGATACAAGTAGCGAATACTGACCATGGCTCAGAGCAACCGGCCGCAAGGCTTCGTCAAAGCGTCTGCCAATAGCCCGTGCCGCGCGCTGAAGGTGTAAACAAAGGCACCGATCACGCACTTCATGCGTTACGTCTAAGGGGAGGTCAGATCTCATAAAGGCTAATTACGTTGACATCAACGTAAATGTCAATATAAACACTACCCTGAGAAGCGATTCCCAAATGGGTAGACTCATGAGCAGCTATACCAATTCACCGGTTCAGGATTTGGCACGCTCCAAGCGGTTCTTTGACGCTCCTGGCTTTGTGTTCGATGACGATACCGCACTCGGCATGATGTTGGGGAGACCACCTCCTTTGCCATGCGGCTCTTGCTCGATATGCAGAGTGCGGAAGACCAGACAGCGGCAGAACGGGTCCGGCAAGCCATGTACAAAATGAAGAAGCTCGACATCGAAGCTCTGGAAACCGCTTTTGCCGCCCCCTAACCGAAAGGAGACTTCAATGACCTATATCACTGTCGCCGTTTACGCCGTGCCTACAGCGAAAAAGGACGCATTCATCGCGCATGCGAAAGAGCTGATCCCGCTCTTCACCAAGAACGGGGCTCTCGCTGCCGTTGATGCTTGGGGGGATGATGTGCCGGAGGGAGAATTGACCTCATTTCCAATGGCCGTGAAATGCGGAGCAGATGAGACGGTCGCCTACTCGCATGTCATTTGGCCGGACAAGCAGACCCATGACGCGAATATGCAGAACGTTATGGAGGAGATGCAGCAGGCCAGTCAGGACAACCCCATGCCGTTTGACGGCAAACGCATGATCTTTGCCAGCTTTCAGACCCTGCTCGAGGCATAAAAGCCGGTGCAACAGGAATGAAATCAGGGAGAAACGCCCATGTCAGACACAGAAGTGACAATCCTCGTCGGCACGACAAAGGGCGCGTTCCTCCTGCGACCTGACAAGACGACCGGGCAGTGGTCAACCAAGGGGCCGTTCTGTGACGGCTGGCCCATCAACCATTTCGCGGGTGATCCGGAAACCGGCACCATCTGGGCCGGTGGAGGTGGTGATTGGAGCGGTGCGGGCGTTTGGTGTTCCAAGGATAGGGGCGAGACGTGGGAGGTAACCCGGCTCACCAAGGGTGAAATGGATACCTGGGCTGCCAATGATCCCGATTTTGCTCAAATGATTGGTTGGACAGCGACTGAGCTGCCTTTCGGTGATGCATTCTCCCAGATCTGGTCACTGCACTATGCCGATGGTCTGCTCTATGCTGGCACCAAGCCGGCAAACCTTCTGGCCAGTACCGATGGCGGAAAAACATGGGAACAGTTGCGCAGCTTGACCGAACACGAGTCTGCAGCAACCTGGAACCCGGGCGCGGCAGGTCTGGTCCTGCATACTATTGTCACAGATCCCGCCAACCCGAAGAAGCTTTGGGTTGGGATATCGGCCGCCGGTGTCTTTGCCACAGAAGACGGTGGCAACTCGTGGGAGCGCAGAAACCGTCTGTCCAATGCGCAGGATTGTGGCCATCACGATCACCCTGCGGCTCCGCACGACGGTGAAACGGGACATTGCGTGCACAATATGATGCGCGCCAGCGGCCCGGAAGATCTGCTCTATCAGCAAAATCACCACGGCGTCTGGAGGTCCTCTGACGGCGGAAGAAGCTGGGACGATATCACCCATGGCTTGCCCTCGACCTTCGGCTTTCCGATCCGCGTTCATCCGCGGGATCCCAACACAATCTGGACGGTGCCCCTGAACGGCGACGCCATCGGGCGCTTCCCACCTGACGCGGCAGCCGCCGTTTGGCGTTCAAGAAACGGGGGACAGAGCTGGGAAGCCCTGCGGGAAGGGCTGCCCCAGGAAGGGTGTTACTTCACCGTATTGCGGCAATGCATGGCGGGCGACACCCACGATCCTGCAGGGATCTATTTCGGCACAAACAGCGGGTCAATTTTTGCAAGCCAAGATGAAGGCGACAGTTGGAGCGAAATCGCAAGACACTTGCCCACCATTCTTGGCGTCGAGGTGTTGTGAGGGTACCGACAGGGCAGTCTGGACTATCGCGATATTGTCAAACGCTGCAGAGCAGCTTCACCAAGTCGGCCCTTTGCCGGCGTTGCGAAAACAGGCGGCGGGCACATTCACACGCTGCGGAAGCACCATTTCCGACAGCTGAATATATACCCGCTGTTGGCGAAGAGACGACTTTCGCAGGGCGGGCAACAGGAATTTGCTGCAACAACATGGCAGGCTTTCGGCCCTATTGCGCGGCATTCCTGCCGGCATTTTGCCCGAAAACCGCTCCGGACGTCAGACCTGAACCACCGGGATAGCCCTCAAAGAACACACCTCCCACCATTTCACCCGCCGCGTAGAGCCCCTTGATCGGCGTATCGTCGTTTCGAAGAACCTCGCCATTCTCGGAGACTTTAAGCCCGCCGTAGGTGAAAGTGATGCCGCCTGTCACCGGGTACGCCTTGAAAGGTGCTGTATCCAGTTTTTGCGCCCAGTTGGATTTTGGCAGGGGAAGATCTGGTGTGTTCTTGCCGTCCAGACTTGTCGGGTCGAAGGGTGTATCATCGTTTACCGCCTTGTTGAAAGCATCCAGTGTCGCGCGCGCGGCATCGGCATCAACGCCTTCAAGCTTTTGGCAAAGCTCCGCTAGCGTGTCAGCCTGAACGAAATGGGCGTCGTGAAAGCTGTATTCAGCGTAAAGAAGATCATCGACCTTTGCGTCAAATATCTGCCATGCAAAGTGACCGGGTTGATCCAGAACCGCCTTGCCGAATTGAGCATAAGTGTAGTTGCGGAAGTTTTCCCCCTCATCCACGAAGCGGTCGCCGTTGGCATTCAGCATCACGCCCAGAAAGTAACAGATCTTGCGATAGTTCTTGCGCTCGGATGCCGGCAGATCAAGTCCGCCGTAGTCCGCCATGTGCAAGTCCATGGGGGTTGCGTGGCAGCCATCCATCAAGCCGTAGCGTTGCGCGCCGATCCCGGACGCCATTGCCAGACCGTCGCCGGTGTTCATCGGCGTGCCGCGCACTTTGGCCTTATCCCAATGGCCACCCATCCACTCCTTCCGCCGCGCTTCGCTGGCTTCGAACCCGCCGCACGCCAATATGACGGCATCGGCGGGGATGTCTTCGTCGCCGGCTTGCACACCAATGACGCGGCCCTCCTGGCTGAGCAGGCCGGTCACCGCGCTGCTATAACGGATAGCACCCCCAAGACGCTCAAAGGCTGCCAGTTCCATCTCGAAAAGGCCGACGCCCTCATTTTCCGCTGCCAGCGTAAGCCCGCCCCAGAAGACGTGTCGCCCGTCTTTTTCGAAACTCTGGCGACTGTAGATTGGTTCAAATTTCACACCGTGACCGCCGAGCCATTGCAGAGCGGGCAATGACCCTGAGATCAGCCGTTCCTGTTCGGGCGACAAGGGTCGTCCGCCGTTAAACCCCAGCAGGTCTTCGGCAAATCTGGTTGTCGTGTAACCGCCGAAGTCTGTGATTTCGAGCCGCGGATCGTCAGGGTCCTTTAGCAGCGGCAGCAAATCATCCGCACCATCATAGGCAAAGCGCATCGCGCCTGCAGTGTATTTTGTGTTGCCGCCCGCAAGTGCTTCATCCGCCTTTTCCAGCATCAGAACCTGCGCGCCCGCCTCGAGGGCCGCAATCCCCGCACAAAGTGCTGCATTGCCTGATCCCACAACGATGACCTGCTTTGACATTTTCGAGTCTCCTCTTTAAAAAAAGTGTATCCAAGAGGATACAATTTGGAAAGAGGCGCTGTGATGACAGCAGATCCATCCGATCTCTCGCAGGGCGGTGTGGCCTTTGCCAAGCTGATGCAGGCGATTGAAACAGGTGTTTATCAACCCGGTGACCGTCTGCGCGAGGTTGAGGTCGCGGAGCGGCTCGCGCTTTCCCGCACGCCGATCCGGGAAGCGTTGCGCCGGCTGGAGGCCGAAAACATCATCGAACATCGCCCCCGTGTCGGAGCGGTCATCCGAAAACTGGGGCAGACCGAAGTGGTTGAGCTTTACGAGATGCGGCTGGTGTTGGAGCGCACAGCGGCTGAAATGGCGGCGAAACATGCCGCCGAGGCAGAAGTGGACGCTCTTGCGGCATTGAATGAAGACCTCGCGCAAACAAGGGACGATGCGCCCCGCGCCGCTGCGGTCAATCAGAAATTCCACCGCGCCATCTATCTGGCGGCACGGAACCGTTTTCTGCTGGATGCAGCGCGCGCGATGAACAATGCACTCCTGCTGCTGGGACCAACGACCTTGGCGGATGTGGACAGGATTGCAACCGTTGTGCATCAGCACAGCCAGATCATGGATGCGATCAGCGCGGGCGACATCGACGGGGCCGGAGCTGCGGCAGAGGCGCATTTGCAGACGTCTTTGCGTTATCGCTTGCAGGTCATGCGCGGATGATTCAGATCACGATCACGCATGGGGTCGCCGGGGTCGGCGTGGTGATCTTTCACGTTCTGGGGCTGCCACTGCCATGGTTGCTTGGTCCGATCGCAGCCTGCCTCGTGGCCGCACTTATGGGCGTGCCCCTGAAAAGCCTGTCCTTCCTGGATAACGCCATGCGGACAATCCTGGGAGTTGCCGTCGGAGCGACATTCACAACGGCGCTGGTGGCCAGCATGGCCGGCATGTGGACGACGCTGGTTTTGGTGCCGGTCATGGTGTTTCTCATCGGGCTGGTCGGCGTCCCCTATTTCCAGCGGCTTTGGGGGTTCGACTTCGCCACGAGCTACTATTCTGCAATGCCCGGCGGTTTGCAGGACATGCTGCTCTTTGGGGAGGAGGCAGGCGGCAACGTCCGCACGCTGTCGCTGATACACGCCACGCGGGTCGTTGTGATCGTCGCGGCCCTGCCGTTCGTCCTGGAGGGCTACTGGGGTGTCGATCTCAGCAACCCGCCGGGGGTGCCAGCCGTCACGTTGCCTCTGCCTCAGCTTGTGTTGATGATCGTGGCGGGGCTGGCAGGATGGCAGATCGCCAAGGCGGTTGGTCTGTTTGGCGCCTCGATCCTGGGGCCGATGATCCTGGCGGGCATCCTGGCGCTGACCGGCGTTTTGCAGCACCGCCCCCCGGTCGAGGCGATCTGGGCGGCGCAGTTTTTTATCGGGATGACCGTTGGATCCAAATACGCGGGGGTCACAGGTGCCGAGGTGCGCCGCGACGTGGCCGCCGCCCTGGGCTTCTGCGTCATCCTGTTGGTTCTGACATCGGTCTTTTTCGAAGTGATCCACCTGTTCGCCTTGGCACCGCCAATGGAGACGCTTTTGGCTTTCGCACCCGGTGGTCAGGCGGAAATGACGGTGCTTGCGCTGATCGCAGGAGCCGACATGGCCTTCGTGATTGCGCACCATGTGCTCAGGATCGTAACGGTGATCCTTGGCGCACCAATCGCGGCACGGCTCTTTAGCCCGAAACCTGTGGATTGATGACGTTGATGGGCGCGCCTGCGGCAAAGGCGTTGATCTGATCAAAGATATCGCTGAATTGCAGGTCGAATTCATCCTCGGTCACGTAGCCGATATGCGGGGTCGGCAGGACGCTGGGGTGGTTCAGCAAAGGGTTCGCCGTGTCGCGCAGGGGTTCGGTGTCAAAGACGTCGAGGGCCGCTCCGATGCGGCGTCTGGCGATCTCGGATTCCAGCACACCCGGCGCGATGAGACCGGCACGTGATGTGTTCACCAGCAGGCTGCGCGGTGTCATCGCGGCGAGGTCGTCTGCCGTGATGATGCCACGCGTTGCGGGCTTGAGCCTTACGTGCAGGCTTACGATGTCGGAGGTCGCAAAGAACGTCGTGCGGTCAGCCGCGACGGTTTGGTTGTCCGCCTGCGCCCGCGCGCGCCCCGCGTCGGACGCCCACCATTGCACGCGCATTCCCATGGCTTTTGCATAAAATGCAACGGCTTGCGCGATACGCCCATAGCCATAAAGCCCCAGCGTCCGCCCGCGCAGCGTGCGGCCCACGCCCATCTGCCAATCGCCGTTGCGGATCGACGCAACCTGTTGTGGGATCTGGCGATAGCTGGCGAGGATCAGGGCCAAGGTCATTTCCGCCGCCGCATAAGAGGGCGTGTCACTGTGCATGTTGGAACAGAGCGTGACACCATTGGACGTGCAGGCCGCTACATCAACGTGCGGGTAGACGCTGCGTTGGCTGATCAGTTTGAGGGTCGGGACGCGGTCCAGCAGATCGGCCCCGATCCTGGTACGCTCCCGGAACAGCACAAGCGCTTCGGCGTCCTGAATGCGAACGGCGAGTTTTGCAGGATCGGGCTCATGGTCCGTCCAGACCGTCACATCGTGGTCGGCGAGCTTTGCGAAACAAGGCAAGCCGCGCAGGGTATCGAACCAATCGTCGAGGATATGGACTTTCATGCGGCGCTCCAGATGTGGTCGGGGATCATGACCTCTCCACGGGCCAAAAGACGCGCTGTGCGCACAAGACCGGCAGACCGCAGGTCGATGCCATCGGCGGTCAGGTCATACTCCACCAGCACATCGATCCGGCCAGAGGCATGTTCCAGGGTGACGGTCGCAGGACGGGCGGTCGATCTCCTGGCCATCCCGTCGGCCACAGTGCCCGGTGTCAGCACGCAGGAGGCAAGACATTGTGCACCGGTGACGGCCATGGCGGGATGGGTTTTCCACGGCATGAAATAGCGTGTTGCAATGGTGCCACCGTCGCGGGCCGGCGCCAGAAGGCCGAATTTCGGCGTGACAGAGGATGCGACGTCTCCCATGCCCATCGCCTTTCCCGCCAGGAGACGAACAGCTTCCATCCTGCCAAAGAATTCCGTGTTCTCGTCAAGTGCCCCGGCGCTCTCATAACCTGTTAGCCCAAATGCGGAGGCCTTGGCGATGACCATGGGCATTGCGACGTCCATGCAGGTGACATCGACCCCGTTAAAAGTGTCGATGAGGTGCCCCGTGGGCAGAAAGGCGCCTGTGGTGCCGCCGATGGTATCCATGAATTGCAAGGCCACGGGTGCCGCCGTGCCCGGCACCCCGTCAATGGCGGCATCTCCCGCGTAGGATACGGCCCCTGCGGGTGTTTGAACCGTCGCCACGACCCGCGCCCCGGTGTTTACCGCGCGGATCTTCACCTTGGTCTCGCGGCCTCCGAGCGCGATCAACCCCATCTCGATGGCTGCCGGTCCAACGCCCGACAGGATGTTGCCGCAGGTCGGTTTGAAATCGACGGCCCGGTCCTCCACGCTCACCTGTGCGAAAAAATAGTCGATGTCTGCCCACGCGTCCTCTGACCGCGACAGCATCGCCACCTTGGTTGTCACCGCATTGCCGCCGCCAATACCGTCTATGTTCAGCGGATGGCCCGCCCCCACCAAGGCGATCAGCACCCGGGCCAATGCCTCGCGGTCTTCGGGCACGTCGGCACGGTTCAGATAGGGCCCCCGCGAGGTCCCACCCCGCATGAACAGGAAAGGAATCGCGGTCTGGGTCATGTGAGCGGCCACGGCAGATCAACGTAAGACTGCAAGAGCCCCGGGGGGAAATCGCGGTTCAGCGTCCAGGCCATGGTGCAGATGAATGCGATGCCGCATGCGGTGTAGATCACCGCATACCCCCATTTCTTGCCGGCCCGGATGCGGATGAAGAGCAGCAGGAACCCGGCTAGCGCGAGGATGAACCCCACAAGCGCAGAGGCAACGAGCAAGCCTGCGAACCATCCCAGCGTCGACCACAGGCTGTGCACGTTGTCTTCGGCGTCTTCGGCCTCGCGATCGGCAAAGATGGGGGCGGTTTCGTCTGACCGCATCATCTGGATCAGCAGCAAGACGCAGCCGATGAGCGCGACAGTTGCGACAAACACCGGGAACACCCGGTCCATGCGGGCAAAATCCGGGATCACCGCAGCATTCCAGTAAGCCAGCGCGATATAGGCTGTGACCGCCAGCAAGAAGAGCACCGGCGCCCTCTTGGTGCCAGAGACCACGGTGCCCTCGGCCTGAATATTTCTGGCCTGGCGCAAACCGATGACCACCGACAGCAGTGTGATGATGATCAGCACGATCACGATGGGGCTGAAGATATAGTCGATCCCTTCTTCAAACCCGCGGCGGAACCGCGACGCGGCAATCTGGTAGGCCTGATTTGTGTAACGTTCGGCAGGCGCGGCCAGCACAAAACCGATCAGGAAAGCAGGCCGCGACCAGTCAAAACGGCGCATCATGATGCCCAGCAGACCGATGCCGAAAAGAGCGACGAGGTCCCAGATCTCCTGCCGCGACTGAAACGCGGCAAAGGCGATGATCATGAACAGGAACGGGGCCAAGAGGGCAAAGCGGATTTCGGTCAGCCTCGCGATGCCGCCCGACGCCGCGATGCAAATGATGGTACCGACCACATTGGCCAGCGCCAACAGCCAGACGATGGCATAGGTGAAATCAAGATTGTTCTTGAGCATCGAGGGCCCGACCTCGATGGAACCGGTGCCAAGCAGTGCAACGGCGGAGATAAAGATCGCCATGGAGCCGGAACCGGGGATGCCGAACAGCAGCGTCGGCACCAGCCCACCACCCTCCTTGGCGTTGTTCGAGCTTTCTGGCCCGATCACCCCCCGCACGTCGCCTGAGCCGAATTCTGACTTGTCCCTGGCGGTCTGCACCGCGTGACCATAGGCAATCCAGTCCACCACCGACCCGCCGAGGCCGGGGATCACGCCCACGACGACGCCGATCAGCGAGCAGCGCACCGAGAGCCATTTATTGCTCCACCAATCCTTGACCCCCTCGAGCCATCCCCCCCCGAGCGGCGCGCGGTCAGAGATGGCCTTGTCACGGCGCAACAGGGCCACGATTTCCGGGATCGCGAAGATGCCCAACCCCACGATCACCAGTTTCAGCCCATCCGCGAGATAGGGCATATCATAGGTCGACATACGCAACGCGCCGGAACTCGCCCCCTCCCCGATGGTGCCCACAAGGATGCCCAGACAGGCCGCGACAAGGCCCTTCAAGGCCACGCGCCCGGCAAGAATGCCGACCATCGACAGGCCGAAAATGGTGATCATCAGCAATTCGGGGGTCTGGAAGAGCAAGACGATGGGGCGCGCGGCCAGAATGAAAACCGTCAGGAAAGCCGCACCCACAAGACCGCCGAAAAGGGAGGCGGCAAAGGCTGCCGACAGCGCCCGCGCCGCGAGGCCCTTTTTGGCCATGGGAAAACCGTCCAGCACCGTCGCCTGACTGGCTGACGATCCGGGTATCCCCATGAGGACCGAGGCGAAGGTGTCGGAGGTCGGCACCACGGCGACCATGCCGATCATCAGGGCAAGGCCCGTGACCGGCTCCATCCCGAACATGAACGGCAGCAGCAGAGACAGGCCCGCGATCCCGCCAAGGCCCGGAAAGACACCGATACACAGCCCCATCACAACACCGAGGACCAGAAAACCCAGCACATGCGGCTGCAGGATCATCGCAAACGCATCGTTGAGCGCAGGCAACGCTGTCGCAAAGACCTCCATGATCGGCCCCCGTTCGGTGAAATTTCAAATGAGAGAACCCCCACCCGTGGTTTGAACGGGTGGGGAATGGTGTGATTACTGCAGGACGACTCCGTAGCGTTCGCGCAGCCAGTTGATCACAAAGTCTTTGGCCTCCTGCGGCACATCGGTGGCACTTGCCATCGCCGTTTTGGCCGCCTCACCCGTCATCTGCGGATAGGCGCCAAGACGGGCCTGGCTGATCTCGGCGAAATCATCCCGCTCCTGGATCGCAGCGAAGGCTTCGGTGAAGGTCGTGATGGCCTCTTCAGGTGCGCCTGCGGGCAGGAAGACCATCTTCTGAGCCGGAAAACCCGCGGTGAAGAATGCTTTCCAAGCGTCCCACCGTTCGCCTTCGGTCTCGCAGCCTTCGGTGGCCTCACAGATTTCCTTGAAGGTTGGCATATCGGGAAACGTCGGGTCACGCACGATGTTGCCATCCGCGTCCAGAGCACCGAATGAGAACCATGGCACAGCGGTGCCGGCCTCAACGAGTGGCGTCACACCCGACAGGAACGAAGAAGATGTCTGATAGTCGATGTTGGCTTCGCCGCGTTCGAACATCAGACGGCCATCGCCACGGCCTTCGATACCAAAGACAGGCTCCACGTTCAGGCCCAGCATCTCCCAAGCCAGAAGCGGCACGAGGTCCAGCCGGGTTGCGCCCTGGGAGCCATAGATGAAGTCTTCACCCGCGATCCCGGCGGCATCGCCACCTTCGCCGAGCATGCCGTGCAGATCGGCTGGCAGATACGCCACGCCACCGGTGCCAGAGGCCAAGACCACGTTCCAGTCGCGGTATTCATAGCGCACCCGCGGGTCGCTCAGCAGATAGGGGAACTGGGTGGAACCGGACGAGCCAAAGATCGTCGTGCCATCTTCATATTCCATTTGCTGGAACGCATTTGCCCCCTTCGTGGACCCGGCACCGGGGTTGAACGTCACGACCACGGTGGGGTTGCCGGGCAGAGCCTCGGACAGAAGTGGGGCATAGAAATTGGCCCATTTGGCGGAGCCACCGGTTTCGGAGAAAGGAATGATCCATTCGACAGTTTTGCCGGAAAGATCGATTTGGTGGCCATCGGCCATGGTTTGCGTTGCGACCAGCGCGGACGACATCGCGAGTGCGCCCGCCAGTGGGCGCAGGGTTTTCTTAAGCATTTGTACTCCTCCCAAGGGGCTCAGCAGGGCCCCAGACATAGAATCAGAAGACCTCCCAAGTCTTCTTGATGCCAAGACCTTGCAGTGACATCCTTGCGTGAGCCTTGCATCTTGGATTTTTGTTGAAAGGACGGTCGTGCGCATCCTCGTGATTGAAGACAACATCTCGGTCGCCAAAGGTCTTCGATATTACCTGCAAGATGCAGGCCACGCGGTTGATCTGTTGCACGATGGTGCAGAGGCCGAAGCCTTTTTGCGTGATGATGCTGCCGATATCGTGGTTTTGGACATCAACCTCCCGGACCTCGATGGGTTGACGATTCTGCGCCGCATGCGGGCGCGGGACGATCAGCGACCGGTCCTCTTGCTGACAGCCCGGGCAGAGATCGACGACAAGGTAAAAGGGCTCGATACAGGCGCGGACGACTATCTGAGCAAGCCCTTTGAGATGGAGGAGTTCGGCGCGCGCATTCGGGCCTTGTCGCGGCGCGTGGCCGAGAAACCCAGACCGATCACCGGCATCGGGCGTGTGACGCTCGACAGAACTGCCCGAACGGTCGAGGGGCCCGAGGGTCCGCTCGACATTCCGCGCCGGGAGGTCGCCTTGTTCGAGCGGCTGCTGATGGCGGAGGGACGGATTGTCTCAAAGCAACTCTTGCTGGATAGCCTTTATGGCACCGGTGCCGACGTGGATGAGCCCGTGGTCGAAGTCTATGTTTCCCGCCTGCGCAAACGGCTCCAGCCCTACGGCGTTCAGATCATTGTGAAACGCGGGCTGGGCTACATGATGCAGGCGATAGGATGAAGAACAGCCTGTCTCTTCGTGGGCGTTTGACGATTGTCATTCTTGCCCCGCTGATGGTGATCGCGGCACTGGTCGGCGCCTGGGCTTATCTCGATGCGCAAGCGAATGCGGCGGAACGGTTTGACCGCTCGCTCCTGTCCACGGCGCTTGCCATTTCGCGAGACACGGCGATGTCCGGGGGCGATGCGCTCAGCGAAGAGACCCGCGATCTGCTGCGCGACACATCAGGCGGTGCAGTATTTTATCACGTCTATGCGCCTGACGGAGTCTTTGTGACAGGCTATGCCACACCTCCGGTGCCCCCTGAAAAAACCGCTCCGGACGCGACGCAAACCTACTATGATGCTGTTTATCAAGGCTCCACGGTGCGCGCCTTGCGGTTTTCTCAAAGCACGACGATGGATGGCCTGACCGGGCTATTCACCTTCACCGTCTGGCAAAAAACTTCCGTCAGGGATGGCTTCGTGCAGTCGCGAGCGCAGCCTGTGTTCCTGATCATCGCCTCGATGATTGGCGCTTTGGCCGTCATTGTCTGGTTTGGCGTCCGGCGCGGGTTGGCCCCGCTCATCGACCTTGAGGATGCTATTGCCAGACGTTCAGCATCAGACCTATCTCCGATCCAGCGGCGCATCCCGCAGGAAGTCAGCGGAATTGTCGGGCGTTTCAACAAGCTGTTGGACGAGGTGTCCCGGAGCTTCGACGCAAAGAACGCCTTCATCTCGGATGCGGCACACCAGTTACGCAATCCCATCACGGGGGTGTTGAGCCTCGCAGAGTCAGTGGCAAACGCGAAATCTCTTGAAGATGCCAAAGAGCGATCACAAGATTTGCTGGAGGCCGCACGGGATGCGGGCCAGCTTGCCAACAATCTTTTGACGCTGGAAAAGGCCCGCGGCGCCCCGCCATATGGCGAGCATCATCCATTTGATCCCAAGCCGATATTGGAAGAAATTGCTCTGAAGGCAGACCGCTCCGCTCAAGGCCGAGGGCTCCAATTTGCAGCGAGCGTGACAGATCAGGCAGTTGGGCTTTGCGGCGACCCGGTGATGTTCGAACAAGCAGTGTTGAACCTAATCGACAACGCGATGCTTCATGCCGGGCCCTCGCTGACACGCGTTGATTTGACAGCCCGCGACATCGGCGACACCTTTGAGATCGCTGTGTCCGATGATGGGAAAGGCATTGCGCCAAAGGATTTTGATCGGGCGCTGGGACGTTTCAGCCAGGTTGGCCCAAGCGCGGGATCAGGGCTCGGCCTGCCTATCGCAAAGGTCGTGGCCGAGAGCTTTTCCGGTCACATCGAACTGACAAACACCGGCCAGCGCTTCACGGCGGCTTTGATCTTGCCTTGCACATAACTTGAAATTGGTCAGGTCGGATCTGTCCACACTGCAGAGCTTGAAACGGCAGAAATGTCGCGCACCGCAGAAATGCCCGCTCCGAGCGAGGCTGAAAACCGTTTCTTGGCGGCGCGCGTGTCGACAACTGAGATAAAGCTGCGGTTGGCAACACCATCCGGCAGGGCCCGCGCCGCGGGACAACACGCCCTTTCGTTGCACCTGTGCGAATGACCGCCTCACGGCAGCGCGCGGTCTCGCGCGACGCCTCCATCAAGAGGCATTCGCAACCAGAGCTCTTGCAGCGCGTCCGGCGGACACGAGATACTCCGCGTCATGATGTACGAGAACGGTTGAGAACGCACCATCCATCAGCAGGACGACATGTCGGGCTAATTCGTGCGGATTTTCCGTTTGGCAATCCTCAAAGACGTGAAAGAGCCATGCTTCGAACTTCTTCTTGTGCGCGGCCCCGACCCTCATTGCCGGATGGCCCGGCATGTTTGCCAATTCCGCTGCCGTTCGCAAGAAGCCGCAGCCTTTCCAATTCGGATGACGGGCAGATTGCGCCAGTTTTGAGAAAATGGCCTCAACCTTATCGGCAAGCTCCCCATCGGCCTCGTCGAACCATTTTCTGAAAAGTGCCAGGTTAGGCTGGTCGCGCGACGCCAGATAGGCCGCGATCAGATCGTCCTTGCTCTTGAAATGGTAGTAGAGCGTCTTCTTTGTGATGCCGGCTTTTGCAGCAATGGCATCCACGCTCACAGCACGAATGCCCTCGCTATAAAACAAGCGGTTTGCCGCATCCAGGATACGGTCTTTGGCAGAGAGGTTTTCTGACGTCATGACAACGTATACTATACAGTGAGTATACCTTAAATCCAAGTCTCGGTATGATCTTTGGAATCAAACGGAGATCCCCATGCCACACCTGATAACATTCGAAAAAAAAGGGGCTATCGCCCTTCTCACCTTGAACCGGCCTGAGAAGTTGAATGCGCTCAACTACGCCACAAACGACCGCTTGCGCGCGTTGCTCGACTCTATCGAAACGGATTCGTCCATACGGGCCGTCGTTCTCACCGGTGCTGGCGAGCGCGCGTTTTCGGCGGGTGGGGACATTCACGAGTTTACCCAGAGTGTCAAAGCAGGCATCGACATTGCCGTCAGAGACTTTTGCAAACGTGGCCAGACCATGACCGCCCGGCTGGAAACCTTTCCAAAACCAATCATCGCTGCCGTCAACGGAATTGCTTTCGGAGGTGGATGCGAGATCACAGAGGCCGTTCATCTGGCCGTCGCAAGCGAAAAAGCCCTGTTTGCGAAACCAGAGATCAACATCGGGATACCTCCCACGTTTGGCGGAACCCAGCGGCTGCCGCGTCTTGCAGGACGAAAGCGCGCGCTGGAGTTGCTGCTGACAGGGGACACCTTCTCCCCCAAAAGGGCGTATGAGATGGGGCTGGTGAACAAAGTTGTCCCGCATGACAAGCTGCTGCCCACCGCCTTTGATTTGGCAGAGCGCATTATCCGGCATTCACCCCTCGCAGCGTCACGGATTATCACCGCCGTCACCAGAGGGATGAACACAACCATCGACGAAGGGTTGCTGATAGAGCGCGAACAGTTTGCGCGGATGTCGGCGACCGATGACGTTCATGAAGGTTTGAGTGCGTGGATTGCACGGCGGAGACCGGAATACACGGGAACATAGCTTGGAAGGATGCCAGTTACACATCAGCTTCTCGAAAGACAGAAGGAAACGCTTCAGGGCTGACCCATATGCCATTATACCATGATCACTTGATGCCGCGCGCGAATAGGCACTCTTCACCTGTTCGACCATATCCACGATCAATGGATGGGTGTCCGCTGGTGCTTCGGATCTGGTCTCGTCCGCCACTCAAAGCAGCCGTTCATTTACCGGTGCAAATGGTGCCGGAACCCCGCCAAGTGTGAAGTCGTGACCCAACCCGTTCCGCTGTTGTGGCGCATGTTTCATGCAAGAGATCACGTCGCGGAGCCTACCGTCGACAGTTGGCACTTGATATCCAATGATCTCGCCGCGCGCATTTCTACGCGCTTCGGAACGTGGAACGAGAAGACATCAGGACGAACGCACCCGAATTGTTTCGGATATTTCTTGACGCACCCAGTCGGTGAACGCGAGTGCCGCAGGCGTGACGCGCTCCAAAGGCGGGGTTACGATCGAATACGATCCGAACGCAAATGTCCTCTGGCCAAAGGGTCTGACAAGTGAACGGTCCGCCAGCGCTTTTGCCCCCATAATGCCATCGTCAATGGCATACCCGACACCGGCAACAGCAAGCGCAAGTGCTGCCTGCGTTCCCGAAACGAAAATGTTTCGCCGCGGCTCTGTCTGGTCCGCGCCGACAGCTGCGAACCATCTTGCCCAGATCTCCCCCTGGTCCTCGTGGATCAGCGTGACCCTGCGCAGATCTTCGGGGGCCATCGGCGCGGTGCCCAGAACACTGTTCGGAGCACAGACGGGAAACATATCGAGCTGCGTCAGTGCCTCTACCCGCATGCCCGGAAACTGTGCGCTATTGAAAACGATAGATGCATCCACGCGCGGCAAGTCTTTCAGAGAATTGCCTGACGTCGGGATCAGCGAATAGGTCAAATCAGGAAAGAGATCAAGAAAACGTGGCAACCTTGGCACGAGCCATTGTGACGCAAAGGCCGGCGGAGCCGAAACCGAAAGGCTGGAAGAAAAAGTGTCCTCGCGGACCTGTGCGGCAGCCGCCGCGATGAGTTCAAGACCTTGTTGGACAGCACCTAACAGGCGTTCACCGTCAGGGGTTAACACAAGCCGCCGCCTGTTCTCTGCAAAGAGGGGCCGCCCCAAAGCCCTTTCCAGGGACCGAACCTGGTGGCTGATAGCACTTTGGGTGAGGTTCAACTCTTCTGCAGCATGCCTCATGTTCAGAAGGCGCCCCGTCGCTTCAAATCCTTGCAATGATTTTAGCGGCAGATGTTTCGATCCGATGCGCATTTCAACAAATCCATTTCATGGAACATACAAAAAAATATCAGTTTACACAAAATGAATTCGCCATCAACATCGACCAAACACGCTCAGGAGGTCTGACCATGAATGCAAGTTTTTCTCGCCGTCGGCTTGTCTCGCCCGAACGGATGCGTGAACTGATGCAACGGTCTGATCTGCAAGGTGCCTTGCAGTTCGGAAGTCATGCAGGGGCCATTGCCCTGTCCGGAACAGCGCTTTGGATGCTCTGGGGGACGTGGTGGGTCGTTCCCATCTTTATGGTACACGGTGTGCTGATCAATTTTCTCTATGCCGCGCAACACGAGCTGAGCCACGGCACGGTCTTCAGTACAAAGTGGCTTAACGAATGGCTTGGCAGGCTGATCGGCTTCTTGATGATCTTCCCGCGCGACTTCGACAAGATACAGCACTGGGCGCATCATCAACACACGCAGAATTGGGAAAAAGACGGCGAGTTGGTACGCGAGCCTTACACGCTGCGCAGCTACTTGCTGTGGTTCTGGGGACCAACCTATTGGCACAGCCGCGTTACACGTATCCTGCGCTTGTGCCGCGGTATCGTGATCGAACCCTACATCCGGGAGGCCGAGCATGGCAAAGTGATCCGCGAGGCGCGTATTCACGCGGCCCTGTACCTCGCGATTGCATTGATCTCGGTCGCAACCGGGTCCTGGGCAGCCGTGATCCTATGGCTCGCACCTATGGTGATCATGAAGCCCGTGCACCAATTGCAGAACACGATCGAACACCTGGGGCTTAGTCATAAAGATGACATTCTTGAGAACACCCGTTCCACGAAGACGAATGCGCTGATGCGCTGGCAGATGCCTTATCACACGGCGCACCACACTTTTCCCAGCGTACCTTTCTGGCAATTGTCGAGCCTGGACGCCGAAATGCGTCAGAGCGGGGCAAAACCGCACCAGATGGGCTGGATCGAATTTCAGATCGAAGTGCTTCGCAAACTGTCCTCAAAGTCGGAGGCGGAATATCCTTATGACGAGGTCTGGATTGTTCCGCGCGGTGACGGCAGTACACAACGTATTGAGGCTGCGTGAAGCGCCTGAGGGTCTTTCAATCGCTATGGTCCATGCAGCCGCATGACGCGTCGGGTGAGCTGCTCGCACTGGACAGAATTGCCGGCATGGTCGCTGATGCCGGCTACGCCGGGCTCGCAATCGATCTTGGTGCGGCGGATATTGAGATGGCCCATGCTGTGCGCCCGCATCTGCAACGGGAAGGGTTGACGCCTCTGATCGTGGCCTTCCCCCCCACTGTCGAAAGCTTGCGCGACACGCTGAAGATGGCGCAGGATTTCGGCGCACCCTACGTCAATGTCGTGGGGCAGGTTTTTCCGCTGACGGTTGCGGGGGCCATCCCGGTGATCCGCCGCTGGATCGAGATGTCGGATGAGGTTGGCATCCCGGTGCATTTCGAAACCCACCGCAACTGCATCACCAACGACCTGTTCTCGACCGTCTCTCTGCTGGACGCCATCCCGGAGATGCGCCTTGCCGCCGACCTGTCACATTACATCGTTGACCGCGAATTCAAGCTCCCCCTGGCCGCTTGGGAACGGCAATTGCTGGCGCGGTGTTTCGCGCGCGCGGACAGTTTTCAGGGCCGCGTGGCAAGCCGCCAGCAAATCCAGGTGCAGATCGACTTTCCACAGCACGCCAAGTGGGTGGCCCTGTTTCAGAGCCTCTGGAAAGAGGGGCTCGCAGATTGGCGCGCCCGCAACGACGCAGGCGATCTGGTATTTCTTTGCGAATTGGGACCGCCGGAATATGCCATGACAGGGGCCGACGGGCGGGAATTGTCCGACCGCTGGACAGAAGCGCTGAAAATAAAGGCGATGGCAGAACGCATATGGTCGGACTTGGGCGGCGATGGGTGACGCGGCCCGTCCTCTCACCCTATCGTACCTGAGTATGAACGCTTTGACTCGGGACAACGTGATGACAAGCAGTGGCCGCGCTGCGGAAATACGAGCAGAAGGTGTTGGCAAATCCTTTGGCAGCTTCGTGGCCCTTTCGGACATTTCGCTGACAATTGGACGCGGTTAATTCGTGACCCTGCTGGGTCCGTCAGGATCGGGGAAAACCACTTTGTTGATGATCCTCGGTGGATTTGAGCCCGTGAGCGCAGGGCGCTTGTTTCTGGACGGCCGCGATGTCACCGGCCAACCCGCGGAGACGCGTGGATTTGGCATGATGTTTCAGGGCTATGCGCTGTTTCCCCACATGACTGTTGCGCAGAACATCGCCTTCCCCTTGAAGGTGCAGCGCCGCTCAGGCGCAGACATCAAGCAGCGCGTGGCCCAGATGATCGAAATGGTGGGGCTGGAGGGGCACGGGCACAAGCGTCCAGCAGCGCTCTCGGGCGGTCAGCAACAACGCGTGGCCCTGGCACGGGCGCTTGCCTACGCGCCGCCGGTGCTGCTTTTGGACGAACCTTTTTCAGCGCTCGACCGGAACCTGCGCGGGCAGATGCAGGACGAAATGCGCCGTTTGCACCGCGAAACCGGCACGACCTTTGTGTTCGTCACCCATGATCAGACCGAAGCTCTCGCCTTGTCCAGCAGGATCGCGATTTTTGAATCCGGGCGGCTTCAGCAAGTTGCCACCCCCCGGGATGTCTATGAACACCCGCGCAACCAGTTCGTTGCGGAGTTTCTGGGAGACATCAACATCCTGCCCGTGCTGGACGCACGGCAAGACGGCGGCCATGTCACAGCCCGGTTCGAGGCGAGTCTTCTGCGTGTGGCGGCAACGGCGGGCGCGCCCGGAGGAAAACTGGCAATCCGGCCCGAACATATGCGGATCGCGAGAGAAAAGCCCGCTGCGGGAAACGCCATTCAGGCGCGTGTTGTCGATCACATCTACATGGGCGCAGAAACTCAACTGCTGCTCGAAACCCCCGGAGGGCAGGCATTAACCCTGAATGTGGCGACGGCGCAGGTTTCGGGACACATCACGGACAACGCGTCGCTCTGGGTGACATGGCCGGAGGAACGCGGTGTTTTTCTTTAAAGAACAAACAGAAAGAACAGACCGGAAAACCGGCATTCAGACAAACCAATGGAGAGATCACATGAAGACACCTTTTGAAAAAGACGTCATCGAAATTCTGGCGAACAAGGCACGCGCGGGCCATATCTCGCGCAGACAGTTCACCCAGCTGGCCGCTGGTTTTCTGGGCACCACGGCGCTGGCAACGCAGGGTACACCGGTGCTGGCGGCCGATGGGCAACTGGTTTTCGTGAACTGGGGCGGCGACGCCATGACCGCCTATGACACTGCGTTCGGTGCGCCTTTCAAAGCGGCCACAGGTATCACTGTCAAGCAGGACGGCTCCGGCCCGACCGAAGGGGCCATCCAGGCGCAGGCCGAAAGCGGCAGCCCGAGTTGGGATATTGTAGACGCCGACCCGTTTTCGGCGCAGGCGCTCGGCAAGCAGGGACTGATGGAGCCCATTGACTATACCGTTGTCGATCCCGCGAAAACCCGCGAGGGCTTCGGATGGGAGTATGCCGCATCGACATATTTCTTCTCCTATGTCCTTGCTTATGACAGTACGCAATTCGGCGACACCCCGCCCTCCGGAATTGCCGACTTTTTCGACGTCGAGGCATTCCCCGGCAAACGCGCGATGTATAAATGGGGTGTTGGCATGTGGGAAGCGCTGCTGCTGGCGGACGGCGTTGCGCGCGACGATCTCTATCCGCTCGATCTGGAGCGCGCGCACGCGAAACTTGCCGGCTTCAAGGAAAACATCGTGGCCTTCTGGGGCGGCGGGGCAGAAAGCCAGTCCTTGCTGTTGAACGGAGATGCCTCGATGGCGCTGATCTGGTCCACCCGCGCCAAGATCCTCGAGGAGGATTCCGAGGGTGATATCAAATTCATCTGGGATGACGGGCTTCTCTCGCCGGGGTCGATGGCCGTGCTGAAAGACAATCCCGGCGGCAAGGACGCCGCCATGAAATTCATCGCCGAAGCGCAGGCTCCGGAAAAGCAGCTGGTGATGTTCGAGCTTATGGCGCAGGGGCCCGGCAACCCGGCAGCGGACGCCCTCGTGCCCGACGAGCTCAAACGCTTCAACCCCGTCGATCCGGCGAACTTTGGCAAGCAGATACCGCTAGATATAGCTTGGTACGAGGAAAACTACGGTGCCGCCCTTGATGCCTATCTCGGCATCGCGTCGGCTTGAAGACCCGGCCCTGGGGTCGGCCCCGGGGCATAATCCCGATGTCCTACGCTCTCCGAACCAGCCTCCTGATCGGGCCCTTGCTCCTTTTTCTGGGGGTCTGCTATTTCCTGCCGTTTCTGGGCATTGTCGGTTGGAGCGTCACATTGCCCGAGCCGGGCCTGACGCAGTATCACTCCGCGCTCAGCGATCCGCTGGTCCATTCCGTGGTGTTGCGTACGCTGCGGATTTGCCTGGCGGTGACGCTGGTGTCGGTTGTGGCGGCCTATGTCATAGCGCTGGTCTGGGTGCGCGGCACGCCGATTCAGAGGTTGCTCGTTGAGCTGTGCATCCTGATCCCTTTCTGGATCTCGGTGCTCACCCGCGCCTTTGGCTGGCTTGCCCTCCTGTCGAACCGTGGTCTCATCAACGAGTGGCTACAGGCCATCGGCATTATCAGCGCGCCGCTGACGCTGGTGCGCAACGAGTTCGGCGTCATTGTCGGCATGGCGCATTTCCTGATCCCCTTCGCAGTCTTTCCGCTGGCTGCCGCCATGCGCAATGTTGACGAACGGGCGCTTCTGGCCGCGCGGGGGATGGGCGCGCGGCGCTCCCGCGTGTTCTGGCAGGTTTTCGTGCCTATGACCGGTCCCGGCATCATCGGTGCGGCCCTCATCGTATTTGTCTTTGCGCTGGGCTTTTTCGTGACCCCCGCCATTCTGGGAGGGGGGCGTAGCGTCATGTTGGCGGAGCTGATCTACCTGCGGATATTCCAAAGTCCGAACTGGGGGCTGGCTGCCGCGATCAGTGTCCTGCTGATGACAGGCGTCGGCATGTTTCTCGTCGCGCTCCTCAAAAGCATCGCGCCGCGGACGGATCGATGACCCAGCGTCTGAGCCATATTGCCGTTATCGGCGCGGCCTTTGTGGGGCTATTTCTGCTGATGCCGCTGATCGCGGTTATCCCGGTATCCTTTACGCCGAAACGGTTTTTGTCATTGCCGGACGGCGCGTTGTCCCTCCGGCATTACAAGACACTGGTTGAGACACCCCAATGGTGGGAGGCCACAGTGCTCTCAGTGCAGATTGCCCTGTTCTCCGGGCTTCTGGCGACGGCGCTGGCCTTGGCGTTCAGCCTTGGGATCTGGATGCTGCGCCCGCGATTTGCGGGGCTGTTGATCGGTCTGGCTCTTTTGCCGATGGTGGCCCCACCCGTTGTGTCCGCCTTGACGCTTTATTTTTTCCTCGTCTCCGCCGGAAAGCTCAATGCACTGATTGGCTATGACAGCTGGCTCGGTGTCGTTCTGGCGCACACAGTTATGGTCGTCCCCTTTGCGGTCGTTCTGATCAGTGTATCCCTGGCGCAGGTGGACAGACGCATCGACCTTGCTGCACGTGCCATGGGGGCTGGGCTCGCGCGCCGCATCAACTCCGTGCTGCTGCCCAACATCCGTTTTGGTGTTCTGACGGCATTTTTTCTCAGCTTCGTGCTGTCATGGGAGGAGATCGGTGTCACGATCTTCATCACCTCGGTTAATGTTGTCACCCTCCCGCGATTGATGTGGATGGGGCTGCGCGACAATATCGATCCGGCCATCGCGGCGGTCTCGGTCGTGCTGATTTGTATCGTCGTCATGGTCATCCTGACACGCGCCCTTATCTTGGCAATGGGCAACCGTCGCCGCAAGAAGACTTGATGAGGCCCACGCCAGCGCAGCTATCCAGCCAAGAAACGAAAAGGGCATCTCGCAATATGACACCACGGGAAAACGCTTTTTTTCAGCCGGTATCGGCAATGGAATTGGCCCGCTTCGCGGGGGTTCCGACATTCATGCGTCTGCCGGCTCTGACGCCGGATCATCCAAGATACGCCGAGGTACAGTTGGGGCTGGTCGGCGTCCCCTGGGATGGCGGCACAACGAACCGTCCGGGTGCGCGCCATGGCCCGCGGCAGTTGCGTGACCATTCCACGATGATCCGGGCGCTCAATCCGGTCACCGGCGTCAACCCCTTCACCACCGTCAATTGTGCCGATTTGGGCGATGTGGCGCCAAACCCGGTGGATATTCACGACAACCTCAATCGGATCACTGCGTTTTATTCGGACCTCAAGGCGCGCGCGATCACGCCCATGACAGCAGGGGGAGATCACCTGATCACCTTGCCGATCCTCAGGGCGCTGGGGGCCGACGCGCCCTTGGGTCTTCTCCAGTTCGACAGCCACACAGATCTTTTTGACACTTACTTCGCCGGGCACAGGTTCACCCACGGGACGCCGTTCCGCCGTGCCATCGAAGAGGGGCTAGTGGACCCCAAACGCTTTGTTCAGATTGGCATAAGGGGCACGGCATACAATACCGACGACATCGCATGGGGACTGTCACAAGGTGTTCGGATCATTCGCATCGAAGAGCTTTTTGATCGCGGCGTCGAGGACGTCATGGCCGAGGCGCGCGATATTCTGGGAACGCAGCCAAGCTATTGCAGCTTTGACATTGATTTTGTCGATCCGGCGTTCGCGCCCGGTACAGGAACGCCGGAAATCGGGGGACCAAACAGCTATCAATCACAGCAGCTCATTCGTGCGATGGCGGGTCTGAACCTTGTCGGCGCTGATCTGGTCGAAGTGGCACCGCCCTTTGACCCAGTGGGCGGCACGGCATGGCTTGGCATCTCGCTGATGTTCGAGATGATGTGCATTCTCGCTGAAGCCATAAAGTCGTGACGAAGAAGCCACGGGCTTGAAGAACATCGGCCATTTTCACTCGGGTAAAGATCACCTCTTTGATCTTGTCCGGTGCGGGCGGCATGCTTTGGCCTGCGCGGCTGCCGACCGCACTGGCATGTCTGGTGCTGGGGATGGAGATGCCCGCAACGGTGGCCTATGTCATTTGCGTCTCGGTGGCTGGTCCTGCGCTCATTAAGTTGGGGCTAGAGCCTTTGCAGGCGCATTTGTTCGTGTTTTGGTACGCGCTTTTGTCGACAATCACCCCGCCTGTCTGCGGTGCCGTTTTCATCTCCTCAGGGATGATGCAAGAGAATTGGCTCCGCGTCGCGATCACGGCAATGGCGCTGGGGGTGGGGCTTTACGTGATCCCCCTTGGGATGATCGCCAACCCTGATTTGATCCGTCTGCTTCAGGCGCCGGAGATGGCGCTGATTGCGTTTGTGCGTATGGCTGTGGGGTCGAGCCTCATCTCATACGGATTGATTGCCGCACGGGCCCCGCTGAGTACACTGGCCCTTTGCGCGTGCGGGTTTGGGGTCGTCTTCGCCCCGATTTAGAGCGGCCCTGTCTTGAATTCTCTTCCAGCGCAAAGCCTGAGAGATCTGACGGACAAGCGGCAAAATACCTTTTTCTGAAGCGTGTTCCGGTCGTCGAGCGAGAGGCCCGACGACCGGTGGTAACCGACAAGGTCCGTGCCTCGATGAATCTACAAGCGTCCTGCGTCAAGGCAAAAAATATCTTTATCAGGAGGTTCAAGATCGCGTGCGGTGCCATCTCAGAAAGACATAATGCGCGCGTTCGGAGCGAGCAGGCGCGCGGCCATTGCCGGAGGTTGCGCGGGCGTCACACCGTCGAGCAAAGCGTCAGCACCCACCCCCTTATTCGGAAGATAGATAGCGCAGACTTCGACGGACGCGCCGGTCTCCATGATGCTTTGCATCAAGCCTTGCGGACTCATGTCGCGAGGCTTCTGGGGTGCGGTCGCCGACGCCGGCGCGTCCTTCAGCGCCAGATCGCCGGCTGGACCACATAGCAGAATATGCGCGCTGGCCCCCTGCTGGATGGACTGCATGGTCAGAACCATGCTCATCAGTTGGGTTTGCGGCTCGGCTGAGGTGAGGACCGTCACGAGATCCGGCGTCTCCTCTGCTGCGGCGGTGGTTGCAAGCGTGAGGGCGGCACAAAGGCCAGGTAGAGCACGTTTCATGGTGTTTTCCTTTCTAGAGAGTAAGCTTGATTAGAAATGCGACGAGGGCGAGTGTGGTGACGCTGGCCAGCCAGAGACCGATGAACCAAAGCCATCTCTTTGCGGTGCTGCGGTCCTGGGTCATCAGTGATACCCCCCGGCTGGATCCACTTTTCCGCGGAAGACCCAATAGGCATAACCCGTGTAGCCAAGGATGATCGGGATCAGCACCACCGCACCGACCAGGGCAAACGCCAAACTGCTGTCGGGCGCGGCTGCTTCCCAGATCGTCAGAGACGGTGGGACCATCATCGGGTAAAAGCTGATGCCGATCCCGACAAAACTCACCACGAAAAAACCGAGCGCCGACAGGAAGGGGCGCAGATCGCTTTGGTCATTCAACCCCGTGAAGAACGACCAGACCAGCCCCACCATCACCAGCGGCACACTCATGGACCAGAGGCTGCCGGGAAGGTTGAACCAACGGTCGAAATACACCGGATCCTGGAACGGGGTCACAATGCTGATGAGCCCGATGACACACAGGGTCGCAGCACCAAGCCACCATGCGTAGCCCCGCATCTGGACCTGGATGTCATCTTCGGTTTTCAGGACCAGCCACGTGGCACCCAGAAGGGCATAGCCAATCACGACACCGAACCCTGTCAGCACGGAAAAAGGCGTCAGCCAGTCAAACCAACCACCGGCATAGGCGCGGCCGTCCACCTCGATCCCCTGCACCAGGGCTCCCAGCGCAAGGCCTTGGCAGAGTGCTGCGATAAAGGAACCGCCGAAGAAGGCCGCATCCCATATGCCCTTCCAGCGGGTCGTGCGCCAGCGATACTCGAATGATACGCCCCGAAAGACCAGCGCCAGCAGCATGAGCGTTATGGGCATGTAAAGCGCAGGCATGACAATCGCATAGGCCAGAGGGAAGACCGCAAAGAGACCGCCACCGCCCAAGACGAGCCATGTTTCGTTCCCATCCCAAACGGGCGCCACTGAGTTCATCATCAAATCCCGATCCTGCTCGGATTTGCCGAAGGGGAAAAGGATCCCGATCCCCAGATCGAACCCATCAAGGACCACATAGGTGAGTACGGCAAAGGCAATCAGCCCAGCCCAGATGAACGCAAGATCAAAAACCATGTCGGGCTCTCCTTATTCGCCGGGGATGAAGTCTGGGTCGACTTGCGGGGCGGGCGTAATGCCCGCTGTCCGGATTGGCCCATCTCGCAGTCCCAGCTTGGGCGTTGCGGGGCGTTTGTTCATCATCCGAAGGATGTAGAACGTGCCCGCGCCAAACACGAAGAAGTACACCACGATGAAAGCCACAAGCGAGGTTGCCACGGCAGGTGCATCCACAGGGGCCAGGCTGTCGCTGGTGCGCAGAGCGCCATAGACGGTATAGGGCTGGCGCCCAACTTCGGTCGTGATCCAGCCCGCCAGCACGGCAACAAAGCCGGTGGGGCCCATCAGGACGGCCGCGCGGTGCAACCAAGGTGCCTCATATATGGTCCCGCGCCAGCGCGACCATAGCGACCACAGCCCCAAGCCGAGCATTGCAAATCCCAAACCCACCATGATGCGGAAGCTGTAGAAGACGATTGCCACGGGCGGCTCTTCGTCATCCGGGATGGTATCGAGCCCTTCCAGCGGTGCATCCCATTTGTGTTTCAGGATCAGCGAGCTGAGATAGGGGATTTCAATCGCATAATCGATGCGCTTTTCCTCTTCGTTCGGGATGCCGAACAGAATGAGGGGCGCGCCCTGCGGGTGGCTGTCATAGTGCCCTTCCATGGCCATGACTTTGACAGGCTGATGTTCCAGAGTGTTCAACCCGTGCACGTCACCGGCATAAATCTGTATCGGCGTCACGATCACGGCCATCCACATCGCCATGGAGAACATGCGGCGGGCTTCCTTGTCGGTCCTGTCGCGCAGCAGATGGATCGCACCAACGGCGCCCACGACAAGCGACGTGGTCAGGTAGGCCGCAAGCACCATGTGCACCAGGCGATAAGGGAATGATGGGTTGAAAACGATCTCCCACCAATTCTCGGGGACGAATTGGCCAACCGCGTTGAGGCTGTAGCCCGCCGGCGTCTGCATCCAACTGTTCACACTGAGGATCCAGGTTGCCGACATCAAGGTGCCAAAGGCCACCATGACCGTGGCAAACATGTGCAGCTTCTCTCCGACGCGTTCGCGCCCGAACAACATGATCCCAAGAAAACCAGCCTCGAGGAAGAATGCGGACAGGACCTCATAGGCCATCAAAGGACCCACCACCGGCCCTGCCTTATCGGAGAACACCGACCAGTTCGTCCCGAACTGGTAGGACATCACGATGCCCGAGACGACACCCATGCCGAAGGCGACGGCGAAGATCTTCTTCCAATACCTGAACAGTGTCAGATAGGTTTCGTCGCGCGTCTTCATCCACAAACCGTTGAGTACGGCCAGATAACTGGCCAGCCCGATGGAGAACGCCGGAAAGATGATGTGAAATGACACCGTAAACGCAAACTGGATGCGGGCCAGCGTCTCGGCGGAAAAGCTTTCTAACATGCTCTTGGTCCCTCTGTCGGTCGGCAAGACGCCCCGGACACCGGCAGTGGCCGGGGCGGGTCTGATGATTCAGGCGGCGTCGATATCGACGGTGCGCAGGTAAGGGCGGGTCGTCTCGAACCCTTTCGGGAACTGCGCGGCCGCATCGGCGTCCGACACCGATGGCGGAATGATTGCGCGGTCTCCGGGCCGCCAGTCCGCGGGCAGCGCGACCCTCTTTCGGGCGCTGATCTGAAGCGCATCGATGACCCGCAGGATCTCGTCAAAGTTGCGACCGACAGTCATCGGATAGGTCATCGACAGGCGCAGCTTCTTGTCGCTGTCTATGATGAAGACCGCGCGCACTGCGGCAGTCACGGATTCGCCGGGGTGGATCATCTCGTAGAGTTTCGCGATCCGGCAATCCGGATCAGCGACAATGGGAAAACGCAGCGTTGTGCTCCGGGTGTCGTTCACATCCTCACCCCACTTGAGGTGCTCGCCCACGTCATCGGTCGACAACCCAATCGGCTTTACACAGCGTTCGGCGAATTCTTCAGCCAGCTGCGCTGTACGGCCCATTTCGGTGGTGCAGACGGGCGTGAAATCAACCGGATGGCTGAAAAAGAAAGCCCATTTCTCGCCGATCCAGTCGTGGAACGTGATTGGGCCAAGCGTTGTGTCAGCAGAAAAGTCGGGAACCGTATCTCCAAGAAGCAAAGTCATCGCAATCTCCTCTGTCTGGTCTTTCACGGAAGACCTATGACGGGAAATTTGCACATTCAGTGACAATGTCACTTAACTTGTCAAAAGTTATAAATTTGATAGATATTTAAGGAAGAGGTGATCTATGAAGCTGACATCGTATTCGAATTATGCGCTCAGATCGCTGCAATTGGCCGCCCTGAAGGCTCCCGATCTGATCCGCGTGGACGACGTCGTACAGGTACATGGCGTCGCACGACCGCATATCGTGAAGATCGTGCATGAGCTTGGGCGCGCGGGTTATCTGGAAACGCAGCGCGGGCGTGGCGGTGGATTTCGACTGGCAAGACCAGCCGCTGATATCGTGGTCGGGGACGTGGTCAGGCTGACCGAAGGGCCGCTTGACCTGGTTGAGTGCTTCAACCCCAAGGTGAACACCTGTCCCTTGATCGGGATCTGCAAGTTGTCGCGCGCGTTGCAGAAGGCGGCGCGTGCTTTCATGGCGGTTCTGGATGATCTGACGCTCGCAGATATTGCAGCGAACAGGGGTGAGCTTCTGGCGCGGATCACGCCACTGGAGGAGGGCATTGTCGCACCGATGCGCAAGGCGCGATGAAGACCTTCGACTGGACAGAGCGGTTCGAGGGCACACGCGCGCTGCCACGCGCAGTGCGTGACCGGCTGATCCAGGTCGCCCGCGTGATCCATCTGAAGAAGGGAGCGCAGGTCTTCGGCCCGACGAATATCCCCGATAGCCTCTTCTTTCTTTACGATGGCCGGATACGCGTGTCGCAAACATCAGACAACGGTCGTGAAATCGTGCTTTACCGCGTCGATGCCGGGGAAAGCTGTGTGCTCACAACAGCCTGCATGCTGGCCGAAGAAGCTTACAACGCCGAAGGCATTGCGGAAACCGACATCAAGGTAGTTGTTCTGCCCAAGCCTGCTTTTGATCAGCTTGCCGCAGAAGAAGATGCTTTCCGCAACTTTGTCTTTGCGGCCTATTCACGCCGTTTGATCGACCTGCTGCGTGTTGTTGATGATGTCGCGTTTGGCCGGATTGACGTGCGCCTGACAGAGCGGCTTTTGGCTCTGGCGGGAGACGACCAGGAGATCTCAGCGACGCATCAGCAATTGGCCTGCGAGCTGGGCACGGCCCGTGAAGTCATTTCGCGGGTTTTGCAGGATTTCCAGAAGCGCGAGATGATTGCGCAGTCGCGCGGTCGTATTGCGCTGCTGAACAAGCCCGCATTGATGGATCTCGCAACCAGCGACTGACAAATCTATTCGGATTTTTCGACTTCGGTGACAATGTCACTGAAAGCGCCAAGTCAAACTTATATCTAACCTCTAGCTTTAATGACTGGAGGGTATCATGTCGACCAATGTTGGAACACTTGACCGGGTCTTGCGTGCGGCCCTTGGGCTGGGTCTCCTATATCTTGCCTTTCTCAGCGGCCTGCCTGCGTTCGAGGGCGCGATGCTGAAATACGGTGCGGCCCTCGTTGGGGTCGTGATGCTGGTCGTTGCCGCCACCCGCGTCTGTCCGATCTATGCGATCCTTGGTTTCAAGACCTGCCGGACCTGATCCATGGAAACAGATTTCACACCCTTTGCCTCTTTCGGCGGTGGCTTGGTGATCGGACTGGGGGCCGTCTTTCTGATGCTGGGCCTTGGCCGCATCCTCGGCGCGACAGGCATCATGTCCGGCCTTGTTTTCGCGGACAACAAGGAAGAAGCGGCTTGGCGTCTGGCGATGGTGGTTGGCATGGTCATGGCTCCGGGCCTGATCTTTGGTCTCACCGGCACGATGCCCGCGGTAGATGTGCCGGTCAGCCCCACGATGATCGTCATCGGCGGCGTGATCGTGGGCTTTGGTGCCAGCCTCGGATCAGGTTGTACCTCCGGCCATGGGGTATGCGGTTTGTCGCGCCTGTCGGTTCGGTCGCTGGCCGCTGTGCCGACGTTTATGGTCACGGCCGCACTCACCGTTTTCCTGATCCGTCATGTCTTCGGAGGGTAGCCTATGAAACTTGTCTATGCGCTTTTCACCGGACTGATCTTTGGCATCGGTATCGCCCTGTCTGGCATGATGAACCCGGCCAAGGTGCTGAACTTCTTTGACGTCGCAGGGACCTGGGATCCAAGCCTTGCCTTTGTGATGGGGGGTGCCTTGGTCATCACCTTCGTCGGTTATCGGCTTGTCTGGCGCAGGAATGCACCGCTGTTCGGTGACCGGTTCCAAGTCCCGACCTCAACAAAGATCGACGGAAGCCTCATTGGCGGTTCCGCCCTGTTTGGCATTGGATGGGGCATCGCGGGGTTCTGCCCCGGTGCGGCCTTGCCGGCCTTGGGGACCGGCCGGTGGGAGGTGGTGTTGTTCATCGTCGCTGTCGTTGTCGGTTTCGTTCTGCGCCGCCTTTTGGCCAAAATCAGTCGCGCAGGTGCCGCAGCCTGATACATGCGGACCCAGGAAATGGAGTAAAACATGACAGCCTATCCCGTGAACATGGACATCAAACCGGATGTGCAGGCCTTCTTCGATGAGGTGACAAACACGATCAGCTATCTTGTGAAAGATCCGGCCTCCGACGCCTGTGCCATTGTCGATAGCGTTATGGATATCGACTATGCCGCAGGCCGTATCACCTATGACCATGCGGATGAACTGATCCGCCAGATCGAGACGCAGGATCTGACACTGGAGTGGATTATCGAGACCCACGTCCACGCCGACCACCTCAGTGCCGCGCCCTATATCCAGCAAAAGCTGGGGGGCAGGATCGGCATCGGGTCCAGGATCATGGTGGTGCAGGATACCTTCGGAAAGGTCTTCAACGAAGGCACCGAATTCCAGCGTGACGGCAGCCAGTTCGATGCGCTGTTTTAGGATGGTGACATCTATCAGATCGGGAATATTTCAGCCTTTGCCATCTACACGCCCGGTTACACGCCAGCCTGCATGGTCCATGTGATGGGCGACGCGGCTTTCGTCGGCGATACGCTCTTCATGCCCGATGGCGGCTCTAACAGTAAATTAAGACAGGGAACTATAAGATAGCCTGGGTTATGCTGCCAAAGAAGCTTGAGGTTTAAGTGAAATGTCCCTGAAATTGAAGATCATCTTGGCCATCGTGATGGCTTCCGGATTTGCGGCCATTGTTGCTGTCGCACCAATGCTGATCGGGAGTAGAGATCTCGTCTCTGAAGGCAGCGATAGAGAGCTGGCACAATTCGAAAACGAGCTTAGTCGGGTCATCGAAGCCAGAATTGACCGGGCAAGCAGCTTGGCCGCAATGATTGCCGGTATCCCGGAAGCGGCCGCAGCACTGGCCGCAAACGATCGTGCGACTTTGGACAGCTTGTTCGTTCCCGGTTTTGCGAACATGAAAGCCAAGCATGGCATTGCGCAGTTTCAATTTCACACCCCGGAGGCGCTCTCCGCGTTCCGCGTCCACAGGCCAGAGAAGTTCGGGGACGATCTTTCCGATTTCCGAAACACCGTGGTTGAAGCAAATCGCACGCAAACGTCTGTTGCTGGCATCGAACGCGGCAGGGCCGGCTTGGGCATCCGGGGAATAAGTGCCGTTTCCCATGATGGTGCGCATGTCGGGACGGTGGAGATCGGGTTGCGGTTGGACGAGCCGGTATTCCAGTCCCTCGTTGAAGGCTCTGACAGGCAGGTAGAGTTTTACACGCTGCCTGATCTTGGAATTGGAGCATTTTCAGCAGATGACGACAGCATTCAGCGTGTCGCGTCAACATTTGAAAGCGACCCGCTGTTGTCAGCGGAGAACGTCGTTCAGGCTGCTCAGAAGGCGTATCGCCCGACAGATGTGGAAATTGGCGGCGCGACTTACAGGACATCCATCGCAGTCATCAACGACTTTGCGGGAAATCAGGTCGGTGTCGCGCATATCATGGTTCCTCTTATCGGATACAATCAGTTGTCGACCCGCATGAATACCATGGCGATGCTTGCAGGAGCGGTGGCGCTTCTACTGGGCGCGGTCGCAGCCTGGCTGTTTGGTGGACGTATCTCACGGGCGCTGGAGGATCTGGTGAAAAAGATGCGCAACATGGCCAATGGTGATGTTGATGTCGATTTCATCACTGCAGGAGCTTCAAAAGGTGAAATCGGTGAGATGGCGCAGGCTTTGGAGGTCTTTCGGGAGGGCCTGATCGACAAGAAACGTTTGGAAGAGGAGGAAGCCGCGGCGCGTTTGGCCGCAGAAGAGCAAGAGCGGGAGCAGAGAAAAGCTGAAGAGCGTCGTAGAGTTGAGGCCGAAGAGCGCGAGAAAAAAGAACGGGATCGTGAACGTGCTGAGATCGCCGAGCGTGAAGAGATGCGCCGCAAAGCCGATGAAGAAAGTGCGGCACGTGAAGAAGATCAAAACCGCGTTGTTAGCTCTCTGGCGAATGGCCTCAAATTGCTGGCTTCAGGCGATCTGCGTACCACCATAGACGAAACCTTTAGCGAGGGATATGAACAGCTTCGGAAGGACTTCAATGAGACGGCCCGGAAGCTTGCTGCCTCGATGCGCTCCATTGCGGGGACAAGTGAAACCATTGCAGGTGGGTCAGAAGAGATTGCGAATTCGGCAAACAGCCTCTCCAGCCGGACGGAAAAGACTGCAGCAACCCTTGAGGAAACTGCTGCGGCGCTAAATGAGCTGACGGTTTCAGTCACGTCAGCGGCTGAGGGTGCACGAAAAGTCGATGACATTGCTCGCACTACAAAATCAAACGCCGAAGCGAGTTCCAAAGTTGTTGAAGAAACTGTCGCAGCCATGGATTTGATTGATGAATTTTCCTCCAAGATTTCAAGCATCACGAAAGTGATTGAGGACATTGCTTTTCAAACAAACCTTCTGGCGCTTAATGCCGGTGTGGAGGCGGCAAGAGCGGGCGCAGCAGGTCAGGGCTTTTCTGTTGTCGCATCAGAAGTACGCGCTTTGGCGCAAAGATCTTCAGAAGCTGCGTCTGAAATCAATACACTGATATCCGCGTCCGGAGATCATGTAAAACGTGGCGTAAGCCTTGTTGGTGATACCGGAGAAGCACTGACTTCGATTTTAACGCAGATCAGTGAGATATCTTCGCAAATGAGTGAAATAGCACTATCCGCGAATGAACAGTCCAGCGGCATTAGTGAGATAAATACGGCAATCTCACAGATCGATCAGGCGACCCAACAGAACGCGGCCATGTTCGAAGAGATGTTCGCGGCGAGCACTGTACTTGCACAAGCAGCAATCAGCCTCAATTCAGACATAGGCAGTTTCCAAATCCCGAACCACTCCGGCGAGGCCACTCAGAAAGCACAGGCTGCGTGATGCTGTTCTGCTCAGCTTAGCCCAGGCTGTCGCATTGAGCCGAGAGCACTGTTTTAATCGAGTTGTAGGGAGACCAGGAGCTGTCAGGCAACCGATAGCGGAACAGGGCCTGCAACGTGCAGGCATCATAGCTTCGAATTTGCTGTGCAATGACTGTGCTGCGGCGGGATTTCCACAACAGAATTTGGGGCGGTCCAGACATCTAGGTGTCGCTTACGACTGCGGGCGGAAAACTACGCTTGCGTACCCGAAGAGGAGATATCCGGTAGGGTAGAATCGCGCCATTCCCACAAAGGGCGCGTTCAACAAAAACGGAGTGATATGAGGCTTGCCGCCCATAGTTCACTTTGGCGTCGCATCGGGTTGCCATGATGCAGCTTTTCCATACGCCTTTTTTTGCCAAACGAACAGAAGTGCCATCGAAATGGTAGCGCCAAAAAAGCGCCTTTCGCCCGGGCGCAATCATTGCTTTCAGGGCACCCCTCGTGCAACCGGGAATGACTGTCCCTACGCAGCTCAACCGGTCAACTGGAGTGAACGCTGAGGGAAAGCCCCTTGGCATCAAAAACATGCATGTGCTCGTCTTCAAAGCGGAGACCAACCGCATCGCCGGGTCTCAGGGACGTGCTTCCGCTGACGCGTACCGTTAACTGTCCTATCGCGCCACAAGACACGATGACAAAGGTATCGGCGCCGAGGTATTCCAAGACATCGACAATACCATCAATCCTGCCCGTACCGGCATCGACCAAGGTGATATGTTCCGGGCGGACCCCGAAGGCTGATGCCCTTGGCGGCAAATCAACCTGCGGCGCGGCTGCGGCGTCAACGACATTCATACGAGGCGACCCGATGAACTGGGCGACAAATAGGTTTGCAGGCTTCTCATAAAGCTGCCTCGGGCTGCCAACCTGCGCGACCTTGCCGAATTCCAACACGACGATGCGGTCCGCAAGCGTCATGGCCTCGACCTGATCGTGGGTCACATAGATCATCGTCGATTTGAGGGTTTGATGCAGCTTGGCGATTTCATAACGCATTTCTACCCGCAATGCCGCGTCCAGGTTCGAGAGCGGTTCATCAAAAAGGAACGCCGTTGGATCACGCACAATCGACCGCCCGATGGCGACACGCTGGCGCTGGCCGCCGGAGAGGTCCTTGGGGCGACGATCCATATAGGCATCGAGTTTCAGCACACGTGCGGCTTCGCCGACCTTGGCGTCAATCTCCGTCTTCGGAAGTCCGGCCGACTTCAGAGGAAAGCCGACATTGTCGCGGACAGACATATGCGGGTAGAGCGCGTAGGACTGGAACACCATCGCAAGCCCACGTTTGCTGGGCGGTTCCGCAGTTGCATCGCGGTCTCCGATGAGGATCTGCCCACGAGAGGTCTCCTCCAGACCTGCAATCATCCGCAACAATGTGGATTTGCCGCAGCCGGACGGGCCGACAAAAATGACGAATTCGCCCTCTTCAATGGCAAGATCCACGCCCTTGATGACCTGAGCGTCGCCAAACCATTTTTCGACGGCCTTGAGCGTAATTGACGGCATCAGGCGGCCCCCCGGACTTCTCTTGCATCACGACCCGCCCAGGTCAGCCAGATGGCGGCTGTCCAGGTGAAATCGCTGCCGCCGCAGGGTGTTGCATCATGCGGGTCGAAGTATTCTGCAAACCCGCCTTTGGCGATGGCCTCAGCCGTTTCGCGGCGCAAACGCGCATCAAGGTCGTGGCGGCCCATGTCGCGAAATCCGACCGCGATCAGCGCGTTCAGGAACGGCCACGATGGACCGCGCCAATAGCGGCGGGCGTCAAAGATATCGGCTTGCGGATCCGCAGAGGGTATCCCGTACGTCACAGCATCCCACACACGCATCAGGTGCGCGTCCAACGCCGGCGTCCCGGCATCGGCCAGATATGCCAGGAGCGCGCCGGACCCCAAAACCCCCGCGAAGGCTCCGTCGCGCAGGTTGCGTGCATCATAAGCGCCGAGGGCGGGGTTCCATATCTCCGGCAAGGCAGCGCGCAGGGTTTCCGCCCAAGCCACAATCTCGCCGGTGTCTTCACCGAGGGCCCGACCCAGAACGATCAGGTCTTCATGTGCCCGCAACAGGATAAAGGTGATCCCCGGATCCGCCATCAGGAAGGGGCCCTCCGAGACGATCCGCTTTTGATCCCAGCCGACGCTTACGCCAAACTGGACCATCGCAATGTAGCGATCGTATTGCTCCTTTCGGGGCCGCATCGCGGGATCGACATGGCCGGTATCCCGCCGCGTATAAGATCCGACCTTGGACCCATCGACCCCCTGCATGCCGATATCCCAGTCCGGGCAGTTGTCGCGGCCGCTTTCCCATGGATGGATAATCGCCGCGGGCCCGTACACACATCTTACCTCATGCCACCACCTGTGCCATGCAACGAGCTTGGGATAGATCGCAGCCAGCCTTTCGCGGCCCGCCTCCTTGTCCAACTCCCAGACCAACCGTGCCATGGTCGCAGCCACGGGAGGTTGCGAAATGCCCGAGGTTGCGGGGCTTTGCCCGGTCGACCAGACGTCGGGGCCCGGAAAGTAACTTGGGTCGGGTTCGTGAAAGATGATGTGAGGCACCATGCCGGTCTCCCATTGGCTGGCCAGCAGGGTATCAAACTCGTCCCACGCCCGCGGGATATCGAACGTCGCGAAGCCCCATGCCGCAAAAGCGCTGTCCCAATTCCATTGATAGGGATAAAGCCCGTGTGTCGGCAGCGTATAGCCACCCTTGTCATTCTGGCGCAGGATCTGGCGCGCCCTTTCGTTCAGATCCATCTTCATCCCTTCACTGATCCGGCGGTCAGGCCCTTTGTCATGAAACGTTCCAGTCCCAGGAACAACGCCATGATCGGCACCGTCGCGATCACAGAACCTGCCATCAGGTGTTGTCTGGGGATTTCTGAGGAGTTGAGCGCGGCAATGCCGCGCGTGAGTGTGAATTTCGCCGGGTCGTCGAGCAGCATGAAGGCCAGGAGGAACTCGTTCCACGCGATCATAAAGACATAGAGCGAGACCGAGGCCAACGCTGGAAGCGACAAGGGCAAAGTGATCTTCCAGATCACCGCCAGCCGAGACAGCCCGTCCATCAATCCGGCCTCTTCGACTTCGCCAGGTAAGCCGCGAAAATAGCCTTGCAGCATGTAGAGCGCCACCGGGATTGTCGTGACCGGATAGATCATCACGATGCCCCAGAACGAATTCCGCAATCCGGTCATCGAAAACGCGATGTAGATCGGCAGGGCCAGCACGATCATCGGCACCATGTAAATCAACAGGATCGACCGGGAGAATGCCGCTTGCCCCCGGAAACGCAGGCGCGCGATGGCATAGGCCCCCGGGATCGCGAAGACGAGTGTGATAAAGACGGTCAGCACTGATATGAAGAACGAGTTGAGCAGGTAAGTGCCGAAATTAAACTGGGTGAACAACTCATTGTAGGATCGGAAGAGCTCTGCCCCACGCCCGACATCGACGGAGAAGTCGAGCGGGTTCTGCATCAATTCTGACTGGTTCTTCAAGCTGGTCATCACCATCACATAAAACGGGATCAGCACGATCGCAGTGAAGAAGATATAGCCAAACCCGGTCAGGAACCGGATCACAGCGCCTTCAAATTCATGGCGCGTCAGCACACCGGGTACGACCTCATCCAGAATGGGTGCAAGCGACATCGCAAACGCGGCGGCAAGTGCAACCGCCCCGAAAAGACGCGCTGCCAAGCCTGCGTCGCTGCCCGACAGCATCGGTCCGATACCTGCAAGCCCCAAGACAGCGACCAGCACAGCGATGCCGATTTGCACCAGCTTGACGCCGCCGGCGAACACCATCGCCCCTCCGGCCAGTGCTCCCCAGGCAAGCGACA
The DNA here is from genome assembly GCF_020622345.1 of Roseobacter weihaiensis. Lineage (GTDB taxonomy): Bacteria > Pseudomonadota > Alphaproteobacteria > Rhodobacterales > Rhodobacteraceae > Roseobacter > Roseobacter weihaiensis. Next base: position 32,815 of record NZ_JACNMO010000014.1, on the reverse strand, counting down.
AAAGAATACCGGGGCGAAACGGATCACCGGTGGCAAACGACATGCACACCGCAACTGTCACGGACAGAACGACCATCCACAAGGCCCCGAGAACCGGGCCGGTGAGATATCCCCGTCGGATCATAAACCTTCCTCCTGGCTGATGTATTTCAGGAAGAAGATAGAAAACGTCAGGAGACATCCGAAGATGACAACCGCAACAGCGGCACCTGCGCCGATGTTCGAGATTGCAAAGGCCTGTTCATAGACATTGACTGTCAGTGTCCGCGTGCCCGCATTGCCGCCTGTCAGCAGGAAGATGTCGTCGAATTTGTTGAACGTCCAAATGAAGCGCAGCAGGAACAGGACGCTGAGGATGCCCAACAGTTGCGGCACACTGAGATACCAGAATTGCTGAAATGGGGAGGCCCCATCCATATCCGCCGCCTCATACATGTCGCCATCAATGCTTTGCATGCGCGCGAGGATAAAGAGGAAGGACAGCGGGAAGTAACGCCAGATCTCAAAGACGGTGACCATAATAAGGGCCAGTGGCCGTTCACCGAAAAAGTTGATGGCTTGCTGGGTGACGCCCATCTGGATGAGCAGCGCATTGGCAGATCCGGAGAACGGATCAAAAAGGATCAGCCAGGCAAAGGCCACCGCAATTACCGGGGCGACATAGGGGAAGAGGTAGAGGCCACGCAGGATGCCCTGCCCCTTGAAGGATTTATTGAGCAGCAGGGCCGCGAAGAGACCGACAAGCAGCGCGCCGATGGTGCCAAAAACCGTGTAGAACAGCGTAACCCAGAGCACCTCCATGAATTCGTCACCGTTGAAGATCCGGGCAAAGTTGTCCAGCGTGAAGGTGCTGTTGGTCAGCACATTTGACGAAGTTCCAGTCGTCGTGGCCGGGCTGTCTTGAGGGCGCAAACCGTTGTCGAGATAGGCTTTCTCGACCTCGACAGGGATGGTCAATGTCTCTCGCGTTCCGGGCGCCCAATCCCCCAGATCGCAGTCCAGGGCCCGGCCCGATTGCACACAGCGTTCATCAAGTTCCAGAACGACAAGCCCCTCGGGGATGATGTCTGACATTGTAACGCCTGTGATCGGTTGTTCCTGAGAGGAATTGCGCAGGCGGTAGCGGATCGTCGGAATGTCCCCCACGGCTGCGGCATCGCCGCGAATGTCCTCGCGCAGCACGACCTCGGGCGCGCGCAAATCGCCAAGTTCTACAGGTTTGAAAGAGATCCAGAAGATCGCGAGCAATGGCAGGATCACGACCATTGCAACCGCTGCAAGGGTGGGAAACAGCAAACCCCAGGCCAGTCGCGCTTCGCGTTTGGCCAAAGGTCCGGTTCCGACAGGTGGCCGAAGCTCTGCCATGGGGCCCCTCCTGCAATGGTGGTTTCTACTGGCGTTGTTGCGCAGAAAGGGGTGCCCGCGTCAGACACCCCTTTGGTTATCAGGACCTACTGGACAGCAGCGATGGCACTGTTGAGTTCCGCGACGGTTGCAGAGGCATCCCGCTCCCCGTCAATAAACTCGCGGACCAGACGGTTGATCACCTGGCTGTTGATGATTGCGGAAGCGGCCGACAGCTGACCTTCGGCGACGCCCCAGCGTTTCGCCACATCGAGCCCGCCCACGATTTCATCGATCATGGCAGCGTCATACAAATCGCCCAGCGGCGCTTTGCGGTCGACGCCCACGTCCAGCGTGGCCCATAGATCTGCAAACTCTGTCGGGTTATCCGCCGTTCCGCGCCGCACGGGAAACTTGCCTTCGGGCGCAATCGCCAGTGTGGATGCATAGCCTTCGTTCAGCGAGTACTCGACAAACTCCATCGCCGCATCTGTCGCCGCGTCAGACGTGATCCCGAAGTAGCGGACGTCTCCCCATGCCGCCCCATCCGGGTTGGATGGGCCTGCGAAATTGGTCACGATACCTGTCGCAGCCGCCAAATCTGTTGAGGTCGGATCATCGTTGATTGTGGGCGGGGCGCTGTCCCGCAGACCAGCCAATTCATCGAGGATGAAAGGCGACCAGATGATCATCGCCGCATTACCGCTGAAGTAAAGCGTGCGAGACTGATCCCAGTACAAATCACCCGGTGGCGAGGCCTCCGCAATCGCTTTGTAGAATTCAAGCACTTCGACGGTTGCCGCTTCATCCAGTTCTTGCACGCCATCAGGCCCAACGGGCGAGACACCGTTCGCGAGGAACACATGCTCCAGAACCTGGCTCATGAAATTCTCGTCAATCTTGGTCGCTGCAACGAACCCATACATTTCAGGCGGGTTGTGCAGCGCTTCCACAGCGGCAAGAACATTCGCGTAGGAATTGGGGGGCTCCAACCCTTTCTCCGCAAAGAGATCGGCGCGGTAGACAAGCATCTGGGTCCAGCCATCCACGGGCACCGACGCATAGCCGTCTGCCGTGGCCGCCATGGCAAGGGCGCCCGGCGCGAAGGTGTCAGCGCCCAGCGCCTCAACAACGTCTGTGGCGGCGTCGGTATCAAGAATACCTGCTTCGGCCCAAGGCGCTGCATACTGAAGCGTATGATAGATGACATCCGGCAAATCGCCCGCAGCGAAAGCGGCCGTGGCACGGGTGCCAAGATCGTTCTCAGAGACCGGGATCACCTCCACCGTGTGACCCGTCGCAGCCGCGAAATCAGCCGCCATGGCTTCTTGGCGCGCAAGGCGCTCGGGCTGCTCTTCCGTTGTCCAGAACCGCAGCTCTTCCGCTGAAACCACCGATGCTGACAGGGCAAGCGCCATAGCCACGCTTGTCCGCATGAGTTTTTTTACATTTACTTTCATTGTCTTACTCCCACTTTAACTTGTGATCCTGCGTTCATTGCGTGTGTCTTGCGGGCCCCGTTGACCCACGCTCCGAGAAGGTCGCTGCAGCGGTTTCTCGGAGCGCCTCTGCCGGTTCGCCGCGAACACGGCGGATAAGCAGAGTGGCGAGCCTGACACCCGCCTCACGGTTATCCACTGAAAAAGTCGTCAGAGGCGGTCGGGCATGCGCCCCCTCCTGACTGCCGTCATAGGCGATCACAGAAAGATCGGACCCGATTTGCAGGCCCCGGTCAGCCGCAACCCGGTAAACGCCCAAGGCGACCCGGTCGACGGCACAAACAATTGCCGTGGGCGGATTTGCCAAATCAAGAAGCTGTGCGCCCTTAAAGACCCCATAATCAAAGGTCACGGCATTTTCGAGAACCAGCTCCGGTGCGACAGCTAAGCCTGCCTTTGCCATGCCCCGCATAAAACCTTTGCGCCGCAATCCGGCATAACTGTAGATCAGCCCGCCATTGATAAACCCGATACGACGATGCCCAAGGCCTGCAAGGTGCAGCACAGCGTCACGCATTGCATCTTCACCGCGGACATCAAACCAGGCACATCCGGCAGCGTTGTCCTGTCGCCCATACAAAACGAAGGGGACGTTGGCGTCGCGGAACATGTTAACCCGCAGATCGTCCACCATCACCCTTGGCAGTACGAAACCGTCAGCTTTCCCGTCCCGCAACAGATTCCGGAACGTTTCAATCAGGTGTGTGTCGTTATCCGCCGAGGCAACTGTTAGCGTGTGGTTCTCCATGCTGGCGCCTGCAGACAGACCTGCAAGAAATTCCGCCAGAAAAGGTCGTTGCGCATCATGGTCTGAAAGTTGCAGGACAAGTCCAAGCGACCGCGTGCGCCCCGTCTTGATTGCCTGGGCATGACTGAGCGGTTGGTAGTTGAGTTTCTCTGCCATCCGTTTGACGCGAAGCCGCGTCGCCGCAGAGATGTCCGGATAGCCGTTCAGCGCGCGCGAAACTGTGGATTTGGTTAATCCCAACGCGTCAGCCATGTCGCAAATCGTAACCCGCATCGCGACCCGATCATTCGATAATGGTTCAGCATTTGCAGTCAAGAGTCTCTCCCTAAGCCTTACGCTGATGACCGAAACCGGTTTTGGCAAGACCTAATTTCACTGCAGTCTTCCAGTTGGTATCGGGCACTTGCCAAGTGCCTGTGCTGTTCCAGCACAACAGAAGTTGTTGCTGATGCCGGTTCCAACGGGTTTGACTTGGCCTGCACGGCCCATTCGGTCCTCCTTGACCTTGCCGCTGATTTACGCACCGCGAGCGTAACCCCAGCAAGGCCACGACCCGCGGTCAGCCAACAGGCCGTGTGTGGACGCCCCGGTGAATGCAAGAAGTTTTTGGCGTGTATGAGCATGTGGTCAGGTGCTGTCGTGTGTTGGGCCTCTGAATGTGGCTCAAACACGCCACGGGCCCGTATGGAGATGCGCGGATCAGGTCCAACTCGGATACGCGCGCTCAAAGGCGCACGGCCTGCAGCCTGGTTTTCCCGATCCCGTCTCGTTGACCGTTTGTCCCTACTTTACCTCTGTCCTTCTCACATGACCGGCAAAAGCCACCCCGAGGGGTCAGACAAGTGCCGGATTCTTGTAGTTCTCGTTCTTCGTCATCAAAGCCCAGGCGGTTCGAGCCATCTTGTTGGCCAAAGCTACGGCTACGAGCATCCTTGGTTTGCGGGCCAGCATCTGCCCGAGCCAACCGTCCTGATCCGTGCCCTGCCGAATAGCCCAGCGTGCGACAGACGCTGCACCAATGATAAGAAGGCGTCGCAGGTCACGCTGGCCCATCTTCGATGTGCGCCCGATGCGCTCTTTGCCATCCGCCGAGGTTTGTTTGGTGGAAGCCTTTTCTTCGCCGCACCACGTAGTTAGCATAGGCACCATGACGTCTGGCACTCCCTTTCCGACCCGCGTTGCGGCGCGCTTTCTGGCCAGCTCAATCGAACTATTCGCGCGTCTCATCACCGCTGTCCGCGCCGAGTGGCAAGGTGTGGAACCGGTGCCCGGGCAGCGGGTCTACTATGCCAATCATGCCAGCAACGGCGATTTTGTCCTGATCTGGGCCGTTTTGCCACGCCGCCTGCGGGATCGTGTGCGACCTGTGGCAGGGGCTGATTACTGGCTGGCAACCAAGCTCAAGAGCTTCATCGGTCGACATGTCTTCAACGCTGTACTGATCGACCGCACTGGTAGTAGCCCGAAGGAAGCTCCGGTGGCACAGATGGCCGAGGCGCTCGACGAGGGATCGTCGCTTATCATCTTTCCGGAAGGTACGCGCAACCTGACCGATGAGAGGCTTTTGCCCTTCAAGACGGGGCTCTACCATTTGGCACGCGCGCGTCCCGAGGTCGATTTTGTGCCTGTCTGGATCGAGAACCTCAATCGTGTGATGCCCAAGGGCGAAGTGGTACCTGTGCCGCTTCTGTGCAAGGTGACCTTCGGGGCGCCACAGCGGCTTGACGGGGATGCCAAAGACGCCTTTCTGGATCGGACACGCAACGCGCTTCTCGAATTGTCGCGAGACGATGTATGATCCCGGATCTGGTCACTCTTCTCCTCGGGATCGTGGCATTGCTGGTTGCGGCGAGCCTGATTGGTAGCCTTCTGGAGAGGGCGTATTCCCCGAACGGCGAAAACGCGGCGATCGAGAACCTGACGGCCCGCATCCGCGCATGGTGGGGCATGGTGATCCTGATCAGCATCGCGTTTCTGGCGGGCCGCACCGGTGTCGTGATCCTTTTTGCGCTGTGCAGCTTTGCCGCCCTGCGGGAATTCGTCACCCTGACTAATGCGCGCCGGGCGGATCACTGGACCCTCGTCCTCAGCTTTTTCGTCGCGATCCCGTTCCAGTACTGGCTGGTTTGGGCCGGGGAATACGGGATCTACTCGATCTTCATACCGGTTTACTGTTTCCTACTGGCGCCAATCATCTCCGCCTTGCGCGGTGAGGCCGAGGATTTCCTGATACGGGTGGCCGAGGTGCAATGGGCCCTCATGATCTGCGTCTTCTGCGCCAGCCACGTCCCGGCACTCCTGACCCTGGAAATTGATGGCTTTGAAGGCCGCGGTGTGCTGCTGATCGCCTTCCTGATCGTCGTTGTGCAGCTTTCGGATGTGTTGCAATACGTCTGGGGCAAACTGATCGGGCGACACAAGATCGCGCCGCGCCTGTCGCCGTCTAAAACGGTTGAAGGGTTTGTCGGTGGCGTGGCATCGGCCACGCTGATCGGGGCGTCGCTCTACTGGATCACCCCCTTTACGCCGGTGCAGGCGGGGATCATGGCCCTTGTGATCGCGCTTATGGGTTTTCTCGGTGGCCTTGTGATGTCAGCAATCAAGCGCGACCGGGGGGTGAAGGATTGGGGGCATGCGATTGCCGGGCATGGAGGCTTTATCGACCGGCTCGATTCCGTCGTGTTCTCCGCGCCGATCTTCTTTCACCTGACGCGATACTGGTGGACATGATCCGCCTTCTGGCCGCGCAGACCTGGCCTCATGTTGCCATGGGAGCGGCACTGATGGGCAGTTGGGCCATCTTCGCGAACCGTGCACACCCGATGGCGGAAAGCTTGCAGGCCGGCGTGCTGCAAGGGCTGCTGTCGGGCATTCTGACAGCCTGCTCAAGACGATCGCAGACCGCCTGCGCAGAAGCCTGCCACACTGGGCGCTGGCAGCCGGCGCGTCGCTTTTGTTTTCCGCCACGGTCTTGGTTGTGATACATGCAGCGGCTGGTACGCCGGAGCGCACCGCAACGGTGGCCGTTCCCCTTCTGGTGTCGAGGGTCTACATCTTCACCTACTGCTATCTCAGACAGAGGTCTTCTGATGGTTGAGCTCAAAAACCGCCGCCCCCTCAACAGTCGCAGTACAGGGTGGGCGCAGGTCATCACACGTCGGCTGGCAGACGCGAATGTCACACCCAACCAGATCTCGGCGGCGAGCGTCGTCTTCGCTGCACTATCGGGACTGTGTTTTGCCGGTGTCGCCTGGTCGGAGGGGGCGCTGCGCATCGCCTTTCTTGTTGCTGCCGGTCTCTTCGTCCAGCTGCGGTTGTTGTGCAATCTTTTCGACGGCATGGTCGCAGTGGAAGCAGGTCAGGCAACCGCCACTGGCCCGTTCTGGAACGAAGTGCCGGATCGGCCGGCTGATATTCTGATTTTGGTCGGCGTTGGCATTGGAGCGGGTGCGCCCACGGTGGGCTGGGCTGCTGCTGTTCTGGCGGTATTTATCGCCTATCTGCGGGCCTTTGGGGTGTCACTCGGCCAGAACGCCGACTATGCAGGACCCATGGCCAAGCAGCATCGCATGGCAGCCGTCACCTTCGCTGCTGTCACCGGTGCGGTTCTATCGGTGTGGGTTGACGCGATGTTGATCCTGCATTTGACGCTTTGGGTCGTTATCCTCGGCGAAATTCTTACCGTTTTTCGCCGCGCATGGCGGATTTACACGAGACTGCTGCGCGGAAGCTGAACCGTGATCTCGTCGGACTTTAGATTCCGATGCTCCCGACCCTGTCGCCCCTTCTTCGACCTGCTTGGAGGATGAAGGCTTTGTATGTGCTCGTGAACTTTGATGTTTTCATGCGTTTCCGCCCCTTTCCAGCCGAAAAAACTAACGGAAAACGCTGACCGGGAACAAGGACGTTTTCTGGGACCGGATCAAAGTTAGGCGGCGAAGTGAGGGCAAATCGGCTCTTATCTATTTGAACGGATTGATCTTCTCCTTTGTGGAACGTTGCGTACATTTGCCTCGGCGCAGCGGTTTTTTTTCTGAATCCAGCCGCGCGTGTCTGTCAGTCAATACTGGCCCAAACGTCAGGCGTTTCTGACCCAGACCGGCTCATCATCGCGGGATGTATAAAAGCGGCAGAACAGGGCAAAGCGCTACTTCGCTGCGGCTATGCCAACGACCGCGTCGCATCAACCTCGTGAATTCGAAAAATGCCGATCAGCTTTGGTCGTGTCTCTTGAAAAAGCGAACAACAGAAAGATCTTGAAGTAGAGGGGTTCATTCATTCTTAGTACTTGCTCGGCTACCTTCCATAGGGGTGCAGTCCGGTTTTCAAAAGCCGACCATCATAAGAGGTGTGTTATGCAGGTTAATCAGTCAGTAAATTCTTATGCGGTGTCGCTTTTCCAAGGGGCGGCCAAAGCTCACCAATCTGCTTTTCCCGCCAGGCCCGCCAGCTATTTTACACCTGCGACACAGACGGATATGATCGGCACCTATTCTGACCCGCGCATGGCGCAGGCCGCTCCAGTGGCGTTGTCGGAGTCCACTCAGAGAATTCTCGACAATATCCGATCTCTTATCGGCAATGAGTTGAAAACCATCAACACAACCTACCGTCAGATGGCCGAAGAGGACATCGGGCGCCCGCTGCCGCAGAGCGTCAAGCACAGCGATTTCACGATCGGGGAAAGGATGAGCCTTTCCAAGGAAACACGGAGCGCTGAAAATTTTAAAACCAGCTTTGCTGTTCGGTCAGAGTTTGCCACCCTGGACCCGTCCAACCTGAAAGGCAGTTCGTTCCTGATCGGTGAGAAGTTCCTTGAGATGACGGATGCGGAGCTTGCGGAATACGCCATCAACAACCTAGTCGAGGGTCAGGTGAAGTCGACACAACGGGCAATCGAAATGTCGCAGAGTGATGAGTTTGCAAAGCTATCTGATGGCACGAAAAAGCCCACGGGTCCTGTCGCGAAAATGACCGATGAAGAGGTGGAAACCATGCGCAGCGATCTGCTGGCCAAGTGGACGGATGCGTATAATCGCGGAGAAATCGAGCTGAACCTTCAGGTTTTCGCCAGCGTGCACGCTTTCAATTATGACAAGATCTATAAAACTCTTGATCTAGGCACCGGAGATACCAGCGTGAATGCTCAGAATGCCGTTACTTTTGATAAAGCCTGGGAGTTCAGTGAAGCACGGAAAGCATCAATGGAAAGGTCGCTTACCGGGATCGGGGGATCGCAGTTCTTGGACAGGCTTGGCGATTATGCTGAGGAATACCTGAAAGACGCGACCTCCTGAAGTATGCGCTCCCAGGAGGGTTCGTTCGACAGTCGAAGCGAACACCCGCACAAAACTTAGGATCGGTAAAAATGGGCTCTTTCTCAGCATGCGCCGCGCTTTTTGCGAAGGTCTGGTCTGGCACGAGTTGACCTTCGCTGCAGAGTGAATGTCATCGGCGTACTGCTTTACGGCCCTGGGCCCGACTGCTGGGGAAACAAGATGCCGCGATAAGGACAATCGTGCGCGGCAACGAGAACGACGTTTCTGATCTCTTGCTCGATGCCCAACGACTCTGAAGCCACGCTCGAAGTAGCGGAACTTGCCCATCAAAGAGGGCCTCAGATCCGTTGCATCACGGATCGACCTACCGGTTCGCTGACGACGTTTTCCAATGTAGTGTTCTACGCAAATGCCACGAGGAAATCTGTTCCAACTACAGCAACATCAACAATAGCAATTACCAAAGGGATCATCGCGGCAGTCGCCAATCGTCGCGAAAAGGGCCTCGATCTACGCAGAACTCTCGATGCTCGGCACAAGCCGTGAGGTTAGCAGGGACTGTTGCGTTGCGTTTTCCAGCTGCCCTCTCCGGAATGGAATTGCCAGAGTGCCATACCACATCTCGTGTTCACGAGGGGTGATGCAACAGTTCCTTTCGTTTTTCAGGCCTTGGTAGGTATAGTGAGCGAAGATCCTGAACTATTTTGCGGTTTTCATCATTTGTCTTCCTCCCTGTCTGACGTCGCAGCATTGTCATGGCCTGCGTCGTCTTTATCGTTGCTGAACGACCAGAACTCGATGGGTTGGTCGTGTTCATTGCGCAAAGCGGGCTGGTCTTCGGGTTGGGAACTGGGATCGTGCGTGATCTCGTTTGACAGGAAAGCGTGACCCTTTTCGGTCAGGGTCAGCTTGGGATTTGCTCCACACCATCTATCACCGGCAACGTGGCAAGGATCGCACGCTAAGCGTGCAGAAACATGTCTTTGTAGTGTTCACGAAGTTCCTTCTTTTGAACCTTGCCCATCGTGTTTCGCGGCAGTTCAGGCAGAACAACGAGCCTTTGGGGATGCTTGAACTTTGCCAGTGACCCACCGATATTTGCCTTGATCGCATCCAGATCGAGGATGGCCTGCCGCTCCGCGACTAATATGCCGAGAACGGTTTCGCCAAAGTCCGGATGTGGCACGCCAATGACCGCGCTTTCCAAAACGCCCGGCTGCGCATCAAGCAGCAGCTCGATTTCCTTGGGGTAGATGTTGTAGCCCCCTGAAATGATAAGATCCTTGTTCCGCCCGACGATACTGAGGTAGCCATCTTCGTCAATCTGCCCAAGATCTCCGGTGATGAAGAACCCGTTCTCCCGCAATTCCTCGGCCGTCTTTTCCGGCATCTGCCAGTAGCCCTTGAAGACATTGGGACCCCTGACCTCGATCTCACCAATCTCGCCCTGAGGCAGGCTTTCTCCGGTTCGGCTGTCGGTGATCTTGATTTCGACGCCCGGCAACGGAAAGCCCACCGTGCCGGCACGGCGTTCTCCGTCATAGGGGTTCGAGGTGTTCATGTTGGTTTCTGTCATGCCGTAACGTTCAAGGATGCGGTGGCCGGTACGCTCTTCGAACTGGAGATGCGTTTCAGCAAGCAGCGGCGCGCTGCCGGACACAAACAGACGCATGTGCCGGGTCAATTGTTTCGTAAAGCGCGCGTCCCCCAGAAGCCGCGTGTAGAACGTGGGCACGCCCATCATCGTGGTGGCCTGCGCCATGAGTTCCAGCATCACATCCAGATCAAACCGGGGTAGGAACAAGATCTTGCTGCCTGCCAGAAGCGCGATGTTTGTCGCAACGAACAGACCGTGTGTATGGAAGATGGGCAGCGCGTGCAAAAGCGCATCGTCGGCCGTGAACCGCCATTCCTCTGTCAAGGTCAGGCAGTTTGACAGAAGATTGCCCTGGGTCAGCATCGCCCCCTTGGAGCGCCCTGTTGTTCCAGACGTGTAAAGAAAGGCGGCCAGATCATCTACGCTGCGGTCAACCGTGGGAAACGCAGCGGGCATTTTATCGGCCTGCATGGCAAAACTGCCACTACCATCTGCGTTTAAGGTCTCAAGCCTCGCGCCACAGGCGGCGGCAACCGGGGCCAGCGCATCAGAACGCTTGGCATCGCACAGGATCACGCGGGCCCCGCTGTTTTCAGCGAAATATGAAACTTCGTCCGCGGTGTAGGCCGTGTTCAATGGCAAAAAAACAAAGCCCGCCTGCACGCATGCGGCATAGACCGCCAGGGCCTGGGGCGACTTTTCGATTTGGACCGCAACGCGATCTCCGGGTCTCACACCCCATTCGGTGAACAGATGCGCATATTGCGCTGACATTTGAAGATAGGTGTCATGGGTCACAACCGAACCATCTGCCATTTGCAGGAACGGCGTCGTCTTGCCTTTATGTTGACCAAAGAGGGTATCGTAAAGAGGATTTGGCATCTTCAAACTCCTAGGCGTTTTGCAGCACCGACGCGCTGAGAGCCTTAACCGCGTCTGATGCGACGACCGTCTTTTCGCCCACAAAACGTTCGTGATTTTGCGAAATCTGGGTCAGGTCATAGAGATAGTTGACCATCGTTCCGTTGGATTGCCTGCGCCCGTTCTCCGATACATCCGCGTCCGTGTGGACCGCGTGAACCAGGGCCCCGTTGCCAAGATGAAACCGCGCAACGGGATCATAGGGCATACCATCTGACCGCTTTGCCTCCAAAAGGTAATGCGCCGCTAAGGCCTGATCGTCCGCGGATTTCAAAGCCTCGGGCCCGGTTCCATCAAGCCAGCGGTTGAGACCCGGGATCGGCGACAATGTCACGAAGGTCTCGAGCCCCGGCAGATCTTTCGACAGATCTGACACAACTTGCTTTATAAGCGAATTACCGAATGACATCCCGGCCAACCCGGCTTGGCAGTTGGAGATCGAATAGAACACGGCAGTGTCGGCCTCTTCGGCCTCGATGGCCCTGCGATCATCTGCCAGCAGGCCTTGTACCGAAGTCGGGATGCCTTGGGTCAAGGCGACTTCAACGAAGATCAGCGGCTCGTCAGCCATTGCCGGATGAAAAAAGCCAAAGCACCGCCGGTCACCTGGCTTCAGACGCCGCCTGAGGTCATCCCAGCTGTCGATGGCGTGCACCGCCTCATAGGCAATGATCTTTTCGAGGATATCTGCAGGGCTTTCCCAGTTGATGGGACGCAAGACCAAAAAGCCACGATTGAACCAGGATGAGAACAGGTGTTTAAAATCCACATCCAGCGGTTCAAGGTCCGGTCGTTCTTTCATTTTGCCCAAGAGATCCTTGCGCATCGATACAAGCTGTCCGGTCGCACCGGGCACTTGGTTCAGACGTCGGGCGAGCTCCTGGCGTCGCGGCTCACAGGCAGCGGCGAATGCGCGGTACGAAGCTTTGCCGGGGTTGTCCCGGTAGGCCTGGAGTGTTGTAAGGACGACATCCGGATCGATTTCCAGCTCGTGCGTCATAAATTCGAAGAACGCCGTCTTCTCCTCCGCATCCATGCCGGCATAGCGATCCAGGATGTTGCGTGCCAGGGTGCCCCCGGACACTTCGCCGTGGCTGCTCAAGAGAGCTTCGCACAGGTCCGACGTTGTTCTGCCGTCGACTTCATCCGACAACGCCTTGCGATAGCGGCGCTCGAATACGGTCGAGATCAGTTCACCGAAGTAGCTCATATCGCCTCCCCCATGACAGCGTCCGGCAACCAGGTCGCCAGACCAGGAAAGAAGCAAAGCAGGATGATTGCAATGACCATACAGGCGACAAATGGCAGTGAGCCCTTGAGGATCGTCTTGAGCGATATGTCCGGCGCAATACCATTGATCACGTAGAGGTTCAAACCCACGGGCGGTGAAATCAAACCAATTTCCATGTTGATCGTCAGGACGACGGCAAACCAGATCGGATCAAACCCGGCCGTCGTTATGATCGGCAGCAGGATCGGCGCGGCCATCAGGATCACCGCAACAGGGGGCAGAAAGAAACCGGCAACCAGCAGGAACAACATGACAAAGCCCATGAGCACCCAGCGGTTCACATCCAGCGTGCCGATCCATTCGGCAATGGCCTGCGTGATGAAAAGGCTCGACAGCATGTAGGAGAACACACCTGCAGCGCCAATGATGAACAGGATCATCACGCTCTCTTTTGTGCTGTCGCGCAGCACCATCCAGAGATCTTTCGGGTTCCAGAGCCTGTAGATGATGACCGCGATCAACAGACACAAAAGCGCACCGACAGCGGCTGTCTCGGACGGTGTCGCGATACCGCCATACATGGCGTAAAGCACACCGATGATAATGGCGATGAACGGCAGGACGCGGGGCAGGATTTCGAATTTTTCCTTCCAGCTATAGACCCGCGATGACAGCAAGTTCTGATCGCCGGATTTCCAGGTGGAATAGAGCGACCAAACCATAAACAGCCCGACCAAGAGCAGGCCCGGGATCACACCCGCCAGGAACAGCCGACCGATCGAGGTCTCTGTCGCGATGCCGTAAACGATCATCGTCACCGACGGCGGGATGAGAATGCCCAATGTGCCGCCCGCGGCGATGGAGCCTGCTGCAACCCCATCGGGGTATCCGCGTTTGCGCATTTCGGGAATACCCATCTTGCCGATGGCTGCACAGGTTGCGGGACTTGACCCGGACATGGCCGAGAACAGCGCACAGGCCCCCAGATTGGAGATCACCAGGCCCCCAGGCACCCGCGTCAACCACCGCTCCAACGCCTCGTAAAGGTCAGCGCCCGCCCGGGTCGACGCGATGGACGCGCCCATGATGATGAACATGGGGATCGAAAGCAGCGCGAAGTTGTCGAGCTTGCCGAAAAGAATTTCAGGCAACAGCTCAAGCGAACGCATGCCGTCAAAGATCAGCAGGAACCCCGTCGAGACGATCATCAGCCCTAACGCAACTGACACGCCCGAAAACAGAACAAGTATGGTGGCAACAGCGACGATTGCGCCTAGCAGCAACGGATCCATTACACATCCTCCAGGCCAAAGGGGGCGTCGACTTTCAGGATAACGGCGACCAGGTCAGCAACCAGTTGCAACAGAAAAAGCCCAAACCCAACCGGGAGTGCGAGATAGGGGATCCACAGCCGAACGCCCCAGACCGTGTCAGATTTCCAGTTGCGCTCATATGTCAGATGCCAATGCTCATAGCCGTAGAAAAGCAGCACCGCGACCATCGCAATCGACAGCGAAAGCGTCAGAAGGCACATGTAATATCGCGCCTTTTTGGGCAGGGACAGCGGGATAAGATCCACATTGACATGCCCCCGCAGCCTTTGCACATAAGGCAGTCCGACCAGGGTTGCCGCGATCGCAAGATAGACCACCGCTTCGGTCTGCCAGATTGTGGATTGATTCAGAACAAACCGCACAAAGATCATTTGGCAGGTGATTGCAACGGCAGCGACGATCATGGCCGCGGAGCACCATCCGGCGAGCGTTGAGAGTGCCGCAACACCGCGCAAAAAGAGATTGTTTCCCGTGCGCGACGCAACAGCTGAGCTTTGGCCAGCCATGTCAGCTTTCCTTCCAAGGTCTTGATTCATTTGGGAGAGGTGGGCGGCTGCACCTTCGGCAGCCGCCCCGCAGCGATTATTCGACTGCCAGCGCCATATCCAGCAATGCCTGGCCGTCCGGCACGTCCTCCACGAACAATTTGTAGGACGTGTCTTGGGCCAGCGCGCGCCACTTTGCAAAGTCTTCAGGAGACATTTGCGCAATCTCGACACCCGCTTCTTCGAACACGGCAACGGAAGCGGCGTCCTGCTTCTTTGCTTCTGCAAGGTAATATGCCTCGGCCTTTTCAGATGCGGCCAGGAGTGCCTCTTGCTGCTCGGCTGTCAGCCCTTCGAACGTCGACTTGTTCATGAGTAGCGGCTGGTACATGAACCACAGCGCCACGTCTTCGGTCGCAGGTGTGTAGCAAGACACCTGTTCGTAGATGCGATATGATACGAAGGAAGACGAGGACGTGTTCGCAGCGTTCAGAATCCCGGTTTGCATCGCGTTGTAGATTTCTGACGACGCCATCGATGTGATGGACGCATCAGCGCCGGCCAACATCTGCTCGAACGCTTTACCGGCAGCGCGGGTCTGCAAGCCCGCAACATCTTCGGGCTTTGTGATACATTTGTCTTTGCCGACAAATCCGCCGGCCAGATAGCCATGAACAAGCACCATCACGTCGTCTTCGGCCATCTTCTCTTCAAGCGCTTGCATGTAGGGTGAGTTGCTCAGCCGCGCTGCGTGGTCATGGTTCTTTACCAGGCCCGGCATCAGGGTGAGGTTGAATGCTGGTTGCTGGCCACCTGCATAGCTGAGCGGCAGAACGGTCATATCCAACTGACCACGGCTGAGCGGGCGGTACTGCTCGCGCGGTTTAAAGAGAGATTTCGAGGCAAAAATCTTGATCTCCAGATCAACGTCTGCTTCGGCAACACCATCTGCCACGATTTGAGCGACCTGATGGCGGATGTCCTGGTTCGACCACTGATGCGACAGGCGAAGCTCTGTGGCGGTTGCGGCAGATGCCAGGCCCAGTGTCGCGACCATTGCGACGGTCGTTAGAAACTTTGTTTTCATGGTTTCCTCCCATTTGTGCGCCGCCTCTTCTCTGGTGCGGCAATACGCCATACTTACCTTCACTGCATCCATAGTCAATATTTTTGTATACAAGATATTAAATCTTGCGTTTTTATAAAGCTCCATAGTATCCATACTTGCATGGAACTGAAGCGCGCAGAACAAATCGCCGACACGCTGGAGCAACTTGTATTCCAAGGGGAATATGTGGACGGCCAGCGACTTGATGAGATCAAGCTGGCAGAGCATTTCAACGTTTCTCGAACCCCAATTCGAGAGGCTCTACAAAGGCTTGTCTTGTCTGGAATGGCCAAACAGATACCGCGCCGCGGCGTTTTCGTGCGACAACCTGGACCGGTGGAATTGCTTGAAATGTTCGAAACCATGGCGGAACTGGAGGCTGCGTGTGGTCGCTTTGCAGCCGCACGGATGACTGACGCCGGTCTGGAACGGCTCGCGGCCGCAAACGAACGGTGTAAAATCGCGATCCAAAACGAAGACGCGGGAGAATACTACGTGGAAAACGAAACTTTCCACCGGGAGATTTATCGCGGTGCAACCAACTCCTACTTGCAGAACGAAGCCTTGCGCCTCCAGAATCGGCTGAAGCCCTATCGCCGCGTTCAGTTGCGCTTTCGAGGGCGTATGGCACAATCGCTCGCTGAACACGAAACGATCATTCAGGCACTCCGAGTCGGCGATGCCGAGCTTGCGGCGAGTGCTCTTCGCGGTCACGTCACAGTGCAGGGCGAAAAATTCCAGCAGTTGATAGCCGGTCTGAAGAATTAGAGAGCAATCCAATTGGACCCGGTCGTGCGTCAGGTTGCGCCTGCAGGCCGCCGCCCCTGTCGAATTGCATCCCTCCCCGCCTTCGCCAAGTGGCCGGTTTGCGGACCAAGGTTCAGGACCAATCGCACAGGCGGAGCGCTATGAACGATCAAAAAGGAAAGGGTTTTCCGCACCGCCACCGATCAAGGCTCTGTGCCCCGACACTGCGCATGGAGATCATTCCTAGTGCACAGCAAAATCCGACAAGGCATTTATGACGACTATTCCAGCGATGATGAGCCCAAGTCCGATGCCCGCAGCCAAGTCCAGCCGCTGTCCGAAGATGACGATGCCCGCCAGGGCGACCACAATGATGCCAAGGCCGGACGCCAGCGCGTATGTGATGCCAAGCGGCATGTATTTCAGCGCCAGTGTCAGGAAGTAGAAAGAGCCCCCAAGCCCCGCGATCACCAGCAGTGAGGGCCAGAACTTCGTGAACTGCGCGCTGGCATTCAACGCGGAATACCCGATGGCTTCGGCGATGACAGAAGCGATGAGGTAAAGGTAATGAGCGGGCAAGATGGTCTCCTTGATTGGTGATTTAGCCGCAACGAGGTGTCATCTGAAATTGTGGTGAGATGGCCCCATACGGGGATCGGCGATGCTGAAAGGCCTAGTGGCGCGATGCACGATGGTGAACGGTTCCTGTTTTGTCTTTGAGGGTAAGCGGCATTTTTGGCTCCTCGCGTTGCTGGTGGTCTGTCGACCTGCTAGCTTTCGGAGAGAGCGAAGGAAATGGGTCTGGCGTCAACGACATGGGAAAGGTCGCGAACGACACGGTTGTCGCAGAAACCATAGCCGAAGCGCAGGTTCTGGCACGGCACAGACGGTTCTGGGCAGGGCTCTTGGGCGCGGGTTTCGTGATCGGCCTGACAGGTCCATTCGGCACCTATGACACGCTGCCGATGTTGGCGCGCACCGCCTACTGGATGTTCGCCGTCGGCACGACTTTCTGGCTTGGCTATCTGGTTTCCTTTACAGTCACCACAGGTGCGGAAGGCTACGGCATCAGCGCGCCCGTGAGCCTGGGGATCGGCGCCGCAGCCGCGAGTCTTCCGGTGACGGCTTGGCTCGCAGGCTTTCATGTGGCCGTTTTCGCGACACCGTTCTGGACGGATGCGCTGGAACTTCTGCCTTATGTGGCGGTGATCTGTTTCGCTGTTGCCGCCCTGTCCGAGGCCGTCGCCACACGCGAAGTGGGGCCGGTGTCGCGCGCCACGCCGATCCCGGAGCCTGCCTGGCTCGATCAGCTGCCGGGTCACCTGGGCAGAGACCTGATCTTGCTGCACGCGCAGGATCACTATGTCAGGGCCGAAACAGAACTCGGCCAAACACTGCTGAGAACAACGCTTCATGACGCGGCGGATGATCTTGGCGACTACGGGGTTCGGATTCACCGCTCATGGTGGGTGGCTCGGGCTGCCGTAGCGGCTTTTCGGTACCGCAACGGGGCGCCTGTTGTTGTCTTGCTGGACGGACGTGAACTTCCCATCGGTCGAACGTATCGCCGGTCCGTGAAAGAGGCACTCCGATGACCGCCCTTTGCAACAAGCGGAAATGTAATTGCACGCGCAGATGGTCTGTTTCGACCCCGCATGACCGACACCTGAAAGACATGCGTTGACGGTCGGCTTTGGTCGAACTTGTGGAACCGGCGGACCCGATAGCTCAAGCCTTGATCCGTGTAACCTCTGTCCGCCGCCGGTGCGCGAGCGAAACCCTCCTGAACAGTATCGCCAGCCAAACACCCTGGAGCGTCATTGACCCGGTCCATCGACTATGATCGTCTCGCTGCCGGTTCCGGAAAGCATCAGGTCAGCGACCTTCAATTGCTGCGGCGAGGGCCTGGCGGGTGGCGGTGAAGTCAGCCTCCCCTGCCTGGGCGTGGCAAAACTCTACTCGATCAAACCGATCACTTTGCCCGTTTCGACAGCAAGAAAGACCCGCGAACCGGCTGTGCCGGGATCAATTCCAAGGTAGCTCATCGGGTGGCACGTTCCTCAGTCTCGCCGGAAACAGGATTTCCCAGCACCTGCCCATGTGCAAGGGTTTCTGGCGCGACGGGCGCAAAGCTGTCGAGGATCAGATCAGCGCCTGCGGCCCTGAGTCTGGCCGCATGATCATCGCGGATCCCAGCCATATGGACACCGCCGACAAACCCGGCGCAGCGCATCCCTGCGGCTTTTGCGGCCCGCACGCCAAAGGGGGAATCCTCGATCACCAGGCAGCGCGTTGGGGCGGTGCCCAACTGCTGGGCGGCATGCAGAAAAAGATCGGGGGCGGGCTTGCCCCGAACGACCTGTTCGGCGTTGAAGACATGGCGGAAGCGGCTGGTCAGCGCCATCGCATCAAGGGCAATGCCGAGGCGTTCGAACGAACTGCTGGAGCCGATGCAATAGCGGATTTGCGCGTCCTGCAGCCTGTCGATAAGAGGCACGATCCCCGGGACCGGTGCAAGATCGCGCCGAAACTGCTCAAACAGCATGTTTTGCCAACGATCAGCGAACTCCGCTGTGGAGCAGGCCGGATTCAGGATTCTGACCTGCCTGAGGATCGTCCTCATCGAGGTGCCCAGAAACCTCTCGCGCACCGCGCTCAGGCTCATGTAGATCCCGAAATCGGCCAGCGCGCGATGCAGCGTGGATAGGGAGATCACCTCACTGTCGGCAATCACCCCGTCAAAGTCGAAGATGACAAGATCTATGCTGTCAAGCAGGCCCGGCGCGGTGTCCTTGGAGGTAGGGGGTGACGTCATCGCAGGCTCATTGCAGCGCACGGCCTGACGTATCGAACTGGTGCAGGCGGTTTTCGGGAATGCGCAGGCCGATGTTCTGACCGACGTCTGTCACGTCGTCTCCATCCACACGGGCGACCACATCAGTACCGCCATCCATGCCCAGATAAAGCAGGCTTTCACCGCCCAGTTGTTCCTTGACCTTTACGGTGGCATCCGCGTGACCCGTCCCCCGCGCGACCAGTTCAAAATGCTCGGGACGGCAGCCGATGAAGGCGGCTGCGGGATCAAGGACCAGATCGCCAAGCCCCGCGCCAGGAACAAAGACGTTCATTGCGGGCGAGCCGATGAACTCGGCCACAAAACGGGAGTTAGGGGTGTGATAGAGCTCCATCGGGGTGCCGACCTGTTCCACGCGCCCCCCGTTCAGCACGACGATCTTGTCGGCCATGGTCATCGCTTCGACCTGGTCGTGGGTGACGTAGATCATGGTGGCGGCAAGCTGTTTATGCAGGCCCTCAAGCTCAACCCGCATCTGCACGCGGAGCTTGGCGTCAAGGTTCGACAACGGCTCGTCAAACAGGAACACCTTGGGGTCCTTGACGATGGCGCGGCCAATGGCGACGCGCTGGCGCTGACCGCCGGACAACTGCGAGGGTTTGCGGTCGAGGTAGTCTTCCAGCTGGAGAATGCGGGCCGCTTCAACGATACGCTTTTCGCGCGCATCGGCGGCGAGGCCGTTCACCTTCATGCCGAAATCCATGTTGGCGCGCACGCTCATGTGCGGATAAAGCGCGTAGGACTGAAACACCATGGCCAGATCGCGGTCCACCGGTTCGGCATGGGTCACATCGCGCCCGTCAATACTAATGGCGCCTGCATCCGCAGCCTCGAGCCCCGCCAGACAGCGCAGGAGCGTTGACTTCCCGCAGCCCGAAGGGCCGACAAAGACGACGAATTCACCATCAGCGATATCCAGACTGACATCAAAGAGCGCCTGCGTATCGCCATAAAACTTGTTCAATCCGTTGATCCTGATGCCAGCCAAGCCGTGCCTCCCTGCGTTTCGGGCCGCGCCTGTAGCTGCGCCCGCCCTTCGTACTTATGTTATTTGTTAGAAACATATGTGTTGACTTTCAAGTGATTTATAACTTTTGTATTATTCATCATGCATTTGTATTGGATTTTGATCCAAACAAAAGAGGGAGGACTTTTTGTCATGAGAAAACTGCGTAATCTTTACGGCACCGCCGCGTTGGCAAGTATTGTCGCCACCGGTGCGGTGGCCGATGGGCACGGGTGGAGCCTGAAAAAAGCGGCTGAACCTTATGCCGGCACGACCGTGGATGTCGTGTTCCTGCTGCGCCCTGGCTATGAGGCGATCGAGGCGATGCTACCCGCTTTCGAGGAAGAGACCGGTATCAAGGTCAACATCATCAAGCACCCCTACGAGAACGCTCTTGGTGAACAGGTTCGCGATTTCGTGGCCGGTGGGGATCTGGATGTGGCGCTGATCGATCTGGTCTGGATGGGTAACTTTGCCGAGAACGAATGGGTGCTGCCCTTGGCGGACGTGCAGGCGAAATTCCCCGAAACCGTTGATCCCGATCTGGATATCGATGACTTTTTCCCTTTGGTTCTGAACGCTTTTGGCGGCTGGAACGACACGATCTACGGCCTGCCGGTCGACAACTATTCCGGCCTGATGTTCTATAACCGCTGCATGTTGGAAGAGGCCGGCTTTGACGGCCCACCCGAGACATGGATGCAGTTGAAGGACGAATACGGTCCCGCGCTGACCAAGGACGGTAAATACGCCTTTGCGCTGCAATCCAAGCGCAACGAGACGCAGTCAGCCGACAGCTTTGCGCGCGTGCTCTGGCCGTTTGGCGGATCGTTCCTGGACGAGAACTTCCGCTCCAACCTGAGCAGCGCCGAAAGCCAGGCCGGTCTGCAATTCCGTCAGGACCTGATGCAGTACATGCCCGATGGCATCGTCGCCTATGACCACGCCGAGACGGTCAACGCGTTCGCCCAAGGCGATGTTGCGATGATTACCGAATGGTCGGCCTTCTACTCGTCGGTCGTCTCGCCCGAGACATCGAAAGTGGCCGATTGCGTCGAGATCGCGCCCGAACCGAAAGGCCCCGCAGGCCGCAAACCCGCACTTGGCGGGTTCTCGATGGCCGTGGCCTCGCAGGCAGATGAGGCCGAGCAGGCCGCGGCTTACCTGTTCATCCAGTGGGCCACGTCAAAGGCCAACGCGCGCGAGTATCTTGAGCGTGGCGGCGTGCCCGCCCGCCAGTCCGTCTATCAGCAGGACGGTCTGGAAGAGTTCAAGTTCGTGCCCGCACTGGTCGAAAGCTGGCAGGACGGTGTGCCTGAATTCCGCCCCCGTTTCGCGGAATGGCCCGAGATTACAGAGATCGTGCAGGAATGGGGCACCAAGATGATGCTGGGCGAGGTTACCACCGAAGAAGGTGCGACCGAGATCGGCACGCGCATGGAAGAGGTGCTTGAGGCTGCCGGGTATTATTCGGGCGACAAGCCTCTGGCGCAATAAGCGGGCGCCGAAAAACCTGACCGGAGATGCTGTAAAGGCGTCTCCGGTTTCCACAAGAAGACGCAAAGTCCGGAGGACAACATGCGCGGTCAGGTTCCCCGTAAAACCATCTTTTCCTTTATCGGCCCGGCGGTCCTTGGGCTTGCCATCGTTGGCATCGCGCCACTGCTTTACGCGATCTGGACGTCACTGCATTTCTATAATCTGACGCAGTTGCGGCGGGTCGAGTTTATCGGCCTTCAGAACTACTGGAACGTGCTGACGGACGAATCGTTCTGGCAGGCGATGTGGCGCACGTTATTCCTGCTGGGCACGGCGTTGCCGCTGCAAATCGCCCTCGGTCTTGGCATCGCCCTTGTACTGCACCAACCCGGTCTGACCCTTCTCAAGACGCTGGCGCGGTTGAGCCTCGTGCTGCCGATGGCCACGACCTATGCGGTGGTCGGTCTGCTGGGACAGGTCATGTTCAACCAGAAATTCGGTGTGGTGAACCAACTGCTGGGCGGCGCGGATATCAATTGGATCGGTGATCCGCAAAACGCGTTCATCATGATTATCTTCTGGGACGTCTGGCAGTGGACACCTTTCGTGGCGCTGGTGTTGCTGGCCGGCCTCACGATGGTTCCCGGTGAGATCGAGGAAGCGGCCCGCCTCGAGACGAAGTCGAAATGGACGATCTTGCGCTATGTGCAATTGCCGTTCCTGTTGCCGGGGCTTGTTGCGGTTCTGATCTTGCGGACCGCCGATACACTCAAACTGTTTGACATGGTCTTTACACTGACACGCGGCGGGCCGGGGGCCTCGACCGAGTTCATATCGCTCCTGATCCAGCGCGTGGGCTTTCGCGCCTTCGATCAGGGTCTGGCCTCGGCACAGGCGATCATCTTGCTCATCATCACCATCGTCTTGGCGCAGATCTACATCCGCGTCTTCTATAAGGAGGTCTGAGCGATGACATCCACCCGCTCCCTCTGGTCGCAGATCGCACTGCTGGTCGTTATTATCTCGCTTTGTGTGTTTCCGTTCTACTGGATGGTGACCACATCGTTGAAAACGCAGGTCGTCGCCCTTGAGGCGCCACCCGTCTGGCTGTTTGAGCCGACGCTGGACAATTACCGCGCCGCGCTCTTCGAAGACGGTGTGCTGCGTACGCTCATCAACTCGTTGATTATCGCAGTCTGCACCACGGCGCTGGCGCTTGTGCTGGGGGTTCCTGCGGCCTTTGCGCTGGCCCGGTTCGAGTTTCGTGGTAAGAAAGACCTGTGGTTCTGGTTCATCACTAACCGCATGGTGTCGCCCATCGTGCTCGCGCTGCCGTTCTTCCTGATCGCGCGGAATCTTGGTGTGCTGGACAAGCATATCACGCTGATCCTGATCTACCTGACGTTCAACCTGCCCATCGTGATCTGGATCGTGACCGACCAGTTCCGGGGCATTCCTTACGATCTGGACGAAGCCGCCCGTCTGGAAGGGGCGTCGCAATTCACGATCATGCGCAAGATCTGCCTGCCGCTGGCGATGCCCGGTGTGGCGGTCTCGGCGATCTTTTCGTTCATCTTCTCTTGGAACGAGCTGATGTTCGGCCTTGTTCTGACCCGCAGCGAGGCCAAGACCGCGCCCGCAATGGCGGTATCCTTCATGGAGGGCTACAACCTGCCCTACGGCAAGATCATGGCGACCTCGACGCTGATCGTGATCCCGGTCCTGATCTTTGCGCTGATCGCGTCAAAACAACTGGTGCGCGGCTTGACGATGGGGGCTGTGAAATGATCCTGCTGCCGGAACACTCCATGCCGCATCTCTGCGTGCCCCTCTGAAAGGACCCGCCACCCCGTGTCGCGCACCATCAAACTTGACCAGATCGACCCCGAAGAGCAGCTCCTGGTGCGGCTGGCCTGGGCTTGCGAGATTGAAGGCATGACGCAGGCCGATGCCGCCAAGCGGTTCGGCGTCACCCGGTTGCGGGTCAACAAGTCCCTGAGTGAAGCACGCCGCCGCGGCATCCTGCGCGTCAGCGTCGATTCCGTTTTTGCTGCGGCCGCCGATCTGGAATGGCAGCTGGAGCGCCGGTTCCGCCTTTTGCGGGCGGTCGTCGTCCCCTCCCCCGCCGATGGCGTGTCGGTCACGCCCTTGGTCAGCGCCGGGCTCGGCGCGCATCTTGGCGAATTGCTGCAAAGCAAGACCCTGACCCGCTTTGGCATGTCCTGGGGTAACACGCTGAACCTGGCCACGCGACATATGCAGCCGCTGGAACGCTCTGATCTTGAGGTTGTGTCGATCATGGGTGGCGTATCGCGTGGATCGGACGTGAACGGCTACGAGATTACGACGCGGCTCGCCGATCTTTGCAACGCCGAGCACAGCTTCTTCACCGCGCCGCTCTATGCAGGCAGCGCTGAAAGTCAGGCGCTGTTTCTTGAGCAGGACGTTATCAAGACGATGCTTGAGAAAATCCGCTCCTGCGGTGCGATTGCGCTGGCGACGGGCGATCTGGAAAGCTCGCTTCTGGTGCGCGACGCGCTGCCCGGAGATATTGATCCGCAGGAACTGGCGGCCCTTGGTGGCGTTGGCGATATCACCGGCCATATCCTGAACGCGGAGGGTGATCTGATCGACCATCCCGTGAACCGGCGCGTAATCGGCATGTCGCTGGACGATATGGCCAGTATCGACAACGTCATTCTCGCAGCCGGCGGCCTGCACAAGGTGCCTGTGATCGCGGCCTCGTTGAAACGCGGCTTTGTCGACACGCTTGTCACCGATGAAAACACCGCAACAGCGCTCTTGAAGCGCGCGGCGGCCTAATCCCGTGGAAGATATGAGGACACATATGGCCAAGGCACTTGTATTGGAAAAGGCAAACGAACTGTCCTTGCGCGAAATCGACCTGCCCGCCGATCTGGGCCCGGAAGACGTGCGCATCGCCATTCATACGGTCGGCGTTTGCGGCAGCGATGTGCACTACTATACCCACGGCAAGATCGGCCCCTTTGTCGTCAACGCCCCGATGGTTCTGGGCCATGAAGCCGCCGGGACCGTGACAGAAATCGGCGCGGCGGTGACAGACCTGGCGGTGGGCGACCGTGTCTGCATGGAGCCGGGCATCCCCAATACGCGCTCCAAACCGGCCAAGCTCGGGGTATACAACGTCGATCCGTCGGTGCGGTTCTGGGCCACGCCGCCGGTCCACGGGTGCCTGACGCCCTCGGTCGTGCATCCCGCCGCCTTTACCTTCAGACTGCCGGATCACGTCAGCTTTGCCGAAGGCGCCATGGTCGAACCCTTTGCCATCGGCCTGCAGGCCGCCGCCAAGGCGCGGATCAAGCCGGGCGATGTGGCGCTGGTGACCGGCGCAGGCCCCATCGGGATCATGGTCGCGCTTGCCGCTTTGGCAGGCGGTTGCGCCAAGGTCTACATCTCGGATCTGATGGCGGAAAAGCTGGCCGTTGCCGCGCAATACGACAATATCGAACCGGTACTGATCCCGCGCGATGATCCGGGTCAGCTTCTGCGCGACGCGACAGAAGGCTGGGGGGCGAACGTTGTCTTTGAATGCGCCGGTGCCGCAGCATCGATCCAGAGCGCGCTTGAAGCGGCTGCCCCTGCGGGGTGCGTCGTCTGGGTGGGCATGCCCGTGGACCCCGTGCCGGTCGATATCGTGCTGGCGCAATCCAAGGAGTTGCAGATGGAGACCGTGTTCCGCTATGCCAACATGTATGATCGCGCAATTGCGCTTTTGGGGTCCGGCAAGGTCGATCTGAAACCGCTGATCTCGGAAACCTTTGCCTTTGACGACAGCGTCGCCGCCTTTGACCGCGCGGTCGAAGCGCGCCCGAGCGATGTGAAAATCCAGATCAGGCTGGGGAAGGCATGAGGTTGCCGCTCGACACAGTGGCCGATCGGATCCTTGAGGAACTGCGCCCGGGGCTTTCCGGCGATGTGCTGGAACAGATCGCGCCCCTGTCGGAAACGCTTGCCAAAGCGGGCCGCATTCTGTGTTACGGTGTGGGTCGCGAAGGGCTGATGATGAAGGCACTTGCCATGCGGCTCTTCCATCTTGGGCTCGATGCCCACGTGGTGGGCGATATGACAGCACCACCCGTAGGTGCGGGCGATGTGTTTTTTGTCAGCGCGGGTCCGGGGCAATTCTCGACCGTCGCGGCCCTTGCGGATGTGGCGAAAACCAGCGGTGCGCGGGTGATTTGCATCACCGCTGAACCGGATGGCTCGGTGCCGCAAGCAGCGGATATGTGCCTGCATCTGCCAGCCCAGACCATGGCCGCCGATCAGGGTGATGCGGCGACGTCGATCCTGCCCATGGGCTCGCTTTACGAGGCGCTGATGTATCTGTTTTTCGAAGTGCTGGTCCTTGATCTGCGCGACCGTCTGGGGGTGGCTCCAGACGCCATGCGCGTCAATCACACCAATCTGGAGTAGCCGATGACGTGGCAGACACGGTTCAGCCTTGCGGGTAAAACCGCTCTTGTGACAGGCGCCTCTTCCGGCATCGGAACCGCCATTGCCGAGGTGTTTGCCGATGCGGGGGCGGATATTGCAGGGCATGGGCGTGACGCGGATCGGCTGAATGCCTTGGGCGAACGCATTCAAAGCACCGGGCGCGGGTTTGCCGCGGTCACGGGCGATCTGACTGGTCCCACCGAAACGGAGGCCGTCGCAACACAAGCGCTGGAGGCATTCGGGCAGATCGACATTCTGGTAAACTCTGCCGGGGTCGCGCTCACCGGACCTGCAGTGGATTATGACCTTGCCGATTGGCAGCGCACGCTGGCGGTGAACCTGACCGCTCCGTTTATCCTGTCAAAAGCGCTTCTGCCCGGAATGATGCAACGCAAGCAGGGCAAGATCATCAACATCTCATCGCAAACCGGCGTGATCGCGCTGCAGGATCACGCGGCCTATGCAACCTCGAAAGGCGGGCTGAACGCGCTCACCAAATCGCTGATGACCGAGGCCGCACCCCATAACGTGCAGGTCAATGCCATCTGCCCGACGGTCGTGCTGACCGAGATGGGCCAGGAGCTCTGGTCAGCCTCCGAAAAGAAAGACCCGTTCATCGCGCGCACGCCGTTGGGCCGTTTCGGCGAGCCGGTCGAGATCGCGGATATGGCGCTCTATCTTGCCTCACCGGCATCGGATCTGGTGAATGGAGCGATCCTGATGATCGAAGGGGGGTATTCGAGCATATGAAGGGCATGGGCGTTCACACCGGCATGTGCACCATGTCTTGGGATGCAGACGGGGCCCGGCACGCGGTCGTCGCGGCAAAGGCTTCGGGCATGGGCGTTGTCGAGATTGCCTTGCTCGACCCGCCCTCCACGGATGCGATTCGTGGGCGTTGCTTGCCGGAAGACGCAGCGCTTGCGGTATGTTCGCTGGGATTACCGGGGCCTGTTCGGGCATCGCGCGGTCCCGACGGGGTCGTCGCGCTTGAAAAGACCGCTCATGGTGTTGCCTTCGGGATCGAGCCGATCAACCACGACGAGACGCCTCTGATGAAAACCGCCGCCCAAGACGTCGCGGTGATCGAACGGATCAGCGCGGGGGACATGTTCCCGCACCTTGATACCGACCACATGACCACTGAGCAAAAGGGCGCGGGCAGCGCCGATGAGACCCTTGGACCGGGCTTACCTTTCTTGCGCGGCAAGGCTGCACAATACGGATTGATCTGAGGGAGAGGTCAGCATGAGCAATTTATCGGGCAAGGTCGTTGCGATCACAGGTGCCGCCTCTGGCATTGGGCTGGCTTGTGCGCAGGCGTGCCTCGAGGCAGGTGCCAAAGTGGCGCTGATCGACCGGGATGCGGACGCGCTGAAAGCAGTCTGCTTTGATCTGGGTGCCGACGCGGTGCCTGTCGTTACCAATCTGCTCGACAAGGACAGCGTGGCGGAGATGTTACCCCAGATCCTCGACCATTGCGGGCGGCTGGATGTGTTTCACGCAAATGCCGGGGCTTACATCGGCGGCGACATCGTCGAAGGCGACCCGGATGCTTGGGATCACGTGCTCAACCTCAACATCAATGCCGCGTTCCGATCCGTCCACGCGGTGCTGGCGCATCTGGCCAGGCAAGGCTCTGGCGATGTGGTTCTGACCAGTTCAATCGCGGGTGTCATTCCGGTCGTCTGGGAGCCGATCTACACAGCCTCCAAACATGCCGTGCAGGCCTTCACTCACACGGCGCGACGACAGATGTCCAAGCATGGGGTGCGTGTGGGCGCGGTTCTGCCGGGGCCGGTGGTCACCGCCCTTCTGGACGACTGGCCCAAGGCAAAGATGGAGCAAGCCCTGGCCGAAGGCAGTCTGATGCAGCCCAAAGAGGTCGCCGACTGCGTCGTTTTCATGATCACGCGCCCACCGAATGTCACAATCCGGGATTTGGTGCTGTTGCCAAACGCCGTGGATCTGTGAGCTTTTTCATCGGCGTCGATGTCGGCACGGGCAGTGCACGGGCGGGGGTCTTTGATGCCGGTGGCGCTCTACTGGCCAGCCAAAAGCAAGACATCCAGATGTGGCGCACAGCAGGCGGTATCGCCGAGCAATCATCGGACGATATCTGGCAGGCTGTCTGCGCCAGCGTCCGCGACGCCATCACAAAGGCCGATATCGACCCGAACGAGATCGGTGGGATCGGTTTTGATGCGGCCTGTTCCATGGTGGTGCTGGACCGGCAGATGCGCCCGCTCTGCATCAGCGCTTCAGAGGAGCCGGAGCGCAATGTGATCGTCTGGATGGACCACCGCGCAACGCCACAGGCAGAGCGGATCAACGCCCAAGGCCACCCGGTGCTCGACTATGTCGGTGGTCGGATTTCGCCGGAAATGCAGACACCAAAGCTGCTTTGGATCAAGGAGAACAGGCCGGATACGTTTGTCGCCACCGGTCAGTTCTTTGATCTGCCGGATTTCCTGACATGGGCAGCGACAGGCGCGCTGACCCGGTCCGCCTGCACGGTGACCTGCAAATGGACCTACCTTGCACATGAGGATCGCTGGGACGACAGCTATTTCGACCAGATCGGCCTGTCAGAGCTGCCTTCCGAGGGTTATGCGCGGATCGGTCAACAGATCGTGCCCCCCGGAAGAGCCCTCGCTGGCGGGTTGACGGAGGCGGCCGCCTTGCAGATGGGCTTGCACCCCGGAACGCCGGTTGGCGCAGGGCTGATCGACGCGCATGCGGGCGGCATCGCCACTGTGGGGGCAGACCCTGCCGCGACGATGGCCTATGTGTTTGGCACATCCGCCTGCACGATGGCGACCTCGGCCAAGCCGCATAAAGTGCCCGGTGTCTGGGGCCCTTACTTTTCTGCGATGGTTCCCGGCATGTGGCTATCGGAGGGCGGCCAATCCGCGGCGGGCGAGGCGATTGCACATCTGTGCGCCATTCACCCCGCACGCGAACAGGCAAACGCGGCAGCTGTGAAGGCGGGACTTTCCTTGCAGGCCTACCTGCTGCAAGAGGTCGAACGCCGGATACCTCAGGTCAGCCAGGCAGTGACACTGGCAGGCCCGCGGGTGATCGTGCCTGATTTTCACGGCAACCGCGCGCCCTATGCTGATCCCGACGCAACCGCCGTGATCTCGGGGCTGACGCTGGCGCAAGACCTTGATGATTTAATTGCCACCTATGTCGCCGGCGTGCTGGGGATCGGCTACAGCCTGCGTCAGATCATGGAGGTGCAGGCCGCGTATGGCGTTTGCCCCGAGACCATCGTGGTGAGTGGTGGCGCAGGGGAAAGCGCGACAATCAAGCAATTGATTGCGGATGCAAGTGGCTTTCCGGTGCTGGCGACACAGTCCCCCGAGCCGGTCCTACTGGGCGCTGCGATGCTGGGCGCGGTGGCGGGCGGAGAGTACGCCTCTTCTAAAGACGCGATGGCGGCGATGTCGTCGATCAAGACGCGGTTCACCCCGGCACCTGGCCCGATTGCCAAGATCCATCAGGTACGTTTCGACGCGTTTCAGGCTTTGCAACAGGTCGAGCATACCATGCGTGGTTCTCTGTCGGCTATATCTATGACAAGCTGACAAAAGCCGGGTCGCAGACGGGCAATCCCGAGCCTCAGTTTTTGCGATGCCGGGCGCGTTAATGGTGCATATTCATTCCCGTCATTAATGGCTTCGGGACGACCAAGCCGGTGCGCTTCTCCTCTGCCAGGATCATGTGGAATAACGGTGGAAACCGTGCCTGCAGTATGTCTTCTCTCAGCGATCTCGGCCAATGCCATCTTGTCGTGCCATCCCGCTTTCTGCATGCTCAGAATACTGAGCTACCGATGAATGTCCGTTGTTTGGAAGCTGCGAGGCGGCAACCAATCATTCGGCCAATATCCATTCAGAGCCGTCAGTTGACGTGGAGGTAAACCCATACTCCGCAAAGCAGCCTTGAACTGGCCCGCGTTTTGTCCGTCAGCTGACCCAATAGATTAGTCGATTGATTCAAGAAATTCACCGAGGACGTCTTCCCAGAAGACTGGCATGGCGATTGCCCAGTGCCCGTTTCCGTATCCAGGGAGTTTGACCATATGCAAATGGCTTTTAACTTCAAAAGGCTCCATTTCGGCCAGATTCGATTTTGAATGTTCAACGCTGTAGAAAGGGTCTTGCGTGCCGTAGATCGACAGGACCGGACCACCAAAGGATCCAATCCGTCTAAACAGGGTCGGATTGATTGCAGAATCTCCCCATTTCTCACTGACCCAACCTCCGACAAAGTTTATCACGCCGGAGACCTCGTTCGGATTATGCCCAGCTTGCATGATCGCGACAACGCCCCCGCGTGACTGTCCGCCTAGGAGAACTGGCCCAGAGGCAACATCTGGACGTTTTTTCAGTGCCGCTAACGCGGCATTTGCATCGGTCAACGCTCTCTCGGCTCCAGGCAAGGACAGCGCAGCCTTTGGTGAATATCCTTGCGATCGAACTTCAGCAAACCCTTCATCATAAAGCCCATCCGACAGGCCACGACCCCGTCTTTGGGGGAAGGCAACGAGCCAGCCGCTCTCGTTCAAGAGGTCGGCGAGCCAGTCATTGGCCCAAATCTGATCGAAGTCTGACGCGTGCTTCCCATGACCGGTTGATCCGTGGTGAATTATCGCGAGGGGAAACGGACCTTCCCCTTCTGGGCGATAGACAACGACAGAAAGCTCGATGTCGCGTCCATCTTCCACAAGCTCGGTCTCGAGGCGTTCAACATCGCCAAGAGCAAACCAATCTTCCGCCGGAGAAGATATCAGTTCCGAAAGCTCTTGGCGTTCCAATATCGCAAAACCTTTGTTGTCGGCAAAAACGCCACGCATGCGGCCAGAGGCAGAAAGTGAATACCGGGCGGGAAAACCGTCATCGGCAAAAACGAGTGTTTTGTCCTCAATCCTTGCCTTCCGCCTGAACCACCGGCCCGGACCATTCATGTCGCCGCCGACCGCATATATAACGTTCGCCAACCCATCGTTACCCAAACCTTCAACAATGAGAATATGGTTCCGCCGATTGCCCCACCGTCCGGCCCAGGTTCCAGAGAAGGCCGCTTCCCCGGGTGCCAAAGTACCCGCGTCTCCGGGCAGTGGGACGTCGCCGACGAAAATCGCTTCTTGAGCGCTGGCCCCTCCAGCGAAGAAGATCAAAACCGCAGACAAACGAGCCAGAGATTGCAACATCGGCGAATGCTACTTTCTATAGGTTCTTCGTTCCAGTGCCGATTGGTTTAAGTTGGAGGTATCATTGTTCGAGTGGGCGAGATACTGCTCAATCGATGGACGTCCGATGAACCAGACGATCATGGCTTGCCGCGGGTGCCTCGATCAGATCCATTTTTCGAACGGCGCTCTCGTCCATCTGCCCAAAACTTGCCGCGTTTGATCGGAAGCCTCCCGAGTTTGGGAACCTGACACCGGTCGATGCCATGATGTGTGCCAGCCAAGTTGGGCTGTTCGATGCTTATGCCACCTTGCACTCGCGCGGGTCGGTGGCAGGCATATTGCGTGGCGACGATGCTCAAAATCTCGAACTCCGCGTCAAGACCTCGTTGCTCTTGCTGTTTCTTCATCAACTTGCACATGAAGCGCTCGGACACACCGAACCAGCGACCGTCGCGGAGGATGTCGATGCCACAGCGGTCGTTGTCCGTCATCCGGGTAAAGCTTCTCTTCGCAGTCTGACCGATGCCGTGATGACAACGTCGCCTGCATTTGTCGGATTGGCAGTGGAGAACCTCGCTCTGGGACGCGCTTCTCGTTGCGCGGACATCCCGGTCTCCCGCTCGGGATATTCGATCTGGGGCATCCCGCTCGCCAGACTGGTATCGTCTTGGCGTGAGGCCAAAATGCGCGCCAACAGTACGGGAGCTTGTGAAGCGGGCGGGATCACCGAAGCTGCCATGTTGGACAGTCTTGGGCAAGCGCAGACCGAAGAATTTAGGCGATCCCTCGGGCATCGTTTTTGACTGTCTTGTTGCGCATCCCTGGAGGTGCGGCACTGACCTGTCGTGCCCCCCTACAGACCACGTCCAATCCGCTGTTTGTTAACCCATAAAAACAGATGCTGGCGCATGATGCCCGCTTCAAACTCAATCCGAACGGCTGGATGCGGGAAGCGGGACAAAAACGCGCTGATCTCGTCAACAGCGCAAGCTGTCTCGCCCTCAAGAACGGCAGTGCCTTTGCCATCAACACTGCAAAGTGCAAAAGCCCGCAACAGCACATCTAGCCCAGCAAATACTCCATCTTCTCTTTCCCTTGCTCACAGATACTCTTCGAGCCCAACGGGAGCTCGACCTCAGATAAGGGTCAGCCCGATGACGCAGGCTTTGGACCGAATAAACGCAGCCATCACCCGCGGTTGTCGTACTCTGACGGGACGAACCCGCTGCATGGCCCGGCCAGCAGATCACTATAATCCAACAAAAGGGAAAAAGTGCAGCCACAAAGCAACTTGTACTGATTTTCAACAAGTGCGTGTGGAACGTCACAGACCTTTGGCTCTTTCGACGTGAAAACTCTGAGAAAACCACCAGATTCCAGTGTGAAGTCTGACCCCAAACGTCAAGCATTTCCGGCCTAGACCATGCAGCAGCCGTTCGGGACGCCTGCGGCGAATGCCGGATATGAGCTTATTTTATTGAAGAAGTCGCTGTGATTTGGGGAGTTG
>NZ_JACNMO010000013.1 GCF_020622345.1 Roseobacter weihaiensis | reverse complement strand
ATGCGGGAAGCTTGCCAAACACTTGGTGATTTCGCCGACATCGCATGCCAGCTCGCGCTCCAAGGCGACGGCACCTCTGGCATCCACAATGCACAACACGCACGACCTCAGCGCCACATCCAGTCCGGCAAAATATTCCATCATCTTTCTCCCTTGCTCACAGATTTCCTGTGATCCTAACGGGAGCTCGACCTTAGTTCAGGGTCAGCACAATTACCCATGATTTGAGCTGCCACCCGTCAACCGACCGAAACCGTCAGATGACGGCTCCGAGCCCTTACAGACCGATGCTGCAAGATGGATGAATGTCAGCTTACTGCTAACTTGACACCCAAACCGACCAGGAGAGAGCCTCCAACTTTCTGCGCCAAACGCGTACTGGTCTTCGAGTGGCTGAACAGCTTTGTGATCCGAGATGATAGAAGGACACATGCAATGTCGGGGATTGAAAACATTAGATTTGCCATCGCGCGTAGAGCCATCAGTTGTGTCCACATGGGCAATGTTGCAGTTGGTTCTGCAAACTGAGGAAGAAACGCCACACCAAAGATCACCGTCTTCGGGTTCAGAATTTCGACGGTGACACTCTGCCAGAAAGTGGAAACTTCTGTTTTCACCACTGAGGTTCTATCTGATAAGGCAAATGGTTCGGACCTCCTGAAAGAGCGTCGGGACGGCCTGAAAAACAATCGCCAGACCTATGGCTGCCGCAGCGATATGTACGTATCCACCGACATGGATACCGACAGCAGCTATGCAACCCGCGCGTTTACCCTGAGAGATCGTCCTTGCCGTCGTGTAGAGCATGGCCGGGCCGGGTATCGATACAAAGAGCATTGTCGCAAAGAAGAATGCGGCGAGTTGACTGATTTCAGGCATACTGTGTCCTCAAAATCGAATGTCTTGAGTGAAGCAATCAAGCATCTGAAAACTTCTGGCCAGCTTGGATCACAGCGTCTGATAAAGGCCCGTACAATGTACCGTGCAACGATCCGGGTATTGCCACCAATTCGGACAGAGGCATCACGTGGTGAAGCTGCCATGCTGTCGAAAATGGAACGGATAAATCAAGCCGACTGTTGATCAACACTGCTGGAAACTTGGCCAAGATTTCCTTTTGATCAAGTATTGGCACATCAAGCCATGCGAGATTGCGAAAATAGTGCGTCACAAGTCTTGCAAAGCCGAGCCGGTATCGTGGGTCTTTGTATTGTGCCGGAACCTCTGCGCGCGGGTCCAACATGATGACGGCCTCCTCCCAAGCACACCACGCTTCGGCGGCTGCGGCCTCTATATTTGGATCGCCCGATGTTAGGCGGTCGGCGTAGGCGGCTGCCATATCGACGCCGCTTCTGCCTTCCGGTGCGCCTGCTTGAAACGCTTCAAAGGCCTCGGGCAGGAACATGCCCGCCCCACCATAAAGAAAGTCGATCTCTTCTTTGGTTGTCGTGGCAATCGCGGCAAGGATCATGCCCTTCACCCGTGTTGGGTGCTCCACGGCGTATGCAAGAGCCAAGGTGGTACCCCATGACGATCCGTACAGGTGCCAGTTTTCAATATTCAGCGTACAGCGTAACCGTTCGATATCATAGATCAAATCGGCTGTTGTATTTGCTTGCAACGCAGCAACACTATCACCGGCATAGGGAAGCGATTTTCCAGCACCACGCTGGTCCATCGCGATG
The DNA here is from genome assembly GCF_020622345.1 of Roseobacter weihaiensis. Classification (GTDB taxonomy): domain Bacteria; phylum Pseudomonadota; class Alphaproteobacteria; order Rhodobacterales; family Rhodobacteraceae; genus Roseobacter; species Roseobacter weihaiensis. Next base: position 1,759 of record NZ_JACNMO010000013.1, on the reverse strand, counting down.
ATGTGCCATTGCTCGGGATCAAATAGCTGCGGCATCCGAGGCTTGATGCCACCACCCGGCCCACCGTGTAAGAGCAACATTGCAGGTCGCACAGGCGTTCCAAACGTCTCCCAATGGACGAGATGGCCGTCTTTTTCCGGCAGCGTGCCCGATCTCAGTGGCTTTGTCGCAGGAAATAGGCTCATGAGCCACTTCCTTGCCTGCTTTGGTCAGAGAATCTGCAAAGTGCGCCCATCGCGTTGCATGTTATCCGTGCGGCCACGGTCGCTGAAATCTGATTGACATCGAATTTTGGAGCAAGCTCTACAATCGAGAACCCGGCCAGACCCCGTGCCGCTATCGTCTTTTGAACAATGTCGCTGACTTCCTCGAAACGAAACCCACCCGGTGTTGGGGCATTGACAGCCGGACAAACCGACGTGTCAAAGACGTCGCAGTCAATCTGGATCACGAGGTTCCCACCATGGGGGATAGCCGCGATGATTTCATTGGTGCCGATGCTACGTGCTTCAGTAACAGCTATTAGTCGCGCGCCCCATGCAAGTGCATCCGAAACTTCCTGATTACGGGCGCTGCCAACCCCGCGCATGCCAACCTGTGTAATGGATCGTACAAAGCCACATTCGGCAGCACGGCGTATTGTGCTGGAATAACCGTCGTGTATGCCGCCTATGCTGTCTCGCCAATCAATGTGCGCATCAAGTTGCAGGATATCTATCGGCCCATTTTCGGCAAAGGCTCTCAAGAAGGGGATTGGAACACTGTCGTCGCCACCAAGCAGGAATGGTACAGCTTTCTTTTCAAGGATTGCTGACGTGGCCTGCTGGATTGCAGCGCGGTTTCTAACCGCGTCCTCAGGTTCAAGGATCAGATCGCCGCAGTCGACCAACTTTTTGCTGTTGTCTGCAAGAAGCGGTCCGCCGAGATCGAAATCATAGTGGTCAATGTTTGAAGAGGATTCACATGCCGCCGTGCGAATTGCATCCGGAGCATGCGCACTACCTGTGACCAACTCATAAGCAACTTCTGCTTCAGTCGGATATGGTGTGCCGTACGCAGCTCCGAAAATGGCAATATCACCTTCCGCAATATTCTCGAATTCTACGGCGGATTGTTCCAGAAAGGTCCGAGTTGGAATGATTGTATGTGGAAATGCCATGCTTATTCACCTTGTCTCATGGCCATCGTTAACCGGACGTCCAGAACGGTGATTTACTAAATGATCTTTGACTCTAGCCAAGGTGTCAAGTCAGTAAGCCGCCTACGCTTCGTAGTTTGATTTTCGGGGTATGCCGGGGATTGTCCATCCCGAAGCCGACATTGGCGCAATCGCAGCGAAATAGTGCTTTTCCCGGATTTTGTTGAAAAACTCTGGTTATCGTGGAAATAGCTGAAAAACTTGCCCATAGAAAGCCGTTCTGGAAATTCGTCGAGGGGGTCGGCCTAAGACCAGAGTTGGCAATATCTGAGGCTCTCAGAGGCCTAACCGGACACTCAGTTCCAATTTGGCTGCTGCAACGGATTCTGGCAGAAAAATATCATTGTTAGACTTACGAGTTTTTCAACAGAATCCCCATATTTTATTGAAGAAGTCGCCGAGATTTGAGGTTTTGCCTGCTTGGCAACTTCAATCGCAAGCTTCTTGTTCCGCCCGTTGCACTGGGCGGCTTGTTGGTCTGTCGTTTTGCCGTTTCAGATCATATCGCGCTCCTCGTTTCGCGCGTCTTGGGTCTTAGTTTTGCGAGTTTTCGGAGGTTCT
>NZ_JACNMO010000012.1 GCF_020622345.1 Roseobacter weihaiensis | reverse complement strand
AAGGCTGGCATCAGCTGTCGGTGTGTCGCGCTTGTGCAGCGGTTTCGCGGCGGATCGCGGAAACCACGAGGTCGTCTTCGCCGAACGAAAGCTGCATTGCCTTTTGGATTGGCGCTGCGGTCAGGAAGGCCCCGTTGCTGCGCTGAAGCCCGCTTCCGGGGCTTGCGGCAAGGCTTGCGGAACTTGGCCCATTTTTCCGGTGCACCTACTAAAGGGCCCTTTTTCAAGGCTCCATCCGGGCACTTTCGCTTTCATCGGCTGTCTTCCGGTTACTGCAATAATCAGTGTCCCATATCATCTGTAAATCGATCAGGCAGCCTGCGTGCGTGGACGTTGCAGTTTTTCGCCCTAACCGCCTCATTTTGCTTTCACTTTGCCTTGCCACAACGGGCGGAACCGCCTTGTATACGATTGCACTCTTTTAACGCATTGAAAAATATCTGGAAAATAATTGACTTGGAGGGATTGCACGTTATCCCTCTTGGTATCCTGGAGTGTATGAATGCCACCGATCGATGACCATCCGTTACGCTATAAAATGGCGAATGAGCTGCACGCGCGGCCCTTTCCGTCGATGGAGGCGCCCTGCACGGCGGCCTATGTGGCCATCAAGCAACCCGATGACGCGGTCAGCCGGGACCGTCAGCAGGATCTCGACCATCTGACGGCCCTGCTGGACCGGCACGGTGCGCCACACCCGCAGCCCGGGGCCACGCATTATTACGGCCAGATTGGCAAGCACTGGTTGAAGTGGGAACAGCACACCGAGTTTGTCACCTACACGGTCTTTTCCGAGACCGGCGCGGCACGGGCCTTTGATCCGTCGGAGTTCGAAGTCTTCCCGGCCGATTGGCTGGCGCAGGCCCCGGGGCAGCGGATCACCTCCATCCTGTTGGACATCCGTACCCGCCCGAAGGAGGTGGCGGCGATTGCCGAAAACCTGTCGGAATGGTTTGTCTCCGAAAGCCTGGCGGCCGCATCGGTGCTGGATGATGCGGCAATCGTGGCGGGTGATTTTCGTATCGATCCCAATGGTCACGTGCGATTTGCGGTCTTTGCCAGTGACGAGACGAGCGACAGGCGGGTGGGGCGCATCGTCCAGCGCCTCTGCGAGGTTGAGACCTACAAGTCGATGTCCATGCTCGGCTTTGCCCGTGTTCGGGCGTTGCAGCCCAAGCTGAACACGCTCGATACGCAACTGACCAGTCTGATGAGTGACATGTCAGACGAAAAGGCCAGCGCCGAGAAGACGCTGAATGACCTGCTGTCCATCTCGGCAGAGCTGGAAACGCTCTCGGCGCAGTCTTCCTTTCGTTTTGGCGCAACCGGGGCCTATGAAGCGCTGGTCAACCAGCGCATCGAAGCGCTGCGCGAAGAGCGGTTTCAGGGCCGCCAGCATTTTGGTGAGTTCATGATGCGCCGGTACGCCCCGGCGATGCGCACCGTAAACGCCGCAGAGCGGCGGCTTGAGGCGATGTCGAGCCGGTCGATCCGGGCCTCCAACCTTTTGCGGACCCGCGTGGATGTGGAGCGGTCTGCCCAGAACCAGGCGCTGCTGGAAAGCATGGACAACCGGTCCGATCTGCAACTGCGGTTGCAGCGCACCGTCGAGGGGCTCTCGGTTGTGGCGATCAGCTATTACGCGGTGTCTCTTGTGGGATACATGCTCTACCCGATGGCGGAAACCACCGGGGTCAGCAGGGGGACGTTGACGGCGCTGGTCACTCTGCCGGTTGTTGCCCTGGTGTGGTGGGCCATCCGGCGGCTGCGCGCGAAGGTTGAGTAACGCGCAGCATCTTGTCAATGGCGAGCGCGCCTGCCGCGATGGACGCAAGAGCGAGCAGGGCCGCGAGGGACAGGGTCGGCACGCCGGCCAGACCGGCCCCTACGGTGCATCCCCCCGCCAACACGCCACCGATACCCATCAGCACGGCACCGGCGGCGTAGCGGCCGGTTTCGCGGGGGCTTGAAAAGCTCTGCCAGCGAAAGCTGCGTGACAGCAGGGCGGTGAGCAGGGCCCCCACCAGCACCCCGCCGATCAGCCCGACGCCAAAGCCCGGAGAGATCGAGGTTGAGGCCACGGTCCAGAACAGCGTCTCGGCGGCGGGGGCGGTGAAAGACAGGCTCTCCGTCGCGACGGGATCAAAGTCGTCATAAAGCACGTATCCCGTGCCGACCCACGCCAGCGGCACCAGCAGCCCGAGCCCCCCGGCAAGACCCAGCGTCACAGCGCGGTTCCCGGACCGCAGCGCCACGACCGCCGCCGCAAGTGCCATCAGCCCGGTCCAGAGCAGCGCGTTGCCGGGCAGCGCGGCGCTCTGCAGCGGCAGGGTCACGCTGCCAAGGGACGTGCGCAGTGGGGCCAGCACACCTTTGAGCGTGGCATGCGCGGTGATGGCAAAGATCAGCAACACCGTGAGGGCGCGCAGGTTGCCGGTGCCGGTCAGCACGGTCAGACGCGACAGACACCCCCGCGTCAGCACCATGCCCGCGCCAAAGAGCAGCCCGCCCGTCACGATGGCGAGCCAGGGGAGGTTGGCGTTCATGAAGCGGTGGTCGTCGAAACTGATGAAACCGCTGAAGACCGCCGCCTGCGTGCCGATCAGCGCCGTGGCAAGGGCCGCCAGCCAGACGCCCATGGCCGCGCGCCGATCCGTGCCGACAAGGCCGCGGCGGAAGCAGAAGGCTGTCCGCTCCGCCAGCGCGCCAAAGAGCGCGCCGACACCCAACGCAAACAGGACCACCGCCTGGGGCGCGGTGAGGGTCTCAAAGCCGAATTCTTCGAACATGTCAGCCTCCGGAAATCAGGATAGTTTCCCAGATGGACGGCAATACATTACAAATCAAGCATATGTTTTGATGAATATGTGGTTCCGGGCGGGACGTTGTTCTGGATTGGTCTGCGTGACAGAACAGCGTTTTCATCAGGCATCAGCTTCGGAACATGCGTGCTGCTGAAGCGTGGCCGCGCAGGAGAGCCGTCCTCATTTTCCAAAATCGGCACTGCGGGCTTACCGACCCCGAATACGCGGGTCCAAAGCGTCGCGCAGGCCATCCCCGAGGTAGTTGACCGACAGAACGGTGAGGGAGATCAGAATCCCCGGCAGCATGACCCTCTCGGGAAACTCCTCCATGCGCGGTACGGCATCCGACAAAAGCTTGCCCCAGGTCGGGAAATCCGAGGGGAAGCCGACACCGAGGAACGACAGCGCGCTTTCCGTGATGATCGCCGTCGCCAGCCCCAAAGTGGCAGAGACCATGATCGGCGAGATCACATTGGGCAGCAGATGGCGGCGGATGATCAGGAAAGGTGTCGTCCCGATGGAGCGGGCGGCGAGCACGAACTCGCGCTCCTTCAGGGCCAGGATTTCGCCGCGCACAATCCGGGCCGTGGGCATCCAGGAGGTGATCCCGATGATCCCGACAATCAGGATGAACATGCCGCCTTCGGGCCCGAAGGTTGCGCGCAGGGGTTGGCGAAAAAGCGTCACTGCCACCAGCAGCAGCGGCAGGATCGGCAGCGATAAAAACAGATCGGTGATCCGCATCAAAATGCCGTCGAGCCGTTTGAAATAGCCCGCCGTCACGCCGACCATGGTGCCGATCACCAGCGACAGGATCATCGCCGCCCAGCCCACGGCAAGCGAAGCCTGCCCGCCTGCGATCAGCGTTGCCATGATATCACGGCCCAGGTTGTCCGTGCCAAAGGGGCGTGACCAGAGCACGTTGGCCTGACTGTCCCAGAGCAGGGTGTAGACCGGGCGCAGGTCCTTGTTGCGGATGTCCAGCGCCTTTGGGTCCACTTGCCAGACCAGAGGGCCGATCAGCACGAACAGCGTGATAAAGAGCAGGAACCCGCCGCCGATCAGCGCGCCCTTGTGCTTGCGGAACTGATCCCAGACGTCGCGCCACTGCGAACGGGGCTCTTTTTGCGGCTCCTTGTCCTTGAGCGCGCCGAAGGTTTCGATCTCTGCGTTTTGGTCAGTCATACCGGATCCTCGGGTCAAGCACGCCGTAGAGGACGTCGGCGATCAGGTTGAACAGCACGATCAGGATCGCAAAGATAAAGGTCAGGGTCATCACCATCGGCAGGTCATTGGCAAAAAGCGCGGTCAGCAGCAACTGCCCGATGCCGTTCACCTTGAAAAGCGTCTCGGTGATGATGGCGCCGCCAAAGATTGCGGGGATGCCCAACGCGATCACCGTGATGATCGGGATCATGGAGTTGCGCAGCACATGTACCATGACCACGACGCTCTCCTTAAGGCCCTTGGCACGGGCGGTGCGCACGTAGTCCTGGTTGAGGTTGTCGAGCATCGAGGCGCGCATGAAGCGGCTGATCTGCGCGGTGGTCTGCAGGGCCAGCACCATCACCGGCATCACCATCTGCTGCAATTGCACCTTAAAGCTCGCCCAATCCGTGACCACATGGGTGGTGTCGTAGATCGAGGGGAACCAGCCCAGGTTGACCGAAAAGATCACGATCACCAGCACGCCGGAAAAGAAAGGCGGGATCGAAAAGCCGATCATCGACACGAAGGTGCCCGCTTGATCAAAGAGCGAATACTGACGGTAGGCCGAATAGATGCCAATGGGCAGCGCGATGAGGATGCCGACGATGTAGGACATGCCTACGACCCAGAGCGTCTGTGGCATCCGTTGCACCACGATGTCCATCACCGGCGAGCGGGTCTGCCAGGACAGCACGCGCAGCTTGCCTTCGGAGAAACTGGTGCCGAACCAGTTGTCGATTATCACCTGTGGTTCGACCCAGAAGAACTGCACCAGCCATTTCCAGTACTGCACATGCACCGGCTCACCCAGGCCAAGCGCCTCGCGCATGCGTTCTTTGACTTCGGGGGGGACGGTGAGGGGCACCTGTGCCATCGGATCGCCCGGGGCGAGCTGGAGCAGCAGGAAGATCACCAGACTGATGAACAGCAGCGTCGGCAACGACAGGAACAGTCTGCGGATCGTGTATGTGAGCATCAAGCTACGCCTTTATGCGTCAGTCTTATTATTGTTGTCGCAAGGGGCTGCCACGCGCAAGCATTGCAAGGCCATTGGCAGTGGCGTGCGGCAACGATTGCGGCCGCACGCCGCCTTTTGCATCAGTTGTCGATGCGATACCAGTCCGCGATGTTCCACAGCTCGCTGTCCCAGTCGGACATTTTGACGCCCCCCAGGGTGTTGATATGGGCTGAGGGGTTGCCGCGGTGAATGAGCGGAATGATCGAGTAGCTCTGCATGATCATGTCGTTCATCTGCTTGGCCAGTTCGCCACGTTGCTCAAGGTCGGCGGTGGTGGACATCTGCTCCACCAGCGCATCGTACTCAGCGCGGCAGAAACGCTGGATGTTGTTGCCCTGCCACTGGTTTTCCGGGCTGGGAATGTCGGCACAGAGCCAGTTCGCCATGTAGGCCTCAGGGTCCACACCGGCAAAGTTATTGGTGTACATTTCGATGTCGGCATAGAACTTCTGGAAGGTATCGGGAGAGCCCGGATCGCCACCGAAGAACACCGAGGCGTCAACATTACGCAATTCGGTTTCAACGCCGATCTGGCTCCACCAGTCCTTGATCAGCGCCTGCGTGTCCTGCCGCACCGCGTTGGTGGAGGTCTGGAACAGCACCGACAGCTCAATACCGTCCTTGTCGCGCACACCGTTGCCGTTGCTGTCGACCCAGCCGGCTTCGTCGAGCAGCGCGTTCGCGCCCTCGATATCCTGGACCAGGCAGCCGTCATTGGCGGTGGAGGCATAAAGCTCCGGTGCCGGCAGCACGTTGCAGGTGGGCTGGCCCCCGGCGCCGTAGCCGATCTCGTCGATCAGCGCGCGGTCGATGGCCATGGAAAGCGCCTGCCCTACCTTGGGATCGGTCAGGAAGGGGTGGGCGTTTTCGCCATCCATGTAGACGGATCTCTGATCCGGCCCAAGCGCAGGATCGGCGTTCGTCTGGTTGAGGTGCAGGCGTTCGACCGATGTGCCATAGGCCGCCACGACCGTTCCTTTCCCGGCTGCTTCCATACGCGAGAGCACGTCGGGTGCCAGTTGCAGGTTCCAGGCATAGTCGAATTCACCCGTTTCCAGAACCGAGCGCGCCGCCGCGGCCGCATCGCCACCACCCTTGAAAGTCACGGTGGCAAAGGCGGGCTTTGCCGGATCGCGGTAGTTCTCATTGGCGATGAAGGTAATAACGTCATTGGGGCGGAATTCGTCGACCACGAAGGGGCCGGTGCCGATCGGGCCGAAGTTGGCCGTGGTGCATTCCGGGGCGCGGGTGCCCAGGCACTCCTGAAACTGCGCCTTTTGCAGGATCGGGGATTCAGCGCCGACGAATGCCGTGTAGGGGAAGGGCTTGGGAGATTCAAAATTGATCCGGACACCCCTGTCACCGACCGCCTCGACAGAGGCGACCCCGTCAAAATAGCTGGCCTGCGCACAGCCGCCCTCGGGGTGGGTGCAATACTCATGGGTAAAGATCAGGTCGTCCGCCGTCACAGCCGAGCCATCCGACCAGACCAAGCCTTCCTTCAGCGTCCAGGTGATCGAGGTCAGATCCTCGGCAACGCCGCCATTTTCGATTGTCGGGATATCTTCGGCCAGCCAGGGCACGATTTCACCGGAGTCGTTGAACCGCGCCAGCGATTCCAGAACCAGGCTCGCGGCTTCGATTTCCTTGGTTCCTCCGGACAGGAAGGGGTTCATGGTGGACGGCGCTTGCCAGTAGATGATGTTGAGCTGACCGTCCGAACCGCGCTCTGCAAAGGCTGCGGGCGCAAAAGCCGTTGCAGCAACTGCCCCCATCAAAAGGGTTCTGATTTTCATGTTGTACTCCATGTTGGACATTTGGGTGCCGTTTTTATCTGCCGCACTTACCGGGGCGGCTTGTCAGGGCGAGAGGGCGGGATCAAGACCTGCAACGCAATTCATGTCGACATTGCAGATTTACGCCTACCCCGGACGCTGGTCTTCATCGAAGCATGTTTTGTAGAAATTGCAAGCCTTGAGATTGTGCAGGGGGGTGAAACGGCACGCTTGGGTTTGACAGGGGTGCTTTGTTGGTCTTAGCGTCGATTTAACAGCAGCAGGGGCGCATATGCTAGACCAGGGACCACAAACACAGGCCACTCATCCAATCGCACAAATCAAGGGCTTGCGCGTTGAATTCCAGACCAAGGATGGGCCCGTCGTGGGGGTCGAGGACGTGTCGTTTGACATCAATCCCGGCGAAACGGTCTGCGTCGTCGGCGAAAGCGGATCGGGCAAATCAGTGTCCTCGCTGTCGCTCATGCGGCTGGTTGAGTTCGGCGGTGGCGAGATTACGTCGGGTCAGTTGATGTTTGACCGTCCGGATGCGCCGGATGTCGATCTGGCCCGCACGGATCCGGAGCTGATGCGCTCGATCCGCGGTAATGAAATCGGCATGATCTTTCAGGAGCCGATGACGGCGCTGAACCCGGTGTTCACGGTGGGCAGGCAACTGACCGAAGGGCTGAGGCTGCACAAAAACCTCGGCAAGTCGGAGGCCACGGCGCGCGCGCTGGAGCTCTTGCGCGAGGTGCGTATCCCTGAGCCCGAGCGGCGCCTGACGCAGTACCCGCATGAGCTGTCGGGGGGCATGCGCCAGCGGGTCGTGATCGCCATGGCGCTCGCCTGCAAGCCGCGCCTGCTGATCGCCGACGAGCCCACAACAGCGCTGGACGTGACCATTCAGGCGGAAATCCTGGCGCTGATGGATCGGCTCAAGCGCGAAACCGGCACGGCGGTGATGTTCATCACCCACGACATGGCGGTGGTGGCGCAGATGGCCGACCGGGTCGTTGTGATGTTCCGTGGCAACAAGGTCGAAGAGGGCCCGGTTACCGAGATATTCGAGAACCCTCAGCACCCCTATACCAAGGCCTTGCTGGCCGCTGTGCCCAAGCTGGGAGAGATGCGCGGCAAGCCTTATCCGGAACCCATGAAGCTTCTGGGCCGCGAAGACGCTGAGATCAAACCCATCCCCGGCACCGATGAAGTGCTGCTGAGCGTGAAAAACCTCACCACCCGTTTTCCGGTCAAAGGCGGGTTTTTCCGCCGCACGGTGGCCAATGTGCATGCGGTGGAGGATTTGTCCTTTACCATCAACAAGGGCCAGACGCTCAGCCTCGTGGGCGAATCCGGTTGCGGTAAGTCCTCGGCCGGGCGGTCGATCCTGCGGCTGGTCGATCCGCTCTCGGGCGAGATCAGGTTGGGCGACAAGGACATCATGGCGCTGGATCAAGGCGGGTTGCGCAAGGCGCGGCTTGATATGCAGATGATCTTTCAGGACCCCTTTGCCTCGTTGAATCCGCAGATGCAGCTCTCCGATCAGGTGGCCGAGCCGATCCATAACTTCGGCACGCTCAAAGGTGCGGCGGTGCAGGAGCGGGTGGGCATGCTTTTTGACCGGGTCGAACTGCCGCGCAGCTTCATGCGCCGCTTTCCGCATGAGCTGTCCGGTGGCCAGCGCCAACGCGTGGCCATTGCACGCGCCCTCGCGCTCAACCCCAAGCTTATCATCGCGGACGAGGCCGTCTCGGCGCTCGATGTGTCGGTGCAGGCGCAGGTGCTGAACCTGATGATGGAACTGCAGGCGGAGCTTGGCATCTCTTACCTCTTTATCAGCCACGACATGGCCGTGGTCGAACGCGTCAGCCACCACGTGGGCGTGATGTATCTGGGTCGCATTGTCGAGCTGGGGCCGCGCGCCAGCGTGTTTGAGAACCCGCAGCACCCCTATACGCAGGCGCTGATGAAAGCCGTCCCCATCGCCGATCCGCACCAGCGCAAGGATGAAAGCGAGTTGAATTTCAAGCCGATCCCGTCACCGATCCACCCCGCGGACCACGTGCCCGAGCCATCGGTCTATCGCGAGGTGGCACCGGGTCACATGATCCTGCAGACCGACAGCGGGTACTGACCCGATGACCGGGCGTCTGCCGCCGCTGGAGATCATGCGGCACCTTGTGGCCTTTCCGACCGTCAGCCGGGACACCAATCTGCCGCTGATCGATTGGGTGGAGGCGTATCTGGCCAGCCACGGGATCACAGCACATCGCCATCTGCATCCCGACCAGCCGAAAGCCGCGCTCTTTGCCCATGTCGGCCCTTGGGAAGAGGGAGCGATTGTTCTGTCGGGCCATACGGACGTCGTGCCGGTGGACGGCCAACCCTGGGACAGTGATCCTTTTGAAGTCACCGAAAGGAACGGCAAATACTATGGGCGCGGCACCTGCGATATGAAGGGGTTTGACGCGCTGGCGATCTGGGCGCTGGTTGAGGCAAAGTACAGCGGTCTCAGCCGTCCGTTGCAAATCGCGCTGAGCTTTGACGAAGAGATCGGCTGCACCGGCGCGCCACCCATGATCGCGGCAATGCAACCGGTTCTGCCCAAGGGCGCGGCTGTCATCGTGGGCGAGCCCTCGATGATGCAGGCGGTGTCCGGGCACAAGGGCGGCACCGGGTTCGACACCCATGTGCGCGGGTTCGAGGTGCATAGCTCGCTTTTGGATCGCGGGGTGAATGCGATCATGTACGGTGCCAAGCTGATCGACTGGGCCAATGAGGTCAATGCGGCCAACCGCTCGGCCCCGCCGGGGCCGCTGGCAGCGGCCTTTGACCCGCCCTACACGACCGCGCATGTGGGCGTGATCGAAGGCGGCACAGCCCACAACATCACCGCCAAGGACTGCCGCTTTGCGATGGATTTCCGCGTTGTGCCCGGCGAAGAAAAAGCAGAGTGGGAGGCGCGTTACCGCGAAAAAGTGGCGCAGGTGCAGGCGCTGATGCAGGCGGTTGTCCCCGAGACACGGATCGAGATCAGCGAGCGTTTTGATGTCCCCGCGCTGGCCCCCGAAGTCGAGGGCGCGGCAGAGGCGCTGGTCCGCAGCCTGACCGGCGACAACGCTGTTCACGTGGTCAGCTACGCCACAGAGGCGGGGCAGTTCCAGGAGGCGGGGTATTCCGCGGTAATTTGTGGCCCCGGCGATATCGCCCAGGCCCACCAGCCCAATGAATACATCAGCAAGGCCCAGTTCGAGGCCGGGCATGGCTTTATGCAGCGCTTGGTGGCACGGCTATGCGCTTGATCCCCTGCCTTGACCGGCTGCGGGTGCAGGGCGGTCGGGATGCCTGATTTTCCGATCTCGACGACCAGCCCGATCACCTTTGCTGCACCCTTGCCCGACCGTGCCGACGTTGTGGTCATCGGCGGCGGGGTCATCGGGGTCTCGACCGCCTTGTTTCTGGCGCGCGCCGGGCATCGCACGGTCTTGCTGGAAAAGGGGCGCATCGCGGCCGAACAATCGAGCCGCAACTGGGGCTGGATCCGCCAGCAGGGCCGTGACCCGGACGAATTGCCGATCATGAAGGAGGCCAATACGCTTTGGCGAGAACTGGCGGGGCAGACGAATGTGGATATCGGGCTGACCCAGGGCGGTGTGACCTATCTGGCCCCGGATCAGGCCGCTCTCGAGCGTTATGCGGCTTGGTTGCCCCATGCCGAGGATCTCGGAATTGAGACGCGGCTTTTGACAGCGGCAGAGACCGCCGATCTGATCCCTGGCCTGTCGCGCACTTACGCGGGCGCGCTTCATACCGCCTCGGACATGCGCGCCGAGCCCTGGGTTGCGGTGCCCGCACTGGCCGGGATCGCCGCCCGCGAAGGCGCGCAGATCGTGGAAAACTGCGCCGTGCGCTGTCTGGATGTCGGGGCAGGGTATGTGACCGGGGTTGTGACCGAACAAGGCCGGGTTGCCACGTCAGAGGTTGTCCTGGCAGGCGGGGCGTGGTCCTCGCTCTTTCTGGCCAACCAGAGCATCAGGCTGCCGCAACTCTCGGTGCGGGCAACGGTGGCTGCCACCACGCCCTTGCCGGTGGTCTATTCCGGCGGGGCGGCGGACGACCGGATTGCGTTTCGCGCGCGCATGGACGGCGGATATTCGCTCGCGCCGGGCGGCTTTCACGAGCTCTTTGTCGGCCCCAGCGCGTTCAGGGCTCTGCCAAAGTATCTCACCCAACTGCGGGCGGATCCCTTCAAGACGCGGTTTTTCCCGCGCGCGCCAAAAGGATACCCGGACGCCTGGTCCACACCGCGGCGCTGGGACGGCGACATGCAAAGCCCGTTCGAGACCATGCGGGTGCTCGACCCCACCCCGAATGCACGTAAGCTTCAGGAGCTGAAAAGCATTTTTTCAGCGCTCTTCCCCGGTTTGCCGCCTTTCGACTTCATCAGCGCCTGGGCGGGCATGATCGACACGATGCCCGATCTTGTGCCTGTGGTGGACCGTGTGGCGGCCCTGCCGGGGCTCACCATCGGGACCGGCATGAGCGGTCATGGCTTTGGCATCGGCCCGGCGATCGGCCGCATTCTGGCAGATCTGGCGACGGGGCAGGCACCGGGGCACGATCTGTCGCGCTTTCGCCTGAACCGGTTTTCGGATGGCAGCCCGGTCACACTTGGTCCTGCGTTGTGACAGCGCAGGTGCCTTGCGCCTGAGGTTGTGTGCCCTATGATATCATGACCATTTGGGTGGCTGCATCGCCCCCCGCAACGGGCCTTCCATAGACCACCGTCATCAGCTGCATCCAACTTTGCTGCCGCAGCACCGATAAAGACCCTCAGGAGACCAGTTTCTATGCCGATCAAAAACCGTTTTGCCGAGCTTCAGCCTGAAATCGCCGCATGGCGTCAGGACTTGCATGCCCATCCCGAGGTCCTGTTCGACACCCATCGGACATCCGGGATTGTCGCTGAAAAGCTGAGCGCCTTTGGCTGTGATGAGGTGGTAACCGGGATCGGGCGGACAGGTGTTATCGGGGTCATCAAAGGCAAAAGCGATACCTCGGGCAAGGTCGTGGGACTGCGTGCGGATATGGATGCGCTGCCGATCCCCGAAGAGACCGGGGTGGCCTATGCCTCGAAAACACCCGGCCAGATGCATGCCTGCGGTCATGATGGCCACACGGCGATGCTGCTGGGGGCCGCCAAATACCTGTGCGAGACGCGCAACTTTGACGGTCGGGTGGTGGTGATTTTCCAACCCGCCGAAGAAGGCGGCGGCGGCGGGCGCGAGATGTGCGAGGACGGCATGATGGACCGCTTCGGCATTCAGGAGGTTTACGGCATGCACAACTGGCCCGGCCTTGAGGTGGGGCAGTTTGCCATCCGCCCCGGTGCCTTCTTTGCCGCAACCGATCTTTTCGAGATCGAGGTTGAGGGCAAGGGGGGGCATGCCGCCAAGCCGAATGAGACGATCGACAGCACCGTTGTGGCCAGCCATATCGTCCTGGCGCTGCAAACGATTGCCAGCCGGAATGCAGACCCCGTGGATCAGGTGGTGGTGTCGGTAACAGGGTTCGAGACCTCGTCACAGGCCTTCAACGTGATCCCGCAGAAAGTTCTGATGAAAGGCACCGTGCGCACCATGAGCGCCGAGATGCGCGACATGGCCGAAGCCCGGATGACAAAACTGGTCGAAGGCGTCGCTGAGAGTTTTGGTGCGGTGGCAAAGCTCAATTACATGCGCAACTACCCGGTCACGGTGAACCACGAGGTGCAGACGGATTTTGCTGCATCCGTCGCCAGAACGGTGTCGGGCGATTGCGCCCCCGCCGATCTGGTCATGGGGGGCGAGGATTTCTCTTTCATGCTCGAAGAACGGCCCGGCGCCTATATTCTGATGGGCAATGGCCCCAGTGCGGCTCTGCACCATCCCAAATACAACTTCGATGATGAAGCGATCCCGGCGGGCTGTAGCTGGTGGGCGGAGATTGTCGAACAGCGCATGCCGGCTGCTTGATATACAGCTTTAAGATGCACCCAGAAGTCTCTGGTATATAGAGATAATAGAGGCTGCCTCTTTTTTGAGAGAGAAATTCTGTTCGACATGGGTGCGGGCGGCCTGCCCAAAGGCCGCACGCTGCTCGGCGTCGGACAGCAGTCGGCGTGCGGCTGCCGTTAAGGCTTCCAGATCTTCGATCTCCACAAGGTACCCCGTCTCATCCTCCACAACCAACTCCTCAAACGCGCCGACTTTGGTGGCGACAACCGGGGCACCACAGGCCATGGCCTCCAACGGGGTTAGGCCAAACCCCTCCCAGCGTTGCGGCGCAATATAAAGATCAAGCGCCTGGAAATGGACGGCAAGCTGCGCAATCGGCACCTCGTCGCGAAACAGGATCCGGTCCTTGAGACCTGCGGCGGTTACCTCATCCTTCAGAGCTTGCAAAAACCCCCTGTGCTCGTCGGTGGCACGCCCCATCACCAGAGCCTTGCCATCGGGCAGGTCTCGAAAGACGCGGATCATCGCTTTGACAAAGAGATCGTTGCCTTTTTGGTGCCGGATCCGGCCAAAGCAGCCGACCAGCGGCCCCTCAACCGGCAAATCAAGTGTCTTTCTCAAGGCAGCGCGGTCTTGCACGGGGCTGAACTGCACACAATCCACGCCGTGATGGATCACGGTCGCCCCCCGTTCCAGATAGCTTGCGGATTTGGCAGACGTTGCGATCACCGCGTCCATCTGCCGGATCAGCCAGCGGGTGAAGCCGGTGTGCCGCCGCTGCGCGGCAGAGGTAAAGAGCAGCTTCAAATCCTTGCGCGCCAGAGATCTGAGCGCCAGTCCCGCCACCATTTCCACATTGCGTCGCGCATGCCAGACCCGTGGCCCCTTCGGGCCCCGGCGCGGCAGAAACAGCAGGCGGGCGGGGGGCAGATTTGGCACCTCCGGCGGCAGATCGGGGCCGCTGGCGACAATCGCGATATCGCGCGCCTGCAGCGGGACCAGACGCAGCACCGTCGAGGTCACGCCGGAGTGGCGACGTTTGAAATTCGGGGCAATCACCTCGATCTCGCGCAGGGCGGGGAGTGCGGCCGGGGTTGTCATCGGGGGCGGTCCTCCAGATGCAGGGCCCGCACCAGACGTTCGGCGATGACCGTGAGTTGGGCAGATTTGCCGCGCACAAAATCGCGGGCGGCGCGCGCCATGGTCTCCAGCGTGCCGGGGTCCTGCAACAGTCCCGCGACGGTTGCCTGCAGGCTCGTGTCATCCTGCACCAGCCGGACCGCGCCGGCCTCTTGCATTTCTGTGTAGGTCTCCGAGAAATTAAAGACTTCAGGACCTGAGAGGACACCTGCGCCGGCCAATGCCACCTCAAACGGGTTGTGCCCGCCGATAGGTTTGAGAGATCCGCCGAGAAAGATGATCTTTGAGAGCGCGTACCAATTGCCCAACTCTCCCAAGGTGTCCGCCAGATACACCGCTTCCTGTCCGGGCAGTGCGCCCTTGGAGCGGACGGCACAGCTTAGCCCCTGCTGCTCGATCAGTTTTGCAATCTCGGCGCTGCGGTCGGGATGGCGCGGCGCCAGCAGGAGCAGCAGATCGGGGGTCGTCTCCATCAGTTTGGCATGGGCGCGCAGGATAATCTCTTCCTCGCCCGCGTGGGTGGAGGCGGCAATCCAGACCGGTCGGCCCTGCAGCGATGTCCGCACCTGCGCCAGAACGGCGGGGTCCTGGGCCAGCGGGTTGGCGAGCGATTTGAGGTTGATGCCGCGGGCGACGCGGTCCGCCGGCGCATGCATGTTCACCATCGCCTGTGCCATCTCATCGTTCTGGGTGAGGATCAGATCGAAGGTGCCCAGCACATAGGCCGCCGTCTTGGGGCGTCGTTGCCAGGCGCGCCGCGAGGTTGCGCTGAGACGCGCATTGACCAGCACCATCCGGGCCCCGGTCTGTTTGGTCCGGCGCAGCATCTGCGGCCAAAGCTCGCTTTCGACAAAGACCGCCGCGTCCGGCCGCCAGTGCTTGATAAACCTTGTCACAGGCCCCGGTGCATCCAGCGGCGCGAACTGGTGCACGGTGCGGGGCGGCAGGCGGTCCGCGACCATCTGGGCAGAGGTCGCGGTGCCCGAAGTTATCAAAAACCGCGCCCGCGGCACGAGTTCGCCCATCTTGGTGATGACGGAAAGCACCGACATGCTTTCACCGACCGAGGCGGCGTGAAACCACACCAGCGGGCCGGTGCCTTGACGTGCCGCCGTGGCATGCCCCAGTTTTTCATGGGCCCGCACGATGGGCACCCCGGCCGCACGTAGCTTGCGGGTCTCAAACCAGGCAAAGAAAGGCACCAGCAGCCCGGTCGCGGCCACATAGATGTGATAGAGAAGGGGCGGGCGCATAGCGCGTGTTAGCCGCCCGTATGGCTCATGTGGCGGGGCATCTGCCCATCGAGACGCTGGCGGGAATAATCAAAGTCGTGGCCCTTGGGTTTGCGTGCAATGGCCGCGCGGATGGCGTCTTGCAGGGGGGCATCATCGTCGGGGTGTGCGCGCAAGGGCGCCCGCAGATCCGCCGCATCTTCCTGTCCAAGGCACATGAAAAGTTCACCGGTGCAGGTCAGGCGCACGCGGTTGCAGCTTTCGCAGAAGTTATGGCTGAGCGGGGTGATAAACCCGATCTTCTGCCCGGTCTCTTCGAGCCGCACATAGCGCGCAGGTCCGCCGGAGCGTTCGGCAAGATCGGTGACGGTGTAATGCTCGGCGTAGCGCGCGCGGACATCCTTGAGCGACCAGTACTGGCCCAGCCGGTCTTCATTGCCGATGTCGCCCATCGGCATGACTTCGATCCAGGTCAGGTCGATGTCACGGCTGGCGCACCACTCGGTGATGTCGGGCAGCTCCGCTTCGTTAAAACCTTTCAGCGCCACGGCATTGATCTTGACCCGCAGCCCGGCGTCCTGGGCCGCGTCGATCCCGCGCAGCACCTGCGGCAGGCGGCCCCAGCGGGTGATATCGGCAAACTTCGTCTCGTCCAGCGTGTCCAGCGAGACATTCACCCGCCGCACCCCCGCCGCGTAGAGATCCTGCGCAAAGCGTTCGAGCTGGCTGCCATTGGTGGTCAGCGTCAGCTCTTTCAGCGTGCCTGCATCCAGATGGCGCGACATGCTCTGAAAGAAGGTCAGGATGCCCTTGCGCACCAGAGGCTCGCCGCCGGTGATGCGCAGCTTTTCAACCCCGAGCCCCACAAAGGTGGAGCACATGCGGTCCAGCTCCTCCAGCGTCAGCAGTTCTTTCTTGGGCAGAAAGGTCATGTTTTCAGACATGCAATAGACGCAGCGGAAATCGCAACGGTCTGTCACGGAAACGCGCAGATAGGTAATGGCGCGGGCGAACGGATCAATCAGCGGTGCATTCATAGGTTAATAGGTAATCATGTGGCTGCTCCACGGCAAGCAGATAACGCGCATACCGGTCTGATCCCGATATGCTAGTCGCCGGGCTCTTCGAGAACAAAGGTCGGCGCACCATCGATGGTTTGCTGATTCTTGGTCGCCCAATAGTCTGCAATGCCTTCGGGGCCTTTGTTTTCGGTCCAGGTGGTCAGCACGTCGCGCTCGCCCGCATACTCCATGAAGGGGACGGCATAGCCGCAGCTGGTTTGCACCATCTCGATGGCGACATCGTAAATCTGCCGGGCTCCATCCGAAACCGGGAAGAGGGCGTTCAACGCGTCAAAATCCGCATCGCGGGGGTGCAGGGTGGCAGCGCTTCCGTAAACCCGCAGGATCAGCGGTTTGACCTCAAAGCCGCACCACATCAGCGTGATCCGGTTGATCTGCGCCAGATGGCCTGCGGTCTCGTTGCCCGATCCGGTCAGGTTGCGCCAGATGATCCTGTTCGGGCTCAGAATGCGCAGGCTGTCCATCCCCTTGGGGGAGAGGTTGACGCGCCCTTCGGGTCCGGCTGTTGCCGTGAAAAAGATGTGCTGATTTTCAATAAAACCGCTCAGGGTCGGGGTCAAAACGTCATATTGTGTGGCCATGGGTCACTCCACCGTCACGGATTTGGCCAGATTGCGCGGCTGGTCCACGTCGGTGCCTTTGGCGACCGCCGTGTGATAGGCCAGAAGCTGCGCCGGGATTGCGTAGAGGATCGGTGTCAGCAAGTCATCAATCTGCGGCATCTCAAGCGTGGCATATGCGCCCTCACCGAATTCCCTGATACCTTTGGCGTCCGACACCAGGATGACACGACCCTCACGGGCCATCACTTCCTGCATGTTGCTAAGGGTCTTTTCAAAAAGCGCATCGCGGGGCGCCATGACGACCACAGGTACCTGCTTGTCAATCAGGGCGATGGGTCCGTGCTTCAGTTCTCCTGCTGCATAAGCTTCGGCATGTATATAGCTGATTTCTTTTAGCTTCAAAGCGCCTTCAAGGGCGATGGGATACATCAGCCCGCGTCCAAGGAAGAGCACATCGCGCGCCTCCGACAGCCGCAGGGCGGTTTGCTGCATCTCGGCGTTGCCCCCCAGGGCGGTGCTGATGATATTGGGCAGGCCGCGCAGGCAGGCCACAAGATCCGCGCGCCGGTTGGTGGTGATTTCGCCCCGGTCCTGTGCCGCTTTCAGAGCGAGAATAAAAAGCACCGTGAGCTGACAGGTGAAAGCCTTGGTGGAGGCGACCCCGACCTCCACACCCGCATGGATCGGCAGAACCGCATCACTTTCGCGCGCGATGGAGCTTTCGGGGGCATTGATCACCGACAGGATCTGATCGGCCTTGCCGGTGCAGTACCGCAGGGCGGCCAGCGTATCGGCGGTCTCGCCAGACTGGCTGACAAAAAGAGCGGCCGTGCGGGTCGGAACGGGGGGCTCGCGGTAGCGGAACTCAGAGGCGACATCGACCTCGACAGGCATGCGCGCGATCTGTTCGAACCAGTATTTGGCCGTCAGGCAGGCGTAATAGGCGGTCCCGCAGGCCACCATCGTCAGCCGATCCACAGCGGTAAAGTCGATACCGGGCCCGGGCAGGGTGATCTGACCGTCCTCGGAGAGGTAATGCCCCAGCGCACGCGCGATCACACCGGGCTGTTCCGCGATTTCCTTGGCCATGAAATGCTTGTGACCGGCCTTGTCGATCCGCGCGCCATCCACCTCGATGGTCTTTTTGACGCGGGTCACGGGCGTGCCGTCGGCGTCCCAGATCTCAAGGCTGTGCCGGGTCACCACGGCGCGGTCGCCTTCCTCCAGATAGCTGATCTGGTTGGTCAGGGGGGCCAGCGCGATGGCATCCGAGCCCACGTACATCTCTCCGTCGCCATGCCCGATGGCCAGGGGCGATCCGCGGCGCGCCGCGACAATCAGATCGTCGTGGCCCGAAAACAGAAACGCCAGCGCAAAAGCCCCGCGCAAGCGGTCGAGCGCCTTGAAGGCGGCCTCTTGCGGGCGGGTCCCGTTCTGCATGTAGTGCTGCGCCAGCAGCGCCACGGTTTCGGTGTCTGTTTCGGTGACAAACTGGATGCCATGGCTTGCCAGTTCCTCGCGCAGCTCGCGAAAGTTTTCGATGATGCCGTTGTGCACCACGGCGACAGGTCCAGCCTGATGCGGGTGGGCATTCGTCACGCTGGGCGCGCCATGGGTCGCCCAGCGGGTATGGCCGATGCCGGCTTTGCCAGGCAGCGGCTCATGCACCAGCAAGTCCGACAGGTTCACAAGCTTGCCCACGGCGCGGCGGCGGTCCAGTACGCCTGCATTGACCGTTGCAATCCCGGCGCTGTCGTAACCGCGGTATTCGAGACGTTTGAGCGCCTCAACAAGGATGGGGGACGCCTCGTGGTTGCTCAGGACCCCGACAATTCCACACATATCTAGCTGCCTCTTTGCTGTTGGGCTTTTTTAGCCTTTAGGATACTGAAAAGCTTTGTTGCCATACCCGGTTTTTCGATCTGTGGCGCGCGCGACAGGGCCAGCGCCTCGGGTTCCACATCCGACGTGATGACCGACCCGCTGCCCGTCATGGCGCGATCACCCACCTGCACCGGGGCCACCAGCATCGTGTTTGAGCCGATAAAGACCTCATCGCCGATATGGGTATGATGTTTCATCACGCCGTCGTAGTTGCAGGTGATGGTGCCTGCGCCCACGTTGGTCTGGGCACCCAGCGTGGCATCGCCGATGTAGCTGAGGTGGTTGATCTTTGTGCCGGGGCCGACGCGGGCGTTCTTGACCTCGACAAAATTGCCCACCCGCACGTTCTCGTTCAACTCGGTGCCCGGACGCAGGCGCGCATAGGGGCCGACGATGCTGCCCTGGGCCACATGGCAGCCTTCGAGATGTGAGAAGGCCCGGATCGTTGCGCCGGATTCGACCGTGACACCGGGGCCGAAAACCACGTTTGGTTCAATGAAGGTGTCGCGTCCGATTACTGTATCGAAAGCGAAATGTACCGTGTCCGGGGCGGGCATGGTGACACCGTCTTCGAAGGCTTCGAGGCGGGCGCGGGTCTGAAAGGCGGCCTCCGCGCCCGCCAGTTCTGCGCGGGTGTTGATGCCCAGTGTTTCGGCTTCATCGCAGCGCACGACCGTGGCTGTCAAAGCGCGGGTCCGGGCCAGGGCCACGATGTCGGTGAGGTAGTATTCGCCGGCCGCGTTGTCATTGCCAAGCCCGCCCAGCAAGTCAAAGAGCAGTGTGGCGTCGCAGGCCAGCACGCCGCTGTTGCAGAGCGTGATCGCACGTTCCGCTTCCGAGGCGTCTTTGAATTCGACGATGCGGGTCAGCGCCTCTCCTTCCAGTATCAACCGTCCATAGCGGCCCGGATCGGCCGCCTCAAAGCCGAGCACAACCAGATCATGGGTGCCGCGGGCCTCGATCATGGCGGCAAGGGTTTCGGGGCGCACAAAGGGCGTGTCGCCAAACAGTACAATCACCGTGCCGTCAAACACCTTGAGCGGCGCGCGCGCCTGCAGGGCGGCATGGCCTGTGCCCAATTGCTCTTCTTGGTCGATGATTGTTGTGGTGGCGTCATAGGACAGCGCGGCGGCGCGCACGCGGTCCGCGCCGTGGCCTGCAACCACGACGGTCGCTGCGGGGGCCAGGCTGCGGCCAGTCTGCATGGCATGCACCAGGAGCGGGGCACCGGCCAGCGGGTGCAGCACTTTGGGCAGGTCGGAATTCATCCGGGTGCCTTTGCCGGCAGCCAGGATGACCAGGGCGATGTTCATGCGAAATCTCTTTGTGTTCTGTTGCAGGTCTGTTTATCCGCTTACACGGGCGGCGCAAGGCGCGGTGGATCAAAGAAGGTTGCGGGTTGCAACAAACCGCAGCGGTCTTTTGCTGAATATGGGAGCCTTTGAGGCAGTATGAAAACGGTTATCTTCGATTTGGATGGAACGCTTGCGGACACCAGTGGCGATCTGATTGCGGCGGCCAACCAGTGCTTTCGCCAGATGGGGGCCGGGGACATGCTGGACCCGGCGCGGGATCAGGGCACGGCCTTGCGCGGCGGGCGGGCGATGCTCAAGCTGGGGATGACACGCCTTGGGCGCACCGAGCAAGACCCGGAGATCGATCGGTATTACCCGGTTCTGCTCGAGGCTTATGGTCAGGAGATTGACAGGTATACTGTGCTTTATCCCGGCGCGATGGCGGCGATCGAGAGGCTGAAAGGGAAAGGCTACGGTGTGGGCATCTGCACCAACAAGCCCGAAGCGCTGGCGGAGGTGCTGTTGCAACGGCTTGGTGTGCGCGCCGCCTTTGCCTCGCTGGTGGGGGCTGACACGCTGCCGGTGCGCAAGCCCGACCCCGCGCCTCTTTTTGAGGCGGCGCGGCGGGCGGGGGGTGACCCGAAACGCTGCACGCTGATTGGCGATTCCGACACCGACCGCAATACCGCGCGGGCCGCAGGTGTGCCCAGCGTGCTGGTGACTTTCGGGCCTGCGGGCGGCGATATGGCGGTCCTGCAGCCGGAAGCCTTGCTGCAGCGCTACGAAGATTTGCCTGATCTTGTAGATCACCTGCTGGCTTGACGCTTGCGGTACCTGACCCCAATGTTGACGGAAACGGAGGGTGCGCGATGACCGAGGTCTTTGAAGGCAGTTTTACCCAACAGGAACCGATCCCGGAGGCCGGGATCGAAGCGGCTTTGGCGGTCCTGCGGCATGGCCGGTTGCACCGATACAATACGGTCGCAGACGAGATCAGCGAAACAGCACAGCTGGAGCAGGAGTTTGCAGCTTGCGTTGGGGCGAAATACTGCCTCGCTGTCGCCTCCGGTGGGTATGCGATGGGAACGGCCTTGCGGGCGCTGGGCGTCAAGCCGGGCGACAAGGTGCTCTCCAACGCGTTTACGCTGGCACCGGTACCGGGGGCGATTGCCTCGGTGGGGGCGGAGCCGGTGTTTGTCGGGGTGACCGAGGACCTGACCATCGACCTTGAGGACCTGCAGGCCAAGATCGGACAAGCGCGGATGCTGTTGCTGAGCCACATGCGCGGGCATATCTGCGACATGGACCGGCTGATGTCGATCTGTGATGCGGCGGGCGTGCAGGTGATTGAAGATTGCGCCCATACCATGGGGGCTGCGTGGAACGGTGTGCCCTCCGGGCGGCATGGGGTGGTGGGGTGCTATTCCTGCCAGACCTACAAACACGTCAATTCGGGCGAAGGCGGTTTCTTGGTGACCGACGACGTGGCGCTGGCCGCCCGCGCGGTGATGCTGTCGGGGAGCTATATGCTTTACGAGCGGCATCTGGCCGCCCCGCCGCCGGAAGCCTTTGCCACCATCCGTTATGAGACCCCGAATATCTCGGGCCGGATGGACAACCTGCGGGCCGCGATCTTGCGGCCTCAGATTGCGGATCTCGAGACGCAATGCGCGCGCTGGAACGAGCGCTATCTGCGGCTTGAGGCGGGCCTGCGGGACACGCCTGGCCTGACGGTGATCGAGCGCCCGCCGCAAGAGACGATGGTGGGGTCTTCGATCCAGTTCCTGCTGCTCGACTGGCCTGGTGATGCGGTCCAGGAGGTTGTCCGGCGGTGCGGCGCGCTCGGGGTGGAGTTGAAGTGGTTCGGCGCGGCGGAGCCTGTGGCGTTCACCAGCCGGTATGATAGTTGGCGGTATGCCGACACCCCGCCAATGCCAAAGTCGGATCGCGTGCTGGCAGGGGTTGTGGACATGCGGGTGCCGCTGACCTTCTCGCTGGAAGACTGTGACCTGATTGCGCGGATCATTCGCGCGGAAGTCAGTGCGGCGTTCCAGAGGGCTGCGTGATCCGGCGGCGCGCGCGGCGGGGCCGCGCGCATTCTATTGTGATGTTTGGGCCGCTGGCCCAAAAGGCCGCCGCCGCTCTGCTTGACCGGGATCATGCTTGGGGGTTAGGATATGAACGCTTGTTCAATAAATCTGGTCCGGTCACCTGCCGAAGAGGAGTTTTCATGTTCAGCGCCACGATGACCTTCGATCTGGGGGAGGACGTAAACGCCCTGCGCGACATGGTGCACCGTTGGGCGCAGGCGCGTGTGGCCCCGATGGCCGCAGAGATAGATACAAAGAACGAGTTCCCGGCCGCGTTATGGACCGAGATGGGAGAGCTTGGCCTTTTGGGGATTACCGTTGAGACAGAGTATGGTGGGGCGGGCATGTCCTATCTGGCGCATACGGTGGCGATAGAAGAGATCGCCCGCGCCAGCGCGTCGGTGTCGCTGTCCTATGGCGCGCATTCGAACCTCTGTGTCAATCAGATCAAACTGAACGGCACGCAGGCGCAAAAGCAAAAGTACCTGCCGGGGTTGATTTCGGGGGCTCATGTGGGCGCGCTGGCCATGTCGGAGGCGGGCGCTGGTTCTGATGTCGTCTCGATGAAGCTGCGGGCCGAGAAGCGCAACGACCATTACCGGCTCAACGGCAACAAGTATTGGATCACCAACGGCCCGGATGCCACCACGCTGGTGGTTTATGCCAAGACGGATCCGGAGGCGGGCTCCAAAGGGATCACCGCTTTCATCATTGAAAAAGACATGGTTGGATTTTCCACCTCACCACATTTTGACAAGTTGGGGATGCGGGGATCGAACACGGCGGAGCTGATCTTTGAGGATGTGGAAGTGCCCTTCGAGAACGTGTTGGGCGAGGAAGGGCGCGGCGTCGCGGTGCTGATGTCGGGCCTCGATTACGAACGGGTTGTGCTGGCGGGGATTGGTACGGGGATCATGGCGGCCTGTCTGGATGCGATCATGCCCTATCTTGCGGAGCGCAGGCAGTTCGGTGAGCCCATCGGCAGTTTCCAACTGATGCAGGGCAAGATCGCCGATATGTATACCGCGATGAATTCGGCACGCGCCTATGTGTACGAGGTGGCCAAGGCCTGCGATCGCGGGGATGTCACGCGGCAGGATGCGGCGGCCTGTTGTCTCTATGCCTCCGAGGAGGCGATGAAACAGGCGCATCAGGCGGTTCAGGCGATGGGGGGGGCCGGGTTTCTGAGCGACGCACCCGTGGCACGGCTGTTTCGGGATGCAAAGCTGATGGAAATCGGCGCCGGTACATCCGAAATCAGGCGGATGCTGGTCGGCCGCGAGCTGATGGCGGCAATGGCCTGACCCGATGGTAGCCCCCGGATCAGGCAAGCGGTTTGGCGCTTACGCGCGCGACTTAGAAGCGATGCACGTAGGCCACGCCGATCAGGATCGGGTCAATCTCGGCCTCACCGATCTTGGTCCCGTCAAGCTCGACGTCACTGTCGATGTCGAACCAGCGCACGTTGAAGCGGAGTGCTCCGGTATCGCTGATCTGGTAGTCCAGACCGGCTTGCACCGAAACACCGATGGAATCATCCAAAGACAGTTCACCGAGGTCGGAGTCCTCCTCGAAAAAGGTGGTATAGTTGATGCCCGCACCGACATAGGGTTTCCACGCCGTATTGGTCGGGAAATGGTAGTTCAGCGACAGGGTGGGCGGCAGGTGTTTGGTGCTGCCCGCATCGCCAATTCCCTCGATCGAGATATCATGCTCGAACGGCGTGGCGACCAGCAGTTCGATCCCCAGGTTGTCGCGGATGAAATACTCTGCGGTAAAAATCGGGCGGGTGTTGTCGTTGATGCTGGCCTCGCCGCCAGCGATGGTGCCATTGTCGGATTTCGGATCGACGTTGCCGAAGCCGACCCCGAACGTCCAGTCGCCTTGAGATTGCGCAAGGGCAGGGCCTGCCGCGAGCGCAAGCGCGCTGGTCAACAGGAGGGCTTTAACAGTATGTTTCATGTCTCTTTCTTGCCTTTTCACATTAAGCAACACGGTTCTGACAGACCGGCGGCAGGGGGTCTTTGACATGGGTCAATCGACTTCGCAGAAATTTGTGTTTTTGCCCCAAACCGGCGCGAAATAATGCCGCGGTGGCTTTGGTTCATGCCGTTGGGGGCGCTGATGGTGGTGCTGGCGGCCTGGGGCTTTCGTCTGGGTTGGATTGCTGCGACCATCACCGAGACGGATGTGATCGATGCCTACACCGTACGGTACCTTGAGACGCAGGGTCCGGAGGCACGCCCGACGGATTGTTCCGCGCAGCCGGGGCAGGATGCCGCCGTCTGGATTGTCGTGAGCTGCGTGACCCGCAGCGCGGAGCGGATCGACTACCCGGTGGACCGGATGGGGCGACTTTTGCACCTCAGCCCGTCTGCGGTCCCACCGGAGGCGCCGCAGACATGAGAACCGCCAAGAAACGGCAAGGATAGTGAGATGAAACTGACGTCGCAGGCCGTGATCGGATCGGATGCCTACAAGGCCAACCGCGCAGCCCATCTGCAGGCGCTCGAAGAGATCACCGCCGTGGCGCGGGCCGCTGCCACCGGGGGGGGCGAAAAGGCGCGGGCGCGCCATCTCAGCCGGGGCAAGATGCTGCCGCGTGATCGGGTGGCGGGGCTCCTGGATCCCGGCAGCCCGTTTCTGGAGATCGGGGCGACCGCGGCACATGGGCTCTACGCGGGCGCGGCGCCGGCTGCGGGTGTGATCGCCGGGATCGGGCGCGTGCAGGGCCGCGAGGTCATGGTGCTGTGCAATGATGCCACCGTGAAGGGGGGCACCTATTATCCGATGAGTGTGAAAAAGCATCTGCGCGCGCAGGAGATCGCGCAGGAGAATCATTTGCCCTGCGTCTACCTTGTCGACAGTGGCGGCGCGAACCTGCCCAACCAGGATGAGGTGTTCCCCGACCGGGATCACTTTGGCCGCATCTTTTACAATCAGGCGCGGATGAGTGCGGCAGGCATTGCGCAGATTGCCGTGGTCATGGGCTCTTGTACCGCCGGGGGGGCCTATGTGCCCGCGATGTCGGATGTGACGATCATCGTCAAGGATCAGGGGACCATCTTTCTGGCAGGGCCGCCTTTGGTCAAGGCCGCCACCGGCGAGGTGGTCAGTGCCGAAGATTTGGGCGGCGGCGACGTGCACACGCGCCTCAGCGGCGTTGCGGACTACCTGGCAGAGGATGACAGCCATGCCTTGGCCTTGGCGCGCGACGCGGTCGGCGCGCTCAACCGCCGGCCCGGTGAGACGCTGGACTGGGCGACCCCCGAGGACCCGGCCTATGACCCCGAGGAACTGCTGGGCGTGGTGCCTGCCGACCTGCGCACGCCCTATGACATCCGGGAGGTGATCGCACGTCTTGTGGATGGCTCGCGGTTTGACGAATTCAAGGCGCGCTTTGGCGAGACGCTGGTCACCGGGTTTGCGCATCTCAAGGGCTGTCCGATCGGCATCATCGCCAACAACGGTGTGCTCTTTTCGGAGGCCGCCCAGAAAGGCGCGCATTTCGTGGAATTATGCAGCCAAAGGGGCATTCCGCTGGTCTTTCTGCAAAATATCACCGGCTTCATGGTGGGCCGGCAGTATGAGAACGAGGGTATCGCGCGCCATGGGGCCAAGATGGTGACCGCGGTGGCCTGCACCAATGTACCCAAGGTGACCATGCTGGTCGGCGGGTCGTTCGGCGCCGGGAACTACGGTATGGCCGGGCGGGCTTACTCGCCCCGTTTCCTATGGACCTGGCCCAACAGCCGCATTTCGGTCATGGGCGGCGCGCAGGCGGCTGGTGTTCTGGCAACCGTCAGGCGAGACGCCCTGGAGCGGGCGGGCGAGAGCTGGTCGGCCGAGGAGGAAGCCGCCTTCAAGCAACCCACCATCGAGATGTTCGAAGCGCAGAGCCACCCGCTATATGCTTCCGCACGGCTCTGGGATGACGGTATCATCGATCCGCGTAAATCGCGCGATGTGCTGAGCCTGTCGCTTTCCGCAGCATTGAACGCCCCGATTGAGGAGACCCGTTTTGGCGTATTCCGCATGTAGCCCCTACCGCGCGTTGCCGTCATCGCGCCGCAACGCAAAACGCAGGTCAGCGCGATGATAACCCTTCGGGAGGCGAGATTGAAATTTTCCGATGCCGAAACCTATACGTTCGGGGATACAGAAGCCTTGTGCAACGAGCTGCTGGCGCTGGTGCGGTCGGGAGCGAAACGCGCGACATGCGGGGCAATCGCTGACTTTGAGGATGGAAAAGAAGCGATGCCGGTTGTGGGGCGGACCGATATTTCTCTGCACTGGGATGGCACGCCCGCCCTGGCGACCCGCACGGTTGAGCTGCGCGCGACGACCTGGGAGACAATGACCGCAGAGATGGCTCTTGCGGAAGGCGAGGATGAGACGCTGCAGGGATGGCGCACGGGCCACAAGCGCTATTTCATGCGGCAGGGCATTTTTGCCCCCGATATGAAATTGATCTGGGAGCGTTTCGAGGTGATCGAGGATTTCGGAGAGGCCCCGTGAAAGGCATCAGGTCGATCACCGATCGGATCACGGGCAGCGTCAGCGGGCTCAAGTTACCGTCTCTGGGGCGCGAGGTGGAACTGCCTGTCTACGTGATTCACAACAGTCCGGATGTCGAAGACTACTTCTTCATCTTCGATTTCGAAGATTTCGTGGAGCAATCGCGCCAGGGCTGGTTCGTGCGGCCCAAGCTGCGGCTTTGGGCCGGGCGGTCGGATTTCAACCGGCGGGCCTTTGCGCGACAGTTCCGCATCAGCTTTGCGCAGGAATTCGAGATGGCCCGCGCCGAGCTTGCCGCGCAGAAAGAGGTCAAGACCGGCTGGTTTGGCGGGTTGCCGGGCTTTTTCCGCGACATTGCCGCCCCCACCTTGCCGGGTGTTATGTCGAATCTCGTGCTGCTGGTGGCGCTTTCTGCGGGCAGCAAGGTGCTGAGCCAGATCCTGCCCGCAGGGTGGATGCGGCGCAAGACCGATGCGCAAAAGCTCGAAGACGGCATTCAGGAAACCAGGACAAAGGTCGACGAGGCTCTCGGCCAGATCGAGATCACCCTGCATATGGATCTCTATCGCCATGCCTGGCGCGGCCAGCCGCCGGGGCGGTTGACCGGGGTGGACTACGACGCCTGGCCGCTGCCACGCTATGTGCAGCAACATCTGATGGACGGAACCTCGGGCTCATGGTGGTGAGATATGTTTGACACGATTCTGATAGCCAACCGGGGCGAGATTGCCTGCCGGGTGATCGAGACAGCACAAGCCATGGGCGTGCGGTGTGTGGCGGTCCATTCCGACGCGGATGTTGGGGCGAAACACGTGGCGATGGCGGATATCTCGGTACACATCGGTGGGCCTGCACCCGCCGAAAGCTATCTGCGCGGCGATGTGATCGTTCAGGCGGCCCTTGACACCGGCGCGCAGGCAATTCACCCCGGCTACGGCTTTCTCAGCGAGAATCCGGCCTTCGTGGAGGCGGTTGAGGCCGCCGACCTGGTCTTTGTCGGCCCCTCTGCCGCAGCGATCCGGGCGATGGGTCTGAAAGACGCTGCAAAGGTCCTGATGGTCAAGGCGGGGGTGCCCGTGGTGCCCGGCTATCACGGCTCGGATCAGGACGACGCGCTGCTGGCGGCGGAAGCGGGCAGGATCGGCTACCCGGTGCTCATCAAAGCGGTTGCGGGCGGGGGTGGAAAGGGGATGCGTCTGGTGGCGGCAGCGGCGGAATTTCCGGACGCCCTTCACGCCGCCCGCGCCGAGGCACAGACCGCCTTTGGCAACGCGGATGTGCTGATCGAGAAATACATCATGCAGCCACGCCATATCGAGGTGCAGATCTTTGGCGATGGCGAAAAGGCGATACACCTCTATGAGCGCGACTGCTCGCTGCAGCGGCGTCACCAAAAGGTGATCGAGGAAGCTCCGGCGCCGGGCATGACATCGCAGGTTCGAGACGCGATGGGGGTCGCCGCCGTCCGCGCGGCCGAAGCCATCGGCTACAAGGGCGCGGGCACGGTGGAGTTCATCGTCGACACCGCCCAAGGGCTCCACCCCGACGGGTTCTATTTCATGGAGATGAATACGCGCCTGCAGGTCGAACACCCTGTCACCGAAGCGATCACGGGCATCGATCTCGTGGCGTGGCAGTTGCGGGTGGCCGCAGGCGAAGGTCTTCCGACCGCGCAGGAGCAACTGTCCATCAACGGGCATGCCTTCGAAGCGCGGCTCTACGCCGAGGATGTGCCCGCCGGGTTCCTGCCCGCCACCGGCACTCTGGGTCACGTCGCTTTTCCCGCCGATATCCGTGCGGACAGCGGCGTGCGCAGCGGTGACGCGATCAGCCCGTTCTACGATCCCATGATCGCCAAACTCATCACCCACGGCCCATCCCGCGCCGTCGCCCTGTCGCGGTTGCGGCAGGCGCTTGCGGGCTGCCAGATTGCCGGCAGCGTGACCAATCTGGCCTTTCTGGGTCAGCTTGCGGCCCATGAGGGATTTGCTGCCGGGCAGGTGGACACGGGCCTGATCGCGCGCGACATCGACAGCCTGACCGCCCCACCTCCGGCAGAGCCACGTCACTGGGTTACGGCGGCGATGGCCTTTCTGGGGCTCGACAGACCGCATGATCTGGCAGGGTTTACGCTCTGGGACCCGCTCGTTCAGCGGATCGAGTTGCGCCACGCAGATGACGCCCTGACGCTCAGCGTGGCGGTGCTCAACCCGGACCATCAGGCGTGGAAGGTTGCGGATATCACCGTGCGCGCAGAGCGTGTTGCGGGCGTCTGGCGCATCGCGGGCCGGGCGATAGCCGATGTCTGCATTGACGGCGATCAGGCCACCGTCTTTGACGCCTACGGTCTGATCTTTGACCGGATCAACCCGCTGGCGGTGGCGGCAGATCAGACGGCGGACAAAACGCTCATCGAGGCGCCGATGCCGGGGCTGATAAAACGGGTGGCGGCGCAAAAGGGGCAGGCCGTCGGCAAAGGTGACCGGCTGGTGCTCCTGGAGGCGATGAAGATGGAGCACGCGCTGCTGGCGGCCCGCGACGGGGTTGTGGCGGAGGTTCTGGCCGCCGAAGGGGATCAGGTCGCCGCCGGGGCACCCTTGATCCGGCTGGAACAGGATCCGGAGGAGGACACCGCATGATAACCCTCCACCACTGCCCGCAGACGCGGTCCATGCGGACGCTGTGGTTGCTCAACGAGCTGGAGGTGCCGTTTCAGCTGCGCAGCTACCCGTTTGACCGCACCCTGCGCAGCCCGGAGTTCCTGTCGCTGTCGCCTGCCGGGCGCGTGCCCGCGCTTGAGATCGAGGGCGAGCGGATGTTCGAGACCGGTGCCATCACGGAATACCTCTGCGAACGCTTCAGCCCAGACGGGTTGGGCCGCGGCCCGGGGACGCCTGACCGGATGACCTGGCTGGTCTGGGTGCATTTCGCCGAAACCCTCAGCCAGCACACGGCCGCCCTGACCCAGCAGCATGTCGCCCTTTTCGAGGACCACATGCGCAGCCCGATTGTGATGAAGCTCGAAGCTGCGCGGGTCAGAAAGTGCTTTGATGCCATCGAGGCGCGGCTCTCCACGCCCATCGAAAACCGCGATCATCTGCTGACCTCGGGGTTTTCGGCGGCGGATATCTCTGTGGGGCAGGCGGTCTACATGGCGCAGCATTTCGTCGCGCTGCAAGACCATCCGGCGCTGGCAGACTGGTACGCCCGGATCACGGCTCGGGCGGGCTTTGAGGCCGCGCTGCCCCGGGGGGATGGCATTTATGCGCAAGACTTTTACCCGCCCTGGCCCTTAGAGTGAGCGGTATCAGCATGGGGGAGACGCCGATATGAGCTTGGGACAATGCGAGATTTTTGAGGTCGGGCCACGGGACGGTCTGCAGAATGAGCCCGGTGAGATTGCGCTGGAAGACAAGATCGCGCTGATCGATTGTTTGAGCCGGGCCGGTTTTCGCCGCATGGAAGTGGGCAGTTTTGTCTCCGCCAAAAAGGTGCCGCAGATGGCAGGTTCAGGCGATGTGCTGGACCGGATCGCGCGCCAGGCGGGCCTGCGATATGCGGCTTTGACCCCCAACATGCGCGGCTTTACGGATGCGCGGGCTGCCGGAGCGGATGAGGTTGCGGTCTTTGCCTCCGCTTCCGAAGGGTTTTCCAGAGCCAACATCAACGCCAGCATCGACGAAAGCCTCGACCGGTTCGTGCCGATCCTGGAGGAAGCGCGCCACATCGATGTGCCGGTGCGCGGCTATGTGTCCTGCGTGGTGGTCTGCCCCTATGATGGCGTTGTGACGCCCGCGCAGGTGGCCTGCGTGGCCGACAGGCTTTTTGCCATGGGCTGTTATGAGATCAGCCTCGGCGATACGACCGGTGCGGGGACCCCCGACAGCATCGCGCGCATGCTGCTGGCGGTCCGTGACGTGGTGCCTGTGGGCCGTCTGGCCGGGCATTATCACGATACCAATCGGCGCGCGCTGGAAAACATCGATGCCTCGCTCAGCCTGGGTCTTCGTGTCTTTGACGCGGCGATCGGCGGTCTGGGCGGCTGCCCCTTTGCGCCGGGATCATCGGGCAATGTCGCCACCGAAGCGGTCGCGGCGCATCTGGCCGCATTGGGCTATGACACCGGCCTCGACGCGACGATTCTGGCAGAGGCCGCGCAGATGGCCCTGGCGCTGCGTGCCGCTGCCGCTGCAACCCCCTAGAGGTTTGAGATGTTTGACACGATTACCCTTTCGACCGACCCGCGCGGTGTCGCCACGCTGACCCTCAACCGGCCGCAAAAGCACAATGCCATTTCGGCGCGGATGATCGAGGAATTGACGGCCGTCGCCGCTCAACTGGCCGCGGATGAGGACGTACGGGTTGTTACGCTCGCCGCTTCGGGGACTTCTTTCTGTGCCGGGGGCGATCTGGGCTGGATGCGCGACCAGTTGGGGATGGAGGCCGAGACCCGTGCGGCAGAGGCGCGCAAGCTTGCCAGCATGCTCGGCGCGCTCAACAGCCTGCCAAAGCCACTGATCGGGGCGGTGCAGGGTAACGCCTTCGGCGGTGGTGTCGGGCTGGCCTGCGTCTGCGATGTGGTCATTGGCGTCGATCATGCAAGGTTTGGCTTGACCGAGACGCGCCTGGGATTGATCCCGGCCACGATTGGGCCCTATGTGCTCGCGCGCATGGGCGAAGGGCGCGCGCGGCGCGTCTTCATGTCGGCACGGCTGTTCGATGCGTCAGAGGCTGTCGATCTGGGCATTCTGGCCAAATCGGTTCCGGCCGAGGCACTGGCGGAGACGGTCGAGGCGGAAGTGATCCCCTATCTGGCCTGCGCGCCGGGGGCGGTGGCTGCTGCCAAAGAGCTGGCCCGCAGGTTGGGCGGCACGGTCAGTCAGGAGATGATAGAGCAGTCCATCGAGGCGCTGGCGGCCCGCTGGGAAGGGCAGGAGGCGGCGGAGGGCATTTCGGCCTT
The DNA here is from genome assembly GCF_020622345.1 of Roseobacter weihaiensis. GTDB lineage: Bacteria > Pseudomonadota > Alphaproteobacteria > Rhodobacterales > Rhodobacteraceae > Roseobacter > Roseobacter weihaiensis. The sequence goes on along the minus strand of NZ_JACNMO010000012.1, from coordinate 114,303 downwards.
CTTCGAAAAACGCAAAGCCGCCTGGATGCGCTGACGCAGGACGGGCAGAAACACTAGAATGAAGAAACCCGCAGGCTTTCGCCTGCGGGCCCGAGGAAAGTCCTTGGGCTGCCTTAGTCGGGCAGGAGGACTTTGTCGATGACGTGGATCACACCGTTGCTTGCCAGGATGTCGGCCGCCGTCACATTGGCGTCATTGACCCGCACAGCCGCTGCAAGCTTGCCGCCGCGACCGTCCACACGAACGGTCTGACCATTGACGGTCGTCACATCCTGAACCTGGCCCAGAACGTCACCCGACTGGATGGCACCAGGTACGACGTGGTAGGTCAGAATGCTTACAAGCGTCTCCTGGTTCTCGGGCAGCAGCAGGTTCTCTACTGTACCCTCAGGCAATGCCGCAAAGGCTGCATCTGTCGGTGCAAAGACAGTGAAGGGGCCGGGACCGCGCAGTGTCTCTTCAAGACCTGCGGCCTGAATCGCCGCCACGAGTGTATTGAAGTTGCCGTTCGCGGCGGCAATATCGACAATATCATTGCCCGGGTCAGTCTGCCCGCAGGCCGCAATGGTGGCAAGTGCGCCAGCGGCGATCGTGGCTTTCAGTGCAAAACGTCTATTCATGGTGTTCTTCTTTCCTTCATGTCGAAGTGAGGTAACGCCGCGCGCCATTCACGAAAAGGCGCGCACCGGCACCGGATTAACTTTTAGTTTACGATGCAGATACACATTTGGATCAGAATGTTGTGATTTACAAAAAGGTGCGCAAGATACCGCTCAGAGACAGCGGCAGCTGCACATCGTTCCGTTTGGACTGGCCGTTCCGGGCAGCCTTTGACCAGGTCATAAATCCATGCCATGGCACGCGTTGCTTGGTTGACCCTGTTTCGGCATCGGCGTAAAGAAATTCAATGCTGCACATTCGGTGCGGCCACAACAGTGCTGTGCGGCAGTGCAGGTAAGGAGCCACACCTTGGACGAGATGCTGCGGGAATATCTGCCAATTCTGGTTTTTCTGGGCGTGGCCATTGGCCTGGGCCTCGTGCTGATCCTGGCGGCGGTCGTGCTGGCGGTGCGCAACCCGGACCCTGAAAAAGTCTCGGCCTATGAATGCGGGTTCAACGCATTTGACGATGCCCGGATGAAGTTCGATGTGCGCTTTTATCTGGTCTCGATCCTGTTCATCATCTTTGACCTTGAGATTGCGTTTCTGTTCCCCTGGGCCGTGGCGTTCAAAGACGTCAGCATGGTCGGGTTCTGGTCGATGATGGTGTTCCTCGGCGTGCTGACCATCGGCTTTGCCTATGAGTGGAAAAAGGGCGCGCTGGAGTGGCAATAGCCTCCGGCTGATCCCGCACAGCATGTAACAGGGCCCTGCGGGGCCCTTTTTGCCGGCCAGCGCCTGTGCTTTTGACAGTCGCGATGTCTCTCGGGGATTGCACGCTGCCCGTTGCCGCATGTGCAGCCTCTGTGCCCGATGCGCGGGCCTTCCCATCCCGTGCGGCACGGACCTTGGTTGTCGTCTCATGCGGCCTGGAAGACTTGTAAAGAATTGAAACCATTTGACTTTACATGCTGCAGCGCGCGTGTGGCATGTCATCATTTCCATGCGCGACCAAAGGTAACAGCGATGCGATGATGCGTTGAACTCTTTGGCCTGCTGAGCTAAAAGATCAAAGACCGGGGTGTTACCCCAAGTGCGCAAAATAATTAACGTTTGGAGCAAAACGCAAATGTCCGTTGCAACTGGCTTGAACACAGCTGGGCTTGACCGTGATGTCGCCACCCAAGAGCTGAACCGCGAGCTGCAGGACAAGGGCTTCCTGCTGACTTCGACGGAAGATATCATCAACTGGGCCCGCACCGGCAGCCTGCACTGGATGACCTTTGGCTTGGCTTGCTGCGCGGTGGAGATGATGCATACCGCGATGCCGCGCTATGACATGGAACGCTTTGGCACCGCGCCGCGCGCCAGCCCGCGCCAATCCGACCTGATGATCGTCGCGGGCACGCTGACCAACAAGATGGCGCCTGCCCTGCGCAAGGTTTACGACCAGATGCCGGAGCCGCGCTATGTGATTTCCATGGGCTCTTGCGCCAACGGGGGCGGGTACTACCATTATTCCTATAGTGTTGTGCGCGGCTGTGACCGCATCGTGCCGGTGGACGTCTACGTGCCGGGCTGCCCGCCGACGGCGGAGGCGCTGCTTTACGGCATCATGCAACTGCAACGCAAAATTCGGCGCACCGGCACCATTGTCCGTTAGCAGGGCAGGGTGCGGCCCCCGCGCAATCAGAGAGGACCTGGATGTCTGACCCCTTACAAGAACTTGGCACCTATATCGAGGCAAAGCGCACCGACTGCGTGCTCGCCTGGGATGTGACCCAGGATGAGTTGAATCTTGACGTGACGCCCTCGAACATCGTCGGGCTGATCGAGTTTCTCAAGACAGATGCGACCTGCCGGTTCTCCACGCTGGTGGACATCACCGCGGTGGACTACACCGGTCGGGCCAAGCGGTTCGACGTGGTCTACCACCTGCTGTCGATGTATCAGAACCACCGCATCCGCCTGCGGGTCAGCATCCGCGAAGATCAGATGCTGCCCTCGATCATCTCGGTGCACCCCTCGGCCAACTGGTTCGAGCGTGAGGTCTTCGACATGTTCGGCATCCTCTTCTCGGGTCACCCGGATCTGCGGCGCATCCTCACGGATTACGGCTTTCGCGGGCACCCGCTGCGCAAGGACTTTCCGACCACGGGCTATACCGAAGTGCGCTATGACGAGGCGCAGAAGCGTGTGGTCTATGAGCCAGTCAGCCTCGTGCAGGAATACCGGCAGTTCGACTTCATGAGCCCCTGGGAGGGGGCGGAATACATTCTGCCCGGCGATGACAAGGCGGACGACAAGCAGGAGGCCAAGTAGGTGGGTGGCTTCTGGTGGCTGGTCCTGTCGGCGCTCACGGCCATCCCGATGGTCAAGCTGCTGCCGTTCTTCGGCATCAACAAATACTGGGCGGCGGCCTGCCTCATCCCGCTGGGCACGATTGCCCTGCTGTGGTGGATGGGTCTGAAGCTGCAAGAGCTGGAGAAGCGGTGATGGGATTTGACCTCGGGCTTCCTTCGGTAGTTCTAGTGTTCATGATGGCTGCAGTATTTGCGACGCCAATATGGATGCTGTTGCCGAAATTCGGAATGTCAAAGTGGTGGGCGATTCTGGCAGTCAATCCGGCTTTTGTTTTCATATTCTGTTGGATTTTTGCATTTCGTGATCCGGTTCAAACAACGGAGGAACGCGCATGATGGACGGCTCCAAAGGTTTTGAAGACGCCCTCACGGGCGAGCAGAAGATCCGCAACTTCAACATCAACTTCGGGCCGCAACACCCCGCAGCCCACGGCGTGCTGCGGCTGGTGCTGGAGCTTGACGGCGAGATCGTCGAGCGCTGTGACCCGCATATCGGGCTGCTGCACCGGGGCACCGAGAAGCTGATGGAGAGCCGGACCTATCTGCAAAACCTGCCCTACTTTGACAGGCTCGATTACGTGGCGCCGATGAACCAGGAACACGCCTGGTGTCTGGCCATCGAAAAGCTGACAGGCGTTGAAGTGCCGCGCCGCGCATCGCTGATCCGGGTGCTCTTTTGTGAAATAGGCCGGGTGCTCAATCACATCCTCAACATCACCACGCAGGCGATGGACGTGGGCGCGCTCACCCCGCCGCTCTGGGGCTTTGAGGAGCGTGAAAAGCTGATGGTCTTCTATGAGCGGGCCTGCGGGGCACGGCTGCATGCTGCCTATTTCCGGCCCGGTGGGGTGCATCAGGACCTGCCGCCCGAGTTGATCGACGACATCGAGACCTGGGCGCATGAGTTTCCCCGTGTGATCAACGATATCGACGGGCTTTTGACAGAAAACCGTATCTTCAAGCAGCGCAACGCCGATATCGGCGTGGTCACCGAAGAGGAAATCCTCGACTACGGCTTCTCCGGCGTGATGGTGCGTGGGTCCGGTCTGGCGTGGGATTTGCGCCGCGCCCAGCCCTATGAATGCTACGACGAGTTCGACTTCCAGATCCCCGTGGGCAAGAACGGCGACTGCTATGACCGCTATCTGGTGCGTATGGAAGAGATGCGCCAATCTGTGGGCATCATTCTGCAAGCCGTCGAGAAACTGCGCGCGCCCGAGGGGCAGGGCGACATTCTGGCCCGCGGCAAGATCACTCCGCCCAGCCGCTCCGATATGAAGACGTCGATGGAAGCGCTGATCCACCACTTCAAGCTCTACACCGAAGGCTTCCACGTGCCCGAAGGCGAGGTCTACTGCGCGGTCGAGGCGCCCAAGGGCGAGTTCGGCGTTTATCTGGTGGCCGACGGCACCAACAGGCCCTACCGCGCCAAGATCCGCGCGCCGGGCTTTTTGCACCTGCAGGCGATGGACCATATGTCGCGCGGCCACCAACTGGCTGACGTTGCTGCCATCATCGGCACCATGGATGTGGTGTTCGGGGAGATTGACCGATGACCGGCAGGTTGATTGCCCTGACACTCTGTATCGCTGTGGCGCTTGTCGTGAAATTTCATGCGCCCATGAGCGGCTCAGATGCGCCCGATGCCCGGCAGGCCGATGGCACTACATGCGACAGACCGAGACTCTGGACCAACCCGCAGCCAGGCGCGGAGTGTTATAAGGTGCCGAAGCTTTGCCCTGACGGTAGTGCGGAGTGTGAGATCGCACCCCGCCTTTGGACAAACTCCGACCCCAAACGCGCTGTTGAACGCCTCTAATGACATCGATGTGCCGCAGGGCGCGCAAAGGACACCGAAATGCTCCGCAGACTTCATCCCGACCAACCTTCAAGCTTTGCTTTCACACCCGCCAACCAGGCTTGGGCGGAAGGGCAGATGACCAAATACCCCGAGGGGCGGCAGGCCTCGGCCATTATTCCGATCCTTTGGCGGGCGCAGGAGCAGGAGGGCTGGCTTTCCAAGCCCGCGATTGAAACGGTCGCGGATATGCTGGATCTCAGCTACATCCGGGCGCTGGAAGTGGCGACGTTTTACTTTATGTTCCAGCTCCAACCCGTTGGTGCCATTGCCCATATTCAGGTTTGCGGTACAACGTCCTGCATGATCTGCGGCGCGGAAGACCTGGTGGCGGTCTGCAAGGAAAAGATCGCCGCCGAGCCACATCAATTGTCTGTGGACGGGAATTTCTCATGGGAAGAGGTGGAGTGTCTTGGATCGTGTTCGAACGCCCCGATGGCGCAGATCGGCAAAGACTACTACGAGGATTTGACGGCCGCGCGCCTGGGGGAGATCATTGACGAGTTGGCAGCGGGCAAAGTGCCCGTGCCGGGGCCGCAGAACGGACGCTACGCGGCAGAGCCGCTCAAGGGGCTGACCAGCCTCACCGACTATGACAGCGGCAAAACACAGTACAATGCCTCCGTCCAGCTGGCGGTGGATCTGGGCGATACGGTCAAGCGTATCGACGGGACCGAAGTGCCCCTGCGGATGCCCTGGCAGGGCGCAAACGAAAATGCAGCCCCGGCCCCCAAGCCCAAAGCGAAAAGGAAACCTGCGCCGGAGCAGGTGACCGAGGTGCCCGCAGGCGTGAAACCCGGCACGCTGAAAGGCCCGCGCGAGAACGGGGCGGATGATCTCAAGCTCATCAAGGGGATCGGCCCCAAGCTTGAGGGGATGCTGAATGACATCGGCATTTATCATTTTGACCAGATTGCAAGCTGGTCCGAGGATGAAGTGGCCTGGGCGGACGAAAGCTTTGTGGGGTTCAAGGGCCGCGTCAGCAGAGATGGCTGGGTCGCACAGGCCAAAGCCCTTGCTGACGGGCAGGACACAGAATTTTCCCAAAGGGCGGAAAAAGACGGTATTTATAAAAAGTGATTGCGTAAATAACCGAAAGAGAGGCCGCTATGGATAGCAACAAAGGAATGATTGGAATGGCGATTGGCAGCTGGCTTGTGGCATTGGCCGGCGGCACTCTGGCCGGCACGCTGCTGTGGGTGCTGGGGGAAAACTGGAGTTTCCTGCAGGGCGCCTTTGTTGGATTCCTGGTCTTTCTCATTTTTGGCGGCATCATCAGCTTTGTGATGACGCGTCCGTTGCCCGGTCCGGGCGAGGTCAAGCTGAACACACCGGCGGCGCCTGAAAAACCCGAAGCGCCAGCGCCGAAGGCCGCCGCACCGGTTGCCGCTGCCGCCCCGGCGGCGGTAAAAGCTGCTGAAAAACCGGCACCCGCGAAAGCGCCGGCTGCAAAGTCGCCTGCCAAGCAGGCGACGCCCGCGAAGGCGAAACCCGCTGCAAAAGAAACAGATGCGCGACCCGCGCTGATGCGGGATGCCCCGGAGGGTGGCCAGGCGGACGATCTCAAGAAGATCAGCGGCGTCGGCCCCAAGCTGGAGCAGACCCTCAACGAGCTTGGCATCTGGCATTACGAGCAGGTCGCCAAGCTGAAAAAGAAAGATATCGCGTGGGTGGATGAGCGCCTGCGCTTCAAAGGACGTATCGAACGGGACGACTGGGTCGGTCAGGCCAAGGCGCTGGCAAAAGCCAAAGGCTGATCCAAGACGAAGCTAGGAGGCTTCATGAGTGCGCAAGAACAATCGGCCGAGGCGCGGGAGCGTGCCTTGGCCGCCAAAGGACGGATGGTCAGCCTCGTGATTGTGGGGACCATGGTGCTTTGGATGCTGTCGTTGTGGCTGGCGCCCAAGATCGGGCTAACGTCAAGGCAGTCGATCCTCATTGATCTCTTCGCTCTGGCGGCCCTCTTGTGGTCGTTTATCGTCTCGATGCAATTGAAACGTGCGCGCAAGGCCGCGCGCGAGGACAGGTAAAAGGGGAAGCGGTATGCTTCAGGATAAAGATCGCATCTTTACCAACATCTACGGGATGCATGACCGCACGCTCAAGGGCGCGCAACAGCGCGGCCATTGGGATGGCACAGCGGGCATCATCCAGAAGGGTCGGGACTGGATTGTGGACCAGATGAAAGCCTCTGGCCTGCGGGGCCGGGGCGGTGCTGGCTTCCCGACCGGTCTGAAATGGTCGTTCATGCCCAAGGAAAGTGACGGGCGGCCCGCTTACCTGGTGGTCAATGCCGACGAATCCGAGCCGGGCACCTGCAAGGACCGCGAGATCATGCGCCACGATCCGCATACATTGGTCGAGGGCTGCCTGATTGCCTCTTTCGCGATGAATGCGCATGCCTGCTACATCTACATCCGCGGCGAATACATCCGCGAGAAAGAGGCGCTGCAGGCCGCGATTGACGAGGCCTATGATGCCGGGCTGGTGGGCAAGAATGCCGCAGGCTCCGGCTGGGATTTCGACATCTACCTGCACCACGGCGCGGGCGCTTACATTTGCGGTGAAGAGACCGCCCTGCTGGAAAGCCTCGAGGGCAAGAAGGGCATGCCGCGCATGAAGCCGCCGTTCCCGGCGGGCGCCGGGCTCTACGGCTGTCCGACCACGGTGAACAACGTCGAAAGCATCGCCGTTGTGCCCACGATCCTGCGGCGCGGGCCGGAGTGGTTTTCAAGCTTTGGGCGCGCCAACAACGCAGGGACGAAACTCTTTGCGATTTCGGGCCATGTGAACAATCCCTGCGTCGTCGAAGAGGCGATGTCGATCAGTTTCGAGGAGCTGATCGAGACCCATTGCGGCGGTATTCGCGGCGGCTGGGACAATCTCAAGGCCGTCATTCCGGGCGGGTCCTCGGTGCCGCTGATCCCCGGCAAGGACATGAAAGACGCGATCATGGATTTCGACTACCTGCGCGAGCAGCGGTCGGGTCTTGGCACGGCGGCGGTGATCGTGATGGACAATTCGACGGATGTGATCAAGGCGATCTGGCGTCTGTCGAAGTTCTACAAGCACGAGTCCTGTGGCCAGTGCACGCCCTGCCGCGAAGGCACGGGCTGGATGATGCGGGTGATGGACCGGCTGGTCACCGGTGAGGCGGAGGTCGAGGAGATCGACATGCTGCTCGATGTGACAAAGCAGGTCGAAGGCCACACGATCTGCGCGCTTGGTGATGCTGCGGCCTGGCCCATTCAGGGCCTGATCCGCCACTTCCGCGACGAGATCGAGGACCGGATCAAGCACAAGCGGACGGGCCGCGTGAGCGCTGTGGCGGCGGAGTGATGATACAACTCTGGCCAGGTACAGCGGCGTTGCCGTGCGCTTTGATCTTAGTCGGTGGCGCCGCATTCGCGCATGGTATCCACATTCCTGAACCGTGTGGAACTGGCGAATACACCCATCTATCCGGCGCTGCTTTTTCATGGGATGGTTCCGAAGGTCATATTGTGATTGATAGTATTCCGATCTCGGAACAACGCTTCGAGTTTGTGCTGTCTTTTGACGTGTTGCTTGATGAGCGGCACGCCGATGGGCTGTCGCATTTCATGATTTATGTAACCTGCCAAAGATTCAATATGTTGCCTGGTCCCGTTGAACTTGTTGAGCGTTTGCCAAACGGACTGGACTTCCGGTTTGGGGGTTTGTGCACAGGCGAAGTAAAAACGCCTGACGAAGTATGCGGCGAGGAAGTTCATGGTTGAACACGCCAAACACCTCGCCGAACTCAACGTAGGCCGCCTTGCCGCCCCAACGGATGATCCGCGTGTCGCGGAGTTCATGGCGAACCTCGACCGGATCAATGGGCTGGGCAAGCGCATGCCGGGGTTCGTCTGGATGATGGAAGGCTCGGGCGCGCCGGGCACCGGGAATACGGAAAACGCCATTGATGGCGATCCGCTCTATGTCTCGAACCTCACGGTTTGGGAAAGCGTCGAGGCGCTGGAGCAGTTTGTCTGGGGCACGATCCACAAGCAGTTCTACGCGCGCCGTCAGGAGTGGTTCGAGGTGCTCGGAGAGATGCATTTCGTGATGTGGTGGGTGCCCGAAGGCCATGAGCCGACGCTGGACGAGGCGCTGGCGCGGCTTGAGCACTTGAGGCAAAACGGCGACAGCGATCACGCCTTTGGGTGGTCTTATCTGAAAGAGGCCAGCAGGTGGAAGGACAACCGGTGCCCCCCGGTTGCAGCGGAGTAAGAACATGCGCGCAGTAGCAGCCTTGACACTCATAGCGCTTGCGCTGACGGCCTGTGGTCCGGATGATGACGATGTCGCGTTTGATGGTGTTTTTTTTAACACGAGACTCAACACGGAGCGCGGCAACCGTCAGGATTTTGTCGTGACAGCGCGTCCGGCGTCTGCCTCTTTGACAGGCGCACGGGAGGCGGCGCGCTATGAGGCGACGATCTATTGTGTCAACCGATATGGACGGTCGGATATCGTCTGGCTTGTGGGTCCTGACAGCCCCGATGAGAGCCTGCCCATCACCGGCGACACGCTGACCTTGCAGGGAAGCTGCCGGGAATGACGCCCCCCGTGGCATATCGTGCGGCATCGGTTCGCGCCAGCGTGCGGGGTCCTGCCGCCAAAGGAGAGATAGAATGCGTGCGGCAATGACAGGCGCAGTGCTGGCCCTTGGGATATCTCTGCCGGGCGGCGTGCTCGCCAAACCGGCGTTGCGCGATGTGCCGCAGATTGACGCCCAGCTTTTCGCCATCGGGCTGGCGCATGAGATTCGCGAGAATTGCCCGACAATATCGGCGCGTCTGTTCCGCGCCCTTGGGGTGTTGCGCGATCTGCAGCGCGAAGCGGCCAGCTTGGGGTATAGTGAAAGCGAAATCAGGACCCATATTGAATCTGATACCGAAAAGGACAGGCTGCGCGCCCGCGCGGCGGACTATATGGCGGCCCGCAATCTGGGCCAGGATGAACAAGGATACTGTGCGCTTGGCCAGGCCGAGATTGCGCAGAACTCACAAATAGGGGCGCTGCTGCGCGCCTCCGACTAACCATTGAGCGCCCGGTGCGCATCAGATAGAGGCACATGATATGAGCGATCTGCGCAAGGTCATAATCGACGACAAAGAGGTCGAGGTCGAAGGGGCGATGACCCTTATCCAGGCCTGTGAAGAGGCGGGCATCGAAATCCCGCGCTTTTGTTACCACGAACGGCTGAGCATCGCGGGCAACTGCCGCATGTGCCTGGTGGAAGTGGTGGGCGGGCCGCCGAAACCTGCGGCCTCCTGTGCGATGCAGGTCAAGGATTTGCGCCCCGGTCCCGAAGGTCAGCCGCCGGTGGTCAAGACCAACTCGCCCATGGTCAAGAAGGCCCGCGAGGGGGTGATGGAGTTCCTGCTGATCAACCACCCGCTGGATTGCCCGATCTGCGATCAGGGCGGCGAATGCGACCTGCAGGATCAGGCGATGGCCTACGGGGTGGATTTCAGCCGCTACCGCGAGCCCAAGCGCGCGACGGAGGATCTGGACCTTGGCCCGCTGGTCGAGACCCATATGACGCGCTGCATTTCCTGCACGCGCTGCGTGCGGTTTACCACCGAAGTGGCGGGCATTCACCAGATGGGACAGACCGGGCGCGGCGAGGATGCGGAAATCACGTCGTATCTGGGGCAGACGCTGGACAGCAATTTGCAGGGCAATATCATTGACCTGTGCCCCGTGGGGGCGCTGGTCTCGAAGCCTTATGCCTTTACCGCGCGGCCCTGGGAGCTGACCAAGACCGAGAGCGTGGACGTGATGGATGCGCTCGGCTCCAACATCCGCGTGGACACGAAGGGGCGCGAAGTGATGCGCTTTCTGCCGCGCAACCATGATGGCGTGAACGAGGAGTGGATTTCCGACAAGACGCGCTTTGTCTGGGACGGGCTGCGGCGGCAGCGGCTGGACAAACCCTATATCCGCGAGAACGGCAAACTGCGGCCCGCAAGCTGGCCCGAAGCCCTGACGGCGGCAGCCCAGGCCATGGCAGGCAAAAAAGTGGCCGGTCTGGCGGGCGATCTCGTACCGGTCGAGGCGGCTTTCGCGCTCAAGCAGCTGATCGAAGGGCAGGGCGGTGTGGTGGAATGCCGTACCGACGGCGCAAAACTGCCCGCGGGCAACCGCAGCGCCTATGTCGGTACCGCCAAGGTCGCAGACATCGATACCGCAAAGGCCATTCTGCTGATCGGGGCAAACCCGGCGGTCGAGGCCCCTGTGCTGAACGCCCGGATCCGCAAGGCGTGGACGCAGGGGGCGGATATCACCCTGGTGGGCCAAGCGGTTGACCTGACGTATGAGCACACGCACTTCGGCAGCGATCGCGCCGCCCTGGGCAAGTTGATGGCGCAGGATCACAGCGCTCTTGAGGAGAAGGAAAGCCTCGTCATCGTCGGCATGGGCGCCCTGCGCGAAACGGATGGGGCCGCAGTCTTGGCCGAGGCCATGGCATTGGCGGAAGCGACCGGTTCGGGCTTCATGGTGCTGCACACGGCAGCCGCGCGGGTTGGCGCGCTCGACATCGGTGCGGTGAACGAGGGGGGCATTGAGGCGGTGTCAGAGGCGGAGGTAATCTATAACCTCGGCGCGGATGAGGTTGAGATCGCTGACGGCTCTTTCGTGATTTATCAGGGATCCCATGGGGATCGTGGCGCACACCGGGCCGATATCATTCTGCCGGGAGCGGCCTATACAGAGGAACCGGGGCTTTTCGTGAATACCGAGGGGCGTCCGCAACTGGCCCTGCGCGCAGGCTTTGCCCCCGGAGAGGCCAAGGAGAACTGGGCGATCCTGCGAGCGTTGTCGGCCGAGATGGGTGCGCAGCTGCCCTATGACAGCATCGCGCAGCTGCGTCAGGCGCTGGTCAAGGAGGTGCCGCATTTGGGGCAGGTCGATCAGGTGCCGCAGAACGAGTGGCAGCCGCTGGAGCCAGGAGATCTGGGCGAGGGGCCATTCCCTGAAGCGATCACGGACTTCTACCTGACCAATCCGATTGCCCGCGCTTCGGAACTGATGGCGGAGCTGTCGGCCAACGCCAAGGCGCGTCGGCAGGAGGCAATGGCGGCGGAATGACAAGTTGTATGAAAATGACCCGTTTGGGTTTGATTGGTTTCTTTTTCTTGCTCTCAGGCTGTGCAAGCCAGGTCATGCAGGGTTACGTTGGTGGTTCGATCACGGAACCGATGCTTGACTACGGCCAACCATCGGGGGTTTTTGATTTGCCAGACGGAGCAAGAGCATTCCAGTGGAATATCACTGACTCTGGTGTTATCCCTGTTAGTACACCGTCCACGACCAATATCTACGGATCGGGCGGCTGGGCAACAGCGACGACGACCTCGACAACTTACCAGCCCTATTCTCAGGAGTGCGTTTACACTCTGTTGGCCAGGCCGCAGGGCGACGATTGGATTGTGACGGGTTTTCGAAAACCAAGGCTGGCGTGTGAATGACCCGCCTTGTGCTGATATCCCCCCTCGCGCTTGCAGCCTGTGCGCAACCGGTGCCCACGGCAGAGGACTTTATACCCGATTATCTGGGCGTTGAGACCACCGCGCTGGATGAAGATCTGGTGCAGGTGAATGTGGCGATGACCAAGGCACAGAGCCAAAAAGATGTGCAGCGCTATGCCGAATGTGCGGCCGCGCGGTATACCCGCGACCGGGGATATGGTTTTGCACGACATTTGCGCACAAATTTGACCAAAGAGGGTGGCGTGTGGGCGGCAGATGCTGTTTACACCATCTCGCCAACCCTGCCTGCCGGGCGCGCTACAATCGACGCCGAAGTCACCGTAGCCGCGTGTCAGGAAAGCGGAATACCGACGGTGTGAGGACCTATGGCTGAATTCTTTACCACTCCTGGCGGCATCGCCGTTCTGATCCTGGCACAGGTGCTGGCGGTCGTGGGCTTCGTGATGGTGTCGCTGCTGTTTCTGGTCTACGGCGACCGCAAGATCTGGGCCGCGGTGCAGATGCGGCGCGGACCGAACGTGGTGGGCACCTTTGGGCTGCTTCAGACGGTGGCCGATGCGCTGAAATACGTGGTCAAGGAGGTCGTCGTACCCGCCGGGGCCGACAAGACCGTCTTTATGCTGGCCCCGATGACGTCGTTTGTGCTGGCACTGATCGCCTGGGCGGTGATTCCGTTCAACGAGACCTGGGTCTTGTCCGACATCAACGTGGCGATCCTCTTTGTCTTCGCTGTCTCCTCGCTGGAGGTTTACGGCGTCATCATGGGGGGCTGGGCGTCGAACTCGAAATACCCGTTCCTGGGCTCCTTGCGCTCCGCGGCGCAGATGATTTCTTACGAGGTGTCGCTCGGGCTCATTATCATCGGGGTGATAATCTCGACCGGGTCGATGAACTTCGGCGGTATCGTGGCCGCCCAGGACGGCGCTTACGGGTTCTTCTCGTGGTACTGGTTGCCGCATTTTCCGATGGTTTTTTTGTTCTTTATCAGTTGCTTGGCCGAAACCAACCGCCCGCCCTTTGACCTGCCCGAAGCGGAATCCGAGCTGGTGGCGGGCTATCAGGTGGAATACTCCTCCACCCCGTTCCTGCTGTTCATGGCGGGCGAATACATCGCGATCTTCCTGATGTGCGCGCTGACCACGCTGCTGTTTTTCGGCGGCTGGCTCTCGCCCATTCCGGGCCTGCCCGATGGCGCGTTGTGGATGGTGGCGAAGATGGCGTTCTTCTTCTTCCTCTTCGCGATGGTCAAGGCGATCACCCCGCGCTACCGCTACGACCAGCTGATGCGGCTGGGCTGGAAAGTGTTCCTGCCCTTCAGCCTCGTCTGGGTGGTCTTCGTGGCCTTTGCCGCCAAATTCGACTGGTTCTGGGGCGCTTATGCCCGCTGGGGAATGGGGGGCTGATATGGCTACCGAGTTCTTGTATGGATTTTCCTTGGGCCTTGGAGATGGCTCAGCTCAACTCAGACCTTCGGATGATAGACGGTACGAGTTGGAGGTCGATGGCGAAAGACTTGGGAAGTTCGACAGCATCGACAGCGCGCTGAGCAGCCTTGATGGGTACATCGCAGGACGAAAAGGTGCAGACGCTAATATTCGGAATATCGCCCGCGATATTCGGTACTGGGATCGTTACTTCGTTGACACTTTTGATCCAATGGAGACCTGACATGACACAGATCGACTACACCCGCGCCGCCAAGTATTTCCTGCTGCAGGATTTCTGGGTTGGCATGAAACTGGGGCTGAAATACTTCTTTGCGCCCAAGGCGACGCTCAACTATCCGCATGAAAAGGGCCCGCTCTCCCCGCGGTTCCGGGGTGAGCACGCCTTGCGCCGCTATCCCAACGGCGAGGAACGCTGCATCGCCTGCAAGCTCTGCGAGGCGATCTGCCCGGCACAGGCCATCACCATCGACGCGGAGGCGCGCGAGGATGGCAGCAGACGGACCACGCGCTATGACATCGACATGACCAAATGCATCTACTGCGGGTTCTGTCAGGAGGCCTGCCCGGTGGATGCCATCGTGGAGGGGCCGAATTTCGAGTTCGCGACCGAGACCCGCGAGGAGCTCTATTACGACAAGGACAAGCTTTTGGAAAACGGTGAACGCTGGGAGGCGGAAATCGCCCGCAACCTCGAAATAGATGCACCTTACCGATGACCACGTCTGACGCCTATACCCGCGGCAAGGCGATGGCAGAAGCCACCAATCCGGGGATCGAAGAGACTTTGGCGGCGCGCTATGACGCGATCCTGCCGGGGTTTTCGACCACGATGATGGAGGTGGCGTTCGGCCATTACTATACACGCGACGGGCTCGATGACAAAACCCGTTATCTGACGACCGTAGCGGCCCTGACCGCTTTGGGGGGCCAGACGGGACCTCAGCTCAAGGTGCACATCCGGAATGCCCTGCGGTCGGGGGCCACGCAGCGCGAGGTGGCGGAGGTCATCAACCAGATGGCACTTTATGGTGGGTTCCCGGCGATGATAAATGCCCTGAACGCGGCCCTTGAGGTCTTCGAGGCTGAGGAGGCCGCATGACCGACAAGCCGAACCCCTTTGAGGGGATGAACCCCTTTGCCACCATGATGACCCAGGCGCAGGAGATGGCCAAGAGCTTTCCCGCGATGGAGGCGTTCACGCCCAAAGGCTTCGAGAAGATGATGGGCACGATGCCCAAGGACATGATGGAGATGATGTTCGGCAACACGCTGAACGAAGGCGGGCTGGACGCGCGCACCCGGATGCTGCTGACGCTTGCCGGGCTCACCATGCAGGGCGCTCAGAACGATATGGCCTTTCGTCAGGCGGTGCGCCACGCGGTCGAGGCCGGGGCCACCGAGCAGCATATCGTCGAGACCATTGGCCAGATGTCGATGTTCGCAGGGCTGCCCGCGATGACGCGTGCCCTCGAATTGGCACAGCAGGTTCTGGACGAAGAAAAGGACGCAGAATGATCGTTTTTGCCTTTTATCTTTTTGCCATCAGCGTGATTGCGGGGGGCCTCTTTACGGTCATCAGCCGCAACCCGGTGCATTCTGTGCTCTGGCTGATCCTCGCGTTTCTGTCTGCCGCCGGGCTCTTTGTGCTGCTGGGGGCGGAATTCGTCGCGATGCTGCTGATCATCGTCTATGTGGGTGCCGTGGCGGTGCTGTTCCTCTTCGTGGTGATGATGCTGGACGTGGATTTTGCGGAGCTCAAGGCCGAGATGGCGAAATATATGCCGCTGGCCTTGCTGATCGGGGTGGTGATCCTGATGCAGTTCATCATCGCCTTTGGCGCCTGGGAGAGCGATGCCGCCGCCGAAGGCCTGCGCGCGCAGGTGATCCCGGTGGACCGGCATAACACCGAAGCCTTGGGCCTGATCCTCTATGACGACTACTTCCTGCTGTTCCAGCTTTCGGGATTGATCCTGCTGGTGGCGATGATCGGGGCCATCGTGCTGACGCTGCGGCACCGCTCTGACGTCAAGCGGCAGGATGTGGTCGCCCAGATGATGCGCGACCCGGCGAAAGCGATGGAATTGAAAGACGTCAAACCGGGGCAGGGCCTGTAATGCACGGAGACCAGATTGCCATACTCATCGCCCTCAGCGTCGCCATTCTGGCGGCGTTCGGATACTTCAACCGATCCTGAGACCGGAAAGAACGAGAAAATGAGACGTGAACGCAGGGCAGGGATAGGAAAGCGGACAGCCGTAATTCTGCTGATGTCGTGGGGGGCCGGCGGTGCGCAGGCGCTGGCTGTCGAGGATTGCACCCGCACGACCCATATCAGCCACGGCGGCGAGGCGGATCATCGGGATCTGGGCGCGGGCCGCGTGATGTGGCGGGATTGGTGGTCTCAGGAAGGCTCCGCTACGGATCTCACGGTGGCGGATTGCGGACCGGGCACGGCGCTGCGGGTTCGGGCGGCGGAGGAAAACATGAATGCGCGTCTGCCATTCGACCGCATCGACGATGCCCTGCAGGTGATCGCGCGGCATGAAAGCGGATCACGCATCTTCGCCACATTCGACCGGATGGCAGCGGATCTGGAAAGATTTACGCGGGATGTGACGCAGCTCACATTGGAAGCCGAGGTCTGCGCCTGTGCAGCTCTCTACCCCGATCTGCGGGGCGACAAGACAGAATTCAGGCTGGAAAGCCTTTAGGTGGGTCGGCCCCCGCGCCGATGACGATTGGGAACTAAGAACGGGGCGCAGGCCTCGAAAGGAAGAACGATGATAGGTTTGGAACATTACTTGACAGTGGCGGCCACGCTCCTTGTCATTGGCATATTCGGGCTCTTTCTGAACCGCAAGAATATCATCATCCTCTTGATGAGCATCGAATTGATGCTCCTGGCAGTGAACATCAACCTTGTTGCTTTCTCCTGGTACCATGGCGATCTGGTTGGGCAGGTCTTTACGCTCTTTGTTCTGACCGTTGCCGCCGCGGAGGCGGCGATCGGGCTGGCCATCCTGGTCTGTTTCTTCCGCAACCGCGGCACCATCGCCGTGGAAGACGTCAACGTGATGAAGGGCTGAGACCATGGAAACCATCATCCTCTTTGCCCCGCTTGTGGGCGCGCTTCTGTGCGGGTTCGGCTGGAAGGTTATCGGCGAGGTGGCCGCCTGCTGGATCGCCACCGGTTTCCTGTTTCTCTCTGCTGCGCTGTCCTGGATCGTGTTCCTGAGCTTTGACGGCACGACCGAGCAAATCCAGATTTTGCGCTTTATCGAAAGCGGCAGCCTCAGCACCGACTGGGCGATCCGGATGGACCGGCTGACGGCCATCATGCTGATCGTGATCACGACCGTCTCCAGCCTCGTGCACCTTTATTCCTTTGGCTACATGGATCACGATCCGCAGTGGAAAGAAGGCGAGAGCTACAAGCCGCGCTTCTTTGCCTATCTGTCGTTCTTCACCTTTGCGATGCTGATGCTGGTGACTGCCGACAACCTCGTGCAGATGTTCTTTGGCTGGGAAGGCGTGGGGGTAGCCTCCTATTTGCTGATCGGGTTTTATTATCGCAAGCCCAGCGCCAATGCCGCCGCGATCAAGGCCTTCGTGGTCAACCGGGTGGGCGATTTTGGCTTTGCGCTGGGGATTTTCGCGCTGTTTTTCCTCACCGACAGTATCAATTTCGACGATGTCTTTGCCGCCGCCCCGGAGCTGGCGGAAACGCAGTTGACCTTCCTTTGGGGCGAGTGGAACGCGGCCAATCTGGTGGCCTTTTTGCTCTTCATCGGGGCGATGGGGAAATCCGCGCAATTGTTCCTGCACACCTGGCTGCCCGATGCGATGGAAGGGCCGACGCCCGTCTCCGCGCTGATCCACGCCGCGACCATGGTGACGGCGGGCGTGTTTCTTGTCTGCCGCATGTCCCCGATCATGGAGTTCGCGCCCGAAGCGATGATGTTCGTGACCGTGCTGGGGGCCACGACGGCCTTTTTTGCCGCCACCGTCGGTCTCGTGCAGACCGACATCAAACGGGTGATCGCCTATTCGACCTGTTCGCAGCTCGGCTATATGTTCGTGGCGGCGGGCGTTGGCATGTATTCGGCGGCGATGTTCCACCTGTTCACCCACGCCTTCTTCAAGGCGATGCTTTTCCTGGGCGCGGGCTCGGTCATTCACGCGATGCACCACGAGCAGGACATGATGAACTACGGCGGGCTGCGCAAGAAGATCCCCTATACCTTCTGGGCGATGATGATCGGCACGCTGGCCATCACTGGTGTCGGCGTGCCTGTCTGGATTCTGACACTGGGGGAAATCCCCATCGGCTT
The DNA here is from genome assembly GCF_020622345.1 of Roseobacter weihaiensis. GTDB lineage: Bacteria > Pseudomonadota > Alphaproteobacteria > Rhodobacterales > Rhodobacteraceae > Roseobacter > Roseobacter weihaiensis. The sequence continues at coordinate 96,183 of NZ_JACNMO010000012.1, read as the reverse complement.
TGCGGGTTTCCAGTCCAAGGATGCCATCGTCGAAAGCGCCTTTGCCGCAGGGTCCATGTATGGCTTCTGGGCGCTGGTGATCGCGGCGCTCTTTACCAGTTTTTATTCGTGGCGGCTGATGTTCCTGACGTTCTACGGCAAACCGCGCGGTGACAAGCACACGCATGAGCATGCGCATGAGAGCCCGATGACGATGATCGTGCCCTTGGGCGTGCTGAGCCTGGGTGCGATTTTTGCCGGCATGGTCTGGTATGGCTCCTTCTTTGGTCACACCGACAAGGTGGCGACGTTCTACGGCATTCCCTATGCAGAAGCCTCAGAGCAAGGCGATGAGGCAGCCCATGGGGACGCGGCGCAGGATGACGGCCACGGAGCTGAGGCCAAGGGTGATGAGCATCACTATGTCTTTGCCGGGCAGCCGGGCGAAGGGGCTCTTTACGTGGCGCCCGACAACACCCTGCTGGATGATGCGCATAAGGTGCCCTACTGGGTGAAAACCTCGCCCTTTGCGGCCATGCTGATCGGGTTCCTGATGGCCTATTGGTTCTACATCGTGAACCCCGAACTGCCCAAACGGCTCGCCGAAAACCAGCGCCCGCTCTATCTGTTCCTAAAGAACAAGTGGTATTTTGACGAACTCTACGATGTGGTCTTTGTCGGCCCGGCCAAGTGGATCGGCCGGTTCTTCTGGCGGCGCGGGGATGGCGATGTGATCGATGGCAGCCTGAACGGCGTGGCTATGGGGATCATTCCGTTCTTCACCCGGCTCGCAGGCCGCGCGCAATCGGGCTATATCTTTACCTACGCCTTTGCGATGGTGATCGGCATTGCCGTGCTCGTGACCTGGATGACTTTGAGCGGGGGGGCAAACTGATGGACAACCTTCTGTCGATTGTGACCTTCATCCCGGCGCTTGCCGCGTTCATCCTGATGGTTTTCCTGCGCGGGGATGATGAGGCGGCAAACCGCAATGCCAAATGGGTGGCGATGTTTGCCACCTCTGCCACCTTCCTGGTGTCGCTGTTTATTCTCAGCGGCTTTGATCCCGACGACACCGGTTTCCAGTTTGTCGAGCAGCGCGAGTGGCTCTTGGGGCTGCAGTACAAGATGGGGGTCGATGGCATATCGGTGCTCTTTGTGATGCTGACCACCTTCATGATGCCGCTGGTGATCGCCGCCTCCTGGCATGTGACAACGCGCGTCAAGGAATACATGATCGCCTTTTTGCTGCTGGAGACCCTGATGCTGGGCGTTTTCATGGCGCTCGATCTGGTGCTCTTCTATCTCTTCTTCGAGGCAGGGCTGATCCCGATGTTCCTGATCATCGGCATCTGGGGCGGGGCGAACCGTATCTACGCGAGCTTCAAGTTCTTCCTCTATACCTTCCTCGGTTCGGTGCTGATGCTGGTGGCCATGGTGGGGATGTTTGCCGAGGCGGGTACCACCGATATCGAACAACTGCTCGTGCATCAGTTTGATTTTGAAACCTTCAGCGTCGCTGGCGTGACCATCGTGGGCGGATTCCAGACGCTGCTGTTCCTGGCGTTCTTTGCGAGCTTTGCGGTCAAGATGCCGATGTGGCCGGTCCATACCTGGCTGCCCGATGCGCACGTGCAGGCCCCCACGGCCGGGTCCGTGGTGCTGGCCGCGATCCTGCTGAAGATGGGCGGCTACGGCTTCCTGCGGTTTTCGCTGCCGATGTTCCCTGTCGGCTCGGAGGTGATGGCGCCGCTGGTGTTGTGGATGTCCGCGATTGCCATTGTCTACACCTCGCTGGTGGCCTTGGTGCAGGAAGACATGAAAAAGCTGATTGCCTATTCCTCGGTCGCCCACATGGGATTTGTGACCATGGGGATTTTCGCGGCCAATCAACAGGGCGTGGATGGCGCGATTTTCCAGATGATCAGCCATGGCTTCATCTCCGGTGCGCTGTTTCTTTGCGTGGGCGTGATCTATGACCGGATGCACACCCGTGACATCGATGCCTATGGCGGGCTGGTGAACCGGATGCCGGCCTACGCGCTGATCTTCATGCTGTTTACCATGGCCAATGTGGGCCTGCCGGGCACCTCCGGATTTGTCGGTGAGTTCCTGACCCTGATGGCCGTGTTCCAGGTCAACACCTGGGTGGCCGCGGTGGCGACCACGGGGGTGATCTTCTCGGCGGCCTATGCGCTCTGGCTCTACCGCCGGGTGGTGATGGGCGATCTCATCAAGGAGAGCCTGCGCTCGATCACCGATATGAGTCCGCGGGAGCGTTGGATCTTCGCCCCTCTTGTGGTGATGACGCTGCTCCTGGGGGTCTATCCGGCCCTGGTCTTGGATATCACGGGGCCTGCGGTGGCAGCTCTGGTTGCAAATTACGACACGGCGCTGGCCGCGGCTGAGGCCGCGACCCAGATGGCGTCGAACTAAAGGACGGACCCTATGACACCCGCCGATCTGACCCTCATACTGCCGGAAATTCTGCTGTCGGTTTACGCGATGGTGATGCTGCTGGTGGCGGTCTACACCACCAAGGATGCACTGGCCTCGACGCTGGTCTGGATGACCGCTGGCGTGATGATCGCCCTGGGGGCCTGGATCGGGATCACGGGCGAGGGCACCAATATCGCCTTTAACGGCATGCTGATCGAGGACGGCTTTGCCCGCTTTGCCAAGGTCACGATCCTGCTTTCCGCCGCCGCCGTGCTGGTGATGTCCGAAGGTTACATGAAACAGCGCGACCTTTTGCGGTTTGAATACCCGCTGCTGGTGGCGCTGTCAGCGGTGGGCATGATGGTCATGGTCTCCGCAGGCGATCTCATGACCCTCTACATGGGGCTTGAGCTGCAATCCCTGGCGCTCTATGTGGTGGCCTCGCTGCGGCGCGATAGCGTGAAATCCACCGAAGCGGGCCTCAAGTATTTCGTCCTGGGGGCGCTGTCCTCGGGTCTGCTGCTCTATGGCGCCTCGCTGGTCTATGGCTATGCGGGCACCACGCTCTTTTCCGGCATCATCGAGACGGCACAGCATGGCGACGTTTCGCTAGGGCTTTTGTTTGGCCTGGTTTTCCTGATCGCTGGTATGGCCTTCAAGGTCTCCGCCGTGCCGTTCCACATGTGGACCCCGGACGTCTACGAGGGGGCCCCGACCCCGATCACCGCGTTTTTCGCCACCGCCCCCAAGGTCGCGGCCATGGGGCTTTTTGCCCGCGTTCTGCATGACGCCTTTGGCAATGCGGTCAGCGACTGGAGCCAGATCGTGGCGCTCTTGTCCGTCTTGTCGATGTTCCTCGGCGCGATTGCCGCCATCGGCCAGACCAATATCAAACGTCTGATGGCGTTCTCCTCGATTGCGCATATGGGCTATGCGCTGATGGGGCTGGCGGCAGGCACCGTGCTCGGGGTGCAGGCGATGCTGATCTATATGGCGATCTATGTGACGATGAACGTGGGCACCTTTGCCTTCATCCTGATGATGGAGAAAGACGGCCAGCCGGTGACCGATATCGCGTCGCTCAACATGTATTCCAAGCAGGAGCCGGGCAAGGCGTTGGCGATGCTGGTGCTGCTCTTCTCGCTGGCCGGCGTGCCGCCGATGCTGGGCTTTTTCGGCAAATTCTACGTGCTGCGTGCCGCCTATGAGGCCGGGCTGGCCTGGCTTGCCATCGCGGGGGTGATCGCCTCGGTGATCGGGGCCTATTATTACCTGCGCATCGTCTTTTTCATGTACTTCGGCGACGACAGTCAGGAAGGCCTGGACAAGGGCGGCTCCACTGTTTTGTGGGGCTTTCTGATGGCCTCCGCGGCTGTGATGGTGCTGGGCATCATCAACATGTTCGGCGTAGAGGCCGCAGCAGCAGCGGCGGCGGCAACGCTTGTTAACTGATCTGCACCCGGGCCTGTGATCCTGCCGGAGAGGTCGATATGACGGGCTGGCCCGAGGGATACGGTCGCATCGTTCTGTCCTCTGTCAGCTCGACGCTGGACGAAGCGCTGGGACGCGCGACAGATCAGCCCGTGCCGTTCTGGCTGCTGGCGCACCATCAGACTGCCCCACGCGGGCGCCGGGGACGGCCCTGGTCCATGCTGGCCGGCAATTTTGCCGCAACGCTGATGCAGCCTGCGGCGCCAACCCCGGCGCTCTCCGCGCTGCGGTCTTTCGTGATGTCGCTCGCGCTCCACCGGGCCTTTGTCGAGGTGACGGGACAGCCCCAGGCCTTTGCCCTGAAATGGCCGAATGACGTCTTGCTGAATGGTGGCAAGGTGGCCGGCATCCTGCTGGAATCATCGGGGTCAACCGGAGCCCTCGCGATTGGGGTCGGGGTCAACCTGGCTGCGGCACCGGCCCCGCAGGCGGTAGAGCCGGGGGCAGCGGTGCCGGTTTCGCTTGCGGCGGAGACAGGCTGCGTGGTCACGCCCGAGCGGTTTCTCGACATCTTGGCGCAGCACTACGCGGTACTTGACGCGCAGTTTGACACCTACGGGTTCGCGCCGATCCGCACCGCATGGCTGGCGCATGCCGCCCGGCTGGGCGAGACGATCACCGCGCGCACGTCGAAAGACACCCATGTGGGCATTTTCGAGGATGTGGACGCGACCGGCCAGCTTGTGATACGCGGCCCCCGCGGGGTCAAGACAATCGCCGCCGCGGACGTCTATTTTTGAGAACGGGGGAGGCCGGACCATGTTGCTGGCGATTGACTGCGGAAATACCAACACCGTCTTTTCGATCTGGGATGGCGAAAGATTTCTGGCGACCTGGCGCACTGCCACTGAATGGCAGCGCACGGCGGATCAGTACTACGTCTGGCTCAGTTCGCTGATGCACTGGCAAAAGCTCGATGTGACGATCACCGATGTCATTATCTCGTCGACGGTGCCGCGGGTTGTGTTCAACCTGCGTGTGTTTAGCGATCGCTATTTCAACACCCGACCTCTTGTCGTCGGCAAAGCCGATTGCGCGCTGCCGGTGGATGTCCGCGTGGATGAGGGCACCCAGGTGGGGCCGGACCGGCTGGTGAATACGGTCGCGGGGTACGACCTTTATGGCGGTGATCTCATCATGGTGGATTTCGGCACCGCCACCACCTTTGACGTCGTTGATACGGATGGGGCCTATGTGGGCGGGGTGATCGCGCCGGGGGTCAACCTCAGCCTTGAGGCCTTGCACCAGGCAGCGGCCGCCCTGCCGCATGTCGATATCTCCAAACCGCAGCGGGTTGTTGGCACAAACACGGTGACTTGTATGCAATCAGGTGTTTTTTGGGGTTATGTCGGCCTCGTCCGTGAGATATGTGCCCGAATTAAAGCGGAGCGCGCCCGCGACATGCGCGTGATTTCAACGGGTGGGCTGGCCCCTCTTTTCCAGCAGTCCGAAAAGCTATTCGATGTTTTCCGGGATGATTTGACGATGCACGGTCTGACCGTGATCCATGAGTACAACAAGGACAACGCTTAATCCTATGAGCACTGAAAGATTGATCTACCTGCCCCTCGGTGGGGCGGGTGAAATTGGTATGAACGCCTATGTCTATGGCTATGGCGCCTTAGGCCGGGAACGACTGATTGTCGTGGATATGGGCGTGGCGTTCCCGGATATGGACGGTAGCCCCGGTGTGGATCTGATCCTGCCGGACATCACCTGGCTGAAGGAGCGTCGCGACCGGATCGAGGCGGTCTTTATCACCCACGCGCATGAGGACCACGTCGGCGCGGTGGCACTGACCTATGAGGATCTGCGCGCACCGATCTATGCGCGCGCCTTCACGGCGAATATCGCGCGCCGCAAGATGGCCGAGCATGGCCACCCCGAAGACGCGGTGCAGACGGTTTCCGCCTATCCCCAAGAGATCACCGCAGGCCCCTTCAAGCTGAGCTTTCTGCCGATCTCGCATTCGATCCCGGAAAGCTCTGCGCTGGTGATCGACAGCCCCGAGGGGCGTGTGATCCATTCCGGCGATTTCAAGCTGGACGAGACACCGCTGGTCGGGGAGCCGTTTGACCCCGACCTCTGGGCCGAGGTCAGCAAGGGCGGGGTCAAGGCGCTGGTCTGCGACAGCACCAATGTATTTTCCGCCCATGCGGGTCGCTCCGAGGCCAGTGTCGGGCCGGAAATCACCAAGCTCGTTGAGCAGGCCAGCGGGATGGTGGTGGCCACGACCTTTGCCTCCAACGTGGCACGGGTGAAAACGCTGGCAGATGCAGGCGTGGCCGCGGGGCGGTCGATTGTGCTGATGGGCCGGGCGATGCGCCGGATGATCGAAGCGGCGGTCGAAACCGGCGTGTTGTCCGATTTTCCAACCGTGGTCAGCCCGGAGGACGCCAAATCCATCCCGCGCGAAAACCTCATGCTGCTGGTCACCGGCAGCCAAGGCGAGCGTCGCGCGGCCTCGGCCCAGCTGGCGCGTGGCAAGTATCAGGGGATCGAGATGCAGGAGGGAGATCTGTTCCTGTTTTCCTCCAAGACGATCCCCGGCAATGAAAAGGGGGTGATCCGCATCATCAATGCCTTTTCTGAAAAGGGCGTGGATGTGGTGGATGACAGCTCTGGACGCTATCACGTCTCGGGGCATGCGAACCGGCCCGATCTGGAACAGCTCAGCAGCATCGTCAAACCGCAGGTGCTGATCCCGATGCATGGCGAACACCGGCACCTGCGCGAACATGTGAAGCTTGCCGACAGCAATGGCATGACCGGTGTGCTGGCCGTGAACGGGATGATGGTCGATCTTTCCGGGAACCAGCCGACAATCGCCGAATACATCGAAACCGGGCGGACCTATCTCGACGGCTCCGTGCAGATCGGCGCGCTTGACGGCGTGGTGCGCGACCGCATTCGCATGGCGCTGAACGGCCATGTGGTGGTGACGCTGATCGTCGATGAAGAAGACGAGCCCTTGGGCGAGCCGTGGTGCGAGATCAAGGGGCTGCCGGAAACCGGGCGCAGCAATGCCTCGCTTGTGGATGTGCTTGAGGCGGATCTGGGCCAGTGGCTCGGGCGGGCAGGGGCCAAGACGCTGCGCGACGATGAAAAACTCAACGAAGGTTTGCGGCGTGTCGTCCGTCAGACGTCAATGGACGAGATCGGCAAAAAGCCCGAAGTCACCGTGGTGGTCAGCCGATTGAGCTAGCCCGGGTCTGCATTGATGCCGACAGCCCCGGTTTCGGAGATGCGATCGGGAGAGCCAACCGATCAGGTCGCCGAAGGCAGGTCCTGCCGTGTCGGGGGCGCGGGGTTTCGATTTGACCAGACGGTATCAGGTACAGACCATCTAACAGGTTGACCTGGAGCGGTACTTGCCTGGCGGGGCTTGGTGCTGCCGCGTCATCGCATGGTCGATGTCTGAAAGGCCCGCCTGTGTCTCATGCGTAGAGGGCGCTGATTTTCACATCTCTTGTGAAGGGCCATTGGCTTTGAGAAAGGCAACAACCTCTGGATTGCGGTCAAAGGAAACCCCCAGCCTGTCAGCCGATTTCCAGCGCAGGGTCGCGGGTATCTTGCCGATTGTGTCGATGGTGATGCTGTTGATACCGGCGCTCAGACCTTCGGCGGTTTCGAAAAACAGACGAATACCGGCACCGCCTTCGGAGATATCAACGACCCTGCCGCTGATTTCGAAGTTGTCTGCGTGCAATGTGCAATCAAGACTTACCTGATTTCGTGTATGCTGCCGTCGATCACTTTGCGTGGCGGTCGGGATTGGGGTTTTCAAGGTACAGCACCTCTTGGAAGGTCAAACAAGATGGACCTTAGAGCCAGAACATTAAAAAAATGACACTGAAATGGATCGGGCGGATCGGCCCCCGGTTGCCGGACGCTTTTGGAGAGGGGCCGTCGTGAGGGGGCGTCAGTTCGCGTAACGTTCTTTGAAGCTGAGCCCGATAAATTCGGGAGTATGATCGCCCAGTCCGACCACCGCCTCGCCGCCACGGTCGTTCGACTTGGACCGACCCCGACCGCCACGTGTGCGCCCGCGGGGCTTCTCGTCCTTTGCCGGGGCCGGGGCTGCTTCGGCCTCTTTTGGCGTCTCGGGGGTGTTGTCCTGCGGGACCACCTCGGCGGGATCCGCCTCTTTCTTGCGGCTCCGGCTGCGGGTGCGCTTGGGTTTTTCGTCCTGCGGGGCCTCTTGCGGCACTTCCTCTACCTGGCTGCCTTGAGGGTTCTCCAGTCGCGGGATCTCGGACTGGACCAGACGCTCGATATCATCAAGGTTCTTTTCATCGCGGGGCACGCAGATCATGATGGCTTTGCCGTCGCGCCCGGCACGCCCGGTGCGACCGATCCGGTGAACGTAATCCTCCGCATGTCCGGGAACGTCAAAATTGAACACATGGCTGACCGAAGGGACATCAAGGCCGCGCGCAGCCACGTCAGAGGCCACCAGAAACCGCAGCGATCCATCCCGGAAACCGTCAAGGGTGCGGGTCCGCTGGCTCTGATCCAGATCCCCGTGGATCGGGGCAGCATCATACTTGTATTTCTTCAGGGACTTGGCGACGATATCCACATCCGACTTGCGGTTGCAGAAGATGATCGCATTGGTGCATTTCTCGCCTTCCGCATCAATCAAGGCCCGCAAAAGCTTGCGTTTCTCGGATCCTTCGCGGTCTCGCCGGGATGCTTTGAACATCAGGACGCCCTGTTCGATGGTCTCGCTTGCGGTCGCTTGCCGGGCCACCTCGATGCGTTCAGGGGCCGACAGGAATGTATTGGTGATCCGCTCAATTTCCGGCGCCATGGTGGCCGAGAAAAACAAGGTCTGGCGGGTGAAAGGCGTCAGGCTGAAAATCCGCTCGATATCGGGAATGAACCCCATGTCGAGCATCCGATCCGCCTCATCCACCACCATGATCTGCACGCCGGTCAACAAGAGCTTGCCGCGCTCGAAGTGATCGAGCAGACGACCGGGCGTGGCGATCAGAACATCGACACCCTTGTCGATCAGCTTGTCCTGTTCCTTGAACGAGACGCCGCCGATCAGCAGCGCCTTGGTCAGCTTGAGATGTTTTGTATAGGTGTCGAAGTTTTCGGCCACCTGTGCGGCCAGTTCCCGTGTCGGGCAGAGCACAAGACTGCGCGGCATGCGCGCGCGTGCGCGCCCCCGCGCCAGCAGCGTAATCATCGGCAGCACGAAGCTTGCGGTCTTTCCGGTGCCGGTCTGGGCAATGCCCAGAACGTCGCGTCCTTCCAGCGCAGGCGGAATGGCACCGGCCTGAATAGGGGTGGGGGTCTCGTATCCGGCCTCGTCGACGGCTTTCAATACTTTTGGATTGAGGTTCAACTCAGAAAATTTGGTCATATGTATCCGTGGTTTGCGGACACATCCTTGGCCCGCAGCAGCGTTCATACCGGCCCGCATGGCCCAAGGGGCGGCACCTGCCGCGATATGCTGCGCTTGCTTAACAACTCGCAAGCGCAGGGTCAAACAGATGTGGATAACAGAACAATAATTGCGGAAATCACGGCCCGTTTTGTGTCCGGCGTGCGATTGTTCAGCCGCAACACTCCCTTTTGTGACAGTTGATCTGCCCGGCGGGCCTGAGAGGCCGTGCGGGGATCACTGTGGCTTTGGGCCTTTCAGCCTCTGCGTGCGGGCAAAGATGCTTCTGTTGTCTGTCATCACCATCTCAAGCATCCGCTTGCCGAGCGGGCGGATGGTGGTATCCTGCCGGGACAATCGCCACAGACGCGCGAGCATGTTGCGATCCAGATCGCCGCCTCTGATTGCGTAGGGCGCCATGTCAAACGCCAGCGATGGGCGCACGCGGGACCGTCTGCGGCGAAAGAGCTCGTTCCCCGGTTTGCCGGTCAGCCGCCGTTCGCTGTCATGCAGCTTGATCAGGTCAAAGAGCAGCGACAGCCCCATGCCCAAGGCACGCTGATCACCGTTTGCCCCATGGTCGGCAAAAGTCGTCGCCGCCGAGATCAGCCACCGGACCGGCAATTCACCCGCCATCGCGTCGCCCTTTTCACGCCAAACACGTATGAAGAGAGTGACCGCTTCCGCCGGTGGATCCCGCCTTCGCAGAATGGCGATCAACATGGCGTGGAGCAGAAAGAGCGCGCTTTCGCCCTCAAGCTCCGCGTGCAACCGGGCCCATTTTGCCTGGGCATAGCGGGGGGAGCCTTCTGCGCCGGGCTGAGCTAGCTGGGGCAGCTTCTCTTGGTGAAGCGCGTCGAGATCGATATCCGCCGGGGGGATGACCGCATCGACCTGCTTAAAGGACCGGCAGCGGCGCTCAAAGTCCCGCATCAGTTGGTCAAAACCGCCCGGGTAGATGTGATCTGCGCCGCTCATCCGTCCTGACCCGTTTCTAGACCATCATTTCCTTGGTCGCGGTCAGCCGGATGTCTGGATAGTCGCGCTCGACCCGGTCAATGTCCCATTGTAGGCGGGTCAGATAAACGGTGTCGCCATCGTGGTCATATGCGATATGCTGTTTGTTGCTTTCCGTAAACTTATCAACGGATTGTTTATCACCATTCACCCAGCGCGCCGAGGTGAACTGCGAGGCGTCGAAGCGGACCGGCAGCCCGTATTCAAGCTCGATCCGGCTGGCGAGGACTTCGAACTGCAATTGCCCCACCACCCCAACCACAAAGCCCGACCCGATGGCGGGTTTGAAGACCTTGGCGGCCCCCTCTTCGGCAAACTGCATCAGCGCCTTTTCCAGGTGTTTGGCTTTCAGCGGGTCGCCGGCACGCACGCCTTGCAGCAGTTCCGGGGCAAAGGAGGGGATGCCGGTGACGCGAATGGCTTCGCCTTCGGTCAGGGTGTCCCCGATGCGCAATTGACCGTGGTTGGGAATGCCGATGATGTCCCCGGCCCAGGCCTCTTCGGCCAGCTCCCTGTCGGACGCGAGAAACATCACCGGGTTGGTGATGGCCATCGGTTTTTTTGACCGCACGTGGGTCAGTTTCATGCCGCGCTCGAAGTGCCCCGAGGCGAGGCGGACAAAGGCCACCCGGTCGCGGTGTTTGGGGTCCATATTGGCCTGCACCTTGAAGACAAAACCCGCCACCTTGGGTTCTTCCGGCAGGATCTGGCGTGGCTCTGCCGATTGAATCTGCGGCTCAGGCCCGTAGGTAGCAATCCCGTCCATCAGTTCCTTGACGCCAAAGGAGTTGATCGCGGAGCCGAACCAGATCGGCGTCAGTGAGCCTTCGTGCATTGCCGCCATATCCAGCGGGGGCAGTAATGCGCGGGCCATTTCAAGCTCTTCGCGCAGCTTGTCCAGCAGGTCAGCGGGGACGTGCTCGGCCAGTTTGGGGTCGTCCAGCCCGTTGATTTCAATGGAGTCCGAGACCCGGTTCCGATCCGCGCGGTCCATCAGCTCCAGCCGGTCGCGCAGAATATCATAGCAGCCGATAAAATCCCGTCCAACCCCTATGGGCCAGCTGGCCGGGGTCACGTCAATCGCGAGGTTTTCCTGGATTTCATCAATGATCTCAAAGACGTCGCGGCTTTCGCGGTCCATCTTGTTGCAAAAGGTCAGGATCGGCAGATCCCGCATGCGACAGACCTCAAAGAGCTTTTGCGTCTGGCTTTCGACCCCCTTGGCCCCGTCAATGACCATCACGGCCGCATCCACGGCGGTCAGCGTGCGGTAGGTGTCCTCGGAAAAATCCGAGTGGCCGGGGGTGTCCACGAGGTTGAACCGGAACGCCTTGAAGTCGAAGGACATGGCCGAGGCCGAGACCGAGATGCCCCGGTCCTTTTCCATTGCCATGAAATCCGAGCGTGTGCGCCGCGCCTCGCCCTTGGCCCGTACCTGGCCCGCCATCTGGATCGCCCCGCCAAAGAGCAGGAATTTCTCCGTCAGCGTCGTCTTGCCCGCATCCGGGTGCGAGATGATCGCAAAGGTCCGGCGACGCGCGATTTCGGGCGGCAGATCAGAACGGTTTTTCGACGTGTCCAGCATCCTTGGGGCTATAGGCGAGGGGGGCGGTCAGCGCAAGAGATCAGGCACCGGCCCGCGTTCAGCCTTTGGAGGCATGACGCAGAATATCGACCGCGTCAGGCCGGTCCAACAGGGTTTTTTCAACCTCCAGTGCGGTGAGGTTGTTTTGCCGGTTGGACGCGGGGGCAATTGCGCCCCGTGTTGTTTCATCCAGCAGTTGGGCCGTGCGCGCATCGACCAGCATGGATTCAGCGGCGATGCCTTCGGCGTAGATGATCTGATGCGTGTCAAAAAGCAGTTGAAAGTAATCGACAAAACCGCCCCGTTGGACCGTCACCGATGTGCCGTTGACCAGATGGGCGGCCCTGACCAGCAGCTCTGCGCGCCCCGCGCCCAGCTTATCCACGCGTTGATAGACAAACAGACGATGATCGGGGCTGACAATGAGGTCATTGGTATTGTTCAGCGTGCCGGCGGCAATCCGGATCGGGGCAAAGGCGCCAACCGCCCGCTGGGTGGTCTGGCCGATCCAGCGCAGTGGTTGCACCCCGTTGTCGCGGGTCAGAACGGGGTCGCCGGGGCGCAGATCCTCGACAGGGCGCTGGCGGCCTGATCCCAGCGTAATGCCGGTACCCCGTGTGAAAGAAACGCATGCCATCTGGGCCAGCTTTTGTGCCGCGCCGTTTCTGTCGATACCGACAAGGCGATAATCCACTTTCGCGTGCAGCGGCACCAGCGGCATGGCGTAGACCTCTTGCACATGGCCTGTGCTATCCAACTCCACCAACACCAACACATCCGTGACCTCGGTTGTGTCGCTCATCAACGTGACGGTGCAATCGAGATGAACCGTTGCCCCGATCCGCCCAACGGCGCTGCTCTGCGAGACCTTGTAGCTGCCGTCCGGCCCACGATGCAGCCCGATGTTTCGGGTCTGCGCGGCGGGGGCAAGCGTATAGATATCGTCCAGCACCAGATCGTCGGCAAAGCTGATCGCATCCCCTTCATTAGCCCCATTTGCCACAACAAAGTCACCCGACGGGTAGACCGGGACGTTGTGTGTTTCCAATGTCAGTTCCGGCATATCGGCCATAGATTTGATCTCGTGCGGTGAAGCGCTTGGTTTACGCGTGCTCAGGGCGGTGTGAGAACAGCGTTGCTGTCTTTTACTGGTGCGTGTTGCCTTTTTGGTGCTAGTCACAATCTGCTGTTAAAGGGAATATGACATGAATTTGGGCATTAATGGTAAACGCGCTGTCGTTTGCGCCTCCTCCAAGGGGCTGGGGTTGGGCTGCGCGCGCGCCTTGGCTGGCGCCGGTGTTGATCTGGTGCTGAATGCGCGCGGCGCTGAGGCGCTTGAGGCGGCGGCGGCGGGCATCCGCACGGCCTTTGATGTTGAGGTGACCGCAGTGGCCGCTGATATCACCACCGAAGAGGGCCGCGCGGCAGTGCTCGATGCGGCAGGGGATGTGGATATTCTGGTCAACAATGCCGGTGGGCCGCCCCCCGGCCTTTGGAAAGACTGGGACCGCGACGATTTTATCAAGGCGCTGGATGCCAACATGCTGGCCCCGATCGCCATGATAAAGGCGCTGGTGCCTGCGATGATGGCGCAGGGCTGGGGCCGGGTGGTCAATATCACATCGCAATCGGTCAAAGCACCGATCCCGCAACTTGGGCTGTCCAACGCCGCGCGCACCGGTCTGACCGGGTATGTGGCGGGCACCAGTCGGCAGGTTGCCGAAAAGGGTGTGACCATCAACAACCTGCTCCCCGGCATTCACGCCACCGACCGGGCGGATATGCTGGACAACACTGTTGTTGAAAAGGAAGGCATCTCCCTGACAGAGGCCCGCGCGCGCAGGGCCGCGACAATACCGGCGCGGCGCTACGGCACGATGGATGAATTCGGCGCCACCTGCGCGTTTTTGTGCTCACAGCACGCAGGCTTCATTGTGGGTCAGAACATCCTTCTGGATGGCGGTGCCACCAACGCAACGATTTGACCCATGGCAGAGCGTTTTTCCCTCAAGGACCATTTGTTCAACGCTGAAACGGTGGCGCAGCTTGCCGGTGAATACAGCGCCGCACTGCCTGATTTCGATGCGCCGCGCTTTGAGAAAGCGGCACTTGCGGGTTTTGCGGAGCGTGAATTGATGGCGCGGCTCGATTGGCTTGCGGACTGTCTGGAGCCGCAGTTGCCAACCGGTTTCGACGCGATGGCTGACGCGCTGGAGGCGGCGATGCCCGCGCCGTTGGATCCCAGCAAGACGGATGATGACTTTGGCCGGTTCATCCATGCGGTGCCGGGTATTCTCGCGGTGCGCCATGGGCTTGAGACCCATCGCGACCGGGCGATGGCGCTGCTTTATCAGGCCACGCAGCGCTTTTCGATGGAGTTCTACATCCGCGCCTTTCTCAACCGCTGGCCGGATGAAACGCTCAGAACCCTCCAGGTTTGGTCCGGGGATGACAATTATCACGTGCGGCGTCTGGTCAGCGAAGGGACGCGGCCCAGGTTGCCCTGGGCCAAGGCTGTCGCCCTGACGCCCGCGCAGACCTTGCCGTTGCTCGATCATCTGCATGCTGACCCAACGCGGTTCGTGACCCGCTCCGTTGCAAACCACCTCAATGATCTGACGCGCAAGGTGCCGCAGGAGGTCATGGACCGCCTGGCGTCCTGGAAACGGGCCGGGCGGCAAACGCCCAAGGAGCTGGGCTGGATGACCCGGCACGCCTTGCGCACCCTCATCAAGGCCGGGGATGCCGGGGCGATGGCGGCTTTGGGCTACCGCGCGGATGCGGAGGTCAATGTGACCCTCACCGTGAAAGAACCCACCGTAAAGCGCGGCGGTGTCCTGGCCTTTGACTGCGTCATCACCGCGCCGGAGGCGCTGCCGGTGTTGGTGGATTACCGCATCGGGTTCGCCCGACCTGACGGGCGTGCGGCGCAGAAGGTCTTCAAGCTCAAGCAGGCGCAGGCGGGGCCGGACACCCCCCTGAAACTGGCCAAGGCGCACAAGATCAAGGCAGGGGCCACGACCTTTACCTGGCACCCCGGCCGCCACAACCTGACCCTGCAGGTGAATGGGGTGGACCGGGCCGAGGCAAGCTTCGACGTCACCTGATCCTTTCCCGGCGACAGGTCTCGCGCGTCGGTCACAATTCTGCGAAAACGGCGTTGTGCACTGGCGGCTGCCGCGGCATCCGATTACCGGGGATTGAGATCAATCAGAACCGGAAAACTGACCGATGCAAGCGACCGTCCTCATTCTCGTTTTCGCCGCCATTGTGGTGGCCAGCCTGATCGCCGCCCCGCGCCGTGTCACCGTCGAGGGCTTTTTCGGCGGGCGCAGTGTGCAGGGGCAGGCACCGGGGCTGTGGATGCTCACCCTCAGCCAGGTCACCACGTGGATTTTTGCCCGCTCTTTGATGAACGCCGCCATCCTGGGCTATTACTACGGGATTGCGGGCACGCTGGCCTATGCGGCCTATTACGGGTCATTTCTGACCGGCGGCGTCATCATCGGTCATCTGCGCGCCCAGGGGGCGGGCTCCGTTCAGGACTGGCTGGGCCGCCGCTTCGGAGCTACGGGCAACACCTGCTATAATATCGTCATCGCGCTGCGGCTGCTGTCGGAGGTCTTTGCCAACCTGCTGGTCGTCGGGCTGATTTTTAATGCGGTGATTGCCGGCAGTGGCACGACAGCCATCATCATCGTTGCCCTTTTGGGACTGGCCTATTCCGCCTGGGGCGGGCTGAGTGCCGCGCTCAGGACCGATGTGGTGCAGATGCTGCTGTTTCTGGCGGCCTTTGCGATGGCCTTTGTGGCGCTGATCGCGACGCCGGGTTTCTCGCTCACCGCGATCCTTACGGCCCCCGGCGTCGCCGGCAGCTATAATGGCTGGATTCTGCTCGCCGTCGCGGCCTTGCAGGTGTTTTCCTACCCCGCACATGACCCGGTGATGATGGATCGTGGCTTCATCGCCGACCCGCAGACCACCCGGCGCTCCTTTTTTCATGCCTTCTGGATCTCCACCCTCTGCATCATCGCCTTTGGGTTCTTTGGCATCCAGGCCGGGCTGATCGAGGCCGCCTATGACAATGAGCTGATCGGCACCTGGAGCACGATGTTCCCGCCGTGGGTTTTTGTTCTGCTGATGCTGTCGTTGCTGGTCTCGGCGCTGAGCACGCTTGATTCCGCCCTGGCCTCCTCGGCGCGCCTGGCGGTTGAGGAACTGGGGCTGGTGGCGCGCAACCTCATGGGCGGGCGCATTGCCATGGTGGTGGTGATGGTGCTGGGCACATTGCTGACCTTGTGGGGCAATGCCACGCTTTTCGATGCGGTCGCGGTCAGCGGCACGGCGTCGATGTTTCTGGCGCCGGTTCTGGTTGTGGGGCTGGTGATGCAGCGCCAGGTGGCCCTCTGGGCCTATCTGGTGGCCTATGCGGCGGCGCTTTTGGGGGCCTTTGCCTATTTCGCCCGCAGTTGGCCCGGCATCGTCGAGCTGCTGCCTGAAGCACACAAGTACGAACAGCTTCTGGTGATCTGCGTTGTGGTTCTGGCGACAGGCTTTGCCGCGGTGCTTGCGGGCGCGCGGAAGGGCTGATAGCTGCTCATCCGAGTAATTCTGTCAGAATTCCGGAGAGCCTCGTGAGCACCGACACCCCTCGGCTGGAAATCAGGAACCTGCGCCGGGCCTTTGAGGGGCGCGCCGTGGTGGATGATGTCTCGCTCCGCATCCAGCCGGGGCAGGTCACCTGTCTCTTGGGGCCTTCGGGCTGCGGCAAATCCACCACCCTGCGCATGATTGCCGGGGTCGAGATGCAGGACAGCGGCGAGATCTATGTCGATGGCAATCTGATCTGCGACACGGTCTTCCGCGTCCCGCCGGAACGGCGCGAGATCGGGCTGATGTTTCAGGATTTTGCGCTTTTTCCGCACCTGAGTGTGGCTGATAACGTGGCCTTTGGCCTGAAAACAGGGACCAGGGCCGAAAAGCGTCACCGCGTTGCAGAACTGCTGGAGCGTGTCGACCTCAAGCAGTTCATCGATGGCTACCCCCACCAGTTGTCGGGGGGCGAGCAACAACGGGTGGCCCTCGCGCGCGCCCTTGCCCCCAAACCCAAGATCATGCTCATGGACGAGCCCTTCTCGGGGCTCGACAACCGGCTGCGCGACGGCATCCGCGATGACACGCTGACCATTCTCAAGGAGCAGGACACGGCGGTACTGCTGGTGACCCATGAGCCGGATGAGGCGATGCGCATGGCCGATGAGATCGCCCTGATGCGCGACGGCCGGATCGTGCAGCAGGGCGCGCCCTATAACGTCTATACCCGACCTGTCGACCGGGCGGCCGTGTTGTTTTTCTCGGATGCGAATGTGCTGCAGGCACAGGTCACCGGTGCTTTGGCCCAAACGCCTTTTGGCCAGTTTCTGGCCCCTGGTGTGCCCGATGGGACAGACGTCGACATCGTGTTTCGTCCGCAGCATCTGCGCATCGATTTTGACCGGGCGGGACAGGGGCCGAAACCCACCGCAACCGACGGCACACCGGCCCGCGCTGTCGTGGACCGCGCGCGTTTCATGGGCAATGAAAGCCTGGTCGAGTTTCGTATGGATTATGACGGTTCGATCCTGAAAACGACGGTTCCGAATGTCTTTCTGCCGCAGCCGGGCACGGTGATGTGGTTGACCATCCGGCGGGACCGGTGTTTCGTTTTTCCAGCCGCAGACCGCGGAAAAAGAGGATAAACATGCAAAAGCTTCTTGTGGAATTTGGCATGGGAACCTCGCTGCGGCGCGGCGACTACACGCAGGCGGCGGTGCGGGGGGTGAAAGACGCGCTCTGGCACAACTCCATCAATCTGGCGGAACTCTTCGGGTTTGAGAAAACCGACATGAAAATCATCGTCGATGTCGGCGTGCAGCGCCCGGAGGCTGTGGATGTGGCCGAGGTGCTCAAGGTTTTTCCCTATGGCCAGGCCGAGGTGCGGCTGCACGCAGGGGGCCTTGACGTGCCGCACCCGAGGGCAGTGGCAACCCAACCATCATGGCGAATGTGGCTCTGACGGTCGGGTTCGATATGGAGCGGGCCGATGGCTGAACAGCGCGTTATCATCGAGATGGGCATGGGCAACGACCTGCACGGGCAGGATTATACCAAAGCCGCGCGCCGCGCGATCAAGGATGCCTTTCGCCATTCCTCCTTGCCGCTTTTCGGCGCGGTGGGGCTCAGCCATGACGTTATGCGGGTCAAGGTGACGGTCGGTGTGCAGAAGCCCGAGGCGGTCGACACGGAAGTACTGGCGGCAACCCTGCCGCGGGGCCGGGCCGAGGTGCATGTGGTCCAGGGCGGGCTCGATGTTGAAACGGTTGCAGGTGATCCGATCGTGATCGCGCAGGCCAGTGTAGAGGCGTTTCTGCCGCCCCAGACCGGATGGCGCCTGAAGGGCTAGCGGTCAGGGGCTGTAATCGGCCAATGTCTTACCCGGCTCATCCACGAAAAGCTCTGCCAACGCCTCTGCGCTCTGGATCAGATCGACCCGAAAGACACGGTGGTCGCGCCTGAGCTCGCACCAGGATGTCAGCGTCCAGACCCGGCCCCAGTATTCCATATGCAGCGGGCGGACCACACGTGTCGTGACGCGGCCGTCCTTTGACGTATAGGTCAGTCGCAGTTTTTGTCGGGCCCGGATGGCCGCGCGCAGGGTCGGCATATGGGCAAATCCGCGGGCCGCATCGGCAAAGGGGTAGACCGCGAATTTCCACGCGTCAGCCTCCGCGATGGTCTGGGTGGGCAGGACCGCATCCACCTTGTCGGCCAGGCTGAGGGCGGCGGCCTTCAAATTCGGGTCCGCCGCCTCGCCGACAATCGCCATGCCAAGGTTGAGTGCCTCCAGCTCCTCCACCGTCAGGGTCAGGGGGGGCAGGGTGATGGCTTCGGTAATCATGTAGCCAACGCCGCGTTCACCCTGCACCGGCACGCCAGAAGCCACAAGCGTGTCCATATCGCGGTAGATCGTCCGCACCGAGACCTCAAGACGCGCCGCAATATCCTGCGCGCGGTGCAATTTGCCGTCGCGCAGGATCTGGATGATGTCAAAAAGCCGGTCGGTGCGGCGCATGCTACTCCTTATGGCATCGAAAAATAGATCGGCGCGTGGCGCAGGTTGACGGTGCCGCCATCGATCATGGCCAGAAAGGGTGCAGCCTCAGCCTGCTGTGCGAGGATCGCCGCAGCCTCCTGGGCCGCGGGCAGGGAGGTCCATGTGATATAGTCGGTCCAGAGGCCGACGTCATCGACGCTCAGGCTGCGGGACAGCACGGCGCCCGTGCGGTCCAGGAACGGTGTCATCCCTTCTGCTGCCTCAGCAAAGCGGGCAGGGTCGGCCCCCGGGATGAGCCGGAAGGTGACGATTTCTGCCACCGCTCGGGGGGCTGTGCCGCCGCCGGTATCCGGTGCGGCATGAGCGAGAGGCAGGCCGTTAAAGAGGGTAAAGCGCATGATCTGTCCTTTCATCTGTGCGTATGCTGCACTTTTGACAGGGTACAACTGACATAAACCTGTCAGTTGAGTTTTGCGAGACCCAATTCCGGGTGTTTTTATGGCACCACGGGGGGCATTGCCGGTGTTTCCGGGTTCTGCACGCGCGCAGCTTTGCTAAACAGGCTGCGACGGCCCCGCATCTATGGGGCGATACCTGTGGGAGATTCTCCATGTTGAATAATATCGGCCTGCCCGGCCTTCTGCTGATCGCTGTTGTTGTGCTCGTGCTTTTTGGGCGCGGTAAAATCTCCAGCCTGATGGGCGAGGTGGGCAAGGGCATCACTTCGTTCAAAAAGGGCATTAACGAAGGTCAGGACGAAATCACCAAGGCCGGCGCCGAAGACGCAAAGGACGTGACGCCCACAACGCAGGATGCCGCCACCGATCTCAAGGCTGAAAAAGACAAGGTCTGATCCATGTTCGACCTTGGCTGGACAGAGATGCTGGTGATCGGCATTGTCGCGCTGATTGTGATCGGCCCCAAGGACCTGCCGGTGATGTTCCGCACGCTGGGACAGTTCGTCGGCAAGGCCAAGGGCATGGCGCGCGAGTTCAGCCGTGCGATGAATGACGCGGCCAAGGACAGCGGCGTGAGCGATGTGGCCAAAGGGCT
Organism: Roseobacter weihaiensis; assembly: GCF_020622345.1. Taxonomy (GTDB): domain Bacteria; phylum Pseudomonadota; class Alphaproteobacteria; order Rhodobacterales; family Rhodobacteraceae; genus Roseobacter; species Roseobacter weihaiensis. The sequence continues at coordinate 76,131 of NZ_JACNMO010000012.1, read as the reverse complement.
TCAGGCGGCGACAAACCCGGTCAGCTCCGCCCTGGATGGCGTGAAATCCGCGGCAAAGGATCTTGGCAATCTCGATCCCGAGAGCGAAACCGGTAAGCTGGCGGCTGAAAAAGCGGATCGCGCCGAAAAAACCAAAAAGATACAAGCGGCCACAGCCCGTGCTGCGGCAGATCGCAAGCTGAAAGAGGCTCAGGAGGCGCAGGCGCGTGCCGCCGAGCTTGAGGCGCAGGTGACGCCCCCCGAAAAGAGTGACACATGAGTGCATCCGACGACATGGACGAAACTGCCGCCCCGCTGATCGAGCATCTGGCGGAATTGCGCACACGTCTCATTCGGTCCGTCATCGCCTTTCTCATCGGCATGATCATCTGTTTTACGGTCGCGACCCCGATCTTCAACTTCCTGACAGATCCGCTCTGTCAGGTCCTGGGGGAGCGCGGGCAGGATTGTGACCTGATCTTCATCAGCCCGCAGGAAGGCTTTTTTGTCGCGATCAAAGTGTCGCTGCTGGGCGGCCTCATGTTGTCTTTTCCGGTGATTGCGCATCAGATGTGGCGGTTTGTGGCGCCCGGTCTCTACAAGAACGAAAAAGGCGCGTTTCTGCCCTTTCTGATTTCCTCGCCTGTGATGTTCGTGCTGGGGGCGTCCTTCGCCTTTTACGTGGTGACCCCGCTGGCCTATGACTTCTTCCTCGGGTTCCAGCAGTTCGGTGCGGAAGGCGAGGCGGTTCCCGGTGATCCGGCCACCTCTCCGGGGTTGAGCGTTGTCTTTCAGGGATCTGCGCAGGAATATCTGAACCTGACGATCAAGTTTATCGTGGCTTTTGGCATGTGTTTCCAGTTGCCGGTGCTGCTGACGCTGATGGGCAAGGCCGGTCTGGTCAGTTCCGAAGGGCTGGGCAATGTGCGCAAATATGCCGTTGTCGCCATTCTGGTGCTGGCCGCGCTGGTCACGCCCCCGGATGTCATCACGCAAGGCATCCTGTTCGTGGTGGTCTATGGCCTTTATGAAGTCTCGATCTTTCTGGTGCGCCGGGTCGAGACCAAGCGTGAAGCCAAACTGCGCGCCGAAGGCTATTATGACGATGAGGATGAACTGCCGTGATTGACGATCCGATGGATCGGATCGCGGCGGCGCTTGAACGGATCGCGCCCGCCCCGCTGGCCGATCCGGATTTTTCCCGCGCTGCCGCCTTTGTCTGGCATACCGATCCTGATCGCCTGGAACCTGTCGGGGAGGTGTCCCGGATCGAGCTGACGCTTTTGGTTGGTGTGGATCGGTCCCGCGATACCTTGCTGGCCAATACCGTGCAGTTCGCCAAGGGCCTGCCCGCCAATAACGCCCTTCTCTGGGGTGCGCGCGGGATGGGAAAATCAAGTCTTGTCAAAGCGATTCATGGGAAAATTCATGCGTCACATGAGGTTTTGCGCCTGGTGGAACTGCAGCGCGAAGACCTCCCGTCCGTCGGGCGCCTTCTCAATCTTCTGCGGCATGCGCCCTACCGGTTCATTCTGTTCTGCGATGATCTGTCTTTTGGCCATGATGATGCGCATTACAAAAGCCTCAAAGCCGTCCTGGACGGCGGGATTGAAGGACGTCCGGATAATGTTGTGCTTTACGCCACGTCCAACCGGCGGCACCTGATGCCGCGGGATATGATCGAAAACGAACGCGGATCGGCCATCAATCCCTCGGAGGCGGTGGAAGAGAAGGTTTCTCTGTCGGATCGGTTCGGGCTGTGGCTTGGGTTTCATGCCTGCGATCAGGACCAATACCTGTTGATGATCCGCGGCTACTGTGATGCCTATGGTGTCGAGATAGAGGAGGAGGTCTTGCGCAGCGAAGCCATTGAGTGGCAGGCCACGCGGGGGTCTCGATCCGGTCGTGTCGCCTGGCAGTACTTCACAGATTTGGCGGGGCGTCGGGGCGTGGCCCTTGCCGGTTGACCGGTCGGACAAACCGCACCACGCGTCTCGATCCACCCCGGAGCGCCTCACGGGTTTGCAAAGAAATACTCAGTTCTTTGCAAACTCCCAATCGCTTGGTCCCAAGGCTGAAAATAGCACAAATCGCGGGTTTCCTTTCGGGGTAGGGGTGGATCATCACAATGCCCCCGCAAGGTGCCCTGAGCAACCGGGGATGAGCGTCACCCCCCTGTCTTTGCAAAAAAACGGCATCAGCGTTTTCCAAGCGAAACGATCCCATTCGACTGTTTCTAGCCCGGGAACACGGCGCGACCGTAGCCGATACGCGCTCAATCAAGGCATGGATCGGAAAACTTTAAGGAAAATTAGCGCCTTTCGGACACTACCGGCTGGGCTAGCGCAGATACGGCATCGGATCTACGCTGTCGAAGCCCTGCCGCACCTCGAAATGCACATAGGCGTCATCCCCCTCCCGCAGCTTGGCAATCGGTTGGCCGCGCGTGACGCGGCTGCCTTTTTCCACGTTCACATCGGTGACATTGGCATAGACCGTCAGCAACTGTGGTTCGTGACGGATCACGATGATGGGCACGCCATCAGCACTTTTGGTGATCGCGGCCACCGTTCCCGCATCGGCGGCCTGAACATCTGTGCCGGGAGCGGCTTTGATGTTGATTCCCTCATTTCGGCCCTTTGCATATTCACGGATAATCGAGCCGGTGACGGGAAAGAGCATCCGGGCGACATCCGCTGACGCGGCCGTGCGCTCGCCCACATCCACCGCAGGGGCGGGGTTAGTCTGCGCAACAGGTGTCTGGGCCGGTGGCAGAGGGGTCGCGGCGCTAGGCGGCGTCGGGGTTGGGGATCCGGTGCCCGGTCGGGTGACATCCTCGGTCGCCGGCGCGGGCGCTGCCTGCTTGGCGACCGGGATCAACAGAAACTGACCTTCGCGGATCGCGAAATCGGACCCCAGCCCGTTCCACTCGGCCAGTGACTTTACAGGCACGTTGTAAAGCCGCGAAATCGTAAAGGCGGTCTCTCCGCGCTCCACCTTGTGCCGCACGGGTTCCTGACCGCTCGGGGCAGCAGCAGCTGGCGCTTCGGACGGGGGCAGGGCCGCAACCTGCACATCATTGCCAGTGCTGTCTTGCGAGCGGTCGATGGCATTTCCGGCAATCGCCCCGATGTCCACGCCGCCCGGACGAATAGGTCCTGTGCTGACCGCGCCGGTGGCTGACGACGGTTCGGCGACACGGGCGGGCAGGGCGATGATCTCGCCCCTGCGCAGCGAGACACCTTCCTCTATGCCGTTGAAGCGGGCGAGGGTCGGGGCGTCAACGCCCAGCCGGCTTGCGACGGTTTGGATCGTGTCGCCGCGTTCCGCAACAGCAACCTGATAGTTCGGATAAGAAATCACGCCGCGATCATCAGGCTGCGGTCGTTGTTCGGTTACGGCTTGCAGTGCGGCGTCGCTGGTCGAGAACCCACCCCCAAGGCCGCGCAGGTCATAATCAAAGCCCTGCGAACAGGCCGAAACAAGTGTCAAAACGCTGGCCGTCAAAAGAAAAAAGCGCGCCCGCCGGCGGGAAGGGAAAACCGTCATCTGCATGTCCTCAACGTTGCTCTGTGAGCCTGCACCGGTTGACCGGCGCTTATAGGGATGCAACATAGCAGGTTATGCGTCGTTACCCAAGCCTTCGAGCAGCGGAACGAAGCGAACCTGCCTTAATTCATCGTATTCGAGCCCGTTTTCGGTCTTTCGGACCACGATAAGATGCTGAACAGCGTCTGATTGGCCCACCGGAATGACCATGATACCGCCTGTTTTGAGCTGATCCATCAGCGTGCTGGGCGGGTCTTCGGCGGCGGCGGTGACCAGGATGCGGTCAAAGGGGGCCTGATCGGGCAGCCCGTAGCTGCCATCGGCGGTGATCGCGGTGATATTTGTGAGGTTCATCTCGTCAAAGAGTGCGCGGGCTTCGCGCACCAGACGACTGTGACGGTCCACGGTGTAGACACGGCGCGCAAGCCGGCTGAGGATCGCGGCCTGGTAGCCGGAACCGGTCCCCACCTCCAGCACCTTGTCGCGCGGGGTCAGCGCCAGCGCCTGGGTCATCAGCCCGACAACAGAGGGCTGGCTGATGGTCTGGCCACAGGCAATCGGCAGCGGCATGTCCTCATAGGCGCGCCCTGCAAAGATGCCGCGGATAAACGGGCCGCGGTCGATGGTTTCCATGGCCGAGAGCACGCGCTTGTCCGTCACCCCCTTGGAGCGCAACGCGTAGAGGAACTGCATCTTGCGTTCCGCCTCGGTGGTGTCTTCGGTCATGTATTGATGCCCGCCAGCGGGGCCATCATGTCATGCGCGGTCAGATCGGCCCGCATCGGGGTGACAGAGATATAGCCTTGCAGATTAAGTTGGGCATCCGACCCTTCGGCGGTGGGCCGGTGCTGGTCTCCGCCCTTGATCCACAAGAACCGGCGCCCTGACGGTGAATTATGCGGTTCTGTCGAAAAGCCCAGGCCCTCGCGGAAGCCCTGGGTGGCGAGCCGGATGCCGTTCACATCCGCGGCGGGCACTGGCGGGAAATTGACGTTGTAGAAAAGCCGGTAGCCGCTTGTTTCCTGCGGGGTATGCGCGAGGATACGGCGGACGACATCGACGCCATGCCGGGCAGCGGCTTCAAACGGGTTTTCGGTCCGGGCGTTTTTCGGCCCGTAGTATTGCGAGAGCGCAATGGCGGGCAGCCCTTGCAGGGCGGCTTCCATAGCCCCGCCGATGGTGCCTGAGTAAAGCGTGTTCTCGGCCGAGTTGTTGCCCCGGTTCACGCCGGAAAGCACCAGATCGGGGGGCGTGCCTTGCATCACATCGTGCAGACCTGCCAGCACACAATCCGCGGGCGAGCCTTCGGCGGCAAAGCTGCGCTCTGCCATTTGCGCCACCATCATGGGGTGTGTGTAGCTGATGCAATGCCCCACGCCTGATTGCTCGAACGCGGGTGCCACGGTCCAGACCTCGCCCGCATCGCCCGCAAGTTCGGTCGCAATCGCGTGCAGGATCTTGAGACCCGGTGCGTTGATACCATCGTCGTTCGTGATCAGAATGCGCATGTCATGCCCCTTTTGGCCTTGATAGGCGAGGGCCTGTGCGGCGGCAAGAGAGGCGAGAGGCCTGACCGCATTTCGCGTTGGGAAACGTTAAAGTTGTGACAGAAGCGCCGCGGCAGCCTCTGCCGGAGGGGTCAGAGGGTCCCGGTCCTCGCCGGGATAAAAGCGCGCCCGCGTGGCCGTCGGCATGGCCGGCGGGGTCAGGATGCGGACCTTGGGCCCGATTTCCGCGGTTTCAGCCTGCCAGCTGCGGGCCAGAGCAATCTGCGCAGCCTTCGTGGCCCCGTAGCTGCCAAAGAACTTCTCGCCGGCGCGCGGGTCATCGAAGAAAACGGCTGTCCCGGCCGTCCCCAGAAGCGGGGCGACATAGCTGATGAGCGTGGCGGTGGCCGCGACATTTCCTGCAATGGATTTGGCCATATCCTTGGGGTTGATATGATCGGCCGGGGTCAGCGGTGCGGCATGAACGGCGGTATGCACCCAGAGATCAAGATGCCCCCAGCGATCATAAATGCCACGGCAAAGCACGGCCATCGCTTCTGCATTTGTCACATCCATCGGGGCCAGCGTGGCAGAACCGCCCCCTGCCTGAATGCGATCGTCCAGTTCTTCGAGGGCACCGGTGGTTTTGGCCACGGCGATGATGTGGTGCGTGGCGGAAAGGGCTTCGGCCAGGGCCGCGCCAAGGCCCCGGGAGGCACCGGTGATGAGGGCTGTTTGTGTCATCCGCGCGTGATGAAGCGGATTGAAACGCGCGTCAAGCTGTCTTGCGCAGATCGGGCCGCACCGGAGCGCAGAGTTATCGGTTAAAGCCTGTTGCAGCCTGCGGCCCTATCCCGGTTTCATGGCCCCTGAATGACGCGATGGGTCTGTTCAATCTCGAGAAGGCTCTGTTCAAGGGCTATGTGCCCGGCCCGGCCAAGACCGGTGATTGGCGCGGCTACTCAGCCGCCTTCATCTGAAATCCTTCTTCGACCTGGTCGGAGGGGATCACCGGGTATTCGCCGGAAAAACAAGCATCGCAATACTGCGGCTGGTCGGAGTTGCGGCCCTTGGCCTCGCCAACGGCCCGGTAGAGGCCATCGAGCGAGATGAATTTCAGGCTGTCGACCTGCAGATGGTCCCGCATTTCTTCTTCGGACATGGTGGCGGCCAGCAGTTTTTCACGCTGCGGGGTGTCCACCCCGTAAAAACAGGGCCAGGCCGTGGGCGGGGAGGCGATGCGGAAATGCACCTCTTTGGCCCCCGCATCAAGGATCATCTCCTTGATCTTGCGAGAGGTGGTGCCACGGACCACGCTGTCGTCCACCAGAATGACCCGCTTGCCCCGGATCAGCGCGCGGTTGACGTTGAGCTTGAGGCGGACGCCCATGTTGCGGATCTGCTCTGTCGGCTCGATAAAGGTGCGGCCCATGTACTGGTTGCGGATGATCCCCATGGCATAGGGAATGCCGGATTGAAGCGAATAGCCGATCGCCGCGGGGGTGCCGGAATCCGGCACGGGGCAGACCAGATCGGCCTCTACCGGCGCTTCCTTGGCCAGTTCCCGGCCAATCGCTTCGCGCGTCTCGTAGACAGAGCGCCCGCCCAGAATGCTGTCGGGCCGGGAGAAATAGACATGTTCAAAGATGCAGAACCGGGGCTTTTGGGGGCGAAAGGGGAATTGGCTCTCCACGCCTTTGTCGGTGATGACCACCATCTCGCCCGGTGCGATCTCGCGGATGAATTCCGCGCCGATGATATCGAGCGCGCAGGTCTCTGACGACAGCGCCCAGCCCTCTCCGATCTTGCCCAGCACCAGCGGCCGGACCCCCAGCGGGTCGCGCACGCCAATGAGCTTGGTGCGGGTCATGGCAACGATGGAAAACGCCCCTTCGACCCGGCGCAGCGCATCCTCCATGCGCTCGGGGATCGTGCGTTGCAGCGAACGGGCCATCAGATGGATGATGCATTCGCTGTCGGAAGAGCTTTGAAAGATCGAGCCGCGTTCGATCAGCTCGCGCCGCAGGGCGTTGGCGTTGGTGATATTGCCGTTATGGGCAATCGCTGCCCCGCCCATGGCAAACTCGCCAAAGAAGGGCTGCACGTCCCGGATCGCGGTCTGTCCCTTGGAGCCGGCGGTGGAATAGCGCACATGACCGATGGCCAGCGGTCCCGGCAGGGTCTGCATCACATCCTGGCTGGTGAAATTGTCGCGCACATAGCCAAAGCGCCGGGCGGACTGAAACCCCTGTTCGGGGTCATGGCTGACAATGCCGCCTGCCTCCTGGCCGCGATGTTGCAGCGCATGCAGGCCGAGGGCCACGAAATTGGAGGCGTCGGCAACGCCGGTGACCCCGAAAACCCCGCATTCTTCCTTCAGTTTGTCGCCGTCCTCGCCAGCCTGCAGATAGCTGGTGTCGAAAGGATGGGCGGGCGGCATGATTTTGGACAACGGGGCAGCTCCGAATCCGGTTTGGTTCTAGAGCCTATGTAGGGCCTCTGGTCGCCAGTGTCACTAAAGGATGCGTTTTACCGGTGCGGAATGTCGCACCGCTTGTTTTTTGGACGCGGCCCTTTGTGAAAGACACAAAACATCCGCAATTGTTTCCTCAGCCGCAGTTGCCCACCAGAGATTCGTACTGGCCGGTGATCCAGCCCAGGGCCTGCTCCGGCTCGGAGTTTTCGATCTGAGCGGTCAACTGCGAGAAAACTGCGGCGGAGCGGCTGTCATCCACAAGGGTGTACTCCTCGCCGGTCACGACCGTGTTGTAGACAAAGAATGCCACGGCCACGAGCAACACGCCGCGTGCCACGCCAAAGAGAAACCCCAGCCCCTGATCGACGCCGCCCACGGCCGAACGCTGGATGACGCTGGAAAAGAGCGGTGTGAAAAGCGAGACCACGATCAAGGCCACCGCAAAAACCGCAGCAAAGGCCCCGATGATCGACAACTCGCAGCTGTCGGCCAGAAACGCGCCGACAACGGGGATTTCGCGCACCATCGGTTCGACCTGCGGCGCAAACATAAAGCCAAGCACCGCAGCCGCGACCCAGCCCACGATGGCCATCAATTCGCGCACCAGCCCGCGTCCGTAGGCCAGCAGGGCTGAGATCACGATCACCAGCGCGACGACGCCGTCGATCATTGTGAAATTTTCCATCGTCTTGCTCGCCTCTTTTACGGGCGCTTATCCCGCGCCGAATACTTCGCCCACAAAGCCTGTCAGGTCACTCATGGTATTTAACGATATGCCAGAAACACCTACCGGTTTTCCACCCCCCGCGGCAATCGCGCTGGTGAAACCAAGTTTTTGGGCCTCTTTCAACCTGTTTTCTGTCTGTGTGGCGGGACGTAACGCGCCTGAGAGGCTGATTTCGCCAAAGACCACCGTATCTGAAGGCAGCGCCGCATCCTCGCGCGCGCTGAGCAGAGCCGCAGCCACCGCCAGATCTGCCGCAGGTTCGGAGACTTTCATGCCGCCGGCCACGTTGAGGTAGACATCAAGACCGGCAAAGGGAATGCCGCAGCGTGCCTCCAGCACGGCCAGGATCATCGCCAGCCTGCCGCCATCCCAGCCGACCACCGTGCGACGCGCTTGCGCATGGGGAGAGGGGGCCACAAGTGCCTGAAACTCCACCAGAACCGGACGCGTGCCTTCAACGCCCGCAAAGACCACGGAGCCGGGAGAGGGCTCGCCACGTTCGCTGAGAAACAGGGCCGAGGGGTTGGCGACCTCTGAAAGACCCTTGCCCGTCATCTCGAAGACACCGATCTCATCCGCGGGGCCAAAGCGGTTTTTCACCGCGCGCAGGATGCGGAACTGATGCCCGCGCTCGCCTTCGAAGTAAAGCACCGTGTCGACCATATGTTCGACCACGCGGGGTCCTGCGATCTGGCCTTCCTTGGTGACATGGCCCACCAGGATCACCGAGAGGCCCTTGCGTTTGGCAAAGCTGGTGAGCTCATGCGCTGCCGCCCGCACCTGAGAGACCGATCCCGGTGCGCTTTCCACGTTGTCGGCCCACATGGTCTGGATCGAGTCGATGATGGCAAGCTGGGGTTTTTCAGCCTCCAGCGTGGTGAGGATGTCGCGCAGGTTGGTCTCGGCGGCCAGTTTCACCGGCGCGTCGGCAAGGTCCAGGCGTTGCGCGCGCAGGCGCACTTGGGCAGAGGCTTCCTCGCCCGAGACATAGATCGTCTTGAGACCGGCGCGTGCGAATTCTGCGGCGGCCTGCAAGAGCAGGGTGGATTTGCCGATGCCCGGGTCCCCGCCCACCAAAATCGCCGAGGCCGCCACAAGACCGCCGCCCAACACCCGGTCAAGCTCGGCGATGCCGCAGACGGTGCGGGGCGGTGGAGCTTCCTGCGTGGACAGGTCGGTGAGCTGGATCGCCGCGCCGCGCTTGCCCCCCAGTGACTTTGCGGGCCCTTTGGAGATGCCCGCGTCCTCGCTGATGGTGTTCCATTCGCCACAGGTTTCGCAGCGCCCGGCCCATTTGGTGGTGACACTGCCGCAGGCCGAACAGGAAAAAGAGGGAGATTTAGCCATTGGGCTTTCATGCCTCAGCGCGTCGGGGGCGTCAAAGTCAAAATGGTGGTGTTTGGGGCATATCGAAAAGTCATGCCGGTTCGGAGCGGGCGCGACGGGCCTGCTTGCGGTATCGCCATGACAGTCTGTCTTCCACGCGATACGGAGCAGATGGGAAGGATCGCCTTGCCGGTTTTGATGCGGTTCAGAGACCGGCGTGCGCTCGGTTGTCAGGAACATGTCCAAAACTGATTGCCAGCCTGTTCCAGGCATTCATCTGCGCAACGATCAGCGTTAGATCCACGATCTCTTTTTCAGTGTAATGCCGGCTCAGATCGTCAAACAGCGCTTGAGGGGCGCCATTGGCCGATACCAGGGTGAGCGCCTCTGCCCAGGCCAACGCCGCTTTCTCAGCCGCGCTGAAGAACGCAACCTCGCGCCAAACGGTAAGGCAATCCAGCCTTTGCTGTGTTTCGCCGGCCGTCCGCGCCTCGGTGGTATGCAGATCGACGCAATAGGCACATCCATTGATCTGAGAGACCCGCAATTCTACGACGGCCCTGAACTTGTCGCCAATCGACGTCATGTCTTTCTTCGCTCTGGCCATGTTCGCAATGGCCGAGCCGTTTATGGCTACGTAGTCTAAGCGTTCAATCATAACGGACCCTCATGCTTTTCGACATCATGACAGGCCGGTTCAGGGATGGCCAGTTTGGGGTCGAAGCCGACCTCCCGTACTCCTGCCCCTTTGCCACGCGAAATCCGCTCTAGCGGACGGCTTCGATCGGGCCCTCGGCGCGGCCATTGATGAACTGCTCCAGATAGGGGTCACCGCTTTGGTCCATCTCGGCGACGGGGCCGGTCCACTGGATCACGCCGTCATGCAGCATGGCGATGTTATCGGCAATCGCGCGTACCGAGGTCATGTCGTGGGTGATGGTCATCGCCGTGGCCCCCATTTCAACCACGATCTCGCGGATCAGCTCATTGATGACGCCAGACATGATCGGATCAAGCCCGGTGGTGGGTTCATCGAAAAAGATGATCTCGGGCTCGGCGGCGATGGCGCGCGCAAGACCGACGCGTTTGGCCATCCCACCGGACAGCTCTGCCGGAAAGCGATCCGCCACATCGGATTTCAGCCCCACACGCCGCAGCTTTTCGATGGCGATGGCGCGGGCTTCCTCGCGGGGGCGCTTGAGCGATCCGCGCAACAGCCGAAACGCCACGTTCTGCCAGACCGGCAGGCTGTCAAAAAGCGCACCACCCTGAAAGAGCATGCCGAAACGCGCCAGAAAGGCATCGCGGTCCCCCGAGGATGCGTCCTTGCCATCGACCAGAATGGTGCCCTGATCCGGTTTGACCAGCCCCAGGACACATTTTAGCGCAATGGATTTCCCGGTGCCGGAGCCGCCGATGATCACCATCGACGAGCCTTTGGGAATATCGAGGTCGAAACCGCGCAACACATGGTTTGAACCAAAGGATTTATGGATGCCTTCCATATGGATCATAGCGAGAAAAAGACCCCCGTCAGGATGAAATTCGTGGCCAGGATCAGGACTGCGGCGCCTTCGACGGCGGTTTTGGTGGCGCGTCCGACACCCATGGCACCCCGGCCCGAGTGCATGCCGTGATAGCACCCCATAAGGGCCGCGCAGAACCCGAAAACGGCCCCTTTGGTGAGCGAGGAGATTACATCCAGCGGCTCAAGGAAATCGACCGTGTTGTTGATATAGGTTGCCGGATTGAAGCCCAGGGTTCCTGTCGCCACTGCGTAGCCGCCAAAAATACCGATGATATCTCCGATCCCCACAAGCAAGGGGACCACCAGAAGGGCCGCCAGAACACGCGGGACAGTCAGGTACTTTGCCGGGTGGGTCGAGAGGGTGACCAGAGCGTCAATCTGTTCGGTCACCTTCATGGTCGCAATCTCAGCCGCAATGGAGGAAGTCACCCGCGCGGCAATCATCAGCCCCACCAGCACCGGGCCCAACTCGCGCACCATGCCCACGGCAACGATCTGCGGCACGACGGCTTCGGCGTTGAAGCGCGAGCCGCCCGCGTAGATCTGCAAGGCGAGAGCCCCGCCGGTGAAGACCGCTGTCAGCCCGACCACCGGCAGCGAAAGCCAGCCGATATGCACCAGTTGCGACAGGAATTCGCGCCCGTAGAAGGGCGGGCGAAACAGATGGCTGACAGCCTCGAGTGCGAAAAAGGCGATCCGGCCAATAGCGGCAAAGGCTGTCAGAACGGTCCGACCCAGGATAGCAAGGAATTTCATGTCCGATACACCCGATTGTAGCGTGCACCCAGTGAGGTGAGAACTTCGTAGCCGATGGTCCCGGCAAATCCTGCCACGGTGTCCACGGACTGATGGTCGCCGATGAGCTGGAGGGTTTCGGGCAGCTGGTCGAGTGCCGTGATATCCACCCCGATCAGGTCCATCGAGACGCGCCCGACAACGGGCACGGCGACCTCGCCCGCATGCAGCGTGGCGTTTGGCCCCATCGCACGGATCAGCCCGTCGGCGTAGCCCGCCGAAAGGGTTGCGATGACAGAAGGGGTCGCGGCGGTCCATGTATTGGCATAGCCGACTGTCTCGCCGGCGGCCACGTCACGGGTCTGGATCACGGGGATATCCAGCGTCACCACGGGCAGCGCATCCACATGCGGCAACCCGCCGTAAAGCCCGATGCCGGGGCGTGTGAGATCAAAGTGAAAGTCAGGCCCCAGCAGCACGCCACCTGTTGCCGCAAGCGATCTTGGAGCGGTAACATCTTGTGTCATCTGCACAAAACACGCAAGTTGCTGCGCGTTCATCGGGTGGCGGGGTTCGTCGGCACAGGCCAGATGGGACATGATGAGCGTTGGGGATTGCGCCAGCGCGATCTCACGCAGCGCTTGCCACTCGGCGTCCTCCATGCCCAGCCGGTTCATCCCGGTGTCAAGCTGTAGCCCGAAGGCATGGCCCGGCAAAGTCTCCACATGGCGCACCATCTGGTCCACCGAGTTTATCATCGGGATCAGCCTGGCATCGCGCAGCAGCGCCGTGTCGCCCTCCATATGACCCGAGAACACGCTGATCTGGACCTCGGGGCCGAGGATTTCACGCAGGGCGGCCCCTTCTTCTGCCACCGCCACAAAGAACTGGCGCGCGCCGGTGTGCGCCAGGGCCGGGGCCACCCGGTCCACGCCAAGACCGTAGGCATCAGCCTTGGCCACGGCGGCGGTCTCACCGTCGGTCAGCGCGTTCAACTTGCGCCAATTCGCCTCGATAGCGGAAAGGTCAATCGTCAGGGTCGCCGTGCTCATGAGGCGTTCATGACAGGATGTCGGGCGAGGTCAAGCCTTTGGGGTCTGTTGGGGCTGGGTCGGCGGCGGAAAATCACGGCTGGTGGCAGGGCGGCCTCAAGGAATATCAAAGTAGGTGCGGTTCTGTTCCCGCATCTTTTCCCCGATCAGACAATCATAGGCTTCGGGGGCCGCGAATTGCACCGGGACGACCTGCGCGGGGGTCATGGAAATCTCAAGGATCAGCTTGCGTTTCACAGCATCGGCAAATTGATCCCATTCCAGCACCGGCACCACGAATGCGCCGGGCCCGCCGATCACGCAGGTCTCATAATAGACATCCAGATCGGGAATGCCCCAGAACTCGCTGAGCAGATCGACCGTCATCAGGGGCAGACCGTTGATGGTGATCCCCTGGGCAAGGGCGGCGTCGCGGGCCTCTGTCACCGGGGCCCCCTGGTTGTTGGGGCCATCGCCCGAGACATCGATGACGCGCCGCAGGCCGGTAAATCCGTTGTCCTCAAAATCCGCCACCGCGTAGGCGATGGCCCCCGAGATCGAGGTGCGGCGCATGCCGGAATGCTGTGTGGCAGTGATGAGCCCGGCGATGGTTTCAGCGTCTTCCTCGGTGGCCAGCATCTGCCAGGGGACCACCACCCGCTGGGCATGCTCGCCGGCCCATTCCACATATGTCACCGCGATACGTCCCAAAAGACCGTTCTGGACCGCTGCAAGCACCTGCGGGCTTTTCAGCGCCTCGGCATAGCCGCGCCGCTGGATTTCCAGCTCCGCCCCGGTCATGGAGCGCGAGACATCCACGGCGAGAAACAGCTCGACGTCAACTTCGGGATCCTGCGCAACGGCAAGCGAGGGCAGCAGCAAAAGGAAAGCAAACAGTCGCATGGCACCATTGCGACAGAAGCGGGCCGCCCTGTCCAATCAATTATGCGATCAGAAGGTCTGATCGCTGCCCTGTTGCCACGGCTGGACCAGATTTCCAAAGCGGGTGAAGCGCCCCTCAAAGCTCAGATCGACGGTCCCGATCGGCCCGTGGCGCTGCTTGCCGATGACCACTTCGGCGCGCCCGTGCAGACGCTCCATCTCTTCTTGCCATTTCGCCATGGCCTCAAGATCGTGATCGCCGGGTTTTTCCCGCTCTTTGTAGTACTCTTCGCGGAAGACGAACATCACCACATCCGCGTCCTGCTCGATGGAGCCTGATTCGCGCAAGTCGCTGAGTTGCGGGCGCTTGTCTTCGCGGTTTTCCACCTGACGCGACAACTGCGAGAGGGCAACCACCGGGATGTCGAGTTCCTTTGCGATGGCCTTGAGCCCCATGGTGATCTCGGAGATTTCATTGACCCGGTTTTCGGACTTCCCGGTGCCGCGCACCAGTTGCAGGTAGTCCACCATCAGCACATCAAGACCATGGGTGCGTTTGAGCCTGCGCGCGCGGGCGGCCAATTGCGCGATGGGCAGGGCGGGCGTGTCGTCGATATAGAGTGGACAGGCTTCGAGCGCTTTCGCGGCATCCACAAAGCGGCGGAACTCGGCCTCTGTCATGTCGCCGCGACGGATCTGTTCGGAGGGCACTTCGGATGCCTCTGACAGAATCCGCGCGGCGAGCTGCTCGGCGCTCATTTCAAGAGAGTAAAACCCGACCACACCGCCATCGACGGCCCCTTCGGTGCCGTCCGGCATCAGGCCCCGTTTGTAGGCTTTCGCGATGTTGAACGCGATGTTGGTCGCCAGCGAGGTCTTCCCCATGGAGGGCCGCCCGGCCAGGATCAGCAGGTCGGACCGGTGCAACCCGCCCAGTTTCTTGTCCAAGTCGATCAGGCCGGTGGAGACCCCTGCCAGGCCGCCATCGCGCTGATAGGCTGCGTTTGCAACATTAACAGCATCCGTTACTGCCTTGAGGAAACTCTGAAAACCGCTTTCCACCTGCCCCTGTTCGGCCAGCGAATAAAGCGCCTGTTCGGCCTCCACAATCTGTTCGCGCGGCTCGGAGGCCACATCAACCCGCGCGGCCTTGTCAGAGATTGTTCGCCCCAGTTGGATGAGGTCGCGGCGCACGGCGAGATCATAGATCATCTGCGCATAATCCCGTACCGCAAAGGCCGAGATCGCAGCCCCGGCAAGGCGGGCAAGATAGGCCGGACCACCGAGTTCCTTGAGCCCCTCATCGTCCTCCATGAAGGCTTTGAGCGTCACCGGCGAGGCCAGATTGTTCTTGGCAATCCGGGCGGCGGCGATTTCAAATATGCGCGCGTGGACGGGGTCATAAAAATGTTTCGGACCGATGATAGAAGCGACCCGGTCATAAATGTCATTGTTGGTAAGGATCGCGCCCAGCAATTGCTGCTCTGCCTCAATGGAATGGGGCATCGTCTCGGGGGATTGCACATCCACCCCGGTTGGATTGAAGGCCGTGACTTCGTTCATGACTGTCCCTGCTTTGTCTTAACTGCTCGATCCGGACGCTTCTGAGGCGTCATCGCTGGAGGGTTTCTACCCGATTGTTCTGTGAATCTCTATCGGGACAGAACTGTGGATAACCTCTGCGATAACCCTGTGAATAGCATAATGCTCTCGCTGATATGGTAGCAGGTCGGGCAACCGCCGCAACATGTGGTTTTCGTTTGCCGATTCTTGTTGGCAAAGCTGCCGGTCATGTGGAGAAGAATTTATTTCTTGTTTTCTTCTTGCCACTTACGTGGATCGCGCAGGAATTTTTCAACCTCGGTCAGGGTCGCCGTGTCGAAAGCGCCCTGCGCCTTGGCCTCGGCCAGCACATCCCACCAGGTGCACAAGGCATGCAGGGCGACGCCATGATCGCCGAGGGTCTTTTCGGTTTCCGGAAAGATGCCGTAGTAAAAAATAACCGCCGTATGCCCGCAGCTGGCCCCTGTGTCGCGGATCGCATCGACGAAAGATAGCTTTGATCCGCCGTCGGTGGTCAGGTCTTCGACCAGCAGGACGCGCTGGCCCTCGGTCATGTCGCCCTCGATGCGGGCGTTGCGCCCGTAGCCTTTGGGTTTCTTGCGCACGTAGGTCATGGGCAGCGCCATGCGTTCGGCCACCATGGCGGCAAAGGGAATGCCAGCGGTTTCGCCCCCTGCGATGTTGTCAAAAGCCTCAAAGCCCGCGTCGCGCATCACGGTGACAGTCAGAAAATCCATCAAGGTGGACCGGATACGCGGGTGGCTGATAAGCTTGCGGCAATCAATGTAGGTCGGGCTGGGCAGACCCGAGGCCAGCGTAAAGGGCTCAGTTGCGTTGAAATGGACGGCCTTGGTCTCTAACAGCATCCGCGCCGTGAGCCGTGCCATTTCCGGCGCGTCGGGATAAGAAGTGGGGATCATCTCGTCTTCCTCATAGAGTAGGTTTCAGGGCGATCGGGCTCAGACAACCCGCCATTTCAGATCAAATCCCGGATCAAAGACCGTCACCGGGCCCTCCGCGGTCTCGATCTGTGCGGGCAGGGTGGGGGCGGTCTTTTCCAGGGTGATGTCATCCCCGTTGACGGGCAGGCGGTAAAAGGCCGGGCCGTGCAGCGAGGTAAAGCCCTCAAGCTTGTCCAGCGCGCCGTCATCCTCGAAGACCTGTGCCAGGATCGACATGGTATTGAGAGCGGTAAAACAGCCCGCGCAGCCGCAGGGCAACAGCTTGTTGGCGTCCGTATGGGGCGCGGAATCGGTGCCAAGGAAAAAGCGCGGCTCGCCCGAGGTGGCGGCAGCCCGCAGGGCCAGCCGGTGCTCTTCACGTTTGGCCACCGGCAGGCAGTAGTAATGCGGTTTGATCCCACCGGCGAGAATGTGGTTGCGGTTGATGACCAGATGGTGCGTCGTGATCGTGGCGGCCAACGTGCCATCCTGGGCGCGCGCGTAGTCCACGGCATTGCGGGTCGTGATATGCTCCATCACCACGCGCAGGCCCGGCGTGGCCCGGCGGATCGGATCGAGCACACGGTCGATGAAAACAGCCTCGCGGTCAAAGATGTCGATCTCCGCCTCCGTCACCTCGCCGTGCACGCAGAGCGGCAGGCCGATCTCGGCCATACGCTCAAGCACGGCGCGGATGCTGTCGAAGTTCTGCACGCCACTGGCTGAATTGGTCGTGGCCCCGGCGGGGTAGAGCTTGACCGCGTGCACCAGACCACTTTCAGCGGCCGCTGCCACGTCATCGGGGTCGGTGTCCTCGGTCAGATAGAGCGTCATCAGCGGTGTGAAATCTGCGTCCTGCGGCAGCGCATCCAGGATGCGGGCGTGATAGGCTCTGGCCTGCGCAAAGGTGACCACGGGCGGCACCAGATTGGGCATGATGATGGCACGGGCAAAATGGGCGGCGGTGGCGGGCAGCACGGCCCGGAGCATGTCACCGTCGCGCAGATGCAGGTGCCAGTCGTCGGGGCGTCTTATCGTTAGCGTCTCAGTCATGCCGATGCGCTAGCACAGTGCCGGCTTCAGCGCCAGAGCTACGCCCGTTCTGCGGTCTTGCGCTGCAACCGGCGGGCAAATCGCGGGGCCGACATGCGCGCGGTGACGTTCTGGCAGAGCAGCTGGGCCAACCCCCGGCGGTCCTTTGCATCCAGACGGGACAGCAAGCGCCGCAGGTAGGGCAGGTGGTTGCGGCGCGCCCGCATCAGGCTGGCAAAGACCTGGCGGGTAAGTCGACCTTCTTGCGCCGCTTCAATCAGGCTGAACAGCAGGGCCATCTGCAGCAGATCGGTCTGAAGGGTCGCGCCCATATGGGGTACCCGCAGCTTGGTGACATTCGACCGGGTAAAGAGTGCCGCATGCATCGCATCTTCGAGTTGCGTGGGATCATAAAGGATATGAGCCTCCGCGGCGGCCTCCAGCATATCGGGGGCAAAGGCGTAGCGGTCCGTGAAATTCAGCCGTCGTTTTTCCACAAAGCGCTTATCCCATTCCGTCAGATCCGGTGCGAGCGTGGCCTGCGGTTGGATCGCGAGCACGCGGGCACCGGGAGCGGCCACCGAGAAAGCCGCCGCCGCGTATCCGCAGGGGCCCGCCCCATAGAAAAGCACGCGGTCAAAGCCATCGAAAAAGCCATCATCCACCAGGCGGTCGAAATAGCCGTAGACGGCAGCGTCCCGGAACCAGGTGTCGCCATCGCTTATGATCCCCAGATGGGACCACCTCCTGGCCTCGACAAGCGCCCATCCCAGCGGCAGCGCGGTGGGGGAGAGCGCCTGTATCCCCTGCAGTGTCTCAAAGGTGACGATCAGGGTTTTGCTCTGTTCGGTATAGGCCGCCAGATGCCGGTCGCCAAGGTGGGCCAGATAGCCGTCATAGTCCAAAAGCGCGCTGACCTCGGCGATCCAATCCGACTTTTTGAAATCCCGCAGCGAGGGTCCAACTCTGAATGTTGCGTCCGGCATCGCGCCTGTCCTTATCCTTGAGACACGGCAGGTACCGCGCCGATGCATCTGGTGGCGATCCAGGGTTCGTGATGACCGTCGGCTAACGCACAGCGGGATTAGAATCAGTTTCGCTCAATCCAAAGTTTAGCATACTTCGCGCGGCATGCACGGGGACGAGGCGGGAAGGCGCCGCCATGAGCAGCCTTCCGTAGAGCGCCCGGAAAAGATCCTGACGCATCAGTTGGTTAAAACGAGACCGCCGCCAGGCCACCGCGCTTTGGTGCAGGTCATTCAACACCCTATCCGACAAGAGCGCGGTCCGGGTTGCCTGCATTTCCGAAGACAATGCGTGGATTGAGGTGTCTGTCTCCATGTTGAAATTCCGCTCAACCCAATAATCCAGCCCGAGCCGATCCTGCGCATGCACGGCCCGCCCGCGATCCGCCTTCAGCACAAAGCTTTCCATCGCTCCCAAGGGATAGTGGTTGAGCTGGACAAGCCCGTGGTTGGGCTGCCCATAGTCAGAAAAGATGCGCCGCGTTTTGAAGGTCTCGTGCAGCGCGCGCCCCTGACCGTCAAACCATCTCGCCGCCTCCAGCCTGTCCGCCCGAGGCGCGCGGGGGCGGTGCACCCCAAGCGCACGGTAGGTGCCATCGTTTTTGTAGAGTGTTTTGAACATCGCCGCGCGCCAGGGCCAGTGAATGACCTCCGGCGCGCAGTGCGTAAAGACCTCCGTGACAGGGGCGTCCTGATACGCGATCTGGCCCGCATTGCCAAAAAGCCGCCAGGTCAGCGTGATGGCGGTGGCCTCGGGCAGGGCGGCCAGCAGGGCCGGCAGCGTGTGATCCCCGGTCTTGATCGTGACGAACTCGTCGATGTCGAGGGGCAGGATCCAATCCGCTTCTTTCACCAGCGGGTGGCGCTGCGCGGCCTTGAGGGCTGTGAATTGTATCCCACGGTCATGATAGGGGCCGTCGTTGCGCAGATGCGTCAGCCAGCCCATGTCCTGCAGCCGGTCGAGCATTACGTCGGTGCCATCCTGGCAGTCATTGGAGAAGACCAGAAACCGGTTGAAGCCCACCGCGTGGTGATGGGCCAGCCATTCCAGCAGAAAGGCAGCCTCATTGCGCACGGTCAGGACAGCAAGGCAGTTGAGGGGGCTGTCGGCAGCCTGCCAGTCATCGGTTTGTGTCATGAAATGCCCGTGCCTGCCTGCGGCGCTAATGTGCCCGTCAGCATGGCAGTTTCCGGGTTTTTGGTCAATTGAGGTGCGGGTGACGGTGTCATCAACGGTTGACGCCCCGCGCTGAGGGTGCAGTCTGGCTGTCAAAGCGCAGGAGCCAGCATGACCAGACCCGAGACAATCGACGCCGTGCAAGAGATGTTGGCCGGGCAGGGGTATGTCTGCGGGCGCGCGCTCGGCACGGTGGTGTTTCTGGCGTTGCGCCTGGGCCGTCCGCTGTTTCTGGAGGGCGAGGCCGGGGTCGGCAAGACCGAGATTGCCAAGGCGCTGGCCAGTGGCCTGAACCGCCGTCTGATCCGGCTGCAATGCTACGAGGGGCTGGATGCGTCGAGTGCTGTCTATGAGTGGAACTTCCCCGCGCAGATGGTGGCGATCCGCACCGCAGAGGCCACGCAGAGCACGTCGCGCACGGCCTTGCAGGCAGAACTTTTCAGCGATGACTACCTGATCGAACGGCCCTTGCTGCAGGCGATGCGACCGGATGAGCAGGGTGCGCCGGTCCTGCTGATTGACGAGTTGGACCGCACCGATGAACCCTTTGAGGCCTTCCTGCTCGAAGCGCTGAGCGATTTTCAGGTCACCATTCCGGAGCTTGGCACCATCAAGGCACCCGAGCCGCCCATCGTGATCCTGACCTCGAACCGCACCCGCGAGGTGCATGATGCGCTTAAGCGGCGCTGTCTTTATCACTGGGTGGATTATCCTGACTTTGACCGCGAGATGGAGATTCTGACTGCCCGCGCGCCGGAAGCGGCGGCCAGCCTGAGCCGCGAGGTGGTGGCCTTCGTGCAGGCTCTGCGCACGGAGGATCTCTTCAAGAAGCCCGGTGTGGCCGAAACCATCGATTGGGCGAAATGCCTGCTGGCGCTGGATGTGGTCACCCTCAGCCCCGAGGTCATTGCCGATACGCTGGGTGCCATCCTGAAATACCAGGACGACATCCAGAAGCTGCAGGGCTCCGAGGCGAAGCGCATCCTCGATCAGGTCAAAGCATCGTTGGAGCCTGCGTAGACGTGGTCGCACCGCTTATTCATCTTTGCAGTTGGCCGGGGGCGGGGAAGTACACGATTGGCCGGGCTCTTGCAGGGCGGATTGGTGGGCGGCTCTTGCACAATCATCTGGCGCTCGATCCCGCCAATGCGGTTTATGACCGGTCTGATCCGAGGCACGCGCCATTTCGGATTGAGCTGCGCGCGCTGATCTATCGGGAGGCTCAGGATCTGCCTGCCAATGTCCCGATAATTGTTACCGATGCTTTGGAAGAGACGCCCGATGACCGCGCGCTTTTTGCGCCGACGGAGGCATTGGCTGCCGCCCGCAACGCCCCCCTGCGCGCCTTTACGCTAACAATTGCGAAGGACGAAAACCAGCGACGTCTGATGGATCCGGCCCGGGCTGCGCGCAGCAAGCTGATGCGGCCGGAGGTGCTGGAGCGCCTGCGCGCCGATTGCATCCTGTTGCGACCGGCAGGCGCGATATCTGTCGATGTGACGGACCTGTCGCCGGACGCGGCGGCGGTGGAGATTGCCCGACGTCTCGGTCTTGATGCACAGGAATGCGATGCCTGAATACGCCCCCCTCGAACTGCCCGAGAACCCAAAGCTGGCGGGCAATATCACCCATTTTGCCCGCGCCCTGCGCCGGGCGGGGCTGCCCATCGGGCCGGGGCGTGTCATCGATGCCATCCGGGCGGTCGAGGTCGCGGGTTTTACCGAAAGGCGCGACTTTTACTGGATTCTGCATGCCTGCTTTGTGAACAAACCCGAGCAGCGGGCGACCTTTGCCCAGGTCTTTCGGCTCTATTGGCGCGATCCGCGGTATCTGGAGCATATGATGTCGATGATGATCCCGGCAGTGCGCGGCGTGCAGGAAGAACGTAAGGCGCAATCGGCTGAGAAGCGCGCCGCCGAAGCGCTGCTGGATGGCGCCGAAGCCCCTGATATCGCTGAGAAAGAGGGGGACGAGGAGGCGCAGGTTGAGATCGATGCCAGCCTCACGATGTCATCGCAGGAACGTTTGAGAACCCTCGACTTTGAACAGATGAGCACCGCAGAGATGGCGCAGGCCAAGCGGATGATTGCCCGGCTCATGCTGCCGGTGAAACCGATCCCGTCGCGTCGCGGGCAGGCCAGCCTGATCGGCTCGCGGGTTGACGCTGCGCGCACGTTGCGGGCCGCCATGCGGCAGGGCGGAGAGATGCAGCGCATCATGCTCAAAACGCCCCGCCCGCGCTGGCCGAACCTCGTGGTGCTCTGCGATATCTCGGGCTCGATGAGCCAGTACAGCCGCATGGTGCTGCATTTTCTGCATGCGGTGGCAAATGAGAAAGGGGCGGGCTGGGCCCGGGTGCATGCGTTTACCTTTGGCACCCGGTTGACGAACATTACCCGGCATCTGCGCCAGCGGGATGTGGATGCAGCCCTTGCCGCGGCGGGGGCGGAGGCACAGGACTGGGAAGGCGGCACGCGCATCGGGGCCGGTCTGGAGGCGTTCAACCGCACCTGGTCGCGCCGGGTGATGGGGCAGGGCGCGGTCGTGCTGCTGATCACGGATGGGCTCGACCGTGACGACCCGGACCGGCTGGCGCATCAGATGCAGCGGCTGCATCTGTCCTCGCGGCGGCTGATCTGGCTGAACCCGCTCTTGCGCTGGGAAGGCTTTGCGCCCAAGGCGCGCGGGATCGGCGCGATGCTGCCCCATGTGGACAGCTTTCGCGCAGGCCATTCCATCGCCTCGCTCGAAGAGCTGGGGGCCGCGATCTCGCAGCGCGAGGACACAGGCGAAAAGGCGCGCCTGATGCAGATGCTCGGCGCGGCCTGACGGTCAGGCGACCGCGTTGGCAAAGCTTTCACGGAAGGTGGCTGACAGCTCCGCCAGGGGCGCGCTGGCATGGCCCAGCCACACGGTGTCGCCGGTAAATTTGCCCACCGTCTGCAGCGTCACGCCTGCTGTGTTGGCGGCAATCATCAAGGCCTCGGCCTGATCGAAATTGCACGCGATCAGATAACGCCCCTGATCCTCGCCAAAGAGCGTGGCCGTGTCGCCCGCCTCCAGACAGAGCCCGACGCCCGCTGCCTCTGCCATCTCGAAGGCGGCCAGCGCCAGCCCGCCATCGGACAGATCGGTGCAGGCCTTGATATGGGCGCGGTTGGCGCGGATGAAATCCCCATGCGCTTTTTCGAGCGCCAGATCGACCGGCGGGGCGTCCCCTTCGATGCGGTTGTAGACCTCGGCCAGAAGGGCGGATTGGCCCAGATGGCCTGTGGTCTCTCCCAGCACGAGCGCTACGTGGCCGTCGCGCACATCGCACCCGATGATACCCTCCAGACTGTCGATCAGACCGACCGCCCCAATGGTCGGCGTGGGCAGGATCGCGGCCCCGTCCGTTTCGTTGTAAAGTGAGACATTGCCCGACACGATCGGCATGTCCAAAGCGGCCACGGCCTCACCGATGCCTTTGATGGCCCCGACGAACTGGCCCATGATTTCGGGCTTTTCGGGGTTGCCGAAGTTGAGGTTATCCGTCGTCGCCAGAGGTTTGGCCCCGACCGCCGAAAGGTTGCGGTAGGCCTCGGCCACGGCCTGCTTGCCGCCTTCGACGGGGTTGGCCTTGACGTAGCGCGGGGTGACATCCGAGGTGAACGCGAGCGCCTTGTCGGTGCCATGCACCCGGATAATGCCCGCGCCGATGCCGGGAATGCGCACCGTATCGGCCATCACCATGGTGTCGTATTGGGTATATACCCATTCCTTGGCGGCATAATTCGGGCTGGTGATCAGCGCCCGCAGCCCGTCGATGGGATCGACAGCCGGAACCTCCGCCAGCGGCGGCGCGCAGGGCGTCTCAACCCAGGGCCGGTCGTATTCCGGTGCTGTCCCGGCAAGTGTCTTGAGCGGCAGGTCGGCTTTGACCTCACCATTATAGAGGACGAGAAAGCGGTCTTCGGCGACGGTCTCGCCCACGATAGCGAAATCAAGGTCCCATTTGTCAAAGACCGCCTTGGCCTCCGTCTCCAGTTCGGGGCGCAAGACCATGAGCATGCGTTCCTGAGATTCCGACAGCATCATTTCATAGGCGGTCATCGCTTCTTCGCGCACCGGTACGTTTTCCAGATCGAGCCGGACGCCGAGGTTGCCCTTGTCGCCCATCTCCACCGCCGAACAGGTCAGGCCAGCCGCCCCCATGTCCTGAATGGAAATCACCGCCCCGGTCTGCATCAGCTCCAGTGTGGCTTCCATCAGACGTTTTTCGGTGAAGGGGTCGCCGACCTGCACGGTGGGGCGCTTTTCTTCGATTGTGTCGTCGAATTCGGCCGAGGCCATGGTGGCCCCGCCGACGCCATCGCGGCCCGTCTTGGCCCCCAGATAGACCACCGGCATGCCGACACCGGAGGCGGCAGAATAGAAAATCTTGTCCGCATCCGCGAGGCCTGCGGCGAAGGCATTGACCAGGCAGTTGCCGTTATAGGCGGGATCAAAGCGCACCTCACCCCCCACGGTCGGCACGCCAAAGCAGTTGCCATAGCCGCCGATGCCCTCGACCACGCCGTTGACCAATTGCCGGGTCTTGGGGTGGGAGGGTTCCCCAAAGCTCAGGGAGTTCATGGCTGCCACGGGACGCGCGCCCATGGTAAACACATCCCGCAGGATGCCGCCCATGCCGGTGGCCGCTCCCTGATAGGGTTCGATGTAGGAGGGGTGGTTGTGGCTTTCCATCTTGAAGACCACCGCCTGCCCGTCGCCGATATCGACCACGCCCGCGTTTTCACCGGGGCCGCAGATGACCTGCGGGCCCGTCGTGGGCAGGGTGCGCAGCCACTTCTTGGAGGATTTGTACGAGCAATGCTCGTTCCACATGGCCGAAAAGATACCCAGTTCGGTAAAGCTCGGCTCCCGGCCCACGATCTGCAGAATACGCGCGTATTCATCCGGGCTCAGCCCGTGGCTGGCGATCAGGTCTGGTGTGATGGCAGGCTCTTGCATAGGCCTTTACGTCCCCCGGGCTGGCAATTGGTGCCGTCCTCTTACAGGGGGGAGCGCTTGGGGAAAAGGGGGCGCTTGGATGTTCAGCCCAAGAACACAGTCACGGTGTGGGGCGTTCACCGCAATCCGCAGCAGATTATAGGCGTTGGGCCCGTAACAGGGCGGTTGGCAGCCCGTTGCCAAAAGTCGTCACGGGGGGTGTTGTGAAGAGGCGCGAGCGGATGAGCCCTTTCATGTATGCCAAGGGCGGCCTGCCTTTGCCCTGACACATCCTGAGGGGAGGGCGACGGGCCCCGTAGGTTGCCCGCCTTTTGGCCAGTGCGCTGATCCTTTTTGCCAGATTTTTTGACCTTTCAAAAAGGGGTGACCCGAGCGGGGAATGCGGCTCCTCGTGCCTGGCGCATGGAACGGCTGGTTCGAGCTGATTTTGTTGAAAAACTCTGGTTATCGTGGAAATAGCTGAAAAACTTGCCCATAGAAAGCCGTTCTGGAAATTCGTCGAGGGGGTCGGCCTAAGACCAGAGTTGGCAATATCTGAGGCTCTCAGAGGCCTAACCGGACACTCAGTTCCAATTTGGCTGCTGCAACGGATTCTGGCAGAAAAATATCATTGTTAGACTTACGAGTTTTTCAACAGAATCGGCCCAGAATGACCGATGCTGCATCTTGCACAGGTATCGGCTCATCTGGGATCTTGCCGAAGCTCCGCAGGGTTTTCCAGAAGCATGAGCCGGACCCCCACAGCAACAATCAACAATCCAGCCGCACGCTCCAAAGAGGCGCGTGCGCGGCGCGACCGTCTCAGGAACATACCGATCGTGCCAGAGAACGCAGCCAAGCTCACTTCAACAGCGAGTGCCACCGTCCGCATCACCAGGCCGAGGATTATGAACTGCATCGACACCGATCCGGCCCCCGGATCAACAAACTGCGGAAGAAAAGCCAGCATGAAGACATGGCCCTTGGGGTTTGCGAGGCTGGCGATGAAACCTTCTCTGATTGCAGTGCCGGGGGATACGGCTGATCCTTCCCCTGTCGGGGTATAGACCGATCCGAAGAGCATTTTGAGGCCGCGCCAAATAAGGTAGGCACCGCCAGCGTAGCGGATCAGATCAAAGACCAGCGGGCTGTTGGCCACAAGGGTCGCCAAACCGAAAGCAAGCAGCGGCACTTGCACTGCGCCAGCAAGAAAAAAACCCAACGCGGTGTAAATCGCAGCACCGCGTCCCTGAGACAATCCGCGGCCAACAATCAAAAAAAGATCCGGGCCAGGCGTTATTGCCAACAGGACCACTGCAAGTGAAAACGCAGCAAGGGTCAAAGGGTCGATCATCATATGCGGATGCTAACCTGATTGCGGCATGGCGGGCAACGCCGGAACCGGACCTTCGCGTCAGCGCTTCGGAGGTCCGCCCTGATCCGCAATATGTCAGTTTCTGCGCCGCGCGGCGAAGTCCGGGCGCGTCCATATTGCCAATTGTCGCACGACAAACGAAAGTCTGCTCTTGTTGAATGCCGGCACGAAAGCATCTGGATGAAATTGCTCAAACCCCACGTTACTTATATCCCGGCTTATGTTGACGCTCTGCAGCGGGGGTGGTCACCAGACAATTTGAGATCCGAAGCCGCACAAGAACAACTTGCAAAAATCTCGGAAGATGCGGTGTCTTTCGTCTCGGATCTGGATGATCCTGCGGCCAGTGCAGGCCCGGTAACCTTGCCGGATGGGTCCCAGGTGCCTCGCTTGCCGAGTATCCGACGCTGGATCTGGGAAGATGGGTTTTGCGGTCATATTGGCCTGAGATGGAAGCCGGGGACCCAAGAGCTGCCAGCCACATGTTCTGGTCATATTGGTTATGCCGTAGTGCCGTGGCGGCAAGGCGAAGGACTGGCCACCGCTGCGTTGAGTGCGATTCTACCCGAGGCGAAAGCCATTGGCCTGAATTACGTCGAGATCACGACCAGCCCTGAGAATCCCGCTTCGGTACGGGTAATTGAAAAGGCAGGTGGTGTTCTGGTGAAAAGCTATATGGCCGAAGAGGCCCTGGGGGGACATGAAACACTTCAGTTTCA
Source organism: Roseobacter weihaiensis (assembly GCF_020622345.1). GTDB lineage: Bacteria > Pseudomonadota > Alphaproteobacteria > Rhodobacterales > Rhodobacteraceae > Roseobacter > Roseobacter weihaiensis. Next base: position 49,608 of record NZ_JACNMO010000012.1, on the reverse strand, counting down.
AATCCCGCTGGCGAAATGATAGCATATTTTCAGTTGCGTTGTCTGAAGAGCAGCAACTCTTGCACTTGCGAAGCTACCGTTGGTTGTTCGAACAACCGAATGCAAAAGCGGCCATTGAGACCCCCGCCACAAACAGCTGGTTTTCCAAGGTAGACCGATAGCTGAAACGGCGCTGGTGAATGCCGAAGTCAAGAACTTTCCAAAACGGGTTGGCGCCCATTGTGGAGGTCTGGGTTCGCCGTGACAGGGGGCTCCCTCGTGGCCTTTCGGATATCACGAAGAAAGCCCTGCGTCCGGCGCTGGATTGGTGACGTCAGGTGACGGCGATCTGCCGTTTGCGCGGCATGCACCACACCACATAGACCCTCTGATGTACAAATAGGAAGGTCCGAGCGCTGCCAACACGGTCAAAATGAACCCTGCGATGTTGCGCAACTTCGCCATCAAGCATCCCTAAGGCGAGCAGACCTCCGGTCGGGCCGAATTCACAGACCGGCGGACGGAGAAGTCAGAGTGCCATCACAGGTGGAGCTCTGAAGAGATCAGGCCCTTTCCGGGTTGTCACCGGCCTGCGACGAAGGCGCAGGTGGGGCTGGCGTCATCCTTTGGCGCAGGGGCATCCCGCCAAGATGCCACCCGGATGCGGTCACGGGCAGGGCGGTGGTTTGAATGCCCATGGCGGTCGCTCCTTTCCGGCCGGGCATGGGCGTGAAGCCTCAACGCCGCACTTTGCGCCAGCGTGACATCTGCGGGATCGCGACTGTCGGTGCATCCGCCGGAATGAAACGGCTGAAGCCCCAAGTCGTCAGGTTGCTGAAAGACTCGCATCCCAGGGTCTGTCCCAAGGTTGCAGATCGCGACGACAGAAAGGACGAGACATGACCGAAACATCAAGCGCAACGTCGCCCTCCCCAATGCTCGATGACCTCTATGGCGAGTTCGACGAGTGGTCCGAGATGCCCGATGAGATCCGCGCGGACGAAGAAGAGAAATTTCAGAAGACCCTGCTGTCCCAATCCATGGCCGACGTTCAGATCATCTTCATGGCCGGCTTGTCGAGCACCAGCGAATGGGAAGGCAAGGTCGTCTGATCCCGGACGCCCAGATATCGAAAACAAGGAGAGAGAACATGACGGAGATACTCCCGGTCGTAAACATCGAAGGCAATGAAGTGCAGCTCAACCAATCCGCTGCCGAAGACTTGATAGAGGTCGGAGTCCGGCTGCAAAACGCGGCCAATGCCGATCCTGACGGCGTGATCCACACCGGCGATGCCGGGTTTGAAGAGCTGACGGACGCGCAGTACTTCTTCACGACGTCGACGCAGAATTTCAACTCGCGGGGGATTTACGGAAACGCGAACATGTCCGACTTTCTGCACGGTGCCGAATATAACATCACCAAGATGCACTTCGACGCGATGCGGACGGGTGTTTCGGCTCCTCACGTCGGCAGCTTCGGCGCGGCGCTTCAGGACGCCGGAGAGCGGGTGATGAATGCCTATACCGGCACATCCGGCCCCGACGGCGAAACACCCGACAGCGGCGGCGCGGATGGCGATAGTGTCGACATCGACAATGCCGAATTCAGCGAGATTATCGCGGCTTTCGACGATCTCGACGAGATCACCGACCCCTCTCAAAAGTCCGTAGCGCTCGACGATATCCTCGATGCAATTCTCGGGCTCGTTGATGAGGACGGTGACGGGGGAACGTCAGATGATGGTGGATCCGACGTTCCCCCAATAGACAACGAGATCGCGCCGGGCGATGATGTGATCGGCGACGATCCGGTGGACTTCGATGGTGTCTGGACCGACGCAGGGGTCGCTATCGTGCTGGGCGAGTTCGACCAGGCCAAGCAAGCCTTGCTGGACGTCGCCATCGCCCAATATGGCGAGGATTTCAGCACCCAGATCGAAGGCATGTCGATGAACGACCTCCTGGCCTCAGGCGACCCGTTCCTTAAGGCCGCAGGTGGCATGGAGTCGGCCAAATTGGACTTCGTCATTCGGGGCGGTAACCTCGGCGATGGTGCCGTCGATCAGGGCCGTCAGGAGGTTGGCGACAGGGTTGATGAGATCATCCTCGACATCGCAAACGACATTCTGAATGCCGACGGCACCGAAGACATCACGGAGATCGGTCAAATCGTGAATGACAGTCCCGAGGAACTGAAGGCCTCGGGCGATCCGATCCTTGTGGCACTCGGTGAGTTGATGGACGTCTCTGACAACATCGACAACGGCGGTCTGGGTGAGCGTGTGTCATTTCCTCCGGATTTCGGAACGACACCTCTCCCGGAATTCAGACCGACGCCACAGCCGGACCCGCTTCCTGATGTCATCCGGCTTCCTGATAACATGCGGCCTGAGCCAATCTTCGAACAGGTCACCTATTCGGCAGAGCAACTGCAAGACATGATGAGTGTCGAGAACGGATCTTTCGGCCTCCACGAGGACGGCAGCCTCATCACGGTTGGTCTCGACAAGTCGGATGAGTTCAACGCGGAAAACGGCACGCTGAAGATCAACCTTGAAGAGGGTGCCCTGCGGGCCGGGATGGTCTTTCAGGATCTCTTCACCGGCGAAAGCGATGGTGATGAGACCGTTACGGTTCAGGCGCTTGACATCGACGGGAACGTGCTCGACGAGATCACCGTGACCGGCGCCGAAAGCGGTGAGCAGTTCGCCGAGTTTGACGGTGGCGGCGTGGAAATCGCCGCGCTGTCGATTGATGCGGCCGACGATGGCTTTTCGGATTACTCGATTTCCGGCGTCGCCGTGATGCAGGAAGCCGAGATCGTTCCGAATGATCCGACCTCGGCCATCGGGGCTATCGACCCGAACGGCAGTTACCAGATGGACATCAACGACCTCATCGTGCTGCTCCGGATGCTCGAGCAGATGAACGAGAACGTCACCACGGTCGGATTGTCGAACCAGGCCGAAACGGCCGCCATTGACGGGATGGTCAACATCGGTCGGGATGCAAGCAATCTTCTCGAGGCCGGGTTCAGCGGTGAGAGCGTCTCGGGCCAAGATATCATCTCCTTCGCGCTCAAAGCGGGCGAGCTGAACGATACGGCGCAGGCAATCCTTGCCAACACTGACGCCACCTCGGACAGCCTCGGATTTGCCGACGATATCGTAAACCTCGCCACCCAGGCGACCGGTATCGTGATCCAGGCCGCGCAGGGCGCGAACACCTGATACCTCGGGGTCGCCCATTGTGGGGCCCCTTTTCATCATCACCATCGTAAAAGGAGGAACCCAACGATGAGCGGAGACAGTGGAGTAACCGGAAGCAATAACATGACTTACGAAGTTCACGACCAACAGGTCTTTGCCAATGGCCAGGGCTCTTCGATAACCGAGAACCAGAGCACGAATGATCTTGGTAACGGAAATGCCACCGGAGAGGTCAGCTTCAACAACATGAACAAAGACTTCAGCTGGACCAACATCAGCGATGACCAAGAAACGTCCGAGACGACCAAGGGTTTCGAGCACTATATGGACAAGTTCAAAGAGATGACCGAACTGGCGTCATCGCGGAACCTTGAGATGATGATCGCGCAAACCGACTATGGCACCATGCTGTCGGCGGCCAAGATGCGGGTCAACCCGGTCTAAGCCCGGACGCAAACCAAGCAGCGTGGCCCCCGGCGGGGCCACGTTTCGGCTTTGGCCGGACACACCACCACCACACCACCAACACCAAATTCTCAAGAGGTTCAACATGGTTGCCGTGCACCATCTTCACGTGCGCTCGGGCTGTCACGCGGGGGCGTCGGTCGCGCTCGACAAACCGCGCTATGTGCTTGGCCGGGACGCGGGCTGCGACATTGTTCTGTGCGATCCCGCCGTTGCCGACCGGCATTTGGAGATCGCGCGCGACGGGCGCTGCCTTTATGTCAGCGCGTATGACGCAGGTGTCGGCGTTGATGACGGCGACCGGATCGAACCGGGCTATCGCGCCCGCCTGACCGACACATCGGAATTGGACCTTGGCGGCGTCGCCCTGACGCTCGACATACCCGCGCGCAGGTTCCGGACCCTGCTGCCTCAAGCGGGTGGTCTTGGTCTCGCGCTCGTTGCTGGGCTGGGCGCTCTGGCGCTCTGGCCCGAGGTCTCGGTCGAGCCCCAGGCGGCGGCCCTGCCGGCGGCGCCTGTCATGGTCGCACCGGAGGCGAACACCGCTACCGCCCTACAGACCGCCACCGCCCTGCAGGACGTCGCGGCGGCCTCGGACCTGAGCGGACAGCTGACCGCGCTTGGACTCGACACGCTCGATGTCCGGCTGGACGACAACCGCTTCGTGCTGACCGGACGCCTCGGCGTCGAGGCCCTGGCGTCCTTCGAAGAGTTTCATCACTGGTTCGACACACGCTTTCCCGGCTACGTGCTCGAAGCCGCGCGGGTCGATATCGACCGGTCGCCCACCGCGCCGCCGCGCACGCCGATGATTGAATCGGCTTGGCACATCGACCGGGCCTATCTCGTTGTCGAGGGCCTGCGGTACTATACCGGCGATACCCTGCCCGGCGGCTGGGTGATCAAATCCATCGAACCGCATCACACCAAGCTTGAGCACGGCGGCAAGACCTATGCCGTCGCGCTTGCCACGGCGCAGCAGACCGCTGCGACGAAGCGATGAAGGTCGTGCCACTCGAGGGCTTCGAACGCGCCTCCGGGCTCGCGTCGCCCGTTGACGGCGGGAACCGGCCGGACGGCCCGGCGTCTGTCGAAAAAGCCGGACGGCGGTTCGACAAGGCGCTCGATCAAGAGGCAGAGCACCGCAAGGACGCGGCGCGCACCGCCGCCCCGCCGCGCGTTGACAGTTTGCCCGGCACCGCGCGCCTCAGCTCGGGGGTCATCCTGCAAGAGCTCACCGATCTTCATGCAGCGCTGCAAAGCATCGAGACACCCTCGCGGGCGGAGCGGGTTGCGCGCTGGGCCATCGCGGCAGAGATCAAGCGGTTCGGGGCGCTTGACGAATACATGACCGGCTTTCTGAGGGGCTGAAAGTGACACCGACCCAACGCAATATCATCGTGATGCTGGCCACAACCTATGCCGAGCTCGGGCGCGCGCGCCATGCGTTGTTCCTGCTTCTGGCGCTCGGAGAAGACGACGCCGACGACGCAACTGTCCAGAGGCTTCGGGCGCGGTGTCTGGTCGATCTTGGCGATTATGGGCGCGCGCTTGCGTTGATCGAAGCGCTGGTTGACCGCGCAGCCACGCCCCGCGATCTGGCCAGGCTTCTGTCGCTGCGGGCGCGGGCGCTCTCGGGTCTCGGTCGTGGCGACGCGGCGCGTGACATCTGGGTTGCGTGTTTTGCAACATGCCGGGCGAACGGGCTCGATATCATGGAGTTCGCATCATGAAAAAGGCACTCGCATCGCTGCCGTTCAGCAAGGACATGGCCATCGGTGTGCTGTTGTTCGTTATCATTCTTCTGATGATCCTGCCCATGCCGACGCTTCTGGTCGATGCGCTCATCGGTCTGAATTTCGGCTTTGCCATCCTGCTTTTGATGACCGGCATATATCTCTCCACGCCGCTGTCGCTGTCGTCCTTGCCGGGTATCATTCTGATCGCGACAATCTTCCGTTTGGGCCTGTCCATCACCACGACCCGGTTGATCCTTGCCAAGGGCGATGCAGGCGCGACGGTCGAGACCTTTGGTTCGATTGTCGTGGCAGGCAATGTCGTGGTCGGCCTCGTGGTGTTCTTCATCATCACCGTCGTGCAGTTCATCGTCATCGCAAAGGGTGCCGAGCGGATTGCCGAGGTTAGCGCACGGTTCACGCTCGATGCGCTGCCGGGTAAGCAAATGGCCATCGACGCGGAGTTGCGCAACGGCGATATCGACAACGTCGAGGCCGGAAAACGCCGTAAGTTGCTTGAACGCGAAAGCCAGTTCTATGGCGCCATGGACGGTGCTATGAAATTCGTCAAGGGCGATGCCATCGCAGGTCTCATCATCATCTTCGTGAATCTCATCGGCGGTTTGGTCATCGGTATCGCGCAATTCTCGATGCCCTTCGACGAAGCCGTGCATAAATACTCGCTGCTGACGGTGGGCGATGCGCTCATCTCGCAGATACCGGCACTTCTGGTGTCGGTGACGGCCGCGGTGATCGTCACGCGGGTAAAGGGGGAAGAACAAAGGAACCTCGGTTCCGACATCATCTCGCAGATCGTCGCCGATCCGCGTGCTATCGGACTGGCCGGGGTTTCTCTCATCGGAATGGGGTTGTTGCCGGGTTTTCCGACGCTGATCCTGGTGGGTCTCGGGGCCGCATTCTTCGCGGTCGGTTTCGTAAGCCGCCGGGTGCGCCTTGGTGCGGATGCAGGTGCGCAGACCGGCCCCGCCGATGGTGATGAAGCTGGCGACAGCGACGAGGTTGCGCTCTTGCCCCGTGCCGAGGCGCGCGTGGTTCTCGAGCTTTCGGAGGCGCATCATGCGCGTTTCACGCCCGCTGATCTCGCCCGTCGGGCCGAGCGGCTGGGCCAGGATGCAGGCACAGCGGCCGGTCTGAACGCGCCTTCAGTGACGGTTGCCGTGGCGCCCGCACTTGCCGACGATCAACTCCGGCTGGTCATTGACGAGGAACCTGTCCTCTGGGCACGCGTGACAGATGGGGTCGTGACCCTTTCCGATGTCCGGGACGTGCTGGCGGCGCATGACATTCCGTATACGGACAAGGCCACCGGGCTCTGGACACGCAGTCTCGAGGTCGAGGTGGCGCATAAGGCGCGCCTCGATGAAATCGGTCTGCCCTATGCGGCGGTCGAAGATGTCGTCTTCACCGTGGCAACCGACGGTCTGATCGCGAATGCGGCCAACCTCGTCGGTTTGCAGGAAACCCGCGAATTGCTGACCGAAGCCGAGGGGGAGGCGCCGGTGCTGGTCGCCGAACTGATGCGCGCGCTGCCGATCCAGCGGATTGCCGACGTGTTCCGCAGGCTGCTCGAAGAGCGCGTCTCGCTTCGCCATCGCCGGAAGATCATGGAGGCGCTTGTCGAATGGTCGGCGACCGATGCCAGTCCGGTGGCATTGACGGAATACTGCCGGATTGCCCTGCAAAAGCAGATCTGCGCGCGCGTCGCCCACGGCGACCGGCAGATCTCCAGCATCGTGGTCGAGCGCGACAGCGAGGAAATTCTCCGCGCCAGCCTGCGCGACACCAACATCGGCAGCTATCTGGTTTTGTCCGAAGAGCAGTCGCAGGGCCTGTTGAAAGCCGTTCGCGATCAGATCAGGGTTCTGTCACCGAAGGGGATCCGCCCGGTGATCGTGACCTCGATGGACGTCCGGCGGCACCTCAAGACGTTCATGATCCGTAATTCGATCGAGATCGATGTGGTGTCCTTTCAGGAGTTGAGCGACGACTACACCATCATTCCGTGCAGCACGCTGTCGCTGAAGCCTGCGCGCGCCCGAACCACGCCGCGTCTGCGCAAGTTTGCAGAAGGAGCTGAAAGCGAATGAAACTTCATCATGTCCTGACCACGGTCGCCTTCCTGCTGGGGCTGGCACCCAACGTTGGCGGTGGCACCCCGATCACCGCGGTGCGTATCACCCAGTCCGAAGGCGTCGTCATCACGCTGCCGGCGGATATGGGATCTGTTCTGATCGCCGATGCCACGGTTGCCAATGTGCAGCCGATCTCGGACCGGTCGTTCTTTCTCTACGGCAAGCAGGTCGGTGCAACGGTACTGTTTGTGCTCGATGCCTCCGACAAGATCACCTGGCAGCGGCGCGTTGTTGTCACCCGCTCGCTCAGCCAGCTTCAGATGAGCCTACGCGGAAACTCAGGCGCCGCGATCCCGTAAGTCTGGCGCAAGTCGGCAGCTGCAGAATTGCCATGGCTATTTTTTGGAGGTGCCTCATGTCCGTAAATGCTATCGACCCATCCGTCGCTCAAGCCAGCATGGCGACCGACGACCCGGAAATGACCATGACAGTTGCGTCCCGATCCTCGTTCCGCGAGATCGACGAATCCCGCCTTTCAGAGCGCGAAAGGGACGGGTTCAAGGGGTACGCGCTCGTCGTATTTGTCGAGCAAACGGCCTCGGGCATCGACGAGGTTCGTGTGTCGGTGCCGGTTTTTCAGCGTGACGGGGAGCAAGGCTTTCACGTCCTGGCGAGCGACGGCACGGAGGTTGCGCTTGCGGCCACAACGCTGGAGGCCGCAAAGGCCGAGGCTGCCGCGCTGATCTCATCGAACGGCGGCAACACCGACTTCCGGCTGCAACCGCATCATTTCAGTGCGCGCCAGACCCATGAGAGCGTCGTCGTCGGCGCAGGCAACGCACTTATCCCGACCGCGCGAACAACCGAGGCCGACGGTGCCGCCTATTACGACGCCATCAAGATGGCCAGTGAGAACATGAAATCCGTCGGGGATTTTCAGCTTGGCGATCCGACTTTCGAGGATTCCAATACGTTGATCCCAGAAGATGCGACAGACAGCTTTCGTGAAGGATTCCAGGCCCGGCAGGGGCAGGATCGGGCCGGGTTCTGGACCCTGAGCGCGCCGAATGGCGCGATGTTCTACGCGGGGGCCCTGCAGGTGCCCCTGTTCTTGCGTGCGGGACGACAATCGGCCCAGAACTTCGGGCGGCAGCCGCCGTCAGGTACATCGGGTACATCGGGTACATCAAATGACACCTCGGGTGCACATACCACCATCGACCTGACCAAACGCACGCTGCCCGACGGCACGTCTGTCTATGTCCCGAGCCAGGTTTCGCCCGGGCTGGCACTGGCGCGCACACAGTCGCTTCGCCCCACGGTGCCGCCGCAGTCGCAGGACGCATCTGCGGGTCTGAGCCGAAACGGCCAGAGCGGCGCGTCGACCCTCCGACCGCCCACCATCACACAGCCAGGGCAATTCGCCTCGCCGATGACGACCTCGCAACTGGTCTCGCTTGCCACGCAAGGCTACACGGCGCCTCAGAGGATGCTTATTCAGCCCGCGCTGGAACAGCAGCTCCACGAGCTGTCGCCGGAGGCACAGCTTGCGTTCGTCCAGAACCTGGCGCGCAATCCCGAAGCACTGGCCGATTTCGCGGCAAACGTCTCGCGCGGTGCCGTCGCTGATCAGGCCGATGCCCACCCGAAACTGCGTGATTTGCAGATCACCGCATATTCAAAGTTTGACGAGTCTGCCGCGGTCGAGGCAAGTTTCGCCCAAAACGCAGCCGTTTCGCTCAACGATGGGGAGGCGATGCACAGCCTGCCGCTGCGGATAGCGACACCAACGGGTGACGCCATTGTGGTGGTCTCCGGCACGACCCCGGAGCTGGTCTCTCTCCTTCAGTCGGAAACGGCGAAGGCGGATAGAGGGGAGCAGACGGTCTATTATGACGAAACACTCGCGCGGCGCGGCGGCAGAACCCTGGGCGGGCTTGTCAGCACGCTGACATCGCGACCCGGCGAAACCCAAGGCGGTACCGGGATCGAAAGCCGCAGCGGCGCGGGCATCACATCTCAGCATACCCCGCCCGATGTGCAGGCAACGATGTCGTCGAACACGCCTCCGGGCGGCGGCTACCTCGGCTGGACATGGTCAGCCGCCTTGACGCCAGAGGCCCGGAGCACTCTGCAGGACATCCAGACACGGTTGGACATCCGCTCGGGCGGCGCGATGGACCGGATTGCGGCGCTCGTCGGCAGCGGCACCATTTCGGTGGCAGAGGCCGAGGCGGCGCTTACCGCCTTCGTCGAAACCGGCACGCTGTCCCTGAACGGCGCGTCGCTGGTGCCCACAGGCCCTACCGCCGCCAACATGCTCGATGTGGTGAACCCGCAATACCCTGCGGGCGTGACCGCCGAGCCGGTGCCGGCAACCGGGGGAAGCGTCCCGCTCGCGGAAGCTTTCAAGAGCGTCAGGCGGTCCAACGTGGGCGTCAGCACCGATGCGGGCTACACGATGATCGTGCCGCGCGCGGATATGAGCCTTGTCAAACTGGAGAACTTGACGCTCTTGCAGGCTGTTGAACTGGCCGATCAGGCGGCGTTGGCGTTCCCCGACGTGTCGGCGCGGGATATTCTCATCAGTGGCAATGGCATCGTGCCGCCCGCGCTCGAAGGGGCTCTGAACACGCGCCAGTCGGAGGTCGTCAATCTGAACCCCTCCGACGTGCAGATCGGGCCGCCCGATGCAACCCTGCCAACAGACGGTCTGCCCGCGTGGATGACAGGTGACAAGGCGCTGACACAGGCCCGGATCGACAACGTCATTCAGGCGCTCAATAATGAGCGTGGGTTCCGTGCAAGTCTTGTTGAACCGATCGAAGCGCAGCTCCAGGACATCGCAACCGGCGACTACAACACTGCGCTCTACCGCAAGAACCCGGCCTTCTTCAACGCGAAACAGGGCCGGGGTCTTGACAGGCGCGTCAACGGAGCCGGCACAGCGCTCTCCAATATCGAGCCCCAAGCCAATGGCAGTTATTCCAAGGAGAACCTCGATGCGGCCGGCGAAGCCCTTGCGGTGATCTACCGGGACGGGGGCGTTCTCAGTTCGCAGGCCCAGAACCGTTTCGGCCAGTATCGCGCGGGCGACGAAGGATCTTTTCCCGACAACACGACCGTGATCGGCTCATATGTGCTGGGTGAAAATCAAACGACAGTCCTTGACGGACCCTACAAGACGATCTTCGATTCCATCGACGGCAGCATCGAGGCCTACGGTGTGGTCGAAAGGGCGCGCGACGGCAGCTGGCAGCCCGTGACCTTTGCCACCGATGCCGAGCGGATCGAGGCGGCGGAGGCGGTGCTCGACGGCACCGACAGCACGCGCGGCATTCAGCTACAGAAGGGCGGCGAAAACACTTGGATCTATACCTGGGGGCCGATGACGCGGCGGGACGACATGCGCCTCGGCGTGTTCCGGGGCAATCCTGACATCAATGCGAAAGGCTGGACGCCCCCCTTTGAGGCCCGCGCCTTCATCGGCATTGCGCCCGCGGTGACCGATGCGGTCACGACCGAGAACCTTCAGGTTGTGCAGGATCTCATCAACCACGGTGGCATGAACTACGACAATGGTGCCGCCGAGAATGGCGTCATCGCGCTTCTGGCTGCCAACGTGCGCGCGCTGCCGATGATCACGGACCGGTCGCAGGCCTCGAATACCATCACGAATGCGGTCGTGCTGGCCGCATCGCGTGAGGTCGTGCTTGGGAACTCCGCTTATCCAGCGGCCGAAGGCGCAGACCCCAAACCGTTCGATCTGAATGTGCCGCCGATCACGATGCCACCTGAAGACGCGCTGCGACTCCAACTCGAACGGACGCCGGTCAAAGACGCGCGCACTGATCGCACTGGTCAGGCGTACAGCGACACCGAAAAGGAAGCGGCGCTGGTTCAGGTCATGCAGGACCTCTTTCATCAGGCGCCGGAGGTCTACCGCTATATATTCGGCGATCAGCCACCGCCAACAGGAGGCGCGTCCCCGACACCGACATCAACGCCCCCGACAGACGGCGGAGACGGTGGAACGACAGGCGGCGACGACGGTGCAACGGGTGTAACACCCCAGAGCGACCCAACGGGCGAGCTGTCGTCGCAACGCCTGACGGACATGGGGTTCTCGCCCGAAATCCTCGGGCAGAACACACTTGGCAATCCATCGGCCCTGCGGGCCTCGACCGACGCCGTTCTGTCCTTTGCCGCGAGCTACGCAGACATGACGTTCGCGGTCCGTGCGCTGCGCAGCGTCAACCGGCAGCCGGTCGCGACGGCGGCGGCGCTCGACGCGCTGCCGGAGAGCCTGCGCGCCAGGCTCGACGATGCGGGGACCCTGTCGAACGCCGAGGTTCTTGCCCGCACCGACGTCTGGCTGCGCGATGTTTTCGGCGTCGGTGCCATGGACGTGATGCCAATGTTTCGGCTGACGGACATGGACGCCTTTCTCGCCCGTGTGTCGCGGCTCCCAGTGCTCGCCCAGGCCAACCCGAGTATCCTGGGATGGACTGATCCACTTTCGAGCCCGGCCTCGCTCGACGAGGTCCTGCCGCAGGATGAGAGCCTGCGGCGGCTTGCGACGGCCGCGCTCGGTGACCTCGAAGATGTGGACGACGGGCCCGCGACGCTCGATATCTATCTGACGCTCGATCAGTTCCTGCTGGAAACACAAGGCGTCTCGGTCACCGCAACCGCCGCCGTTGACCGCCGCATGACCGTCGCCGAGCTGGTGCAGCGCGCCGCCGGCCTGCGCCCGGCAACACTTCCCCCCGAGCCGAGTACGGAGGATGCCGGGGACGTGCCCGCCGAGGTCGCCTACATCGGGCCGAATGGCGAACCGATTGCGCTGTCGCTCAGGACGCTCAACGCCTCCGAGATCACCGAGAGCCGCGTCGATGCAGAGCTTGGGGGTCTGGAGGCCAGCGCATTCGAGAAGGCAATCGTCGCGGCGACGCTGGAAAAGGGGGCTGTCACGGCGACGAACGCAACTCGGCTGTCCTACTATGGCGAACAACTTCCATCCTCCATTGCAGAAGCACAGGTGGCACTGGATCGACTTGTCGACGCAGGTGTGCTCGTTCCGAAGTCAACAAGGTCCGTAACCCGCTATGTGCCCGCCTCCCTCAATTCCGATTTCCTGCCCCTCGCGGCGCAGACCCGTAAGATACTCTCGGTGTTGGCCATCGCGCCGGAGAACGTGCCAATTTCGATGTACCGTATCTCCCAGGCGATTGGCTATCAACCGGGCAACAGCGCCCTCGTGCCCAGAGAGGCGGTCGAGCAGGGCCTTGTCACCGTGACAGAGAGCGGCGTCGTCTCCAATCTCTCTATCGAGGTTCCGGACGAACCTCTGTCGACGGAGGTCAGGGGCAAGCCCATTCCCTACGAGGACATCAACTTGATCCCCCTTTATACGACGCCGCGCGGGGCGTCGGCGCGAGAGGGCGAGATCATCCGCGCGCTGCACCTCAACGGCGAGATGTCGCGGCGTGAGATTGCGGCACGCGACGAGATTCAGCGCGCCCACCTGACGACCGATCTGGAGGGGTTGATCGAACGCGGCATCGTCATTGCGCTGGGCGACGGTGCGGGAACAGCGCGGGGCGAGGCGACCTACGCGCTGGCGGCGAATGTCGATGTGTTGATCGACACCGCCTTGCCGCGCGGGACGCGCCAGCTTCTTCGCTTCATTGCCGACAACGGCCCGATCAATTCGTCCGAAATCCAGCGCGCCTTCAGTGGACGCAGCGCGCAGCAAACCGTCCAGCGTCATATCAAACGACTGCGCGACAGCAATGCGATTGTCCGGGACGCCTCCGGCGGCTGGGTGCCAAGCAGCACGGAAACCACCGCCGCGCGCGAAGTGACCTTGGGCGATACCGATCGCCAGATCCTGACCGCCCTCGAAAGCGGTGGCAAGAGCCGGCCCGAACTGGCGCAAATGATCCTCGGCGGCAGCGACGATCACGATCAGATCCGCTATCATCTCGACAAGCTTCAGGACGCCGGCCTGATCGAAAAGGCCGCGCGAGGGCGGACATATTACCTCGCGAACTCGAGCGCCGAAGCCCAGCTGTCCGACAATCAGGCTGCAGCGCTCAGTATCGTGCGGGAAACCGGCTCGACGACAGTTCCCGAGTTGGCGCAGGAGACGGGGCTGACCAAGACCCAGATCCGGCTCATTACCGATATTCTCGAAGAACGGGGCCTGATCGACCGACACGGTGCGGGACGCGGCCTCTACTTTGTTCCACAGGGCGAGATGGCGTTAAACCCCAGCCAGCTTGCGATTTACAGCACCTTGCAGGACGCCCCCAAGACAATGATGGGCATCCGCGAGGCGACGGGGCTGTCGCGCGCGGGCGCTGCAAAGATCGTCGCATCGATGCTCGAAGCCGGCACCATCGAGCGCGTCAGAAGCGGTGGCGACACAACCTACCGCATCGCCGAAGACTGAGCGCGGCGCGCGCCGGACGCGGTACGCGCGGTCTCTCCAAACCGTTTGTCCGCGTCCGACTAGCCGTCTCCGACCACGCCGATGAATGGTGGCCCATCGACCCCCATAGTTTCCGCCGCCCACGCCGCGCGCGCGCCCCCCACCTCGACCGTGTTATGTTAAATGGCGGGTCTTCGCTGACGCTTGCCATCCATGTGCTACCTTAGGTTGACCCAATTCTTTTAATCTGACAGCCATTTCTAGGTACGCATGGGAGAATGCCATGTCGAAACAACGAACTCCGACACTGTCCAACTTGCCAGCCGAAATCTTCGTCGACGCGCTGCCGGAACTTGCCCAGCTCGAAGTTGACCTGCTCGATACCACGGGTGGCATGGCGGTACACCACGTCGAAATGGAAATCTCGCACGGCGCGCAACGCTGGCGGCATCTGCCGCAGATGCCCGGCATCTCCGACATCGACCGCTCTTATCTTTTCGAAGACACAGAGTTGAGAGTACATGACTTGCGCTTTATCCGGCTACTCGAACGCCCCCTTGGCCCGTGGTACGGCACATCGGATGTGTTCACTGACGACGACATTGCTTGGAATCCGTTTTACCGGGAATTCCTGCATGCACAGGGGATCGAGAACTTTGCGGTTAAGTCGCGTTTCTTTCCGTGCGGACGCTGCTTCACTACCTATATGACGTTCCCGCGCGGCTTCGTGCCGGCAAAGGAAGCCCCGCGCGCGATCATGGCCTACGAGCTTCTTGCCTACCAGATCGCGCGGCGCCAGGACGCGCTGCACACCGCCGGCATTGCAGATCCAACGTCACTGTCTGACGGCACGTTGCCACAGGTCGGCGTGGTGGAGCTGGACCGCTTCGGTCGCATTCTCGATTTGGACAGGCTTGGGCAGGACATATTCGCCTTCGCCGACACGCTCCAGGTCATCGACGGCCAGGTTGCCGCGTTTCATCCAGCGTCCGACGTACAGATCGCGCAGATATTGACCGCCGCCCAATCTGGAAAAGGCCTCCTCGCGCCCGTCCGACTGCGTGACCGCAATGGACGTCATCGCCTCAGGGCGACCGCTATCCCGCCGGACAAGGTCGGCACGGGCACGAAAAGCATCATGCTTTTGCTCGAGGACCTCATGGATGCAACGCCGGTGTCGCTTTCGGTTGAGATCCTGAAACAGGATTTCGGGTTTACGGGCGCGGAATGCGACTTGGGCGAGTTGCTCGTTGAAGGTCGAATCCCCGCAGAAATCCGTCTGATTCTCGGTATTTCGTCAGACACCTTGCGCAAGCGCCGCGCCGTGATGCGCGACAAGCTGGGTATCGCTCCGGCACAGTCGCTGGATGAAACGTTACACCGTTTGGCATTCCGGCCATGAAAGATGTCGGGGCCGACGGTAGCACGGACGCCTCGCTGGAGCTTCTGGACCTGCTGCAGCAGACACCTGCGGTCGGCGGCTTCGCGCTCGTTAAAGGTGAAGGCACGCAGGCCTCGGAAGTGCGGTTGTTTGGTGCCGGCACCACCGCAGTGGCCGCCTTGATCCCGAAAGCCTTGTCTCGGGAGCGTCAACGTGTCGACCTTTCGAACTGCCACAGCGTCTTTCGGGACGCGACAGCACATCCCACGTGGTCGGCAGTCATCGGCTGGCGCGGGCAAGCAGGGTTGTCGCGGCGCGTCGCCGCCCAGGTCATCCGGGAGTTGCTGGTATTGCTCTCTTGGCGGGATCAGCAGGCGCGGGCCATGGTCCGGCAACGACTTCGAATCCTATCGCCTGCGGTCCCCGAAACACATTACGCATTGGTTGGTGAAAAAGGCCGGGTGACGGCGACGACGGGTCTGGCGCAGGAGTTTCTGCGTCGGGCCAATGCGTTGACGGAAACCGGCGGAATGCTGCGCGTGGCGTCGCTCGGCGGTCTTGACTGGTCGGACCGGACGCGTTCGACGACGCAGCTTCTTTGTGCCGACAGCGCGCCTTTTGCGGCCTGCAAGATCAAAGCCGTCCGGGTGCCCCTGTCGCTCGACCTGTCTCCCACGCGGATCGGAACGCTGATCGAAATCAAGCTTCTCGTCGAGGAAGTCGCGTCAGCGAAATGATGTCCACTGCCGGCAGACCCGCGAGCCGCGACAAACGGGCCGCCGCGATCTTCTCAGGCCCGCAGAACACCGAGACCTGTGACCGTGAAAGACAGCGCCGTAAATCATATTCGAACCCGTCGCGATCCCCGCGCAGCGCATGGAGCGGGATGGCAACGGGCGCGAACCTCAGGCTGATCCGCCGGTCGTCACATGCGATGTCGGGCAGGGGCGTCTCCTTGCTTTCAAATCGCGCGATCCCGTCCTCTACCACGATGTCGAAGACGGTCTGCCCGACGATCAAGGCGCCGCGCCAGTTGAGCATGTCGTCCAGACCAGGCAGGATGACGGCCCCTTCGCAGAGGGCCTCGCGCTCACCACGGCTGAGCTCGAACGCCGCGAACTCGAATGCGGCGGGGCAGGGCAGCACGCGATGAACCTTCTCAACCGGATGCAACACGTCGAGAAGCGCCCCCGCCAACGGCAGGCTTGCCGCATCGAACGACACAACCACATCGCCCCATTCGGTACCGAAGCGCCGCCTGAAATCATACGTGACCGCCGCACTGGCATTGTCGACGAAAACAGCCTTTCCCAGGGCCCCTTCGAGTTGTTCAAGCTGCTGTTCCAGCGTCAGTTCAACAAGAAACGCCATTGAGACATCTTCGAGGTCCGGTTGAACGAGGGCGCGGCGTGCGGCATTGGGTGCGTGAACGCCGACCGCCCAGGCATCCGTGCGGATTACAAGCGTTTCCACCGCGCTGTTGTCGCTCTGTGGGTCGGTGTCCGATGTCAGAACGGTGCCGTCGGCCAGTTTCTCATAGGCTGCAAGCACCCGGTTGAGTGGCACGATGTCGCTGCGGCGGATTGGCAGCGCTGGCGCGACAAAAGGACTAGTCTGCGACATCTGACATCTCGTTTTCACGGTCCGCGAAAAGCCGGTCGGTGACCGAAACAAAGAGATCCGCCAGCGCGCGGGTGTCGTCCTCGGTCTGCATGCGTGTCAGGTCAGCCGCGTCAAAACGGATCGCGAGCACCCGCCGTTCGGCATCGGGCCGACTGTCCAGCCACGCGCCGAGCGCAAGCCAGCCCGCGCCGATCCCGGCGATATCGCGCGCGTGCCGGACGCGCGGCAGATCGGACCAGGATTGCACGAAAGCAAAGGCCGCATCGCCAAAGCGCTCGCGGAGCGGTTGCGCGGCCTCCGGCGTGATGGCCTGCCGGACCGGGTCACCACAAAGCGCCGCCGCCGTTGCGGAGATCCCAAAAAGGAGATCGTCCGTCCGGTCGTCGTGCAACATGCGGCGGCGCGGACAATCTGGCAAAGCCGGGTGCGAGGGAATATCTGCGACCTTTGAAATCGCGCGTGCTGCGCGCTGCGAGAGCCGCGGGCTATCGGCGATGCGCGCGCGGAGGGCGGCGTTGATCGGTTCGTCCAGCGCCGCGCTCAGGGTGTCGAGCGATGTGATCGAGATGAGATCCGAAAGACGGAGCGTGATCGTCTTTTGCGCGTCGGACGCCGGAGCCGCGGACGGCTCATCGCCGCTCGGTGTCCAGGCTTTCATGTCATGCCTCTCGCCTCAGAACCGGGAGGTGAAGCCCGACAACGCTCCCGCCGCCGCGCCGCGTGAGGTGAAAGAGTCCGCCGCCGTGGCCACGCAAAACGTCATGCGCAACGAAGAGACCGAGACCCGACCCCTTGGCGCCCTCCGCCGCAGTGCCGCGGGTGAAGGGTTTTTGCAGCCGCGCCCATTCGTCGGGGTGCAGGCCGGGGCCGCGATCCATGACAAGCGTCGCACCGCTGGCGAGCACGACGACGTCGACGTGACTGCGGGCCGGCGCGTATTTGAGGGCGTTCTCGATCACGTTCTGAAACGCGTTGATAACGAGGTCCGGGTGCACAGTGCAGACCGCCTTTGCCGACAGGTCGCGGAGCGAGATGATCTGTTCCTTCTGCGCAGCGAGCGGGGCCAGTTCTGCACAGACCGCCCGGGGCAGGTCGGTCAGCGGCATGCGCGTTCGTTCGTCATCCGGCACCGCCCGTGCACGCCCCAGAAGCTGTATCTGATCGATGAGCCGGGAAAGCCGCGCGATGTCACTGCGCAGCGGTCGCGTGTCCACCGCCTCGGCCCCGGCAAGCCGCGCATTCAGCGCGGCGAGCGGCGTTTTGAGCTGATGGGCGACGATGGCGTTCCAGTCGAGGGCGGCGGCGCGTGGCTTGTCGGTGTCAAGGGGCTGGGCCATCAGACAGTCTCCTCGACCATATATCCGATGCCACGCACCGTCACGATTGCGATCCGCGCACCCGCGTCCACCAGCGCCTTGCGCAGCCGGTGCAGCGAAACATCGATGGCGTTCACCGAAACCTCGTCGTCGAAGCCATAACAATTCCGCTCGATCGCTTCGCGCGGGACGATACGCCCCCGCGCCCCCAGCAGTTGCTCCAGAAGGCTCAGCTCGCGCCGCGCCACGCGGATCGCGGTGCCTCCGACGATGAGGCTGCGGGCCTCGATATCCATCACGACATTGGCAATTTCGATCACGCGGCGTGACATGGCGGCGGGTCGCCTCAGGATGCTTCTGGCCCGCGATATCAACTCGTCGCGGTCGAAGGGTTTGGTAATGTAATCGTCGGCCCCCCGGTCGAGCCCGCTGATCCGCTCGGCGACCGAGTGCCGTATCGAGGACATCAGGATTACCGGTGTCGCATCCTTTGCGCGGCGCAGCGCTGCCAGAAGATCGAGACCGTCGCCATCGGGCAGGACGCGGTCCAGCAGGATCAGGTCGTAGTCATACACGCTGAGCGCCGCCTCGGCGTCTCTGACCGTCTCGACGTGATCGACCGGAAAACCCTGTTTTTGAAACGCGGGAATGGTTGTCTCGGCAATGGTCGCCTCGTCTTCCACAAACAATATCTTCATCGGAACCTCTCCAATTCTGCCAAACCGAGCCGTGCCCGATATCGGCCCAACGCCGCACAAGAGTTGGAGAGAGGTCTCCCGTGGCGATCCATCTTTCCACAAACCATTGCGGCCCTGCTCGATTCCCGCAAGGTCCAAATTCAGCGGCCCGAAACGATCAGCGATTTCCCGCTTCAAGATGGATAAGCATACCCTCCAACAGATGGACCAGCCCCGTCCGCCGGACTTTCTGGCAGCCGGTGTGCAACTGCCCTTTGCGAATTCACTGGCAAACCCTTACCCCGTTCTCCCAACGGCCGGAAACCTCCTGCGGTGATAAAGAACGGTCGGCATGCGGCTTATATGATCTCAAAAATATCATTATAAAACAGTGTATAAGAGATGTCTTTCTGCCAGGCTGCAAAAGAATCCACCGGTGTCGGGGCGTGTAAGGTTTGTGTAAGTAACCCTTCCTATCGTCCGGATGAAACCACCAACCCGTTCTCATTTCTGGAGCATTAAAATGACGGTTGAACCGACCGCAGGCTTGTCTGCAACGCTACCTGTTGAACAGTCATCCCAGGATTTGGCCCCCAATTCCGAAGCGGCAAACGAGATACAACTGGCCCCCGCAGAGCAGGCGGATCAAGGTGCAGTCGGAATGCTCGTCGACCGGATGGAAAAGGTCTCGACCGGCTTCGACCCGCAGCTCTCGACCGAGGCCCAGGGCGGCGTTGCAATTGTCGGAGAAGCAACGGCAGGCGAAGGCAGCCAAGCCTTCGCCGAGGTTGGCATCCCTCAGACCGAGATCCCGAGTTACCGCGAGTTGATGCAGAACTTTCGCGCCGCCACCGATCATGCGGTCGAGGTCACGCTGGTCGGATCGGCTGGCACCAGCATGGCCGGCTCGATGAGCAAGCTGATGTCGGGGCAATAGCCATGCGCAGAACCGGTAAAATGGCGCGCATTGCCCTGATCGCGATGCTGGCGCTGACAGCCTGTAAAACCGAGCTTTACACCGGGCTTTCCGAGGTTGAGGCCAACGAGATCGTGGCCATTCTCGCCCTCAACGGCATCACCGGCAGCAGGCAGGTGACGGACGGCGGCGGCGTCACGGTTTTCGTCGAGGAGAAGGCCTTTCCACAGGCGGTCCAGGCACTCCGCAACGAAGGCTACCCCAAGGAGCGTCACGCCACCCTCGGCGACATTTTCGAAGGCGACGGATTCGTGGTCTCGCAAACCGAGGAGCGTGCCCGCTTCATCTTTGCAATGAGCGAAGAATTGTCGCGCACGATATCCGGGATCGACGGTGTGCTTTCAGCACGCACGCATGTGGTGCTGCCCACGGCAGCCCCCCTGGCCCGCGACAGTATGCCATCGTCGGCATCGGTGGTCATCCGACACGCGGAGGCCGCCTCGGTCGAGGCGTTGCTGCCGCAGATCAAGATGCTGGTCGCGAACTCGATCGAGGGCCTCGAATACCGGAATGTTTCGGTCGTGTTCCTGCCCGTCAAGCCACGCGCATTGTCCGCCGCAGCGCCGGTCAGGACCGACGCGGTCACGCTCGATATGTGGATGATCTACGGCGGGGCAGCGGTCGCCATGGCGGTGAGCCTGGTCGGTGCGCTTCTGGCCCGGCTCAGACGTCCCGGCGGGCGGCGGCGAATGCTTCGGACGGAGCGGATGGAATGAGCGGCGCTTTCGCAGCAGACCGCGCCGCTCTTGGTGTGGAGCTTGCCGCGCGGGGGCCGTGCCTCCTGTCCTCTGACGAGGTCGCGCACCACCGCAGCGCCGCCCGGATGCTCGACAGGGCCGAGCGGATGGCGCGCCGCTGGGAGGCGGGCGGGCGCGCGGCATTCCGGCAGGCGCGCCGCGAGGGCCACCAGCAGGGGTTGGACCAGGCAGCAGAAACGATTGCCGGCACGCTGCGCGATTTCGAGATCGAAATCAGTCGGCTGCGCGCCGCCTACACAGCGTCGATTGGCGACATCCTGTCAGCGGCGCTGGCGCATTTTATCGGCGCGGCTCCGTCAACGGACCTTCTTGCGCAATCCGTGCACCACGCGCTCGACGGGCTGGCGCCCGGGTCCGTCGTCGGTGTTTTCGCAGCACCGGGGGATCTTGTCGCCGTGTCGGAGACCATCGACGGAAACGCCGTCAAAATCCAGATTGCGCCGGATGCATCGCTCGCCGAGGGGACGGTCGCGATCCGAACGGCCTCGGGTGAGATCCGGGTGTCGCTGTCGGCCCATGTCGCTGCGATCAAGGCGCTGGCCGACGAGGTTCAGCAGGACATGCTGCCATGACCGATCAAGCGGCCACAAACGTCTTCGAAGCGCTTCGCGCGAGCATCTCGCGCATGCCGGTCCATACGCTGTCCGGGCGCGCGCAGTCCGTGCAGGGCGGCAGCATCCTCGTGGACCTGCCCGGCGTGCGCATCGGCGAGATCTGCAGGCTCAGTGACCCGCAGACCGGCTGGAGCGCCGAGGCCGAGGTCGCGGGCTTCGACGGCGATCAGGCCCGCCTGACCGCGAGCGGCAGCCTGCGCGGGTTTTCACTGGCCACAGAGATCCGCCCGCTGGGCCGGGCCAAGGCGCTCGGCATTTCGGATGGCCTTCTTGGGCGCGTGATCGACAGTGAGGGACACGCGCTCGATGGCGCGGGCACGCGCGTCGTGGCTGGTGATATGCGGTCGCTCCACGCCGCTCCGGTTCCTGCGATGTCGCGCCGACCGATCACCCGGCCGCTGACCGTCGGGCTGCGTGTGATCGACGGGCTTCTGA
Source organism: Roseobacter weihaiensis (assembly GCF_020622345.1). Classification (GTDB taxonomy): domain Bacteria; phylum Pseudomonadota; class Alphaproteobacteria; order Rhodobacterales; family Rhodobacteraceae; genus Roseobacter; species Roseobacter weihaiensis. The sequence continues at coordinate 27,908 of NZ_JACNMO010000012.1, read as the reverse complement.
CCTGCGGCGAGGGTCAGCGCGTCGGGATTTTCGGCGCACCGGGCGCTGGGAAATCCACACTTCTGACGTCGCTTGTGCGCGGTGCCGAGGCGGATGTCTGCGTCGTCGGTCTGATAGGCGAACGCGGGCGCGAGGTCGGTGAATTCGTCGAACGGTTGCGCGCCGAGGGGCGGGGACCGAGCAGCGTTGTTGTGGCCGAGACCTCTGATCGCGCACCCATCGCGCGCGTCAACGCAGGTTATGCAGCCATGACCGTCGCCGAGCATTTTCGCGATCAGGGCAAATCGGTGCTTCTGGTCATCGACAGCCTGACCCGTTTTGCCAGATCGCTGCGCGACATTGCCCTGACATCCGGTGAACTGCCCGCCAGGCGCGGATTTCCAACCTCGGTCTTCGCGGCTCTGCCACAGCTTCTGGAGCGCGCGGGGCAGGGGACAAGAGGTGCCATCACAGCTTTCTTTACGGTCCTGACCGAAGGCGACGCTGACGACGATCCACTGGCCGAAGAGGTGCTCGGCCTGCTTGACGGGCATATCTCCTTGTCGGGCGAGTTGGCTGCGCAGGGGCATTACCCCGCGATTGATATCCTGAAAAGCCGAAGCCGCGTCATGCCCGCGATCACAAGCGACGCGCATCAGCGCATCTCCGAAGCCGTTCTGGCGCAATACGCCAAGTACCGCGAAGTCGAGTTTCTGCTCCAGATCGGCGAATACGAACCCGGTGCGGATGCGATGGCAGACAGGGCCATCGCATCCCACGATGCCATTGCGGCATTTCTCCGTCAGCGTCCGAACGAAATGGCCGATTTCGACACCGCCTGGACGACCCTGCGGGAGGCAGTCACATGACCTGCCGACCCCCGGACGCACTTAAGCGGATCGCTGAGACCCGGATGATCCGCACCGCGCGCGACACCATCGCCGCGAAAAAGGCAATGCAGGCCGCCGAAACTGAGGTGCGCCGCCTCGTCACGCTCAAATCCGAACACAGCGCTGACTGGGAGGCGGCCTGCACTGCGGCCTATTCGGACATGATGAACCGCCCCCTTGCGCCGGCGTTCTTCGTCGGCCTGCACCACGATCTCGACACCCGGCTGGAGTGGCGCCGTGAGATCACCGCCGAGCTTGAGACAGCAGAAGCAGGTGTCGCAGAATGTCACGTGGCCCAGCAGGCGGCCAAGGCGCGTTTGAGGGGCGCCGCTGCCCGGCTGCGCGCTGCGGAAACACTGTCCGAGCGGGACCTGCAGGAGCGCCGGAAAGACGCGCGGCGGGCTGCGGCCGCCCGCGAAGCGGCGCTGCTGGACACGGCGCTTTCACAGCGCCCAGGAGGGTAATCGCCATGTCTGACAGCACGTCTCAGCCAATCCGTCTCGACGCCTTTGCGCGCTGCACCGTGCCGGAGATCACCGACCGGATGTTCATGGCGCTGGCCAAAGGTCAGGTCCTGCCCCTGTGCGAGCGCCCCGAGGCGTTTCTCCTGACACTCGACCTGAACGGACGGCCGATGGCAACCGTGCGCCTCGTCACGGTCGAAGGCAACATGGCGCTCGAGGTCATGGCGGTGCACGCCGATGACTGAGAACGCCCCCGCCATCATCGGCATTCTGGGGATTGTCGTGGGCCTCGGGCTCTTGACGTTCTTTGTGGTGGCAACCACGTCCTTCATCAAGATCGCGGTCGTGCTCTTTATCGTCCGCAACGCCCTCGGAATCCAGCAGACACCGCCGAACATCGTCATCTACGGGATCGCGCTGGCGCTGACAGTCTTTGTGATGTCGCCGGTTCTGTCCGAGGTCAGTGCCGCCGTGATGCACGATCTCGACAACCTGCAATCCTTCGACGACTGGATCGCCGCCTTCGACCGTGCCAAGGAGCCGATCCGCGCATTTCTGATCCGCTTCACACCAGAGCCGCAGCGCGAATTCTTTTTGGCCGCCGCCGGGCGGGTCTGGCCCGAAGGCACCGTGAGCCCTTTCGCCGCCGACGATCTGAGCGTGCTCATTCCGGGCTTTCTCGTGGTCGAACTGGAGCGCGCCTTTGCCATCGGGTTCCTGCTCTATCTACCGCTCATTGTGGTCGACCTGGTCGTGACCACGGTTCTGATGGCGATGGGCATGTCGATGGTGACGCCGACGATCATCTCGACGCCGGTGAAACTTTTCCTGTTCGTCACGATCAGCGGCTGGACCAATCTCGTGCAGGGTCTCGTGCTGACCTACGCAACCTGAGGAGAACCGGATGTCCCTTGATGTTGCCTATTCGCTGGCAAGTGCGCTCACCATTTTCTTGACGATGGTGCTCGCGCCGTTGGGGGCCGCGCTGGTCTCGGGGTTTCTGGTCGCAGTGCTGCAGGCGGCCACGCAGATCCAGGATCAAACGCTGCCACAGACGGTGAAACTGCTGGTTGTCGTTATTGTATTCGCGGCACTGGCCGGCGCGCTGTTTCGCCCATTGGTGGCCTATGCCTCTGAGATATATAGCACATTTCATGTCATCGTCCGATGACCGAGACCGAGTTGCCCTTCGTCTCGACGTTGTTCCCGATCATGGCGGCGGCCAAACAGACGATGATCGACCTGGCATTGGCCTCGGCGCGGTTCCTGGGTCTCGTGACGGTGTTTCCAGTCTTTCGCAAAACCGAGCTGGGTCGCATGTTTCTTGCAGTCCTGGCGCTGGCCTTCGCCTTGCCGGCCTACCGGGCCATCGGTCTTGGGCTCGATTCCCTGCCGGTCGAAGACGAGTTCTTTCTCGTGCTGCTCTTTTGCAAGGAGGTGGCGATCGGGGTGGCACTGGGGCTGGTCTTTGGCGTCGGGTTCTGGGCAGTCCAGGCGGTTGGCGAGTTGATCGATCACCAGCGCAGCATCGGCGAAGCCGCGGTGCTGCAGTCTGAAACCGGCGACAACAGCGCCGTATTGTCGTCGCTTCTCAGCTTTGCCTTCGTCACGCTTTTCGTGGTTTCGGGTGGTCTGCAACAGACGGTTGCGGCGGTGTTCGCGAGCTATGGCATCTGGCCCATTGACGGTTTTTTGCCCCATTTTGACAGCGCCTCCCTCGCAGTGGCTGCAAGCCTGCTCGGTGACGTGTTGCGGATCGGGCTGTTGCTGGCGGGGCCGCTTCTTTTGATGTTCTTTTTGATGGACCTTGCCACGATCCTTCTGGGACGGCTGGCGGGGAACGTCGACGTGTCGATGCTGTTGCCCGCTGTAAAGAACCTCTGGTTCGGGGTCATCATCCTGATCTACGTGGGCGTTTTCGTCGACGACCTCGCAGCGCTCATGCCTGATCCCGCGCGTGTGCTTGATCTTCTGGAACGGATCGCGCCACGATGAGCGGGACAGAGGAGAAATCCGAGGCGGCCTCACCGCGAAAGCTCCGCAAGGCACGCGAGCGCGGGCAGATACCGATGCAGCGCGACGCGCGCCTCTTTACCGTGACGCTGGCCGGGCTGATATATCTTTGGCTCGCCGCCCCGTCGTTCATCGAATTCTTTCAGGACGCGATGACGGCGGCGATTGCGGCCATCCACGCGCCGGAGGTTTCCGCAGACCTGCACCTGGCGCAGGCGCTGACCGAGACCCAGCGGCTCATCGGGCTTCTCGTCGCGGTGCTCTTCGGTGTGACGCTTGTCACCTCGATCGTGCTGAACAAGGGCTTTGTGTTCTCGCCCCAGACGCTGGCGCCAAAGATGTCGAATCTCGATCCGGTCTCCGGTATCAAGAAGATCTTTGGCGTCCGTGCGCTGGTTGAGGTCGCCAAGTCGCTGCTGAAGATCGGCCTTGGCGGGGGGGCGGTCTATCTCGTTCTGGCCGGAGCCGTGGGGTCGGTCGTCAACGCCGCGCAATGCGGCGTGACCTGCCTTCTGGAGCTGACGGTCGTGCTCGGTCTTATGATCGTCTGCGTGATCCTGATCCTGGCGCTCGCCTTCGCGGCGGTGGATATTCCCATACAGACCTGGCTGTTTCAACGCCAGGTCAAGATGACCCATTCCGAGGTCAAGCGCGAACAGAAAGATCAGCACGGCACCCCGGAGGTGCGGCGCGAGCGGCACAGACTCCGGCGCGAGGCGGCGCGGTCATCGGCGCGGACCGGGCTCAAATACGCCAACTTCGTCGTCTTTTCCCAAGAGCGCGCCATCGCACTGCGCTATGTGAAATCCGAAAGCCGGGTGCCCATCATCGTGGCGCGCGGGTCTGGCGAAACACTCGATGGTTTTCTGGAGACGGCGCGGCAGATAGGCGCGCGACACTACCGCGATGATCGTCTGACAGCCCAGCTCTACGAGGCGGGGCGGCCCGGCAAACCGATCCCCGAACATGTTTTCCCAGACGTTGCCAGTGTCTTGCTTGCGCTCAACATGTCGTGAAGCGTCAGTCGAAGTCGTCGGCGAATTCGAGAAGCTGCGCCACAAGCGCCAGCGTCTCGGGCGGCACCTGTCCGGATGCCGCGACGGCCGCCTGCGCCGTCTCTGCCGTGAACCCGCGTTTGAGGAACATGTCGATCAGCGCGAGCGCCGATTGCGCGGCCTCGTCCTGCATCACATGGCCCAGGATCGCCATACCGAGCGCCTCGACGTCGTCCTGCGCGCGCTTGCCGTTCGGAAGATTCGGGATCGCATCGGCGTCGATGCCGAGCGTTTCCGCCGCAAGCGCGCCGACGACCGTTTCCAGCGCCGGCGTCTCGCCGGATGCAATCGTATCACCCACCGCGTTGGCAACGTCCGCGCTGTATAGCCCGACCTCGAAGGCGACCGCATTCGACAGCGCCAGAACGTCATCGCCGTCCAGACCGGTTTCGGCGGCGGAGGCACCATAATAGACGATGCGGGCAGCGTCCTCGTCGATCAGCCCCGTTGCGGAACCGATGGCACCGAAGGAGGCGATGATATCGCTGGCCTCACCGCCCGACCCGGCATCGACGGCCATACCGAGCGCATCACGGGTGCCTGCGTCGTAAACGCCGAGCGCCGCCAGCGTTTCGTTGCCGACATCGAGATAATCCCCAAGCGCCTTGAGGTCGCCATTGGCGGCACCGGACAGAAGGCCAACGATCTGTGCCATATCTTGTTCGCCGTGCTGCTTGGCGACGTCTTCGATGAATTTGGCCACGTTCTGAACGCTTCTGGACAGCGTGCTCCAATCCATTGTGGCACCACCGACGGCGAGGTTCGCATATGCACCGAACTCGCCCATATCGACGACCTTGTTCAGGATCTGCGTTGCGAACTGGACCTGTGCCGTCGTTGTGGCAAGCGCGCCGCCAGTTCCGGCGGTCATCGCCGTGGCATAGAGTGCTGCGGTCTCGAATGCCATGCCCTTTAGCTCGGCTGCGGTGATTTCGCCGTCACTTGCCTTGGCCATCCCGTCCATCGCAGCCATGGAGCCCGCGGCCATCAGGGCCCCGGTGCCGCCGGACGCGGCGCCGGCGGCGACGATGATGGCGGTTTTCATCCACGGATACTGGTCGAGCAGATCGTCGAGTACCGTGGCGATCTCGCCATAGGTCAGGCCGGTGAACGGAATGATCTCTGTTTGGGCCAGCATGACCAGCTGGTCCTCGAAGTCGAACGTCACGATGTCTTCGAGGAAATCGAACTTCGCATCGAAATCGAACGGATTCAAAACGTCGAACAGGCCCATTTTCGCCTCCTTTTGCTGACTTCTTTCTGGCGAACGAGGCTTACAGGCGACTTACAAGTCAGGCGGTGTTCCGGCGTCTTCGGCAAGCGGGGCAGGCGGCGCATCGATGGCGTTCTTGCCGCGCCACACCTGAGTGGAATCGCCTCTGACGATCAAAATGCTGCTCGTGGGCGACAGCCGCCGCCCCGGTCCCTCGCGGGCAGGCGCCCGTGCCTCCAGAAGCGCAAAGGCATTCTCGACCAGTTCGACGTAGCGCGGCGGCGCGGTGATGATCCCGATGCGCCCGTCGCCGTTCGCGCGTGTGGGAAATCTGCTGTCGGCAAGCCCGATGGCGTCCAGTGTCTCGGTCAGGTCCTGCGGCGACACCTTGGCAAAGTTCACCACGACAGAGCGCTGCGCCGAGGTTGGCGTCACGTGCAGCGTGGTGCCGTCGTAGTACCAGTCGATGCTGTTCTCGCGCGACAGCGCATCCAGAAACCCCTTTGGCGTGTAGTCGCCGTGCATGTTGCGGACCTCGCCGCGGATACTTTCGTCGATGCTGATCGGAATGCCGAAGTTCGCGCCAAACTCGGCCAGAACGCCGCTCAGGGATTGCGACATGATCGTGAAGGTTTGCCGCTCGGTCGAGTTGATGTCCGCGTAGCCCTTTGTCGCCCCGAGAACCGGCAAAAATGTCACAAGCGCCACAAGGAGAATCCGCGTCATAGCTCCGACCGATCCTTCGACGCCACCTCTTGTGCGCGGGTGCGGGTTTTCTGCCTTGCACGCGCCTGCAGGGGGCGCGTGATCCCGCCGGGTGACGCCTCGATGCTGTCGTCGCTGTCGGCCTCCCGGATCGGCGGCAGCGGCATTGGTAAGGGTGGGTCAATATCATGTGATGGCATGGGGAAACCCCCTTTCGCTGGATCAGCGCGACCGTTGCCCGCGAACCTTACCACAATCTTACGAGGTCGGTTCGATCAGATCTGCCGCAGTCGGGCTGCGGGGGTGCCGCCCAATGCGCCTCGCCGCGCGCAGCAAGGGTACCCATCCTCCCGATTTATCGCTGCGACATCCCGCTCAGGGGCAGGATCGGGGTGGTGCAGCGAAAATCCCCAACGGCGCGAGCTGCCCCTCGCCGCGGGCGCCGGGAGTTCCGACTACAACGCTGAAAATGGGCATTCAGGTAATCCAGTGCGGGCTTTCTCTTTGCATCGCCGCAAGCCTTGCATGGCGTCGCATGAGCCGATGCTTTGCGCTCTTCTGGGAAATGAAAATAGCAGGAATACCCCCCCCAGGGGATACCAAGAGTATGGTCCAGAAGAGCATCAGATGTTTTCATGAAAAGACATGGCGAAGCGGGTGGTCTTGCTGTCTTTGGTTTCGGGCCAAATGTCACACGATGCCACCTCCGGCGCCCCTCACAGCAGGTCTCTCGCCGGCCGCCCTGGCGCGATACCCGGACGCGCGGTAGGCCGCGACAGGGTCAATTGCGCCGCCCTGTTCCAGGCGTGCCATCGCGAGGATCGGTTCAACATCTGTACGAAACCCATGCTTTAGCATGGTCGTCGCCATCAGCGCATCATTGGCCTCTTGGCACGCAAAAAGGGCGCTGCGATCCACCAGCAAAGCCTGCGCGTATGCCCGTTGCACTTCGGTTGCGGACACCATCAGGCTTTCAATCGGATCCGTCACGTTGTGGCTTTGATCCAACATATGCATCGGATCGAAATCTGGATCGCTCTCAGCCTCAACCAGTTCATTGAAGACAAGAAACAGCCGGTAGGGGGCGATGCTGCCTGTGTCGAGATCATCGTCACCGTATTTGCTGTCATTGAAATGAAAGCCGCCGAGCTTGCCGAACTGGGTCAGCCGCGCCACGATCATCTCGATATTCACATTGGGTGCGTGGTGGCCAAGATCCACCAGGCATTTGGCCTTGTCGCCCATTTGCTGCGCGATCAGCAGGTTCGTGCCCCAGTCCTGCACGACGGTAGAATAGAACGCGGGTTCATACATCTTGTGCTCGGTCAGCAGCGTCCAGTCATCTGGGAGCGCGTTGTAGACCTGTTTGGTGGCGTCCAGATACCGTTCAAACTGGCGCGTGAAACTGGTCTGACCCGGGAAGTTGGACCCATCCCCAACCCAGATCGTCAGCGCCTTTGATCCGATTTGCGCACCCAATTCGATACAGGCGATGTTGTGATCAACCGCCTGCTGGCGCGTTGCCTTGTCCGTATGGGAGAGCGATCCAAACTTGTAGCTGTGTGCCTGATCGGGTTGGTCCTGAAAGGTGTTTGAATTCATTGCATCAAAGGTCAGCCCGACCTCTTCGGCCTTGCCGTTGAGGTCTGCTGCTGGCTGCGCGTCCCATGGGATATGCAGCGACACGGACGGGGTAGCGCGGGTCAGTTGCTGGATCACGCCGCAATCGTCGAGCTTGTCAAAGACATCGCGCGGCTCTCCCGCACCGGGAAACCGGGCAAAACGCGTGCCACCGGTACCGACACCCCAACTCGGAATCGCCACGCCGTATCTTGCGACCTTCGCCTTGATCGCGGTGATGTCGATGCCGCGCCGATCAAGGTGTTCCCCAAGGGCATCGTAATCCGCCTTGAGCTTGGCTTCGGCCTTGCCGTTCGCCGCTTCAATCGCATCTGATTTGATCATTGCGCCCCCTCTACCTTGTGAACGCCTGGACGTTGCCGGCGTCCACGTTGATGATGTTGCCTGTCGATTTCGACGACAGATCAGAGGCGAGGTAATAGGCAGCCTCCGCGATGTCTTCAGGCAGGACGGAGCGTTTCAGCATGGACCGGTCACGGTACATCGCTTCCAGCCCGTCCTTGTCCGTGCCGTAGGTCCCCGCGCGCTGGTCGAGCCATTCCCCCTGCCAGATCTTGCTGCCCTTCAGCACCGCGTCCGGGTTCACGACATTGACCCGTACACCCATTGGCGCCCCCTCCAGCGCCAGACACCGCGCAAGGTGAATTTCTGACGCCTTTGCGGTGCAGTAGGCGGCGGCATTCGGCGATGCGGCGAGGCCGTTTTTGGAGGCCACGAAGACTACCGATCCACCCATGTCCTGCACCTTGAACAGCTTGAACGCCTCGCGGCTGACGAGGAAATAGCCCGTCGACAAGATGGCCATGTTTTTGTTCCACAAGTCCAAAGATGTCTCTTCAACCGGCGCGGCGCTTGCGATGCCTGCGTTTGAGACGAGGATATCGACGCCCCCAAATTCGGCAGCGATGTCGGCATAAGATGCGATCACGGCATTTTCGTCGGTGACGTTCATCTTCACAGTACGCACCACATCGGCCGAGTACCGCGCCGCCAGATTTGCCGCTGTTTTCACCAAAGCTTCATCATCGATATCGGCCAACATCACGCAGGCACCTTCCCGCAGGTAACGTTCTGCGGTGGCGGAGCCGATGCCGCCAGCGCCGCCCGTGACAAGTGCGACACGACCGGCCATGGATTTGGGTGCAGGCATCCGTTGGAGCTTTGCCTCTTCCAGCAACCAGTATTCGATGTCGAAGGCTTCTTGTTCCGGCAGCCCCTGGTATTGCGACACCGCATCCGCGCCGCGCATGACATTGATCGCATTCACATAAAATTCACCGGATATTCGTGCGGTCGCCTTGTCCTTGGCAAAGGTGATCATTCCGACACCGGGCACGAGGTAAACCACCGCATTCGGATCGCGCAGTGCCGGGCTGTCGGCGCGCTTGCAGCGTTCGTAATAGGCCTTGTACCCCTCGCGATAGGCCGCTACCGCGTCAGCCAATCCGGCCAAGGTTGCATCGACATCGGGTTTGGCGGGGTCAAAGTTCACCACCAGCGGGCAGATTTTCGTGCGCAGAAAATGGTCCGGGCAGGATGTGCCGAGAGCGGCCAGCCGCTTCATGTCTTTCGCATTCACAAATTCCAGCACAGCGTCGTTGTCCTCAAAATGGCCAACCATGTGCTGCTGCCCGGACACCATGCCGCGAATGGCGGGCATCAGCCGTGCAGCGGTCGCGCGGCGTGCCTGCGCGGGCAGGCTGGTGTGAACTGCCCCGCCAAAGGCAGATTTTCCCGCCGTTTCCCTGGCAAACCAGTCCATCGCTTTCTGAATGACCGCAAGCGTCAGATCATAGCATTCCTGCGCATCGTCAGCCCAGGTAAACAAGCCGTGGCTTTCCAGGACAACACCCTTCGCGTTCGGATTCCTTTCGCAAAATTCGGACAGCCAGAGGCCCAGCTCATATCCCGGCCGCTTCCACGGCAGCCAGCCAATCGTGTCCCCGAAAATCTCTTGCGTCAGCGCCTTGCTGTCCTTGGCTGCGGCAATCGCAATAATCGCGTCGGGATGCATGTGATCGACGTGTTTGACGGGCACATAGGCATGCAGCGGTGTATCGATGCTGGCCGCGCGGGGGTTCAGGTTAAAGGTGCAATGCGGCAGGAAGCCCACCATTTCATCCTCGAATTCAGGCCCCCGATAAACACCGCGCAGGGCGTTCAGCTTGTCCATGTAGAGCGTCGCGAAGCCGTCCATCTTGATGGAACCCACGTCCCCGCCAGAGCCCTTGACCCAGAGCACTTCAACCATGTCCCCGGTCAGCGGATCTTTTTCCATCACTTTGGCCGAAGTATTGCCGCCGCCGTAGTTTGTGATTCTTTTGTCCGACCCCAAAAGGTTAGATCGGTAGAGCAGCTTCTCTGAGTCGGTCATCTTGTCGGCATGAGAAGCATCCCATTTGTTTTCAAGGTATTGCGTGGCGGGTGCTGTGGTCATTGGTGTCTCCATGGACGACAGAAGAATTTGAATTTCTGATGCGCAGGCTGGCCATGGCTGCAGGGTAAGTCAATCAATTTCAGTCACAAGCAATCATGCTGCATTGCAGAATGATTGAAGTTGACAATTTGTGATTGACAGGTCGCGACGAGTCACGGCACGGTGCGGACCAAGAAGGGGGAGATATGCACGAAAAGGACCGTCACCGCGTTATCTTATCGGCCGTTCAGGATCGGGCGCTGGTCACCGTTCTTGACCTCTGCACTCTCACCGGCGCGTCCGAAGCGACCGTGCGCCGGGACATCAACACGCTCGACGAGCAAAAGCGTCTGCGCCGGGTTCGCGGGGGGGCCGAAGCCTTGACCACCAAACCGTTCGTTGGCCTTGCCGGTCGTCCCTTTAGCGTCAACGAAACCATGAACAGTGCCGAAAAACAGGCCATCGCGGCCGCCGCTGTCGAGCTTTGCGAAGATGGTGAACCGATCATAATCAATGGCGGCACAACAACATTTCAGATGGTCCATCCGCTTGCGTCAAGACGTCTACAGGTGTTCACAAACTCTTTTCCGATCGCCGCGCATTTGCTGAAAAACACGTCAAACACCATCATGCTGTCCGGCGGGATCATCTACCGGGAGCAGAACATCATTCTGTCGCCTTTCGACAATGACGTGACGCGCAATTTCTATGCCAAGCGCATGTTCATGGGCGCTCAGGGTATCGGTCCACTCGGACTGATGGAGCAGGACCCGCTGCTGATCCAGGCGGAACAGAAACTGATCGGTCAGGCTGAAGAACTGATCGTTCTCGTCGATAGCACAAAATTCCAGAACCGCTCCAGCCTTGTGCTCTGCCCGCTGGACCGGATCAATACCATCATCACCGACGATGGCGTTGATGACCGCACCGCGACCATGCTTGAGGCGGCGGATGTCACGCTGATCGTTGTCTCGTCAGGGGCCGCACAGAAAGAGGGCGTGGCGTCCTAGCCGGCCTGATCCAAACCACTCGTTAGGGAGGAAACCATGAGTGTATTCAAGAGACTGATCGCATCGGCCACTATGGCGACAGCGATATTTGCTACCCCTGCACTTGCGCAGGATGATGTGCGTATCGCGCTTGTCGTCAAAGCGCTTGGCATCGGCTTTTTCGAGGCCGCCGCGGAAGGCGCCGAGGAAGCCGCCGCAGAGCTGGGCAATGTCGAGATCATCTATACAGGCCCGACCGACACCACTGCGGAAGGCCAGATCGAGGTCATCAACTCCCTGATTGCGCAAAACGTGGATGCAATAGCCATCTCAGCCAATGACACGGATGCCTTGGTTCCTGCCCTCAAGCGGGCCATGCAGCGCGGCATTACCGTCATCAGCTGGGATTCCGGCGTTGCCCCGGAAGGCCGCCAGCTGCACCTCAATCCGTCGTCGAACGCGCTGATCGGCAATATGATCATCAAGCTGGCCGCCGACCATCTGCCAGAGGGCGGCGATGTCGCCGTTCTGTCCGCGACAACAACGTCAACGAACCAGAACATCTGGATCGAAGAGATGAACAAGGTCATCGGTGACTATCCTGGTATTAATGTTGTTTCGACCGTCTACGGTGATGATCTGGCGGACAAATCCTACCGTGAAGCCACGGGCCTGATGCAGTCGTTCCCTGATCTGGACGCCATCATCGCGCCAACATCCGTCGGGATCGTGGCCGCCGCACAGGCTGTCGTCGACGCGGGCAAAGTCGGTGAGGTCAATGTCACAGGTCTTGGCCTGCCATCTGAAATGGCCGGTGCTATCGAATCCGGCGCATCTCAGTCCTTCGCGATCTGGAACCCGATTGACCTGGGATATTCGGCAACCATGCTGGCCTATGAGCTCAGCCAGAACGGCGTCGAAGCCGCCCCGGGTGCCGAGGTGCCAATGGGCCGCATGGGCACGCTGACCCTCGATGACAACAACGAAGGTGCGATGGCTGACCCGTTCGTTTACGACGCCAGCAACATTGATCAGTTCAAGTCGATCTTCTAGGGTTTTCTCCCGGATTGGTCCGGCACGGGTTTTCGTGTCGGGCCAAACCCTCCATCCCCCGCAGTTGGAAAGAGTGTCTACATGGCAGAGCGTGCAGCACCGGTCGATGCGCCCGTTGTATCGATGGATGCAATCACCAAGACCTTCCCCGGCGTGAAGGCGCTGGATCAGGTAAAACTGGATCTCTACCCCGGTCAAGTGACTGCCCTTGTTGGCGAAAACGGGGCTGGAAAATCCACGACCGTAAAGATTCTGACAGGCATCTATGCGCCCGATGGCGGCACGATTCGCATCGGTGGCGCGCCCGTCACGCTCAATACACCGAATGACGCATCCCGCGTCGGGATTACCGCGATCCATCAGGAAACCGTGCTTTTTGATGAGCTTTCGGTCGCTGAGAACATCTTTATCGGCCATGCGCCCCGCACCAGATGGGGCCTGATCGACAGGGCCGAGATGCACCGCGCGGCCAAGGTCTTGCTGGACGAGATCGGCGCGCCCTTTGCCACGCATGCCCTGTTGCGGGATCTTGGCATCGCCAGCAAACACCTTGTCGCGATTGCACGCGCCCTGTCAGTCGACGCCCGCGTGGTGATCATGGATGAACCCACCGCAGCCCTGTCACACAAGGAAATCGAAGAGCTTTATGAACTGATCGAAACCCTCAAATCCCAAGGCAAGGCGATCCTGTTTATCAGCCACAAGTTCGATGAGATCTTCCGCATCGCGGACCGATACACCGTCTTTCGGGACGGGGCGTTTGTCGGCGAGGGGCTGATCGCCGATATCGATGAGGATGCGCTGGTCAGGATGATGGTTGGCCGCGCCGTTGATCACATCTTCCCGGACCGTGAGCAAGCCGTTGGGGAAGACATTCTGCAGGTGGCCGGCTACGATCATCCCACCGAATTTGCCGATATTGGCTTTACGCTCAAACGCGGCGAAATCCTGGGTTTCTATGGCCTTGTGGGTGCGGGCCGGTCTGAATTCATGCAAGCGCTGTTCGGTATCACCAGGCCCAGCAAAGGTGTGACCCTGATCAACGGCGACATCAAGGTGATCCGTTCGCCTGCCGATGCCGTTGCCGCCGGCATCGTCTACGTCCCGGAGGATCGCGGCAAGCAAGGGGCCGTGATCGGTCTGCCGATCTTTCAGAACATCACCCTGCCGTCGCTGAAACGGACGTCGAAATCCGGTTTTCTGCAGTTGGCAGAGGAATTCAAGCTTGCCCGTGAATACGCTGAACGCCTTGATCTGCGGGCCGCTGCATTGGATCAGGATGTGGGCAATCTGTCCGGCGGTAACCAGCAAAAGGTGGTCATCGCCAAATGGCTCGCCACCCAGCCGCAGGTGATCATCCTGGATGAACCGACCAAGGGGATCGATATCGGGTCCAAGGCGGCAGTGCATGAATTCATGGCGGAACTGGCCAGCCAGGGCCTGTCTGTCATCATGGTCAGCTCCGAAATTCCTGAAGTCATCGGCATGTCTGACCGGGTGATCGTGATGCGCGACGGGCGGATCGTGGCCGAAGTTGCGGGCGACGAACTGACCCCGGAAACCCTTGTACGTCATGCCGCGGGCATCACCGCGGCCCAACTGCAGGAGGCCTGAGCGTTGCTGTCCCGGACCTTCCCCATACGCGAAACCATTCTGGCGGGCGCCATTGTCGTGCTTCTCGCCCTGATCGCATCGCGTTTTGCGGGGTTCATTGCCCCGTCGAACCTCGCCAGGGTATTCAATGATACGGCCCCGTTGATCATCCTGGCCCTGGGTCAGATGGTCGTCATCCTGACCCGCTGCATCGATCTGTCGGTTGCGGCCAATCTTGCCCTCACCGGCATGGCAGTGGCGATGATCAACGTCGCCATGCCGGGTCTGCCGATCCCGATTATCATTGCCATCGCCATCATGTTGGGTGCAGTGATGGGGGCGATCAACGGCGTCCTTGTGTGGAAGCTCTCGATCCCGCCCATCGTGGTCACCCTGGGCACCATGACGATCTTTCGGGGCATCATCTTCCTGATCTCCGATGGCAAATGGGTGAACTCCCATGAAATGAGCCCCGCCTTCACCGGCTTCCCGCGGGCCGAGATCTTGGGCCTTCCGGTCCTGTCATGGGTGGCAATCGTCACCACCCTGATCTTTGCCGTCATGATGTCGCGCACCCCGCTGGGCCGATCAATCTTTGCCGTCGGCGGCAACCCGCATGCGGCGGTCTACACGGGCATCGATGTCGGCAGGACACAGTTTCAGGCCTTCGTGATTTCCGGCGCTCTTGCCGGGCTGACAGGCTACCTCTGGGTCGCGCGCTATGCCGTGGCCTATGTGGACATCGCGGGCGGCTTTGAACTCGAAGTCGTGGCGGCCTGCGTGATCGGCGGCATCTCCATTGCCGGCGGGGTTGGCTCCGTGGGCGGTGCAGTGCTTGGCGCGATCTTCCTCGGCGTGGTCAAGAACGCCTTGCCCGTCGTGAACATCTCGCCGTTCTGGCAGCTGGCGATTTCCGGCAGCGCGATCCTGATCGCCGTCGCCTTCAACGCCAGCGCGGGCCGCAAGAAAGGCCGGATCATCCTGAAATCCGCCGAGGTGACCTCATGACCGACATTTCCACCGACCGGAGTGTTCCCGACCGCCTCAACAGCCGCACCTATCGCACCTTGCGCAGTTGGGAAGCGCTGCTTCTGGCCGTCGCCATTGCGATCTTTGTTGTCAACAGTTTCGCGTCGCCATACTTCCTGAATGCCTGGAACCTCAGCGATGCGACCTTCAATTTCACCGAAAAAGCGATGATCGCTTTCGCCATGGCGCTGCTGATCATAGCCGGTGAAATCGACCTGTCCGTTGCGTCCATCATTGCGCTGGCCAGCACGGCCATGGGCCTTGCAGCGCAGTACGGGGCGGGCACGCCGGAGCTGGTGCTTATCGGTCTGACTGTGGGGTTGCTCTGTGGTGCTTTCAATGCGGTCTTCGTGACAGTTCTGGGGCTGCCCTCCATCGTCGTCACCATTGGCACCATGAGCCTGTTTCGCGGTATCAGCTTCATCATCCTCGGCGATGATGCGTTTCGCGGCTATCCCGCCAGCTTTGCGTGGTTCGGACAGGGCTACATCTACTGGGTGTTCACGGTTGAGATGCTGCTCTTCGTGATCATAGCGGTGATCTACGGCGTCCTGCTGCACAAAACCAATTTCGGGCGCGCGGTCTATGCCATCGGCAATAACCCCACCGGCGCGCTTTTCAGCGGCATTCGTGTGCAACGGGTCAAGTTCATCCTGTTTCTGCTCACTGGCTTGATGTCCGGGGTCGCGGCGATTTGCCTGACCTCGCGTCTCGGATCGACCCGCCCCAGCATCGCCATGGGGATGGAGCTGGAAGTGGTCACCATGGTTGTGCTGGGCGGCGTGAACATCCTTGGCGGGTCCGGATCTATCCCCGGTGTGGTGATTGCGGCCTTTGTAATGGGGCTTGTGACCTTTGGTCTTGGCCTGCTCAACGTACCGGGCATCGTGATGTCGATCTTTATCGGCCTGCTGCTGATCGGCGTTATCGCCTTGCCGCGGCTGTGGGCGATGATCGCCGCAAGGAACAAGGCATGACTGAGCGCTACGTTTTTCGGATGCAATTGAACCCCGGTATGGAGGCGGAATACCAACGCCGTCACGATGCAATCTGGCCGGAACTGGTTGAGCTGCTTCGAGGTGCCGGGGTCCGCGATTACGGCATTTACCTGGATACGGAGACGCACCACTTGATCGGCGTGCTGATCCGCGAAGACGATCATGGGATGGACGGGTTGCCCGACCACCCTGTGATGCAGAAATGGTGGGCGCATATGGCCGATATCATGGAAACCGGACCCGACAACGAACCAGTCGCCGTGCCCCTGAAGCGCGTCTTTCACATGCCATGATCACACCGCGCCATATCGCGGTCATTGATATCGGCAAGACCAACGCAAAACTGGCACTTGTTGATCTGGAAGCGCGCGCCGAAGTTGCGGTTGTGACGCGCCCAAACACCGTGTTGCCGGGTCCGCCCTGGGGGCATTTCGACACCGAGGGGCACTGGGCTTTCCTGCTTGAGGCTCTCAAGACGTTGCACCGTAACCATGGCATCGACGCCATTTCCGTCACGACCCATGGGGCGAGCATCGTGCTGCTCGACCAAGGGGGGAACCTCGCTGCGCCCATTCTTGATTATGAACATCCGATCCCCGCCGATATTGCCCAATGCTACGACGCTATGCGCCCGGATTTCGCGCAAACCGGGTCACCGCGCCTTGCGGGGGGACTGAATGTCGGCGCGCAGCTGCACTATCAGTTCAACCAGGACCCCACGCTGCATGACCGAACAGATACCATTCTGGGATACCCGCAATACTGGGGATTCCGGCTGACCGGTGAGGTGGCCTATGATGTGACCTCGATTGGCTGCCACACGGATCTCTGGCACCCGCAGGCAGGTGACTTCTCTGATCTTGCGGACAAGATGAACATCGCTGACAAAATCGCGCCCGTGCGCAAACCCGACGACATTCTGGGCACCCTATTGCCGGAAATAGCGGGGGCCACCGACCTGCCCAAGAACACGCCTGTGGCCGTGGGCATCCACGATTCCAACGCGTCGCTTTATCCGCACATCCTCGCACAAAACACACCGTTTTCTGTCGTTTCAACCGGCACATGGGTCATTGCGATGGCCGTTGGAGGCAAAGCCAACGGCCTTGATCCCAACCGCGATACGCTCGTGAATGTGAACGCCCTGGGCGATCCGGTCCCATCTGCGCGGTTCATGGGCGGGCGCGAGTATGAGCTGATCCAGGCGGGGCGCGTGGCGATACCAGCAACCGATGATGTTGCAGATGTCCTTGCATCGCGATTGATGCTGCTGCCCGCGGTCGAACCTCTGACGGGACCATTTCAAGGACATCACATGCGATGGACCGGACAGGAACCCGCAATCGGCACCGGGCTCCGCGCGGCGGCCTTGTCGTTCTATCTCGCGATGATGACGGACACCTGCCTGTCGTTGACGGGGGCGGATGGTCCGACAATCGTCGAAGGCCCTTTTGCACGTAACCCGGGATTCAAAACGATGCTTGCCGCGGCAACAGGTCGGCCGGTTTTGCAGAGCGATGCGGCGACAGGCACTGCCATCGGTGCCGCGCTCCTGTTCGAAAGAAATAGTGCGCTTGCAAACCCGGCCCATGCCGATCTTCGAGCCATGTCGCCGGACCATGGTACGTACGCCTCCGAATGGCGCCACCTTGCCAATTCCGCTGGTTGAGAGGTGGATTGCACCCAGAAGGCCCTGCAACAGGGTACAAGGGCGGTCCGGCACGCCTTGGAAGCGGATTGACACGGTGAACTGTGGAGGAGAAGATCCCGGCCTTGGCCGTGCGCGTCTCACCTGTTGACGGCTTCATCGACTTGATGAGGGTACCTTTCTGCGAATGCCAGCAATGGCTAGTCATTCCGGCCGATATCGGTGCCGTCCATCATGTCTTTGAGCCGATCGAGAACCATCTCCCAATGTTGAAAGAACAGCAGATAGCCCGCGCCCTTGATCCGTTCGAAGCGGATGTGGGGCCACTCCAACTCCCATTCGTTTACGGTCTGCGGCGGGGCGTGCTGGTCCTGGTTGCCTGTCAGGAAGTGCGTCGGGATCGAGCGACAGGCGCGGACCGTGTGTTTCCAGTTGAGCGTCTTTGCGAACACCTCGCGGGCAAAGGCGTTGTGGGCGCTGTGCGCTTTTGAAAGAGCAATCTCGGACCCCGACAGGATCGCCTCCAAAATCTCCGGCTGTTCGATTGTTGCGAGGTCGGCGGGGCTGTCACCGTAGACCGCCTGCAGAAAGCTGCGACGACCGATACGGCGCGCAAGACTGAAACCGGCTTTCACCATGAAGGGAAAGACCGTCGGGGCATAGCGTGCGTTGGCCGTGATGAAACGATGCCACTTGCCCATACGCTCGTACTGTTTCGCTTCCGTCATCGGCAGCGTTCCGGCAGCCATGAGAATCGCGGTGATGCGGTCGGGGTGAAGGGCTGCAATGTGATGCGCATACCAACTGTCGTTTCCAAGTGAGATGATTGGGCACGACCTGATGTCGAGATGGTCGAGAAGGGCATGCACGTCGGCTGCCAAGGTCGGGCCATAGCTGGCGGCTCCAACCTCGCGGGGCAGAGATGTCGAGCTGCCAAACCCTGCTCTGATGGGGACCACAACCTGCAATCCACGTCGTGCGGCCTCGGCCTCGGCCCCGGCAGGCCAGCGTATCAACCCGTAGTCGAGCGGCAGGAAAAGAACAGGTCGCCCGCCGGTATCGCCAAGGATGAGGTAATCGAAGCGACGTCCGTCCGGTCTCTTTATTGTCCGAAACGGACGTGGCTCAAGCCGGGCGCTGCCGTTGCTCGACCGCAGGACGAGCTCATTGGTGGCCCCGGTGACGGCGACGATGTTCATCAGCGACAGGCAGACCCGGATCAATTCGGCTTGCCCGTGTGTCTGGGTCTTCTGAAAAATTGCCTTGAGCTGGGTGCGCACCGTTTCAACCGAGCGACCGCGCTGTTCGGCGATCTCTTTGATGGTCGATGTTTCAACCAGTCCGCGGATCACGATAAGTTCCGACGGCGTCAAGCCGAAAGCCTCGGACAGTATTGTGTCGAGCGTGGCTGGCCATTCGAATTCGGGTGTCACGACCAGGGCGAATGGATCGGCCCCCGGCAGGATGCGGATCTGAAGAAGCGCCATGCGGTTGGATCTTGTCGACCGGACCCGCATCTGAAGCGTCTGCGGCCCGCGCCCCGCGAACGCTCTTTCAAGATCATGCTCAAGATGTTCGTGGGCTTCGGTGTCGAATGGCAACGCCGACAGCGGCATTCCCGACCGCACGCCCAGCCAGATTTCGGCGGTGGGGTTGACACGGCTCACCCTGAGCGAAGGGTCGATAATGAAAGCGGCTGCCGTCCGGAACTCGGCCAAGAGTGCGTCGCGGGGATCGCTGGATGCCTCCACGCGATCAAGAAACACATTGGCTCTTTCACAATGAGCTTCAATCTCGTGGTCGGTGAATATCTGGCCCTGAGCAACCGACCCCGGGCGTATGTCACCGACCCGTTTCTCCCACACATCAAGCAGTTCCTCGTAGCGTGTAGGGTCTAACGCGACATCATAGAGGCGGCTGATAATTTCGGAACGGGCGGCGCCAGGCGGCGGGCTCTTCTTCATCTTACAATACTCCAAACACTCGTGAAAACGCGTGGCATCGCACACGCCATTCAACCAAATCCATCTCGAAAGATGGAAAAGCATACCGCTTTTCCCAAAAGCTCGAAGCTCGCCCAGCACTGTGATGTCGCCTTGCGTCGCCGAGTGGCGAATTGCCGCTTTTCGACCGGCCCAGTCGGCGGGTTGCCGCTGAAACTCCGGGTGCAACCGGATGTTCCAGGGCCGCATTCACCCGTTTGGGTGACGCGGGGCTGACCTGCGGCGTCCTAGTGTCTTGCCACGTGTGGTGCGCTCCATGGCCGGACGGAATGCCGTCCCGTCAATGACGGTGTGTGAGATGGGTAAATGTTACATTAGATGGAGATTTGTCATGAAAACTGTTTTGGTCTCGGTCGTGTTTTCGATGTTTGCGGCGGCCGCTTCGGCGGCCAATGTGACCATGGAAAACGGTCGTATCCTTGTAAGCGGCGAATTCATCTGGACGGCTGGCGCAGGGTACATTGATCCCGTGCGCTCCGCTGCCACATACACCTTTGAGCTGCCAATGGCAGGAACGCCGTTCGATCCGGCATTCGCACCACCCCCCGGTGCAAGGCAGCAGCTCCCTCCAACGATCGGGCACGGATTGCCTGTTTCGGTCGGTGATCCCCAGACCCGCGACACCCAGCGCGAGGGCGAAGTGTCAGCGTATCTATTCAACTGGCAAAGTCCGCGTGTTCAGATCCTGCGCCCCGACAATGCGGCCATTGATCCGCAGCCGGTGCTGACGGATCAGTACATCGGCTTAGGGGGTCTTCGCTACGTCACAGATGGCGCGAATGGGACCAGCAACGTCAGCTACATGAACTTTTTCCTCAATTTCAACGAGGACTACAGCCAACTTCTTTCAATTTCGGCGACACAGGTTATCGAATCGTCAATTTTCGTTCCGCTCCCCGGTGGTGATTCCGTCAGCGAACTTGGTGTCCTGGTGGCTCTGGCCGTCGACGAGTTCGATCCCATCAATGTCGCGGATATCTACCAAGAGGAATAGTCCCGCGGCGCGCATCGGCAACAAAAGATCGTCTCGTTTTGCCGTGTAATTGAGCATGGCGAACGATCCCTTGGTCACTCGACAAGCCGATGCCACCGCCACTGGTGACGCTCATTCAAAAGGAAAAACCATGGCTCGGCCAATGTATCATCTTGCCCGCGTTCGGGCGTCCCTCTCATCAAATGCCCGGCGTCATAAACAGAGTTTGCGGGCCTTGCGGCCGCCAAAGCCCTCGGGTCCCGCCCGATCACTGGATGTGCTGCCTGACAAACTGGTCTTTGACCGGTCTGACTGGGTGTCGGCCTGGATCGACCCGCGCAACATGACCGTTAGCCCCTGCGGGACGGTCACGGCCTGTCGAGCGATCTCGACCGCAGGGCGCCTGCTGTGGGTCGTGCGCAAATCCGGGTTGAAGCGGGCCTATCACTCTCGCGAAAAAGACGCGCAGGCGGCGATCGCAGATGCCGAAAACGCCTGGCAAAGACGGCACGATCAAAAGGTTTTCAAACCGCAGGTGCGGGCCATCGTCTCGGATCTGCGCTGGCTGCGCGTTCGGCATCCGGTGCTGATCGATGATGCCTATCGCTCCCCGCTCTGCGATGAAGGTATCGATTGCTTTTTGCGCGCCCTTCGAATTTCGGGGTTCCGGTCCTATCCGGGATGGCTGGTGGGGTGGTTGTTCGCCATCGACAGGCAAGTTGGTTTCGTTTTGTGGGAAGCGCATTTGCGCGTGTCCGCGGCGGCAGGCGACAACAAGGTGACAGACCTGCAGGACCTTTCTTGTCCCGCGAAAAAGCACGGGTCGATCTGATAGCCCGCCTTTTCCGCGAGGCTCATCTGACCGGCTCTTCGACCCGAAGCGTCCCGACCTAAAGGTGACCCGGGCCCTGCCCATAAACTGTCTTTATCTCCTTGGGCATTTCTTGAGAGGCACATTCGATGCCGTGTCTCGCTCATCCTCTTCACCCCCATCAGGGCAACCATCGTCCCGAGGGAACACAGGCCAATGACGCAGGACCATGCAAAGTGAACGACCGACGTGGTGCTGATCGGAAGTCGGCTGGTCTCGTGCATCGGACTGCTGTCGGCGCTGGACGATGATCCTGCCAGTACCGCAAATCATAGGCCAATTTGCGGGTGAGGGGCTTTGGAAATAGCGCTCGGACGACCCTGGGCAGTTGACGGTGCCCTGAAAGAGCCCAATCGTTGAATCTCGCCGGTAAGCAGGCAGGTCGAACGAGGGGATGGCACAGGATCCCAGAAACCCTTGCCTCGAAATCCTGATGCAGCGGGAGGCGGCGAATGCCAGTCAATGGAATCCGCAACGTGATGCCGGAGATAGCAACTGGATTTTCCCGCCGGTTTTGCTTGTTGCATGTTCAAAAACAGCGGCAGATTGTGGTCTTGCAGGGAGAGTAATCTTGCCGATTTTGCGCTCCGAAGGCGGCGAAACCTCGCCTAGGCCATGCGCTGTATTTGGACTCTCCTGCTATGCATATCAAAACAAAAATTAAATCGGATTCTAGGTGGGATATGCCACGGTGGCACCGAGATGTTGAGAGTGGGCCGGGCTGAGATAAACTGTGTGCGGGTCGTTAAACGATTCCTCTATTTAACTGTAAAAAAAGGAAATCTTATGCCTGCCAGCGCGAATTATTTATTAGGTAGCAATCAGGGAAACGATCCCATCAGTGACATCAACAAGGCCCGCATTTTCAAATGGCTGTCCGGTGGCAAGGACTGGGTCAAGACCCTCTCGGAAGATGCGGTGGCCAGGGAGGTACAGAACGAATTTCCCGAGCTTGACGAAAAACACGGCGAACTGGCATTGCGCGCTGCGATTGCAGAATGGGCACAGAAGGCAACCATCAATTTCCCGGCGATCTCGGACCCTGTGCATCCGGCCGATCTACCCAAAATAGGCCTGTCGGATCGCGGAAAATCGCCCAGGCTGTTAAAAGGCCTGGAATTGACCCTTTCAAAGGGCCTCCAGATGACGCCGGGTGAGTCGATGGTGGTGGTGAAGATGAGTGGCGCGTCATTTCGGCCGTTCATGCGCAGCAATTTAGACCCGACGTTGACGCATAATTTTCCCAATCCGCTCGACTGCTCCGACTACGAACCCGAAACGAATCTCAAGATGAATATCGACAAGAGCGCGTTGTCGAGCAGCTACAATTGGAGCAAACAGAAGGCGGCGCTGGACTGGTCGTCTGAAAAAGCATTCCGCAACAGTAAGTTTGGCGCGGGTGTAACCCATGATTTCAAGGAAAAGATTACCGAAGTGAAGCTCAGTGGGCAGGTCGACAAATTCCATCTCAAAGCGGTGTTGTCGGAAAAAACCCAGAGCTTCTCGCTCATCTATCCGACATCCAAGGCCCACAGGTTGTCGCGGTGGGATGTCGTGCATAACGTCGCCAGGATGCATGAAGCAAGCAACAGTATTTTCGAAAAGGCACGGAACCAGGATGTTCGGCGCGATCCCAAGGGTTTTTACGACGACATCTGCAAAGAGGTGAAAACCGTGCGAGGGGTTGTGACATCCATGAACGAGGCGATGAAGTTCTACAGTCAGGATCGCCCGCAATTGTCAGTGTCGTTTGATGTCAAACTGGGCGATTTCAACACCCCGGATTACGCTAGGCAGCCAGTCAACGTCGGGTTTATGCCAGAATACAACATGCCATCGGTCGGAACCGGTGCGGGGGTGACCAATGGGTGGCTTGTCGGGTTCAATTTGCACCTCACCTTCTGACTAGGAGGTGCGGCTTGCGTGGCGGGCCAACGCCGGGGTGGACACCAGCCGTTTGACGGGCCGGATGGTTCAGAGCGTTTGTTGTCTGCGAAATCTCCCGATACGGTACATCTGTCGCATTTTTCTGTCCACCCGGACCGGCTGCAGATCCCTGGCATCTTGATTAAATGACTTTTGATCGCATTGAGCTATCGAGAGTCGCTTTGGTCAATTGCACGTCAGGGCTGCATATTTCAGCGCTAGCACAGAAAAAACAGCTCTCCGCCATCTCGGCTTGTGCCGCTTGAACGGTCATATTGAAAGATGGATGTATGGCGATACTCTCCACCCGATATCTGATGTTGGTGACAAGGCAGAGACAACGCACACTGCGGTTCGGCAGTTTGTTGCCATCTGAGAAGGGATCGTTTTTCCGGCCGGGATCCCTGTGGTATTTTGGATCTCATGTAGCTCA
Source organism: Roseobacter weihaiensis (assembly GCF_020622345.1). Lineage (GTDB taxonomy): Bacteria > Pseudomonadota > Alphaproteobacteria > Rhodobacterales > Rhodobacteraceae > Roseobacter > Roseobacter weihaiensis. The sequence goes on along the minus strand of NZ_JACNMO010000012.1, from coordinate 4,016 downwards.
AAAAATCAGTATAGGTGCCCCATGACAAGTCCACATTCGCTTGGTGATTTCGAACTGAAACTGCGGTCCATACTTCCGCCGCCTGCCTCGTTTCAACGGCCCAACTGGAAGCTCTTGCAGGAAAGCCAACTCCGACAGTTGATCCGCAGCCCGTCCGCCCGGCCTTTTGGGAGCATGCAGCAGCCTGCTGGTCGTGCGCCTGTCAAGACTGCACCACTGCAGTCGCCTTTTTACAAACCAGGTGGACCCAGCGCCCCGGATGCAGCACCGCTTCGTCCGGGGGACCTGACCGATTTCCTGGATGCTTCTTGGAAGCTACCGCAAGTTCAGGCGTCTGTGAAACGACTTCAGCAGGAGGCCGAAAAACGCCTGCGTCAATCAATGGCCGGCCTGAGTAGGGGTGACCTTGCCGTGGTCTCTGTCGGGCTTGGAATGATCATGGGCGGCGCGCTCGCTGGGGCGGCCAGCCACGAGACAACGCGCCTCGAAGCGCTAAAACTTGTTTCGGGCAAGAAAATAACGGTGCCCCATCCCGCCCCGGAGGGTCTGCAGATTGAGTTCATCTTGAAGAGGGGCGATGATCTGAAACGCACCGAGATCGGTGGGGCCGTCTATTTTGACCTGATGCCGCACCTGCGCAAGCTCCGCCCCTAGCTAGCAGGGGGCCAAGGCGCGCTGTGTGTCATCTGTGGCGGACCGCGCGCGGGGGGTTACCATGAACATGATTGTCAGATTTTGGTCACGGCTGCCCTTATCCCTGATCTGGACAAGCTCGGCGTTCCCAGAACTACCTTTTATCGCCGCCTCTCGGTGAATGCTTACATTCACCTGTCGGTCAACGGGATATGACCGGTATCTGGCTGGAGGCCCCGAGGCACTCGAGGATCGCAGTCCCAAACCGTCACTGGTTTGGAACCGCATCCCTGAACCGATCCGAGAGAAGATCAAGGACTTGGCGCTGAAGGAAAGCGATCTGTCGCCGCGCGAGTTGGCCGTGTGCTTTACCGACACAGAAAAGTATTTTGTGTCAGAGGGTAAGGAGAATCAGTAATCCGTCCAGTGGACGGATCACTCGACGAACGGGTATCGTATCCTCAAATCCTATGACCTCATCACCAGGCCGGCTTACGTCGTTCTGTCCGCTGCCGACGAGTTCAGGGACAAGACTTCACGCCCGAACCAGCTCCCCCTCTCTTCGCCGCAAGCGGCGACTGCCGGGCAGCGGGCAAACCGACTTCACCTATCTCAAAGTCATCGGCTGGGGTTGGTTCTATCTCTCTACGATCCTCGACGATTACAGCCGGTACATCATCGCCTGGAAGCTCTGCACGACAATGAAGGCCGAAGATGTGACTGATAAGCTGGACGTGGCACTGCGGGCTTCGGGCTGCGATCACCTTCGGTGACACGCGTCTGGCGCAGTGCGGCGCGAAGAATTTTGCCGTCTCGCACCAGCAGGACAGGGGCATTTTGAACTGCAGTGTCCAAACGATCTGATCTTTGACGCGCATACGCGACGCTGAACTGAATCGCAAAAAGCGCAGCCATTGCCGTCACCGTTTGCAAGAGATCGACCCATTTGCCGGCTTGGGCAGCACCCGCCGGCAGCGACCCCATCAACCCCGATGGCGTCGCGGTGCTCCTCGATAAAGGCAATCATGTCCTGGACCGGCGGTCGAGCTCCGTCTCGCTGCGCGGCAGTCGCCGCTTGCGGCGATGAGAGCGGGGGCAAAATATGCCGATGCCTTTCGAAGGATCTCATTGGCCTGCTTCATCCAAGGCCTTCGTTTGGGCCTTCAAATGATCCCCCGGATCATTTGATCGCTACGCGACCGCCCCGCACTCTCGGCCATCGCCGTCGTGATGCCGGCACGATCACCCCGATCAACCTCGGCCTTCTTGACCCACTCGTTCAGAGTCTGCGGCGCGCAACCGATCTTCGAAGAAATCGACAGGATCGCCGACCAGCGGCTCTCATGCTGCCCTGCGTTGTGCACGACCATGCGAACAGCTCGTTCGCGGACTTCGAGGGAATACTTGTTCGTTGTCTTGCTCATGATGCTCCATCCTACTCAGGAGTTGGAGCCTCCGGAAAACCCGGCGCGGTTCATTCCCTCCGTCAGCTTGACTTACACCGAAGATACGGCCTCAACTTAAGTTGAGGTCAAGCGTGAAGGAGCAAAACTTTGACAGCAGAAATGACGATAGTAGAGGTGTCCAACTGCACTGGCGTGTCCGTTTCAGCGCTCCATTTTTACGAACGCAGAAATCTAATCCAGTCTGAACGTAGCGCATCAAATCATCGGGTTTAATCGATAAATATTGCGATCCGTGATCGGAATGATGCACCAGTTGGTCCTGCGCTTGTTTGCGTTGATGAATGGCCCGTTCCAAAGCATCCAGAACAAACCCTGCATGTGCCGTGCAGCTTGCTCGTCAAACTACAATCCGCCGCGCAAACACATCAATGACAAAGGCCACATAACCTAATCGTCAAGCCGCGCCCTGTCGCGAGCAAAATCTACGAGCATGTCAATGAAGACGCGAACCGCCGGAACGCTTGCTCGCTTTGGAGGAAAGCACGCGAAGATCTCGACATCCGGACCAGACAGATCCGGACGGACCCTCACGAGGTCACCACTTTTTTCCAGCGGCTTTGCAAAGATTTCCGGCAGGAATGACACGCCTTGTCCGGGTTTGATGATGCCCAATGCGACTGAAGGGTCTCCAACCGTCGATTTCGGCGCCTCAGTTATGCCCTGTTCTTTCCCGACAAGACACCGGCAGCCACTGCGTTTTCTACCACCGCTATCACATTGTCTGGTCAACTAAGTATCGCTATAAGGTGCTAACCGGCTGTATCCGGCTGCGGGTCCGTGACATCTGCCGCCAAGTCTGCCGAGAAAGGGGCGTGGATATTATCTGCGGTGTGCTGTCGGTCGATCACGTCCACATGTTCGTATCGGTGCCGCCAAAGCTGGCGGTGAGGGACTTGGTGCGGCTGCTTAAAGGCAGATCGTCCCACAAAGTGCAGCGCGCGTTCCCGCAGCTCAAAAAGCGCTACTGGGGCAGGCGCTTTTGGGGACGTGGGTATTTCTCACCGACCAACGTGCCATCAAGGAAGACATTGTACTTCAGTACTTGGCGCAGCATATCGCAAATCCCACCAGCGCAAGCCCGTAGGTGGGTTATTTTTTGGTTTTCATCGATGAGAAGACGCTGTCCATCGCGGCAGTGTCCCAAACGTTGCCAGAGCGGCTCATCGCGCATGTGATGCCGTGGTCTGCCATCAGCCGTTGGAATGGGGCGCGGGTATATTGGCTGCCCTGGTCCGCGTGATGGAGCAGCTCCTTTGGTCGAGCTTTGCGCCAGATCGCCCTTATCAAGGCGTCCGTGACCATCTGAGACGTCATTTGATCGCTTATCCATTGCCCGGCAGGCGATTGCGCAGCAATCTGCCGGGAGGGGTCAGCCGACGGTGAGCCATTGATGCGCCATTGGTTCAAGCCCAATGGCGCACCCGCGAGAACAGATCGATGACGGCCGCACCATAGAGCCAACCGTCCGCGGTCCAAACACATGTGAAGTCTGCCCCCTATTCCCTGACAGGCGATGCTTGCATCGCCGAGAGGGCATGTCTGGTTCGGGCCATCTGCCTCGAACTCTCGCGCAAGCACGTTTGCAAGCGACCGACCTCGTGCCGTCGGGTGACAAGCCACGCCCCGGACGATCATGTGGATGTGAGGATGGTGCGTGAGCGCGGATCCCGTCGCGCCATGGGCGCGCCAAATAAGAATAGAAGACGCACCTCTGGTGCGATGTGCGCAGCACGCTGGTGATGCCCCCCTTTGCGCCGAGGTGCTTTGGACGGGCTCTGAAGGCCGCTTGCCGCATCAATTGCTCAACGCAATGCAGACCACAGGAATAACCTTCTTCGAGAAGATCGTGCCAAACCCGCCGCGCCCCATAGGTTCGATCCGAGCGTAGAAAGCTTGCCCGGATCGCCGCAGATAACT
>NZ_JACNMO010000011.1 GCF_020622345.1 Roseobacter weihaiensis | reverse complement strand
TCCACGTCCTTCACCTGCGTGAACCGCCGCATCCACGCCACACGATCCCCCTGCGCACCCCAAAAACCCTCAGAATCCGTCAGCGAGGTGGCGTACATCTCCTCATACTGATGCGCATTAACGTGGGGGGTATGTTTCGTGGTCATTTCGATCTCCTCCAATCGGTGACAAGGCAATCCTGTCGTTGGCCAGCAAAATTATTGCGTGGGTCTTTAGTTGAAGAAATGTTTACGACAGAATTGAAAAGAAATAACTATATATCTGATAAAACTAATTTATTTTGTAAAATTATTTTGCGATCATTTTAATTTTTGTAAACTTCAAGTGCGACAACACGCCAAAAGTTAACGAGTCCAATATATTGCCAGTCAAAGAGTGAAAGATAGTTGCGCGGCACTCGGGTCGCTGTTAGCGCCGGTCATCACAGGGCGCATTTCGCTTTTTGGTAGAAATTGGGCGAAGCCTGCACGTGCAACCGTGGCGTGTTGACGAGATCGGAGGCGGCGACTCACCTGTTTCAGGAGCCGTATTCTCATGAGTTTACACCGCCATCACATACATTGCGCCACAGCCCGCGCTTCTTTGCTGGTCTGAGCAACGCAGGCGGTAGAGCCTCCGTGTAAACCCGCAGACCACACGTATCGTCTTGGCGTGTTTCAGCGCCCAAAACCTGCGGTCGCATCTGAAAGGTAAGGATTTGTTAGCTTTGATTTACAGGCGTTTTGGATCGAAACGCTCTCATAACTATTTTGTGAAAACGATGTTTTTGCTAAGGCTTCGTGCGGAAGACCCGTAAATGCTAAAAGTGTGTAAAGTCATTTAGTTGGAGAGATCATTGAAACGTCGTCAGTTTTTGCAAGGTTCTGCATGTGGAATTGTGTTGTGTGGCGCTGCTGGGGCAGGGGCGGCCATTCCGACCACTTTGCCCGATTACAATATGCCGGAAGAGTTTTTGCCCCGTGAAGTGCGCATCAAGAATGAGCTCGCACCCTATGAAATTCACGTCGATCCGGGCCAGTACGCGCTTTATTGGACGCTGCCCAAGAAAATGGCCATCCGCTATGCGGTGGGGATCGGGCGAACGGATCTTTATGAGGCGGGGGAGTTCTACATCGGCGCCAAGAAAGAATGGCCCGGTTGGACACCAACGCCGGACATGATCGAACGCGACCCCGAAAGCTACGCCAGATTTGCGGACGGCATGCCGGGAGGGATCAACAACCCGCTGGGATCGCGGGGCCTCTATCTGTTTACGCGGGGGCGGGGCGACACATTTTTGCGTATCCACGGCACGAATGAGCCAAAAACCATCGGTCGGCGTGTATCCAACGGATGTGCGCGGCTCATAAACGATCAGATGATCGAGCTTTACGACCGCGTGCCGATGAACACCCGCGTGGTGCTTTACCCGATTGGTCAGGGATAATCAGGGGCACATGATCTGACAGATCGGGCAGCGATTGCACCGCTGCCCGTTTTACGTTTAGGTGCGCGGGCTGGACGTCTGCCAGCATCCAGACACAGGAAACCGCATCGTGACATCGACCGACGCTGACAGCCCGCGGGGCTTTGGGTTCGCGGTTTCAGCCTATTTTCTGTGGGGCTTTCTGCCCATCTACATGAAGGCGCTGTCCCATATCTCGCCGTTTGAAGTCCTGGCGCACCGGGTTCTGTGGTCGGTGCCCATTGCCGCTGTCGCCCTTATCGCCTTGCGGCGGACAAAAGAGCTTCGTGCGGCGCTGCTCTCTCCTGGGACGCTGGCGATGGGCTGCGTGACGGCCACCCTGATATCCATCAACTGGGGCGTCTATATCTGGGCGATCGTCTCCGGGCATGCCCTTGATGCGGCTTTGGGGTACTATATAAACCCGCTCTTCAGTGTTTTTCTGGGCGCCTTGCTCTTGGGCGAACGGCTCAACAGGCTGAAATGGGCGGCGATCCTGCTGGCGCTTGCGGCGGTGGTGATCCTGACGGTGGAGAGCGGGTCGGTGCCTTTGGTCGCCATTGCACTCACGGTTTCATGGGGTTTTTACGCCTATTTCAAAAAGTCGCTGCCCGTTGGGCCCAATCAGGGGTTCCTGCTTGAGGTGCTGCTGCTCACGCCACCGGCGGTCTTTTACGTGGTGTTTCTTGGTCTGCAGGACGGTGGCCATTTCATGACCGGAGAGGCCACTGACACCTGGTTGCTGCTGGGCTGCGGGCTGGTCACGGCGATCCCCTTGATGCTCTACGCAAACGGGGCAAAACTGCTGCGGCTGTCGACCATTGGCATGTTGCAGTACATTGCGCCCACGATGATCTTTCTGATCGCCGTCTTTGTTTTTGGAGAGCCTTTCGGACAGGCGCGCATGATCGCCTTTCCCCTCATCTGGCTGGCGCTTGTTTTGTATTCCTATGCGCTGTGGCGCGATGCGAAAGAGGTGCGCCGCACTGCGCGCCCGTGATCTAGGATAGGTCACGCAGGAGCGTCTGCGACGGCTGACCCGTCACGGGCAACCCGCGGTTCGCCTGGTAGGCGCGGATGGCACTCTCGGTGTTCGGGCCAATCACGCCATCGGCTCCTTGGGTATCAAATCCGCGCGCCGTCAGACCGCGTTGCAGCGCAATCCGATCGTCTTTCGTCAACCCATTGGCATCGGGCGGAAAGGGGGTGCGCAGGGGGCCGGCGCCCGCGATGCGGTCCGCCAGATGGCCGACACCAATCGCATAGGCGTCGGAGTTGTTGTAGCGTTTGAGAACCCGGAAGTTTTGCGTGACGGCAAATCGCGGCCCGTTTGCCTGGGGCTGAATGATCGTCCCCGCGCCCGCGCTGCCGACAACCTCGCTTCCCCAGCGCTGCCCCCGCACCCATCCGTTCCGCGCCAGATAGGCAGCGGCAGAGGCCAGCGCGTCGCTGGGGTCCTCCGACCAGATGTCACGCCGCCCGTCACCGGTGAAATCCACAGCAAAGGACTGGTAGGAGGTGGGGATGAATTGCGTGTGCCCCATGGCCCCCGCCCAGCTGCCGACAAGCCGGTCCGGGGTAATGTCACCGCTTTGCACGATCCTGAGGGCGGCCAGCAACTGGCTTTCGAAAAACGCCCCGCGCCGCCCGTCATAGGCCAGGGTCGACGTGGCCGAAATAACCGGCACATCGCCGCGCCGCTCACCGTAGAAGCTCTCGAGCCCCCAGATCGCCGCGATGATCTCGGCATCGACGCCATAGGTTGTTTCCAGGGCCGTGAAGACGTCGCGATAGCGGGCAAAGGCCGCCCGCCCCTTGCTCACCCTTTCATCCGAGACCGCGATGGACAGATAGTCTTCGAGTGATCTTTTGAATTCGGTCTGGTTGCGATCCCGCCGGACGACGCCGGGCAGATACCCTGTGCCGCGGAACGCCCGCGTGAGGGTATCCTGGGATATGCCTCGCGCTCTTGCGCGCCCCTGAAAGCTGTTGACCCAAGCGCTGTAGGCCTGATTTGCAACCGGCTTGAGGTCGTCCGGCAGGGCAGAACTGCGAGGGCTGACCAACGGGCTGCTTGCACAGGCAGACAGTCCGAACGCAAGGGCACCCATCCCAAAGTGGCGGCGTGTTATATGCATGAAGGGCTCCTGTTTGGCGCGTGGTTGCACTCTTTGACATAAGGCGTATCACAGCGTTCCGGCACAGGGCAGACTGAAAAGCGATGCAGTCAGTCAAACGCGCTGATGACCGCCGACACAAAGAAACGCGGACATGCATGGGCTTGGGGGGCCGGATGCCGGGTGTTGAGAGGTCCTAGCCGACCCCTTGCCGGATGCGTACGAGCCGTTGAACACCCATGTCCTTCAAATCGAATTGACGCCCCTTGACGCTTGGCTGTGTCCATGCCCCTTGTTTCTAATGCCCAGATATTTACCACTGATTTTCAAATGATTACGAAAGGAGCTGTGCCCCGAATGAGGCTGGTCTGCACGTCAGATCCGCCCCATATTGGCCGGCAGGACCGAGCCGCAAAGGAGCGTTTATGACCACGCCTTACTATGCCCCGAAAGGCGGGCACCCCGGTCAGAGCCAGCTTTTGACGGACCGCGCTGTTTTCACGGAAAGCTATGCGGTAATTCCGAAAGGCGTGATGCAGGACATCGTCGTCAGCTATCTGCCGTTCTGGGGCGACACACGGCTCTGGGTGCTGGCCAGACCGCTAAGTGGTTTTTCCGAGACCTTTTCCCATTACATCATGGAAGTCGCACCGGGCGGCGGTTCGGACGCCCCTGAGGGCGACGGCGGTGCTCAGGCGGTGCTGTTTGTCGTTGAGGGTGTGGCGTCTTTGACGGTGGGGGGGGCAGCCCACCGGCTTGAGCCGGGCGGATATGCCTATCTGCCCCCCGGCGCGGACTGGTCTTTGCACAATACCTCGGAGCAGATGCTGCGCTTTCACTGGATCAGAAAGGCCTATGTGCCCGTTACGGGGATTGCGCCTCCCGATGTGGTGATCGCGCGGGAGCAGGATATCGCCCCGGATGTCATGCCTGATACAGACGGCAAATGGGCCACCACGCGCTTTGTTGACGTCAAGGACATGCGTCATGACATGCATGTCACGATCGTGACGTTTGAACCCGGCGGTGTCATCCCGTTTTTGGAAACGCACGTGATGGAACACGGTCTCTATGTGCTCGAAGGCAAGGCGGCCTACCGGCTCAACACCGATTGGGTCGAGGTCGAGGCGGGGGATTACATCTGGCTCAGGGCGTTCTGTCCACAGGCCTGCTATGCAGGCGGGCCGGGCAAGTTCCGCTATCTGCTCTACAAGGACGTCAATCGTCATATGTCTCTTGCCCCGGTGATCGGGACCTAGAGGGCCGTAAACTCAGGGTTTTGCTGACACGAAGGGCCCGATCTGCGGATCGGACCCTTTCGCGGCATGGCCTTTGGTTTCAGCGGCGGTCGCGGCCGGGCAAAGACCCTTCGCCGTGACCCGAGAGGCCGCCTGAGACCTCTTCGGTTGCGGTGTCGGACAACTCTTCGGGCAGGATCAGATTGAGCACGATGGCGATCAGGGCGGCCGGCAGGATGCCGGAGGTCGCCAGCACCTTGGCGGTCTCGGGCAGGTGTTGCAGCGCACCCGGTTCCAGTTGCAAACCAAGACCGAGGCTCAGAGAGATGGCAAAGATCACCATGTTGCGCCGGTTCCAATGCACGTCCGACAGCATCGAGACGCCAGCCGCCACCACCATGCCGAACATCACGATCACCCCGCCGCCCAGCACTTCGATGGGGATGGAGGAGATCACCGCGCCGATCTTGGGGATTAGCCCGCAGAGGATGAGGAAAAGCGCCCCGATCGTCACCACACCCCGGCTCATCACGCCGGTCATCGCGATCAGGCCCACATTCTGGCTGAACGACGTGTTGGGCAGCGCCCCGAAAAAGCCCGATATCGCCGTGCCGACGCCGTCGGCGAAGGTCGCGCCCTGAATCTCGCGGTCGGTGGCTTCGCGCCCCGCCCCGCCCTTGGTGATGCCGGAGACATCGCCCACGGTTTCAACGGCGGAGACGAAAGACATCAGGCAAAACCCGAGGACGGCGGCCACGGTGAACTCAACACCGAAATGCAGCGGGTTGGGCAGGGCAAAGGAGGACGCCGTGCCCACGTTGCCGAGGCTGACCTCGCCCAACACAAAGGCAAAGGCGTATCCTGCCAGAAGGCCGATGAGCACGGCAGAAACAGACAGCATGCCGCGCGCAAAGAACTTCAGCCCGAGCGTGACGAGGATGACCACAACGGCCATGCTCCAGTTGATCAGCGAGCCGTAGGCCGGTGTCCCGATGGCAGGGACACCACCGGCGGCGTATTGCACGCCGACTTTCACGAGCGCCAGACCGATCATGGTTACCACCAGCCCGGTCACCAAGGGGGGTAGGGCAAAACGTAACCTGCCGATGAAAAGGCCGAGGAAAGCGTGGAAAAACCCGCCGGCGATGACGCCGCCCATCAAAACGGCAACCGCCTCGACGCCTTTGCCCGCCACCAGCGGGATCATGATCGGAATGAAGGCAAAAGAGGTGCCCTGCACGATGGGCAGGCGGGCGCCTACCGGGCCAAACCCGATGGACTGAAAGAGCGTGGCGATGCCTGCAAAGAACATCGACATCTGGATCATGTAGATCATCTGGGGAAAGTCGGGGCTGTTCGAGCCAAACCCGAAGCCCGCGGCACCGCAGACGATGATGGCCGGGGTCACGTTCGAGACAAACATCGCCAAGACGTGCTGGACGCCCAGCGGGACTGCTTTGACAAGTGGCGGGGTGTAATTGGGATCGCGGAGCTGCCCGGGTGTTCCAATGGATGTGTCAGCCATCTTGTGTCCTTCCTTCTGAAAGATGAGGCCGGTTTATGGGCCGGTGGAAGCAGATTGGTTCGTGATCGTGAACGGGGTTTCAAACCAGTGTTCTTCGAAGTTCGGGCCCGCGCCGATCCGGTCGACGATGGCAAAAAGCCCCGGCGCCTTCAGCGGCGTCAGCACGCCGTGCCACGTGCCCTTGTGGTAGTTCACGCCCTGTCCCGGCGCGGTCATGAAGGCCCTTGGCCGACCCGGTGCATCGTTTTCATCGGGGGCCACGACCACGACAAAGGGATCAAGGCTCATGGGCAGAAAGGCCTGACTGCCCAGCGGGTGCCGTTCCACCATGTCGAGCAGGATCGGCAAGGAGCGCGGTTCGGCCTGAAAGAGGCTGATCCCGGCGCGACCGTCGGTGATCTCGATCCGGGCGCGGTCGTGGAACCGTTTGCAGAGCCCCTGATTGATCATCTTATCCGGCGGGCCTGATACATCCAGCAGATCTCCGAAAGGTGCGAAAGCCTTGGCCGTCAGCGTCTCAAGAACGAGTGTCCCGCTCATGGGCCCAGTTTCTCGATCAGGCGCACTTCGGCGATGCGTTCGACCTGTCGGCAGGCCTCGGCAAATTCTGTGTCGCGGTCATTGTCGAGACGGCGCTGAAACGCCTCAAGGATTGAGGTCTTGCTGTTGTCCCGCACCGCAATGATGAAGGGAAAGCCGAACTTGGCCGTATAGGCATCGTTGAGCGCTGTGAACTGCGCGCGCTCGGCATCGGTCAGCGCGTCGAGCCCGGCCGATGCCTGCTCCGCCGTGGAGGCCGTCGTCAGCCGTTTTGCCGCCGCCAGCTTGCCCGCCAGGTCGGGGTGGGCGGTGAGCACGGCAAGGCGTTTTTCGACGGGGGCGGCCCGGAAGATACGGGTCAGTGCCTGATGCACGCCTGTCGCCCCATCATGCGTTGGGCCCAATTCCCGCCGATGGGCGGCCTCCGCAATCCAGGGGCTGTGCTCAAAGATGCCGCCGAATTCGGCGACGAAGGTCTCGCGGTCCATCTCGGACGGGCGCAGCTCTGTCCTGGGTGGATGGTGCCTGGCCCAATGCTCTGCAATTTCCAGCCGGGTGGCAAACCAGACGTCCTCATGGGATTTGAAGTGGTCGATCACGCGCTGTAGTGCGGCGGCCCGTCCAGGGCGCCCGGTGAGGCGGCAATGCAAACCGATGGACAGCATCTTGGGCAGCCCGGCCTGCCCTTCGGCGTAAAGCGTATCAAAGCTGTCTTTGAGGTAGTCTTCGAACTGGCCGCCATTGGTGAAACCGGCCTGGATTGCAAAGCGCATGTCGTTGCAATCGAGCGTGTAGGGCACGATGAGCTGATCGCGCTCGTCAAACTGCATCCAATAGGGCAGATCGTCGGCGTAGCTGTCGGCCACATAGGCAAACTGCCCCGTCTCCGCCGCCAGCCGCACGGTGTTGCTGGAACAGCGCCCGGTGTACCATCCGCGCGGCGCTGTCCCGACAACTTCGGTGTGCAATGTGATCGCCTTTGCGATCTGGCGGCGCTCTTCCTCCTCTGGCATGTCCTTGTGCTCGATCCACTTGAGCCCATGGCTTGCAATCTCCCAACCGGCGGCGGTCATGGCGGCCACCTGCTGAGGTGCGCGGGCGAGCGCCGTGGCGACGCCGTAGACGGTCACCGGCAGGTCCCGAAGCATCCGGTGCAGTCGCCAGAATCCGGCACGTGCGCCATATTCATAAAGCGATTCCATGTTCCAGTGCCGTTGACCGGGCCAGGGCTGCGCACCGGTGATTTCCGACAGGAAAGCTTCGGACGCGGGATCGCCGTGCAGGATGTTGTTCTCGCCGCCCTCTTCGTAGTTGAGCACGATCTGGACAGCAATTCTTGCGTTTCCGGGCCATTGCGCCCTGGGCGGCTTGGCACCATATCCGGTCATATCTCGGGGGTAGCGGGTCAAGCGATGTTCCTTTGCATGTCGCCCTTTAGCAGTAATCCAAAACAATCCGTTTGTTTTTCAAAAAAACCCAAAAGGAGTGTCTTGGCGCAGATCCTTTGCCTATACCGCGACAGTCTGCCTATAAAACCAGCATAGAAAAACGAGAGGCGCTATGACCGGCTATTTGACAACTCATGTGCTCGATACGGCACGCGGCTGCCCGGCAGAGGGGCTGCGCATTGACCTTTTCCGGGTCGCCGGAGACGAGCGCCAGCATCTCAAGACGCTGGTCACCAATGCCGACGGCCGCACGGACGCGCCAATCCTGTCCGCCGAGGTGTTCGAGACCGGCGTTTATGAGCTGGTCTTTCATGCAGGTGACTACCTCGATGCCTGTGGTATGCCGCCCGAAAGCCCCCGGTTTCTGGATGTGGTCCCGCTGCGGTTCGGGGTGTCAGCGGCGGCGCATTATCACGTCCCGCTTTTGCTGTCGCCCTTTGGCTATTCCACCTATCGCGGCAGCTAGGGCGGCAGTGCCTCGCCGCGGACGGCCCGCGCGATGCGGTCAATCACAAAATCCATGAAGAGCCGGGTCTTGGGGTCCTGACGCCTTCGATGGGTGAAAAGGCAGGCCATCTGGATCGGCTCCGGCGGGGTCTTTGTGGCCACGGGGACAAGCCGCCCGGCCTCGATATGCGCGCTCACTTCAAAGACCGGTTTCATCGCGATCCCCTGGCCGGACAGCGCCCAGTCGGTCAGCACATCGCCGTCGTCGGATTCGTAACGCCCGGTGACCGCGAACCGCTTGGGGCCATCTTGCGTTTGCAGCCGCCATTGGAATTCGGTCGCGCCGGGAAAGCGCAGGTTCAGACATTCATGGTGGCCTGTGACCAGCGCCTCCCCACACTCAGGGTGCCCACGCGCTGCGATATAGGCGGGGGCAGCGCAGAGCACGCGCGGTACATCGGCGATTTTCCGAATGCGCAGAGTGCTGTCTTCGGGCTGGCCCAGAAAAAACGCAAGATCAAGGCCCTCGGTCGTCAGATCAACCTTGCGATCCGTGAGCCTGAGCCGGATGCTGACCTCCGGGTATTCTTGCAAGAACGCGGGCACCTGTGGCGCGATCAGCCGCCGCCCGACCCCTAACGGGGCCGCGACATAGAGCGCCCCTCGGGGGTTTTCGGTGATATTGACCACCTGTGCCTCGGCGTTTTCGACCGATTCGAGGATCTGGCAGGCCCCGCCGTAAAACGCCTTACCCTGTTCAGTGGGCGTCAGGCTGCGTGTCGTGCGTTGGAACAGGCGCACGCTCAAACGGTCCTCAAGCTGCGATATCCGGGATGAGGTCACGGCTGGAGAGATCCGTAAATCCCGCCCCGCAGCGGACATGCTGCCTAATTCATAGACACGCACAAAGGTGCGAATGTTATCCAGATAAGACATTGTTCCGATTTTTTTGAGGCTGCTTGATAATTAATGACAATACCAGAACAATATCCTGCCGCCTAGACTGGCGGCATCGTTGAAACGTCGGAGGTGAGCCGTGTACGACCTGGCAATCGTTTGGGACTGGATCGCGTTTTCGGTTCGCTGGCTGCATGTCGTCACCGCCATGGCGTGGATCGGGGCATCGTTTTACTTCATCGCGCTGGATCTGGGGTTGAGAAAAGCCGCCAATTTGCCCGCCGGCTGCCACGGCGAAGAATGGCAGGTGCATGGGGGTGGTTTCTATCACATCCAAAAATATCTCGTGGCCCCCGAAAACATGCCCGAGCACCTGATCTGGCACAAATGGCAAAGCTATATCACCTGGTTGTCGGGGGCGGCGCTGCTGATGATCGTCTATTGGGTCGGCGGGGAGCTCTACTTGCTGGACCCGACGAGGGCGGATCTGGCGCTCTGGCAGGGTATTGTGATCTCCGGCGGGTCGCTGGCTGTCGGGTGGTTGCTCTATGATGCGCTCTGCCGGTCGAAACTGGGCGACAGCCCCACCCCCCTGATGCTGCTGCTTTTCGTGATCCTCGTGGTGATGGCCTGGGGGTACAATCAGATTTTCACAGGCCGGGCGGCGCTGTTGCACCTTGGGGCCTTTACCGCCACGATCATGACGGCCAACGTGTTCTTCATCATCATGCCGAACCAGCGCATCGTGGTCAAAGACCTCAAGCAAGGCCGTACGCCCGATGCCAAATACGGCAAGATTGCCAAGCTGCGCTCCACCCATAACAACTATCTCACGCTGCCGGTGATCTTCCTGATGCTGAGCAATCATTATCCGCTGTCCTTTGGCACCGAATATGCCTGGATCATCGCCAGCCTGATCTTCCTCACCGGGGTCACGATCCGACATTACTTCAATACCCTGCACGCCACCGGCGCCGGGCCGCATTGGACCTGGGGTGTGACGGTTCTGCTCATGCTGGTGATTGCCTGGCTGTCGACCGTCCCCGGGCATGAAACATGGGAAGAAGCCGAGACGCGCCCGCTGACATCCTACGAGCAGCGGTTCGCCGCCGCGCAAGGGTTTGCGGAGGTCTATGACACCGTGGTTGGAAACTGTTCGATGTGTCATGCGCGTGAGCCGGTCTGGGAAAACATGCAGTGGGCCCCAAAGGGGGTCTATCTGGAGACCGAAGCTGATGTGGCGCGGCAGGCCAGCCAGATCTATCTGCAAGCAGGTGTATCGCATGCCATGCCGCCTCCGAATGCGATCCGGATGGAGCCGGAGGCGCGCGCGGCCATTGTTGCCTGGGTGCGCGACGCACGTGCTGACTGACGCCCGGAGGGCTGACTGCGCGATGATATAGCCCTTGGCGAAGCCCGCATCCTGCCTGTAGGGTGCGCCAAACGGGGCGGGCCCAAAGGGTGCAAAAGCCGCAGAAGGCGCCATATCCCGCAACGCATTGAGGACCGCAGGTGCTGAGATTTCACAACAAGCACGCCAGCTTTGAAAAGCGCAACAAGCTGATTGCCGACCGCTTGCCGCACCGAAATTCATGGGTGCTGGATGTGGGCTCCAATACCGGGTTCACGACAAAATACCTCGGTGAGCTTGGGCATTTCGCCATTGGTGTCGAAAAGATGCAGGAGGAGTTCAACGCCGCACGCAAGATTCAGGGCGACACCTCGGCTTTCATGCGCGTGGGCGTTTCACCCGCCTTTTTTGAAAACAGCCCGCAGTGGAGCGCCATTCTGCTCTTGAGCGTACTGCACCGCATCTACGCCTTCGATGGAGAAGAGGTCATGCGATCCGTTCTGTCCGAATGCGGCAGGAAAACCGATACCCTCTTTATCGAAGGCAGCACGCGGCATGCGCGCTACAAGGATCAGGGACAGCCCGCCCCCGATTTCACCGAGCACGATGTGGAGGCGGCGGCGGCCTGGCATGAGGCGCTTTTTGCCTCTGTGCTGGGGGAGGATTGGACCGTTGAGGCAAAAGATGTGCTGGAGCATACCCGCAAGGAACCGCACCGCATCCTTTACCACCTGTGTAAAAAAAAAGCCTGACCGCGCCTGAGCGGAAGGGGGAGGCGCCTGCTTTGGTGCCGGGCCAGATCGTAGAGATGGACCCCGCCGCCATCGGATTCATTCAATTCCCGGAGTGGCACAAAGTAAGGCCGGGCGCTGCCGTGTCAGATCAGGGTTGGATCAGCGGGGATTGGGATGCGATCAGCGAAAAGGCCTGTTTTTGGGGCGCGCGTTATGAGGGCGGCAGGGGCCAGAGTACGGCCATGGTCCCGCTGGAGAATTATCACTTCCTGACCGCCCTAAGGGAGCATTTCCATCACGGCAAGGACTGGCGGGAGACGGCTTGGTATGCTTGGATGGTGGCCAAGGGACCCAGCCGCTACAACGCGGAGGACAAGGTCATACGGCGGCTGCGTTTTCTCGATCAGCTTTATGCGGACTGCCTGGCTGGGCGTTACCGGATGGACGCAAAGGATCCCCCATTGGTGAACATCGGACGGGAGGGGCGCATCGCGCTGGATGACGGTCGGCACCGGATTTGTGTGGCCAAAGTGGCTGGTCTTGGCCGGATCACCGTCAAGATTAACGTGGTGCACAACGATCTGAAGCCCAAGTGAGCATGGTGCGCCCGGAGCCGTAAAGACCCCGGCGCAGCCTCTGCACAGGGGTCTTAGCGTGCTTTTGAACGGCTTACATCGCCGTGTCTGGTTTGACGGAAAAGAACATGGTCTCACCGGAATGGTCGTCGACACCGTCATTGTCCATCGACACCCAGAATGTGCCGTCCTCCATGATCGCCAGGCCTTCGCTCTTGTCCAGAACATAGCCGCCCGTAGAGGTCAGATAGGGGATCAGATCTACGACCAGCTCATGCGTCACCACCGGCAAGGGGCCACCCAAAGCGGCGGGCTGCATTTCGTCCATCGCGACGCGGGTGATGATCTTGGTCACGGCGGCTTGACCGATCTGGTTGTCGCGCTCGATCAGGTAGATGTGATCGCCATGGGCCACGATCTCCGACAGGCCGACCCATCCGGTTTCGGGGACGGTGGTCTGATAATGCACGGCCCCCCATTCTTCGGTTTCGATGTTGTAGGCCACCAGTTTCACGGTGTTTTCCGGGTCATCCTGCCAGCTGCGCTGCACGGCCATCCAGAGTGTGTCGCCCACGCGGGTGATGCCTTCGAAGCCAAAGCGGCGTTCGACGGCCTGCAATTCTGCGGGCAGCGTCACGTAGTCGGTGATCTCCCCGCTGGCATCCACATGGTAGAGCGCATGGGGCACCAGCCGATCCGTGCGCCCTTCCGAGGCGATCCAGAAACCGCCCGCGCCATCGAGCGTGATGCCTTCCATATCAAGAAGCTGCGCCGGCTGGCCGCCGCGTGTCACCGGGGTGGCCTTGATGATGCGCGCCGGTTGCTGGCTGGGATCGATGGTAAAGATCGTCGGCTGCAGGGCATAAAAGCTGTCGTTGACCGCATAGATCAACCCGCTTTCGTCCTCCGCCACCATGCCGGAGATCGCCCCCCAACCGGTCAGGTTTTCCATCCCGGCGGAGGTCAGATGCGGGTAGGCAGCGGGGGCGTCCTGGTATTCGTAGATCATCACGTGGCTGCCGGCCGCGCCGTCTTGCCGACCGTCGACCTCATTGGCCGAGACGAGCAGACCGCGCGCGGGGATGGCCACATAACCCTCCGGGCCGATGCCCGAGGGCAGCAGTTGCTCCAGCACCGGGCTGGTCGGATCGGTGACGTCGTAGACGCCCACAATCGATGCCCGCTCGGCCCCGACAAAGACGTAGGGCGTGTCGCCATAGACCCCGAAGGTCACGGATTCCGGTTCCACGCCTTTGTTGGCTGACCTGCTTTCTGGATAGTGGCCGATCTCGACAATCGCATGCTCGAAGGAGACGCCGCTCTCGTAGACAACCGTGCCGTCCTGATGGAAGATCGTCCAGCCGCGGCTGCCGCCATCCATGTCTCCTTCGTTTGCGGTGGCAAAGTGATCGGCATCGATCCACGTGACCGCGTCGGGCTCGCGAACACGGCCCGGCTGGCGGGCCTCGAAGGTCAGCGCCCCCTCTTCATCAACGTCAATGCCCTCCAGATCCACCGACCCGGCAGAGAAATGGCTGAGCACCTCGCCTGCTGCGGAGAGCACAACCATGTGGTTGTTTTCCTGCAGCGTGACCACGATCTCACGCTCCGCATTGATGGAGACATATTCGGGCTCGGGGTCTTCGGGGGCAACCTCCGCCAGACCGGTGATATCTGCCGCAACAATGCCATCGCAGTCCAGACTGTTGTCGCTTATGGGCACGATGCTGACAAAGCCGCCGGGCATCTGGCCGACGCGGCCGTCACCGAGATCCTCATCGCGCTCATTCTCGATGGCGATCGCCACAAAGCTGCCATCGGGGGCGACGGCCACACTGTCGGGCTGCCCGCCCAGTTCACAGGCCGCCAGAACGGTTCTGGTGTTCATATCGATGGCCAGAAGCCGCCCGGAGGTGTTGATGTAATCCTCCGAGGTATTCACCCCGGCAAAGGCGGTCTGACCGATCACGGCAACAGATGTGGGCTCGCCCGGCATGTCAAAGACACCTGCGGCTGTCGGGTTGGCGGGGTCGGTGATGTCGATAAACCCCAATACCTCCGCCGGGCTGTCGGTGTAGACCAGTGTCATGCCATCCGCCGAGGTCGCGATGATCTCGGAGGAGGTTTCTGCGGCCTCCGGTGTATTCTGGGCCACTGGAAATGACGCGATGCGGTTGAAATTCATCTCTGCCAGGTCGGGGCCAGAGACAAGGGCCATGGCCGTGCTCAGCATCAGCAGGCGGTGCGACATAAGGAAATCTCCATCTGTTAAATTACCTCTGTCTGCCGTGGCGCAACGCCATGACATTTCTGCAAAGCTTCTGTGACAAGCTGGTGAAAAGTCCCTTCAGATGGTGCAGATGCGCATCCGGGTGCCAGATGGGCCGATTGGCCCCTTTCCAGGGTCTGACGCACAACACGCGCCTGACGCAGTGCATTTTAGATATGGCGGGGTGTTGGCAATTCGGCTACCATTTCGATCATGAACTGGCGTGCCGCTGTCCCTGTCTTAAAGCTTTTCACTGTCCTCGCTCTTGTCTTTGCGATGAGCGGTGTGGGCTTTGCGCATCGCACCGCCGTGCAAGAACTGGACCCCGCGTTGCAGGCCTACGTTCAGGCGGGTGGCGCGCTCTCTGATCTTTGCGGCGATCTTGCCGACGGCGGGACAGGCCCTGGCATTTGCGAAGCCTGTCTGCTCGTCAGCTCGGCGATGTTGCCGGCGTACACCAGCCTTGAGCGCACCCAGCCCATGGCCCGCCCAGCAGCTGCCGGACCCAGTGCTCCAAGGGTCTCGCTGTCCTTTTTGCTGGATCACGCGCATGCGTCGCGGGCCCCCCCGACGACCTGAGCCGCAGAGAATTTTTCACACTTTTCGTTGACCAGCTTAGCTCTGGTTCATCCAAGCATGGAGAAATGCTATGAAACGCACAGTTTTTGCGTTTTGTGCTGCACTGACGTGTGCAGGCACATCCCTCGTGGCCCACGAGTTCACATCGGGCACCCTAACCATCGACCATCCAATGGCCTTTGAAACCGCCCGGACCGCGATGTCGGCGGGTGGCTACATGACGATCACCAACAGCGGCACCGAAGCCGACCAACTGGTGGGCGTCGAGGCGGATTTTCCAAAGGTCATGCTGCACACCACCGAGGAAAAAGACGGCATTGCCCGGATGATGCATGTCCACACCATTGAAATCCCCGCAGGCGAGACCGTGGCCCTGGAGCCCGGCGGGCTGCATGTCATGTTCATGGGGCTGAACGGTGACCCCTTCGAGGTCGGCGAAGAGATCCCCGCAACGCTGATGTTCGAGCGGGCAGGCCCCGTCGAGGTCGTCTTCAAAGTGGAGGCGCGGGGCGCGGACGGCGCGGGCGACATCGACCATTCCAATCACGGTGTGGGTCAATCTGACCCCGCCGCGACAAACTAGAGGGCTCGGACCATGGTCTCGATTGACCCGACCCAAAATCCGCCCGCGACCGACAGCACTGGCCTGCAGAAGCTCTATTTTGCGGCCTGGCGCTGGCACTTCTACGCCGGCCTCTTCGTGATCCCGTTCTTTGCGCTTCTGGCCGTGACCGGCATGATGATGCTGTGGATCGCCTTCATCGATGGCCGCGACGGGGAACGTATTCCGGTTGTGCCGCAAGAGACTGCGCTGGCTGTCTCCATTCAGGCAGAAGCGGCCCTTGCGGCGGTGCCGGGCGGCACGCTGATCCAGTATGTGTCGCCCCGGCATGCGGATCTCGCCGCGATCTTCCGGGTGGACGTTGAGGAGGATGCCGTCATGGTGGCCCTGGACCCCTATACGGCTGAAGTCCTGCAGGCCTATCCCCGGCGGAGCGGGTGGTATGATTTCGCAGACGGGCTGCACAGTGATCTGATGCTGGGGGTGACCGGGGACCGCATGCTTGAAATTGCCGCCTCGCTCGGGCTCGTGCTGATCGCGACAGGCCTCTATCTATGGTGGCCGCGCGGGCAGGGTTGGCGTGCGGTGCTCTGGCCGCGCTTTGGTCCCGGACGCGCCCTGTGGAAGTCACTGCACGGGTTTCTGGGGTTCTGGCTCTCGCTGTTTCTGGTATTTTTCCTGATCTCCGGGCTGTCCTGGGCGGGGATCTGGGGCGGCAAGATGGTACAGGCCTGGAGCCAGTTTCCCGCCGAGAAATGGGACAACGTTCCGCTGTCGGACGAGACCCACGCCAGCATGAACCACAACCGCAAGGAGGTCCCTTGGGTGCTTGAGCAAACGCCGATGCCTGCCTCGGGCAGCCTGTCTGGCGTGGCGGTGCTGGAGGCCGGAACGCCGCTGACCCTCGACACCATCGATGCGCTGGCCCGCCAGATTGGCTTTGACGGGCGCTATCAGCTCAACCTGCCAGGGTCCGACGCCGGGGTCTGGACCATGAGCCGCGATTCCATGAGCAACGACAGCGTCAACCCGATGTCGGATCGCACGGTGCATGTGGATCAGTTCACTGGCAAGATTCTGGCCGATGTGCGCTACGAGGATTATTCATGGGCGGGCAAAGCCATGGCCGTGGGGATTGCACTGCACATGGGCACGCTGGGGCTGTGGAGCGTACTTGCCAACACGCTGGTTTGCCTGTCGGTGCTTTTTCTTTGCGTAAGCTCCGTGGTGATGTGGTGGAAACGGCGTCCCGAAGGGGCGGGTCGGCTGGCCGCGCCGCCGATGCCAAAGGAAATGCCGGTATGGCAGGGGGCCGTGCTCGTGGGCCTTGCCATCTCACTGGCCTTCCCGATGGCGGGGATCACCCTGCTGGCGGTGCTCGCGTTCGATACCTTGGTGCTCTCGCGGCTACCGAGGCTACGCCGTGCCTTGACCTGAGGTCTGCCGGGCCTGTCGCTGTCCCGGGGTTTTCTCCGGGCGGCGACGGATCACACCTTCAGGTTCAGCAGGCCCTCGACATCGGCGTGCTGCCGCAGATGTTCTGCCAGCCCGTCGAGGGTACGGTCCACGCTCTGCGCATAGGTCACCTGCTGTTTCACGCCAAATTCGGCCAACCAGAGCGCGCGAAACGCATCATCACTGAACATCCCGTGCAGATAGGTGCCGCTGACCCGGCCGTCGGGGCTGATGGCCCCGTCAAAGCGGGGTCCGACCTGGGCAAAGGGCCGGCTGCAATCGGCGCCTTCGGTCTGGCCCAGATGTATCTCGTAGCCGGTGAAGCCCTGACCGCTGGCGCAATGCGTGGCCGACGTGGGGCGGACCTGCTTGTCGGATGTCATCACCGTAGTGACGTCCAGAAACCCCAGCCCCGCATCCGTACCGGGGGGGCCTTCGATCCCGTCAGGATCTGCGACGGAAGTGCCGAGCATCTGGTAGCCGCCGCACAGCCCCAGCACGTGGCCGCCGCGGCGCAGATGCGCCTTGATATCCACATCCCATCCCTGCTGTTTGAGAAACCTCAGATCGCCCCGCGTCGATTTGCTGCCCGGCAGGATGACCACATCCGTATCGCCCGGCAGCGCCTGGCCCGCGCGGAGCATGGTCACGCGCACGCCGGGTTCCTGCACCAGCGGGTCGAGGTCATCGAAATTGGCGATCCGGGCCAGTTGCAGGCAGACGACATGCAACCCGTCTTTCCGCGCTTGGGTGCCGATGTCATAGGCGTCCTCGGCAGGCAGCTTCCAGGCCGTGTCAAACCAGGGGATCACGCCAAACCCCGGCCAGTCGGTCTGGTCCTGAATGAAGGCGTAGCCATCGTCAAAGAGGCTGGAATCACCCCGAAACTTGTTGATGAGGAAGCCCTGAACCAGTGCCGCATCCTCGGGCGTCAGCACCGCCTGCGTGCCCACGATCTGGGCAATGACACCGCCCCGGTTGATGTCACCACAGAGCACCACGGGCACCCCTGCCGCCTGCGCAAAGCCCATGTTGGCGATGTCGCCCGCGCGCAGGTTGACCTCGGCCGGGCTGCCAGCTCCCTCGACGATCACCAGATCGTGGCGGGCTTTGAGCCGCTCAAAGCTCTCCAGCACATGGGTCATAAGCTGCGGCTTGAGCTTGGCATAATCGCGTGCCCGGGCCGTTGCGAAACGCTTGCCTTGCACGATGACCTGCGATCCGGTCTCGGATTCGGGCTTGAGCAGGACGGGGTTCATATCCGTATGCGGCTTCAGACCGGCGGCCAGCGCCTGCAGCGCCTGCGCGCGCCCGATCTCGCCCCCATCCGGTGTGGCGGCGGCATTGTTGGACATGTTCTGCGGCTTGAACGGCGCGACCGACAGCCCCTGTTGTCTTGCCGCCCGGCAGAGCCCCGCCACCAGCACCGATTTGCCCACGTCAGAGCCGGTGCCCTGCAGCATGATCGCGCGGGTCATGAGGCCGGGGCGCTCAAAACTCGACGCCTTTCTGCGCCTTCACCCCGTCGCGGAAAGGATGTTTCACGAGGCTCATTTCCGTCACCAGATCCGCCGCCTCGATCAATTCCGGCTTGGCATTGCGCCCGGTCAGACAGACATGGGTCATACGGGGCTTTTCGTGCAGCAGAAAATCGACCACCTCGTCGATATCAAGGTAGTCGTAGCGCAGCGCGATGTTGATCTCATCAAGCAACACGAACTGGATTTCGGGGTCGAGGATCTGTTCCCTGGCGATCTTCCAGCCGTTCTGGGCCGCGGCGATGTCCCGCTCGCGGTCCTGCGTCTCCCAGGTGAAACCTTCGCCGGAGACGAAAAAGCGACACTCCTCGGCAAACCGTCCCCGCAAGAACGACTTCTCGCCCGTGTCCCAGTTGCCCTTGATGAACTGGACCACGGCACAGGGCATCTGATGCGCGATGCACCGCATGACCATGCCAAACCCCGAAGAGGATTTCCCCTTGCCCGCGCCGGTATGCACCATGATGAGCCCTTTTTCCTCGGTCTTGGTCTCCATCATCTTGTCGCGCGCGGCTTTGATCTTGCGCATCTTTTCGGCGTGGCGGGCGTTCTCGTCGGTCATGGGATGATCCTAACTGTGGGTTCGCCCTCAAAATGCATGCGCGCCGGGCAGCGTCAACCATTGACATCTGCCGCCGTGGCTGAACAATGCCTGCACGATTTGATGGTTGCCTTGGTTCGATCCCAAGGCGCAAAAGGGAACGCGGTGCAATGCCGCGGCTGCCCCCGCAACTGTAAGCGGAGAGCGCACCTGCACCATGCCACTGGTCCGATCCTTGGGCCGGGAAGGCGCAGATGGGCCGTGACCCGTGAGCCAGGAGACCTGCCATCCTGAAACGCAATGCTGGCCCGGGCGGGGTGTCCCGGAGGAGAGAGAGACGATGTTACTTGATGCTGTATCCACGGCAGCCCGCCTGGTGAATTCGGGGGTGCTGCATGCCTGAGCAAACCGAGATTCTGGTCTGTATCAAATGCAAACGCGGCACCGAGGTCACCGAGGAGGGTGAGCGCCCCGGTGCCCATCTGTTCGAGACCCTCAAGGCGCGCGCTCTGCCGCAGGGCGTTGCCGTACGCGCCGTCGAATGCCTGCAAAACTGCGATTACGGATGCTCGGTCGCCTTGCGCGGCGGGGCGCAAAAGTGGACCTATGTGTACGGAAATCTGCACGAGGTGTCGCATCTGGACACGCTGATCGAAGGCGCGGGTCTTTATCATCAGACCGCGGATGGTCTGATCCCGTGGCGCACGCGCCCGGAGCATTTCAAACGCAACTGTATCGCGCGCATTCCGCCGCAGGAGGACACCCCCAATGACTGATCTGGCAAAACTCCCCGTCACTGTTGTCACGGGTTTTCTGGGATCCGGCAAGACGACACTGATCTCTCATCTCATTCAGAACCCCGGTGGCAAGCGGCTGGCCGTTGTCGTCAACGAGTTCGGCGATGTGGGTGTGGACGGCGAAATACTCAAGGGCTGTGCGATCCCCGACTGCCCGGCGGAAAACATCATGGAGCTGGCCAACGGCTGCATTTGTTGCACTGTGGCGGATGATTTCATCCCCACGATCGAGGCGTTGATGGCGCTGGACCCGCGCCCCGAGCATATCCTGATCGAAACTTCCGGGCTGGCCCTGCCCAAACCGCTGCTCAAGGCGTTTGACTGGCCCGATATCCGCTCGAAAATCACCGTTGATGCCGTGATCGCACTGGCAGATGCCGAGGCCGTGGCGGCGGGCCGGTTTGCCATGGATGTGGCCAAGGTGGACGCGCAGCGGCTGGCGGATGACAGCATTGATCATGAAACGCCCCTGTCCGAGGTCTTTGGCGATCAGATTTCCTGTGCCGATATCATCCTGCTGACCAAGCCGGATTTGGCCGGGCCAGAGGGCTTGGCCAGGGCCAAGGCGGTGATTGCCGCCGAAAGCCCTCGGCCCATCCCGGTGGTCGAGGTTGCGGAAGGTCAGGTCGACCCGCGTGTCATTCTGGGGCTCGAGGCCGCTGCCGAAGACGATATGGACGCGCGCCCGTCGCATCACGATGGCCATGACGATCACGAACATGACGATTTTGAATCCGTGGTGATCGACATCCCGGAATTCACCGATCCTTTGGATCTTGTGGACCGGATCGAGCATCTGGCCAAGAGCCAGAACATCCTGCGGGTCAAGGGATATGCCTGCGTGGCCGGTAAACCCCTGCGCCTGCTGGTGCAGGCCGTGGGCGCGCGGGTGCGGCATCAGTACGACCGGCCCTGGGGCGCGGGTGAGCCGCGCGCCGGGCGGTTGGTCGTGATTGCGGAGCATGACGATATCGACGTCGAAGCGATCCGCTCCGTGCTGGCCCCCGCGCGGGAAGCGGCCGAGTAAGATCTCATGCATGTCGTCTTTCGCGAAAGCCACGGTCTGGAAGAGACCGAGACACCAACCGATCTGGGGCAAAGCCCGGCGGATCTGGTGGTGCTCAGCCTCTCGGATTCAGACCTCGGGGCTTTGGCGGAGGCCTGGCACAAGGGCGGCGGACCGGATGGCAAACTGCCGGGTCTCAGGCTGGCCAATATCGCGGCCCTCAAGCATCCGCTGTCGGTTGATACCTACGTGGAGCAAACCCTCAGTGGCACGCGCGGCATCCTGATCCGTCTCATTGGCGGGGTGCCCTACTGGCCCTACGGGCTGCAACAGATCGAAGCCTTGGCGCGGCAGCAAGGCATTGCCCTTGCCGTGCTGCCCGCAGACGGTCGGGTGGACCCCAGCCTGGATGCGGTCTCTACGCTGCCGGTCTCGACCCTGCGCCGGTTGCAGCACCTTTGCGACACCGGCGGGGTGGTGGCCTGGCAGGCGGCGCTGGCACAGATGGCGCTGGCGTCTGGCCTCTATGCCGGTCCGGTCAAGGGCGCCAAGAAACTGCCCTTTGTCGGCGGCTGGACGCCCGAACATGGGGTGAGCTGCCCGGTCCTTGCGGGCGGCCAAGTCAAGCCCCTGATTGCCGTGGTGTTCTACCGCTCCTATCTGGTGGCCGCAGACCTTGCCCCCATCAAGGCAATGTTTTCGGCCCTGCGCCAGCGGGGTTTCGAGGTCATGGGCCTCTTTGCACCCTCGCTCAAGGCACCGGGGGCCACGGAATGGCTGGCGCGCCAGCTCCGCCATCTGGATCCTGCGGCCATCGTGAATGCGACATCTTTTTCCGGGCAGGGGGCGCAAGGGGCCTCGCCGCTGGACGCCCCCGGCGTGCCGGTTTTCCAGATCGCGCTGGCAACATCCGGAGAGGCGGCCTGGGCCGCGGCGGATCGCGGCTTGTCACCTGCCGATCTGGCGATGCATGTGGTGCTGCCGGAGGTGGATGGTCGGCTCTTTGCCGGGGTCGCGTCCTTCAAGGAGCCGCAGGCGCGCGATCCGCATCTTGAGTTTTCCCGCTACGTCCACACCCCGCATCATGAGCGGATCGCGGCGGCAGCCGACCGCATCGCCGCCTGGCATCGCCTGTCCGTCACGCCG
Organism: Roseobacter weihaiensis; assembly: GCF_020622345.1. Taxonomy (GTDB): domain Bacteria; phylum Pseudomonadota; class Alphaproteobacteria; order Rhodobacterales; family Rhodobacteraceae; genus Roseobacter; species Roseobacter weihaiensis. The sequence goes on along the minus strand of NZ_JACNMO010000011.1, from coordinate 152,008 downwards.
GTCTCTGAACGGCGGGTAGCGCTGGTGCTTTCCACCTATCCGGGGCGGGATTGGAACCTCGCGCATGCGGTGGGGCTGGACGCCATCGCCTCGGCAGATGCCATTCTCGATGATCTGAAGATGGCAGGCTATGATACCGGCGGCACGATCGCAGGCGATGACCTACAAGCCGCGGCAACGCCCTTGCCACTGGCGGACTACAAACGCGCCCTGGCTGCGCTTCCCGCCGCTGCGCAGGCCGATCTGATCGCCGCCTGGGGGCACCCGGAAGCGGATGCGGCATTTGAACAGGGCAGTCTCGCGCTGCCGGTCCTTGCCCGTGGCAAGGTGCTTGTCGCGCTCCAGCCGGAGCGTGGTACGCCAAAACTGCGGGACGCAGAATACCATGATCTGGCACGGGTGCCGCGTCACGGCTACGTGGCCTTTTATCTATGGCTGCAGCGCCAGGTCGATGTGATCGTGCATATCGGCGCGCATGGCACATTGGAGTGGCTGCCGGGCAAATCCGTTGCACTCTCCAAAAGCTGCTGGCCGGATCTGCTCACCGGCGCGAGCCCGGTGATCTATCCGTTTATTGTCAACGATCCCGGCGAGGCCGCGCAGGCCAAACGCCGCATCGGCGCAATGACCCTGGGGCACATCCCGCCACCGATGCGGCAGGCCGCAACGCCCGAAAGGCTGACCCGGCTGGAGGCGCTGCTCGATGAGTTCTCCAACGCGGACGGGCTTGACCCGCGTCGGCGCGACCGCTTGCAGGAAGATATCCGACAGGAGGCGCAGGCCCTGGGTGTCGAAAACGAGTTGGGGTTGGCGGGCGTGTCCTGTGCCGCCGAGGCGATCACCCGCATCGACCGTTTTGTCTGCGACGTCAAGGACAGCCAGTTCGGTGACGGGTTGCACATCTGGGGACGCGCCCCCGCCGGTCAGACACCTTTTGATGCGCAGGCCTCTTCGCAGGCGGAACGCCTGGCGCTGCTGGATGCGCTGGATGGCAAGCGGATTGAGGGCGGCCCCTCGGGGTCCCCTTACCGCGGGCGGCAGGACGTGCTGCCCACGGGCCGTAACCTCTACACCGTCGATCAGCGGGCTGTCCCGACACGGGCGGCTTACGCCCAGGGGCAGCGGCTGGCCGATGACTTCGTGCGCCGGTATCTGCAGGACGAGGGCGACTGGCCCCGCAGCCTCGTGGTCGATCTCTGGGGCTCTGCCACGATGCGCACGGCCGGCGAGGAGTTTGCCATGGCGCTCAGCCTGCTGGGGGTGCGCCCACGGTGGGATGCAAAATCCGAAAGGGTTTCGGGGATCGAAGTGCTGCCGATCACCGAACTGGACCGCCCGCGTCTGGACGTGACCCTTCGCGTCTCGGGGCTTTTCCGCGATGTCTTTCCAACCCTGACGGCCCTCTTTGCTCAGGCGGTGCGGGCGCTGGCAGCGCGCGACGAGGCCCCCGACTGGAACCCCTATGTCGGCCAGTCAGGTGCGAGGGTCTTTGGCCCCGCGCCGGGCCATTTCGGGGTCTCGATGGGCGCGCATATCGGTGACTATTCTGAGGATGCCCGCAAGGCGGCGGGGGAGGCGTGGCTGGCGGCGTCAAGCTGGGCTGTGGACGGGGATAACGCCGTGCAGGACGCGGCAGGTTTGCGCGCGCGAGTGGTCGGTGCCAAGGCCTTCCTGCACCTTCAGGATTTGCCGGAAACCGATGTGCTGCTGGCCGAAGATTACGCCACTCATGAGGCGGGCTTCGCTGCGGCCCAAGCGGTTACGGGCGGGCGCGCCGGGCTCTATCATCTTGACGCCACGGATTTCGACGCGCCGCGCACCCGCAGCCTGACCGAAGAAATCGCGCGGGTCGTACACGGGCGCGCGGTGCAGCCCGACTGGATTGCGGGCATGCGGCGGCACGGGTTCCGTGGCGCGGCGGAGATCGCCTCAACCCTGGAGAACATGGCGGCTTTTGCGCAGCTCGCGCAGGTGGTCCCGGACCATCTCTTTGATCTTTATTACGATGCAACCCTGGGTGATGCCGAGGTCGCAGCCTTTCTGGCCGATGCCAACCCGGAAGCCCATGCCGCCATGCGCGACCGCTTTGCCGCGCTGCATGCGGCCGGGCTCTGGACATCGCGGCGCAATTCCATCCTTGCCTCGCTGGAGGCGGCAGAATGACCGCCACACCTACGGTCAAGGGCTGGTGCCCCGGTGCGCATCGCCCGATGATGTCGGGGGATGGTCTGATCGTCCGGGTCCGGCCTCACATGAGCCGGTTTGACCGGACACAGGCGCTGACCCTGTGCCACCTGTCGCAGACCTATGGCAATGGCATTATCGATCTGACCTCCCGCGCCAATCTGCAATTACGCGGGGTGCGCGCGGCCGGGCATCCCGATTTGCTTGAGGCGCTGATGGCGGCGGGGCTGCTGGACGCCACCCCGGCGCAGGAGGCCCGGCGCAACATCCTCACCACACCCCAGTGGGGTCAGGACGACCTGACTGCGTGGCTCTACAAGGTTTTGTTGGCCAGTCTTGCAACGCTTCCGGACCTGCCCGCAAAAATGGGCATCGCGCTTGATACCGGCGCGCAGCCCCTGCTGGCAAAGGCGTCGGCGGATTTCCGGTTCGAACGCGGGCAGGAGGTCGGGCTGATCCTGCGGGCGGATGGCGCGGACACGGGCGTGGCCGTCACCGAGGACACAGCGCCCGAGATGTTGCGGGCGCTGGCGCTGTGGTTTGTGGACACGGGCGGCGCGCGCGCGGGCCGCATGGCGCGCCATCTTGCAACCCAAGATTTGCCCACCCGATTTCAGGGGGCGCGGCCGCGCGCGCCGGGCGCGATGCTGCAACCCGGAGTCCACGCGATCGGGGCGGTCTACGGTGTGCCCTTCGGGGCCATAGATGCCGCCGCGCTGGCACATCTGATATCGGAGGGTGCGGGGACCGGCCTCCGGCTGACGCCATGGCGGTTGTTTGTGCTTGAAGGGGCCGCGCCGCAACGGGTCGAGGCATTTGTTTGCGACCCCGGGGATGCCACCCTGCGGGTGCATGCCTGCCCGGGACTGCCCAAGTGTAGCCAAGGGCAGGCCGAGACCCGTGCGCTTGCCCTGTCGCTTTCAGGCAAGATGCCTACGGGGCAGACACTGCATGTCTCGGGATGTGCCAAAGGATGCGCGCATCCCGGTTCCGCCGATCTCACACTGGTCGGTGCCGATGGCTACTTTGACCTTGTGCGCAACGGCACAGCGTGGGATGCGCCATCCGTCCGAGGTCTGTCTCGTGACGATATTGCGAAAGAGATTGCCCGGTAGCTATGCCTTACGAATACGAAAAAGACGGTGCCGCCATCTATCTGGAAAGCTTTGCCACCATTCGGGCCGAGGCGGCGCTGGCTGGATTTGCGCCAGACGCGGAACAGGTGGTGGTGCGGATGATCCATGCGGCGGGGATGGTGGGGCTCGAACGCCATGTCAGGGTCGCACCCGGCATGGTGGCGGCGGCACGGGCGGCGCTTGAAAACGGCGCGCCGATTTTCTGCGATGCCCATATGGTCAGCGAAGGTGTCACGCGCAAGCGCCTGCCTGCCGAGAATGAGGTGATCTGCACGTTGCGCGACCCGCGTGTGCCGCAGCTGGCGGCTGATCTGGGAACCACCCGGTCGGCGGCGGCGCTTGAGTTGTGGCGCGACCGACTGGAGGGGTCGCTGGTGGCCATCGGGAACGCGCCGACCGCGCTGTTCCACCTGCTGGAGATGCTCGAAGACCCTGCCTGCCCGCGCCCCGCCGCCATCATCGGCTGCCCGGTGGGTTTCGTGGGCGCGCGCGAAAGCAAGGAGGCGCTGTGGGCGGCCAATCCCGCCCCGTCGATCATCGTGAAGGGCAGGCTGGGCGGCAGCGCCATCACGGTCGCCGCGATGAATGCGATAGCGAGTCGGACCGAATGACCGCGAAGCTCTATGGAGTGGGGTTGGGGCCCGGCGACCCGGACCTGATGAGCGTGAAGGCGAACCGCCTGGTGCGCAATACCCGCGACATCGCCTTTTTCCGCAAGGCGGGCCGGTCGGGGCGGGCCTGCAAGATCGTCGAGGGGATGATGCCCGAAGACGCCGCCATCTTTGCGATGGAATATCCCGTCACCACCGAAATCCCGCTGACCGATCCTCGGTATAACGAGGTGCTCTCGGCGTTTTACGCTGACTGCACCGCCCATCTCGAAGCCTTGGTGCGCAGTGGCAGGGATACGGTTGTTCTGTGCGAAGGAGACCCGTTCTTCTACGGCTCTTTCATGCATCTCTACACACGCCTCAAGGACCGTATTCCGGTCGAAGTTGTCCCGGCGATCACCGGCATGTCCGCCGCCTGGACAGCCTCGGGCGCGCCGATCACCTGGGGGGACGATATCCTCTCAACCGTGATGGGCACCCTGAGTGAGGACGCGCTCACCCGCGCCATGACGGAGGCGGATGCGCTGGTCGTCATGAAGATCGGGCGCAACCTGCCCAAGGTGCGCCGCGCTTTGGCCGCCGCGGGCAAGGCAGATCGTGCGGTGCTGGTGAAATACGCCAGCATGGAAGGGCAAGAAGTCTGCCGTCTTGCCGATTGCGATGCCGAAACGCTGCCTTATTTCTCGATCATCTTGGTCCATGGGCAGGGCCGCAGACCATGAAAGGGTGGCTTGCCATCGCAGGATTGGGGCCGGGGGCTGACGTCCTCGTGACCCCTCAGGTGACCGAGGCCATAGAGCAGGCCACCGATGTCGTCGGCTATATTCCCTATGTGCGCCGCATCTCCCCGCGTCCGGGGCTGACGCTGCATGAAAGCGACAACCGGGTGGAGCTTGAACGGGCCAGACACGCCCTGCAGATGGCAGAGGCGGGGCGGCAGGTTCTGGTGGTCAGCTCAGGCGATCCGGGTGTCTTTGCCATGGCTTCCGCGGTTTTTGAAGCGGTGGAGGCCGGGCCTGCCATCTGGCGCGCCCTTGATATCCGGGTGCTGCCGGGCATCACCGCGATGCTGGCTGCCGCCGCGCAGGCGGGTGCGCCGCTTGGGCATGACTTCTGCACGATCAACCTGAGTGACAACCTCAAACCCTGGTCGGTGATCGAAAAGCGCCTGCGGCTGGCCGCCGAGGCGGATTTCGCCATGGCGTTCTACAACCCACGTTCCCGCGCCCGGCCCGAGGGGTTTGGGCGCGCCCTGGATGTTCTGCGCGAGACCTGCGAGCCTGAACGTCTGGTGATCTTTGCCCGTGCCGTCTCGACCCCGGATCAGCATATGTGCGTCGCGACCCTTGCGGAGGCGACCCCCGAGATGGCCGATATGCGCACCGTTGTTCTGGTGGGATCGTCGCTGACCCGTCGGATCGAGCGCGAAGGCGACCCCATCGTCTACACGCCCAGATCGGTGCATGTATGAGCCAGCCACCGCAAAACGGCCTTGGGTGTTGCGACTTCCATCCGGTCCGGCAGGGCCGGGCGGTCGATCATGATGACCGGCAGCTTCAGCGCGCGGGCTGCCGCTATTTTGGCGTAGGCTCCGGTGCCACCTGCATTTTTCGACACGACGATCTCGATGCGGTGGTGTTGCATCAGGGCGCTGTCCTCGGCCTCCCGGAAAGGGCCGCGCGAGACGAGAACCTCGGTCCGGGGCAGCGGCAACGCGGTCTTTGGCGGATCGACCAGCCGCAACAGGTAGAAATGCTGCGGATTGGGCGCGAAGGCTGCCAGATGCATGCGCCCGACGGCGAGCATGACCCGCGCGGCGGGACGCTGCAGCGCCTCAACAGCCCCGGCGATATCCGCAACAGAATGCCAGATATCGCCGGTTTGCGGTACCCATGCCGGACGGGTCAAGGCCACCAGCGGCAGATCCAGTGCCTTGGTCGCAGCCACCGCGTGTCGGCTCATCTGCGCGGCAAAGGGGTGTGTGGCGTCCACCACATGGGTGATGCTCTGATCTTTCAGGAAGCTCATCAGTCCGGCCACCCCGCCAAAACCGCCAATCCGCTGCGGCAGCGGCTGGCGCACCGGGCGGTCCACACGACCGGCAAAGGACACGATACCGCGAAGACCCGCGTCGGCCACCGTTTTGGCCAGAGCCGTGGCTTCGGTGGTGCCGCCCAGTATCAGCAGGTTCGGCGTCATGGCTGAGGCCCCTTGGATCACGATCATCGGTCTGGGCGAAGATGGACCGGATGGCCTGTCCGGTGCAAGCCGCAAGGCGCTGGAGGCGGCAGAGGTGATCATGGGGTCCAAAAGGCATCTGTCTTTGCTGTCGGATGTGCGCGTCCCGCAGATCGCATGGCCGGTGCCCTTTGCCGATGGGATCGCGCGTCTGAAGACCCTCAAGGGACAAAGGGTGGCTGTCCTGGCATCCGGTGATCCGTTCTGGTTCGGGGCGGGCAGTGTGATTGCGCGTCATTTCGCGCCCTCCGACTGGCGGGCCTTTCCGGGACGGTCCACCTTTTCGCTGGCGGCAAGCAGGCTGGGCTGGGCACTGGAAAAAGTCGTGTGCCTCGGTCTGCATGCATTGCCACTCACGCAACTGCGGCCGCATCTGGCGGCGGGCAGGCAGATGCTGGTGCTGCTGCGCAACGGAGAGGCCGTTCAGGAACTGGCAGACTATCTGGAACAACAGGGCTTTGGACAAAGCACACTGACGGCCTTCGAAGCGCTCGGCGGGCTGCGCGAAAAGGTGACACGCCTGAGGGTGCAGGACGCGGACCAGCACAGCTTTGCGCACCCGGTCTGTGTCGCGGTGGAGGTGGCAGGCATCGGGCCGGCGCTGCCCTGTGCATCAGGTCTGGAGGATCGGCTTTTTGAAAGCGACGGCGTGATGACCAAGCGCCCCGTGCGCGCGATCACCCTGTCAAGCCTGGCGCCCAAACCGGGAGAGCTTTTATGGGACATCGGTGCGGGCTCGGGCTCGGTCGCGATTGAATGGCTGCTCTCGCACCCCGCGTGTCGGGCCATTGCCATCGAGCCCCGCGCCGACCGTGTGGCGCTCATCAAGTCCAATGCCCAGAACCTCGGCGCCGACCGGCTTGAGGTCGTCGTGGGGCAGGCGCCTGACGTTCTGGCGGGGCTCGCGGTTCCCGATGCGGTTTTCATCGGCGGCGGAGTATCCGAGGAGATGATCGGAGCGCTGAGCGCCTGTCTGTCTGCCGGAACCCGTGTGGTGGCAAATGCCGTGACACTTGAGGGCGAAGCGCTGTTGACGCAGCTTCAGACCGACCGGGGTGGGGGTTTGATGCGGATAGAGATTGCAACCGGACACCCGCTCGGGTCAAAACGGGGCTGGAAGCCTGCCTATCCTGTGGTGCAATGGAGCGGGGTGCTGTGATTGTCGCGGGCTTTGGATTTCGGCGCTCGGTCACCCGGGACAGTCTTGAAGATGCGTTCAGTCTGGCCTGCGCCGGGCTGCAACCGGATGGCGTTGCGACAGTTGAGGGGAAAGCCGTGGAAGATGTGTTTGTTGCCTTTGCAAAAGGGCACGACCTGGCGATGCTGGCCGTGACGCCCGCGGCCTTGGCAGCGCAGCAGACCGTGACGCAATCCGACGCGTCTCGGGCCGCCCACGGCACGGGGTCCGTCGCCGAAGCAGCAGCGCTGGCCGCCGCAGGCGCGCGGGCCCAGTTGCTTGTCATGCGGGTCATATCCACAGATGGTCGGGCGACCTGTGCCCTGGCCCAAGGAGAGGACAGATGACGGTTCATTTCATCGGCGCGGGGCCAGGGGCGGCGGATCTGTTGACGCTGCGGGGGAGGGACCTGATTGCGTCCTGTCCGGTGTGCCTTTATGCCGGATCGCTGGTGCCCGAGGCGGTACTGGCGCATTGCCCCAAAGACGCCCGTATCGTGAACACCGCGCCGATGGACCTTGATGCGATCCTCTCAGAGATCGCAGCGGCAACGGCGCAGGGGCAGGATGTGGCCCGCCTGCACTCGGGTGATCTGTCCGTCTGGTCCGCGATGGGCGAACAGATCAGACGGCTCAAGGCCCTGGACATCCCCTATACCGTCACCCCCGGTGTGCCGTCATTTGCCGCTGCCGCGGCCAGCCTGGGGCAGGAGCTGACCTTGCCGGGGCTCTCGCAGTCGGTTGTGCTGACCCGCACGCAAGGCCGCGCCTCCACCATGCCGGAGAGGGAAACGCTCGCCAATTTCGGCGCGACAGGCGCGACCTTGGCCTTGCATCTGTCGATCGGCAATCTGGCGCGGGTGGTTGAAGACCTTACGCCGCACTACGGTGCGGATTGCCCGGTGGCCGTTGTCTTTCGGGCAACCTGGCCTGATGAAAAGATCATACGCGCCACGCTTTGCACCATTGAGGTCGCGTTGGATCCCACAATTGCCCGCACCGCGCTGATTTTCGTGGGGCCGTCGCTCGCGGGCGAAGGCTTTGCCGATAGTAAGCTCTATGCGGCGGAGTATGACCGGCGGTACCGTCCGCAAACAGCGGATAGCCCCTGGTCTGAATGGAGGCATGGCGATGATTGAGACGCCCCCCGGTGTTCTGATTTCCGCGCCCTCTTCGGGGACCGGCAAAACCACAGTCATGTTGGGGCTGTTGCGCGCGCTGCGGGATGAGGGGTTGGTCGTGCAGCCCTATAAATCGGGGCCCGATTATATTGACCCGGCCTTTCATCGGGCGGCCTGCGGGCGGGCTTCGTTCAATATCGACACCTGGGCGATGGATGACAGGCTGCTGAATGGCATCGCCGCGCAGATGAACGGTGCGGATATCTGTATCGCGGAAGGGTCGATGGGGCTTTACGATGGCGTCGCGACAAAAGGTCAGACCGGCTTTGGCTCCAGTGCCGAGACCGCCAGACGGCTTGGCTGGCCGGTGGTGCTGGTTGTGGATGTGGGCGGACAGGCGCAATCGGCTGCCGCCACCGCTTTGGGGTTTCAGACCTATGCGCCCGATCTGCCTTTTGCGGGGGTTATCCTGAATCGGGTCGCAAGCCCCAGACACGAGCGTCTGGCGCGTCTGGGGATGGATCAGGCGGGGATCACGGTTCTGGGCGTTTTGCCCCGGCGCGGTGATCTGACGCTGCCGGAGCGGCACCTTGGTCTCATTCAGGCGGTCGAGCATCCAGACCTTGAAAGCGCCATCGCGGGCTATGCCGATTTCCTGCGCGAGCATGTCGATCTGGCCGCGATCCGGGCCGCTGCCAATTCTGTGCGCGGGGGGCAGACCGGCAGCTTGCCCTCCCCGCCTGCGCAACGGATTGCCCTGGCGCAGGATGCTGCGTTTTCCTTTACCTATCCGCATTTGCTCAAGGGGTGGCGCGACGCGGGGGCCGAGATCAGCCCGTTTTCCCCCTTGGCGGATGAGGTGCCGGACCCGACAGCAGATCTGGTCTGGTTGCCGGGGGGGTATCCTGAATTGCACGCAGGCAGGCTGGCCGCTGCGCAGTGTTTTCTGACCGCTTTGCGGCGTCATGCCGAGGCAAGACCCGTCCATGGGGAATGCGGCGGGTACATGGCGCTCGGGGAGGCGCTCATCGACAAGCAAGGCCACCGGCATGCGATGGCGGGCCTGCTCGGACTGGTCACGTCCTACGAAAAGCGCAAGTTTCACCTTGGCTACCGCCGCGCAGTCCTTGGGGCGGCCATGCCGGGATTTGACGCAGGCCAGGCGCTGCGGGGGCATGAGTTCCACTACTCCACGATTCTGGCGCAACCGGACGCGCCACTGGCGGAAGTCTTTGACGCCGACGGCCAGCCTGTGCCCGAGACTGGCTCTCATCGCGGCAAGGTCACGGGCACCTTTTTCCACCTGATAACGCCGGAGGCGGCATGAGCGGCTTTGTCTCCTTTGTCGGCTCCGGGCCGGGCGACCCGGACCTGCTGACGCTCAAGGCGGTGGACCGTCTGAAAAGGGCGGATGCGGTTCTCTTTGATGATCTGTCCTCCGGGCCGATCCTGAAGCATGCCCGCCAAGGGGCGGACCTGGTGGGCGTTGGCAAGCGGGCGGGGCACCCGTCGCCGCGCCAGCATCATGTGAGCCGCCTGCTGGTCGACTACGCGCAGGCCGGCGGGCGTATCGTTCGGTTGAAATCCGGCGATAGCGGCCTTTTCGGGCGTCTGGAGGAAGAGCTTGTGGCACTGCGCGAGGCGGGCATCGACTACGAGATCATTCCCGGCGTGCCCTCGGCCATCGCGGCGGCGGCGGCCTGCGGTATACCGCTGACGCGCCGTCTGACCGCGCGCCGGGTACAGTTTGTGACGGGGCACGATGCAAACGGAGACCTGCCGCAGGACATAGACCTCGCCGCGCTGGCGGATGCGACCGCCTGCACCGTGATCTTTATGGGCAAACGGACCTTTCCGGCACTTGCCGCCAGCCTGATCGCACGAGGGTTGCCCTCCGACACGCCTGCCATACTGGCCGAAGCGGTCGGCACGGATGAACAGCAGGTGACCCGCAGTACGGTCGGGGGCTTGTCCGCCACCTTGTCGCAGCAGATCGGATCAAAACCGGCGCTGATCCTTTACGGCCCTTTGGCAGAGGCCTGACCGCACCATGATCGAACAGCTCTGGCTCATCGGGATCGGCACCGGATCACCTGAACATATCACGCGGGAGGGGGCAAAGGCGCTCCGAGAGGCCGCTGCTGTTCTGTTGCCGCGCAAGGGGCCGGGCAAGGATGATCTGGCCACGCTGCGGCTGAACATCCTGCAAGATGTCGGCTCGCCAGCGCAGGTGCTGGATTTTGACATGCCGGTGCGGGACGAGACGCTGCCCTATCAGGCCCGCGTTGCCAAATGGCATGACGAAATTGCGCAGATTTGGGAAAGCACGCTGGCGGCGGCAGAGGTCGAAGGGCCGGTTGCCCTGCTGGTCTGGGGAGACCCCGGCCTTTATGACAGCACCTTGCGGATAGCGGGTCGGTTGTCGCCGAAACCTGCGCTGCGGGTGGTGCCGGGGATCACGGCACTACAGGCGCTGACGGCAGCGCATGCGGTGCCTTTCAATACCATCGACGGCAGTGTCTGTGTTACGACCGGCCAACAGTTGCGGGAAAACGGGATGCCTGCCGGGGTGGAGACGGTCCTGGTGATGCTTGACGGGCAATGCAGTTTCCAATCGCTGGAGGAGCGACCGCTTTACATCTGGTGGGGGGCTTTCCTCGGCATGGAGGAACAGCTTCTCAGGGCCGGGCCGCTCCATGAGGTCGGGTCCGGGATCGTCAAGCTGCGCGCCGAGGCTCGCGCTACGCATGGCTGGATCATGGATACATACATGCTGCGGCGGACCCCGGACTGACGCGCGGCGGCAGCCCCCCTCAACAGACCAACAAGAAGCCCCAACCGACGGACCGGGCCCAAGCCGAAGCGCGCGCGTCGAGGCCGGCGCAGGGGGTTTTAGCGCAAAGGCCGACCTATTTTTCGAAGACCATCCGCACTGTCACCGGTGCGACCCGCGTGATGCTGGGCAGGCTGGCCAGCTCCATCAGTTTGTCGATGCCCGGATCAATGCCGAGATCCGCCGTGGACAGCATGATCAAATCCGCGGTTGTCACCAGCACGCGGTCCTCAGCCAGACGCGCCACAAGCAGGTTCGCGTCCACATAGCTCTCAATGCCCCCAAAGGTGAGCGTACCTTCCATCTCGACGACCTTGGTGTCCCCGACCTCTATCCCGGTCACGGCGTCCAGATCCACCTGGCCGGTCAATACTGCCTCGGCTTCACCGTCCTGAAACACATGCTCCATCATCCGTTCATTGCGGATGTCGATGTAAGTTTCGACCGAGGTTACATCGATGGAGATTGAAATCTCGCCTGCGTCAGAGACAGTGCCGGACACGCTTTGGAATTGGTGAACCTCGCCCGTATCATCGCTTTTGATCGAACCGAAAGCGACGATGGATGCCTCATCAACGGACGTCCAACCGGTATCGCTGCCCGCAAGAGCAAACGTCGTCATCAAGGCTGTGGCACATAGAAAAGTGGTTATGAATTTCATTGTCGTTCCTCCCGAACAGTTGAGAACATCTCGTCCCGATCAGGACACCGTATCGCAAATGGAGACCAGAAGAGGCTTTTCTTTGCCACCTGTCCCCGCCTCTACAGCGGGGCAACCAGGCCGGGCTCATGCGAAAACATCTGTCCTTGCGTGAAAGATGTAGGGCGTCAGCGACATTTGGCGATGGGGGCGGCTCAGCTTTGCTGAGAGTCGCGCGCCTTGACCGAGCGTCGGAGCAGGCGCAGATCAACAGCCACAAGGGCCGTGACCAGCAGCAGGCTGCAACAGATAACCCATTTCGACAGATTGCCCATTGTGCCTTCGATCTGGAGGGCATGGATCACGGTCGACACGATCACGATGCTGCCGATGCCGTGGTGAATGACCTTCCACAAAGAATAGTCCAGCCCCAATCTGCGGCGGGCTGCCGCCAGCAGAGCGACGAAAACAGTGCCCCACATTGCGATGACGCCAAAGACCGAAAACGGTGTGGGCGATCTCAGAAAGAGCGCATCCAAGGTGTCCGGGGGGCTGGTCAGATACAGCCCGCCGACATGGACGAAAATCGCGATAACGATGCCCAGACCGACCCGGCGATGCCACCGGCGCGCTTGCATCCGCGCCAGTCCCGGCAGGTAGTGACCGGCCAGAAGGGGCTGAACCAGAAAGAGGCCGAGGCAGAGGATGCCTGCAAAACCGCTTGCGATATAGGCAAACTCTCTGCTTGGCAGATAAGGGCTCAGAGCGGCGACCAACATCGGGGTGATGACCAGCCCGGCAAGCCCGAGCCAGACGGCTGCCGTCACCAAACGCCCTTGAGGTTTCCGCATGTGGTCTAGGCGGGCGCCAGGTTGAAATCCGCTTGCAGGGATGTGTCACTGGCGCTTGGCATGACCGGGCGCAGGAAAACGGTCTCGAAGTCGTCATCATCATAGGCCAGATGGGCGTGCGGCTGGCCGAAATTCGGGACGATCTGCTCCATCTCCAGGGAATAGGACCCATCCGCCTGTGTCAGGACACTGCCGTGATTGCGCGGTTCTCGTTCGCCCCCCAGCGTTGTTGCGGCCCAGATCTGGATGCGGACGCCCTCCAGCGGCTCACCTGTCCCCGCGCGGCGGACGATCCCGGACATCTGAAAGCCCGAGCCGAGCCGGTCGACCAATGGCGCATTGGGTCTGTAGTTGTTGCTGCCGCCACGCATCGTCTGTGTTGGCGCAAAGCTCTGTGCCATCGCGGGGACACCGCCCGCCATCAATCCAAGGCCTGCAACCCCATATGAAGCCGTTCTCAGAAAGGACCGACGATTGTAGAAAGGTATTTTCATTTCCAATTCTCCTAATCTGTCTTCTTGCGGTTTCGGCTTTTGTCGATTGCGCGACTTTGTCAGCCTTGGATAAAACGTCCGGTTTGGTCTTTGGGGTGTGCGGCCCGTTGTGCATCCAACCTATGGCCATTGTCCGTTTTTTCCAACCGATCCTGCCCAATTTATCGTGAGCTCGGGCTTTGAAGGGGCTGCCGCGCTGGTCGATCGACTAAATCTTCCGCCGCGCTCTGTGTTGCGGATCGGGGCGCAGGCCTCGCCAAGAGGAGGTCAAAAAGCAAAACAGGCTGGCGTTCTGGGGCCATAGCGCGGGGCTGCAACTCCGCCAGGCCGACAAACTTGACGAGAAACCGTGCTGCAATTGACCAAGTGAGCCTGATAACTCTATACTAGAGCTATGCATGCTCTCACACATCAAAGTGGGGCGCACGCGCGGAACTGATTTTGCGAGGCAAATAGGTTGGCAAATTATTCATTTTGGGTTCTGGGTGAATCCAATATTTCGTTTACAGGTGGTGCCGAATTGGATGGCATCTTTCAGGGTGACGGTCGCAATATTGTCGGGGAGACAATGACGATCAATTCAACCAATTCCACCGAAGTTTTCATCCGCGATGCAGGAACTGAAACCAAGTTTGCCGACAATGACAGGCAGCAGAGATTGGATGGCGACACGACCATCGACGGCGTGACCTTTCGCGACAATACGATTGTCGAAGCCGAATATCAGTTTGTGGTGCAAGACGACAGAACGGGTCAGCAGTTTAAGATGCTCGCGGTCAATTTTGTCAATTCTTCCCGGACTTATGCCACGGATGAGGCGATCGCTTTTATCACAACGCCGCCCCCGGTGGGGGTCCCGCTGCGCGTTATCAGCGCAGAAGAGGGCCCGAAAAATAGTGGTCCGGACGCGATCGATGAAAGCCTGATCGTGCCTATTTGTTTTGCCGGGGGGACAGAAATTGAAACCGCGCGTGGGATAATCGGGATCGAGAACCTGCTGGCCGGAGATCATGTCGTGACCCTGGAGGGTAGGTTGAGTCTGCTGAAAAAGGTCTTCCGAACCCGCATCTGCCGGGCGCAGCTTGCGGAAAACCCCAAGCTTCGACCGGTTCGGATCGTGGCCGGTGCCTTGGGGCGCGGATTGCCGACGCGCGATCTGGTCGTCTCGCGCCAGCATCGGATGATGCTTTCTTCCGAGATTGCCCGACGCATGTTCGGTGCGCGCGATGTGCTAATTCCCGCGATCATGCTGACGCAGATCCCCGGTATTTTTGTGGAGGATGAGGCAGACTACGTTGATTACTTCCACCTCTTGTTTGACAGGCACGAAGTGATTTTCGCAAATGGAGCGCCCTCCGAAACGCTCTTTACCGGTCCGGAGGCGTTAAAATCTGTCTCTCCGCAAGCGCGGGATGAGATTTTGTCAATGTTTCCTGAACTGGCGCAGCCTGGCTACACACCAACGCCCGCGCTGCCGATCCCGGGGGCACAGCAGCAAAAGCAGCTCGTCGCAAGGCATTTGAAAAACCGCCGACAGTTGTTGGCGAGTTTTGCAGCCTGAGGATGCATGGCCTGCCCTGTCGCCTAGAATCCCAAAGCTGGCGGTCTGAGGCTCCCTCCTATTCGTTTCTTATCCGGCCAAAAGTAGACATGCGATTGATATGATCAAGTCGCTCAAGGTTGACGACGGTAGAGAGCATCAACCTGTCCTGGCTCCAGTCTGCTGGGCGCTGGATGGCCACTGCAAAGAGCGCAATTGCCGTGACCAGGGGCAGGACCAGCGCCAGAAAGACAATACGGGGGTGGGCGAGCTGCCGGGTGTTGAGAAGCGATAGAATGCGATTTTCCAGAAAGCTCCTTTTGCCCTCTCGCAAGGCGGACCTGTCGGCCGTGACCAGTGTTACCTTGGGGACGGCGATGACAAAATCCCGGTCTCGCCGCAGGGTTTTCTGACAGACCGACAACAGCGTGTCGCAGTAAACCCGAATGTCGATCAGGCCCCGTCCAAGGACCGCACTGTCGCAATTGAACTCGCGCAACTCTTCAACCTGCCGCTTCCAGGCGTGGTAGGCGGGGTTGAGAAAGAAAAAGGGTTTCAGCGCCTCCAGCAGAATTTCCCATTCCAGATCGCCCTGCCGGATATGTTGAAACTCATGCGCGATGGACACCTTCAACTCATGATCGTTCGCCAGCATATGAGAGGGCAACACAACGTAGTAGGTCCACAGACCACGTGTCGAAAAGGGCACCATTGTTCGGTCGGAAAGGCAAAGGCTGATGCGGCCAAACCGACGCCAGGCATAGCTGCCCGCCACAATCCTGTGCAGACAGAATACGGAAAAGAACAGCCGCACGGTGCCAATGGCAAAGCCAGCCAGAAAGGTGCCGATGACAGCCCAGGCCAGCCAGCCCACCCCGCTGACCACATTCAGCGTGAAGGTATTGCGCAGCGCGACCAGCTCTTCAAAGGCCGAGGCTTTCATTTCAAACCCGCCGTTCAGGTAGTAGGACACGACAAAGTCCGACAGATTGAGGTTGAGGCCCTTGGCAAGCCCGGCACTTTGCAGGCTGCCGAACGCTGCGGCGATCAGCGGCGCGCAAACGATGGTGACAAAGACGGTATTGAGCAGTTTGAGCTGCGTCGCAAATGCGTTCTTGAGCCCTATCCGGGCCAAGGTCACACGGGCCGCGACCCAGATGACATAGGCAAAGCAGAACAGGATATTGGCATTGATGAACGCATCGAGAACGGCATCAACCGGTATCATTTTTCAACCTCCGATCAACCAGTGCCCGGATTTGCCCCAATGCCTCTTCTGTCAGCTCATCGTCATTGACCAGACGCGCCACCAGCGAGGCGGGCGTGTCATCAAAGAGCTTCATTGAGAGATCTTTTAGTGAGCGGGATTGATAGGTGTCCTTGGCCAGAGACGGTTTGTAGACATGCTGCTTGCCGGATTTTCGACTGGTGACGAATCCTTTTTGTTCCAGGATGCGCAGGATGGTTGCAGCAGAGGTATAGGCCAGATTGCGGTCTTCGGGGAGTTGACTGAGCACATCGCGCACTGTTCCCTCCCCGAGGGCCCAGAGTTCGTTCATGAACTCCAGTTCAACTTCCGTCAGAAGCTCTCTTTTCTTTCTCTCTCTCATTCCCATTCCGTCCCCGGGCACCGCTCACTGGTTAACCCTGCTGAGTAAATACTATGACCGACAAGGTCCAAAGGCTTTTCTTACACCTTTCGGAAACAAAAGATCGCCCAGCACACGGATATGCCCAAGGGCCACCAGAGCGGCTGACCAATCAGCCCAAGCCAGGCCAGAAAGATATAGGCCGTGCCCAGCAGTGAGATAAAGAGCCGGTCGCCACGCGTGGTGGTCAGCCCCAGAATGCCGCGCCGCTCATCGCCGCCGGGGCGGCGTATC
Source organism: Roseobacter weihaiensis (assembly GCF_020622345.1). Classification (GTDB taxonomy): domain Bacteria; phylum Pseudomonadota; class Alphaproteobacteria; order Rhodobacterales; family Rhodobacteraceae; genus Roseobacter; species Roseobacter weihaiensis. Next base: position 135,301 of record NZ_JACNMO010000011.1, on the reverse strand, counting down.
TCCAGAATGGTGAGGATGGCCATGGCGCCAAAAATCCCGCAAAAGAGCAGGAAGGTCGCCGGCGTCCACGCCATCCAGAACGCAGGCCAGAGGGGCTCTGTCCAGGAAAAGCCGGTTTCTTCTTCCTGTTGGGCGACATTTCCCCAGCCCTGTGCAAGGGCGGGAGTGGTCCAGAGGAGGCTGAGGGCCGCGAGAAGTCTTTTCATCACACCCTCCCCAGGGCAAAGCCCTTGGCGATGTAGTTGCGGACAAAGTAGATCACGATGGCACCGGGGATGATCGTCAGTGTCCCGGCGGCGGCCAGCAGGCCCAGTTCATACCCGGCCGATGATGCGGTTTTGGTCATCGTCGCGGCGATGGGCTTGGCCGCCACGGCGGTGAGGGTCTTGGCCAGCAACAGCTCCACCCAGGAGAACATAAAGCAGAAGAAGGCCGCGACCCCGACCCCGGCCTTGATCGTCGGCAGGAAGATCGTGACGAAAAACCGCGGGAAGGAATAACCGTCGACATAAGCCGTCTCGTCGAGCTCTTTCGGTACACCGCCCATGAACCCCTCAAGAATCCAGACGGCGAGCGGAATGTTAAAGAGGCAATGTGCCAGCGCCACCGCCAGATGCGTGTCAAAGAGCCCGACCGAGGAGTAAAGCTGAAAGAACGGCAGCGCGAAGACCGCCGCCGGGGCCATGCGGTTGGTCAGCAGCCAGAAAAACAGCTGCTTGTCGCCCAGAAACCGATAGCGCGAGAAGGCATAGGCTGCGGGCAGGGCCACGCAGATCGAGATCACCGTGTTCAGCGAGACGTAGATGATCGAGTTGATATAGCCCCAGTACCACGTCGGATCGGTAAAGATGACACGGTAATTGTCCAGCGTCACCGTCTCGGGAAAGAGGCTGAAGCCCGCCAGGATATCATTCGTGGTCTTGAAGCTCATGGCCACCAGCCAGTAGATCGGCAGCATCAGGAAGATGATGTAGAAAATGGGAATAAGCGCGCGTTTTCTCATTTCTGATCGTCCTTGGTCATGAGGGTGTAAAAGAGCCACGAGACCAGCAGCGTGATGGCAAAGTAGATCAGCGACATCGCGGCAGCAGGCCCGAGGTCGAACTGACCCAGCGCGATCTTGACCAGATCAATCGACAGCAATGTGGTCGAGTTGCCCGGCCCTCCACCGGTGAGCACGAAGGGTTCGGTGTAGATGTTGAAGCTGTCCATGAAGCGCAGCAGGATGGCGATGGTCAGCACGGTTTTCATCTTGGGCAGCTGGATGTAGCGGAATACTTTCCAGGGGCTGGCCCCATCGATTTTCGCAGCCTGATAGTAGGCATCCGGGATCGAGACGAGGCCCGCGTAACACAGCAGCACCACAAGCGACGTCCAGTGCCAGACATCCATTACGATGATGGTGATCCAGGCGGCCAGCGGGTCCTGGGTCATGTCGTAGCGCACGCCCAGCACGTCGTTCATGAAGTACCCCAGCATGCCCACCTTGGGCAGGGCAAAGATGTTCCACATCGCCCCCACGACGTTCCACGGGATCAGCATGGGCAGGGCCATCAACACAAGGCAGACCGACACCCAGATGCCTTTGCGTGGCATTGCAAGTGCGATGATGATCCCAAGCGGGATCTCAATTGCGAGGATCATACCGGTAAAGAGGAACTGCCGCCCCAAAGCGGCGTGAAACCGATCCGAGCGGAGGATCTGTTCGAACCAGTCCAGCCCCTGCCAGAAAAAGAGGTTGTTGCCGAAGGTCTCCTGCACCGAATAGTTGACGACCGTCATGATCGGCACCAGCGCATTGAAGGCCACAAGAAACAGCACGGGCAGCACGAAGAACCATGCCTTTTGATTTTCGGTCTTCATCTGCTTGCCTCCGTTGCGATCCAGCCGTCGCGGTAGAGCCGGGTCTGGTCGGTGCGAAAAGCCAGATGCACCGTGTCGCCCTGGGGCGGGACCTCGCCCTCGACGATGGCCTTGACGGGTGTGTTGCCGACCATCGCCTCGACCACCGCGTGTCGGCCCACGTCGGAGACCTTGCGCACCTGTGCGGGCAGGCCGGCGTCGGAGAGCGAGACGAACTCGGGACGGATGCCCACTTCGGTGTGGCCGCCGGTGCCTTTGACAGCCCCTTCAAAGGCGATCTGATGCCCCTCGAACAGGATCACGCCCTCCAGCTCCAGAGCGGGCAGTACATTCATGCCGGGTGAGCCGATGAAGTGGCCCACAAACGTATGCTGAGGGCGCTCGAAAAGCTCCACGGGGGTGCCGATCTGCACGATCTCGCCGTCTTGCATGACGACCACCTGATCTGCAAAGGTCAGGGCTTCGGTCTGGTCGTGGGTGACATAGATCATCGTCGCGCGCACCCGCTGGTGCAGTTCTTTCAACTTTGAGCGCAGCTTCCACTTGAGGTGCGGGTCGATCACGGTGAGCGGTTCGTCGAACATCACCACATTCACGTCGTCGCGCACCAACCCGCGCCCCATGGAAATCTTTTGCTTATTGTCAGGTGACAGATGTGCCGCGCGGGTGTCGAGCATCTCTTGCACATCCAGCATCTCGGCGATTTCGGCGACGCGCTCGGCGATCTTGGCCTCGGCCACGCCGCGGTTGCGCAGGGGAAAGGCGAGGTTGTCGCGCACGGTCATCGTGTCGTAGATCACCGGAAACTGAAACACCTGCGCGATGTTGCGCTGGTCGGGGGGCAGGTCGGTCACGTCGCGGTCATCAAACAGGATGCGCCCCTCGGAAGGGACCAGCAGGCCGGAGATGATGTTGAGCAAGGTGGATTTGCCACAGCCTGACGGCCCCAGCAAAGCGTAAGCCCCGCCGTCCTGCCAATCGAGGTCGATTTCCTTGAGGGCATAGTCTTCGGGACCTGCGGGAGAGGGCAGGTAGGAATGGCGCAGGTTGGAAAGCGTGATTTTAGCCATCAGGCGACAAGGCTCCCGTCAGGTGCGAAGTAAAAGGCCTTGCTGGCGTCCATGAAGAAAAGATGCTCTTCGCCGACTTCGTAAGGATGCACCCCGTGGGCCAGCGACACCCAGCCATCCTCGCCCATCTGGAAATGTGCGCTGGATTCCGACCCAGACAGTTCCGTGACCTGGACAATGCCGTTCAGGCGGACATCCTCGGCAGATCCTTCGACCGGTGAGACGTGATGCGGTCTGATGGCCACGGTATAAGGGCCATCGGGCAGGTTCGCGGCCTCTCCGGCCATGGGCCAGCTTACGCCGGTTTTGAGCTTTGCTTCACGACCGGTCTTGGTGATGGTGGCGGAGTTGATGGGCGGGTCCGAGAACACGCGCGCCGCCGTCAGCGTGGCGGGCTTGCGGTAAATCTCCGCCGTTGTGCCGAACTGGGTAACATGGCCGTTGTCCATCAGGGCGGTCTCGCCCCCCAACAGCAGCGCCTCTTCGGGCTCCGAGGTGGCATAGACCACCACGGTGCCGCGCCCGGCGAAAAGCTCGGGCAACTGTTCGCGCAATTCCTCGCGCAGCTTGTAATCCAGGTTTGCCAGCGGTTCATCAAGGAACACGGCCCGGCTTTCCTTGGCGATTGCGCGGGCCAGCGCGCAGCGCTGTTGCTGCCCACCGCTGAGCTCCTGCGGGCGGCGGTGGAGCATCGGTTTCAGTTGCAGGATATCGGCGGCTTCTTCGACGCGGCCCTCGATCTCGGATCGGGCCATGCCTGCGACCTTCAGGGGGGAAGCAATGTTGTCAAAGACGGTCATATGCGGATAATTCACGAAGAACTGATGCACGAGGCCGATGTTGCGCTTTTGCGTCGACTGGCGGGTGACATCCTCGCCGTCCATCAGGATCTTGCCGGAGGCCATCGGGTCAAGCCCGGCCATCAGTTTGATAAGAGAGGTCTTGCCCGCCCCGGTCTGTCCCAGCAGCACGTTGAAATTCCCGGTTTTCAAGACCAGCGATGTCGGTTTGATATGCGTGATGCCACGCACCACTTTTGTGGCGTCTACCAGTTCGATACTCATGGTGTCCCCAGCCTCGGGCCGTTGGAGTCAAAGCGGCGAATGCACTGCTTTGACCGGGTTTTGTGGCCCCGCGGTTCAGCGGGGCCACAGGTCAGTTTACTGGTTCCAGCGCGCGACCAGATCGTCGTAGTTGACGGTCTCGCCCTGTGGTTTTTCGTTCTCCAGCTTAGGCTTGGCACCGCCATTGGCGAACCAGAACTCCGCATCCTGCTCTTCGTTCAGGCGCGGGCCGCAGCCGCCATAGACGTTTGCCGCCAGATCCGCCTGCTCCATCCGGGCCATGGTAATGTCCATCTCCTCGGCCAGACGATCCATCGCTTCCTGCGGTGTGAAGGCACCGGAGTTCACATCACCGATCTGCTGCCACCAGATTTGCGCCAGCTTTGGATAGTCCGGCACGTTGATGCCCGTGGGGGACCACGCCACGCGATCGGGTGAGCGGTAGAACTCCACCAGACCGCCGAGTTTGGGCGCGCGTTCGGTAAAGCTCTCATGGTTGACGGTACTGTCGCGGATAAAGGTCAGACCGACGTGGGATTTTTTCACGTCAACCGTCTTGGACGTGACGAACTGTGCGTAAAGCCAGGCGGCTTGCGCGCGGTCCGACGGTGTCGATTTCAGGAAGGTCCAGGAGCCCACGTCCTGGTATCCGACCTTCTGGCCTTCTTCCCAGTAGGGGCCATGGGGCGAGGGAGCCATGCGCCACAGTGGATTGCCATCGGCATCAACTGTGTTGTTGCCTTCGGACTGCGGCTTGACCATGTCGGCGGTAAAGGCGGTGTACCAGAAGATCTGCTGGGCCACGTTGCCTTGCGCCAATGCGGGCAGGGACTGGTAAAAGTCATAGCTCGCAGCACCCGGAGGGGCGTAGTTGCGCAACCATTCATCCCACTTGCGGATCGCATAGACCGCTGCCGGGCCGTTCGCCGCGCCGCCGCGGGTGACGCTCGCGCCCGCCGGGTTGCACGAACCGGCCTCCATGCGGATGCCCCATTCGTCGATTGGCACACCGTTGGGTTCGCCCTTGGAGCCGGTGCCCGCCATCGACAGCCAGGCATCGGTCATCCGCCAGCCCAGGTCAGGCGCGCGTTTGCCGTAATCCATATGGCCATAGATCGTGACGCCATCGATTTCCTTGACGTCGTTGGAGAAGAAATCGGCGATATCCTCGTAAGCGGACCAGTTGATCGGGACGCCTAGCTCGTAGCCGTATTTGTCACGAAAGGCGGCCTTGTACTCTTCGTTGTCAAACCAGTCCTTGCGAAACCAGTAGAGGTTGGCAAATTGCTGATCGGGCAGTTGATAGAGGTTGCCATCGGGACCGGTCGTGAACTGAATGCCCATGAAATCGTCCAGATCCAGGGTCGGAGACGTGGTTGCAGCCCACTCACCGGCCATCTGCTCTGTCAGGTTGTAGGCCAGCTGCAACCGCGAGTGCGTGCCGATCAGATCGGAGTCGTTCACATACCCATCATAGAGGTTGCGCTGCGTCTGCATCTGCGTCTGCACCGCCTGAACAACCTCGCCTTCACCGAGGATCTGATGATTCACCTTGATGCCGGTGATCTCTTCAAAGGCTTTCGTGAGCACTTCCGATTCGTAGCCATGGGTCGGAATACCTTCCGACAACACATTGATTTCCATGCCGCTGAAGGGCTCGGCCGCTTCAATGAACCATTCCATCTCGGCCAGCTGCTCCTCCTTGGACAGCGTTGACGGCTGGAATTCCTGGTCAATCCATTTCTGAGCTGCTGCCGTGTCGGCAATAGCAAACCCAGACCCCGCGATGACGGCCGCAGCCGCAGTCGCGGAGAGCAGATACTTGCGCATCATTTCTCCTCCCAAATTTTTTGTCAGCCGACTTTCGCCGACGGCTTCACGCTAGCGTGAGAATTGCGAAGGTGTCAAACTAATTTATTAGTAGAATGATAAGCATATGTTTTATATAATTTATTGCGCGGTTTTCGCTTTTAAAAATCTGTTTCAGGAAATGCCTGAGGTCAAAGCTCGATACGCTTTGGGCGCAGGCGTTTTCCTGCTGACCGACACAGAGCCGTCAATAGGATCGGTGCGTACTAACGGTTGGTCGGGTGCGAAACCGTGCTGCCGGGGATCAGGCGGAACCCGATGTCCTTGCAGGGGTCTACAGGCTCATTCGAGAGCCGGGCGATCATCATCTCTGCGGCTGTCTGGCCCAGTTTCAGATGCGGGACATGCATGGAGGTCAACCGTTGATCCAAGACGGAGGCGATTGGCAAATCCCCCCAGCCGGCAATGCCGATGTCCTGAGGGACGCGCATCCCTTGAGCCGTGCAGTATTGAAGGCCGCCAAAGGCCATCGCATCGTTCTGATAGAAGATACATTCGATCCCGCTGCCCGCGGCCAAAAGCTGTTCTGTCCCGTAATAGCCCGGGTAATAGGTCGCCGTGTCATGCAGGCAGAGCTGCTTGGCGACCTGCCCGCCGCCGCCTTCCACCGCCTTGCAGAACCCGTCCAGCCGGGTTGTTGCGGCGCTGGCCGTGTCGTGTGACGTGCCCACATACCCGATCTTGGAGTAGCCGCAGCCGATCAGAAACCGGCCCATGTCAAAGCCGCTGTCAAAGTGGTTGATCCCAACACTCAGATCGAGCGGGCTGGAGTTCAGATCCCAGATTTCGACAATCGGGATACCCGCATTGCGCAGCATTTCGGTCGCGCGCTTGGAATGATATCGCCCGGTCAGGATGAGCCCCGCCGGTTGCCAGGACAGCACGGTGCGGATCCAGCTTTCTTCTTCCTCTTGCGTATGTTGCGTAAGACCCAGCACCGACTGATAGTCGAAAGAGCCGAGCTTGCGATCAATGCCCTCAAGCACATGCGCAAAGACTTCATTGCCGAGATCGGGAATGGACACCCCGACGAAGGTGGAGGTTTTGTCCCCCGCAAACACGGTCGCGAGACGATTCGGCAGATAGCCCAATTCGTCGACTTTTTGCATCACCAGTGTGCGTGTCTGCTCGGAATACCCACCCTCACCCCGCAAAACCCGGCTTGCGGTCATCTTCGACACACCCGCCGCCCTTGCCACCTGAAGCAAGCTTACCTTGTTGTTTTTGATTAGCTTTTCTTTCAAGGCAGGATCCTTACGTTACGGGTAACTTAGGGCTTGACAGGTGGCGTTCTTGGGACAAGCATTAGCGTAACGTTACGGGTAACTCAACTGCCCGGACGAGGGAGGGATTTCGCGATGCAGAACCTGACATCAGGTCTGTTTTTCGACGGCATAGATAAACATTTTGGCGGCACCTATGCGCTAAAGGACGTCTCGCTGTCGGTCGGGCGTGGTGAGATTGTCGCGCTTTTGGGCGAGAATGGCGCTGGAAAATCCACCCTCATCAAGGTTCTGGGCGGCATTCACGCACCGGACAAGGGGCGTGTCATGATCGACGGTGCGGCTTACCAGCATCGCCCTGCCGGATTTGGTGAGCGGCAGAAAGTGGCCTTTATCCATCAGGACCTGGGGTTGATCGAATGGATGACGGTGGCCGAGAACATCGCGCTGGCGCTGGGGTTTTCACGCAGGAAGGGGTTGATCCGCTGGGCTGACGTGGAGAAATTTGCCAACCGGGCGCTGGCCAAGGTGGATTGCGCCTTTGATCCGACAACCCGTGTCGAGGATTTGTCCCGGACCGAAAAATCTCTGGTCGCCATTGCCCGTGCATTGGCGGTCGATAGTGAATTCCTGGTACTGGATGAGCCAACCGCCTCACTGCCTGCTGATGAAGTGGAGCGTCTTTTTGCGGCCATTCGCCCCCTTCGGGACAGAGGAGTTGGCATGATTTACGTCAGTCACCGGCTCGATGAGATTTTTCAGATCGCCGACCGTGTGGCGGTGCTGCGCGACGGTGAAATGGTCGGGGTGCGCAGCATTGAACACACCACCCCCGAAGAGCTGGTCCAAAAGATCGTTGGGCGCAAAACCCGCAGCACGGTGAAGGCTGCGGAGGCACCGGGTCCTGTCGTCCTCAGCCTCGAGGGTTTCCATGTCGGGTCGGTCGGCCCCATGGATTTCGAACTGCATCGCAATGAAATCGTCGGCCTTGTGGGGCTGCGCGGGGCAGGGCACGAAGTGATTTCACGCGCTTTGTTCGGACTGGCGCGCTTTGAGGGGCGGGTCATGTTGGATGGTGTGTCGCCCAGGCTGACCTCTCCGCAGCAGGCGTTGGCCTCCGGGGTCGGTTTGGTGGCCAAGGACCGCACTGAGGAATCCGTCGCGATGAGCCTGTCGATCCGGGAAAACACTTTTCTCAACCCCAAGGGCATCGGACGAGCCTTGTTGGATTTGCTGTCCCCGAAGACCGAAGCCGATCAGGCGGCAGCAATCGGAGCAGAGCTCGGTCTCTCGCCAAACGACCCCAGCCTCGCGATCGAAGCGCTGTCGGGTGGCAATCAGCAGAAAGTCGTGATCGGGCGCTGGCTGGCCACCAACCGCCGCCTGCTGCTCTGCGAAGACCCCACCGCTGGGGTGGATGTCGGGGCCAAGGCCGAAATCTATGCCTTGCTGAACCGGGCCTTGGCCAAGGGCGTGGGGATCCTCCTCATCTCCACCGATTTTGAAGAGATCGCAACGATCTGCCATCGCGCCATCGTGTTCAGCCAGGGCGCGATTGTTGACGAGGTCAGCGGCACGCGGCTGACCACGGAAAACCTCATCCAATCGGCCTCTGCCGGAAACATTGCCGACAAAAAGGACGCGCCTCATGCAATCGCTTGACTCCGGTGCGCTGGAACCCACCAAGGCAGAGCTCAAGGGGCTCTCGTTTGGCCGTCGGCTCCTGCGTTTTATCCCGGTCTACGGCTTGGTCATTCTCACGGTTCTGCTGATTGCGCTGTTCTCGATCCTGCTGCCGAACACCTTCCCCACAATGTTGAACCTGCGGTCCATCGTGTCCGACAAGGCGATCATTGCCTTGCTGTCTCTGGGCGCGATGATCCCCATGGCGGCAGGGCGTATCGATCTGACGGTCGGCTACGGCATCGTGTTGTGGCATATTCTGGCGATCAGCCTGCAAACGCTTTTTGGCATGCCGTGGCCCTTGGCGGTGATGCTTGTGCTCTTGCTAGGGGCGCTGTCGGGCTTTCTCAATGGCCTGCTGGTCGAAGTTGCCAAGATCGACAGCTTCATCGCCACTTTGGGCACCGGCACCGTGCTCTATGCGCTGGCGCTGTGGCACACCGGCGGGCGGCAGATGGTCGGGGTCTTGCCCGACGGGTTCTACGCGCTCAACAATACCTTCGTTTTCGGCCTGCCGATCACCGGATATTACCTGATGGCGATCACCGTGATGATGTGGATCGTTTTGGAATACACGCCCGTTGGTCGCTACCTCTATGCCATCGGTGCGAACCAGCGGGCAGCGCAACTGAATGGAATCCCGACCCGCAAGTTCGTGATCGGCGCCTTTGTAGCCTCCGGCACGATGACGGCGCTGGCCGGGGTTTTGCTGGCGGCCAAGCTGCGCATCGGGCAGGCGTCGGTGGGTCTGGAATTCCTGCTGCCCGCGCTGGTGGGGGCGTTTCTGGGCTCCACCACGATCAAGCCGGGGCGGGTCAATGTCTGGGGCACCATTGTCGGTGTCGCGATCCTCGCGGTGGGGATTTCCGGCATCCAGCAGTTTGGCGGCTCGTTCTGGGTTGAGCCGCTGTTCAACGGGGTGACCTTGCTGATTGCCATCGGCATCGCAGGCTACGCCCAACGCAGAAAAGGCGCTGAAAAGCGCTGACGCATTTTACATCCACGGGAGGATTCACATGCTTAAACGAACATTTCTAGGTGCTTTGCTGGCGAGCACCACGCTGGCGGTCACACCGGGTCTGGCGGGGACCGCCTGGGACGGTCCGACCACCGGACCGGCCGCCGCCGAGGGCAAGTCCATCGTCGTTGTGGCGGGCGATCTCAAGAATGGCGGTATTCTGGGTGTTACCACGGGCGTGGAGGAGGCCGCAGCCACCATCGGCTGGGATTTGCGGGTGCTGGACGGCGCAGGCTCGATCCAGGGGCGCACGGCGGCCATCGGCCAAGCCCTGGCCTTGCAGGCGGACGGCATCGTGATCAACGGCTTTGACGCGGTCGAGCAGCAGGCCGCCCTTGAGGGGGTGGTGAGCGCGGGTATTCCCATGGTCGCCTGGCATTCCGGCCCCAAAATCGGCTGCGATGCACCGGGAGGTATCTTTGCCAATGTCTCAACCGATGCGATGACCGTTTCGGAAGTTGCCGCCGAGTGGGCGCTTGAGGATGGTGGCAAGGATATCGGGGTGGTGATCTTTACCGATTCCACCTATCAGATTGCCATCGACAAGGCCGACCGGCTGAAGGAAACCGTGGAGGCGGCGGGCGGCAAGGTCCTTGAATATGTGGATACGCCGATTGCCGATACCTCGACCCGCATGGGGCCTTTGACGACAAGCCTGTTGCAGAAATACGGCGACAGCTGGACCCACGCGCTGGCGATCAATGATCTCTACTTTGATTTCATGGGGCCCTCGCTTGCGGCCGCTGGCCTCTCGCCCGACAAGGGGCCGAAAGCGGGCTCCGCCGGAGACGGCTCCGAGGCCGCCTTTCAGCGGATCCGCTCCGGCGGCTATCAGTCGATCACCGTGGCAGAGCCGCTCAACCTGCAGGGCTGGCAGCTTGTCGATGAGCTGAACCGCGCGATGCAGGGTGAGCCCTGCTCCGGGTATATTACGTCGCCAGCGCTTGTGACCTCTGGCGGGCTGGAAAAGCTGGGCGAGAGCAACGCATTCGATCCCGACATCCCCTACCGCGCCGCCTATTCGGCGATCTGGGGAAAATAACGCTTCCTCCCAGGGGCCGGCGGGAGGGCTATCTTGGCGCCCCCCGCCGGTTTCATGATCCGTCCCTCTTGTGGGCCGCGATTGTGACCTCTTGGGCAACACCATTCTGAAAGGGCGATACGATGAGCGAGCCATTGGTCAAAATGCGCGGCATAACAAAACGCTTCGGGGGCGTGACCGCGTTGATAGACGTCGATCTGGAGGCCTATGCAGGCGAAGTCCTCGCCATTGTCGGGGACAATGGCGCGGGCAAGTCCACCCTGATAAAAATCCTTACAGGGGTCTATCAGCCCACCGAGGGCGAGATGTTTCTTGACGGTCTGAAAGTCGCCTTCTCCAGCCATGCCGACGCCATCGATATGGGGATCGATGCGGTCTACCAGACCCTGGCCCTGGCCGACCATCTGGACCCGGCCGCCAATATGTTTCTGGGCAATGAACTGACCCGCACGGTGCTGGGCATGACCTTTCTGGACAACAAGCGCATGCGGTCCGAGACCGAGCGGGTGCTGATGGAACGGCTGGGCGTGAGGCTCAAGTCACTGGATGCCCCCACAGAAAGCCTGTCGGGCGGCCAACGGCAGGCGGTCGCTATCGCGCGCGCCGTCTACCATGAGGGGTTGCGCGTGCTGGTCATGGACGAGCCGACCGCCGCCCTTGGCCCACAGGAGACCGCCCGCACCCTCAAACTCATCCAGACCCTGAAAGCGCAGGGGCTGGCGGTGATCCTGATCAGCCACTCGCTTGATGATGTCTTCGAGGTCTCCGACCGCATTCACGTCCAGCGACGCGGCCAGCGGGTCGGGGTGGTGGAGACCGCCAGCAGCAATACGCAAGAGGTCCTTGGCCTCATTGTCGGTGCCGAGGAGGCCGCCTGATGAACACAACCACACAAACCCGCACGACGACCGAGCGGCTGGAGCCCTATATCGCCATCATCGGCCCGATGGTGATGATCCTTGCGATCCTGCTCTTTATGGGCGTCGCCGAGCCCGCGCGCTATTTCCGGGCCACCAACCTGAACCTGATCCTGCTCGATGCAGCACTTTACATGCCCATGGCCATGGCGATGACCTTTGTCATCACCCAGCGCGGCATCGATCTGTCCATCGGGTCAATTGCCGCGCTCTCGGGTATCATGATGGCCTTTCTGATCAAGCAATACGGGTTTTCGGTCTATGTCGCGGTGCCCATTGCGCTGCTGTTGGGCGCCCTGATGGGGCTTATCAACGGTCTCATCATCACGCGCTTCAACGTACCTGATCTCATCGGGACACTTGCGATGGATCTGGTCTATCGCGGGCTCGCGCTGGTGCTGGCCAAGGGGCTGGTGCTGGCGCGGTTCCCGGATTTTCTGACCGACATCGGTCGGGGGCAGATCCCGGGCTTTGTCCCCATTCCCGTTCTGATCGGGATCGCCACGATGATCGCAGGCTATGTGCTGCTGACCCGCACCTATTTCGGGCGCTATACCATTGCGATTGGCTCGAACCCCGAAGCCGCAGAACTGACCGGCATCGCGGTCAAGCGCCACAAAGTCTATGCCTATGTGCTCTGCGGGGCCTGTGCCGCGCTGGGAGGCATCCTGCTCACAGGCAAGCTGAACGCGATTCAGGCCACTTCGGCCCCCTATTTCAACCTGCATGTCATCGCGGCAGTTGTGGTGGGCGGTACATCGCTTTTCGGGGGGCGGGCGTCGATGCTGGGGTCCTTTGCGGGCGTGCTGCTCTTGTCGATGATGATCAACGCGCTGGTGACCCTGCGGATCGAGTTTTTCTGGCAGTCCGTGGCCTCGGGCGTGGTGATTGTCAGTTCAGTCGCGCTCTATACCTGGATGCAGAAGAAGGACCGCGATGGGGCCGGGGGCTGGCTTGCCGGTCTCAAGACGCCCGATGGCCAGAAGATGATGCGCTTTAGTGCGGCACTCATAGGTCTGCTCATTGCCCTTTTGGCACTGGGGGGCTTGTTCGCCGGAACGACCAATCCAAGCGGTTGACCGGTTTTTGTGAGGCCACCGGAGCGGGCGTTTCAGCTCTGCGCTTTCCGGTGGCCTCATATTTTTGAAAGGGAGGAACTAACATGAAATACCTGATGACAACCGGACTGGTCGCAAGCCTTGCGCTGGCCGGCAGCGCCTTTGCCGACGGGCATCTGCCGCTGAAAGAACTGCCTGACATCGCGGACCGCAACTACTGGGTCCCCGATGAAGTCAACGCCGAAGGCAAACTGGAAGCGCTGCAAAGCGTTGTCGGCGCGGCGGCCGAGCCCTATGCGGGAACGCTGGAAAACCCGCTGCAAATCGCCCTGATCTACCCGTCCGCCGATACGTCGGATTTCTGGGCGCGCAATTATCTGGCGCTGACCAAACGGCTGGAGGAGTTGGGGATCGCTTTTGAAACCACCGAATTTGCCTCTCGGCAGATCGAACATTCATTGCAGGCGACCTATGCCAATCAGGTGGCGCAGGACGCGGACCTCTACGACTATGTCATCTTCGGCCCGTCGGAGCTGGAAATTCAGGCGGACAACATCGACAAGCTGTCGGGCAATGATGGCTTCACCACCTATGTCTGGGCGTTTCACACCCCGCTCAAGGATCTGGAGAATCAGCCTGATGTGTGGTTTGACTTCTCCTCTGCTGCGGGCGCGCTGGTGATGTGCGACTACATGCTGGACCGCTTGGGCGAGGGTAAGACCATGGCGCTGAACCGCGGCATTCCGGGGATCACGGACAACCAGCGCTCGGGGGATTTCAAGACCTGCATCGAAGAGAAGGGGGGCTGGACTACGGCCTATGAACACTATGGCGAGTATCAGCGCGAGGGTGGCTTTGAAGGGACCTCGCTGATCCTGCAGGCCTATCCGGAAGCGGAGATCATCCACAACGCCAACACAGCTATGGCAATGGGGTCTGTCGAGGCTCAGATCGCCATGGGCAAGGAAAAGGACGTCTTTTCCACCGGCTGGGGCGGCACCGGGCTGGAGCTTGAGGCCATCCGGCGCGGAGAGCTCAATGCCACCCCGATGCGGATGGGCGACGATGTGGGCGCGGCCACGGCCGAGGCGATCCGGGCGGATCTGGAAGGGCGCGCGGATGAATTGCCGCTGGTCTTTCTGGGCCGCATCACGGTGGCCCACGATCAGATGAGTGTCGAGGACATTGACGCATTGGAGCAGGAAGCCTTCCGTTTTTCCGGCGTCGGCGCGTTGTCGCGATAAAACCTGCAAGAGGTGCCACCCGCCGTGGCACCTCTTGATTACACGCTCGGGTTCCAGCAAGGTGTTACCGATAACACTTCTGGAGCATATGTGGCCGATACCCGGAAACCTCAGGTAACGATGCGCGACGTGGCGCGGGCTGCGGGTGTGTCGCGTATGACGGTCTCACGGGCGCTCAGGCAGGACAGCCCCGTTTCAAAGGAAACCCGCGACCGCATCCTCAAGGTCGTGCGCGACATGAATTACGTGCCCGACCAGATGGCGGGCAGCCTGACCACCAAGCGGTCCGGGTTCGTCGCCGTTCTGGTGCCCTCGCTCAACAATCTGCATTTTGCCGAGACTGTTCAGGCCCTGACCGAGGAGCTGGAAAAGATCGGCCAGCAGATCCTGCTCGGTTACACCGATTACTCCACCGCCCGTGAAGAAACCCTGGTCGAGACCATGCTGCGGCGCAGGCCGGAGGCGATCGTGCTCTCTTACGATGGGCATTCCCCGCGCACGATCGAGCTGCTCAAGGATGCCGCCGTGCCGGTCATTGAACTGTGGGAACGCCCCGAGACGCCCATCGGGCACACCATCGGCTTTTCCAACTGCGAAGCGGCAGCGGATATGACGCGCGCGCTGATTGCCAAAGGCTATCGCAACATCGCCTTTCTGGGGGAGGCAGAGGACGCCTGGACGCGCGGCGCGGCGCGGCGCCGAGGGTTTGTTCAGGCGATGGCGGCGGCGGGATTGCCGGCGCACCGGGTGCTGAAGATCGGCAAGCCGCCGCTCTCCATTGAGGATGGTGCCGCGGCGGGCAAGGCGCTTTTGGCACAGTATCCCGAGACAGATTGCATCTTCTGCGTCTCTGATGCGCCCGCGTTCGGCATACTGTCGGCGCTGCGCGCGATGGGCAAATCGGTGCCCGAAGATATCGGGGTTGCGGGCTTTGGCAACTTTGAGGTGTCGCGCTTTTCCACCCCGACCATCACCACCGTAAAGGTGGATCCGCGACGCATCGGGCAGTCGACAGGGCATCTGATCGCGGACCTTCTGTCAGGGGAGGGCAGCCTGAAACCGCGACATGTGACCGTTGATGCCGATCTGAGCTTCCGCGACAGCACCCGATAAAGGCGCCGTTAGGGGCGTCATAAACGCCCGAGATATTTCTTGTGTTACCGGTCACAAATGTTACTGTGACCGGTAACACGGGGGAATGGGAGGCCGCCATGCCAACAATTCAGCTGGATAACCTCATCAAAAGATACGGTGAGGTGGAGGTGCTGCACGGCATTGAGCTTGAGATGGCGGATAACGAGTTCACCGTGCTGGTCGGCCCCTCCGGTTGCGGGAAATCCACGACATTGCGCATGGTCGCGGGACTGGAAGATGTCACCGAAGGCGAGATTTACGTCGATGGCAAGCCCGTCAGCCATCTTGAACCCAAAGATCGTGATCTGGCGATGGTTTTTCAGGATTACGCGCTCTATCCGCATATGAACGTGGCGCAGAATATCTCCTTTGCGCTGCGGCTGGCCCGCCGTCCCAAGGCGGAGGTTCACGCCAAGGTCAAAGAGGTTGCCGATATGGTCGGCCTGACCGACTTCCTGCACCGCAAACCGGGGGCTTTATCGGGCGGGCAACGCCAGCGGGTCGCCATGGCGCGGGCGCTGGCAAAGGACAGCGGCATCTTTCTTTTTGACGAGCCGCTCTCCAATCTTGACGCCAAGCTGCGGGGTCAACTGCGGGCAGAGCTTGCGTTGATGAGCCAGCGGGTCGAGAAAAACATGATCTACGTGACCCATGACCAGATCGAAGCCATGACTCTGGCGGACCGGATTGTCGTGATGCACGGCGGGTACATTCAGCAACAGGGCTCCCCCGAAGCGTTGTTCAAAAGGCCGGTCAACAAATTCGTCGCAGGCTTTCTGGGCATGCCGCCGATGAACTTTCTGAACGGGGAGATCAAAGAGGAAGCGGGTGACGTTTTCGTCAAAGGCAACGGTTTTTCCCTGCGGTTGCAGGATGAAAAGGCGCAAGCCGCCAAGGCACATCGCGTGCGGGAGGTTGTTTTGGGGGTCCGGCCGTCG
This sequence comes from Roseobacter weihaiensis, assembly GCF_020622345.1. GTDB lineage: Bacteria > Pseudomonadota > Alphaproteobacteria > Rhodobacterales > Rhodobacteraceae > Roseobacter > Roseobacter weihaiensis. The sequence continues at coordinate 119,178 of NZ_JACNMO010000011.1, read as the reverse complement.
GATTTGGTTTTCGACGCGGAGGCTCCAAGCGATCAGGCGCTGACCCTCGATGTGATGGTGTCGGAATACGTCGGCGCGCAATCTGTATTGCTGTGCCAATGCGGGGCGGATCAAGTCACGGTCGAGATGAACTCCGAGACACCAATGGCGCTGGGGCAAACCTTGCGGTTCCGGATCACGCCGAACCGGGTGCATCTGTTTGATCGCGAAAGCGAAGACGCGATCCAAAGCAAATAAGTCAATCAATGGGAGGAATACATGTCTAAATCATTCAAGGTGACGGCGTTGGCAAGTGCCACAGCCGTCCTGATGGCGGGGACGGCACTGGCCAATCCTTATGCGGAGTACGAGGGCACGACACTGATTGTGAACTTCCCCGCGCATCCGCATTACGATGCGGCCATCAAGGTGCTGCCGGAGTTTATCAGGGAAACCGGGATCGAGGTAGAGGTCGACCAGTTACCCTACCTCAAGATGCGTGAACGTCAGACGCTTGAGCTGGCGCAGGATGAGGGCGAATATGACCTGATCTCCTACGTTGTGTTCTCAAAGGCAGACTATGTCTTTGCCGACCAGCTGGAAAACCTCGCCAGATATTTCATGGACCCAAAGCTGGCGGACCCCAATTATGACGCCGAAGACCTGATCGACGGCTATGTGCAGAATATCGGCGTGGCGGGGGGCGAGAAAGGCTACCTGCCGGGACCCACGGGGTCGCTTTTCGGCATTCCCTTCGGGTCGGAGACCTCGGTGCTGGCCTACCGCAAGGACATCTTTGAAAAGCACGGGCTGGCCGAGCCTGAGACCTATGAGCAACTGCTCGAAGCGGCCTGCAAGATCCCCGAGCTTGAGCCCGGTATGGGGGGCATGGCCTCGCGCGCGGCCTCGGGCCATCAGGCCAGCCACGCATTCCTGCTGCATCTGGCCCCGCTGGGCGGACGTGTCTTTGACGAGGCCTGGAACCCGATCATCAACAATGAGGCCGGTGTCGAAGCGGCCAATGCGCTGAAAACTATCGTTGAATGCGGCCCGGAGGGCGCGATGAGCTTTGGCCCCTCAGAGGCGGCGGCGTCCTTCTCAAATGGTCAGTCGGCGATGTTCCTTGATTCCATCGCCTTCATGCCCGGTTTCGAGAACCCGGACCGGTCCAGTGTGGTGGGCAAGGTGGGTTATGCGATGCACCCCAAGGGCGTGCGCCGGGGCAGCCAGACCGGCGGCTTTGGCATCGCGATTCCCAAGAATGCCGAAAACAAGGAGGCGGCTTTTCTGCTGATGCAGTGGCTCACATCAAAAAAGGGTGATCTCATGGTGGCGATGGAAGGCGGCAACCCTTCGCGGTTCTCGACCTATCAGGATGCCGGCCTGAACGAGAAATTCCCCTTTTCGGCCACCTTTGGGGAAGCGTTGAAATATGCCGACCCGGACTGGCGTCCGATCATCCCGGTCTGGGGCAAGATCAACGCGGACATCGGGACAACCATGTCCAAGGTGCTGACCGAGGGCCTCGATATCCAGGAAGCGCTGGACGGCGTGGCAGACCGGACCCGCGCCGTGATGGAAGAGGCGGGCTACTACACCTGGCAGTAACCCTGCCGTTGATCGGGGCACCCGTCGTGCGTGCCCCGGTCCCCTCGCTGGTCCAGCAATGAAAGAGAGTGTGAGCCCATGCGCATCGCCGTGGCCAACCGCCTGACCCCTTATCTCTTTATGGCACCTGCCGTCGTCATCATGGCCATCGCCCTGATGTACCCGCTGGGCTACATGATCTGGGGCAGCTTTCGCGACTGGTCTCCCAGCCAGACCATCGGCGAGGCCGAGTTTGTCGGGCTCAAGAACTACGTCACACTCTGGGGCGATCCGAATTTCTGGGAAAGCCTGTCGGTCACGCTGACTTTCGCCTTCTTTGTGGTGACGCTGGAGATGCTGATCGGTGTCGGGCTGGCGTTGCTGCTGGATCGCAATATTCGCGGTATGTCCGTGCTGCGGACGCTGTTCATCCTGCCGATGATGATCGCGCCTGTCGTGGTGGGCCTGATGTGGCGCTACATGTACCACCCGACGGTCGGCACCTTCAATCGCATGCTCGACAGCCTCGGCCTGCCAACGGTGGATTGGCTGGGCAATCACGCGCTGATGTCCGTCATCATCGCCGACATCTGGCAGTGGACACCGTTTATCTTCATTCTGGCGCTGGCCGCCCTGCAATCGCTGCCGCGCTCGGCGCTGGAGGCCGCTCGCATTGACGGTGCCACCGCCTGGCAGCAGATCTGGCACATCAAACTGCCGCTGATGATGCCGGTGCTGATCGTGACAGGTCTCTTGCGCCTGATCGACGCGTTCAAGGTGCTTGAGGTTATTCTGGTCATGACCGAAGGCGGCCCGGGCCTCTCGACCGAGATCCTCGCCCTGCGCATCTCTCGCACCGCCACCGAGTTCCGCGAGCTGGGCGTGGCGGCGGCGATGTCGAACTACCTGCTGATCCTGCTACTGGCGCTGACGCTCGCGATGTTTGCCTTTACCCGCCTTCAGGAAGCACGCGCCGCCCGCATCCGCGCCGCCGTCGAGGAGGAAAGCTGATGTCGCAGGCGCATGAAAAGCAAAATCCGGCCTTCTATGCCATCATTGCGCTTTTGGTGTTCATGTCGGTGGGGCCGGTTCTGTTGATGTTCGTCAACAGCTTCAAGCTCGACGTGGACATCATCTCGGGCACGACGGGGCTGATCTTTCTGCCGACCATCCAGAACTATGAGACAGCCCTTTGCGACATCCTTTGGTACGAGCCGGAGCATCTGGATTTCTGCGCCTTGAAATTCGGGGGCGCCTTCATCAACTCGCTGATCATCGCGCTGATCTCAACGCTGCTGACATTGGTGATCGGCTGCATGGCCGCCTACGCGCTGGTGCGGTTTCGGTTCATGGGACGGGACACGGTGTCGCTGACCACGCTGATGGTCCGCATGGTGCCGCCGGCGGTGCTCTTGGTTCCGGTCTTTGGTCTGTGGAACAACGAGTTCTGCCTGGACCGCGACGGCCTCATCGGCGGCTTTATCCGTGACACCTTTGGTGGCCGCGGCGATGTATGCCTCGCTGGAACCCATTCCGGCATCATTCTGGTCTATGTGGCGATGAACCTGCCCTTTGTCATCTGGATCTTGCAGAGCTTTATCGTGCAGGTGCCCCGCAGCCTGGAAGAGGCCGCCCGCGTCGATGGCGCGGGCCCGTTTCAGGTGTTCTTCAAGGTTGTCCTGCCGCTCATCAAGCCGGGTCTGGCGGCAGCGGCGATCTTTACCTTCCGGATTGCTTGGAACGAATACCTGCTGGCCTCTGCCCTCTCAGACCGCAACACAAGAACGGTACCCATTCTGATCGTGAACAACATGAGCGAGTTCAACGTCGAATGGGGGGTCATCATGGCCACGGGCATGTTGCTGGCCATCCCGCCCATCATCTTTACCCTGTTTGCCTCGCGCCAGATCATCACCGGCATGACCGCAGGTGCGGTAAAGGGCTGATATGTGGGAGTGGTTGCTTTCCCCCATCGACGCCCAACGCGCACATGACGTGGGGTTTGCGGTGTCATGGCATGCGCGCTCCATGGTGTTGGCATGGGGCGTCATCGCACCGCTTGCCGTTATCATCGCGCGTTACTTCAAGGTGTTGCCGGGCCAGGACTGGCCGCGCGTGCTGGATGTGCAGCTTTGGTGGCAGGTGCATTGGAAAGGGCAGGTTCTGGTCGTCGTGTTGTCGGCGATCGGTCTGGTGTTGGTGCTGCCTCCTGATCTGTCGCAGATGAGCCTGCACAACGGGTTGGGCTACGGCGTGCTGGCCGGGCTGGCCGTACAGGTGCTTCTGGGCATTTTTCGCGGCACCAAAGGCGGGCCGTCCGCTCCGGCACCGGATGGCAGCCTGCACGGTGATCACTATGACATGACCCTCTGGCGGCGCGTGTTCGAAGCGCTCCACAAGGCCATCGGGTACGGCGTGCTGCTTTTGGCTGCGGTCACAATTCTACTCGGTCTCTGGAAAGCGAACGCGCCCAACTGGATGTGGGTGATGCTGGCGCTCTGGTGGCCTGCGCTGGTCATTGTCTTTATCAGCTTGCAAAGACGCGGCATGGCGGTGGATACCTATCAGGCGATCTGGGGCCCGGACCCTGATCTGCCAGGCAACCGGCTGTCCCATCCGGGGTGGGGCGTGCGCAGAGATGGACCTTCACAGGAGAGAAAAGATGTACGGCATTCTCGACGGCACGGGATTTGAAGCGCTTGATCCGCAGTTCAACGACTGTCTGATCGGTCATGCCAGGGTCGAGCGGTTGTGGACCGGGGCGCGCTGGTCTGAAGGCCCTGTGTGGTTTGCGCCCGGCCGCTACCTGCTCTGGTCTGACATCCCCAACAACCGGATGCTGCGGTTTGACGAAACTGACGGATCGGTATCGACCTTCCGCCAGCCTTCGCAGAACGCCAATGGCCATACCGTCGACCGGCAGGGCCGACTGGTGTCCTGTGAACATCTGACGCGGCGCGTCACCCGGACGGAGTTTGACGGCTCGATCACAGTCATCGCCGACAGCTTCGAGGGCAAGCGGCTGAATTCGCCCAACGATGTGGTGGTGAAATCCGACGGCTCGATCTGGTTCACCGACCCGTCCTACGGCATTCTGATGGACTATGAAGGCGACCGCGCCGAAAGCGAAATAGGGGCCTGCCATGTCTATCGCGTCGCCCCGTCAGGAGAGATCACGCGCGTCGCTGACGACTACGTCAAACCCAACGGCTTGGCGTTTTCCCCGGACGAAAGCCATCTCTATATCGCGGATACCGGCGTGACCCACACGCCCGGCGGACCGGCCCATATCCGCAAGCACCGTGTTCACGCGGACGGAACGCTGTCGGGCGGCGCGGTCTTTGCCGAGTGTACCAGCGGTGTCTTTGACGGGTTCCGCCTGGACCGGGAGGGGCGGATCTGGAGCTCTGCCGCAGACGGGGTGCACTGCCTTGCCCCCAGCGGAGAGCTGATCGGCAAGGTGCTGATCCCCGAGATGGTGGGCAATGTCTGTTTTGGCGGGGCCAAACTGAACCGGCTTTTCATCTGCGGGACGACATCGCTTTATTCCGTGTTCCTCAATGTCAATGGAGTATCCCCCCTTAGGCCATGACTGAGTGTGATGCTCCGCTTGTTGAAAGCGTTTGACGCGGACGCTGCTGGGCAAGGAACATCACTTAGGTCTATGCTAATCCAGTTCGATTCGATTCAAACAGTCGGATGATTTTAGTGGAGAGTTTCGGGTCATGAAATTTTCGCTTGGGATGATCTTGGCCCTGTGCCTTGCCGGCCTGCAATTCGTTGCGGTCACATTTGTTGTTTTCTCATCTTTTCTAACCTCCGAGAAAGTCCTGCTGGAGCATGCGCGGGAGTTGTTGAGCGATGTCGGCACCAATACCATCGAGCACTCCAGAGGTTTTCTGAAACCGGCAAAAGGCGCGGCTGAACTTGCCACCCGTCTGGCCGAAAGCGAGGTGATCGCCAGCGATGATTTCGAACAGCTGGAAAAACTTCTGTTCCAGCAATTGCAGATTTCGCCGCAGTTCTCGGGCGTCTATTACGGCGATGAGGCCGGGAATTTTGTCTATGTGATGCGGAGTGAAGGCCCCGGCCCCTTCCGGTCGAAAATTGTCGCCCGCGACGGCGACGCGCGCACGACCGATCTGATCTGGCGAAGCGACCAATATGCATTGCTGGAGCAACGTGCCGACCCAAGCGATAGGTTCGACCCCAGAGAGCGCCCCTGGTATCAATCTGCCAAAACCCGGCTGTCCGGTATCTGGACCGACCCCTACATCTTTTTTACCTCACAGACGCCGGGCATCACGGCTGCATCTCCGGTTTTTAACTCCGATGGGCAGCTGCGGGGCGTCGTCGGAGTGGATATCGAGATCGATGCAATCTCTGAATTCCTGTCGCGCTTGAATATCGGTGATAACGGGACCGCGCTGATCCTGAACAGAAACGGCGATGTGATTGCGCACCCGAACAAAGAAATCATCCAAACACGCAACAATGACGGCACCTTCCGCTTTGTGCATATCGACGAAATTGAAGACCCCGTTGCAAATGCAGCCTTTGAAGGGTTTGTCTCGGGTCAAGAAGTATCGGTTGACAGAGAAATCGTGTCACGGTTTGATTTTGAGGGTGCCCCTTATGTGTCCACGATCATGCCGATGATCAGTGAAGAATTGCCGTGGACCATTGCCGTCTACGCGCCTGAGGCAGATTTCACCGGGGAGATCAGGGACAACCGGACCCAGAACGTCTGGATCGCGGCAATGATCGCAGTTGCGTCGGGCGTCTTTGGCCTATGGCTTGCCAACTTCATTCATAAACCGGTTCGGGCCTTCGCGGTGCGGGCGTCGCTGGTCTCCCAGGGGGAAGTCTCCGCGTCGGAACCGCTGCCTAAGACCTATAAAGAGCTTGCACGCGCCAATGAAACGCTGGTGCAGGCGATTGCGGAGCGTAAACAATCCGAGGCGGAATATGGTCGGACCTTCGATCTGGCATCCCGTGGCATGGCGCAGATTCAAGCAGCCACCGGCAAGGTTATCCGCGCCAACGGAAAATTCGCGGATATGCTCGGCTACACGCAAAATGAGATACTTGAGCTGACGGCGCAGGACATCTCCCATCCCGAAGACCCGGTCGCTGCGGTGTTCATGCAGAATGAAACAGACGCGGGGTCCGAATACGTCCACGAAAAGAGGTATATGCGCAAAGACGGCACCTTCATCTGGGTCAGTGAAAACGTCATCGTGATCCGCAATGACACCGGCAAACCGATCCACGCGGTTGTCACGGTCGATGACATCACCGACCGAAAGGCTGCGGAGCGAAAAATCCAGCAATTGAACCTCGATCTTTCGCATTCGGCGCGTGTCAACATGATGGGCCAGATGGCAACCGGTCTGGCGCATGAGCTGAACCAGCCACTCCTGGCAATCTCGCAGAATATGGATACGGCGCTCTACCTGCTGAAAAAACAGAATGAAAAGGTGCAGGAGCTGTCGGGGATCCTCGAGGAAACGGACCGCCATGCGCACCGGGCCGGTGACATCATCAAGGCGCTTCGAGGCTTTGTCAAAAAAGATGGTGTCGAGAAGGCAGAGTTCGATATCGCGGAGCTGCTGGAGCAGTCCTTGCACCTGGTGCGGCCCGAAGCCAAGGAATACGGGATCAGCATCAGGACAAGCGCAGATAAACTGGATTCGGTTTATGGCTCGCGGGTGCAGATCGCGCAGGTTCTGGTCAATTTGCTGCGCAACGCGATAGAGGCGATTGCCTGCGGCGATGTAGACAGACGGCTGATCCGCCTCAGCGCAAAAAACACCGAGTCCGGGGTGTTGATCTGCGTGACCGACAGCGGGCCGGGGCTTCCCCATGATGTCGATTTGTTCGAGCGTTTTCAGACGACAAAAAAGGACGGTATGGGGCTCGGTCTTTCCATTTGCCGCACAATCGTTGAATCGCATCGCGGTAAGATCTGGTATCAGCGCGATGAGAACGGCCACTCTGAATTCTGTTTCACCCTGCCGGCACTAGGTCCCAAAACTGACAAAGAAATGGTCGATGAATTCAGCGCCTGACCCGACCATATTCATCGTTGACGACGATGAGGATATCCGCACGTCCCTGTCCCGGGCCCTGCGCACGCGCGGCTATGAAACGGAGGTTTTTGCCTCGGCGCAGGCTTTTCTTGAGGGCTATGATCCCCAGCGCTCCGGCTGTTTGATACTGGATTTCGGCCTGCCCGAAATGTCGGGTCTTGAACTGCAACAGGTGCTGGTAAACCGGGGCAGGTCATTGCCGATCATCTTTATCACCGGCCACGGCGGCGTTCCGGAGGCGGTCGAGGCAATGAAATACGGCGCCGTCGATTTTCTGGAAAAGCCATTTCGACAGGACAAGCTGATAAAGCGGATTGATACCGCGTTGAGGCTGGATGCGCAGGCACGGCTAATCGATGATAAATCCAGAGATACAAGAGCCCGGTTCGACAGGTTGACCGGTCGGGAGCGTGAAATTGCGCAGTTTCTCGTCTCCAACCCCGCCAACAGCTCCAGCAAGGATGTCGCGCGCCATCTTGGGATCAGCCCCCGGACGGTTGACCATCACCGCGCCCGCATTCTGGAGAAAATGTGCATCAACTCGGTCGCGGAACTGGTGGATTTGTCGATCACCTGCAAGCTTTTTGCTGAAAGCGAGCCGGGCGGCGGCATAGGTAGAATTACCTAGGTATTCACGCGAATTTACGCAGCAGCCGGTTTATTGCATTGTTCTGCCAAGATGTGATTGTTGAATGACAGCTACATCGAGTGTGCTACCAATTAACGAGTTGTTGAAAGCGGAATTAGCCTGCTCTCGTTTGCCTATCTTCCCCTCCAGGATAAGACTTCAGGTCAGAAATGGTCTGGACGACTGGAATAGCGTTGCGGTCCGTTTTGCACTATGGGCCGCAACGCACTTTACCTCCACAGAATGGAAAATCGGTACGGGTCGCAGCCGATTTTTGTGCGAGGCCTGGTGTCGGTCAGGGTGCGCGTCTCCGCAGCAGCCAGATAAAGAAGAAACCGCCAATCAGGCCGGTCACAATGCCAATGGGCATGTCATCCGGGGCCATGACGGTGCGCGCCGCAATGTCGGCCCAGATCAGGAAAATCGCGCCACATATGGCACTGGCGGGCAGAACGCGGGCATAGTCTCCGCCCACGATCAGGCGGACGATATGCGGGATCATCAGGCCGACAAAACCGATCATGCCCGAAAACGCCACCATCACCCCGGTCACCAGCGCCCCGACAACAAAGATGACAAGCCTGAACCGCGCGGCCGCGATCCCGAGGGTTGTTGCGGTCTCATCCCCGACGGTCATGGCGTTGAGACGGCTCGCGCTCAGCCACAGAAAGGTACCGCAGAAGCCCAGAACGACAAGCGGATAGATAAGTTGCCCCCATTGTGCGAGACCGAGCCCCCCCAGCATCCAGAAGACAACCGTATGGGTGGCCCTGGGGTCGCCCAGAAAGATCAGCACGTTCGCGGCTGACATAACAATGAATGACACGGCGACACCTGCCAGTACCAGCCTATCAGCAGTCGTGGCGGTCGCGAATTGCGAAACGGCCAGCACCAGAAGTGTCGCTGCAAGGGCGCCCGCAAAGGCCAACAGCGGGACCGTCAGCAACCCCAGAAAGAGGCCCGTGTGCAGCAAGGCCAGGATCGCCCCGAAAGCGGCCCCCGCCGAGATGCCCAGCAGGTGGGGATCGGCCAATGGGTTCCGGGTCACCGCCTGCAGGCTCGCGCCCACCATGGCCAGCCCCGCCCCGACAAAAGCGGCCAGGATTGTGCGCGGAAACCGGATGTCCCAGACAATGGCCTCTCGTCCGGCCGACCAGTACGGTGCGATGCTTCCGGGGACGATCTTGTTGATGAGGATGCCCCAAACGGAAGCGAGGGGCACCTGAACGGCTCCCACACTGACTGCGGCAGACATCGATAGAGCCAGCAGGACAGCACCCACCGACAGGCTCACAAAGAGCGGCAGCCTGCGCGACAGCGGGAGTGTGGGATGGGCAGGCTGGTTTGCCAAGATCAGTTACTCGGCGCGCAGGGCCGTTGCCAGCTTCTTGACCGCTTTGATATTGCGCGGGCCGGGGGTGGCCTCGACATACTCCAGCGTAACAAAGCGGTCGTTTTTGACCGCATCGATCTCTGCAAAGGCCGGGTTCGACCGCAGAAAATCGCGCTTTTGCGCAGCGGTGACATCGCCGTAATTCACGATGACGATGACCTCGGGGTTGCGTTCGACCACGGCTTCCCAAGTGACGGTGGCCCAGCTTTTTTCGAAGTCATTCATGATATTCGCGCCACCTGCTGCCTCGATCAGCGCGTTTGGCATGGCATAGCGGCCCGCGGTAAAGGGTACGTCCTCACCGCTGTCATAGACAAAAACGCGCGGTGTCCCTTCCAGCGCTGGCTGGGTGGCCAGAAACGCATCAAGCTCAGCCTCATAACCCGCGATCAGCGCCTCTGCGGTGTCACTGACATCGAAAATCGCCCCCAGATTGCGCAGATCATTGTACATGTCCTCCATGCTGGCGGCGGCCTTTTCACCGATATGGATACAGCTTTCCGTCAACTCATAAACCTTGATCCCGAAGGGTTCGAGGGTTTCAGGTGTCACCTCGCCGCCGACCTTCATGCCGTAATTCCACCCGGCAAAAAAGAAATCCGCATCCGCCCCGATCAGCACCTCTTTGGACGGGTATTTCGAGGATAGCTCGGGCAATTGCGCCACATCGGCGCGCATTTCCTCATCCAGCGTCTTCCAGCCCGAGATACCAGTGTAGCCAACCATGCGGTCGGCAAGACCCAGGACCAGCATCATCTCGGTCAGGTTCACGTCGTTAGAAATGGCGGCCTGGGGCGGGGCGTCAAAAGTCACGGTGCGATTGCAGCTTTGCACGGTCGTAGAGGCCATCGCCACGCTGCTTGAAAGGATGCCGAAAGTTGTCAGGGCCAGAAGTCTCATGGGATGTGTTCTCCGGTGCGAAGGTGGAAAGTGAGATGGGGGATGTTGCTGGGCGACAGATGCTCACGCCGGGCCTCGACCTGAAACGTATCTGAGACCAACGCTTCGCTCAGCAGGGCCTCAGGGGGGCCAAAGCCACGCGGATGGCCATCTTGCAAGACCAAGACGTCGTCACAAAGGCCTGCTGCCATGTTCAGATCGTGCAAGGAGACGACAATCGTGAGATCCAGATCGCGAATAAGGGCCAGGACTTCGAGTTGGTGTCGGATATCGAGGTGATTTGTCGGCTCATCAAGGACCAGCACCTGGGGTTGCTGGACAAGGGCGCGGGCGACCATGACACGCTGCCGTTCGCCGCCCGACAGGGTGCCGAAGTCACGGTGGGCAAAGCCGAGCAATCCCAGCCGGTCCAGCACCCGGTCGACGATCTTGCTGCCGCCCGCAGTTGTTGAGGTCACCGCAGAGCGGTGGGGGGTGCGCCCCAGCATCGCAATCTCGCGGACGGTCAGGCCAAAAACCGTGGTTTGTTCCTGCAAAACGGCTGCGATCATCCGGGCGACCTCCTTGGGCCGGAGGGACCAGATATCGCGGCCTGCGACCGTGATAGAGCCCGTCTGTGGCGCCAGATAGCGGTAGAGCAGGCGCAAAAGGGTGGATTTCCCGGCCCCATTCGGGCCGACGATCCCTAGCACGCGCCCTGCAGGAACGTCAAAGCTTGTCGGGTGCAACACGGGCGCGGCCCCCCGACCGGGGTTCCAGCTGACGTCCCGAACTGCCACGTCCGCAGCCGTCACGACACAAGCGCCTGATCGTCTTCGATCGCGATGATGGCCGCAGGGACGCGGGCCAGCGTGGTTTGACGCAACTTGCCCGGCCGATCAACGGAGGAGCACCAGCCATCATGCAGATGCGCATATTGCCGGGCAAAGCTGACAAGGTCGTCGATATCCGTTTCGGGATCGATATCGCCAAACAAATAAGTGGCTTTGCGGGTGCCGTGATAGGCCACCGTGCAGGGCCTGCCGCAGCCGGCCATACAGGCCACGCCACTGATCTCGAAGCTTTCGGTGACGCTGTCGCCGGCGGTCTCTATGGCGTTGCGCAAGCGTTCGATCAGCTCATAGCCGGGGCGGCAGTTGGTGCCTTGGTGCTTGCAGGATGTGCAGATTGTAATTTTGTGGTTTGACGTCCGTTTCATGTCGCCCTCCGCGAATTTGACGGTGAGCGATCAGCAGATGTGTCACGGTGTTTCGACCGGCGGGCCTGTTCATCATGATCTCCTGACCGGGCACCCCGCCCGGGTTGAGTTGCAGCCAGCCCTCAAAAGGTGCTGGTGATGGCAGGTCTCCTGACTTGCGGGTCACCGCTCCCCCGATCCTTCCCGCACGAGACGTGCAGTGGTGATCATCGGGTTCGCTCGCCGCCTACAGTTGCGGGGGCAGTTACGGATTTGGTGCCTCGCGGCGCGTCCTCACCGTATTCCCTTTTCATCCTGAAAGACTGTCGCCTTCCAGAAACCATCGCCATTATCTGTTGGCGATTCTGGCCTTGCGGTCAAGCGTTATCGGTTGCGCTCTGCGCATTCCCACGCGCATGGCAAAAGTTGCCCTCGCCTTATGTTCACTGGCGTAAAAGCGTGGAATAGCAATGATTTGTCCTGTGGTAGGGGATTTTACTCGCCCGCATCAGTCGCAGCAAGAGGCAAAGGTGTAGGTCTCGGGCGTCAAGCCCGAAATCTCCAGAAACAGTTTGCGCCGCACGGTTTCCGCGAAAGTTGCGCGTCCTTCGGCTGTGACCATGAAAGCGCCGGGCCCGCCGATGATGCGGTTGGCGTATTCCTCTTCGAGGTTGGCCCCCGCCCGCCTGCCGTCTTCGGGTCGCAGGATCGGCAGCGCATTGATCGTGATCCCGGCTGCCAGAACTTCTTCGCGGGCCTCTTGAATGGACGGCCCCGAAGAATTGCCAATGCTGTCACCGGAAAAGTCGATCACCGCGCGCGGGGCGAAGATGTCATTGCTTTCAATCAGCCGCTTGCCGTCCAGCAGCGCGCCGCCGATCGCGTTGCTGCCGTAGGCTTGCCGGGGCGGGCCAGTCAGCGCATCGGCGAAGGCGCGGGCGGTCTCTGGGCCATCCACGATCATCCAATCCACGACAATGGCTGTATTCGTGGCCCATTCCACGTAGGTCACGGCAACATTGCCGTAAATAGAATTTTGAATCGCATCGATGACAAGCGGATCTGTCATCGCCAAGGCATAGCCCTGACGCTGAAAGGCAAGCTCTTCGGCGTCGATGGACCCTGATGCGTCGGCAAGCAGTACAAGCTCGAGCCCTGCTTCGCGCTGTTGCTGTGCGCTGGCTTGAGTGGCGAAGAGGCAGATAAGCAGAATACGTAAAAGGCGCATGGATCCTAAGGTACCCAAATTCTTCTGTCTGGCAATCCGACACCCTCATAAAGGCCGATAACTGTCGCGTGATATGCGGCGAGATGCCCGGAATTGTGGCGGCTTTCTCCTCTGCGGGAATATGGCTTGGGCACTGCGTGTTTCAGGTGGTTTGGCGTCGGGCGGCGGGCAGGATGTCGTCTTCGATCAAGCGCATCAGATCGCCGAAGTATCCGGCACTGCGCGCAGGCCGCGTCGGGTCGGATGTGATGGCCACCGTCAAGCGCAGGGTTGGCACGACGCAGATGATTTGTCCGCCATAGCCACGGGCGAGCGCATAGCCGTCCCGCCCCGCGCGGCCGAGAAACCATCCGTAGCCATAATCCAGCCCGGAAAAAAGCGAGCGTGTTCTGGGGGCGAAGGACTGGGTCACCCATGTTTCGCTGAGCACCTGCGTCCCGGCCCATCTGCCACCCTGGCGGTAAAGCTCCCCAAAGCGCACCATATCCGGCAGGCTGAGCGCCATTTCATTGCCGCCGAGATACCGGCCCTGCGGATCACGTGTCCAGGCCGGGATGTCGATGCCCAGCGGTTGCGCCAGACGGCTGCGCGCAAGGCTCAGCAGGCTTTGACCCGAGACCTCCGAGAGCACCGCGCTCAGAACATGGAACGATCCGGTGGAATAGAGCATCCGGCTGCCCGGCTCCGCCACAAAAGGTCTGCCGAGCGCGTCTGCCACCCAATCGCCGCTGCTGATCCAGCCGCCGTAATTTGACCCCGATGTTCTCTCCAAGCCGGCTTGCATGGTCACAAGATGCTCCATCGTCAGCGTGCCGACACGGGGGTCCGCCTCTGGGGGGATCAATTGCGGGGCCAGATCGCCGAGCGTGGATGTGATGGACGGGATCTCGCCCCGGTCAAGTGCTGCCCCGGTCAGAGCGGCCACGATGGTCTTGGAAACAGATTTGATTGGCACCGCGCGGCGGAGGCCCGGGCCGCGCAGGACCTGCGCCAGAACTTGCTGGCCATCGATTTGAACCACGACTGCGTGGCATTGGTCGAGGGTCCGGGCCTGAGCGATCACCCCCTGCCAGGGATCTGATTGCGCAATCGCGGGTGAGGCGAGCAGGGCCGCTGCACCGATGGCAAACTGTCGGCGGGTCAAATCTGGCATCAGGTCCCTTTTTTGCGTTGCTGGCCAAAGATAAGGCTGCGAATTTGCTTTGCCATTCAGGATTTTGTGATTGTGCGGGTGATCGGCGGGCTGACAAGGTGCAGTCTGTCGCGCAGGGACGGCATAATCGGCGAGGCCGTGCGTTGCGCTAGAGCGCCCCCTTTCTTTGCGGGTGGCTCAAAAAAGAAAACCGGCCGTTGCGGGTTGGTTTTCTTTATCAGGTCAGTATCGCGTCAGCGACAGGCCCTCGCGGAGGTTTGGTCCCATAGCCGGTCTCGGACCGGGTGTTAGGTGTCACTTTGGCCCAGCGTCTCTGTGGGTGTTTCTGCACGCATGTCGACTTCAATGACGGTGTTGCTGCCCTGAAGGGGGATAACCTTGCTGATCGGCACTCTTTTTTGCAAAATATGTAGACCGTCTGGTCCTGTTGCGAAAAAGTGAAAATGGATCGGGGCGCGATAGGTGCCGGTGTCGACAACCCCGGCGACAATCTCGAAAATGCCATTGGGTCGGTTGAGCGGGGCGGCAAAAAGACAGCTCCAACCGGGTGGCGTTACAATTGTCCGGAAGTTGTGAAACCTGCACGGCGGGTGTCTCCCTTTAGGATTGCCTTTGACCTGATGCATGCGGTGATTGGACGCCAGCGGGCGATCAAAGTCGCGGCCTGTTTCCACCGTGTTGCCCCCATCCGAAATCTCAATGCGCAGGGGGGCCGCCGGCGGGATGATCCAGCCTGTCGTCGTCGCGTCCAGAAACGGCATGCAGCAGGCGCGTGCCGGCCGGAGACATGCAGTCAGGCGTGACGGGGATGAGTTTGCGGAACCCGCCCGGCAAACGGCTCCTGGCCGGGACCGGTAGGGCGATCACGCCATCGTCTTCGGGTGCGCAAAGAAACGAAGGCTGCGGGCAGGCCGGTGAAACAACGTCTGACCTCCCCAATTCGGTTTCTGAAAGGAGAGCGCCGGGCCCGTGTCTTTATTCCAACAGGGCCGGTTCTGCGGAGGGTGTTCCGGCGCAAAGGGGCGCAAATTGCACAAGGCCTGCGCCATAAACCTCGTCGGGGCCTTCTTCTCCGAGGTCGAGCGCGGTCTCGCGCAGGAGTGCTTTCACCTCCTTGATTGTCATCTCCTGCTCGCCCGACATCAGAATGGCGGCGGCTGCGGTGGCAAAAGGTGCCGCAAAAGACGTGCCCGTTTTGGTGCGGGCGCCGCGGATGGATGCGGCTGTCCAGACCTCTACACCGGGGGCAGCCAGATCAACATGGGGCCCGCGACCGGCACGACGATAAATCTTGCCGGATGCATCAACCGCTGTGACGGTGAGAACAGGGTCATAAGCACCGGGAAACACCGGTTCTGCACGCGGGCCGCCATTTCCTGCCGCCGATACGATCAGAACCTGTTGCTCGCTCAACCGTGTGACCATGCGCTCCAGCAGCGTGTTGTGGGGGCCGGCCAGGCTCATGTTGATGACGTTGACACCCGCATTTGCCAGTCGATCCATTGCCTGCACCAGATCGAAAACATCGCTGCGTTCGTCTCTGCCCGCGCGGTGAAATGCGTCAATCGCCACCAGCTGCGCCTCGGGCAGCAGACCATGCGCCCGCCCCGCGCGCGACCCGATCAGCAGGGCTGCAACCGCGGTCCCATGTTGCGCGCCGGAGCCCGTCCGCTCCCCATGATCGAAATCCAGAACCGAAAGCTTGCTGCCGACAAAGGCTTCATGGTCGGGATTGATCCCGGTATCGATCAGGCCAATGCGCGCGCTGGGGGTCCCGCAACTGCTCCCCGTTGCGGTCGAGGGGGTCCAATTCACCAGATCGAAGGAGGCACAGTGCAGCCCCTCGCAGGGTGCGGTAATGCTCTGGTTGGTCCGGTAATAGTGGTTGAAATCCGAGGATTGACCGGAACCAAGCTGGCGGATCTCCTCCAAGGCCGCAGCGAGCGATATGTCGGCCGGAACCCGCAATCTGCGCACGGTCTCGCCGATGGCTCCGATCTGGGCTGTCTGAATTACTTCGTAGCCCCGCAGCGCCAGCGTTGTAAGGTCCTCCTGCGACAGATCAAGGACAACGATTTCGGCTGCGGCCCTCTCTGGCAAGGGCTGTGGGGCGGCCTGTTGTGTCGGTCTGGGGGCAGGCTGCGGCGCTCCGAACAACCGATCGAAAAAGTCACCGATCCGGTTGACACCCAGCGGGTTGCTCCCGGTGCCACGGTTTCCGCTGTTGCCCTCGCCCGTGCTGCGCCCATCGCGCTGGTCGTCATCATCGTCACGGTCATCATCATCACGGTCGTCGTCGTCACGGTCGTCGTCGCCACCGTCATCCCCGCCGTCATCCCCGCCCCCGTCATCGCCACCCCCATCGTCCCCGTCGTCATCATCGGCCCAGGCAACTGTCGACGTGAGGTGGTGCGGCAAGGTCAGCGGCACCACCACCACCAGCGTAAAGGTCAGTAGAATATGAGAAAGAAGCTTCTGCACGACGATTCTCCAGCTAGGCTACAATTTGCAAATTCAGGCCATTAACGGCCAGATATCGTTGCACCTTGCTTCAAAGGTGCCTTAATGATGACGCGTCACACCGAACTTTATTCCATTTACCACAACGAAAGAAATGAACGAAGATGTCAGACAGGTTTGCAGATGACATCATCGCTTTTCTGCCGAACTTAAGGCGCTTTGCGATTTCGCTGTGCCGATCTTACGACACGGCGGACGATTTGGTCCAGATCACCGTCGAACGCGCGTTTGCGTCGCGCGAACAGTTCGATCCCAGCTCCCGGCTTGAGGCCTGGCTTTTCCGTATCCTGCGCAATGCATGGATCGACATGGTGCGGCGCAACAAGACACGCGGGACACAAATCGACATAGATGATGCCCCCGATGTCAGCACAGTGGATGGGACAAAAGTCACCGAGGACGCACTGATGCTGGGGGCGGCACAGCGCGCCATCGAAACGCTGCCTGAAAACCAGCGTGATGTCATCATGCTGATCTGTGTCGAGGAGATGAGCTATAAAGAGGCTGCCGTCGTTTTGGATACCCCGGTCGGGACAATCATGAGCCGCCTTGCACGGGCGAGATTGGCAATTTCAGAAAAGTTGGGAATAAACCGCGAGATCACGCGTTCTCCCAGCAGTCATGGAGACAACTGAGATGCAAAAGACCGAATTTACAGATCAGGAATTGATGGCCTACGCCGACGGCGAGCTGGCAGAAGAACGCGCGTCAGAACTGGATCAGGCGCTTGCGAACGACGCAGACCTGTCGGAACGGCTGGCGCTGTTCATCGACACCCGGACGATTGCGCAGCAAGCCTTCGAGCCCATGTTGCAGCAGCCCGTGCCGGATCATCTCGTTCAGCATGTCCGCGCGCTGGAGGCGGCTCAGAAGCAGTCAACCGCTGCGGGGGATGACACCGTGGTCTCCTTTCCAACGCGGCAGGCACCACAACCCGCTGCGTCCTCGACATGGAAGCTGCCTGTGGCGGCAAGTCTGGCACTGGCCGTCGGACTGGGTACCGGGCTGATGTTCTCGACCACCGATAGCACTTCTGTCGGTATCGAAATTGCAACCCTGACCGATGCCCGGATCATCGCTGCACTGGACGCGGTCCCCTCGGGCGAGGACGTGTTGCTTGACACCGGTGAGCGGATCGCTCCGATTGCGACATTCTTTGATGGCGAGCAGACATTGTGCCGTGAATTCGAACTCGACCGCGCTGATGGCGTTACAGTCGTTTCCGTGGCCTGCCAACGGACAGGGCAGTGGGATGTGCAACTTGCAATTGCGGCGGCAGGGGCGACCGATACCGGATACGCGCCGGCCTCATCATTGGAAGCACTTGATGCCTACCTAAGCGCCAGCAGCGCCGGAGATCCGCTAGACCCGGCGGCAGAAGCAGCGGCTCTGGCGGCGCTTCGATAACCCAAAATCGACCGTACTGGAACCAACCCGCCGCATACCATGCGGCGGGTATTAATATTGTTTTATATCAATTAGTTAAGTGTTCATTTCCTGTTCATGAATTCTTACATGAGCATTCATCATGCCAACAGGAAGCTGACACGCATTCTTCCTAGGTTGATCCTCAGACACACAAACTCAAAAGGACGGCTGACATGACCATTCACACCCACGATTTTGACCTGACCATGCTGCATCTCAATGCCAAATGGGCTTTTACAACGCGCCGCGTCAATCATGATGATGTGGCTGGTCTGGACCCAACCGTCGCCCTCGCCGTGGCCGGTGATCTGGTGCTGTGCGAGATTACCGAGATCAACCAGCACCAGAAGATACAACTTGCCAGCGGGCGTGCCGCGACCAGCTATCTTGGCGACAAAGTCGTGCTCTGCGTCGGGGACCGCTATGCGCCGGATCAGTTTGAAGGCGCTGCCCGTATCACGGCGGACGGTGCTGATCTGCTGGCGGGCGGCGGCGTCGTCGGCACGATGGAAAATGCGCATGCCCGGATGGCAGAGCCGACAAAGCTGCGCCCCATCGGGCTTTTGACAGATCACGCAGGCGAGGTCATAAACATTGCCCGTTACGGGTTGCCGCAGACGCCGATCCCGGATCATGTGACCGTCATCGGCGTGTTCGGCGCCTCCATGAATGCAGGAAAAACGACTGCGGCCGTCAGCCTTGCGCACGGTCTCTCCCGCGCGGGCTTCAGCGTCGCGGGTGTCAAGGCAACGGGCACCGGTGCTTTCGGCGACTACAACGCTTTTCAGGATGCCGGCGTCTGCGCGATGGATTTCACCGATGCGGGTATGCCGACCACCTACCGGATGCCGATGGAGCGGATCGAAAAGGGTTTTGAGACCCTTGTCGGAACCGCAGCGGCGAATGGGGCAGACATTGCGGTTGTCGAGATTGCCGATGGTGTCTTTCAGCAGGAAACCCGCGAAATCCTCGCCGGATCAAGTATCCGGGATCGGTTGGACGCCATCCTCTTTGCCACGCCGGATGCCCTCGGTGCGGTGGGCGGCACCAAAGTCCTGGCAGATCACGGGCTCAAGCCTTTCGCGATGTCAGGCAAGCTCACGCAATCCCCTCTGGCCATGGCCGAAGCAAGGATTGCTACCGGCATCCCGCAACTGTCGCGCGAGGATCTTTGTACCCCCGCGGCGGTTATGGCGGTGGTGCGTTCCATCCTCCGTATTCCCCAGCGGAGGATGGAACCAGAACCCGTTTTGATCGGTTCGTTGACGGCAGCGTAGCTAGAACAGGCAGAGCAGGGGAAGGGGCCGTACATTTGTGCGGCCCCTTCTGACGTGCAGCTTTCCGCAGAAACACATGGCCAAGGTTTCAGCGGTTTTGTAGCGTGGTCAGACGTTGGTCGTGCTGCAACGACGTTTACCGGGATCGCCACGATGGAGGTTAAATGATGACGATTGCAAATCTGCTACGCGGGCTCGCAGCGATTATGTTGATCGTGGCCCTCGGAGGTACGACGCTGGCGTATTGGACTACCGAGCGGGCGGCGTATTTCAACGAACGTATCAACCTGGCGCATAAGTCCTACGAGGCGCATCTGCAGTTGAGCGGCAACACCTACCAGCTTTTCAAGCAGTACGGCGATGCGATGCTGATCGGGGATCGGGACGAGGGCCGGGGAGAAGCTGAATTGATCCGGCTGATTCAGGAAAATATCCGCTCCATCCGTAAACTGATCGGGCAGGAGATCGATCTGGTTGGCGATGAAGAGATCGAAGAGCTTGAATTGCTCTCTCAGATCGAGAGCAAGATAGGCGACCTGATCGTGCGCTTTGAATTAGTCCGCAAAGACACTGCAGTTGAGCAGTTCGGCCGGAACTGGACAGGGCTTTCGGTCATGCTGGATGACGATATTGACCGCGATTTTCATTCGATGATCGAAGCGGCCCTTGCAGAAGAGCTGGAAGAAGTGGAAGAAACCCGTGTGGCTGCGGCCCAGCATCTGCGGCTTGCAAATCAGATCTCTGTTTTTCTGGTGCTTCTGGCGCTGAGCGCTACGGGGGGGGCCATGTGGATCTACGCCCGTCAGATTGCCCGGCCCCTGCAGGAGCTGATGACGGGTGTGGCAGCCTTGGCCAACGGCCGGTTCGAGAAGCCGATGGCGATGCAGGGCCGCAGCGAGATATCACAGATTGCGGGCGTTATGGACACGATGGCCGCGATGGTGGAGGCGCGGACCAACTCGCTGACGACGCAGAATACCGCGCTCGAAGAGGCGGTTCAGGCGCGGACCGCTGATCTGGAGAACCTGCTTAAAAAGAACCAGTTGGCCGAGGAGGCACGCCGCCAGATGCTGGCCGACGTCAGCCACGAGTTGCGGACACCGCTCACCATCATCCAGGGTGAAAGCGATGTTGCTTTGCGCGGCGCGGATAAAACAACGGAGGAATACCGCGAGGCTTTGCGCCGCACGCGAGAGACCGCAAAGCATACAAACCTCTTGGTCAACGATCTGCTGTTTATCTCACGCGAAGAGGCCGGGCAAACGCGCCTGCGGCTTGAACGGGTTGATCTGAGGCAGTTGTTGCAAGACACAATCGCGGTTTTCGGTCCTGACATTCCGTTAAAAAGCGATTTGGAAGACGCCGTGGTTTCACTGGATGTCTCAAGAATCCGCCAATGCATCGCGGCAATGATTCAAAACGCGCGGCGGTACGGCGGGCCAGAGATCAGCGTGCGGCTGCTGCGATCCCCGACCGGCTACCGGATCAGTGTCGAGGACAACGGCCCCGGCGTGCCGGACGCGGAGAAGGAGCGCGCGTTCGAGCGGTTCTTCCGCGGATCGAACGCTGCGGACCAATATGAGGATGGCGCCGGGCTCGGGCTGCCGGTGGTGCGGTCTATTGCACGCGCTCACGGCGGAAATGCGCTGCTTAAAGACCGAGAGGGTGGCGGACTAGCGTGTGTTCTCGAGCTGCCTGCCGCGCCACCCTTGCGGACGGTGGCGCAATCCTGAATTTCTTCCCAAAGGATCCGGTTCTCGTCAGAATTTGGGAATAAGTTGCGCCGCGAACCGTTTGCCTTTCTGAAGGGTGCGAAGATTGCGCCCAATGACTAGCGAAGAGGCGCAAGGATCATGAACATTCTTTTGATCGAAGATGAAACACGGGTTGCAGATTTTATCCGGCGTGGGCTGAAAGCCGAAGGCTGGGTTGTTGAGCATGCAACCGATGGCGAAACGGGGCTGGAGATCATGCAGGACCGGGATTTTGATATCGTGATCCTCGATCTAATGCTGCCGGGCATCACCGGTCAGCGGGTCTGCCAGAAGATGCGCGCCCGCTCCAACACCACGCCGGTGCTGATGCTGACAGCCCTGGACAGCGCTGACGAACGGGTTGCCGGCCTGCGGCTGGGGGCGGATGATTATCTCCCCAAACCGTTTGACTTCGATGAACTTATTGCACGCCTCCACGCGCTGCACCGGCGCAACACCAGCTATGCGGATGATGCCGATGATGGCAAGCTTCGGCATGAGGGGTTGATCTATGACTACAGTGCGATGGTGCTGACAGTAGACGATGTGGTGGTTGACCTCTCCGCCAAGGAGCGCGAATTGATTTCCCTGCTGATGACGAGCGAGCGCAAGGCACTGAGCCGCGAGCGCATTCTGAATTCTGTCTGGGGCACGCACGAAGATCCGATGACCAACGTTGTCGATGTCTATATTGGTCGTCTGCGCAAAAAGCTTGGGCCCTACAGCGGGCTCATCAAGACCGTGCGTGGGGCAGGTTACCGCTTTGGCTGACCCTGCCACGGGCCATTGGGCCATTTAGGACCTCAAAAGACCTTGGAGCGATGCCCAAGGTCTTTTCATTTTCAGCAATCTCCCCCGACCAACAGATGATCGGGTGTGCCGGTTTCCACGATGCGACCGTCTTCCACCAGCCACAGCTCGTCCATCATCATGGCGATGTCCACGTTGTGCGTGATGAGAAGGGTGGTGGCATCGCTTCGTTCGATCAGGGTGCGGACAAGCTCTGGCCCTTTCCGGTCCAAGGCATCGTCGGGCTCGTCCAGCAACATGACCTGCGGCTTGGACAGGGCAGCACGGGTCAGCAGGATGCGGCGGATTTCACCAGCCGACAGATTGCGCCCGCCTTCTGAGACTGTCCCGTCCAGCCCGCCCAAGCGGTCAATCACCTTGCCCAGCCCAAAGGTGTTTGCCTCCTGCAGAATGTCATCATCATCAGGCCGGTGCTGCACGCCCATTGTCAACGCGCGCCGCAAAGAGCCTTTGAGAATGGGCGAGCGCGTACCGATCAGCGCGATCATCTCCCGTCGCTCGCGTGCGGTCAGCGCCGTGGGGGGGATGTCCCCCAGCAGCACGGATCCGCTCTGAGGGAACTCAAGCCCGGCAGCCAGGCTGAGCAGAGTGGATTTGCCTGCGCCGTTGCCGCCGATGATGCCGATCTTGCGACCCGGCAGGGCGGTTGCGTTGATGTCGGCAAGGGCCCCTGCGGCAACGTTGTCAAAGGTCAGTGCAGGCGGTGTTTTCGGTAGGGGGCGCTCGGCCATGCGCGCCCTCTCCAGCTTGGGCATCATGAGCAGTTCCGCACACTTGCGTCTCGCATTCTGCCAGGCCCGATGCCGGTCCCAGACGCCGGCAAGGTCCCGCATCGGTTGGATCATCAGGCCAACCGCAGCAAGGCACCCCGCCGCCTCTGCCGCCGGCAACCCGCCTTGCAAGGCAACCCAAAACACACTTGCCGCAGCAATGCCGGAAACCGCATCCGGTATCGCGCGTAAGATGGCCGCCCCCCGCGCACGCTCAAGCGCGGCGTCAACCAGTTTGTCGGTCCTGGCTCTGATCCGGCGGGTTTCGATCTGAATGCGTCCCAGAAGACGCAGTTCCGGTGCGTGGGGAATGCGCTCGCTCATGTCGGCTGCCAGCCGCGCGCGCCGGGACCTCAGGCGCTTGTGGACCGGGCCAAGGCGTGGCCCGAGCAGGGCCATGGCCAGCAACCCGACCGCAATCGGCAGGCTTGCAGCAAGGCCGATCACCGGGTTCATGTAAAACAGCACGGCGGTGGCGACGGGCAGGACAATCAGCGCCGAAATCAGGCGCGCCAGCCCAAGGCTGACCCAGCCGCGCACTGCCGACAGATCGCCCACAAACCGCAAAGCCAGCGACCCGTTTCTGCGGGACGCGATATCGCGTGCCGACACCTGCGTCATGTGCTTGAAGAGCCTGATCCGCAGGGAGGCCGCGTAGTGCTGCCCCACCTTTTCAGCCACCACCCGTTCGTAGAACCGCAGCGCCCCGATCAACAGACCTGCCGAGGCCACCAGACCGAGGGCGCGCAGCGGCAGAATGTCAGACGTATCGCGGAAGGCTGCAAAAACATCGCGGGTCGCAAAGGCGGCAATGCCTGTTGCAATTGCCTGACCCAGTGCAAGCCCTATCAACAGAGAAATGTGTCGACCGCGACCTTCGCTCATGATTTTTGGAAGCGTGCTCATTGTGGGGTCTCCAGGGCATGGGGCAACTCAAAGCTCTTTGCCAGGCGGCAGGCTTGCTGTTGTTGCAGATTACAGGTGCCGCGGCAGGTGGTGCGCTGGGGGCGGGGAATGACGATCTTGTCAAGCTCGCCCTTGTGAACACAGGCCTCGAAATCATGGCCACAGTTCTTCAGGACGTGGAGCGCAACGCGGGGTCTGATCCCCAGCGCCGTCGCAGCAGCGCGGATTGCAGCGCTCCACCGGTGCGCGCGCGCGTGACGATGCAGACCCTGTTGGGCGTCAATTGCATCACCGCTTCGGGTGTTCTTATCCGCCACGCAGTCCTGCTCGCCGATGCAGACATTCATCGGCAGGGCAAGGAACTGTCCGATGTTGGCGGGCAGCCGTCGGGCCCAGTTGGCGTCTCGATTTGCGGGGGGAGACAGGCCATAGGGATAGGGCGCATTGTCAGGAAAAGTGTACCACCCCGGCGATGCAATGCTGAGCTTTGCGACCCGCGTCGGATGCAACATGGCAAAGCGGTGAACGAACTGCGCGCCACCTGAAAAGCCAAAGAGGTCGAGCGTGTTGGCCCCTATCAGGCCCTCCCGCGCAAGCGATGCCATCAGATCAATCAACGCCAGATCGGCACGACCGCGCAAGGCTGCCTGCTGGTAACCGCCCCAGCGTTCTGCATCAAAAAGTGGCGCGATCACGGGACGACCCGATGCCGCCGCCCGTTTTGCGAAAAGACGGGCCTGAAGCTCTGCCCCGCGCCTTATGCCGTGAACGGCCACAACCGGCGGCAAGGTGGGGTCGATGTAGGGGGGGAGCGCCAGCCACGCGGCCAATCCGGTCAGGCCTGCGCCGGGTCGATAGCGCACGTCATAAGTGACATTGGTTGATGCCTCGGAGGATGAAAGGACGCACATGGTGACGCTCCCGTTTTTGAGTGGATTTAGGCCGCAGCCCCAAAGACTTCTTCGGCCAGATGGGCAGGCAGCATGTCAAAGATCACGTGAATGCGGTCTTGGTCGCCATCGTTGTTGGCCTCGTGCATCTGGTCGTTGTCAAACCACCAGAGCTCGCCCTGCTGCATGCGCACTTCCTCGTCACCCGCTTTCATCCAGGACCCATGCGTCGACTTCAGCACAAAGTGGTAGCGGTTGCGCACGCGGTAATAGAGACCACGATCAATGTGCGGATAGACCCGTTTACCGGCCGGCAGACAGACGATTTTTGCGCGCCCCAGAATACTGTCCTGTTCTTGCGCAAAGCTTTCCAGAAACGCCCGCGCGACGGGGTAGTTCTTTGATCCCGTCGTCCAGCGGCTTTCGTGGACATCGCGTCTTTTCCGGTTGCCGATGGCGGATTTGCGCAGACCCCGAAGCGGGATGGCCTTCGCTTCGCGCTGAACGGGGATTTTGTTCTGCCGTCCGGTGGCGTCGTCCCATGCGGTGGCGACCTGTGCGATCTCCTCGAGAAAGGGGGTCGGGTCCATCTCTGATTTAAGGCGTTTGAAGTACTTCATGATGATCTCCTTTAAGATTTCGCACCACGTTCAAAGGTGCCTTTGCCGTACCTGCTGATCGGGATTGAAGGGGTTTCAGCAGGTCTGCATCCAAGATGGCAAAATCACCGGCAGAATCAACCAACACATTGATATTTAATACGAAATATAAATTCAGATAACCGCGTATTCACCAGATATTCATCTGGTTTTCAGGACAGAACCTTTGGTATGTCAGGGCGGATGAACGGCTCAGCCAATTCGTGCTCGGTATGGGTCTGTCTTGGGGTGATATCCGGTGAACGCCCGCGTTTGTTGCAGATTGAATTACAGGTCAGCCGCAGCCCGAAATTTGTTCGGTCCAGCCGAGAAATGGCATTGCATATCACGTGGCCTCAGGCAACATGACGGGCGGTGGGCACAGATGTTTCGCGCTCTGTCAGATGGGGTTGCGGGCCCCGCGCAGCGCCCGTCAACAAGACGCGAAGGACAAGATATGGAAGACGCATCCATTTCATCTGCATACACCCAGCCGCCGGCGGGCGCGCGGTTGGCGGATAACCCGAACTGGATTTACCTGATGCGGGAGTTCGACGCGCTGTACCGCTATGGCTCAGCGGGCGGCAGCTCTGCGATCAGAAGCCACCGCAAACGCGTGCGCGACAGGCTGTCCGCGACCATGGCAAAGAACCCGGAGTTCCTGTCACGTGGGTGCGAGACAAAACCGGTCACGGCGCATCTGCCGCGTGCGCTTGACCTCGGCGAACGAGGGGCAATGCAGGGCATGGCCCGGGCGCTCAGAGAGATCAAGGACGAGCTGACATGGGAATATGGCTACGACAAGCTGCCCAAGTCGCTGGTCGCGAAATACGCCTATTGCGAAGTCATGGGGCCGCGCGGGCCGGTGCAGTCCGACCAGCTCATTCTCGGTTTTGTGCTCTTTGCCCCGAACACGACGTACCCGCAGCACAGTCATCAGGAAATAGAGGAAAGCTATATCTCGGTCTCCGGGGCGTGGTCGGAAAACAATGCCGCTGTTTATGCGCCGGGGTCGCTGATCCTCAATCGGTCCGGCGATGAACACCGGATCACCACCGGCGACCGGGATCCTTGTTTGCTGGCCTACGCCTGGACAGGGCCCACGGCACGGCTTGAGGAGCCATCGATGAAGATGTCGTCCCCAAAGCGCAAAAAGACGCAGTAGCTGCCCCATCACGGGGGGTGTGCGGCCCAATCCACCTGGCCGTACGGCCGGCTTGTTCAAGGTCAGTTGGCGCAACAAGGGGGGCTTCTGCGCCCCCCTTTTCGCTTTTCTCGGCGGACCGGTCAGTTGGTGGTTTCCTCCCAAAGGGAATTATCCCAATAGGGGTTCGGCCGCTCTGACCGGACCTCAAAGGTGATCCGGTCGCGGAATTCCCGCCCGTCCTGCATTGCGGCCGTGACCTCGATGACATGGGCACCTTCAGGCAGATCATCCGGCATTTCCACCCGCCATAGATGGGAGGAGCTATCCGCGATCATCCAGGTATCCGCTGGCTGCGGGCTGGCGGGACCGAATTGTGATCCTTGCCAGACCTCAAAGCCTTGCGCGCGCGGGTCGCCTGTCTCGGATGTCCAGGCGTAGCGCCCGATGGTCATCTGCCGCGGGATCGAGAAGGGATCCGCCCATTCCGCCCCTTCCAGGACATCCTCGCCCTCGCCGGGTTGGGTCCGGGTCATCGGCAGGCGAAGGTCATCGTTGATTGTGGCGACAACTTCGGTGTTCCGGGTGCCCGCCCAGATGTTGGCCGTCAGCCAGATTGTCTCGCCCAGTTCCTCCGGGGTGAAGAGCTTTTGGTCGGGCAGGTCGTTGACGGTCAGCGGCGGCTCGGAGCCTGCGGCCTCTTCCCGGGTGTCCGCGTAGTCATAGAGCGTCGTGAACCAGTCGCGGAACTGGGGCGTGTTGAACGACAGTGCCATCTGCCTGTCGGGGGCCTGATTGGCGGCATGGAAGTTGACGGTAAAATCAGCGCCGTCAAAGGCCACGATCATATAGCCGGGCGGTGTGCCGCCGCGGGCAAAGGACAGCGGTGTGCCATCAAAGCCGAGATCGCCCCAGAACCAGTTGCCCGAGGGCGCCCCCCCGACCACATGGTCAAAGGGCAGGCGTGTGATGCCGACCTGTTCCTCCCACCCCTGATACCACTCGCCCGCAGCGAGGTATTCGAAGGTATGGGTATGGCCTGAAAAGGACACCGCGGGCCGACCTGCCAAAAGCGCATGTATCTCTGCAAGATTGTCAGTCTGGTGCCGTCCTTCATTTGAATCCACAAAGGACACGAAAGGGATGTGGTGCATCATGACGATCAGGCGATCCTCTGGGATTTCCGCCAATGTCGATTCCAGCCATTGCATCTGGCGGTCGGTCACGCGGCCATTGTAGGCGAGCTCGTCCGGGTCTGCGCAGGCGTCGCGCCCGCCCGGGCCATCATCCTCGGGCCCGCAGGGATAGACGACGTTATCGAGCGCGATGAACGTCACCTGGCCGATGTCAAAGCTGTAATACGCCGGGCCGTAGATCTGCCGCCAACTGTCGGCCGAATGCTCATCGGTTGTGGCGTCAAAGTCAAAATCATGATTGCCGTGGACGTAGTATTGCGGCAGGCCGAGCACCGACCAGATATTCATGAAGCGCGGCAACAGCGACAGGTCGTCGCCCATGACATCCCCCAGCATGATCACACATTCCGAATCGCCCAGATCGCGGTCGAGCAGACTGTCGAGCACACCGTCGCGCACATAGCCGACTTCGGTATTCGAATAGGGCTGTGCATCGCCCATCATCACACAGGAAAACGTTTCGGTCGTGCCCGTGCGGATCATCGGAAAGTTGATCGCCTGCGGCAACGGGCCGGTGGCCTCAAGACCGCCATAGCGCAGCGTCTCGGGTGTGCCTTCGGGCAGGTGATGATAGAAAAACTGCGGCACACCATTCTGATCTGTGGGAACATCCCAGGCGGCGGGCTCATGAACCATGACGGTCATGTTCTCATAAACGGGCAAGGTGTAGCTGCCATCGGCTCCGCTGGTGGTCACATCACGGCCGTTGGAGACGATCACGCCATTGACGCCCGGTTCATCCTGCTGCCGGACACCGTCGCGGCTGAGATCGTGGAACACCATCCCGGTGATTGTCTCCCCGGTTCTGTCACCGCCCTGCACCACATCAACGCCGGCGATGTAGCCCGTGCGGGTCAGGCCGGGTGTTGCAATGAGTAATGAGACTGCCGCCAGCAATGCCGCGCGGCCCGTGAACGTGGTCGTCATAGTTGTCTCCATTCCGTTTTCATGCGCTTGTCGAACACTCTCGTCCAACTAAGGATCAGGTTAGACGAGTTGCGTAACGGGCCTATAGCGATCATGTCACAAGAACGTGACGCAGCAGAATTCTGCCAATACGGGCGCAGGCCTGAAGGTCGCTTGGATTCCGCGAGGCAACCGCCTCAGTCGGGTGGCCTGCCGGTGCGCAAGGATCATCGCAGCGTGGTGTCATTCGTGCTCAAGAGGCTGTTGTGACCGTTTTACCAGAACCTGCGGTTTGACGCTGACCCGGCCTGTTGAACTCCGCTCAAATCGCGACCTCTCAAAAAAATCATTGGACAACACCGTACATCGCTCCACAACAAGTGGGAACTAAATGACTTTTTCCACGAAGTGGGGTATTTTCTAGGTGAAAGATTTGGACGTTGCCGAAAGCTGGTCAGCCCGGCCAGTGGGACCTGAGATGTTGGACGCGGGGTCGCGTTGGATGACGATGTCCGTTGGCCGGCGTCGCTTCTGGGTTCTGCTTTTCAACATCATAACCGTTGGGATTCTCTTTGCCGGCATGTGGTTGATCCTCTCCGTGCAGGGATTCCTGCCGGCAGAGTATGTCATGCTGGCCGCCTATTTCCTCACGTTGCCGTGGCTCTCCATCGGTCTGTGTAACAGCCTGATCGGATACGTGCTTGATCGTCGCTTTAAAAAGAATGCTGCAAAGGTGGTGACACCGGCGCTCTGCCGGGCATCGGGGTCGGAACCGTTGAGCACCCGCATCGCGGTGGTCATGCCGTTGCGGAATGAGGATCCTGATGCCTCGATCGCGCGGCTGCAAAAGTTGGAGCGGGAAATCGCCGCAAGCCCCTGGGCGGGGCAGTTCGCCTTTCACCTGCTCAGCGACACGGACATCGACGCCATTGCAAAGCGCGAAGAGGCCCTGGTTGCACAGTGGCAGTCGACCTGGCCAAACGCCCGGGTGCAGTATCGCCGCCGCCGGGACAACGCCGGTTACAAGGCGGGGAACATTGCAGAGTTTGTGCAGCGCTGTGGTGCGGAGTTCGACTTCTTTCTGCCTTTGGATGCCGATAGCGAGATGGGGGCCGAGACGGTTTTTCGCATGGTGCGCGTGATGCAGGCCAGCCCCGAGATCGGCATGCTTCAAAGCCTGGTGACGGGGCTGCCGTCACGGACCTTTTTCACCCGCGCGTTCCAGTTCGGCATGCGGCATGGCATGCGCTCCTACACGCTGGGGTCGGCCTGGTGGCAGGCAGACTGTGGCCCGAACTGGGGGCACAATGTGCTGATCCGGATGGTGCCGTTTCGCGACACCTGCATGATGCCGGTGCTGTCTGGTCGCGGCCCCCTTTCGGGTCATATCCTGAGCCACGACCAGCTTGAGGCCGCGATGATGCGGCGGGCAGGATACGAGGTGCGGGTCATGGCCGAGGAAAGCGACAGCCGCGAGGAAAACCCGCCCAGCCTGGTCGATTTTATCCGGCGCGAGCTGCGCTGGATGAACGGAAACATGCAGTATTTGCGCCTTCTGGGCATGCCCGGACTGAAACCGGTGAGCCGGTTGCAACTACTGCTGGCCATCCAGATGTACCTCAGCGCGCCGGCGTGGATGGTTTTCATCCTGGTGGGGGCAGTCATGGCAGGCAATGATGCGCAGATGTCGGCGGTTCCGGTCTGGATGGGGCTGGGGTTTTTTGCGATCCTGATGACGCTGAACCTCATGCCGAAGCTGATGGGCATGGCACAGGTTTTGGCAGAGGATGAGCGGAGCGCAGCCTATGGTGGCCGGCGTCGCGTAGTACTGGGGGGCATGGTGGAAATCCTGTTTTCCATGCTGACCGCCCCAATCGTGGCGCTGGCCTTGACCCGCTTTATGATCGGGTTGTTTTTCGGCCGGCGGATCGGCTGGGACGCGCAGCAGCGCGACCGTGCGCGTCTTTTATGGCGCGAGGCGGCGGGGGTTCTGTGGCTTCAGACCGGCGTTGGTCTTGCGCTTCTGACGTGGCTTTTCGTTGCAGCGCCCTGGGCGCTTGCCTTTGGCGCGCCGATCCTGCTTTCGTTCATCTTGGCCATTCCGATTGCCGTGGCCTCCACGCTGCCGGCCCTGAGCCGATGGTCCATGGCGTGCGGCCTTTTTGATATCCCGGAGGATCGTGCCGGGACATGCTCCCCTGAAGCCATCGCGTCGGCCACCACACCCACCTTGCAAGCCGCCGATGGCAGCCTGTAGACAAGGATCAGCATAGGAGTCCTCACAATGCACCGCATCGCCACCGCAATCTGCGCCGCAGCCGCCATCACCTCCGCGACACAGGTCCGGGCGGAACCCGCCATCTGGGAAATCGACCCCGAGCATGTCGCCGTTGCCTTTTCGGTCATGCACATCGGCTACGCCAAGACCCTGGGCCGGTTCACGGATGTCAGTGGCAGCTTTGTCTACGACCCTGAAACGCAGGAGCTGGGCGAAGTGACCGCGACAATCGGGACCGCCAGTGTGAATACCGATCTGGAAAAACGGGACAACCATGTGCGGTCCGCCGATTTTCTGGATGCCGAGGCGCATCCGATGATTACCTTCACCGCAAATGGCGGCACTACCCTGTCGGACACCACGGGTCAGGTGACGGGCGATCTGACGATCCGCGGCGTTACCCAGCCCGTCACCCTTGATGTCACGCTGAACCGGATCGCGCCTTATCCTTTCGGACACGGCAAGGAAACCATGGGGATTTCGGCGACCACCAGCCTGCTGCGCAGCGACTTCGGCAGCACCTACGCCCTGCCGGAGCTGGTCGGAGATGAGATCGAGATCGTTCTCGAATTCGAGGCAATCCGGCAAGAGTGACAGCGGCTCACGGCACAAACTGCAGGCATAGGAACCGATCAAGGCGCATGGGTCACGTTGCGCGGGCGCGCATCACCGTTGAGGTGATCTGCAGCCTGTCGCTGCAATTTAATTTAAGATAAAAGATCAAAGGGAAAACTATGACACACACCCAATTCAATCGCCGTACCGCCCTGGCCTTGGGTCTCGGCGCGGTTGCCAGCGGTCTTACCGCCCCGCGCGCTTTCGCGCAGACGCAGGTAAACTTGCAGCTTTCCTGGCTGCATTCGGTTCAGTTCGCGGGCAGCTATATTGCGCAGGATCGTGGTTTTTGGGAACAATCCGGTCTCGAGGTAGCCCTGTTGCAGGGCGGCCCAAATGCCCCTGTTGAACCGCCCGTGGTCTCTGGCACCGCTCTGGTTGGCATTTCCGCGGCGGATTACACCGCCGCTGCGGTGGCCGAAGGCGCGCCCTTCAAGATCGTTGCCGTTGCGATGCAGAAAAACCCCTTTGTGGTCACCTCTCTGCCGGCCAACCCGGTCAATGCGCCTGCCGATCTGATTGGCAAGCGCATCGGCATGGCGCTCGCCAATACGCCGGTGCTGGAGGCGCTGTGCAAGCTGAACGGGGTCGATATGGCAGGGATCGACATCGTGCCCACGCAGTATTCGGCCCAGCCGCTTCTGGCCGGGGACGTCGATTGCCTGCTGAGCTGGGAGACCGACCTGCCGGTGGCCATGGCGGTGCAGGGGATCGACAGCCGGACGATGCTGATGGCCGATCACGGGTATGCCGTGCATTCGCAAACCTACATCGCAACAGAAGACAACCTGGCCAATCGCCGGGCAGAGATTGTCGGCCTGATTGCCGGTGAAGTCGCGGGCTGGGAGGCATACCGGCAGGACACTGATGCCGCCGCCGCGCTGACCGTCGCGCGTTTCCCCGACGCCGGACTTGATCTCGAAACCCAGAAGCTGCAGGCCGCCCGGCAGGTGCCGCTGATGTTTTCGGATCTGACAGATGCTTCCGGCTTTGGCTGGTGGACGGATGAAACAGTGCAGGCCAACATTGAAACGCTGGCGCTGCTTGGTCGCGATGTGACGCCCGATCTGTGGGATCGGTCCATCCTCGAGGAGGTTCATGGCACCTGACGCTCCAGCTTCCTGCGAGGTGATCTGTTCCGGCCTGGCCAAGCGGTTTGGCGCGACCGAGGTGGTGGCCCCGCTCGACCTGACATTTGCAGCCGGGCAAACCACCGCTCTGGTGGGTCCGTCGGGATGCGGCAAATCCACGGTTTTGCGGATGATCGCAGGGTTGGAGACGCCCAGCCTGGGTCAGATCACCATCGCGGGGGCACCGCCAGATAAGATCCTGCGCCGCGCAGGCCTGTCGATGGCGTTTCAGGACCCGTCGCTGTTGCCGTGGCGATCCGTGCACAGCAACATCGCCCTGGCGCAAAAGCTGGCGCGCCAGCCGGTGGATCGAGCCGCGATTGAGGAGCTCATCGCGCTGGTGGGGCTGCAGGGGTTCGGGGACACACGACCGGCGGCCCTTTCCGGCGGCATGCGGCAGCGCGCGGCGATTGCGCGGGCGATGATCACGAAACCTGCGCTTTTGCTGCTGGATGAGCCCTTTGGCGCGGTGGACGAGTTGACCCGCAAACAACTTGCCGAAGACCTGCCCCGTCTGTGGGAGGCGCGTGATACAACAACACTGCTCGTCACCCATTCGGTGAGCGAAGCGGTGATGCTCTCGGACCGGGTTATCGTTTTCTCCGCCCGGCCCGCGCGGGTGGTGGCCGATATTGAGGTGGCGCTGGAGCGTCCGCGTTTTGCCGGGCTGGTGACGGACCCGGATTTTATTGCCCTGAAGGATGCTGTCTCGGCAGCCTTGGCCGAGGGGATGGCCTCCCTGCGTCCGCTGGCGGCCCAGTGACCGCGACTGCAACTCTTGACCGACAGGGGGCGATGTTCAAAGCGGCCCCGCTCTGCGTTCTCCTCGGTCTTGCCGTCTTTTTCCTGCTGTGGGAGCTGTCGGCACGGGCCCTGGACGGCGCGTTCATTCTCGTCGGGCCGGTTGAGGTTTTGCGCTATCTCTTCGAAAACCAGACCCTTATGGCACGTGCGCTTTGGGTTACGCTGCAAAACGCAGCACTTGGTTTTGTTTACGGCAACCTTGCCGCCGTCTTGCTGGCGCTCATCGCGATCCTGGCCCCGCGGAGTGAACGGGTCGTGTCCGGGCTGGCGCTTTTGATGTTTTGCCTGCCGCTGGTGGCCACCGGGCCGATCCTGCGTGTGCTCTTTGGGCCGGGGCAGGGTCCGCAGATCACCCTGTCGGCGCTGGCGGTCTATTACACGACATATGTGCCATTGCTGGTGGGGTTGCGTGCAGCCCCTGCGACGTGGTTCGATCTGGTGCGCAGCTATGGACGCCAGAGGTGGAGCGAGCTGGTCCATGTACGCACAATGGCCTGCCTGCCCTATTTCTTTGCCGGATTGCAGATCGCAGCGCCTGCGGCCTTTCTGGGTGCGATGGTGGGCGAATTTACCGGGGCAGAGCGCGGCATGGGGGTGCTCACCGTTCGGGCGATCCGGGCCCTGGATGTTGACGCCAGTTGGGCCATCGCAACCCTTGCCGCAGGTGTCTCGATAGCGGCTTATGTGGGTATTGGCTGGGTCGCGCGGCTCTGCACCAGCGCGCCGCCACCGGTCATTCTGGCCTCAACCGCGGCATCGGCTGGCAGGGCCGGCGGCTGGCCGGACCGGGTGCTGACCCCGGTTTTGATCGCGGCCATCGCTCTGGTTGTCTGGTGGGCCGCGATGACGGTCTTTGACCTCAACGGTTTCTTTGCCAAGCGGCCATGGGATGTCTGGGCCGCTCTGGTGCTTGACGCAGACGCGGCAGAAACCCGCGCCGCCCTCACCACCGCCCTGGCAGAAACCGCGCGCTATGCGGTTCCGGGATATCTGGCGGGGCTGGCGGCGGGCGTCGGTCTGGCCGCTGTGATCGTACTGCTGCCGGGGGCGGCCCTCGTGGCGATGCCGATTTGCATTGCGCTGCGCTCAATCCCGATTGTCACCACGGCCCCCTTGGGTGTCCTGCTCTTGGGGCGTGGGTCTGCAGGCACGATTACGCTTGTTGCGGTCATGGTGTTTTTCCCGACCCTTGTGGCCTGCCTGCAAGGCATGCGTCAGGCCCCCGGCCAGATTGTCGATGTCTTGCGCAGCTATGCGGCGAGCCCTCTTGCCCGGCTCGTTCACGTGCAGTTGCCGACGATGCTGCCTGCCTTCTTTGCCGCCGCCCGCATGAGCGTGCCCGCTGCGGTTCTTGCCGTGACGGTGGTCGAATGGCTCGCCACCGGGCGCGGCATCGGTGCTTTGATGGCGCTCTCCGCATCGCTTTCGGATTACAACATGCTCTGGTCCGCGGTCGTCTGCGTCGCGGTGCTCTCCGTCATGCTTTACGGGATCGTCTCCGTGATCGAAGGCTGGGTCCTGTCGGTTTTTGCCCCGGAACAGGCCACGCGGTGATGCGACCGGCGGCCTTTGCCATCCCAGGTGATATCGCCACGCTGACCGGGGGCTATATCTACGAACGCCACTTGTTGGGCGGGCTGCGTGCTCTGGGCCACCCGGTGCAGCATTTGCAGCTGGCCGACAGCTTTCCCGACCCGACACCTGCGGAAATGGCCGATGCTGTTGCTCAGCTCAAGGCGCTCGACCCGACCTGTCCGATGATTGTGGACGGGCTTGTCTTTGGTGCCATTGACCCGACCGGTCTGGCAGAGACAGCCGCGCCGGTCATCGCGATGATCCACCATCCGCTGGCACTTGAAACCGGCCTTGATCAGGACCGCGCCCGGCATCTTTTTGACACCGAGAAAGCCAATCTGCGCCATGCCGCCCATGTGCTTGTTCCGAGTGCACACACCCGCGCAGTGCTGATCGAACGCTACGGTGCGGATCCGGAACGTATCACCATCGTCCCCCCCGGTGTTGCGCCTGCCACCGGCCCTCCCATCGCGCTGTCGCCCCCTTTGATCCTGTCGGTAGGTATCCTTCACCCGCGCAAGGGCCATGATACGCTTTTGGCGGCCCTTGCCCAGCTGCCGGGACGGGACTGGCAGGCGGTGATCGTCGGCAAGGAGCACGCCCCCGGAGAGCGCGCGCGGCTCACTGCTTTGCGGGACGCACACGGGCTGTCATCGCAGGTCCGTCTGGCCGGCAGGGTGCCCCGAGCAGAGCTCGACGTGCTCTATCGCAGCGCGTATCTCTTTGCGCTTGCGACGCGGTATGAAGGCTACGGCATGGTCTTTGACGAAGCGCTCGTGCACGGCTTGCCGATTGTGAGCTGTGATGTCGGCGCGGTCCCCATGACCGTGCCCAAGGCCGCGCGCCGCCTGGTGGCAGAGGGGGATGCCATGGCGCTTTCTGAGGCCATTGCATCCCTCCTTCTTGACGCAAAACTTAGGAACGGTCTCTCTGACGCGGCTGCGCGCGCTGGCGCTCAAAGACCCGGATGGGAGGCAACAGCAGCACAGGCCAGCATGGTGCTTGAACGTCTGTAGGCTCCGGTCCGACGTGCAAAGGGCGTCTTGCGCATTGCCTCTAGCCCGTTCCCAGTCCGGCTGATGCCGCGTCGGTCAGTGATCCTTGTTTGCATCCACGTCTTGGCCCCTGCGGTGGCGTGAGGTTAACGGAACGAAGGTCTTCAAGAAGGCCCTGGGCAGAGGTCCAGCATCAACGGCAATAGATCGCGAAATCCGGAGACTGGCTTGTTGTTCTCAAAGCCATATTTCCATTAGTTTTCAAGTATTCATAATGCACATGAGAGGACAATGTGGCTGATCCAGCACGAGACGATCTGGCGATCTAAGGTCGGGCGGCACGTGGCCGCCAGCGCGCTGGAGATCCGCCATGATGCGGGGCAGGAGAAGGGCGGCGCCCTGGCGATGCGCTGGGGTCGGCTGGAACAGTCGAGGACTTCGTACACGTGCTGTCGGAGGTGGCACGGGTGCTCAAATCGGGGACCTGTTCCTCTTTGATACCGTCGATCAGAATCCGATTTGCGCGCTTCGTTGTCATTACTCTGGCCGAAGCCAGGCTGAGGCTCTTGCCCAACGGCACATATGATCCAGATATGTCTATCAAACCGGGTGTGTTGCCGGATGGCATTGAGAAAGCAGGGTTTGTTGCGGAGCCGCTCACGGCCCTTGGCCCGCGGGGCATCGACCGGCGCGGAGATTTAATTTTTGGACCGCTTCCGCTTGGGTCCGAGATCTGAATGGGGATGGCGCGTTTGCCAGAATTGGAATGATTGACAGTATTGCTTTGTTGCTGACCGCGCTGCTTTTTGGTGGCATGACACTCTATTCATTTGGTTTTGCGGCCTTTGTCTTTTCCGCGTTGCCGGTGGAGACAGCAAGCCCGCTGCTACGCCGGGCCTTTCCACATTTCTATCTTTTTGTGTTGGGGGTGTCGGGGGCTTCTGGAGTGTTTTTCGCGTTCAAGGACTGGCTGAGCGCAGCCGTGATGTTCGGTGTCTTCGCCACAACCGTTTTGGCACGGCAAATCCTGATGCCGGCCATAAACGCCGCAACGGACAGCGGGACCAAGCGCAGGTTCAAGCTTTTGCACACCCTGTCCGTTTTGACCACGCTGGGCCATATTATTCTGGCGGCATGGGTGCTTTTGAGGACGATCTGACCCGATTTGCAGGGCGTATGAGCCGACTTGCAGGGCATTTCGAAGCTGTTCCGGTCAAGGCGTTGGGTGGCTTGGGGCCGGGCCGTGGTTTCTACGTCAGGTCAATCAGAGACTGAAGAATTGCAACCCCTCAATTGGATCAGAACCGGGAGCTTTACGCACTTAAAGAGCTGTTTTGGCGTTTTTCTTAAGAAATTCGGAACAATTTATTGAGATGATGAGCGTTATTCGTTGCTCAACTGGCGCTTTCGTCTATCAAGTTCGACAACAATGACAAAAAGCAGGCGTATGTTTCAAAAATCTGAGTCTCTTGAAGACGATACCGATGCAAAAGACGCGCGGGATTGGGTAAATAAACTTTCCAAATATCGAGAGCCGAGCGCCCTGCGCAGTTCTTTCGAACTTGCGGTGACACTGGGGCCCTTTCTGCTGCTTTGGGGGCTGGCCTGGTGGTCGCTTTCGATCAGCGGCTGGCTGACTCTCGCAATCTCATTGTGTAACGCGGCTTTTCTGGTGCGTCTGTTTGCCATTCAACATGATTGTGGGCACGGGGCGTTTTACAACAACCGCACGCTCAGCGATTGGCTGGGACGCGTGATTGGCGTGATGACGTTGACACCTTACGATGTGTGGCGGCGCTCTCATTCCATCCATCACAGCGCGTCCGGCAACCTTGGGCGGCGCGGCATGGGTGATATTCATACCTTGACCGTAGCTGAGTATCGCGCGTTGTCGCCCCTCAAGCGGATCGGGTACCGCCTTTATCGCCACCCGATCATTCTGTTTGGGCTCGGGCCGGGATATCTGTTTTTCCTGCAGAACAGGCTACCACTGGGGCTGATGGCGCAAGCCCGCTACTGGATCAGTGCGATGTGCACGAATGCGGCCATTCTGATCGTATTGGCGGTTATCCTTTACTTCGGGGGCGTAATGCCGATCCTGCTGATCTTTTTACCGTCCACCCTTCTTGCAGCAACGGCAGGGGTCTGGCTGTTTTATGTCCAGCATCAGTTTGAAACAACGCATTGGGATGCCGAGGAAGACTGGAACCTGCATCACTCGGCGCTGCACGGAAGCTCGCATTACGTGATGCCCTCCGCCCTGCAATGGCTGAGCGCAAATATCGGCATTCACCATGTCCATCATCTTTACAGCCGGATCCCGTTTTACCGCCTGCCCGAGGTTTTGAGGGACCATGCCGTCCTCGCAGAGGGCAATCGCCTGACGATCAGAGAGAGCTTTGCCAACGCGCGCCTGCATCTCTGGGATGAGAAGAGCAGAAGACTTCTTTCGTTTTCTCAGGCCAAAAACGTTCCCTGAGGCGTTACGCTGATCGCGTTACCTGTATCGGCCCAGCCAGCGCGACCCGCGCAACGGTTTTAGGTCCGGCGGGTGGGCGTTCAGGCAAGCTGTTTGAAACGCCCTGCGGTTTGCCCGCCTAGTTTACCGGCGTCACCAGCGGTTTGCCTGCAAAGAAGGCGGCGAGGTTTTCGCGCTGCAACTCGCCCATGACCTTCCGGGTTTCGATGGTGCCCGAGGACTGATGCGGCTGCAGCAACACATTGTCTGACGCCATAAACCGCGGGTCGATATGCGGCTCGTTCAGGAAAACATCCAAGGCTGCCGCGCCCAAGGCACCGGATTCCAATGCGTCCAGCAATGCGGCCTCGTCCACCGTCGTTCCCCGAGACGCGTTGACCAGCAACCCCTCAGGCCCAAGCGCTTCGATAACCTGCCTGCTGATGATGCCGGCCGTCTCAGACCCGCCGGACAAGCAGATCACCAGAATGTCCACCGCTTTGGCAAGATCTGCGATATCGTCGTGATGCGTCCAGCCGGGTGTGTCCTTCGGGGCGCGGGCAAAGTAGTGCAGATCGCAGTCAAACGGGGCCAGACGCTCTGCAACGGCTCGTCCGATACGTCCCAGGCCGACGATCCCGACCCGCTTGCCGGAGACCTTGCGTTGCAGCCTGAACGCACCGTCTTGCGCCCAGTTGCCTGAGCGGATCCAGTCGGAGGCCCCGACCATGCCACGCGATTGTGCAATGACCATGCCCACGGCCAGATCGGCGACATCTTCGGTCAGAACGTCCGGTGTGTTGCTGACTTTGATACCCTTGGCAGTCGCATGGGCCACGTCGATGGTGTCATAGCCGACCCCGTAGTTTGCGATCATCCTGAGGTTGGGTAGGGCGTCGATGATCTCCGCATCGAGCGTTGAATGCCCCCGGAAAGCCATGGCGGTGATCTGCGGGATGGTGTCGGGTGGTAAATCCGCGACCTTGCCGCTCTGTGGCATGGGCACCAGAGTGTAGGCTTCCTGCATGGGTACGATATCCCACTCATCCCAGCTCTCGAAGATCAGAAGATGGGGCTTGGTCATGATGTTTTTCCGTTTTTTGCCATCTTTGCGGCGTGATACCTGCGCCTCTCCGCTGCGGTCATCTACCCTTCGCGAAAGGCGCGCGTGAAGTAATCCGTGAGAGGCTTGGCGAGATAGTTCAGAGGGGAACGTTCTGCCGTTTTGATGAAGGCCTCGACGGGCATACCGGGCAGCAGAATCTGGCCGCCCAGCTTTTCCATTTCGCCCTCAACCGGAATGAGCTCCACCTGATAAAACGACATGCCCGTGGCGTCGTCGGTGAAAACATCCGCCGAGAGCTTGGTGACCCTGCCCAGAACCTCTGGTGTCATCCGCTGATCGAAAGCGGCAAAGCGCAGGGTTGCTTCCTGACCCACATGCACCTGATCGACGTGGATCGGATCGACCCGCGCGGAGACGACCATCGGCTGGTCCTGCGGGATGACATACATGATCGGTTCCGCCGGGGAGACAACCGATTGCAAGGCAAAGACCTGCGATCCGTAGACCACGCCGCTGACAGGCGCGCGCAGGTCCATCCGCATTAGAGTCTCTTTTGTGCTGAGCCGCCGCTGGACCAGTTCGACCTCCTGGAACTGAAGGTCGCGCAATGTCGAAATCGCCTCTTCTCGCAGGCGCGTGGTCAGCGCGATCCGCTCGATGTTGAATGCCGCGATCTGCCCGCGCAACTGCGCGATGCTGGCGGTGACGCTTCCGATCTCCCCCAGGAGTCGCGCCTGTTCGCGCTGCAGCGACGACACGCGAGACGCAGGGGTCAGCCCCTTTTCGCGCAGGGTCTGACTGTCTGCCAGTTCGGTTTCGATCAGCTCTCTTTGGGTCTCAAGTGCCGCGAGCTGCGCCGTGGCACCGTCGATCTGGTTTTCCGCCTGGGCGATTTGTTCTTGGATTTGTTCAGCGCTTTGACGCAGCGAGGTCGCCCGCGCCTCAAAAAGCCGCGCCTGCCCGTCAAGCAAAGCCTGGACAGCCGGGTTCGCGGCCGCGAGTTCCTGCAGCTCTTCGGAGGGGGTCAACGCCGCAAGACCGTCCCGCTCTGCCTCAAGACGCGCCTTGCGGGCCATGACTTCAAAGAGCTGGCCTTCGATGATCGCGAGCTCTGATCGCATCTGGGTATCGTCGAACTGCAAAACGATGTCCCCGGCAGACACATGATCCCCGTCCTTGACCGGGAGGGCCCCGACAACGCCCCCTTGCGGATGCTGGATAACCTGGCGGTTGGATTCAACCTGGATCATGCCTGAGGCGATCACGGCACCGGCAATCCGGGCCTGCACGCTCCAAAGTCCGAGCACGCCTACAAGCACGCCAAGTGCCGCCATCCCAATAAAAAGCGGTCCTGCCGCGTGCCACTTGCGGCTTTCCGGGGGGGACTGGTGGGTCATGAGGTTTTCGCCTGGCCGATAGATTTCTTTATGCTCTCGACATTGCTTACCATGGATTTGAGCACTTCGTCCCGGAGCCCGTCGGCCTTGATCCGTCCGCCGTCGATCACAATCAGCCGGTCGCATTCAGAAATTGCCGAGGGGCGATGGGTCATGATAACGACCGCACGATTGGCGGCCTTGAATTCGCGCATTGCAAGGTTCAGCGCGGCCGATCCTTCACTGTCCAGCGCTGAGTTTGGCTCGTCGAGGATCAGCAGGACGGGATCACCGTAAAAGGCGCGGGCCAGCGCGATACGTTGACGCTGGCCGCCCGAAAGCTGGCTGTCATCCCCCTGCACAACGGTCTTGTAGCCGTCTGGCAGCGAAAGGATGACTTCATGCGCATTGGCGCGTTTGGCGGCTTCGACAATCTTCGCGTCATCCGGGGTGGTGGACATCCGGGCGATGTTTTCTGCGATTGTTCCGGAGAAAAGCACGACGTTCTGAGGGAGATATCCAATGTAGGTGCCCAGCGTATCGGGATCGTACTGATCCAGCGTCGCGCCCCCAAAGCGGACCTCGCCGGCGGCAACATGTGTCAGACCTAAAAGGGTTTTCGCCAGCGTCGATTTGCCTGACCCGCTTTTGCCGATCACGCCGAGGGCCTCGCCTTCACCAAGGTAGAAGGAGACATTGTTCAGGGTTGGAAAGTTGGCCCCCGGTGCCACCACCGACACCCCCGCCATCGAGATATTGGCGTGTGGTTTGGGCAAAGCATGGGTCTGCGCCGGCAGCGGGGTCTTTCCCAGAAGCCCCCCCAGCGCCGACCAGGCCCCGCGCGCCCGTTGAACCATGCTCCATTGCCCGAGGGCCTGCTGCACCGGAGCCAGGGCGCGTCCCATCATGATGGAGCTGGCGATCATCGCGCCGGCGGTGACTTCGCCCTGCAGCACCAGATATGCCCCCAGCGCCAGCATTGCCGATTGCAAAAATAGCGTGAAGGACTTGGTCATCGCGGTGAAAATGCCCGTACGGTCACTGGATGTGACGGAAGTCTCAAGCGCTGCATCCCGCAGTTGATGCCAGCGGGTGGCGACAGAGGCGGCCATGCCTTGCGCGCGCACGACTTCCGCTGCTCTGCGGGCCTGTTCGGCAAACCCCTGCGCGCTGTTGGACACGGCCTGCGCTTCCATTGTCTTTGCGTGGGTCAGCCAGTTGTTGACCAGGGTCAGCAGGATCAGCACGGTACTGCCGGATACTGCCAGCCATCCAAGCCAAGGGTGAAACAGAAAAATGGCCGCAAGGAAAAGCGGCGTCCAGGGGATATCGAAAAGCGCCGTCATAACGGGTGACGTGAACAGGGTCCGGATCGTTTCGAGATCGCGCAATCCGCTGGACGGTGCTGCCCGCTCTTTCGGCACAATTGCGCGCCTCAGCACCGCGTCAAAAACCCGGTGGTCCAGCAGCGCCTGGAACCGTGCACCAAACCGCGCCAGAACCCGTCCGCGGGCATATTCAAGCAGCATCATCAGACCGTAGAGGGCCGCAACGAGTAAAAACAGGGCAAGCAGCGTTTCCTCGGACCGCGACCCCAGCACCCGGTCATAGACCTGCAGCATAAAGAGCGGCCCGGTCAGCATCAGAAGGTTCACGAAGATGCTGAACAGGAATACCGCCCATAGCAGCCAGACACCGGCGCGACGGGCCTTTTTCAATTCGGCTACACCTGTGATCTCTTTTGCACTCATCTAAAGAGAGGCCCTGCTTGTGTTCAAAAAGCTTTCGTCGCGCGGTCCGTACAAGTTCATGATGTGCACCAAAGGAAACTGTAATCCAAGCGAAACCTTCGCTGAGGCCAAAATTCACATAGAGCCGCGCAGTTGGATCGCCTTTGCCTGTCGCTGGACGGGTGACACCGCGTAGATAGGCACCCCATTTGGCCCCCCTTATCTTGCAGAAGAGAGCCTCGCGGGATGCGGGACCCTTGAAATGAATGGTTCATTGATGCCGCTGCATCTGAGGTGGCAACAAACGATCTCCGGCCGGTCGTCAGCCTCTTTTTGATAGGAATTCGTCTTTTTATCTGGATGGTTGCTGCCGATTTACCCTGAAAGCACCAGCGCGTTCTAGCCACATTCCATAAAGGTTTCGTCCGCGCCCTTATACCTTGGCAGTTGAGCCTCGGCAGTGGCGTTAACTCTGGCGGCACAGTCGTCAAAGATATCGCCGCTGCGGGTGAGCCAAATCCGGTCCCTGTGGGCGTTGATATGTGTCAGCGCGCGGCGCAGATGCCGCAACCGGTAAGGCTGGCCCACCAGGTAGGGATGCAGGGCAATGCCCATCACCAAAGGTTGCGCCGCTGATTGCTCAAGCATTTCATCGAAGTTATCGATGATCATATCGGCGAAATACACCGCCCCGTCCTTGCGCGCCACGATAGAGGGGATGTCATTGGCTTCCTGCGGGTAGGGGATCGACAGCACGGGCCCGTTCTCGGTGCGCATCCAGATCGGTTGGTCGTCCATGCACCAGTTCAGCGTATAGCGGTAACCTGCCCCCGTCAGCAGATCCGGCGTCTCAAGGCTTTCCGCAATCCACGGTGAAAGCCAGCCCTTGGGGGCCTTGCCCTCGGCCTCCGTCAGAATGCGCGTGGCTTCTGCAATCAGGTCGGTTTCAGCGCGCTTGTCGAGCGTGCTTTGTCGCTCCGAATTGGTGCGGCCATGGCCCAGGATCTCGTCCCCGCGCGCGCGGTGAGCCGCCATCAGCTCGGGGGCGTAGGCATACATCGCACTATTGGCGATGACACTGACCGGCATATCCAGCCTGTCGAACATATCAAGCATGCGCCAGGCCCCGACCCTGTTGCCGTAATCCCGCCAGGCGTAATTGAGGATATCGGGCGGTGGCCCCCCCGG
Source organism: Roseobacter weihaiensis (assembly GCF_020622345.1). GTDB lineage: Bacteria > Pseudomonadota > Alphaproteobacteria > Rhodobacterales > Rhodobacteraceae > Roseobacter > Roseobacter weihaiensis. The sequence continues at coordinate 75,587 of NZ_JACNMO010000011.1, read as the reverse complement.
CGCCAGTTCAGCCCCCAAGCCTTCACCAAAGGCGAAATGCTCAAGGTTCAGACCGATGTAGACCGCCAACCGCTTGCCGCCCGGCCACTGGTAGTCGGGTCTGTCGGTGATGGCGCTATAGTCGTAGCGACCGTGGTCTCTCAGCATGTGCTACAACTCCGCTTCGGCCAGACCGGCCTTGTGCAGCAAAACCTCCGCACTGTCGTTCCAGACGTCCGTGCCGATGATCTTGCCGTCCCGCACCACAAATCTGTCCATGTACCGGTTGGTCTCAAATGTGGTGCCATCGTGCCATGCGCCATAAAGATAACCGGTGTTGTAGACATGTACGTCGCCGGTCTCGATGTCCAGCGTCGCGTCCGTCCGCAGGAACCTTTTTTAACCCAGGTGTAGCGCTTGGCATTGAAGGCGGCACTTTCGGCGGGGCTGGCAAACTTGCGCCCGCCGGCAAAGACCAGTTGGAAATCGTCACTGACATAGGCGCTTGCGCCTTCGGGGTCCGGTATCATGGAACGTTCGAGATAGGCCTCGACAATGAATGGCTTTCGCTTCGGCGGTCGGATCGTCTTCGGCGGTCATGGGGCTTTCCTTTGCTGGTTCATGTTGCGGGCGCATTGCTTTTGACAAAAGCTCTGAACCACAGTGGCGGCGGCCTGGCACATCAACCTCGTGTCCTGATTGGCGTGATCCAGACGGCCTGCGGCGGCCTGTGCCCGTGCGGAGAGGGCGGTTTCGTCGATGGTCAGGACCTGACCCTCTGCAAAGACTGTCCGTCCGGCGATCATGACCTCGCGCAGGGCCGCCCCGTTTTCGGCCAGAACGATCTGGTCGAGCGGCGACCGCAAGGGCGTGTAGTGGCAGTATCCAAGATCCAGAAACACCAGATCGGCAGCCCAGCCGGGTGCAATCTTTCCCACGCGGTTGAGCGCCAGCAGCCTTGCGCTGCCCTCGGTCGCCATGCGGAAGGCGTCCGCCGTGCGCAGCCAGCGTGTGGGGTCGTCGTCCTGGGCGCGGCTCAGCGTCGCTGCGAGGCGCATCGCCTCGAACATGTTCTGCCCGTCAGAGGTGTTGCTGGCATCTGTGCCCAGGCCCATGCAGATCCCCGCATCCTGCATCCGCCGCACCGGAGCGATGCCGGAGCCGAGGCGCAGATTGCTCATCGGGTTATGACAGATGCCCGCGCCCTGCTGCGCCAGAAGGCGCATCTCTGTCTCCGCGAGCCAGACCCCATGCGCGCCGCTGAAATGCGACGACAGCATGCCCAGATCGTCAAGATGTTCGGTGAGGGACATGCCGAATTTCCGCTGGGCCATGATCTGTTGCAGGCGCGTTTCGGCAAGGTGGGTCTGCAGCGGCAGGCAGCCTTCGTGCGACAGCGCCGCGCAGGCTTTGAGGAAATCCTCCGAGCAATGCAGCGGAATGGTTGGCCCGATGCCGGGCCGGACGCGGTCGCTCACGGCGGGCCAGCGGCGCAGCGCCTCATGGCAGACCTGGAGGGTGTCTTGCCATTTCGGCATCCTCATCTGCCCGACCGCATCGCCCAAGGGGCCGTCGAAAGCGTCCAGCAAGCCCGGCAGCGCCTGATAGATCGTCTGATCCGCAATCATGGGGGCCACAACGGCGCGCAGACCAATGCTATCGTAGGCTTCGGCCACCGTGTGAATACCATCGACGCTGGGTCCGGGAAGCTCGATGAACATGTCGAAACAGGCGGTGCAACCCTTGCGGATCAGCTCGACCGCCGACAGCTCCGCGCAAAGCCGCAGATCATCGGTCTGACGGTTCATATTCAGCCAGGAGCTTTCAGCCAGAAAGGTCTCAAGCCGGGCGAGGTCCGACACACCCCCGCGTCCCAGTGCACCGTGCGAATGAGTGTGACCGTTGACCAGCCCCGGTATGATGAGCCTGCCGGAGGCGTCCAGCCTCTGGGCCTCCGCAACAGCTTCACCCGCAGGCATCACTGCCTCGATCACGCCCTGCTCAATCAGCAAGGACACCTGCGCGAATTGCGCGTTGTCAACGAGAACGAGCCCGCCTCCGATCAATGTTTTGTGCATGAAAACCTGAGCCACCGGCATCAATCACACCCCGTCCGGGACGGGGCGCTTTTGGGCGGCAGCCTAGTTGATCGTCACGTCGAACCCGCGCTCGGAGGCGGCGGGCAGGAAAGACCGGTCAAATATCTCGGAGGCCTCGGGCAGTCTTTCCAGCTCATACCCCTCCGCGACGATGGCGATGGACCGGGTCAGACGTTCGTCCACCAGATCGCCCATGCCGATCTCGGTGGTCTCAGGCGCGTTCATCAGGTTTGTCAGCGCAAATTCAAGCCGCGCGCGCTCGAACTCCGGATCCACCAGATTGTCGAAGGCCATGATGGCCTCAACGGCGACATCCTGATCCTTGGCGATCTCCAGGGTGGCTTTATTGACCGCCCGGACCATGCCTGCCACTGCGTCGGGGTTGTTGGCCAGCAGGTCGCGCGACACCATCATGCCATTGGAGTAGAGATCCATACCGTAGTCTTCAAACTGAAACCAGTTGAAGTCTTCTGCGGGGTTCTGCCGGTTGGCAATCAGGTTGAACCAGCTTGTGATCGTAAAGACGAAGGCCCCGTCGATATCGCCGCGGATCATCATCGGTTCCTGCAGGTTGGGCGCCATGTTTTCCTGAGACACCTTGTCGAGGTCGACGCCGTTGAGGCTGGCAAAGACCGGAAAGAGCCGTGTCGTGGGGGTGCCTTGCGCGCCACCGAGGGTCTTGCCCTCGAAGTCAGCGGGTGTTTCGATCCCAGAGGTCTTGGGCGTCACAATCGCGAAGGGCGGGCGGTTCCAAAGCTGATAAACCATCACCGGTGCCTCGCCGGGCCGGGCGGCGGCGTTCTGGATGATGGCGTTGATATCGCCAAAGCCCGCGTCATAGGCCCCGCCCATGATCCGGGTTACAGTGGCGGCGGACCCTTCGCCCTGATCTATGGTGACATTCAGACCCTCTTCTTCGAAATACCCCTTGCTGAGGGCCAGGAGAAACGGCGCATCGCTGCCTTGGGTTTTCCAGCCCAGCGTAAAGCGGATATCTGTCATTTCCGCCAGCGCGGGGACGGCCCCCAAGAGCAGTGATAGTGCAGCGCCAAAGAATGCGTGTTTCATGTGAATATTCCTTTTTTTAACTATTGGGAGGAAGGTTTCAAGTCATTGCAATGTCGTTGCCCCGGGTGGCCCAGCCAGTCACGCGGCGCTCTCTGACGGGCGCGGCAGGACCAGATCAGAGACGTTCAGCAGGATGCAGAGAACCTCCCACATCATGAAGAAGCCGATGATCAGTGAGGTGGACAGAAAGCGAATGCGCGTAGCTTCGGTCATCACCACCCTCCTAGGCGCTGCGGACTTGCGCGATCAACTGGCGCAATCCTTGGGTCATTTCGACGAATTCGGGGCTGTAGATCATGTCGATCTGACGGGGCTGCGGGATCTCCACCGCCTTGTCAGAGATGATGCGGTCGGGGCGCGCGCTCATGACACAGATGCGGTGGGCCAGAAACCCCGCTTCGCGCAGGTCATGTGTCACCAACAGCACGGTCGGTTTGCGGTCAAGGTAGAGATCCTGCAAGATCTGCCAAAGCTCTTCGCGGGTGAACTGATCCAGCGCGCCAAAGGGCTCATCCAGCAACAGCAGGTCCGGCTCATGGATCAGCGCCCGGCACAGGTTGGAACGTTGCAGCATCCCCCGGATAACTGCCAGGGACAGTGGTTGGCAAATCCCTTGAGCCCGACCTGTTCCAGCAACGCATGAACCCGGTCCCGAAACGCCCCTTTCCGGTCTTGGCGAAAGCTTTGCTTGAACGGGGCCACGATCTTGAGCGGCATCATCACATTCTGTTCGATCGTCAGCCAGGGCAGCGTGGTCGGGTTCTGAAAGGCCATCCCGATCCGCAGCGCTTTCGCCTTGGCCTCCTTACCGCCAACCAGAACCAGGCCGGAGGTGGGGTGCAGCAGGTTGCTGACCAGCTTGAGGATCGTGGATTTCCCGCAGCCCGAGGGGCCGACCAGCGCAAGGAAATCGCCGCTTTCCATCTTCAGCGTGGTGGGGGACAGCGCGGTGACAGCCCGCTCGCCCGAGCCAAAAACGACGGAGGCTGCGTCAAGCTCCAACGCGGGGCGGGAGTGTACGGGGCAACCGGTGGGCGTGCTCAGATCGGTCGCGGGCGGTTTGAAAGACATATCCCTGAAATATTCTAGACAAAAGCCATCTCCCGGCATGAACTGCTTTAAGTAAATGAAAAATTAATTAGTGAAGCGCTGCCTAAATTAGTAGCGGAAATGAACGCCATCGGTTAACGAATTGGCGTATTCGAAGGTATGCATGCCGTTTTTTCTCAGGCTGGTTTGCCTGATTCCCTAACGCCTAGGGCTTGTATGATCATGCTGACCGCGTGGGCGCGCCGGTCAGACCGCCATTGCGCGTCCGACAGATTCTGCCCGAAAGTCGCCGAGAGCGTGTGCCCGCTGTTGAGATGGTGGGCACTCAGCGCCACAATCGTCACGTAAAGCTGAAGCGGGTCGACCCGGTGGGTGAACGCGCCCTCGGCGTAGCCGCGCTCCAGCACCCCTTCGATTTTGGACAGCAGAGGGCGCGACATCTCTTGAATTGCGGGCGTCTTGGAAATGAAACGCCCCCCAAAAGGTTTTCATTCCGGGTTATTTTGACAAAGGTCGTATTGCTGTCGAAAAAGTCAAAGGTGAATTCAACCAGCGTCTGGATGGCCGCCAGGGGATCGCGCTGGTCGAGTTTGAGCTGCTGCTCCTGCTCGCGGATTTTGGCGTAGATGTGCTCTAAAGCGGCGAGGTAGAGCTTCTCCTTGTTGCCGTAGTAGTGGTAGATCAGGCGCGCGTTACACTCTGCCGCCCCAGCGATGTCTCCGATCTTGGCACCGTGATATCCGTGGGCCGCGAATGTTTCCACGGCGGCCTGCATGATCTGATTTTTCGTCCGCTGTGGGTCACGGGACCGCGTATTTTCGGGGGATTTGAGCGCTTTCTCCATGGCAGGCTGCCTAACATTGGCCGTCGCGCGGCGGCAATAGCAACAAAACGGCTCAGGCATTCGGAAAAAGTGCGATGACCCCGGTATTGAGAGTGCCTCCTACCTCCTGCCAAAGGGGATATCTGCGGGTCGTTTTTCTGCGCGACAAGGATCGTCATACCGGTACCCCGTGCATACCCCAGCTATTTTCGATGCCCCATGTCGTCTTGAAGCCATGACAGGTAATCCTCGATCGCGGCCTCATCCCGCCTGCAGTAAGACCATTTCTGATGCTTTTTGACTGTGATGAACCGGGCGCGTTTTAAGATGTCGAGATGCCGACTGACGGTTGGCTGGCTCAGGCCCAGAGCCTCGGCAATGAGCGTCATGCAGACCCCAAACTCCACCGGGTCCGCCGAGACCTGGGTGCCAAATTGCTTTTTGGGGTGTTTCAGCATGCGTAGAATCTGCAGCCTTGTCTCGCTTGCGGCGGCAGTGATTTGTATTGACCTATTCATCTGGCCAGACATATAGTAATTTAGCTAAATGTAAATATGAAGATGCTCATGCTGAACCTCCCAAACACATTCAATTCGGATTTTGGCGCAGTAAGGTGGGGGCACGCGGGCGACGGTCCGCCACTGGTCCTGGTGCACGGCACGCCCTTTTCGGCGCAGGTCTGGCGCCGCATTGCACCGTGCCTTTCCAGGTTTTGGACAGTCTATTACTTTGACCTGATTGGTTATGGCCAATCCGAGATGGCGAACGATCAGAATGTTTCCCTCGGCATTCAGAACACCGTATTTTCATCCATTCTCGCGCATTGGGATCTAGAAAGGCCCGACGTGCTGGCGCATGATTTTGGGGGCGCGACGGTTCTGCGCAGCTACTTTCTGGACGGGCTGCGCTATCGATCCCTGACGCTATTCGATGCCGTTTCCCTTGCGCCGTGGGGCTCGCCCTTTGTGCAACATGTGCGCCAGCATGAAGCCGCATTCGCGGGCATGCCCGCATATATGCACGACGCTCTGCTAAAGGCGTATCTCCAGACGGCCGCCCATGTGGCGCTGACCGATGACGCGCTTCATGTTTACATGCAGCCATGGCAAGGCCCCGTTGGGCAGCCTGCCTTCTACCGCCAGATTGCGCAGATGGACCAGTGCTACACCGATGAGATCGAAGAGAAGTACAGCAGGTTGGACTGTCCTGTTCAGGTACTCTGGGGTATGCAAGATCGCTGGATTCCAATTGAGACAGGTGAAAGGCTGGCCAAGCTTCTCTCTGACCGTCCTCTTGTTCGCGTTCCAGAGGCGGGGCATCTGGTTCAGGAAGACGCCCCAGAGGCGATCATTGCAGCCATGCTGGGGATAGCGGTTGAGCGTCGTGATGGTGCCTGTTGAAAGTGGCTTGGACGGTGTTGGTGGCGGGGGCTCTGAGGCCTGCCAGCTTTCTGGAAGTGACCGGTTCGGCAGGTTTTAGCATTCCTTTCTTCCCACAAAGATGTAGAAAGATTTACAAAAAGCTTCCGCGCGACAACTTTCATGAGGTATCGTAAAGTTTATGGTGCAATCGCTGCGCTCCTTTGCGTGCGCGACAGAGATTAGAAGCAGGCCTATGACAGATATCAAAATCAAGAACATGGAGCAATTTGCGACGATCAGCGGGTTGTCGCGACCAACTGTTTCCAAGTACTTCAATGATCCGAAAAGCGTGCGCGACAGCACGCGCGTGCGGATCGAGGCCGCGTTGAAGAAGTACGACTACCGTCCGAACATCTATGCGGTTAACCAGAACCGCAAGCTGACCAAGAACGTGGGCGTCGTGGTGCCCTACCTGGCCGATCCGTTCTTTGCCGAGATTGCCCGGAATATTGAACAGCGCTGCATTGATGCGGGCTATAGTCCCACGCTCTTCAGCTCGCACGGGGACGCCGATCTGGAGCGGGATATCCTCGACAACCTGCGCGCGCTAAAACCGGCGGGCGCGCTTATTGCGCCGCTTGGTCGGGGCACAGACCGCCGCGCGCTCGAGGTGTTCTGCGACGATGTGCCCACGGTACTTTTCGACAGCAATATTCAGGATGTCGGCCTGGCCTTTGTCGGGTCGGATAATCCCCAGTTTGCTGAACTCATTGTCGAATACCTCTGCAGAACCGGGGAGCCCCCATGTTTCTTCGAGATGAAACATCCCGCGAACCCCAACGCCAACAAGCGCAGGCAGGCTTATGTGCGCGCGATGGAGCATCTTGGCCATTCGCCTGTAATGGTGCAGGTGGAAGGTCGCGGCTGGGCGTTCGAAGAGATCGGGCGGGCAGGGGGCATCAAAGCACTGGAAACCGGGCAGTTTGTCACCCGGACAGTGCTGTGCAGCAATGACCGTCTTGCCATTGGGCTGCTGGCGGCGTGCTACCAAAAAGAGGTGCGTGTGGGGCGCGCAGAAGGCTGCGTGCTTCGGGTGGCGGGGTTGGACGATCACCCGTTCTCGCGGTTCACCTGCCCGCCCCTGACCACCATCGCGCAGGATTATGATGCGGTGTCGCGCCGCGCGGTGCGAACGCTCTTTGATGCGGTTGAGTCCGGAACCGAAACCACCACGCATGAAACCGTGCTGTTTGAAGGGAAACTCATCATGCGGGACAGTGCATAAATTTGCGCGCGTAAATTTATTTATTGACGCCGATAACAGTTTTAGCCTAGCGTTTACCTTTATAACATCCAGCTTAAGGGAGGATTCGGATGTCTATTAGGAGCGCACTTCGTGCGGCCACAGCGGTGTGTTTGATCACCACATGTGGCGCATTTGCCGATACCATTACAATTGCAACAGTCAACAACGGTGACATGATCCGGATGCAGGGGCTGACGGATGATTTCACGGCCAAGACCGGCCATGAAGTCGAGTGGGTCACTCTGGAAGAGAACGTCCTGCGCCAGCGTGTGACAACGGACATCTCAACGAGTGGTGGGGCTTTCGACATCATGACCATAGGGATGTATGAAACACCTATCTGGGCGGCGAATGGCTGGTTGGTATCGCTCGATGATTTGCCGGCGGAATATGACGTGGACGATATCCTGCCGGCGATGCGCGGGGGGCTGTCACACGACGGCACGCTTTATGCGGCACCATTCTACGGCGAAAGCTCGATGGTGATGTACCGAACCGACCTGATGGAAGCGGCTGGACTGGAAATGCCGGAAGCGCCCACGTGGGAGTTCATCGCCGAAGCGGCCCGCGCAATGACCGACAAGGACAACGAGATCTACGGTATCTGCCTGCGCGGCAAAGCGGGCTGGGGCGAAAACGCGGCCTTTATTACCGCCACCGCGAACTCATTCGGGGCCCGCTGGTTCGACGAAAACTGGACCCCTCAGTTTGATACACAGCCCTGGGCCGACACGCTGAATTTCTACATCGATCTGTTGAACGATGCAGGCCCTCCCGGCGCGTCGACAAATGGCTTTAACGAGAACCTCTCGCTCTTTCAGCAAGGCAAGTGCGGCATGTGGATCGATGCGACCGTTGCGGCGTCCTTTGTGACCAACCCCAACGATTCTACCGTTGCGGACAAGGTGGGCTTTGCCCTTGCGCCTGACACAGGTCTTGGAAAACGCGGAAACTGGTTGTGGGCATGGGCCCTTGCGATTCCGGCGGGAACCCAGAATGAGGCAGCAGCCAAAGAGTTCATCCAGTGGGCGACTTCGAAGGAATACATCGAACTGGTTGCCGAAAAAGAAGGCTGGGCAAACGTGCCTCCGGGGGCACGCGTTTCGCTCTACGAGAACCCCAACTACCAGGAAGTGCCTTTTGCGGAAATGACGCTCAAGTCCATCCAGTCTGCCGACCCTTTGAACCCGACGGTGGATCCGGTGCCGTATGTCGGCGTTCAGTTTGTTGCGATCCCTGAGTTTGCAGGTTTTGCGACCGAAGTCGGGCAGGAATTCTCTGCCGCCCTGGCGGGCCAGCAAACTGCGGAAGAGGCTCTTGCGAAAGCGCAAGCAATCACCTTGGACGCGATGGAAGCTGCGGGCTACTAGGCGAGCCTCCCTGTCGAGAGGCGGCAGATACAAGCCGTCGCCTCTCGGTATCTGGTATACTTTTTAAACAATCTGAAACCAGAAACGGCGCTGCCGTTAACGGAAAAGGTGCATCCAATGGCTACCCAGCATTCCCGATCCGCCGCCAGACTGATGATGGCACCTGCCGTTATCCTGCTCCTGGGGTGGATGCTTGTCCCCCTGACCATGACGCTGCTCTTTTCGTTCAAACAGTACCTGCCCCTGCGCGGTGGCGATCTTGGGTGGGTTGGCTTTGACAACTACGTCAGGTTCGTCAGCTCGAGCGCGTTCTGGCCTTCTGTGGTTGCCACGCTCACGATCGTCGGGGGTGTTTTGCTCATCACTATCGTTCTGGGGGTACTGCTGGCGCTGCTGCTTGACCAGCCGATGTGGGGGCAGGGTATCGTACGCATTCTTGTGATTGCGCCGTTCTTTGTGATGCCAACCGTCTCCGCGCTGGTTTGGAAAAACATGTTCATGGATCCGGTGAACGGTCTTTTTGCCCATTTATGGAAGTTTTTTGGGGCGGAACCTGTGCAATGGCTCAGTCAGGCCTCTCTGGAATCGATCATTCTGATTGTCAGCTGGCAGTGGTTGCCCTTTGCAACACTGATCCTGCTGACCGCGGTGCAGTCCCTCGACAGCGAACAGCTCGAAGCCGCAGAGATGGACGGTGCCCCGAAGGTCAAGCGGTTCTGGTTCATCATCCTGCCACACCTGTCGCGGGCGATCACGGTGGTCGTCCTGATCCAGACGATTTTCCTTCTGTCGATCTTTGCAGAGATCTTTGTGACCACACAAGGGTCCTTCGGCTCCCGGACACTGACCTACCTGATCTACCAGCGTGTGCTTGAAAGCCAGAATGTCGGGCTTGGGTCTGCCGGTGGGGTTTACGCCATTATTCTCGCCAACATCGTTGCCATTTTCCTGATGCGCATCGTCGGCAAGAACCTGGACAACTGAGGAGGAGAGATCATGGCACGTTCAGTTACATCTCGACGCAAAGCGCTCAATACGCTGGTGGCCTGGACCATCGGGCTGCTGATCTTCTTCCCGATCCTGTGGACGATCCTGACCAGCTTCAAGACCGAAGCGCAGGCGATCAGCGACCCGCCCGTCTTCCTGTTCTTCGACTGGACGCTGGAGAACTATGCCGTGGTCCAGGAGCGTTCCAACTATATGCGCTTTTTGTGGAATTCGGTGATCATTGCGGGGGGCTCGACAATTCTGGGGATCATCATCGCCATCCCCGCCGCCTGGTCGATGGCCTTTGTGCCCTCCCGGCGGACCAAGGACATCCTGCTGTGGATGCTGTCCACCAAGATGTTGCCGGCGGTTGGGGTCCTCTACCCGATCTACCTGATCTTCATTCAGTTCGGGCTGCTCGACAACCGCTTTGGTCTGGTCGTCGTGCTGATGCTCATCAATCTGCCGATCATCGTCTGGATGCTCTACACCTACTTCAAGGAAATTCCCGGTGAAATCCTTGAGGCGGCGCGTATGGACGGGGCCAGCCTCAAAGAGGAAATCCTCTATGTGCTCACACCGATGGCGATCCCCGGCATCGCCTCGACAATCCTGCTCAACTTCATCCTGGCCTGGAACGAAGCCTTCTGGACGCTCAACCTGACAGCGGTGAATGCCGCACCTCTGACAGCCTTCATTGCCAGCTATTCCAGTCCCGAAGGCCTCTTTTTCGCGAAACTCAGCGCAGCCTCAACGATGGCAATCGCGCCGATCCTGATCCTTGGCTGGTTCAGCCAGAAACAACTTGTCCGTGGCCTGACCTTTGGCGCGGTAAAATAAGGACCAAGAACATGGGACGCATTACACTCGATAAAGTAACCAAAAGCTTCGGTGAAACTCAGGTTATCCCGCCGTTGGACCTGACAATCGATGACGGAGAGTTCACCGTCTTTGTTGGCCCATCCGGGTGCGGCAAGTCTACGCTGCTGCGCCTGATTGCGGGGCTGGAGGATACCACAAGTGGTGAAATCCGCATTGATGGTACCGATGCAACCAATGTGCCTCCGGCAAAACGAGGGCTGGCGATGGTCTTTCAGTCCTATGCGCTCTACCCCCATATGTCGGTGCGCAAGAATATCGCGTTCCCGCTGCGGATGGCAAAGATGGATCAGGCAGAGATTGAGCGTCGTGTCGAGGGCGCAGCAAGTGTCCTGAACCTGAGCGACTACATCGAGCGCAAACCGGGCCAACTGTCTGGCGGGCAGCGTCAGCGCGTCGCCATCGGGCGGGCCATCGTGCGCGAACCTTCGGCGTTTCTCTTTGACGAGCCGCTGTCGAACCTCGATGCCGCGCTGCGCGTGGGCATGCGGCTTGAAATCTCCGAACTGCACAAGCGGCTTGAGACGACGATGATCTACGTAACCCACGATCAGGTCGAGGCGATGACGATGGCCGACAAGATCGTGGTGCTGCGGGCCGGACATATCGAACAGGTTGGCTCTCCGCTCGAGCTCTACCGCGCGCCGCGCAACCTCTTTGTGGCAGGTTTTATCGGGTCCCCGAAAATGAACTTCGTGTCGGGAGAAGAAGCCGGCAAGCACAACGCGCATACAATCGGGGTGCGGCCCGAGCACATCACAGTCTCCGAGAGTGAAGGCAGATGGCGCGGTGTTGTCGGTGTTGCAGAGCATCTGGGCTCCGATACCTTCTTCCACATCCACCAGACAGGTCTTGCGGAGACGATCACCGTGCGGGCGGACGGCGAGGTCGGGTTCAATCACGGCGATACCATTTATCTCACGCCCCGTGACGAGGTGATCCACCGCTTTGACCAGGACGGGTTGCGTATCGCATGAACCGTCTGCAGGGGAAAACAGCGCTCATCACGGGGGCTGCGCGCGGGATCGGGCTTGCCTTTGCACAGGCCTATGTAGCCGAAGGGGCCCGTGTCGCCATCGCCGACGTTGATATCGCGCGCGCGCGCAATGCGGCGCATGAGATCGGTGAAATGGCGCTTGCGGTTGAAATGGATGTGGCCGACCAGGCGAGCATTGACCGCGCGGTTGCGGAAACGGTGCAGGCCTTCGGGCCGATTGACATCCTTATCAACAATGCAGCGCTCTTCACGGCTGCCCCTGTGGTCGAGATTGATCGCGCCGACTATGCCCGTGTGTTTGACATCAATGTTGCCGGCACGCTGTTCACGATGCAGGCGGTTGCCCGGCATATGATCGCAAACTCCATACGGGGACGTATCATCAATATGGCCAGTCAGGCCGGTCGCCGGGGCGAGCCCCTGGTGGCGGTCTACTGTGCGACCAAGGCGGCGGTCATCAGCCTGACGCAATCGGCAGGTCTGAACCTGATTGAGCACGGGATCAACGTGAATGCCATTGCCCCGGGTGTTGTCGACGGCGAACACTGGGATGGGGTCGATGCGTTCTTTGCCAAACATGAAGGCAAAGCCCCCGGTCAAAAGAAGAAAGAAGTGGCAGCTGCCGTGCCCTATGGGCGGATGGGCACGGCCGCGGATCTCACCGGTATGGCCGTTTTCCTTGCCAGCGATGCGGCGGATTACATCGTCGCGCAATGCTACAACGTTGATGGCGGACAGTGGATGAGCTGATGGCAGATGGGGCAGAAAAGACCGGGCTTATGAAACTGAGCAACGCGGCATTGGGCCGTCTAGGCCGCAACATCGCGCAGCCGACATACGACCGCAGCGCCATCACACCCGGCATCGTGCATATTGGTCTTGGCAATTTTCATCGCGCGCATCAGGCATGGTATCTGCACCGGCTGATGCAACAGGGCGAAGCGCTTGATTGGGGGATCATCGGTGCCGGGGTCCGCGCCGCTGACGCCGATCAGCGTGTCCGGCTGCTGGAACAGGACTGTCTGACCACCCTGATCGCGCTGGACCCGGCTGCAAAATCGGTCGAGATCAGCGGACCAATGATCGATTTTCTGCCGGTAGAGGTCGGCAACGGGGCGCTGATTGCCCAGATGGCCGACCCTGTGATCCGGATTGTATCGCTGACGGTCACAGAAGGCGGGTATTATCTTGACCCCGCCACTGGCGGCTTCGATGCCGCGCATCCCGACATCGCGCATGACGCCGCGCATCCCGAGACGCCACGCACGGCCTTTGGCGCGATGATTGCAGCGTTGCGCCGACGGCGTACCGCCGGTGCCGGACCGTTTACCGCGCAAAGCTGTGACAACCTGCAAGGCAATGGCACCATATTACGACAGACCATTGTGTCGCTGGCCCGCCTGTCCGACCCGCAGCTTGCGGCCTGGATCGATCAGGAATGCACATTTCCCAATGCGATGGTGGATTGCATCGTGCCGGCGACGGGCCCGTCCGAAATTGCGCTGGCCCGCACTTTCGGCATTCAGGATGCAGCCCCGGTGACCCACGAAAACTATCGTCAGTGGGTCATCGAAGACGCCTTTTGCGCAGGCCGCCCGGCATGGGAAAAGGTCGGGGCGACGATGACCTCTGAGGTGCATGCGTTTGAAAAGATGAAGATCCGGTTGCTCAACGGGGGTCATCAGGTCATCGCCGATCCGGCTGAGATCATTGGCCTTGAGACGATCTCGGACGCGATGGCCCATCCGCTGATCAGGTCGTTTTTGCGCAAAGTGGCGGCAGAGGAAATTGCGCCGCATGTCCCGCCCGTGCCCGGGATGGCGCCGCTGGCCTATCTGGGCCTGATCGAGACGCGCTTTGCGAACCCCGAGATCAAAGACACCACGCGGCGCGTGGCATTTGATGGCTCCAGCCGTCACCCCGGCTTTATCGTGCCTTCGATCAGAGATGGTTTGGACGCGGGCACGCCGGTATCGGGGCTGGCACTTGTCTCTGCCCTCTGGGCCCGGTACTGCGACGGCACACGCGAAGACGGCTCTGCCGTTGCCGCCAATGACCCAAATTGGGACAGCTTGCAGCGTGTCGCCAAAGCAGCGCGGCATGATCCATCCAAATGGCTGGGTATGAAGCAGATTTACGGAGACCTCTCCGATCACCCGGAGCTTGCCGAGGCCTTCGCAAAGTGGCTGTCATCTCTCTACGCAAATGGCGTTGAGGCAACGCTTGACGCCTATCTGCGCAGTTGACTACGGCATCGGTCGATGGCTATGCGCCAGCGCTAATGACCTTGGCAATGGACGATGCGAGTTTTGTAACCAGCTCGTCGATCTGATCGTCTTCGATGATGAAAGGGGGGGCGAGCAACACATGATCCCCGCTGCGCCCATCCCGCGTGCCTGACATCGGATAGCAGATCAGCCCCTCGTCAAAAGCGGCAGCCTTGATCCTCGCGGCATACCCAAGGTTCGGGTCAAAGGGTGTCTTGGTCTCTCGATCCTGAACAATCTCGATGCCTCGAAACAATCCGCGTCCCCGGATATCGCCAATATGCGGATGCTGGCCAAGCTGTCTGTGCAAAGCGCCCGCAAGCACTTTGCCCTGGCGCGCAGCTCTGTCCGCCAGGTTTTGGCCGATGATCTTTTTGACAACCGCGAGCCCGGCGGCAGTGGCGACGGGATGTCCGATGTAAGTATGCCCATGCTGAAAAAAGCCACTGCCGCTCTCAATCGTCTGATAGATTTCGCCAGTGCAGAGCATTGCGCCGATCGGTTGATACCCAGCCCCCAATCCCTTGGCGATACAGAGAATATCGGGTGCGATCCCCTCCGCGTCACAGGCAAAGAGATCACCGGTCCGCCCCATGCCGCACATGACTTCGTCCAGTATCAAGAGCACGCCGTAGGTGTCGCAGATCTCGCGAATGCGCCTGAAATAGCCGTCCACTGCGGGAACAGCCCCCATGGTGGCTCCGACAATGGGTTCAGCCATAAACGCCATCACGGTATCAGGACCGAGGCGCAGTATCTCCTCCTCAAGCTCTTGGGCCGCGCGCTGCCCGTACTCTTGGGTGCTCTCGCTCGCTTCCCGCAGCATGTATTCATAACACGGCGGTATATGGCTCACATCGATGAGCAACGGGGAAAACTGCTGCCGACGCCACATGTTGCCACCCGCGGCCAACGCCCCAAGCGTATTGCCATGATAGCTTTGCTGACGTGCGATAAGATGGCGGCGTTGCGGCTGGCCGTTTTCAACATGGTATTGCCTTGCCAGCTTGATCGCGGCCTCGGTCGCCTCTGATCCGCCCGAGACGAAATACACTTTATCCAGCCCGCCGGGTGCCGCATCCACCAGCGTATTTGCCAGTTCTTCGGCAGGTTCAGAGGTGAAAAACCCGGTATGGGCAAATGCCAGCGCAGCGGCCTGATTTTGAACGGCTTCCACGATATCGGGATCGCCGTGGCCCAGACAAGATACTGCCGCCCCGCCGGACCCATCCAGATAGGCCTTACCCGTGCTGTCGTAGAGATAGCAGCCCTGTCCGCGCACAGCTGTTGGCGGTTCTGCTTTGCAGTGGCGGGGAAAGACATGCGACATCGGGGGGGCTCCCTGCATCAGTGGATGCACAAACTGAAATCATCATAGGTCTAGCGCCATCCGGGATTGAATTCCATGGCAATCAGGGCACTCTCAATCCGTTTCCGATATGTGCGAACAGAGGTACTGATCGGTGCCCGTACCTCATCAGCCTATGTGTGTACGGCCCCCCCCGTCCGGGGCAAAAGGCGCGCGTGCACCATTCTGCCGCTGACCGCCCGTCGTGGTTGTTGAGCCGCGGTCGACCCCCTGATATTCGTTTTGGACCTCGCCCTTGCGATCGACCGCCTTGCTTAACCCTTCAAGGACTTGGACAACCGCACAATGAAACGGCCGCCTTCGTGATAGCTGTCCTCCAGTTGCACATCGCCGCTGTGTGTGGTCGCGATCCTTTTGCACATGGCAAGGCCAAGCTCCGATCCTTCGATCTCGTCCTGTGTGTGAAGCCGTTGCATAGGCTCAAAAATCCGGCCGGCGTATCCGAACTGGATGCGGCCATGATCGACATCAGGACGCCGCCGCCTGCGTAAAACCCCGGTCAGATGGTGCGCCACCAGCCCCGGCCCAAAGCCGATCAACCCCTGAATGACGGGTGCGGTCAGACCATAGAGCACGTGGGCAAGCGCGGCTTTTCTCAACTCCGCCAGCCGTGACCGCGCCCAATGCCCATCACCACTGCACCCTGCATTGCATGCGCGTCCCGGCGTTGCGCGCTCATCCGGGCCAGAACAATGGCTGTGACCCGCGCTGCAATATCCATGAAGGGGTAGAGCGCGCCGATAAAGCCTTCGTAGAAAATGTCCTCTGCATCCGGCATCGCCATGCCTGCTGCCAGGGTCGAGGCTGACACGGCCCCAAAAAGCCCGACAGTTGCCATTGCATCCATGCGCGACACGCCGCTGAACCGCGCGAGGGACCGCCCCCAGCAGAACGATGGAAACACCGACAGCAGCGGCTGCAAAGGCAGGGACCGCAAGAGAGATAAAGTCCGCTTCGCGGATCGAGATGCCCGCGCCCAGGCCGACTTTGAGCAGCAGCAGGATGACAATGACCTTGTAGACCGGATCAGGGATTTCGATCTTGCTCCCCAAGGCTGCGAGCATCATGCCCCCCAAGCAAGGCTGCAAGGGTGGGCTTTTGCATCTGCGCCAGCATCGTGCCTGCGATTTCCGTCACGATGTCCATGGTTGTCCCTTTTATGCGTGCCTCCGGGAAATGGATCAGTCGCGGGAATAAGAAAAATATATCTTTACCTGCAAAATGTTCTATTTAAGAGAACCATGGACAATCTGAACTATCATCACCTGCGGTATTTCCGCGAAGTGGCCCACACAGGGCACCTCACCCGGACAGCCGATCGGGTGAACCTGTCGCAATCCGCCTTGTCGTCTCAGATACGCACGCTCGAAGAACGGCTTGGTCATGCGCTTTTTGATCGTGTGGGGCGGCAGCTTGTCCTCACGGAGGTCGGTCGGATCGTGCTGGACCATGCCGACCGGATTTTTGGCACGGGCGAAGAACTCATCGCGACCCTGCAGCGCAGCAATGCTGATGTACCGCCTTTGCGTGTCGGCGCGCTGTCGACCTTGTCGCGGAATTTTCAGCTGCGGTTCCTTGAGCCGATACTGGGCACGCCGGATGTCAATGTGATCCTGAAATCCGGGAGCGAAGAGGTCCTCTTTGATGGGCTCAGATCACTTGCGCTTGACGTGTTGCTTACGACAGAGCCGCCCAAGAGCGCCGAAGGATCGGAATTCACCGCCCACCGATTGGCAGAGCAGACCGTTGGGATTCATGGGGCTGCTGCACGCATGGCGCATGGCAGTTTGACCGAGCTTTTATCGAGCGAGCCGCTGATCGTGCCCACCGACAGTTCGATCCGGCGGGGCTTTGACAGCCTGATTGCGCGGTTGGATATCACGCCCCGCATTGCTGCCGATGTGGATGATATGGCGATGGTACGCTTGCTCGCCCGTGCAGACGCCGGGGTGGCCATTGCCCCGGATGTGGTGCTTGCGGATGAGATCGCCTCCGGCCGGTTGGTGACAGCGTCCTTCGACCTGAACATTGTTGAGAGCTTTTTCGCCGTTACCGTGCGGCGCAGCTTTCCCCATCCGGTATTGCAGCAATTGCTATCGGCATGATGCTTTCATAGCATCCAAGGCCTGCAGGTCGCCCGAAAGGTAGTGCCGGTTTTTCGGCGGCACACCCAAGAAAGTCCGCAGATTTCGGGCCCGGTAAGGCGGCAGGTGGGTTGCATTCCAGCGCGCTCGCAGAGATAAGAAAACTGCAACATGGATGTGCGCGCCCGACACGCGAACTCTGCACCGTGTCAGGTCAAAGTCTTGCAGTTTTTGCAGAAGTGTTCTGGCGTATGCCTAGATCTCCCCACGAAAGCCTCTGGATGACCATGCCAACCGAATTGAAAACTGAACTCAATACGCGCCGACGGGTTTCGTTGACTGACCGCTTGCAAGCCATGTGCCGGAGCGGGTGATCGCATGCCGGTTTTGCCGCAAATCATTCTGGGCAGTGCTATTTTGATCCTCTGCACGCTGATCCACATCGCGGTCAGCGTCTGGGTGATCCATCGGTTGCACGACAACGAGGCTCTTGTAAAGGCTCAGACGGGGGTGCGGGCGTTTGTCGTCGTTTCCCTTGTGGTGATGGTCTTTTTGGCCTCGCATACCGCGCATCTTTACATCTGGGCGATATCGCTGTGGCTGCTGGGCGCTTTGCCGGGCTATGAGGAGCCGATTTACTTTGCATTGGTGACCTACACGACCGTTGGGTATGGCGATGTAACGCTCGGCCCGGATTTTCGCATTCTGGGCGGGATGGCCTCTGTCAATGGTATTCTGGCCTTCGGGTTGACGACCGCGTTTCTGGTTGGGCTCTTTCCCGAGATCATTGGCGGGCTGGAAGATGACTAGAGGCCATTTGCGGTGAACCCCCGTTGCCCTTCTCTGCGCGTTTTGGGTGCGGGTTTCATTCGCGGGGTATCGGTCTGGATGAGTTTTCTACTGATCGGAAGCGCCGCAGCAGCACAGGAGCAGGTTTTGGAACTATCACCACGCTGGGAATACGTCTCCGACAGAGTTATGGGCGGTGTCTCAGAGGGACAGCTCCGCCTTGAGAGTGTCAAAGGCCAAAGATCGGCGCATCTGACCGGGCGTGTTTCACTGGATAACAACGGCGGCTTTGTACAGATGGCCTTTGATATCGCAGCGGACGGTCGCGTTTTTGATGCATCCGACTGGGCCGGCATTGCGTTGGATGTCCTGGGCAACGGTGAACGCTACGAGATCAGATTGCGCACCGCGCAGTTGACCCGGCCCTGGCAATCCTTCCGAGCCGAGATCGTCGCCATCGACAGATGGCAGACCCTCTATCTCCCGTTTGAGGTCTTTGAGGCGCACCGCACGCAGGTCGCCTTCGATCCTGCGGCTTTGCGTCGAATTGGCGTCCTCGGCATTGGGCGCGTTTTTGACGCGGATATTGCTGTAGGCGGTCTCCGGCTCTACCGATAATCTCTCGTTTTCTGATCGGTTTGAAAGGTTAATTCTTGAGCAAATCTCCGGTGTTTCCGGGATGTTAGCGAGCTGGGTTGCGGCTTGTGATAAACTTGGTTGCACCGCTGGTGGGGTTCGCTACGGTAAGCAGATGACAAAAAATCCCCAACACTTTTGCGAAATGTCACTCTCCGAGGGGGTCCGGACACCATATCAGAGATACCAGTCATGGTTCGACCAGCAAGACGTGGGTCGGCTGTCGAAAAAAGCGCAGGAAGCCGAAGCTTTCTTTCGCAGAACTGGCATCACCTTCAACGTCTACGGGCAGGCTGACGCGGAGGAGCGGCTGATCCCCTTTGACCTTGTGCCGCGGATCCTGTCGAACACCGAATGGACCAAATTGTCTAGAGGGATCGAGCAGCGGGTTCGCGCGATCAATGCGTTCCTGCATGATATCTACAACCGGCAGGAGATTTTGCGCGCAGGCGTCGTCCCGATTGAACTGGTGGCCAATAACGAGGCATTCCTGCCCGAGATGATGGATTTCAGCCCGGCAGGTGGCGTCTATACGCATATTGTCGGCACCGATATCGTCCGCACCGGTGAAAACGAATTCTACGTGCTGGAAGACAATGCGCGGACACCCTCCGGGGTGAGCTACATGCTCGAAAACCGCGAGACGATGCTGCAGATGTTCCCTGAGCTTTTCAGCAAGATCAAGGTGCAGCCGGTCAGTGATTATCCGAAAAACCTGCGACGGTCGCTGGAGGCGTCGGCCCCCGCAGGATGCAGCGGTCGTCCTTGCGTTGTTGTCCTGACACCCGGCATTCACAACTCGGCTTACTACGAACACAGCTTTCTGGCCGATCAGATGGGGGTGGAACTGGTTGAGGGTCATGATTTGCGCGTCATGGACGGTCACATCGCGATGCGCACCACCCGCGGCTACAAGGTCATTGACGTGATCTATCGCCGTGTCGATGATGAGTTTCTCGACCCGCTGACCTTTAACCCCAAGTCGATGCTGGGGGTGCCGGGGATCATGGATGTCTACCGCGCGGGCAATATCACGATTACCAATGCGCCCGGCACCGGCGTGGCGGATGACAAGGCAGTTTATAGCTATGTCCCAGACATTGTTGAATTCTACACCGGTGAGAAAGCTATTCTGAAAAACGTGCAAACGCATCGCTGCGCCGAGAAGGACACCTTGCAATACGTGCTGGATAACCTCGCCGACCTGGTGGTCAAGGAGGTGCATGGCTCGGGCGGCTACGGCATGCTGGTCGGGCCCGCTGCCAGCAAGAAAGAGCTGTCTGCCTTTGCCGCCAAGCTCAAGGCGCGCCCCTCCAACTATATCGCGCAGCCTACGCTGTCGCTGTCAACCGTGCCGATCCTGACAGAGGCGGGGCTGGCCCCGCGCCACGTGGATTTGCGCCCCTTTGCGCTTGTTTCACCCAATGCGGTGGACATCGTGCCGGGCGGGTTGACCCGTGTCGCCCTGACCGAAGGCAGCCTGGTGGTCAACTCCAGCCAGGGCGGTGGCACCAAGGACACCTGGGTTTTGGAGGGCTGACATGCTGGGCAAGACCGCAGGGGGCCTGTTTTGGATGTTCCGCAATCTTGAGCGGGCGGGCAACACGGCGCGCCTGATCGAGGCGGGATTTCGCATCGCGCTGACCCGCTCCAGCGACCCGGAATCCGAATGGAAGTCCGTCATCGTCACCTCTGCCAGCCAAATGGCCTATGATGCCAAACACGACGGATATGACAGCGCGCGGGTCACGGACTTTTTGCTGCGCGACCCGGGCAATCCGAACTCTGTCCTGTCGGTCATCAAGTTTGCGCGGGACAATGCCAGGCTGGTGCGCACCGCCCTGACCACAGAGGTCTGGGGGGCGGTCAATGAGACCTGGATGGTATTGAGCAAAGTGCTCAAGGAGCCGATCCCCGAAACCGACCTGCCGGATGTGCTGGCCACGATCCGCCAGCAGGGTGCGCTGGTGCGCGGCGCCCTGCACGGCACAATGCTCCGCAATGATATCTATGATTTCTGCCGCTTGGGCACATTCATCGAGCGTATGGACAGCACCGCCCGGATCATTGACGTGAAGTATCACGCGCTCCTGCCGGCCACGTCTTTCGTGGGCAGCCGGATGGACAACGTGCAATGGGAAATGGTGCTGCGATCCGTGTCCGCGCACGCCTCCTTTCGATGGGCGCTGGATGGGGAGTACAACGCCCCGAACATCGCGCAGTTTCTGATCCTCGACCGCAGGTTGCCGCGGTCGCTGGCCTTTTGCGCTTCGCAACTGGTAGATAACCTGAATTATCTCGCAGAGGACTACGGCACACGACCCGAAAGCCTTGCAATGGCCGAGGCGCTTAACGTACGTCTGAAAAACCGCGACATCGGTACGATCTTCGAGGAAGGGCTGCACGAGTTCCTTCAATCGGTCATAGGTGATGGGAGGGCTTTGGGCTTTCAGATCGAACAAGATTACAGGTTCAACGCATAATGCAACTCAACATCCGACATGTGACCGAATATGCCTATGATGCCCCGGTGGATTTTGCATTGCAAAAGCTGCGGCTGCATCCTCTCGCCTCGCAGGTGCAGACGGTGCAGGATTGGTCCGTGGACGTCAGTGGCGGCAAGATCGAGACCAGCTACACCGACCACTACGGCAACCACGTCGATCTGGTCAGCGCCGAGGCGGGGACCCAGAAGCTGTCGATTATGGCCTCGGGTCGGGTCGAGACCCGCGATACCGCTGGAGTTCTGGGCAAGTTCTATACCCGTGCGCCCCTTTGGCATTTCGCGCAGCAAACGACCCTGACCGAGCCGGGCGATGGGGTAAAGGCGCTCTCGGAGGCGATTGGGACCGAAAAAGACGTGCTTGACGGGCTGCACGCGCTAAGTGCTGCCATCCTCAAAGCTGTGCCCTACGAGACCGGCACCACCAATGCCACGACAACGGCGGAAGGGGCCATCGCTGCCGGAAAAGGTGTGTGTCAGGATCACGCGAATATCTTTGTTGCGGCAGCCCGGATAGCGGGCCTGCCTGCACGCTATGTCAGCGGATATCTGTTGATGAACGATCAGGTCGATCAGGATGCCAGCCACGCCTGGGCCGAGGTGCATCTGAACGACCTCGGCTGGGTTGGCTTTGACGTCTCAAACGGTGTCAGCCCGGATGAGAAATACGCCCGCATCGCCGTGGGGCGCGATGCGCATGACGCCGCGCCGATTTTCGGGCTGCGCACTGGCGCCGGCAACGAGAGTATGATTGTATCTTTGCAAGTTCAGCAGTAAGCCTGACTGCAAGACCCCCCTCATCTAGTGGATGACCATGACTTACTGCGTCGGCATGCGCCTCAACTCCGGGCTTGTCTTTATGTCCGATACCCGGACCAATGCCGGTGTCGACAACTTCTCGACCAGCCGCAAGCTGTTCACCTGGGCGGTGCCGGGCGAGCGGTCGATCACGATCATGACGGCGGGCAATCTGGCCACGACGCAAGCCATGGTGAGCCTGCTTGCGGAGCGCTCCTCGGCGGTTGAGGAACGGGACCCGGGTATCCTGAACCAGCCTTCGATGTTTCAGGTTGCGCGTCTGGTTGGCGCGACCCTCAAGGAGGTGATCGCCTACAGCAGCCCAGATGCGCCGACGGCCAACGACCAATTCAGCGCCTCCGTGATTGTCGGGGGCCAGATCAAAGGCGGCCAACCCACGATCTTTCTGGTCTATCCGCAGGGAAATTTCATCGAGGTCACCGATGACACGCCGTTCTTTCAGATCGGCGAGGCAAAATACGGCAAGCCGATCCTGGTGCGGGCCTATGATCCGGACCTCAGCTTTGACGAGGCGCTCAAGCTCTTGCTGGTCTCCTTTGATTCGACCATCAAATCCAATCTCTCGGTCGGTCTGCCCTTTGATGTTCATGTCTATGAGAACGAAGCGCTGCATGCAGATCGCCAGATCCGCATCGACGAAAGCGATGAGATCTACCAGTCCATTTCCTCCGGGTGGGGGGAGGCTTTGAAGTCGGCCCTGGACTTGCTTCCGAACTATAAGACCTAGATAAAGTTGTATGTCTCGGGTCGGAAAAATTGCCCGTCGCGGGTTTCTGGTTGGATCGGCTGCGATTGCCGGCGGGGTCGCCTTTGGCGTCTACAAGCTTGTCCAGACACCTGAAAACCCTCTGCGTGAAGGCCTGCGGCCCTCTGAGGCCAGCTTCAACCCCTGGGTCAAGATCAGCGCGGATCGCATCACGCTGATCACGCCACATGTCGATGTGGGGCAGGGTGTCGTGCATATGCAGGCGCTGCTTCTGGCCGAAGAGCTTGATCTTGAGCCGGGCCAGTTCGAGACGGCGTTCGGCCCGCCCGCGCCAGCCTATTACAACACCGCCATGGCGGCTGAGGGGGTGCCCTTTGCCACCACTGATCGCGGCATGCTGGCGGAAACCTCACGTGATGCCCTCGGCGCGCTGAGCAAGGTCATCGGGCTGCAGGGCACCGGGGGCTCCAGTTCGGTGCCGGACAGTTTCGTCAAGCTGCGCGTGGCGGGCGCTGTGGCACGTGAAACGCTCAAACGGGCGGCTGCACTGGCGTACGGCGTTGAGCCTGCGGACCTGCGCACCCAAGCTGGGTCCGTGATTTTAGCCGATGGCACTGCGGTGCCCTATCAGGCGCTTGCCGAAGAGGCAGCTCTGCTTGAGCCCGACCAGGATGTGGCCCTGCGCGACCCGGCTGACTGGAAGCTGATCGGCCAGCCGACGCTGCGGCAGGATGTGGTCGCCAAATCCACCGGGATGCAGAGCTACGGCATCGACATCCGGCTCGATGGCATGCTTTTTGCAGCCATCCGCCTGTCGCCCTATCGCGGCGCGGTGGGCGACGCGGATCTGAGCCTCGCACAGGACATGCCGGGCGTGGTCTCGGCCCTGCGGATCAGCAAGGGCTTCGCGGTTGTCGCCGACAACACCTGGACGGCGATGCAGGCGGCTTTGGCGCTGGAGCCTGCCTGGGGCCCGGCCCCTTACCCCGCCGAGCAGGCCGCGCATTGGGAGGCGCTTGCCGCCTCCTTTACCGACGCGCGGTGGGATGCAACCTGGCGCGACGACGGGGATGTTGAGGCGGCGTTGTCGGCTGAGGTGATCGCGGCGGAGTACCGCGCGCCCTATGTGGCCCATCAGCCGCTTGAGCCACTCAACGCGACGGTCAGGGTCACGGAAGACCGGGTGGAGGTCTGGACCTCGACCCAGCTGCCCCCCTTCGTGCAACGCGCGGTGGCGCGGATCACGAACCACCGCAAGGATCAGGTGGTGCTGCGCAACCAATACGCCGGCGGCAGCTTTGGTCACCGGCTGGAGATGGATCACGTGCTGCATGCCGCAGAGATTGCGGTTCAGATGAAGGGCACCCCGATCAAACTGACCTACAGCCGCGAAGAAGACTTTGCCCAGGACTATCCCCGTCACATGGGGATGAGCCGGGCGCGCGGGGCTGTCGCGGGGGGGAAGGTGCAGGCGCTTGCGCTCGACATTGCGGCGCCAGCGCCGATTGCCTCGCAGCTTGACCGGCTGGGCTATCCGTTTCTGGGCCCCGATATCCAGATTGCTGCGGGGGCCTGGAATGCGCCTTATGCGATCGATAACTTTCGGGTCAGGGCGTTTCGGACGCCGGGTCTCGCCCCGACCTCCAGTTGGCGGGCGGTCGGGGCATCCTCTTGCGGCTTTTTTCTGGAAGGGTTTCTGGACGAATTGATCCACGCGGCCGGGGCGGACCCGATGGAAGAGCGTCTGCGCCTGTGTCGCTGGGATGCCGCACGTGGCACGCTGGAGGCGGTCGCGGAGATGTCAAACTGGGGCAGCCCGCTGGCGTCGGGCAAAGGGCGTGGCGTCGCGCTCGTGGAAAGCTTCGGGGTGCCTACCGCAGAGGTGGTGGAGGTGAGCGCCACGCCGCAGGGCATTCGGATCGACAAGGTCTGGGTGGCGGCAGATGTGGGCCGTGTCATCGACCCGGTCAATTTCGAAAATCAGGTGCAGGGGGGCGTCATCTGGGGCCTCGGCCACGCCATCAATTCAGAGATCACCTATGCAGAGGGTCAGGCCGAACAGAGCAATTACCACGATGCCGAAGGCCTGCGCTTTGATCAAAGCCCGGAGATTTTCGTGCGCGGGCTGGAGACGCATTTCACCGTCAAGGGTGTGGGTGAGCCGCCGGTGCCGCCAGCAGCCCCCGCTCTGGCAAACGCGATTTTTGATGCCACAGGCCAGCGGTTGCGGGAAATGCCATTTTACAAACACATTGATTTCGCCTGAGCACCAACGGCCCGGTGCAATAGATCAGGTGTTGATGAGTTCCGACAACTCATGTGCTGCATCCTTTAACAGATCGACCTTGGCGACGAGGTCGCTCAACCCGAGCCGTTGCAGCGGCGCATGGACCGAGAGTGTCGAAACCAACCTGTGCTGCATGTCATAGATCGGCACGGCGACCGCTGCCATGCCATCCATGAATTCCTCCGCATCGGTCGAATAACCGCGCTTGCGGGTCGTCTCCAGCTCCGCTTTCAGGAGGGTTTCGTCGGTAATGGTCCCCGCGACGCGCTCGTCCAGGGTCGCGTTGGCCAGAAACCGGTCCAGGTAGGCAGGACGCAGGGAGGCGAGATACATCTTGCCACTGGCGGTGCAGTGAAACGGCACCTGTGAGCCCACAGGGAGTTGGATGCGCAACGGCCAGTGGGTTTCGACCCGGTCAAGGTAGATCATTCCATCGCGGTCGGGCGTGGCGATATTGCAGGTCTCGCCAATTTCCTCGGCTACCCGGCGCAGGATGCTCAGGCGGACCATGCGGACGCGCTGTGACGACAGCGTATTGACCGCCAGTCGGCGCAGCCGAGGGCCGGGGCTGTAGGACCGGCCGTCGAGATCGCGTTGCAGATAGCCGGCCTCCTCTGCTGTGTGAAACAAACGGTGGAGCGTGGGTTTCGGCAGGTTCAGCGTATCTTTGAGCGCTGAGGGGGTAACCGGGACCCCGGCCTTGGCGACCCCTTCCAGTAAGTACAGCAACCTTAAGTTGGTTGGTATCTGTCCTTGTTTATCCGAAGTGAGGTCGTCAGGCATGGGGTCTCGTCTTATCTATCAGGCAATAGGAATAGCGCAGTTTCCGGTGTCAAAGCCACAAAAAACCAGATCGCCATCAGTGATACCAGATACATTGTAGAGTACTTGAGCAACCGGAAATACGGCACCCCGGTCACGCCTGATGCAACGTAGAGGTTCAAACCATAAGGCGGTGTGATGAAGCCGATCGAGGCCCCCACGAGGAAGATCACCGAGAAGTGCACCGGATCGACCCCGACGCTGGCTGCAATCGGTGCCAGGATCGGCGCGAGGATGATCGTGACGGGCAGGGATTCCAGCACCATGCCCGAGACGAATACGATCAGCATCGCCGTCGCCAGTACCGCATAATAGCCGCCCATGGAGATCACGAAATCGCCAATCACCTGCTGTGCACCCAGCAGCGACAGGATCTGCTGCATCACTACGGAGATCGCGATAAGAGGTGCCAGAATTCCCGTGATCTGGGCAGAGCGAACCACGATGCCGGGGATTTGCGGGATGGTGAAGCCTTCCACCAGCAGCATTTCGGCGTAGCTCTTTTCCGTCCAGTCCTTGTCTGGCTTGATCCGGAAAAGGCGGCTCAGCGCCCAGCTCAAGAGACCTGCGATGACGCAGAAGCCCACCGTCACGCCAGCGGCTTCGGTTGGGGAGAACTTGCCGGTGTAGATGCCCCAGAGTACCAGACCGATGGCAAAGAACCCCAGCCAAGCGCCAAAGGCCATCTTCAGCACACGGGTGAGTTGCAGCGGGATCAGGTAGCCCCAGCCGTTGATCCGGCAGATCACCCAGCAGGCGAACTGCATGGCAAAGACCATCAGCGCGCCCGGAATGATACCGGCCACGAAGAGGTCCGAGATCGGCAGGTTCATCAAGAAGCCATAGACGATGAAGATGATCGAGGGCGGGATAATGATCCCGACCGTGCCGCCCGCCGCCGCCGTGGCCGCAGAGAAGCGCTCGTCATAGCCGCCCTTGACCATTTCAGGATGCAGCATCGACCCGATGGTGGCCGTGGTTGCGGAGTTCGACCCGGAGATCGCGGCAAAGAGCCCGCAAGCCCCCAGGGATGCCATCGCCAGACCGCCCCTGAGCCAACCCAGACAGGCGTAGGCAAAATCAGAGAGCCTTCGCGCAATGCCAGATTTGTTGATCAAGTCCCCGGTCAGAATAAAGAGCGGCATCGCCAGCAGGGCAAAACCCTTGTTGAAGACGTTCATCAGCTCGGCGCCCATATTGTCGAGCGTCAGACCCAGAACGAAGGAGCAGCCAATCACCCAATAGGCGATGACCAGAAGCACCGGCACACCCAACATAAAGAGCATGGTGACGGCCAGAGAGATAAGAGTAATCCAGGAACCATCAGCCATTACGCATCTCCCCCGATGACAGCTTGTTCGATGAGCGGCTCGCCGGAGCGGTATTTTCGCATGTCATCGGCAATGTTCTGAAAGGCGCGCCCGGCCATCAGAAGGGCCGCGAAGGGTGCGGTGATGAGGAACCACCATTGCATCGTGTTATCCGTGCCCAGCACGATCTGAAAGTTGGCGGCTGAGTTTGCCGTCAGTCGGCTGGTTGTGACAAAAAGGATGAGCGCAAAGCCGAACCACAAAAAGAAGTCGAGCCACAGGCAGGAAATCTGCCCGATCCGTGGCATCTTGGTGCGAAACTCCGAAAAGCTCAGGTGCGTACGTAGGCGTATGTTATAGGCCGCGCCAAACCATGCCATCACCATAAACAGGAACGGCGGGATCGTGGTGGACCAGGGCTGCTGGTTGTTAAAGACAAAGCGGTCCACAACACCCCAGAAAATGATGAAGGCAATCGCCAGATAAGAATACACCATGATCGTGCGTTCCAGATGACGCTCGACAAAGGGTAGTTTGCGATAAACAAGGGAGACCAGATATCCCCCTATCGCAACGGCAATGACGCCCAGATACCACTTGGCGTCCGAGCGCATCGAATTGGTGATCTCAAAGCTGTCCTGCGAAGCAAGCGCTGAGAGGATCGTTCCCATATCAGAAAGTATCGACAAACCCTGTCCCTCCCAAAGGTTTGGTCCACGCCCCGATTTGCACTGATGTGTTGCGTGCGGATATGCGCCCAGATCAGTTTTTCGCAGCTGCGGAAAAAATACCGGCCCCCCTTAGGGAACCGGCTGTTGATGTGTCAGCCTGTGGCTCAGGCCTTCCACCACCGGCGTGGCTCGACGTTTTCGGCCAGCGTGTGCGGGTTGTTGCGCACGTCGTTGTAGATGTCCTGGTAGGTGTCGATGCCACCGGCCCAGCCGTTGATCCGCTCGCGCCACTGTTCCCAGAGCTGGGGCTGGAACTCGGGCGAGCACATCTCTTCGGCTTTCTTGCGCTCTGCATCGGACAGCATCGCCATGCGCACGTTGTTCTCGGCAAAGATTGTGCCGGGAAGCTGCGGATCGGTTGCACCAACGGTGTTGACCAGGGCCGCTTCGTTGGCCGCCTGCACGTGCACCTGTGCGAGGTAGGACGATTCCATCACTGCGTCCTGCAAATCGCCGCCGAGGCTGTCAAAGACAGAGGCCGACATCGCTGTGTGCTCAGTACCGCAGAAGAAGCGCAGGTCAACGGATTGGCTGACCACGGGCGACATGTTGGCATATGCCACAGCCGAGGCCCATGTTTCCGCCCCATCGATCAGACCCTGCTTGAGGCCGTCGAGCGTTTCCTCCCAGGCGATCGGCACCGGGTTCAGGTTGAGAGCGTTCATCGCGATGCGGCCGAGCTGCGTGCCCGTGACGCGGTTCTTGGAGCCGAACAGCTCTTCGATGCTGGTGACGGTGGGCCGGTCTTCCCAGGCCAGACCGAGTTGGATGCCGCGCAACTCAGCGTGGCTGAACAGGAACTTCAGACCGTGACGCTGCTCGAAAGGCTCGCGCAGGATACGCTGCGATTCCGGGCTGTACATGAAATAGTACTGGTCCGCGCGGGACCGGAACATATACGCATAGTCCAGCACGTTCAGATAGGGTGCACCGCCGGCAGAGTTCTGCGTGGACGCCGAATACATGTCGACGATCCCCTGCTGCGTTTTCTCGACGCAGGAGAGCTGGTTACAGATCTGGTTGTTGCCGATGAATTCGACACGAATCTCACCGTCGGTCCGGCTTTCCAGATCGCGTGCGAACTCCAGAACACCGGCGCGTTCAATCAAGAGGTTTTGCGGGTTAAAGCCCGCGGCCCCCAACTTGAGGGTAAATTTGGCTTCTTTTGCAAAGCGCTTTTCGTAACTCGACTCAGCCGCGGCGGCCAGATTGGCGACGCTCATGGCCCCGCCGAAACTGCCTGCGGCCAGCAGCGTTGAACTCAGGCCATAACGGCCCGCAATCCGGAAAAGATCCCGGCGTGATATACCCTTGATATTGTTCTGTACTTTCATGTGTTCCTCCCTGAACGTCGATTATTGAGACTTATTGTCCCAAAAAACTCTAGTATGATTAATCGTTTTTGCATAGAGTTTTCTCATACTACATGGAGGTTGCGCGCGTGGAAGCAGATTTTATCGTCATTGGTGCAGGTTCTGCGGGATGTGTTCTTGCAAACCGACTGAGCGCAAACCCAAAGCACAAGGTGATCTTGCTCGAGGCCGGGGGCCGTGACCTGAACCCCTGGATCCATATTCCGGTCGGATACTTCAAAACAATCCATAATCCGGCCGTGGACTGGTGTTACAAAACGGAACCGGATCCCGGCCTGAACGGGCGATCCATTGAGTGGCCGCGCGGCAAGGTGCTGGGAGGCTCGTCCTCTCTGAACGGTCTTCTGTATGTGCGGGGACAGCCACAGGACTACGACCGGTGGCGCCAGATGGGGAACACCGGCTGGGGCTGGGACGATGTGCTGCCGCTCTTCAAACGGGCCGAGTGCAACGAGCGCGGCGCTGACGCGTATCACGGCGATCAGGGGCCACTGGCAGTGTCGAACATGCGCATCCAGCGTCCGATCACGGATGCCTGGGTCGCAGCAGCACAGGCGGCGGGCTATGCCTTTAACCCTGACTACAACGGCGCGGTTCAGGAAGGTGTCGGGTTTTTCCAGCTGACGGCCAAAAACGGGCGGCGATGCAGTTCGGCGGTGGCGTATCTCAAGCCTGCCAAAACGCGTCCGAACCTGACCATCATCACCCATGCGCAGGCAGACAGGATCGAGATTGCCGATGGCTGCGCCACGGGTGTGACCTATACCAATCGCAGCGGGCAGCAGCAGACGGTGACCGCACGCAGGGAGATTGTGCTCTGCGGGGGGGCGATCAATTCGCCCCAGCTCTTGATGTTGTCGGGCATTGGCGAGCCCGAGCAACTGGCGGCCAATGGGATCGAGGTGGTGAAATCCTTGCCGGGTGTCGGCAAGAACCTGCAAGACCACCTGCAGGCGCGCCTTGTCTACAAATGCAATGAACCCACGCTCAACGACGAGGTATCGAGCCTGATGGGACAGGCGCGGATCGGGCTGAAATACATCCTTTTCCGTGCAGGTCCCATGACCATGGCGGCAAGTCTTGCCACTGGCTTCCTCAAGACGCGCGATGATCTTGAGACGCCGGATATCCAGTTCCACGTGCAGCCGCTGTCGGCGGAGAATCCGGGGAAAGGGGCAGATAAGTTTTCCGCCTTCACCATGTCGGTTTGCCAATTGCGCCCTGAAAGCAAGGGCGAGATTCGCCTCGCGTCGTCGAACCCGCGCACCTACCCCAAGATCGTGCCGAACTACCTGTCGACGGAAACCGATTGCCGCACGATCGTCGCGGGCGTCAACATCGCCCGCAAGATTGCGCGTCATGCGCCGCTGACCTCCAAGATTTCGGAGGAGTATCGCCCGCACGCGGATCTCGATATGGAGGATTATGACGCCACGCTGGATTGGGCCCGCAGCAACACCGCCTCGATCTACCACCCCACGGGCACCTGCAAAATGGGCGATGATGCGGATGCCGTTGTGGACAGCAAGCTGCGGGTGCATGGCATCAAGGGGCTGCGGGTGGCGGATTGTTCGATCATGCCGGAAATCGTATCGGGCAACACCAATGCCCCTGCGATCATGATTGGCGAAAAAGCCTCCGATCTCGTGCTCGAAACGGTCTGACGCGCTTTTGATCCGGTTGGCGCGGTGGCGTTGACCGTGCGGCATTGTCTTTGCCCCCGTTTTTCATCAAGCTTGGGTCACCCCTTTTGCCCGAGCGACGTGCAAGGCGTTTTGGAGGATCAAAGCAGCACCCATGACCGTCAGGTTCTTTTCGACCAAAAACCGTGCGCCGCATCTGGGACCTTACCCGATGGAGCGTCTGGTGCGCGGTGACATGCCGGATTTGACACAGGTGCCCTCGATGCAACCGCTCGTGTTTCGTCGGGAGGATAACCCCTTGTCCATTGTGCCTGCCATGGCGGAATATCAGGCCACGATGGATGCGCTGCGCGACGGTTTGGTCAATCGCACCCGGGCGACCTGTCCGGATGATCCGGCGGAGCGGGCGGCCCACCTGAAATCCTTCGGCTATTTCTGCGATGCGTCGATGGTTGGCGCGGGGCCCCTGCCGGAAACGACCGTGCTGGCGCGGCCCCGGCGCAACCCGGATATCGACCGGCTGGCGCAGGAGTTGAAATCGAAACAGGTGAAGACGCTGGCATCGGGTATTGATACGATCATGGCCGACCTGCGCGACAGTATGGAAGCGCCGCCCACAACCATTGTGGATCACGCCCACGCGCTTGTCTTTCTCTACGAGATGCCGCGCGATCCGCGCCCGGATGAGCCCGGCTACGACTGGATCGAGGGGGCGCAGGCCCACCGCGCCTGTCTGCGCGCCTCCGAAACCGCTGTTGTGCTTGCGAACTACATCAGGTTGCTGGGCTGGGACGCCAAGGCCCATACGGCCACCAGCACGGATGTTGACCTGAACCGGTTGGCCGTGGCGGCGGGGCTTTGTGTCGTGGAAGACGGGCGTTTGCAGACCCCCTACCTTGGGGACCGGTTCGGGCTCGCAGTGGTTACCACGACACTGGAAATCGCGCACGACCGTCCACTGGCCCCGAGACCCGCGCAAACCGCCTGGGCCACCAATGCCCCTGCCTGGTGGCTGGGGGTGGGGACAGTGAAATCCGCGCTCAACCGCGATCCCTTTGCGCGGCGTGACTTTGCGTCGGGGCCCCATCCCTTCGAGACGCTCAAACGGGTGGAAACGCCCACAACCTATATCGATGAAGCGCGGGTGGCGCGGGTGCCAAAGCGCACGGATATGTTTGCCCGCGCCCAGTTCGGCGATATGGGCAAGGCCGTTCAGTCGGCAGCGGCGGGCGGATACTATGCCCGTAAATCAGCGCCCTCCATGGCGCAGCGCCGCATGCTGGGGGCGCTGATCCTGTTTCAGGACGGGCCGTCTGCCAGGCCAAAACACGCAGGCACCCCCGAAGAGAACGCCGCCGCAATCAAGGCTGCGAGTTATTTTCTGGGGGTCGATGCGGTGGGGCTCAGCCGCTGCCCGGATTGGACCTGGTACAGCCATGATGCCACCGGCGCGCCGATCACGCCACCGCACGATCAGGCCATCAGCATGATCATCGACCAGGGTTTCGAGACGATGGAGGGCGCATCGGGTGATGACTGGATCAGCGTGGCACAGTCGATGCGCGCCTACCTGCGCTTCTCGCTGCTCGGCGGGGTAATCGCCAGCCATATCCGGCGGCTGGGATACAAGGCCAAGGCCCACACCGTGATGGACGGCGAAGTCCTGCAGCCGCCCTTGCTGCTGCTCTCTGGTCTGGGGGAGGTCAGCCGCATCGGCGAGGTCATCCTGAACCCGTTTCTGGGGCCCCGCCTGAAATCGGGGGTCGTCACCACGGACATGCCGATGGCCCACGACAAGCCCATCGATTTCGGGCTGCAGCGCTTTTGCGAAAGCTGCAATAAATGCGCTCGGGAGTGCCCTTCAGGGGCGATTTCCGCCGGTCCGAAACTGATGTTCAACGGCTATGAGATCTGGAAATCGGACAGCCAGAAATGTGCCACCTACCGCATCACCACGTCCGGCGGGTCGATGTGCGGACGCTGCATGAAGACCTGCCCGTGGAACCTCGAAGGTCTCTTTGCGGAAAAGCCCTTTCGCCGGGTGGCCATGACGATCCCGCAGGCGGCCCCGGTGCTGGCGCGTCTTGACGACAGGCTGGGGAACGGCGGTCTCAAACCGATCAAGAAGTGGTGGTGGGACATCGAGCTTTATGAGGACGGCGGATACCACCCCGCCCGCGCGCCGGTAAATGCCCGTGATCTGCAAACCGATCTCGATCTGAGGTACGAAGACCAGACACTTGCGGTCTACCCCGCACCTTTGGCACCGCCGCCCTGGCCGTACCCCTTTGCGATGGATCGTGAGGCGGGCATCAAGGCCTACCGCGAGATGATCGCCGCGCCCGAATACCGGCGCCGCCGGGCCGCGGGTGAGACAGGAGACTGGGATCACACCTACCAGCCCTCAACCGATAACCCTGTCGTGCAGGTTGAAATCGAAGCGGCGGAGGTGCTGACGGATAAGGTCACGCGTTACACATTCCGGGCGGTGGAGGGCACGGAACTGCCTGTCTGGGAGGCGGGTGCACATATTGATATCGTGGTGACCCCGGACCTGCTGCGCCAGTATTCCCTGATGGGCGACCCGGCGGACCGGCGCAGCTACCAGATCGCGGTGCTGCGGGAAGAGGCGGGCAAAGGCGGCTCCGCCATGCTCCACCGCCTCTTTGAAGTGGGGCGCAAGGTCTTTGTGTCCAAACCGATCAATCACTTCCCGCTGCATGCGGAGGCCACCCGCAGTTTTCTGATGGGCGGCGGGATCGGGGTGACGCCCATGATCGCGATGGCGCACAGGCTCTCCCAACAGGGGGCCCACTTTGTGCTGCACTATTCGGTCTCCACGCGCGCGGAAGGGGCCTTTATCCCGGCGTTGCAGGGCATGCCGTGGTCTGATCGCGTAAAACTGCATGTATCCGACGAAGGCGGACGCGCCGATCTGGGTGACATCTTCCAGGACCACAGGGCGGGGGACCATGTCTATACCTGCGGGCCCGATCCCTACATGGCGGCCGTGCTGCGTGCGGCAGAGCGTGCAGGCTTTCCGCCGGACGCGCGGCATCTGGAGTATTTCTCCGTTCCCGATGCACCGGACTATGAAAACCACCCCTTCACAGTGGTGCTGCGCAATGGCCAGCGCGTGCCGGTCGAGGCCAGCCAGTCCGCAGCCGAGGCGCTGATCGCGGCAGGTGTGCCT
Organism: Roseobacter weihaiensis; assembly: GCF_020622345.1. Classification (GTDB taxonomy): domain Bacteria; phylum Pseudomonadota; class Alphaproteobacteria; order Rhodobacterales; family Rhodobacteraceae; genus Roseobacter; species Roseobacter weihaiensis. The sequence continues at coordinate 41,136 of NZ_JACNMO010000011.1, read as the reverse complement.
GTCGATCTGAAATGTTCTGACGGGCTGTGCGGTGTCTGCAAGTGCGCGGTCTTGTCCGGCAGGGTCGAACACCGCGATTTTGTGCTCTCCGCAGCGCAGCGCCAAGGTGCGATGATCCTCTGCCAATCGCGCGCGGCTGAACCCGGTGGCGAGATCGCGCTCGATTTGCCACAAGAGACCTGACGCTTGCGTCTTGTCGCCAAAGAGAGGCGACTGCGAGGAAATCGGCCACCGTTGCTCAGGGCCCGCGATACTTATCCACAGATGCAAAATTTCGCTCACGTGACCCTTCACTCTTGGGGTACCATTTTTGGAAAGGGAATCGCTGCAGTCCGGGGGGACGATATGAAGCACTATACCTTGAACGACGTTTCGCCAGCGGCTGGAGTCTTGGTCCTTGAGCAGGCGGAGGTGCCGCCTTTTGTGAGAAAATGCGTGCAAGACCGCTCGCTGAGCACCCTGGTGTCAGAGCTGAATGATGCCCTGCTTTTCGGCACCGCCGAGCAAAAGGAAGAGGCAGGTAAAGCCTTGAACCATCTGGGTTTTCTTTAAATTCTCAGGCCGGACCGACCAGATCAAACCGCCGGATGAGGTGAAACATCCCATCCGGTGCCTCAGCGGCGAGGCTGAGGCTCGTTATCGAAAAAGGCTTGGGCAGGCAGGGCGCGAAATGTGACTTGGCCGCCCGGGCTGCCGCCTGTCTTGAGGATCTGTCCAATGGCCCGGTAAGGGTCATGTGGAACCGAAACGATTCCATCGCATGCGGGTACCCCCACCGCTCCAGATTTTGTCGTAACTGCGGTGTCATCTTCGGCTTTGTTTTCCTTTGCCTTTCGGCCTCGGTGAGGGGGGCGCGGAACCGGTCAAGGTCTGTCACACAGCGCGCAGCCAGGACTTTGAGCGCCGAAGGGTCGCCCAGGGGCGTGAGTGCCAGAAAGGACCCAAGGCGGCTCACCTCCAGCCCTGCAAGCACCACCGGTGAGAGCTTTGCACAAAGGGCGCTGACCGCGTCCTCCAGCTCTTGCGGTGTGGTTCCACTGGCAAGCGTAAAAGGCGCTTTCAGAGTTGCGTGAAAGCCGTATCTCCGGGGGCGCGACACCAGAGAAAGATCAGGCTCGCCAAGAGCTTCCCCTTTGTCGATGTCCCAGCCAAGCCAGCTTGCACCCGCCGTCGCAAAGGGTCCGGGGGAGGGGGTGTAATAAAGACCGTAGCGGGTGTAATTCACAAACCTGTCCCTTGGGTCGGATCGGGCGCACCCTAACGCAGGACCATCCGCGGACACCATCCCCTGATCGCCCCCGGCCCGAACAAGCCCACCCTGCATGCTGTGGACGCACAGCCGATCTGCCATCAGAACCACCGCCATCAGGTCGGCCCCTTGCCATTCCGCCAATGCTCTGGGCAGATTGCGGCAACACAGCTCAACGAAAGGACGCCGCCCATGCGTGCGATGCAAGTCACCGAACTCGGCCAGCCCCTGCGTCTGCAGGACGTTCCAAAGCCCACGGCAGGCGCCGGTCAAGTGGTGGTCAAGGTCCATACCTGTGGTCTGAACTTTGGCGATTTGCTCATCATCAAGGGCACCTATCAGGAAAAACCGGACCTGCCATTCACCCTCGGCATGGAGCTTTGCGGGACCGTGACGGAGGTGGGGGACGGCGTGAGCACGCTCGTCGTTGGCCAAAGGGTCGCGGCCTATTGCGGCTTTGACGCGCTGGCGGATTATGCCGCCATTTCCGCCGATATCTGCGTGCCGATCCCGGAGGTCATGACCGATGAACATGCGGCGGCCTTTCTGATTACCTATGGCACCAGCCATGTGGCGCTGGATTACAAAGCGCATTTAAAGCCTGCGGAGCGGTTGCTGGTGCTGGGGGCTTCCGGGGGGGTCGGTTTGACGGCGGTTGAGTTGGGCAAACTGATGGGGGCGGAGGTCATTGCCGTGGCCCGCGGGGCGGACAAGCTCGCGGTGGCAAAAGCGGCCGGGGCGGACCACCTCATTAATTCGGAGAGCGATGACATCCGCGCGGATGTCAAGGCGCTGGGCGGCGCGGATGTGGTCTATGACCCGATTGGCGGCGATCAGTTCAAGGCCGCCTTGCGTGCCTGCCGGCCCGAAGCGCGTCTGATCCCGCTGGGGTTTGCAAGCGGAGAGGTGCCACAAATCCCGGCCAACCATCTTCTGGTAAAGAACCTCACGGTGATCGGTTTTTACTGGGGCGGATACACACGGGTGAACCCCAAGGTCCTGACGGATAGTTTCGCGGTGCTGATCGACTGGTATGCGGCGGGCAAACTCAAACCCCATGTCAGCAAAGTGCTGCCGCTTGACCAGGCAAACGCGGCGCTCGATCTGCTGCGCACCCGGCAGGCGACGGGCAAGGTCGTGGTGCGGATTGACTAGGGCACAAGGGCGCTGGTGATGCAGGTCTTCGAGGCGATCATCCGCGATCGCGGGTCCAAATATGCAGTCTCGGGGGGCGTTTGCCGATCCGAGGGTGAGGCCAAATCCTTCATCCAGACGCTCAAGCGCCGCAAGAAATTCGCCAGGGCGACACATCATTCCTGGGCGCTTCTGACCCCGGACGGTGCGTTGAAGGGTGATGACGGCGAGGCTGGCGCGGGCGCGGTGATCCTGCGGATGCTGGAGCGGGAGGGCCTGCAGGATGAAATCGTCGTGGTGACGCGCTGGTATGGCGGCAAACATCTTGGCGGCGACCGCTTTCGTCACCTGCAGGACGCGGTGCGCTACTATCTTGGTCACCGCTCCGGCTAGCTGCGGCGTTTGACCGGCGCACGGGCAAGGATGCGCGATTTGCCCCGTTCGCGCCAAAATACAAAAAGCCCTGAGCTGAGGATCAGCGCGATACCGGCCCAGACCTCCCAGACCGGCAGTTCGGCAAAGATGGCCCAGCCCCAAAAGACAGCCAGCGGCAGGCCAATGTATTCAAACGGGGCGACCGTTGCGGCATCGGCAAGACGGTAGGCCTGGCTGAGGCAATAGCCGATGATCGCAGCATTGACGCCCATCCCGATCAGCCCCCACCAGTCTGCAGCACCCGGCCATACCCAGGCGCGCAGCAGGAACTGCAGCGAGGGGTTGTCGACCCCCTGCGCAAAGCGCCCGTCCCCCGCCACAAGGTAGAATATGACCGACACTACGATGAAGGCACCGTGACTATAAAAAGCCAGTGCAGAGGCCTTGCTCTCGAACCCCAGTTTGCGGGTCATCAACTGGTTAAAGGCATACATCAGCGCGGCAAAAACCGGCAGCAGCAAGACAAGGCGCGAGGCCTGCAGGTTTGCATCATCCGCCCAATGCCGCTGCATGATGACCACCCCCAGAAAGCCGACAATCACGGCGGTCATGCGCATCGCCCCGACTCTTTCGCCGAGGATCGGAATGGAAAGCACGGTGATAAACAGCGGCGCTGCAAAGAAAAGAGCGGTTGCATCCGCCAGCGGTAACGCTGCGAGGGCGGCAAAATAGCTCATGTTTGCGGTGACGATCAGCAAACCCCGGAGGGTGTGCAAAATAGGCTGACGGGTTTTCAGAATGCGCCAGCCGCCTTCCATCTGCACCAGCAGCAGCGTAAAGGCCAATCCAATGGCAGACCGCAGGAAAACGATCTGGTGCAAGGGATACGCCCCCGACAGCTCTTTGATCAGCATGTCATTGACTGAAATCGCCAGAACGCCGCCCAGGACAAACAGAATGCCCAGGGTTGGTCGGTTATGTGGTTGCGCGCCCATGCCCCAGCCCTAGCACGCGGCCTGGACCTGTCGAGCCCAGATACGACATCGGCCCTGATCTGCTGCCGCACAGGCGGCGCGGGTCTTTGTGCATTTCTGCTCTGTCCTTCTGGGCCGCGCGGATTTATCCATTGGACGAAGGGGCAGGGAGACCACAGAATGTCAGCAATCCTGGAGATAGAGAGCCTGCGCAAAGTCTACGCGGATGGGTTCGAAGCGCTCAAAGACGTGAACCTTGAGATCAAGACAGGAGAGATTGTTGCCCTGCTTGGGCCCAACGGCGCCGGCAAGACCACTTTGATATCGACAGTATGCGGCATTACGCAGGCGAGTGCGGGTCATGTGCGGGTCGGTGGCTACGATATCCTGCGCGACTTTCGCCAGGCCCGCAGCATGATCGGTCTGGTCCCGCAGGAGATCAACCTTGAACCCTTTGAGAAGGTCATCAGCACCGTGCAGTTTTCCCGTGGTTTGTTCGGCAAGCCGCGCGATGATGCCAAGACCGAGCAGATCCTGCGGCAGCTGTCGCTCTGGGACAAGCGTGACAGCCAGGTGCGGGAACTGTCCGGTGGGATGAAACGGCGCGTGCTGATTGCCAAGGCGCTCAGCCATGAGCCAAAGCTTCTGTTTCTGGACGAGCCCACTGCCGGGGTCGATGTGGAACTGCGCAAGGACATGTGGGAAATCGTGGCCGGGCTGAAAGCTGCAGGTGTCACCATCGTGCTGACGACGCATTACATCGAAGAAGCCGAAGCCATCGCGGACCGGGTCGGTGTGATTGCCAAGGGTGAGATGCTGTTGATCGAGGAAAAGGCACGGCTGATGGACAGGATGGGTCAGAAGCAGCTCGAAGTGCAGCTCTCCGCGCCCATCACGGAGATTCCGGCAGCCCTAGAGACCTACGCGCTGAGCTTGAGCGAAGACGGGTGCGCTCTGACCTATTCCTACGATACCCGGCGTGAACGCACCGGCATCACCAAGCTGCTCTCGGATGTTTCGGCGGCCGGGCTGGTGCTGCGTGATGTTGTCACCCGGCAAAGCAGTCTGGAAGACATCTTCGTCGGTCTTGTGCACGCCGGAGAGGAGGATGCGACATGAACCTCACGGCTGTTCGCGCGATCTTCAAGTTTGAAATGGCACGGTTTTTCCGTACCATCGCGCAAAGTCTGATCTCTCCGGTTTTGTCCACATCACTTTACTTCGTGGTCTTCGGCGCGGCCATCGGCAGCCGGATCGAAGAAGTCGAGGGCATCAGCTATGGGGCCTTCATCGTGCCGGGTCTCATCATGTTGTCGGTCATTACGCAGGCGATTTCAAACGCCTCTTTCGGGATCTATTTTCCCAAATTCATCGGCACCACATACGAGCTGCTCTCGGCCCCGGTCAGCTTTCTTGAAATCGTGGCGGGCTATGTCGGGGCAGCGGCGACCAAGGCGATGTTTATCGGCGTCATCATCCTGGCCACATCTTTCGTCTTTGTGGACATTCAGATCGCTCACCCCGTGGCGATGGTGCTGTTTTTGATCCTCACCTGTCTGAGTTTTTCACTCCTCGGCTTCATTATCGGTATCTGGGCCAGCAATTTCGAGCAGCTGCAACTTGTGCCTTTGCTGGTGGTCACCCCCTTGGTTTTTCTTGGGGGATCGTTTTATTCAATCACCATGCTGCCGCCCATTTGGCAGACAATTTCACTTTTCAACCCAGTCGTCTATCTGATCTCGGGTTTTCGGTGGTCGTTTTTTGGCAGCGCGGATGTGCCCATCGGCCTGTCTTTGTTGGCGATTGCGGCCTTTACCGTGTTCTGCCTTGCGGTGATCTGGTGGATTTTTAAAACCGGCTGGCGGCTCCGGCAATAAAGGCGCAGGATGAAATCTCTTGCCCTCCGCGCCTTGTTTGCGCGGTACCCCCAATCTACATGAGCACACATGAAACGCTGGATACCCTTTCTCAAATCCGATCCGACCGTCGCAGTGATCCGCCTCGCGGGCGTCATCAGTGCATCTGGTCGCGGTGTGCTGAACAACGCAAGCCTCGCGCCTGTCATCGAAAAAGCCTTTGTGCGCGGGAAGCCTGCTGCCGTGGTGCTGGAGGTCAATTCTCCGGGCGGCAGCCCGGTTCAGTCGTCGCTCATCGGTGCCCGTATCCGGCGGCTCGCCGAAGAAAAAGAGGTACCTGTCATCGCCTTTGTCGAGGATGTGGCAGCCTCCGGTGGGTATTGGCTCGCGGCGGCAGCGGATGAGATCTATGCCGACGACAGTTCGGTGGTCGGGTCCATCGGGGTGATTTCAGCGTCTTTCGGTGCCCATGAATTTCTGACGCGACAGGGCATTGAGCGCCGGGTCTATACGGCAGGAAAGTCCAAGTCGATGCTTGATCCTTTTCGGCCCGAAAACGCCGAGGACGTTGCGCGGCTGAAAGGGCTGCTGGAGGACATCCACACGAACTTCAAGCACCACATCTCGACCCGGCGGGGCGGTAAATTGCCCGAGGATCAGGATCTCTTCACCGGCGAGATATGGCTGGCCCGGCGGGCGGTCGAATTGGGGCTGATCGACGGGATTGGGCATCTCAAGCCAATGATGAAAGAACGGTTTGGCGACAAGGTGAAGTTCCGTCGCTACAGCGTGCGCAAGCCCTTCCTGTCCCGCTTTGGCGCACGGGTTTTCGATGACGCCCTGCACGCCGTTGAAGAGCGCAGCGCCTTTGCGCAGTTCGGCTTGTAGGGCATGATTTTCAAGATCGTCACGCTTTTTCTGGTCATCATGGGCGTGTTGGCCATGTTCGGCAAGATGCATTGGCTGGGCGGCAAACGCCTGGCGTCCGCCAAATGCAAGGCCTGTGGCCGCTACCGGATCGGGCGGGGCCCCTGCGGCTGCGGCAAGAGCGGTGACAGCTCATGACGCCTTGGCTGCTGTCGGGCCTCGGGCTTCTGATCTTGCTGCTCGCCGGAGACTCTCTGGTCAGAGGGGCGGTGAACCTCAGCTTGCGACTGGGCGTGCCGGCGTTGATTGTCAGCCTTACAATCGTGGCTTTCGGCACCTCCGCGCCAGAGTTGCTGATCTCGGTTCAGGCGATCCTTGACGATGCGCCGGGGTTGGCCCTTGGGAATGTTGTTGGCTCGAACACCGCCAATATCCTGCTGGTGCTGGGCGTGCCCGCGCTGCTTGCGACGATGCACACCTCCGAATGCAACTCTCGCAAGACCTACATTTACATGATCCTGGCGTCGTTCCTTTTCATCGGTCTGGCGTTCCGCGGGGTCTTTGACTGGTACGCCGGGATTATTCTGCTGACGGCTCTGGCCGCTGTGCTGGGGGATGCTTTTCGGGATGCCCATCTGCACCGCAAAGCCGGTCAGGAGAACCCCGGCGACGAGGAAGAACCCGAAGGCGCCGATCCCAGTTTGCCGATGTGGCGTATCCTGATTTTCCTGGTATTGGGCCTTGTCGGTCTGCCGCTGGGCGCGAACCTTCTGGTCGAGAACGCAACGGTCATTGCAAAGCAATATGGTGTGTCCGACACGGTCATCGGGCTGACGCTGGTGGCGATCGGAACGTCCCTGCCGGAGCTTGCGACAACGGTCATGGCAGCCTTGCGGCGTCAGGCGGATGTGGCGCTGGGGAATGTCATCGGGTCGAATATGTTCAACCTTCTGGCCATCATCGGGATTGCAACTCTGGTTGGCCCGATCCATGTCGATCCGGAGTTCCTTCGGCTGGATCTTTGGGTGATGTTGGGCGCCTCCATTCTGCTGTTCCCGTTTGTGTTTTTGAAATGGAATATCACGCGGTTCTGGGGCGTGCTCTTGTCTGCGCTTTATGTGGCCTATCTGGTCTTCTTGTTGGTGTGACAAGCAGCGGGAGACGCCAAGTATGACGAGAGCTTTGGTAACCGGCGCGGGCCATCGGCTGGGTCAGGCGATGGCGGTTTATCTGGCCAAGCGCGGCTATGACGTGGCGGTCCATTATGCATCGTCCAAAGAGGGTGCGGATGAAACTGTCGCGCTTGTTCACGAGGCCGGCGGACGCGCGGTCTCGCTTCAGGCCGATTTGCTGGACGATGCGCAAACCGAAAAGCTCTTTGCCCAAGCAAGAGAGGGCCTTGGCGGCGATATCACCTGTCTGGTCAACAATGCGTCGATCTTTGAACATGACACGGTGCACTCCGCGACGCGGGCGCTTTGGGATCGCCATATGCAAAGCAATTTGCGCGCCCCTTTCGTGCTCACGCAGGCCATGGCGGCCCAAGGTCTGGAGGCCAAAACAGACGAGCGCGGCGAGCCTCTGGCCAGCGGTGTCATCGTGAACATGATCGACCAGCGTGTGCGCAAACTGACGCCCGAGTTCATGACCTATACGATTGCCAAGATGGGCCTCTGGGCGATGACGAAAACCACGGCGCAGGGCCTTGCCCCGGCCATCCGTGTCAATGCCATCGGCCCCGGGCCAACTCTTCAGGGCGGCAGGCAATCCTCAGCCCATTTTGCAAAGCAGCGGGCCAATACGGTGCTGGAGCGCGGCGCGAATCCACAGGACATCACGGCTGCTTTGGGCTTCATCCTCGATGCGCCTTCCGTGACGGGTCAATTGCTCTGTATCGACGGCGGACAACACCTGTGCTGGCAGACACCGGACGTCCTTGGGGTTGAATAACCGCGCGCCCGGCTAAAGTTTTGCACTGCACCTTTCGCTGTCACAAAAGCGTTACGAAAATGTCTTTATTTTCAGAGCCTTGAACAACCCAAAAGAAAGTTTTGAATGAAATCAAGGCGTTGCAAACACGCCTAAAAAACAGGCAAATCTTGGAAATCCTGCGAATACAAGGAAAAATTCCCGCTGGCGGCAAGTTATCATCAGAGTTGTCCACAGCTTTGGTGGACACCTTAAGGCTTGCAGCTACCCACGCTACAGTGCAGCCAGCCTGGGAATCATGTAAAGCACCCTATGACCGATTTGACAGAAACTCACCCTGAACGTGCAACGCACGGATATGAGGTTATCCAAGGTTATCTGAAGACCTTGGACACGTCGCCCGGCGTTTACCGCATGCTCGATGCTGAGAGCCGTGTGCTCTACGTGGGAAAGGCCCGCAATCTGCGGGCGCGGGTCTCGAATTACGCCCGGCCCTCGGGTCATTCGCCGCGTATTGCGCGCATGATTTCCATGACCGCGTCGATGATGTTTCTGACCACAAAGACAGAAACCGAAGCGCTGCTTCTTGAGCAGAACCTCATCAAACAGCTCAAACCGAAATTCAACGTTTTGCTGCGGGACGACAAGAGCTTTCCCAACATTCTCGTCACGGCGACCCATGCGTTTCCGCAGATCAAAAAGCACCGTGGGGCAAAGAAGGAAAAAGGCAGCTATTATGGCCCCTTCGCTTCTGCTGGCGCGGTGAACCGGACGCTGAACCAGTTGCAGCGGGTTTTTTTGCTGCGGGATTGTTCGGATGCGATGTTTGAGAGCCGCACACGGCCCTGCCTGCAATATCAGATCAAACGGTGCTCAGCGCCCTGCGTGGGCAAGATTGCCCCCGAGGAATATCGCCAGACCGTCAAAGATGCCGAGAAATTCCTGACCGGGAAGACCACCGATATTCAGGCGCGGCTGGCTGCGGAGATGACGGCCGCCTCCGAGGCGATGGAGTTTGAACGCGCCGCTGCCCTGCGCGACAGGATCAAGGCACTGACGCAGGTGCAGACCGCACAGGGCATCAACCCCAAGGGGGTCTCGGAGGCAGATATCGTCGCCCTCCACCTGGAAAACGGCCAGGCCTGCGTGCAGGTGTTTTTCATCCGCGCCAATCAGAACTGGGGCAACCGGGATTACTACCCCCGTGTGGGGCCCGACGTGGATGCGGCAGAGGCGCTCGAAGCCTTTCTGGGGCAGTTCTACGATACCCGAGAACCGCCCCGTCAGATCATTCTGAGCAACGAGATCGAGAACCCCGATCTGATGGCGGAGGCCCTATCCGGGAAACTCGGTCTCAAGGTCGATCTGGTGGTGCCGCAGCGGGGCGAAAAGGCCGAGTTGATTGACGGGGCGCTGCGCAATGCGCGCGAGTCGCTGGCGCGCAAGATGGCCGAAACGGCGACGCAGGCACGGCTGATGAAAGGGCTTGCGGAGGCCTTTGACTTGCCCGCGCCGCCCAAGCGGATCGAGGTCTACGACAACTCGCATATTCAGGGCGCTTTTGCCGTCGGGGCGATGATCGTCGCGGGGGCCGAGGGCTTCATGAAGAACCAGTACCGCAAATTCAATATCAAGGGCGACGATCTGACCCCCGGCGATGACTTTGGCATGATGAAGGAGGTGCTGACCCGCCGCTTCAAGCGTCTCATCAAGGAAGACCCCGGCCGCACGGAGGGGCACTGGCCGGATTTGCTGCTGATTGACGGCGGCGCCGGGCAGGTGAGCGCTGTGGCCTCGATCATGCGCGAATACGGCGTCGAGGATATCCCGATGATCGGTGTCGCCAAAGGTCTTGAGCGCGATGCCGGCAAGGAGGAATTCCACCGGGTGGGCAAACGTCCCTTTGCCCTGCGCCACAATGATCCGGTGCTTTACTACGTGCAGCGGATGCGGGATGAGGCGCACCGCTTTGCCATCGGCACCCACCGGGCCAAACGGGCAAAAGCGGTGGGCGCAACCCCGCTGGATGAGGTGCCGGGCGTGGGGGCGGCCCGCAAACGCGCGCTGCTGGCGCATTTTGGATCTGCCAAGGCCGTGGCGCGCGCCAATCTCAACGATCTCAAGGCGGTGGACGGTGTCTCGGGCGCGCTGGCTGAAAAGATCTATGACTTCTTTCACGACCGCGGCTGATGGTGGCCGAGTGGCGATGCACGATACTCCGCGCAGGCCCGCCGGTCAGCGGGTCGCGTCAGGTTTCGCCCGGATGAACGCTTGCCGCTTTCGCCCGCAAATCGGGCGATGTAAGGTACGCGCATGCGAATGACTTTGCCTAATGTTCTGACCATCATCCGTCTGCTCGCGGCCCCCCTCGTCGCGGTGATGTTTCTTTATTTCGAACGGCCCTATGCCGATTGGTTCGCGCTGGTGCTCTTTGTCACGGCGGCGATCACAGACTGGTTTGACGGCTATCTCGCGCGGGCGTGGAAGCAGGAAACCAAGCTGGGCACCATGCTCGATCCCATCGCGGATAAGGCAATGGTTGTCATCGCCCTGATGGTCATCATCGGCTTTTCCAGTTGGTCCCCCTGGCTTGTACTGCCCGCCACGGTCATTCTGTTTCGCGAGGTCTTCGTGTCGGGGCTGCGCGAGTTTCTGGGCGAGACCGCCGGCACACTCAAGGTCACCAAGCTGGCAAAATGGAAGACAACCTGTCAGATGATTGCCATCGCTGTGCTCTTTTCCCATGGCGTGTTTGAACACTATCTTGGCATGTCGGCCTGGGGCATGGATCAGGCGATGGTTGATGCGGTCTTTGCGGGGACTGTGCCCGACCTGCAGGGCTTGCGCTGGAAACATGCCGCGATGGAATGGGCCGGGACCATCGGGATGTGGCTGCTTTGGCTTGCCGCGACCCTGACACTGCTGACAGGTGTGGATTATCTGATGAAAGCCATGCCGTTTCTGAAGGACGAGAAATCATGAATGTGCTTTATTTCGCCTGGGTGCGGGAGAGGATCGGCGTACCGAGTGAAAGTGTCGAGACCCAAGCCGCCACCGTGAATGACCTTGTGGAGGAGCTGCGCGCGCGCGAGGATCGCTACGCGGCGGCCTTTGCCGATACCTCTGCGCTGCGGGTGGCGGTTGATCAGGAGCTCACGGATTTCGACGCCCCGCTCGCCGGGGTGAAAGAAGTGGCCTTTTTCCCGCCAATGACAGGGGGATAGGACGTGCGGATCATTGTGCAGGAGGCGCCGTTTGATTTTGGTCAGCAGGCGCAGGCGTTTGCCTCCGGGCGTCAGAACATGGGCGCGATTGTCACCTTTACCGGTGTCGTGCGCGATGATGCGTCCGGGGCGCTGACGGCGATGGAGATTGAACATTACCCCGGCATGACCGAAGCGGCGCTGACCGCGATCGCCAATGACGCCTGCGCGCGCTGGTCGCTGGGGGATGTGCTGATCCTTCACCGGTATGGACGGCTGACACCCGGCGAGATGATCATGATGGTCGCGACCGCCGCGCGGCATCGCAGGGACGCTTTCGAGGCGGCGGAGTTTCTGATGGATTACCTTAAGTCGCGCGCGCCGTTCTGGAAGCGCGAAGTCACGGCAGAGGGGGCCTCATGGGTGGCGGCAAAAGATGAGGATGAAGCCGCACTCGACCGCTGGTAAGGTCTGAAACGGGCGTTGATCCAAATCATATCGTACGCCCATGCCGTTCTTTATTGTCCTTCTATCAAAGGAAAGGGAGAGACTAAAATGTTCAAGACGATTTGTGTAGGGTACGACGGATCAGAACCCTCCGACAACGCGGTACGGATGGCCTGTGACCTGGCGGAAAAGTACAATTCATCAGTCCATATTGTGCACACCCCGCATCCCGAGACCGTCACCTTCGCCTTGGGCGCGGTTGCAGGATATCACGTTGCGACCACCATGCCGTCATCGGAAGAAACCGCGAAAGCAGCGGCGATCATGCTCGAAAAGGCAAAGGCAACGGCTGCGGACGCAGGTCAGGCGTCTGTCACGGCACATATTGGCGAAGGTGAGGCTGCGCAGTCTTTGATCGATTATGCAAAAGAGGTCGATTCAGACCTGATTGTGACGGGCCGTCGGGGCTTGGGTAATCTGTCGGCGCTTGTGCTGGGCAGCACATCCCAAAGTGTCGGGCATCTGGCAAGCTGTGCACATCTGACCGTCAAATAGCACGCTAGCCGGCGTGTTTCTGGCGCGACAGATGCGCCCTGAGTTCTTCTGCTTCGTGGCGCGCGTCACGAAGCCCATCCATCGCGGCGCGTAGCTCTGCCTCTGTCTGGGCGAGCTGATTTGTCAGTTCCGCCTCGCGCTGCTGCAGGTAGGTGATCGCCTGATCGCGCGTTTCTTCGGCTTCATGCAATTCCTGGCTCATCCGATCCAGCTGCGCCACATCGTCGGCGGCCACGCGTGAAAAGCGATGGACCAGCCAGTTGGCGAACCATCCTAGACAGAATGCGACAAAAAGCATGATCGCGGTCGCCACCACAAACTGCGGGCTGGTCATTGCATGTTCCTTTCGTGCCGACCAAAAGTCGCTGTTATTGGTCTTCTGTCCCTGTATCACTGTTTTCAGCGATGCTTTCCAGAGCAGAGTCGCCTTCCGGGATACTTGGTTCCGGTCGGATCAGGCGGAATTCGATGCGGCGGTTCGCTTCGCGGCCCGCTTCTGTGTCGTTGTCTGCAATCGGGTTGGCCTCACCATAGCCTTTCGCGACAAAGCCGCTGGTCAGCACCCGGCGGGCGCGCAGTTCGTTCAGGACTGATTCTGCTCGCGCCTGGCTCAGCGACAGGTTCATTTCCTCGCGGCCCTGGCTGTCGGTGTGTCCTTGGACCTCGATGCGCAGGTCGCCGCACTCCTGCAGCAGTTCCGCAATCTGGTCCATCGAGCTCAGGGCACTCTCGTCAATGGTTGCGGAACCGGGCTCAAAGCTGATCTTGCCGCCCGCGACGATGGCCGCAATGCGGGCTTCACATTCGTCAGCCGTCGGTTTGGCGGCCACCGGGTCCAGCGCTTCGACATAGCTGACGTCAATCTCGAACGCGCCACCATTGCCCAGTTTATCCACCATCAGCCGCGAGATCACCTCATTTGCCGCCGGGTTGCCGGACCGCCCCGACAGCAAGACCTGCTCCGGGGTGACGGTGACCGCGCCGTTGTTGAGATAGCCCAGGGCCTCGATCCCCGTCAGCACCCGCGACGACCAATCTCCCGGCAGATCCGGGACGATCCGTGTTGCGGTGTAGACATTGTCATAGCCGAATTTCGCCTTGGCAAAACTATCGGCGGCGTCGCGCATGACTTCCCCTGCAATCCGGCCCCTGAGCTGCACTTGCCCCTCAGGGCTGAGGGTGGCGACGAATTCCGGTGGCCCCACGGCGTCATCCTGCGAGACGGGGAGATCGGCCTTAAGGGCAAAGACGTCCGGCAGATTGTTCTCCAGCTCTCCCACAACGCGGTCAAAGAGGGCTGCATCCGTGCCCTCGGCAGCGGCGAGGGTAATATCCGCGTCCGAGAAGGTGACCGTGCCCTGCCCGATCTGAGCCAGGGCGTCTATCGACTGTTCGGCGGCCTCGGCCCAGTTCGGGCTGGGCACGCCCATGCCCACGGTGCAGCGCCCCAGCCCACTGAGGCCCGCACGGAACGCAGCGTCCAGAATGCGGGATTTGCTGGCCTCGGTATCCGCTGAGCAGGCGTCAAAGCGAACGCCGGCCTCATCCATCACAAACCGCAGGGTGAAAGGGGTTATGACCGGCCGTGGCGCGGTTATGTTGAGAGAGACCCGCAAGGCGGGCGGGGCACTGCGGCGCAGCCGCGCCTCCATCTCCGCCTTGTCCTCTTCGCTGTCGGCAATTGCGGTGATCTCGACCCGTCCGGCGTCGACCGAAGCTTTGGCGCGCGGCAGGTCCTGTATGGCGTTGGTGGCAAAGGCTAAGGCGTCCTCCCAGCCGCTTGGGGCAGGGTAGTCTGCGGTCTCAAGCAGGTCCGTCACCGGCAGGTCGCTCATGTCGGCAAAGCCTTCGATAATGGCGGCGCGGTCGCTGCTGGCCGGGATCAGCCCGATGATTGACAGACCGGATGTATTGCGCAGCACTTCGGCGGAGAAACGGGGCGCCTCCAAACCGGCTTCCGCCGTGACATCCATCTCATCAATCACGCGTGCTGCGTCCACCATCGAGCCGGCAAGGCTCAGCGCGCGAAAGCGCAGCGCTTCGGTCGGCGCGGTCCCGGCCATGATGACACGCAGCCCGTCTGCCTGAACCTCGGCCCAGGTCAGCCCGTTTCGATCCAGGATATAACGGACTTCGGTCTCTGTCTTGTCTTCGATCAGCTGCACGGAAAAACTTGCGGCCAGTAGGGAAACGCCACCGGCAATGGCAAAGGCACTGGCAACAAGATGAAGACGGGACAGGGGCATGGCACTCTGAAACTGTTGTCTACTGGTTCCGTGATACGCCGCTCAGCGGCGGGTTTCAATCACAGCAGCAATGCCGCCCCAAAAAACACAAGCGGGATCACGCCAGTATCGCGGTTGGCGCGAAAGAGCTGCAAGAGCTTTGCATTATCCTCCGTATCGAACCCGCGCAATTGCCAGGCCATGTGCCACCCCATGGCCCAGGGACCGCCCAAGGCAACGACAAGTGCCAGGACGCTGGCCTCGGGTTTCACGGCATAGATCACCGCCAGCCCCATCAGGCCCACCGTGGCCATCAGAAACCGCCGCAACCAGGCCGCCGTCTTGTCGCCAAAGAGCCGTGCCGTGGATTTGATGCCGATGAGCGCGTCATCTTCGGTGTCTTGATGGGCGTAGATCGTGTCGTAGAACAGCGTCCAGGCGATACCGGCCATGTAAAGCACCACGGCGGGGGCCTCTAACCTGCCGCTATGGGCGGTCCAGGCCAGCAGCGCGCCCCAGTTGAAGGCCAGCCCCAGAAACACCTGTGGCCACCAGGTAAAGCGTTTGGCGAACGGGTAGATCGCCACCGGCAGCAGCGCCAGAACACCCAACCCGATCGCCGCCCAGTTGAAGGTGAGCAGAATGCCAAACGCCAGCAGCGACTGGGCACACATCCAGATCACGGCCCCCCGAACCGTGACCTGACCCGCAGGGATCGGGCGCGACCGGGTGCGTTCCACCTGACCGTCAAAACCGCGGTCCGTGATGTCGTTCCAGGTACAGCCCGCCCCCCGCATCAGCCAGGCCCCGATGGCGCACCCCACCGCGATCCATAGATCGTGCAGGCCAGCGCGTTGGTCATGCAGCATCGACAGCGCCAGACCCCACCAGCAGGGCAGCAGAAGCAGCCAGGTGCCAATGGGCCGGTCCGCCCGGCTCAGTCGCAGATAGGGGCGCGTCCAGGCGGGGGCGTAGACATCCACCCAGTTGTCTTTCACCGCATCGGCGACCTGACCGTCTGGCGTTGGGGCTGGCTCTTGCATATGTATCTCCGCATGGACCGTGTGATGACAGCCAAAATCCGCCTTTATGTAGAGCACCCCTTGGGGGAGGGGCAATCGGTTCCTCTGTCGCGGGAGCAGGCACACTATCTTTTTGGCGTCATGCGGCTGGGTGCGGGAGCGCTGGTGTTGGCGTTTGACGGGCAAAGTGGCGAATGGCTGGCCGAGGTCACGCAGACAGGCAAGCGCGGTGGGCTTTTGGAGGTGAAACACCAGACGCGGCCTTTGCATATGCCGCCCGATCTGTGGTTGATGTTTGCACCGATCAAAAAGGCGCGCACGGATTTCATTGTCGAAAAAGCGGCCGAGATGGGGGCCGCGCGGATCATGCCGGTCCAGACGGAGTTCACCAACGCAGGCCGCATTCAGCGCGACCGGTTGCAAGCCCACGCGGTCGAGGCGGCAGAGCAATGTGGCGGCACCTATGTGCCGCAAGTGTCCGAGCTGGCGCGGCTCGACCGCCTGCTGGCGGGGTGGGACGACGCGCGGCAGATCATGTTCTGTGATGAAGGTCTGGCGGGCTCGACCCCGACGCGGCCGACGGGGGGCGGTCCCTGGGGCATTCTGATCGGGCCGGAGGGCGGGTTCTCGGATCGGGAGCGCGGGCGTCTGCACGCCATGGAATGCGCACAGGCGGTCTCTCTGGGACCGCGCATCCTGCGTGCGGATACGGCTGCGGTTGCGGCCCTGACCTTGTGGCAGAGCACGCTGGGGGATTGGCGGTGATCCGGCCCGAGGCCAAGGCGCAGTTGCTGCGCTGGCGCGAGGTTCTTGCCGGGGCTTTTGCGTTTCTGCTTGGGCTCTGGTGGCTTGTCGGGCCGGGCAACCTGCTGATCCTGCCCGGTGTCGCGCTGATGGTCGCGGGGGCGGCGTTGATCTGGGTCGGCGCGCAACGGGCGCGCTTTCGCAGCGCGGGTCAGGGTCCGGGGGCGGTGCAGGTCGATGAGGGTCAGATCACTTATTTTGGTCCGCTGACCGGTGGCGCAGTAGACTTGCGCGATCTGGACCGGGTTGTCCTTGACCCGACGCTGCACCCGACCCATTGGCGGCTGCGCCAGCGTGGCCATCCTGAACTGCTGATTCCGGTCAATGCAGAAGGGGCAGAGGCGCTTTTTGATGCTTTTGCCACGCTGGAGGGGCTGCGGATGGCTCAAGTCCTCTCTGCGCTTAACAGCTTGGAAAACCTGCCCGTTGTGGTTTGGCAGCGCGACCTTGTTATTTCTGCACAGGCCACTCTACATTGACACCGGGCGCATTACGGCCCATCCCTCGTGGACCGCAAAGAATACACCACAAACGGAGCCTCCCCCATGTCTATTCCACAATCCGGCGGTGGCCCGATCACCTCTTACGACCAGCTGGTGGGCTACCTTGAGAGCGGCTGCAAGCCTAAAGCGGACTGGCGCATCGGGACCGAGCACGAGAAATTCGGCTATTGCAAGGACACGCTTTTGCCACTGCCCTACGAGGGGGACCGGTCGATCCGTGCCGTATTGGAGGGGCTGCGAGACCGCTTTGCCTGGGCCCCGGTGCTGGAAGACGGCAAGATCATCGGCTTGGAAAAGGACGGGGCCAATGTGAGCCTTGAGCCGGGGGGCGCGCTGGAACTCTCGGGTGCGCCGCTGGAGACCATCCACGAGACCTGCGATGAGGTGAATGTACACCTGCGCGAGGTCAAGGATGTGGCGGATGAAATCGGTGTGGGCTTCATCGGGTTGGGGGCGGCCCCGGTCTGGACGCACGAGCAGATGGATCTGATGCCAAAGGGCCGCTACAAGCTGATGAACGACTACATGGCCAAGGTGGGCACGATGGGCCGGGTCATGATGCGGCGCACCTGCACGGTGCAGGTCAATCTCGATTTCGGGTCCGAAGCGGACATGGTGCAAAAGATGCGCGTGGCGCTGGCGCTGCAACCTGTTGCCACGGCGCTTTTTGCCAATTCGCCGTTCTTTGAAGGCAAGGTGAACGGCCATAAATCCTGGCGCAGCCGGGTCTGGCGCGACTTGGATGCCGCGCGCACGGGCATGCTGCCCTTCGTGTTCGAGGAGGGTATGGGGTTTGAGCGCTGGGTGGAATATGCGCTCGATGTGCCGATGTATTTCGTCTATCGCGACGGATCCTACATCAATGCGCTGGGGATGTCGTTTCGTGACTTTCTCAAAGGGGAATTGCCCGCACTGCCGGGAGAAATCCCCACGCTGTCAGACTGGGCGGATCACCTCACCACGGCCTTCCCGGAAGCCCGCATGAAGAAATACATCGAGATGCGCGGGGCCGATGGCGGCCCCTGGCGCAGGCTCTGCGCGCTGCCTGCGTTCTGGGTTGGACTGATGTACGATCAGACCGCGCTGGATGCGGCCTGGGATCTGGTCAAATCCCTTGATGCCGACGCCCGCGAAGCCCTGCGGGTTGCCGCTTCCGTTGACGGTTTGCAAGCACAGGTTGGCGACGTCAGGATGCACGATCTGGCCCGCGAAGCCGTTGCGATCAGCCAGACGGGCCTGCAAGCGCGGGCAAGACCCGGCGCGGGCGGCATGGTCCCGGACGAGACGCATTTCCTGAATGCGCTGCACGAAAGCGTCGAGACCGGCAAGACCCCGGCCGACGAGCTTTTGGACCGCTATCATGGCAGCTGGAACGGCGACTTGAGCCGGATTTACGCCGAGTACTCCTACTGATCGCCCAAGCTCTTCTACCGCAGAATATGCACGCCACATTTGGCGTGTCTGACGACACGTGCGGCTGTCGAGCCCAGAAAGTAGTCTTCGAAACCGGGCTTGTGCGATGCAATAACGATGCAGTCGTTTTCGTGTTTCTTGGCATATTCAAGAATGCTGGAATAGGCATGCCCCTGCACAACCGCGATCTCGGTCGAGACACCAATCGTCCCCGTCATGTCACGCAGCGCTTCCACGGCCTCGGTATGCTGGCGTTTTGCCAGCCCCTCGGGCAGGTAGGTCGTGGCGTAGGACGGTATCTCCTCCATTACATGCAGCAGCGTGATCTTGCCACCGTCGTCAAGCAGCTCCTTGGCAACTTTCAGCGAGTTCTCTCCGTGATTGCCATGCTCAAAGACGACGGGAACGAGGATATTGGTATACATTTTCAGTCTCCTTGGTGTTGGCGGTATCGTAGTTCCCCGACCGGAGGCCTGCTTTGATCAGGATCAGTCGCGTCGCCGGTTTTTGGCAGGCCTTAAAAGGGGCCCGGACGCCCACCCTGCGGAGCAAAAGAAAGGCCCCGGCGAGGATCACCGGGGCCATGTGTTTTTTGCACTGTGGGAGAGTTTATTGTGGGATTTCTCCAGTGATGCCTTCCACATAGAAGTTCATGCCGGCAAGTGTCCCGTCGTCAGCCACTTCGCCCTCTGCCAGCCATGCGGACCCGTCCTGCTTGTTGATTGGTCCTGTGAACGCATGGTAGCTGCCATCGGCCAGCGCGGCTTTCATCGCCATGGCCTCTTCCGCGACATTTGCGGGGACAGCGTCCGTGATCTCGCCGATACCGACCATGCCATCGCCGATGCCATGCCAGGTGTCCACGCTCTCCCACGTGCCGTCCATGACCGCTCTGGTGCGGGCGATGTAGTAGTCGCCCCATTCGTCAAGGATCGCACTCACCCGCGGGAAGGGCGCATAGGCGGACATGTCAGAGGCCTGTCCGAAGGTGACCACATTGCCCGCTTCCTGTGCCGCCGCGTGAGGCGCCGTGGAATCGGTGTGCTGCAGGATCACATCCGCGCCCTGATCGATCAGGGTCTTGGCGGCATCCGCCTCTTTTGCCGGATCAAACCAAGTGTAGACCCAGATGATCTTGAATTCGACATCCGGGTTCACCTTGCTGGCATGCAGGTAGGCGGAATTGATGCCCCGGATGACTTCGGGGATCGGATAAGAGGCGATGTAGCCGATGATATTGCTCTCGGTCATGTTGCCCGCGATGTGCCCCTGAACGGCACGTCCTTCATAGAACCGGGCGGAATAGGTCGACACATTGGGGTGCAGGCGCTTGTAGCCTGTGGCATGTTCGAATTTCACGTCCGGAAACTTGGCCGCGACGTTGTTGGTGGCATCCATATAGCCGAAAGAGGTCGTAAAGATCAGATCCGCGCCGTCGAGCGCCATTTGGGTCAGCACGCGCTCGGCGTCCGGGCCTTCGGCAACACTTTCGACAAAAACGGTCTCGACCGCATCGCCGAATTCGGCCTCGACGGCCTGGCGCGCCTGATCGTGCGTGAAGGTCCAGCCGCCGTCACCGACGGGCCCCACGTAGACAAATCCGACCTTGGTGGTGTCTTCGGCCACCGCAGCCGTTACCAAGCCAAGTGCAATTGCCGCACTGGCAAGAAGGGTTGTTATTCTCATGTCAGGTCTTCCCCCTGTTGAACCGCCCCTGTGCCGGGGCGCTGATTGGCCTCTAGTTTGAGGCGTGGAATGTCCGACCCAGTGAGCCGGGGGCCGCGCTCTTATCCGCAGACAGGATAACGAGCACAACGATGGTGATCACATAGGGCGACATTGCCAGATATTCGACGGGAATGGCAACGCCGGCCCCTTGCAAATTCAGCTGCAACTGCGTGATGCCGCCAAAAAGATAGGCACCCAGCAAAACCCGCCAGGGCTTCCAGCTGGCAAACACCACCAGCGCGAGCGCAATCCAGCCCACACCGGCTGTCATCCCTTCGGTCCATTGCGGCACCCGAATGAGGCTGATGTAGGCCCCGCCCATCCCCGCGCAGGCGCCGCCGAACATGATCGCCAGCGTGCGGATGCGCACAACCTTGTAGCCAAGCGCGTGCGCGGCATCGTGATTTTCACCCACCGCCCGCAGGACGAGGCCGACACGGGTGTATTTCAGCATCGCCCAGACAGCAGCAACAAGGGCAAGGCCAAAGTACAGGATCAGGTTGTGGGAAAAGAGGACCGGTCCGATGATCGGGACATCGCCCAGAAGTCCGAAATTCAGATCGGGCAGCCGTGGCGGTTTGATCCCGACGTAGCTCTGGCCGATCAGCGCCGAGAGGCCAAGCCCAAAGAGGGTCAGGGCAAGCCCGGAGGCCACCTGATTGGCCAGCGTCACCTGCGTCAGGAACGCAAAGAGCAGGCTCAGGAGCGCGCCGCCCACCGCCGCGGCGAAAAAACCGAAAAGCGGTGATCCTGATTCCACCGCGATGGCAAAACCACAGATCGCCCCCACAATCATCATCCCCTCCACGCCGAGGTTCAGCACGCCCGCGCGTTCCACCACCAGCTCGCCCGTGGCGGCCAGCAGGATCGGGGTGGCGGCACTCATCAAGGCGGCGATGAGCAGGATGGGGTTGATCACCGATAAATCCATTATGCCACCTCTGCTTGGCCAAAACGCAGCCGGTAGTTCGTCAAAAGGTCCAGCGCCAGCAGGAAAAACAGCAGCATGCCCTGAAAGACCTGAATGGCGGCAGCGGGCAGCCCCAGCTGACTTTGCGCGATATCGCCACCGATATAGGTCAGCGCCATCAGCAGACCCGCCAGCACGATGCCGATGGGATGCAGTCGGCCCAGAAAGGCCACGATGATCGCGGTGAACCCGTAGCCCACGTTAAAATCGATGCTGACCTGCCCCGCCGGGCCCGAGACCTCGAACAGGCCGGCAAGCCCTGCAAGCAGGCCCGACATGCCAAGACAGAACAGGATCAACCGGCTTGGATTGACGCCCGAGAAGCGGGCCGCCCGCGGGGCCTCGCCGGTGACGCGGATGGCAAAGCCCAGCTTGTGGCGCGCCAGCAGCACATAGGCAAAGATCACCGCAATCATCGCCGCGACCACCCCCCAGTGCATGCCAGACCCGGCAAAAATTTCGGCGTTATGCGCTGAGGCGTATTGTTGCAGATTGCGACTGCCGGGGAACCCGAAGCCTTCGGGGTTTTTCAGCAAGCCCAGGGACATGGAGGCCAGAAACTGTTCGGCCACATAGACCAGCATCAGGGAAACGAGGATTTCGTTGGTCCCGAACCTGACCTTGAGCAGGGCCGGGATAATGGCCCAGACCCATCCTCCAAACGCCCCTGCCAGGATCATCGCGGGGAAGATCAGAGCGCTTTCTGCGGGGTAGAAGGCAAGGCCCACGCCCGCGCCGAAAAGCGCGCCCATGATGTATTGGCCCTCTGCGCCGATGTTCCAGATCCCGGCCTTGAACCCCAGGCTGAGACCGATGGCGATGAGCACCAGCGGCGCTCCTTTCACCAACAGTTGCGGGCGGTAAAAGAAAGCGAACTCGCCGAAAAGCGGCTCCCAGAAGATCGTCACGATGGACTGGACCGGGTCCTTGCCCAAGAGCGCGAACAGCACCCCGCCAAAGAAGAAGGTCGCCAACACGGCGAGCACAGGCGTTGCGTAGGCGAATACCGTGCTGGGCTGGGGGCGTTTTTCAAGCCGGATCATGGAGGCGCTCTCCGGTGTTGCGGCGCAGGCTTAGACATGGGCGACCTCCATGCCATGCGCCCCGCCCATCATCAGGCCGATCTGCTCCACCGTCAGGCCTTTCGTGATGCGCGGCTCAGACAGGCGCCCTTCGTTCAGGGCGGCGAAGCGGTCTGAGATTTCCATCAACTCATCAAGGTCCTGGCTGATGACGATGACGGCGGCCCCCTTGGTCGCAAGGTCGAGCAGGGATTGTCGGATGGCCGCTGCGGCGGAGGCGTCGACCCCCCAGGTCGGCTGGTTGACCACAAGCACATCAGGGCGCTGCAAGACCTCGCGCCCGATCACGAATTTCTGCAGATTACCCCCCGAAAGAGACCGCGCCGCATTGGCCGGGCCCGGCGTGCGCACGTCGAAACTGGCAATGATGCGGTCAGCAAAGGCGCGCGCGGCAGGCCATTTCAGAAACCCGCCCTGTTCGAGGTCTTCGCGCACTGCCCCGGTGAGCATGGCATTTTCCGTCAGCGACATGTCGGGTGCTGCCGCATGGCCGAGACGCTCCTCCGGCGCTGCCAAAAGCCCCATGCCGCGCCGCCGGTTGGGCCCCGCGGGACCGATGTCCTGACCCTTGAAGGTGATCATCCCCGCGCGGGCGGGGCGTTCGCCCGACAGGGCGGCGAGCAATTCGTCCTGACCATTCCCGGCCACCCCGCCGATGCCGAGGATTTCACCTTCGCACAGGGTCAGCGAGATGTCCCGCAGCGGCATGCCGAACGCCGAGGGAGAGGGCAGCGACACGCCGCTAAGCTCGAGAATGGGATTGCCGGGGGTCACACCGGATCTTTTTGGTGATGTCAGCACTTTGCCCACCATCATCTCGGCCATATCGCGGGCGGTGGTTTCACGCGGTATGCAGTGCCCCACTACTTTGCCCAAGCGCAGGATCGTGGCTGCGTCACAGAGCGTTCTGATCTCTTCAAGCTTGTGCGAGATATAGAGGATCGAGGTGCCCTCGCCGCTGAGCTTGCGCAGGGTCTTGAACAGAATCTCCACTTCCTGCGGTGTCAGGACAGAGGTCGGTTCGTCCATGACAAGCAGTTTGGGGGCCTGTAACAGGCAGCGGATGATCTCGACCCGCTGGCGCTCACCGGCAGAAAGGTCGCCCACGATCCGGTCGGGCGACAGCGGCAGGCCGTAGGTGTCTGAGACCTGGCGGATCTGCTCTGACAATTCGCGCATCTTGGGGGCGTCTTCCATCCCAAGCGCGATGTTTTCCGCAACGCTGAGCGCATCAAAAAGCGAGAAATGCTGAAAGACCATCCCGACACCGGCGGCACGTGCGGCGCGCGGTTCCGGCGGGGCAAAGGGGGCGTCATGGAGCCGCATCTCGCCGCTGTCCGGTCTGACGAGCCCGTAGATCATCTTGACCAGCGTTGACTTGCCCGCCCCGTTTTCCCCCAGTAGCGCATGCACCTCACCCGGCTCGATATGAAGCGACACATTATCGTTCGCAACGACGCCAGGGTAGGCCTTGGTCAAACCCGTCAGGGATAACAGATGCGTCATGGGGTAACGACCGGTCCGGCTGTCACCTCCAAAAGGCTGCGTCCGGCGCGGGGCGCCCGCAAGATGGGTAGTTGATCGGGGCACCCTGTCCGATACGGCCTCGGGTCGCCGCCGTCAGCGGGCAGCGCGCCGCTTTCTTGCACACCGGAATGGGCGTTGCGGCAAAACGTGGTCTTCATGCAGTCTATTCCGCCGCGGTACCCCAGACCTTTCGAGGCCATGCGTTCGATGCGGCGCAGAACGACAGGCGGTCAATAACGGGCTTCACGCTATGCGGCGTGCCCCACCGTGGCAAGGAAAAATGCGCCTGCCTGCGGGTCACCGGGGGGAGGCGCCAAAAAAATGCGCGTGGATGACGTGCGTGCTCTGGCGGGGGCGTCTGTGCTCGCCTAGGGTCGGCGCATGAGCACATCTCCTCGATTCATTCACCTGCGCAGCCATTCCGAGTATTCCCTGCTGGAAGGAGCCTTGCGCCTCAAGAAACTGCCCAGTCTGTGTCGCGATGCCCAAATGCCGGCCTTGGCGCTGACCGACACCAACAACATGTTTGCAGCCCTTGAGTTTTCGATTGCCATGTCGGGCGCCGGGGTTCAGCCGATTCTGGGGTGTCAGGTGGATTTGGCCTATATCACACGGCAACCGGGAGAGCGCCCGCGCGATCCGGCCCCGGTTGTATTGCTGGCACAATCAGAGGCCGGCTACGAAAACCTCATGAAGCTGAATTCGTGCCTTTACATCGACAAGGGCGGGGCGCTGCCCCAGATCACGCTGGAGGAGCTGGAGACGCATGCGGGGGGCGTTATCTGTCTGACCGGCGGTCCGGACGGACCCGTGGGCAGGCTGTTGCAGGCAGGCCAGTTGCCCGCCGCACAAACCTTGATGGATCGGCTGAAGGCTGCGTTTCAGGACAGGCTCTATGTCGAGCTTCAACGTCATCCGGGCGAAGATGGCCAGCCTGAAAACGAACGCCTGACCGAGCGTGGCTTTGTCGAGATGGCCTATGCCATGGAGTTGCCGCTGGTGGCGACAAACGATGTCTATTTCCCAACGTCGAAGATGTATGAAGCGCATGATGCGCTGATCTGCATCGCCGAAGGGGCCTATGTGGATCAACAGGATGCGCGCCGGCGTCTGACAAACCAGCACTATTTCAAGAGCCAGGCCGAGATGGTGACCCTGTTTGCGGATCTGCCTGAGGCCATCGACAATACGGTCGAGATCGCCAGGCGCTGCGCGTTTCAGGCCTACCGGCGCGACCCGATCCTGCCGAAGTTTGCCGATGACGAGGTGCAGGAATTGCGCCGCCAGTCGCATGAGGGGCTCAAGGCGCGTCTGGCGGTCATCCCCCATGCGGCCAGCGTTGAGGACTATACCAAACGGCTGGATTTTGAACTGGGCATCATCGAGGGCATGGGCTTTCCCGGCTACTTTCTGATCGTGGCGGACTTCATCAAATGGGCCAAGGACGAAGGCATCCCGGTGGGGCCGGGGCGGGGGTCCGGGGCGGGTAGCCTTGTGGCCTATGCGCTGACCATCACCGACCTTGATCCCTTGCGCTACAACCTTCTGTTCGAGCGGTTTCTGAACCCCGAACGGGTGTCGATGCCCGACTTCGATATCGATTTCTGTATGGATCGGCGCGAAGAAGTCATCCGGTACGTTCAGGAAAAGTACGGGCGGGACAAGGTGGGACAAATCATCACCTTTGGTGCGCTTTTGTCAAAGGCTGCGGTGCGCGATATCGGCCGCGTGCTGCAGATGCCTTACGGTCAGGTGGACCGTCTCTCCAAGATGATCCCGGTCGAAGGCGTCAAACCCGTTTCCATCGAAAAGGCACTGGCAGATGAGCCGCGCCTGCGCGAGGAGGCCAGATCCGAAGAGGTCGTCGCGCGCCTGCTGGAGTATGGCCAGCAGGTCGAAGGACTGCTGCGCAACGCCTCGACCCATGCGGCGGGGGTGGTGATCGGCGACCGGCCCTTGGATGCGCTGGTGCCGCTCTATCAGGATCCGCGCTCGGACATGCCTGCGACCCAGTTCAACATGAAATGGGTCGAGCAGGCGGGGCTGGTCAAGTTTGACTTTCTGGGTTTGAAGACATTGACCGTGATCCAGAACGCGGTGGAGCAGATCAACGCAGCAGGACGTCCCTTGCATATGACGGCGGATGGGACGGAGTTGTATGTGCCCGCACCCGGCACCGAGAATGACATCAACGCCATCCCGCTGGATGATGAGGCCGCGTATAAGCTCTATGCGGCAGCCAAGACAGTGGCCGTGTTTCAGGTGGAAAGCTCAGGGATGATGGATGCCCTCAAGCGCATGAAACCCACCTGTATCGAAGACATCGTGGCGCTCGTGGCGCTCTACCGGCCTGGCCCGATGGAGAACATCCCGACCTATTGTGAGGTGAAAAACGGGCTCAAGGAGCGCGCCTCCATCCACCCGCTGATCGACGACATACTGGAGGAAACGCAGGGCATCATCGTCTATCAGGAACAGGTGATGCAGATCGCGCAGGTCATGGCGGGCTATAGCCTTGGCGGTGCGGACCTGCTGCGCCGGGCGATGGGCAAGAAGATCGCGGAAGAGATGGCCAAGGAGCGCCCGAAGTTCGAAAAGGGCGCTGTCGCCAATGGCGTTGATGCCGACAAGGCGCGCGAGGTTTTCGACCTGCTGGAGAAATTCGCCAACTACGGGTTCAACAAATCCCACGCGGCGGCCTATGCGGTGGTCAGCTATCAGACCGCCTGGCTCAAGGCGAACCACCCGGTGGAGTTCATGGCCGGGGTGATGAACTGCGATATCCATCTGACCGACAAGCTGGCGGTCTATTTCGAGGAGGTGCGCAAGCGGTTGGAGCTGCCCTGGGCGCCGCCCTGCGTGAACCGTTCGGATGCAACCTTCAAGGTTGTGGATGGGGCGCTGGTCTATGCCTTGGGCGCGTTGAAAAACGTCGGGGTTGAGGCCATGCGGCTGGTGACAAGCGGCCGAAAAATGGATGGAAAAGACAAGCCTTTTGCGACGCTTTTTGATCTGGCCCGCCGGGTGGATCTGAAACGCGTGGGCAAGCGCCCGTTGGAGATGCTGGCCCGATCCGGCGCTTTCGACCAGCTCGATGCCAACCGCAGACGGGTGTTCGGCGCGTTGGATGCGCTGGTCAATTATTCCGCGGCCATCCACGAGCAAAAGGCTTCCAATCAGGTCTCGCTTTTTGGCGAGGCGGGCGAGGATCTGCCGGAGCCCCGCCTGCATCCGGTGGACGACTGGCTGCCCGCCGAACGGCTGAGTGAAGAGTTCAAGGCCGTGGGCTTCTACCTCTCCGGTCATCCGCTGGACGACTATATGGGTCCGCTCAAGCGCAAATCGGGCAATGACCGCGGGGTGCCCTTCCTGACGCTGGACGAGCTGACGGAAAAGGTGACCGAACGCGGGGCCATGAACGCGCGGCTGGCGGGCATCGTGGCGGGGCGACAGGAACGCAAATCCGCCCGCGGCAATCGCTTTGCCTTTGCGCAGATGTCGGACCCCACGGGCGCGTATGAAGTCACGCTCTTTTCCGACACGCTGGAGGCGGCCCGCGAACACTTGGAGACAGGCTCCAAAGTCGTGGTGACCGTCGAGGCGACGATGGAGGCCGATCAGCTCAAACTGCTGGGCCGGTCCGTCGGCCTCATTGATGCCATGACGGCGGATGTGGGCGGGATGGGGCTGAAGGTCTTTGTGGAGACGCCAGAGGCCATCGGGGCTGTGGCCACGGTGCTGGAAGGGGCGCGGCAGGCGGTCAAGGGGGCCGGGCGCGGCCCGGTCCAGTTCTGCCTGATGGACCCCAGCCTGCCCGGCGAGGTCGAGGTGGACCTGGGGCAGGAGTTCGCAGTCAATCCGCAGATCAAGGGGGCGATCAAGTCGCTCAGCGGCGTTCTGGAGGTTGAGGATATCTGATCAGTAGTGCGGCGGTCTTTCATCGCCCACAACGATGCCGCCGGAGGCCTGTGCCTCGCGTTCGCCTTCGCGTTGCATCAACATGACCACGCGCCGGGTCAGGGTCGCGATCTCGGTTTCCTGACGGGCCACCACATCGGAGAGCTCCTCGACCGTGCGGGTCAGATGGGCGATCTTTTCTTCCAACTCTTGCATGGCGGGCTCCCCAAGGCTGCTCGGTGGCTCCTAGCATGAGTGTTTTGCGGGCGAAAGAGGCCGCAGCCGCGCCTTGTCTGTCACGCGTGCATCCGCTAGACCGCGCGCGACAGATCACGCCAGAGGGACAACCATGGCCAAGCCCAAGAAAACCCCCCGCCCCAAGGCCCAGACGCCCAAGGGGTTCCGCGACTATTTCGGTGCCGAGGTGACGCAGCGCGCCGAGATGCTGCAGGCGATTGCCGGGGTCTATCATCGCTACGGGTTTGATGCGCTCGAAAGCTCGGGGGTGGAAACCGTCGAGGCGCTGGGAAAGTTCCTGCCCGATGTGGACCGTCCGAACGAGGGCGTGTTCGCCTGGCAGGAGGATGCCGAGGGCGACAAGCCGGGCGACTGGCTGGCCCTGCGCTACGACCTGACAGCGCCGCTGGCGCGGGTTTACGCGCAGCATCAGAACGACCTGCCCAAACCCTACCGCCGCTACGCGATGGGTCCGGTCTGGCGCAACGAAAAACCGGGGCCAGGACGGTTCCGCCAGTTCTATCAATGCGACGCGGATACCGTCGGCGCGCCCTCGGTTGCAGCGGATGCTGAAATCTGCGCCATGCTCGCCGATTGCCTCGAAGAGGTCGGCATCCCGCGCGGCGACTACGTGATCCGCGTGAACAACCGCAAAGTGCTGAACGGCGTGCTCGAAGTCGCGGGCCTCGCGGGCGACGACAAGGAACGTGAGCGTGGCATTGTGCTGCGCGCCATCGACAAGCTGGATCGCTTGGGTCCAGAAGGTGTGCGCGCCCTGCTCGGTGAGGGCCGCAAAGACGAGAGCGGAGATTTTGCCGAAGGTGCAGGGTTGGATGAGGCTGCAAGTGCCGCAATCATGCGCTTTGTTTTGGCTAACGATATCATCAAACAGAAGCTACAGGACGGGCCTGCGGAATACAGTCAGACTGTGCCCGGCGGTATTGGGTTCTTGATCAAGGATCCTCAAAGTCGAGACGCCAACATCGCGAAAATCTGGAACGAAGAGATCCTTGCCCAGCTTCTCAGCATCGTCCAACCATCGAAGATTGGTGTAGAGGGTCTGCAAGAGCTGTCCACAGTTTCGAAGCTCCTTGCCGCCCAAGGCTACGGCCCCGACCGCATTGTCATCGATCCCTCCGTCGTCCGCGGTCTCGGCTACTACACCGGCCCGGTCTATGAAGCCGAACTGACCTTCGACATTCAGGACGAGAAAGGCCGCACGCGCAACTTTGGCTCGGTCGCGGGCGGCGGGCGCTATGACGATCTCGTCAAGCGCTTCACCGGGCAGGAAGTGCCTGCCACAGGCGTCTCCATCGGGGTCGACCGGCTGTTGGCGGCGCTGCATGCCAAGGGTCGGATGCAGATCATGGAACAGGGTCCTGTCGTTGTCACCGTGATGGATCGCGACCGCATGGCCGATTATCAGACCATGGTTGCGGAGCTGCGTCAGGCGGGCATCCGGGCGGAGGTCTATCTGGGCAACCCCAAGAACTTCGGCAACCAGCTCAAATACGCCGACAAGCGCGGCAGTCCCGTCGCCGTGATCGAAGGCGGCGATGAAAAGGCCAAGGGCGTTGTGCAGGTCAAGGATCTGATCCTCGGGGCTCAGATTGCCGAAAGCGCGACGCTGGAGGAATGGAAAGACCGCCCCAGCCAGTTTGAGGTGCCGCGCAGCGATCTGGTGGCCAAGGTGCGCGAGATCCTTGCCCAGCACGGGATCGGCAAATGACACTGCGGGCCAAGGCGCTGGCGCGTGCGGCAGAGCTGCGCGCGGGCTTCGAGGCAGCGGGCGCGCTGCCTGTTGAGACGCCGATTTTGCAGCCTGCCGACATCCTGCTGGACCTTTATGGCGAAGACATCCGCGCGCGCGCCTATGTGACTTCCGACGCGCTGCGGGGCGAGCAGATGCTGCGCCCGGATTTCACCGTGCCGGTGGTGCAGATGCATATGGCGCACGGGGCGGAACCGGCGCGCTATACCTATGCTGGCGAGGTTTTCAGGCGGCAGGAGCATGACCCCAGCCGGGCAAACGAATACATTCAGGTCGGATACGAGGTCTTTGACCGCGCGGCCCCGGCGGCGGCAGATGCTGAGGTCTTTTCGCGGCTTACGGCGGCTGTTGCCCCGTTGAACCTCAGAGCGGCAACCGGAGACATCGGTGTTCTGATGGCGGCCGTGCGGGGGCTCAAAACCTCCCAGGCGCGCAAAACCGCACTCTTGCGGCATATCTGGCGCCCGCGCCGCTTCAAGGGCCTTTTGGAACGCTATGCGGGTCGCGTCCCGCCTTCGAAAGAGCGGGAGGCTCTGATCGCGGGCGAGACACCGCAGACGGATGCCCCGTTGACCGGCAAACGCCGTCAGGCCGAGATTGACGCCCGCATTGCGCGCCTGCGGGAGGATGCGCAAACAGACCCCCTGAGCGGGACCGAAGTGGCGTTGCTGGAGGCCTTGTTGAGCGTGCGGGAAACCATGCCCTACGCCCTGGCGCAGCTGCGTGATCTGGCGGTTGATCTGCCCAGTATCGCCGCCGCCGTCGAAGGGATCAGCAAGCGCGCGGAGGCCCTGGCCGCCCGCGGCGTGGATGTGGATCACCTGCCGTTCGAGACAAGCTACGGCCGCACCTC
Source organism: Roseobacter weihaiensis (assembly GCF_020622345.1). Classification (GTDB taxonomy): domain Bacteria; phylum Pseudomonadota; class Alphaproteobacteria; order Rhodobacterales; family Rhodobacteraceae; genus Roseobacter; species Roseobacter weihaiensis. Next base: position 10,515 of record NZ_JACNMO010000011.1, on the reverse strand, counting down.
GATGGAATACTACGATGGTTTCGTCTTTGGTCTTTACAGCCCGGACCGGCCAGATCTGCCACCGATCGCCACGGGCGGTCGCTACGACGCGCTGACCCGGCGTTTGGGGCAGGGGGCAGAGATCCCCGCAGTAGGGGGGGTTCTGCGTCCGGACCTGATCTTGCAGCTGGAGGGTGCGGCATGACGCTGAAGCTTGGTGTGCCCTCCAAGGGTCGGCTGATGGAAAAGACCTTTGACTGGTTTGCCCAGCACGGCATCCGCTTGTCGCGCAGCGCGTCGGATCGTGAATACGCGGGTGTGGTCGATGGCATCGAGGGGGTGGCGTTGGTGCTGCTCTCTGCCGGCGAGATGCCCCGCGAACTGGCACAGGGGCGTATCCACTTTGGGGTGACGGGAACGGATCTCATCGAGGAGAAACTGCCGCTCTGGGAGCAGCAGGTTGAACCGGTCCGGACGCTCGGGTTTGGCTTTGCCGATCTCGTTCTGGCGGTCCCGAAAGCCTGGGTGGATGTGGACACGCTGGAAGATCTTGACGCGGTGGCCGCGAGCTTCCGGCAGACCCACGACATGCGTTTGCGGATCGCCACGAAGTATCACCGTCTGGTGCGCGAATACCTGCGTCATGGGGGCGTGGCGGATTACGCGCTGGTGGACAGCCAAGGGGCGACGGAGGGCACGGTCGCCAATGAAACGGCGGAGGCGATTGCGGATATCAGCTCCAGCGGCGAGACATTGCGCGCCAATCACCTCAAGGTGCTCAGCGACGGGCCTATTCTACGCTCGCAGGCAACGCTGTGGCGCAGCCGTGTGGCGGAGACCGATGATGCAGAGCGCGCGACCGCGTCGAAACTGCTGAATGCCCTGGCCGCCGATTGACCGCTCAGCGCACGCCGATCTCTGCCAGCGCGCGGTTCAACTCGACCGGTAGCGGGTCTTCGGACGCGCGGCCTTTCGGCAGATCAGGCGGCGCGTCAGACACAGGCAGATAACGCCACCCTTGGAACGGGCGTTTCAGGCTGGATTGCGTGCGGATGATCTGCGGGTCGAGCACAATGGCACAGCGTCGGATGCCGTCCTGCCCGATGTATTCGTCGAGGCGTTCGATTCTTTGGCGGCACTGGATGACGCCCTTGATGACCCAATAGATCGAGCCGCCCTTCAGTATTTCAGCCTCGCGCCGGGGCCACATGCGGGTCACGTGCCGGGGCAGACCCTCTGGCGTCTGGGCACGTTTGGTGGCCTGCCAGGCGGCAAGATCGTCGACAGTCTCTGTTCCGACAGACAGCTTTATCAGATTGACCAACTTATCCACAGACTTCCCCACGGAGATAACCCCAGAATCCATTGCATAGCACATATCGTAGTTTAATTGCCGAAAGCTTCAATAGGTGGTAGTCTGGCGATCTCCTGATCGTCAAATGAGAATCATGTTATGACCCGCTTTGCTGCCCCCATTGCCGAACAGATCTGGGATATGAAATACCGGTTTAAAGAGGCAGACGGCAAACCAAAAGACGTGACCGTCGAGGACACATGGCGGCGGATCGCACGGGATCTGGCTCAGGTGGAAGAAGAACCGGATCTTTGGGAAGACAGGTTTTACGCAGCCCTGGAGGATTTCAAGTACCTGCCAGCGGGCCGGATCACGGCCGGGGCAGGGACAGCGCGTGCGGTGACGCTCTTTAACTGCTTTGTCATGGGCACAGTGCCTGACAGCATGGGCGGTATTTTCGACATGCTGAAAGAAGCCGCACTGACCATGCAGCAGGGGGGCGGTATCGGGTACGACTTCTCCACCATCCGGCCCAAGGGCGCTGATGTCAAAGGGGTGGCGGCGGATGCCTCCGGGCCGCTGTCGTTCATGGACGTCTGGGACGCGATGTGCCGTACGATCATGTCCGCAGGCTCAAGGCGCGGGGCGATGATGGCGACGATGCGCTGCGATCACCCGGATATCGAGGACTTTATCTCGGCCAAGTCCGACGCGGCGCGGCTGCGCATGTTCAATATGTCCGTGCTTGTCACCGACCCCTTCATGGAGGCCGTCAAAGCGGATGGGTCCTGGGATCTGGTGTTTGATGGTCAGGTCTACCGCACGGTCGAGGCGCGCGATCTGTGGAATAGGATCATGCAGGCCACCTATGACTACGCCGAGCCCGGCGTGATCTTTATCGACCGGATCAATGCGGCCAATAACCTGCGCTATTGCGAAACCATTGCCGCGACCAACCCTTGTGGGGAGCAGCCCCTGCCCCCTTACGGGGCCTGCCTTCTGGGGTCGATCAACCTGGCGCGGCTGGTTTCAGACCCTTTTGAGGAAGCCGCAGCCCTGGACGAGGCCGCCTTGGACGCATTGGTGGCGACGGCGGTGCGCATGATGGACAATGTGGTCGACGCGTCCAGGTTCCCGCTCGAGGCGCAGGCGCGCGAGGCAAAGGCCAAACGCCGGATCGGGCTTGGGGTCACCGGACTGGCCGACGCGCTGCTGATGGTGGGCCTGCGCTATGGTTCAGACGAGGCGGCGCGTCAGACGGAGCGCTGGCTGCGCGCAATCGCCCGCGCCGCATATCTGGCGTCGGTGCAGTTGGCGAAGGAGAAAGGGCCGTTTCCTCTCTTTGATGCGGAGGCGTATCTGGCGTCCGGCACGATGCAGGCCATGGATGAGGATGTGCGCGAGGCCGTCAGGACGCATGGTATCCGCAATGCGCTGCTGACCTCCATCGCGCCGACCGGTACGATCAGCCTTTATGCCGGTAATGTGTCTTCCGGGATTGAACCGGTCTTTGCCTATGCCTACACGCGCAAGGTCTTGCAGAAGGATGGCAGCCGCACCGAAGAAGAAGTTGTCGACTATGCCGTCCGGCTTTGGCGCGAGAAATTTGGCGATGCCGCACTGCCCGCGTATTTCGTGAACGCCCAGACTTTGGCCCCGCTTGAGCATGTGAAGATGCAGGCCGCGGCACAGAAATGGGTGGATTCGAGTATCTCCAAGACGATCAACTGCCCCGAAGACATCAGCTTTGATGCCTTCAAGGATGTCTATATGGAGGCCTGGGATACCGGCTGCAAAGGCTGTACCACCTACCGGCCCAACGCGGTGACAGGCTCCGTGCTGAGTGTTCCAGAAGACAAGAAAGACGCCCCGGAAGTCATAACGTCGGAGGAGACTGAACCCCAGCAACCCCATGGCGACGTCATCTATATGTCAGAGCCACTGGACCGGCCTAACGAGTTGGAGGGAAATACTTACAAGGTGAAGTGGCCCGACAGCGAACATGCGCTCTACATCACGATCAACGATATTGTTCTGAATGGGCACCGGCGCCCGTTTGAGGTCTTCATCAATTCCAAGAATATGGAGCATTTTGCCTGGACCGTTGCGTTGACCCGGATGATATCGGCCGTGTTCCGCCGCGGCGGGGATGTGTCCTTCGTGGTGGAGGAGTTGAAGGCGGTTTTCGATCCGCGGGGCGGTGCCTGGATGCAAGGCAAGTACATACCGTCCATTCTTGCCGCGATTGGCGGCGTGATCGAGCAGCATATGATCGCGACCGGCTTTATCGCAGGTGAGGGCATGGGGTTGAAATCAGACCCGCAGGCGCAGGTGGTCGGTCTCGAAAACCAACGTGGTCAAGCCTGTAGCAGCTGTGGTCAGTTTGATCTGCGCATGATCGAAGGCTGTATGACCTGTGGCTCTTGTGGGTATTCTAAATGTAGTTGACTTAAAGGAAATGTAATGTGGATGCACCCATAGTCTTGCCATTTTGACCCCAAAAATTGCCATTTAGGACCCAAAGAATTGCCATTGGCGGATCTGGGGTTCCTTTTGTTGGTCTCCTTCAGTTTCTTGCAGAATCGGGAAGCGGTCATTCGCTGCGGGTGCAAGAGGATACTACCCGCTGCAGCAAACCCGACATTCGAAATCAATGAGAGGGTGCGGTTCCGGAGATCAAATATGTTGAGCTTTTAGCAACGCGCTTGCTTTTCCGAGCCTTGGCCAGAGTTCGGGTCGAAGATCCAGAAACTCTTCTAGACATGCTCCTAGATGGGAACTCTGTTCATTTGTAAGGCGACAAAGAGAAAGAAAATCAATCATCTCGATAAGCTTGTTGTCACGCCTGTCGCCCTCATAGACCGTAGACAATGTTGTCGGGAGTGAGAAAAGAGTCTCGCACTCCAATGCCTCAGGCTTTCGTCGCATTACTCGCCCAATCAAATGCCAGATCTCCTCTGCAAGCTGCTCATTTCTGTAGACGGCTGCGACTCGCCCCAGACCGCCTACGAAGGCACCAACTGAAAAGTTTTCGTCATTGTCGGTGGCGAGATCGATACGTCTGAGTGCAGCCACTGATAGTGAGACTATTTCTGCAGGAAGTTTGAACACGGCGCCACCATTCACGAGGCCGTTGAAACCTCCGACACCAGGAGGGTCTTTCTTCAGCTCTGCCTCAATAAGGTTTTTCCAATCTTCGGGTAAGCTAGCAGGTTGCTCCGCTCCACCTTCAAGCGGACCTGGGAGGAATGAGAAGGGAAACTTCAACTTATCCGAGAGCCGTGTATCGGACCCATCCTCAACGAATTTCTCCAGAGGAGTGCCCTTAAGCGAAGTCTTTTTGGTTGTGATTGCGTTGCTCAGCCGAGAGATAAACTCTGCCTTGAGTTGGTGTGGAGTAGCAAACTCTGGCATCCATCTGGCTTCCGAATGAGCATCGAGATGCCCTACCACAAATGCGCGGCGCGCAACCCGTTGCGCCAGATCGAAAGCAGCGGTGGTAGGATCGACCCTTTCAGAAATGAGGATTTCTTCCAGAAACGAGGCGTGTGAGAATTCGACTAGGCGCCTAGCAAAGACGGGTGATCCGTTGAAGCATGATGACAGGCTTAACCGTCCGCTTACAAAGAAAAACAGATTGCTCAGCAATCCAAAACGACCGTCTTCCGGTTCATTCAGAAAGAAGTCGATGATGCCAGCGATCCGTTCTTGCATTGAAATGCTCACATCATCTCGGGCTAGCAGTGCCTCGACGAACCCCAGCTTCGAAAACATAGAACCTGATTGTTCCACATGGTCAGCCAGTTTCGTGAAATCATCACCCGACAAGCTCTCGTTTCCAATCACCGTGGCAACAGAGCTATGAATGCAGAGCCTCAAGGCTTCTGGATAAAACTTCACTCCATAAGCCTTTGTGCCAGCGACAATGCGAGGCTTTACCTCTTGTTCTATGAACTCAACGAGCGCAAGAGCGTCAGTTGTAGTTGGATATGCTAATCGCCAAAACAATGGATCGCTTGGTACCAGCGTTTGCAACTTACTGCTTCCAGTCTCGATCTCTCGGCGGATCCGCGCGGTAGCGGCTACAAACGATCTTTCAACATCCTGTTCTAGCAAAACAAGCTCTGGGCAGCTCAACTTGCTTGCTTTGACTCTTGCGGACCAGTGCTCGACAAGATTGCGCGGAAGTCGAAACTTGGAGGCGAGGTTTTCGAAACTTCTTAAGCGCTTATCTGGATCGACTTGTAGTGGCCAGTACCCGTCAATAGAGATTTCGGACTTTCCATTTGTTAGAAGGAAAGTTGCTTGCTCCGGGTCATATCTGTCCACAACCCAAACAGCATCAGTGTCGGCTTCCTTAAGCTCGACGCGTTTTGCGCCGTCGAACACAGACCGGGCACAATCATACAGGTCTTCGACCACGAATTTGTTGCCGTCTGGAAGAAATGTCACCGTTGTTGAGACCGGCAGCCCAAACAGGCTCATGAAACTGTGCTCAGCAATGATCGCTTGGCGGATCGACTCTGGAAATAGCTCCAAAGTCACCGCAGCTGACAAGGCGACCTTTCGATCAGTCATACGTCAGCAGCTCTCTCTTGCGCTGTAAGCATGTTCTCCATTAGCTCTTTCGAATAGCTGACCACCTTTTGGAAAACTTGTGGATGCCGGTTTTTCAAGGGCTGAACAATGTCTTCTTCTACCCAAGCGAGATAGGCTTCTCGGTCTTCTTTGGATGCACCTTCAGGCGTCGCCAATAAGCCTACTATGTTCGCAATCAAAAGACCTTCGACGCCGCTATTTTGAGCATCCGAACCGTTATCACCTGCCCAAAGCCTCAGATCGACAAGGTCGAACAGCCAGCTAGAGATTGCCCTACTGAGTTGGAGGTCCTCGGCACCTTTCCATTGTTCTCTAATGATATCGTTCACAGCCCGGTTTGACCGCAAAAGCCAGTGCATGTCGTCTGGAACAGTGAGACACTCAGAAAATCTAGAAAAGAGGTAATATGCCTGGATCTGGAGTAGGTTCCTGCCGACCCGCAACTGCCCTTCATTGACCTTCACCTCGCTGACATAAGCGCGCAATTCTTCCATCTCTAGCGGAACAAACAGGTGCCCGCGTTGCCTCAAGTCATTTAAAGCTCGAAAGTAATCGCCGTCGCTAATTCCCTTGCTTGCCTGAAGTGTTTTGAGGATGTCCAAGGTCGAGTAGACCTTGCTCCGGCCGTTGCTTCTGTCCGCCGTTGCATGCCTATTCAGGAATCTGTCGTCTACTACGATGGCATCAGGTGAAGTCAGGGAGCTAAAAACTGACATCGTAGGATGTGACCACAACCGTCTATTATCGTCGAATTCATCTTCGCCACTGTCATTCGCGAGGACAGTTGCTCGACCCGCGGAAATCTTGCGTGACAATGTCTGACGAAGTTCTACCAAAGAAGTCTCAACCTTCGACAAATGTTGCTTGTGTTTTCGTAGCGCCATTGCTTCAGATTGAATTGCCTCGTCAATTATCACGTTCACTCCACAACCACAGAAGAGATCGAGCAAATCGAGATGCTGCAAATGGGAGACGGTCAAATCGTCTAGATAGCAGTTACTACCACTATTGATGGCAATTTCCTCGGGCCAAGACGCTTCTTGTAGGGCGAGATACTCAAGAGCGGTATCGCGTGTTTTGGTTGAGATCCGACCTTCCTGGTAAAGAAATTCAACTGCAGAAGAAGTTGATACAAAGAGATGATCCCAACCTGACAAGTTGGCGGTTTCATCGCCCAAGCTGCCTACCTTTGAAATCGGGAACCCTCGAACGACGAACGCCTGACCACCTTTTGAGCGATCACTGTCAGCATTCCCCACCAAAGTTGCCAATTCGTTTCCAATCTCTTGTTCGAGTTTGGTTACGCGAAATGGGTGTGCGGAGCGAACCGTGACCTTGCCATCCAAGATAAGTTGGCACAGGGACTCGGCCCGTTCAATCCTGCTCGGTTGATGATATCTTACTTCTGAAATCTCCTCCAATAGCCAGCTCATAGTTGAATGAGGAAGTTTAACTTGTTCAAAATGCTCAAAGACCGCGTCAAGCATATGTAGGCTCTGCAGTGTCATCAGCGATGTGGCGTCAAGACCGACGTCAGTTTCGCCGACAGAGAGTGGTTGCCTCTTTCCGCTAAAGCTAGGAATAGCTATGATATTAGATCGCTTGTCCTCGCTTTGATTTGCTTCCGATCGACTGAGGGTGAAGTCGACTAGGTGCCGATTGAGCGCTTCTGCAGCCATAAAAATCGGGCATTGAGAGGCGCGAAAAGTGTCTACAGTACGAGTGGCGTGCTCATTCCAGCCCAGCTGTTTGTCTACGATTTCTCGTAAGTCAGCTCGATACATCGGACCATTGTCGTCGGACAACGAAATTGCCTTGTGCAGCCATGACGCGACTTCATCACTTTCCTCCCAACCGCCCTTGGACGCCAAAAAGTAGGCACCTGCAAACGCAAAGCCATCCGTCTCGGATTTGGCAACGGCGGCCCTTACAAGCTCCTTTTCACGACTATGTCCTGTTACTTGTGCCAGTTGAGCGGCTTGCAGAAGCTCTCGGGCAGAAAGCTGGACGCGATTGTCCCAAGTGTTTTCGATCTGTTGTGGCAGCTTTTCCCAGTCTCCCTTCGCAACATATGCATTCGTCAACATTCTAGACAGCTCAGGGTCATGCTCTTTAGAGTATGCGTCCGGTCTAGCCGCGTTGTGAACCTGTTCCTGCTGGGGACCTGATGTCACTGCATCGCGGCAAGGCTATCTAGGAAGATGCGACCAACCGTAAGCGATTTCGGTTGTGGAACAACCACGGTGGTTGTCAGTGCGTTCTTTGAACGCGACACCACCATGCTGTTCGTAGAACTTTCGGGCATGTATATTCGTGCCCAAAACCCACAGGCTCGCGGCATCTACCCCGGTTCCAACAAGGTGTTTTGCAATGCGATGGAAGATTGCTGAACCGAGGCCGCAGTTTTGAAAGGGCTTAAGGACGTACAAAGTGCTGATCTCGCCCTTGTATCCTGCGGCGACACATTCTTTAGAATGTCCTAAACCACATGACCCAAATCCCACAATCTCGCCCGCAGAGTCAGCCACGAACTGTGCATTCGATGGATAATGGCCGTTCGAGGCGATGATCTTACTCCATAGTTCGGCTCGATCATCTTGCCGCAAGCTATCCAAAAGCTCGTCGGGTAATAGCCCTCGGTAGGTCTCACGCCATGAAGTGATGTGGACTGTCGCAATAGCATCCGCGTCCTCAGCCTTGGCAGGTCTGATGTTGATGGTCATTGTTACAAAACTTCCGGGAGATTGCCGAGGTGCCTCGTTCTCTCCCACTCCCACGGCATGAGTTCATCGATACGGTTGATCTTGTGATCCGGAAGGCGTTCGAGCACCCAGGTTAGCCAAGTCTCGGGATTGACGTCGTTCATCTTGGCGGTTTCGATGAGGGTGTAGGCGATGGCAGCGGCCTTGCCGCCGCCGACGGACCCCATGAACAGGTAATTTTTGCGACCCAGGGCAATTGGGCGAATGCTGCGCTCACAGATGTTGTTGTCGAGTTCCAGCCGCCCGTCGCTGAGATAGGCGCGGGCTTTGGGCATGCGGTTCAGGGCATAGCGGATCGCCTCGGCCAGTTTGGTTTTGCCCGAGATTTTGGAGAGCTGGGCTTGTAGCCAAACCTCAAGTTCATCAAAGATCGGCTTGGCCTTCTCCTGGCGCAGGGCGACACGTTCCTCCGGTGCCTTGCCCCTAACTTCCTTCTCAACAACATAGAGTTCTGCGATCAGCTTAATGGCGTGTTTGGCGATGGCCGCGTCAGTTCGTTCTGCCTCTTCAACGAATTTGCGACGCACATGCACCATGCAGGCTTGTTCGCCTGCTTTGTCGTCACCGAAGAGGCCATTGAAGCCCGCAAAGCCGTCCGCGTGCACGGTGCCGGTATAGCCGGAAAGGTGATTGACCGGGTGTTCACCCTTGCGGTCTGTGCTGAACTGATACCACGCGCAAGGCGGGGCTGTGCCATTCCGCGGGCGTTCATCCCGCACATAGCTCCAGAGCCGTGCGGTCTGGGTCTTCTTGGGCTTCAGCTTGCTTTGTAATTTGATCGGCGTGTCATCGGCAAAAAGTGCGGGGCCTGCCCTGACCAGTTTGCCAATATGATCGGCCAGTGGTTCCAGCAAGGCCGTGCTGCGCCCCACCCAATCGGTCAAGGTCGAGCGGTGTAGATCGACCTTCTCCCGCGCAAAAATTTTGGACTGCCGATCCAGCGGCAGGTGATCACAGTATTTGCCAACCAGCACATGGGCCAAAAGCCCTGGCCTGGGGCGGCCGCGTTCAATCGGGCGGGATGGCAGTGGAGCCTGGGCAAAAGCCTCACAGCAGGTGCAGACCATCCTTGGGCGGATGATCCGATGAACAACAAAGCGACCGGGGATAAGGTCAGGAAAGAGGGTGGCGGTGGCTTATCGCCCCGAGAAACGCGCCAAGGCAGAGTACCGCAGTGAGCTACGCAAATTGGCGGAGCAAATGCCGGCGGACTATGCCGACAAGCTCATGCTTGTCACTGATCGCAGCTTCACGCGGGAACAGGCTTACAATGCCGACCTTTTTCACAAGTTTCGCCGGTTTCCGGATCCTGAGGCTGATCATGCCTTAGACGACGCGGAGGGTAGCGCCGTCGCAGTCTTAAACCATAACCGGGTGATGGCGTATCTCGTGCCAGCGGACACCTATGAGGCGATGCTGGATCGTTTGGACGACCTTGACCTTCTTGAGACCGCTCGAGCACGCGCCAATGAGCAGCCCGCAGATGTGAGCATTGATGAGCTCTGAAGCCGAGTCATGCCGTTCAGGCAGCATGAATGCTGGTGATTACAGCACTCAACTCTAGGGCGGTTAACATAACACCCGTTCAGCGACGTTCACGGTTCGTTACGACACATGGTTTCTGCCAGGGGTTGTCTGCGCGTACTCCCAATATGAAGAGTACGCACAGACGGGTTGGAACAGAATTGGCCGGGCATGTGGCCCGACGCGATGGGCCCCGGCGGGTCCGCCGCCATCCCCATCACCGCACTTGATCCGCCCCGTCTTGCGGCGTCTCCTGCGGTCCCCGCGCTTCAAGGGTCCGGGTCCCCAAATCGTCACGACCAATGAAAGGCGGTCAGGACGCGAAGGCCTCCGTTTCAGTGATCTTTTCAAATGCGG
>NZ_JACNMO010000010.1:190000-196471 GCF_020622345.1 Roseobacter weihaiensis | reverse complement strand
GCATGGCGCGCCGACTACAATCACAACCGGCCTCACTCCAGCCTCGCTGGCATGACGCCACACGAATATGCTAACCGGTCAAAGGAAGACCAAAAGTAAGCGTTGCATCTGACCCCTGATTTAGGGTCTTCCAGCCTCAACAACCGAGGCCTATACTGGCGGCACGCCAATACGGAAGCACAAATTTGTGCACTTCCGGCCGAAACCGGACACTCGAGCAACTCTTCGAATGCTCCGATGCGGCCCGTCAATCCGGACATTCGCTGCATCCGCGAGAGCCCTGTACTGGAGACTTGGCAATACGCGGGACAAGGCACCAATTCGCTGCGGTTGCTCCAAGGTCGGCTTTGCGCCGTGGCCAGAAGAGTTCTGCTATTTTGCATAACTCTTTTCAGGTGGATGCTCGTAAACTGATAACTTACTTAGGATGGTCTCGGTATCAGAAGCGCAGAGAAGCATCTCGCGGTGCTACGCCGACAGAAATCCCCGTGCCACCATCTGATCTATCATCGTGATGAGCGGATCGAAGAACCCAGCTACGTTGAGCAGCGCGATCGGCTTTCTGTGATAGCCGATCTGGCCCCATGTCCATTGTTCAAAGAATTCCTCCATCGTACCCGTTCCGCCCGGAAGCACGACAAAGGCGTCCACCAGCGCAGCCATTTTCGCCTTCCGTTCGTGCATGTCGGCTACGATGATCAACTCTGTCAGATGCGGATGCGCAATCTCCTTCTCGAAGAGGGCTTTTGGCATCACGCCGGTGACCTGCCCAGCGTGACTAAGGCACCCATCGGCGACAGCGCCCATAAGCCCGACCCGGCCGCCACCGTAGACAAGGGAAAGCTGTCTATGTCCAAGGTGCGCGCCGAGCAATCCGGCCTTTGCGGTGAAGACATCCTCGACACCTGACGCAGACCCGCAAAATACGCCGACCGACCTGATCGGACAGCCCATCAGATCAACCCCGCCAATTTTGCAAAGGGATCTCGTGAGGAATCCTTGTGCCATTCATATTCGGTGCCCAAGGCTACTCTTTCCGCTGCGGCCATTCCATAAAGGTCGGCAATCACGGCAAGGGACATATCCATTCCGGCAGAAACACCAGAGGATGTGAAGAATTTACCGTCTTCGACCCATCGCGCCTCTCGCACCCAGTCCACATTCGGGGCAAGAGGGGCGGTACTTTCAAAGTCGAGCTTATTGGTCGTTGCTTTGCGACCATCAAGAACCCCGGTCATTCCAAGCAACACCGTTCCAGTACAAACGGCCATGACGCGCTCAGCGTTTGCGGATGCCTCCCTTATCCACTGCATCAGTGCTTCGTCCTTGGCTGCCTCCAATGCAGTGTCGCCGCCGGGGATAAACAGCAGGTCATAGTCGTTTTTTTCAGCTATCGTTTTATCAATAACGATACGCTGACCATGGACGCTTGGCACGGGTTCGTGCCGCTGCGCGACCGTTATGATTTCGATCCCTTGTGCCGGGCTCCCCAACATTTCCATCGGACCAAAGTAATCAAGCGTTTCAAAGCTCGGAAAGACGAGCGCGGCCATCGTTCTCATTTCAAATCCTCCTTGGTGTTGGGGATGTTGATAGCGCGGGCGCTCTCTGGCATGAATGACAACATGCCCCCTTTTTGCGCCAATCTGCCAAAGACGTCGTCCGACCAGAAAACGGTGATCTTCATCGTCTATCCCGGCGTCGTCTTGCTCGACCTCGTCGGACCCTTGCAGGTCTTCACGCACGCCTATCGAGAAGGGGAAGACACCCCTGCCTACCGGACCCACGTCGTGTCTTTAGATGGCGGCTCGATTGCAACGAATACGATCGTCCAGATCGATAGCGCGCCGCTGTCCAGGGTCTTGGACGAAATGGGTGACGGTGACCCGGACACCCTTGTGGTTGTTGGCGGGAATGGTGCTGAGGTTGCCGCGCATGATGAGGGTTTGATGCAGGCTATCGCGACACTCTCAACACGCGCGAGGCGCACATGCTCGGTCTGTTGCGGTGCGTTCGTGCTGGCAGCGGCCAGTCTGCTCGATGGTCGGCGTGCGGTGACCCACTGGGAAGATTGCGACCTTCTGGCCACCCGTTACCCAAGGGTGAAGGTTGAGGTTGATCCCATCTACATCAAAGAAGGGTCGATCTGGACATCAGCAGGGATCACAGCGGGCATCGATATGGCCCTTGCCGTTGTTCAGGAAGACCTTGGAAGAGGCCCGGCATTGCGGCTCGCGAGTTCCCTTGTGACGCCAATGATCCGGTCAGCGGGACAATCACAGTTCAGCGCTGATCTGGCTCGGCAAACACAGGATGCTAAAGGGGAGTTCGCTGCGTTGCATGAGTGGCTGCGCGAGAATTTGGCACATGTGACCAGCGTTTCGGACATGGCGGACCGCTGTGGAATGAGTGGGCGAAGCTTTTCTCGCCGATACACAACCAGCGTTGGCCTGCCCCCAGCAAAGTCGCTGGAACGCATGCGGGTCGATGCCGCCAGGAACTTACTGATTGAAAGCAACCGCAGTATGAAGGCTGTCGCGTTGGCCTGCGGCTTTCGTGATCAAGAGAGAATGCGAAGAGCGTTTCATCGTCAGCTGCAAACCTCGCCATCAAGTTATCAGGCATTGTTTGGCGAAAGCTGACGTCCGTGCGCGGTGCAGCATCGGTTATGCAAGATCGGCGAACAGATCATTGAGCGGCTGACCTACAAGCCCGCAGAGGTTCGCGTCATCGAAGAGCACTATCTCAAATATACCTGTCGAACCTGTGATCGGTTTGTCCAGGCGCCGGTTCCCAAGCGCGCCTTTGACTACACCCGCTTCGATGATCGCATGATTGCGGGTTTGGCCGTTGGGAAATTTGCTGATTTCCTGCCTAACTACCGGCAAGAAGAGATTTTCAAACGCGCTGGTGTCAGATTTCATAGATCAACGATGGGTCGCCTCATGACACAGGCGGTTAACGCTTTGACCCCACTCCATGAAGCATTGGATGCTGACCTGAAATCCGGTTCCAAGTTATTTATGGACGAAACCACTATGCCGCAGCTGCTGCCTGGCAATGTGGCCCTTAGATCGGAAATAGCTCGTTCTTCTGTTTCCATATTGGCGTGTCGCCAATATAGGCCTTGGTTGTTGATGCAGAAAGCCCCCAGAATCGGGGTCAGATGCAACGCTTACTTGAAAGTACGAGTTCGGGTCTGCGATACGGCGCTTACCTTTGAACGTATCGTCAAGGCAACATGAAACTAATGATGAAAATATATTTTCGGGCAAGCCACATCGAAAGAGAGATACGAAAACAGAGGTTTTGCTAGGTTTGGCGGTGACCTACTCTCCCACGTCTTAAGACGCAGTACCATCGGCGCTACGGCACTTAACGGCTGGGTTCGGGATGGGACCAGGTGTTTTGCTCGTGCTATGACCACCAAACCATGAAAAACCTCTGTCCAAGTCGAGCACTCTAATGTGCTGTGTATGCTTTTGATTATCGTTCGAAGTCTTGCTTCTACTGGATCAAATCAAGCCTATCGGGCAATTAGTACCAGTCAACTGAACACATTGCTGTGCTTACATCTCTGGCCTATCGACGAGGTGGTCTACCTCGGCCCTCAGGGATACCTTGTTTTGAGGGGGGCTTCCCGCTTAGATGCCTTCAGCGGTTATCCTTTCCGATCATAGCTACCCTGCACTGCTGCTGGCGCAACAACAGGTCCACCAGTGGATCGTTCACCCCGGTCCTCTCGTACTAGGGGCAACTCCTCTCAAGTATCCTACACCCACGGAAGATAGGGACCGAACTGTCTCACGACGTTCTAAACCCAGCTCACGTACCTCTTTAAACGGCGAACAGCCGTACCCTTGGGACCTGCTCCAGCCCCAGGATGAGATGAGCCGACATCGAGGTGCCAAACACTGCCGTCGATATGGACTCTTGGGCAGTATCAGCCTGTTATCCCCGGCGTACCTTTTATCCGTTGAGCGATGGCCCTTCCACTCGGGACCACCGGATCACTATGGCCGTCTTTCGACTCTGCTCGACTTGTCAGTCTCGCAGTCAGGCTGGCTTCTGCCATTGCACTCAACGAGCGATTTCCGACCGCTCTGAGCCAACCTTCGCGCGCCTCCGTTACGCTTTAGGAGGCGACCGCCCCAGTCAAACTACCCACCACACAGGGTCCCGGGTCCGGATAACGGACCGCGGTTAGACATCAAGCAGAACAAGGGTGGTATCTCAAGGGTGGCTCCACGCAAACTGGCGTTCACGCTTCAAAGCCCACCACCTATCCTGCACATGTTCGGCCTAATGCCAGTGTGAAGTTGTAGTAAAGGTGCACGGGGTCTTTCCGTCTAACCGCGGGAAACCTGCATCTTGACAGGTAATTCAATTTCGCTGAGTCTATGTTGGAGACAGCGGGGAAGTCGTTACGCCATTCGTGCAGGTCGGAACTTACCCGACAAGGAATTTCGCTACCTTAGGACCGTTATAGTTACGGCCGCCGTTTACCTGGGCTTCAATTCAAGGCTCTCACCTCTCCTTTTAACCTTCAGGCACCGGGCAGGCGTCAGACCCTATACGTCGTCTTGCGACTTCGCAGAGCCCTGTGTTTTTAATAAACAGTCGCCACCCCCTGGTTTGTGCCCCCAGCCAATACTTGCGTAGAAACTGGGCCTCCTTCTCGCGAACTTACGGAGGTATTTTGCCGAGTTCCTTCAACATAGTTCTCTCAAGCGCCTTGGTATTCTCTACCAGTCCACCTGTGTCGGTTTAGGGTACGATCTAGCGATGGAGCTATTTCCAGGAACCTCTAAGCAGCCCATTCAATCCAATAAGGATGAACTACCCTCGAGATCCGTCACTTCCATCTGGCCCAGGAATATTAACCTGGTTCCCATCGACTACGCCTTTCGGCCTCGCCTTAGGGGTCGGCTTACCCTGCTCAGATTAGCTTTAAGCAGGAACCCTTGGACTTTCGGCGACAGTGTCTCTCACACTGTTTGTCGCTACTCATGTCATCATTCTCACTAGTGATCTCTCCACCGGATCGCTCACGCGCCGGCTTCACAGAAAACTCCGCGTGTCCAATCCGGCCAGACCTTCGAAAAGATCATTCCGGTAAGGACACATGGAGTTATGTCACACTACGCTCTGCTACCATGCAATAAATGCATCCTAAGCTTCGGCTCATGGCTTGAGCCCCGTTACATCTTCGCCGCAGGACAACTTATTTAGACCAGTGAGCTGTTACGCTATCTTTAAAGGATGGCTGCTTCTAAGCCAACCTCCTGGTTGTTTTGGTCGTCCCACCTGCTTTCCCACTTAGCCATGAATTAGGGGCCTTAGCTGTAGGTCAGGGTTGTTTCCCTCTCCACGACGGACGTTAGCATTCGCCGTGTGTCTGCCATCTAGTACTCCTCGGTATTCGGAGTTTGGTTAGGATCAGTAAGCCTGTGGGGCCCCATTACCCATCCAGTGCTCTACCCCCGAGGGTATTCGGATGACGCTCTACCTAAATAGATTTCGCAGAGAACCAGCTATCTCCGAGTTTGATTGGCCTTTCACCCCTAGGCACAGCTCATCCCGATCTTTTTCAACAGATGTGGGTTCGGTCCTCCAGTAAGTGTTACCTTACCTTCAACCTGGCCATGCCTAGATCACTCGGTTTCGGGTCTGATCCCACGAACTCGACGCCCTATTAAGACTCGCTTTCGCTGCGCCTACACCTAACGGCTTAAGCTTGCTCGTGAGACCAAGTCGATGACCCATTATACAAAAGGTACGCTGTCAGGGCGTAAAGCCCCTCCAACTGATTGTAGGCGTTCGGTTTCAGGTACTGTTTCACTCCCCTCGTCGGGGTGCTTTTCACCTTTCCCTCACGGTACTGGTTCACTATCGGTCAGTAAGGAGTACTTAGCCTTCGAAGGTGGTCCTCCGATCTTCAGACAGAATTTCACGTGTTCCGCCCTACTTAATACGTCTCTCAGTGCTTCTTATACGGGACTATCACCCACTCTGGTTGCGCATTCCAACGCATTCTAACCACACATCGAGCTCGGCTGGTCCCCGTTCGCTCGCCGCTACTAGGGGAGTATCAATTGATTTCCTTTCCTCCGGGTACTTAGATGTTTCAGTTCCCCGGGTTTGCCTTTATAACCCTATGTATTCAGGTTATAAATACCTGTTTTACCTCATTATTAGCCGCCCGCGAACGAGCAATAATAACAAAGTATCAGGTGGGTTGCCCCATTCAGAAATCCATGGATCAAAGGTTATTCTCACCTCCCCATGGCTTATCGCAGAGTATCACGTCTTTCATCGCCTCTTACTGCCAAGGCATTCACCAAACGCCCTTTTCGCGCTTGATTTGATCCAGAAAAAGAAAGACTTGCGTCAATCGCGACCCTCTCAGCTGGTAACTAAAAGATGGTCTTTATCCTGAACCAAAAGCATACTTTTCCCGCCCTGCTCCGT
>NZ_JACNMO010000010.1:0-187500 GCF_020622345.1 Roseobacter weihaiensis | reverse complement strand
TTATCGTTGCGTCTCGTTTCGGTCCGCCCCGTTTCCGGTGTGTCCCGCCCGTTTGGCGCCCCGTCAGTGCATCTCTGCGCCGCCGGTGAGGGGGGTTCTACGGTTAGTGGCCGGTACCCGCAACCCCTTTTTTCGAGAAACGTCATTTTTTTTACACCTTTCTGTTTTTCCCTTTAAAAACAGCGCCTTGATTTTCGATTATTTCATCAAACACAGGATTTCTGTACAATAATTTCGTTTCTCCAAGATAAGTGGAAGGCACGCGAACGCTAGATATTGCGTTATCCACAGAGCTATCCCCAAGACACCCCGATTCATTCGGCAAATCACACCCGATCCGGGGGCTGAATCGGATGATTCACTGGTGGGTAGCGGCGAGAATCCCAAGGATTCGTCCAAATGGTCAAAAATGAATCACCGGAAAAGCGTAAAAAGATCCGCCAGGCCGGGTGGGGCGCTTTGCAAACTGCCTGATTTACAGACAGTCAGCGCTCAAGCCGCCTGATTTCCACGCCGTTTCGGGAGACGCAGCGCCAACAACGCCAGAATCACCGCCATATAGGCAAGAGGTTCAACCTCCCAGACCTTGGTCAGCATGATAAAGTGCAAGGACCCCAGCAAAACCACAAGATAGGTGAGCTTGTGCAGTTTCCGCCAGGCCGGGCCCAGTTTGCGCACGGACCAGTTGTTTGATGTCAGCGCCAGCGGAACCATCAGCAGGCAGGCTGCCATGCCGATGGTGATATAGGGCCGCTTGAGAATATCCGCCCAGATCTGACTGGCGATGCCCACATCGAGAAACAGCCAAACCGCCAGATGCAGTACGACATATATAAAGGCCAGCAGGCCAAAGGTGCGGCGGAACTTCAAAAGGTTGATCCCGAAGTACCGGCGCAGGGGCGTGATCGCCAGACCGATGATAAGCAGCTGCAAGGCAATCTCGCCAAGTTCGTGCTCAAGCGCCTTGATCGGCTCCCGGCCAAGCGCGCCTGTTTGCGCCATATACACCAAAACAGGGACCGGCAGCAGATACAGTATATAGACAGCCCAGGGCGGCACCCGGCGGGCAAAGCCATTTATGCGGTCAGTGAAGCCCATGTCTCTAATATACAGCTATACAGCAACCATGCTCTCAGAACTGCACGGTGAGGTCCATGCCCTCGTAGAGGCTCGCGACCTCCTCTTCGTAGCCATTGAACATCAGCGTGGGAATACGGGGCGAAAAGAGACCGCCACCAATGACCCGCTCGGTCGCTTGTGACCAGCGGGGGTGATCCACTTCCGGGTTCACATTGGCATAAAAGCCGTATTCGCTGGGCTGCAACTGCTGCCAGGTATTGACGGGCTCTTCATCGGTCAGCGTGATGCGGACAATGGATTTGATCGACTTGAAGCCATATTTCCACGGCACCACCAGCCGGATGGGTGCGCCGTTCTGGTTGGGCATGTCCCTGCCGTAGATGCCGGTCGCCATCAGCGTCAGCGGGTGCATTGCCTCGTCCATCCGCAGCCCTTCGACATAGGGCCAGTCGATCCAGCCGGACCGTTGACCGCGAAACTCCGAAGGCCGGTAGAGCGTTTCGAAGCGGACATACTTCGCACTGTCCTGAACACCCGCAAAATCCAGCAGGTCCGCCAGTTCAAAGCCATTCCAGGGGATGACCATCGACCACGCCTCGACACAGCGGAACCGGTAAATCCGTTCCTCGGTAGTCATTGCCTTCATGATATCTTCGAAAGCGTATTCACCCGGCCGGTCGACCATGCCGTCGATGGCCACCGTCCAGGGCGTCGTGGTCAGCTCATCGGCATAGGTTGCCGGATCACTCTTGCCGGTGCCGAACTCATAGAAGTTGTTGTACTGCGTGATGTCTTCCCAGCTGTTCGGCGTCAGCGCCTCTTCGGCGGACGCAGCACGGCCCGCTGCCGCAAGACCCAGACCGGCCGCCGCCCCGCCCATCAACTGGCGTCGGTTCAAAAACAGCGCCTCGTCGGTCACATCGCTCTCTTTCAATGTATTCTTCCAGCGGAACGCCATTGCTCACTCCAATGCTCTTTTGCGTTAGTCTGCATCTAGAGGCGCCAAGCCGTTCGTCCAAACGAAATTGGCTCACGTTTCAGCCAGATCACCATAACGTTGAACCTTGAAATACGGGGATCTGGCCTCAAAGCCCCAATATTTCAGGCAATTCGGCCATCTTGTGAAAGACGTCGTCGCAAACCGGTTGCAGGCGCGCCACCGGTGTTTCCGCCGCAAAACCAAGACAATACATCCCGGCGACCTGCCCCGCCCGCGCGCCGCTCGGGCTGTCTTCGATCACGCAGCACCGCGACGGCGGCACATCTGCGTCAGCGGCGGCCTTGAGATAGACATCCGGTGCGGGTTTCGGGTGCGGCACGTCTTCCCGGGAATAGACGCGGCCTTTGAACCGCGGCATCAATCCTGTGCGCCCGAGCGTGATCTCCATCTTGCGGTGCGGCCCGTTGGACCCTATAGCGTAGCCGATGCCAGCCGCGTCCAGCGCATCCAGCACCGCATGGATACCCCGGATCGGTTCAACGTGATCGGCCAGAACGTCAAACACCTCCTGATACACATCCTCAGCCCAGGACGGTGGCAGCCGCGCGCCCATCGCACGCGCACGTTCCGCGATACCGAATATCGTCCCGCCCAGAAAGAGACTGGCAAACTGGCTGGGGCGCAGCGTCAGCCCGTGGCGTTTCAGATTGTTGCAAAGAACCTGCGTGGTCAGCGTTTCGCTGTCGACCAGCACGCCGTCACAATCAAACAGCACCATATCGGGAGGCATCCTCATTCTGGCTGTAGTGCCTCCTGACCCTCTTGGCGTCAATCGCGATCTCAGGCCGAAGGGTCCGAAAGACCTGCGGTTCATTCACGGCATCTGACATATTTGTTATTTGAAACCAGAGAGCGGCCTGGCTTAGCGCGCCTGATGTCGGGGTCAAATCCCAACCGGCGAAAAAACCTGTGATCTGAAGTGCCACACCATACGTTTCACGATTAATGCCAAGTTCGGCAGGACATCAAGAGAACGAAACACAAGGAGATCACCAATGCTTCGCAAGACCCTTTTCGCCCTGACAGCCGCCACCGCCCTGACAGGGACGGCCCTGTTTGCCGGAAGCGCCAAGCAAGACATCGTGGACACCGCCGTCAACGCGGGAACCTTTGAGACACTGGTTGCAGCAGTAAGTGCGGCGGACCTCGTCGACACCCTGAAAAGCGAGGGTCCGTTCACTGTTTTCGCGCCAACGGATGAAGCTTTCGCGGCTCTGCCAGAGGGCACGGTTGAAGACCTGCTCCTGCCGGAAAACAAGGAGCAGCTAATCGCCGTGCTGACCTATCACGTGGTGCCGGGCAAAGTGATGTCCACCGACCTGACCGACGACATGACAGCCGCAACCGTTCAGGGCAGCGACATTACAATCGATCTCGACAATGGCGTGATGGTGAATGAAGCCACCGTCACAGCGGCAGACATCGAGACATCCAATGGTGTGATCCACGTAATTGATGCGGTGATCCTGCCCCCCCAAACCTAAGCAAAACCGCTTGCGGAATGACAAAGGCCCGGCAGATCTTTCTGCCGGGCCTCTTTCCATTCAGACCTCAGTGAACGACGGCATCGTCCGGTTTGGGTCTGTTGCTGGCGGCAATCCGGTCTCCGATAATGAGACCCTCACTGCCGGCGCTGACGGTGATCGTATCACCGTCCTTCACGTCTCCGGCCAGCAACATCTCTGCCAGAGGGTCCTGCAAGGCCCGCTGGATAACCCGTTTCAGGGGGCGCGCGCCAAAGACCGGGTCATAGCCCTCGTCCGCAAGCCACTGCCGCGCACCTTCGTCCAGATCAAGAGCAATCTTACGCCCCGCCAGCCGCTTGAGCAGCCGCGCCATCTGGATATCGACGATACCGTCCATATCGTCCCGCCCCAACCGGTCAAAAATGATGGTCTCATCCAGACGGTTCAGGAACTCGGGCCGGAAATGGGCCCGCACCGCATCCATCACATCGCGTTTGGCGTCCGAGGCATCGGACCCGTCCGGCAGTTGGCTCAGCGCCTGCGCGCCAAGGTTAGAGGTCAGGATGATAAGCGTCTGCTTGAAATCCACGGTCCGGCCCTGCCCATCCGTAAGCACCCCGTCGTCCAGCACCTGCAACAGCACGTTGAACACATCCGGATGCGCTTTTT
Organism: Roseobacter weihaiensis; assembly: GCF_020622345.1. Lineage (GTDB taxonomy): Bacteria > Pseudomonadota > Alphaproteobacteria > Rhodobacterales > Rhodobacteraceae > Roseobacter > Roseobacter weihaiensis. The sequence continues at coordinate 183,285 of NZ_JACNMO010000010.1, read as the reverse complement.
CGACCTCGTCAAAGAGCACGACCTGATAGGGGCGCCTGCGCACGCTTTCGGTCAGCACGCCGCCTTCGTCGTAGCCGACATAGCCGGGAGGCGCCCCAATCAGCCGAGCCACCGCGTGTTTCTCCATGAATTCCGACATATCGATGCGCACCATGGCGCTGTCATCGTCAAAGAGAAATTCCGCCACCGCCTTGGTCAGCTCGGTTTTCCCCACGCCGGTCGGCCCGAGGAACAGGAAGGAGCCCAGCGGGCGGTTTTCATCATTCAGGCCCGCCCGCGCGCGGCGCACCGCATTGGACACCGCTTTGACAGCCGCGTTCTGCCCGATCACCCGGGCATGCAGTTGATCTTCCATCCGCAAGAGCTTGTCCCGCTCCCCTTCGAGCATCTTGCCCGCCGGGATACCGGTCCACCGCTCAACCACGCCGGCGATCTGATCGGGGCGCACAGCCTCCTCGACCATGACATCGCCTTCGTCGCGGCCCTCGGCGGCCTCGAGCTGCTTTTCAAGCTGCGGGATCACGCCGTAGGAAAGCTCGCCCGCCTTGCCCAGGTTGCCTTCACGCTTGGCAATCTCCAGCTCCGCCCGCGCCTGATCGAGCTGCTCTTTCAGATCACGGGCACCTGCCAGCTTGTCCCGCTCCGCCTGCCACTTAGCCGTCATCGCATCGCTGCGTTCCTGCAGTTCGGCAAGCTCCTTTTCAAGCGTTTCAAGACGATCCTTGCTGGCGCTGTCATCTTCGAGCCGCAGGGCTTCGGCTTCGATCTGCATCTGGAGGATCTGGCGGTCCACCGCATCGAGTTCTTCCGGCTTGCTGTCCACTTCCATCCGCAGACGCGACGCCGCCTCATCCACAAGGTCGATGGCCTTGTCGGGCAGGAACCGGTCCGTGATATAGCGATGGCTCAGGGTCGATGCCGCGACAAGGGCGCTGTCTGAGATGCGTACCCCGTGGTGCAGCTCGTATTTCTCCTTGATGCCGCGCAGGATGGAAATTGTATCCTCCACCGTTGGCTCCAGCACCATAACGGGCTGGAAACGCCGCGCCAGCGCCGCGTCCTTCTCAACATATTTGCGGTACTCATCGAGCGTGGTGGCCCCCACGCAATGCAATTCGCCGCGCGCCAATGCCGGTTTGATGAGGTTTGCCGCATCCATCGCGCCATCCGCTTTACCCGCGCCCACCAGCGTGTGCATTTCGTCGATAAAGAGGATGATCTCGCCCGCCGCTTCGGTCACTTCGGTCAGAACCGCCTTGAGGCGTTCTTCGAACTCACCACGGTACTTGGCCCCCGCGATCAGCGCGCCCATGTCGAGCGCCAGCAGCTTCTTGTTCCGCAGGGACTCCGGCACATCGCCATTGACGATCCGCAAGGCGAGCCCCTCGGCAATCGCGGTCTTACCAACACCGGGTTCCCCGATGAGAACCGGGTTGTTCTTGGTCCGGCGGCTGAGAACCTGCATGGCCCGGCGAATTTCCTCATCCCGCCCGATGATCGGATCGATCTTGCCCGCCTCTGCCCGCTCCGTCAGGTCCATGGCGTATTTTTTCAACGCGTCATATCCCTCCTCTGCGGTGGCGGTATCGGCGGTGCGCCCCTTGCGCACATCGTTGATCGCCGTGTTGAGCCCCTGTGCTGTGACGGAGCCCGCATCAAGGGCTGCCTTGGCCCCAGACTTCACCATGCACAGCGCCATGAGGATCCGCTCAACCGGGACAAAGCTGTCGCCCGCCTTCTTGGCCAAGGCTTCCGCCTCCGCCAGCACCTTGGTTGTGGTGGTGTCGATGTAGACCTGCGCCGCCTCGCCCGTGACCTTGGGCATTTTGCTCAAGGCAAGCTCAAGCGATTGCACGACCTGCGCAGGTTGTCCGCCCGCCGCAGAAATCAAGTTGCTGGCCAGACCCTGATCGTCGTCCATCAAAGCCTTCAGCAGATGCTCGGGGGCCAATCTCTGGTGACTGTCTCTTGTGGCGATCGTTTGCGCTGCCTGAATAAACCCGCGCGACCGCTCCGTGAACTTTGATAAGTCCATGGTTTTCTCCTTCTGGTTAAGCGCCCTATTTTACGTTGCGCCCGGCTTGGCGGCACGACAACGTCTTGGGCCTCGGGGGATATGTGGTGTGCTGTTCTGACAGCTTCAAGAGGCAATATCCATCAACCGCATGGTTTCGCATCCCAAGCCATCCAACACGTGTCGCTGATCGGGATCAGGGTCTTACTGGGAATTCGACCGCTCATTTCCCCGTCGACATCCGATGGCGCGACCCTAAATAGCCGACATGAGGATAGAACAAAAAGTTCGCTGATAAACCGTAATCCTCTGGTAAACGGTTCGCTTTATTAGGCCAATAACCGGATTGATCGCCCGGCAGGGCGGTCAATGCCGTCAGACCAGGCAAAGATCCTGTGCGGTCTGTCCTTCCCCAGGATGCAACGCCTTTTCTGCCTTTGGCAGTCTGGCAACCTCTCCGCCCGGACCCTGTACCCTGCGCGGGGTCCGGGCCCTTTCGTTGGTGGGCAGCCCTGGCGCATGGACAGCGCCGAACACAGCGCATAAAGCTATCTTCATCAGCATGGAGAATAAACGCATGGCAGATGATCGCTTTATCGTCGCGCTGGATGTCCCGAACGCGCTGGCGGGCCAGCAGCTCGTCGCGCAGATCGGTGACGCGGTGAATTTCTACAAGATTGGCCTCGGCATGCTGACAGGGGGCGGTCTGGCCTTGGCCAACGAGCTGAAACAGGAACATGGCAAACGCATTTTTCTGGACATGAAACTTTTCGACATCGCGGCGACGGTCGAAGCCGCTGTGCGTGGTTTGGCGCAATTCGATCTGGACTTTCTGACCGTGCACGGGGATCCGCACGTGGTGCGCGCCGCCAAGGAAGGGGCCGCAGGATCCGAGATGAAAATCCTTGCGGTGACGATCCTGACCTCGCTCGACCGCAGCGATCTGGATGAGTGCCTGATCCAGCAAGGAGACCTGGCTGATCTGGTACAGCACCGCGCAGACCGTGCCTTTCAGGCGGGGGCGGACGGGGTCATCGCCTCGCCGCATGAAGCGGCAGTCATCCGCGCTCTGCCTTCCGCCAAGGACCGCGTGATCGTGACGCCGGGCGTCCGACCGGTCGGGGCTGATCTGGGTGATCAAAAGCGAGTCGCAACCCCTGCAACCGCAGTTGCGGACGGTGCAGACCATATTGTCGTGGGACGCCCGGTCTGGACAGCCGTCGATCCACGACAAGCGGCACAGGACATTTTACATGAACTTCAGAGTCCGCAAGCACACACCCCAAATCGCTGAAAAAGCACTAAGAATCCGAGTTATCCACAACTTCTGCGTGCGCTGCGAATCGGGTATTTCCACCGCAACAGAGTGTGGCTAACAGACAACAGACAACACGATGTAGCTGAAATAGAGTTTTGACGCTTTGGCGAATTCCCCCATGAGTGGTAAGTTGACCCTAGGTGATACTCCCCGACGAACCGTGTCTTCCTGAGGTTCGTTACCTCCCCCCGCTTGACTTGGCGGGGGGTTTTTCCGTTAAGTAGATATCACATCTGATCAGAGACCCCGGACCTGGCAGTTTACCATTATTCATGTTCGGTGATCGCCCGTCCCGTTTCTTCTGCTAACGACCCAAACAGCCTCTATGCCAAGCCTTTGCCGCGATTGCTTTGCCGCATTTCCTGATACCAAACGCTGCCCGACATGCGGCAGCCCGTTGATTATTGCGCATCCCGAACTGAATACACTGTCGATTGCGCATATGGACTGCGATGCATTTTACGCCTCGGTCGAAAAACGCGACAATCCCACGCTCGAAGGCAAGCCCGTTATCATCGGCGGCGGCAGGCGGGGTGTTGTGTCAACCGCCTGTTACGTGGCGCGCATTCGCGGGGTCCGCTCTGCCATGCCGATGTTTCAGGCGCTCAAGCTCTGCCCCGAAGCCATCATCATCAAACCGAGGATGGAGGCCTATGTCGAAGCCTCAAGAGCCATTCGCAAGATGATGGAAGCCCTGACCCCCGACATTGAACCGCTCTCGCTGGACGAGGCCTTCATGGACCTGTCCGGCACCGCGCGGCTGCATGGGGCACCGCCGGCCGTCATGTTGGCGCGGCTGGTCAAACGCATGCGCAGTGAATTGGGGCTGACAGGTTCCATCGGGCTGTCGCACAACAAGTTTCTGGCCAAAGTCGCCTCCGATCTGGACAAACCGCATGGCTTCTCGGTGATTGGCAAAGCCGAGACCGACGCCTTTCTGCGCGACAAGCCCGTCCGTATGATCTGGGGGGTGGGAGCCGCCGCACAGGCGTCACTTGAGAACGCCGGTATCCGCACCTTTGCCGATCTGCTGCGGTGGGAGCAGACCGATCTGATCGCACGGTTCGGGTCTATGGGGGACCGGCTTTGGCATCTGGCGCGGGGTCAGGACCGGCGCCGTGTTTCGGCCCATGCGCCGATGAAGTCCATTTCGAACGAGACCACATTTCACGAGGACACCTCAGACCCCGACCTGCTGGACGGGCACCTTTGGCGCATGGCCGAGAAAGTCTCGGACCGGGCCAAGGCCAAGGGGCTGGCGGGGCGGGTTGTGACCCTGAAACTCAAACGCGCGGACCATTCCCTGCTGTCACGGCGTATCAGCCTGCGCGATGGCACGCAGATGGCCGATACCGTCTACCGCACGGCCCGCGGTCTGTTCGACCAGGTGGGCGATCAGGGACCTTATCGCCTACTGGGCTGTGGCCTGTCGGACCTGATTGCGGAGAGCGGCGCGGATCTTTCGGCGGATCTGCTCGACCCCCAGGCGCGGCAACGCACAGCAGCGGAGCGCGCCACCGATGAGATCAAGGAACGCTTCGGCACAGATGCGATTCTCAAAGGACGGTCCCTGAGATAGCGCCGCTATTCTGCGGCCAGCGGCATCCGTTCCTGGCCAATGGTGACGATATCCGCGATCGCGGCCCGCACCGCATCCCGCACCGCCTCATAATTCGCATTCGGAAGGATCCGCTTTTCGTCCATGTAGAGCGCCCGGTCGAGTTCGACCTGAACCGCATGCTGGCCGCGCGACGGGCGCCCATAGGCCTGTGCAATGTAGGCACCTGCAAAGGGCGCATTGCGCGCAACCCGAAAACCCTGTGCGGTAAAGGCGGCCTCGACCCGGTCCACGACATCGCCTGCTGCCGCTGCCCCAAACCGGTCGCCCAGCACGATGTCAGGGCGCCGCGCCCCGGCACGCACAACGCTTTCAACCGCTTCATGCGGCATGGAGTGGCAATCGATCAGCACGGTCTGGCCATGAAAACAATGGGCATCATCAAGTAGCGACTGAAGCTCGCGGTGGTAAGGGTGCCAATACCGGTCCAGCCGTTCCTGCGCTTCGAGCATCTTGATCTTGCCCCGGTAAATTGCCCGCCCATTGGCCACAACACGCGGGATCACCCCCAGACCGGACGAGACCCGCGGGTTGTGTCCTTGCCGTGGAACACCCTCGATCAGCGCCGGGTCGAGCTCGTCAGGGCTGCGATTGAGGTCCACAAAGGCGCGTGGCACAGCCGCCTTGATAAACCGCGCCCCGAACTCCGCAGAACATTCAAAAAGCTGGTCGACAAAGGCATCCTCGGAAGAGCGCACGACCTCATCACTCAGAATGGTCTTGCTCATCATCTCGAGCGGATAGGTCGATCCGCTGTGCGGCGACGCGAAAACCACGCAGGAATGATCGCGTTCAGGCAAAACGGTGTGAAAAGCGGTATGCAACATATATAATCCTTTGACCCGACCATAACGCAGAAAATACAAAAGCCAAAAGCCCTTGATCCCTGCCCCGACTCCTTTTATAGACCCCGCTACCGGCGCGTCTTTTCGCGCCCCATTTTTGTTTGGGGCTCGGGAACCTGTGTCAATATAGTGGGTGATTAGCTCAGCGGTAGAGCACTTCGTTGACATCGAAGGGGTCACTGGTTCGATCCCAGTATCGCCCACCATCTGTTTCACTGGCCCGCCTTGGCGGGCTGCCCGTAACCCGGCGCTTGCCCGCGCGCCGACTGAGAAGAAGATCAGAGGAGAACGACCATGAAGGTTCGCAATTCGCTCCGCTCGCTCAAGAATCGGCACCGCGACTGCCGTGTTGTGCGCAGAAAAGGCCGCGTTTACGTTATCAACAAAACGCAGCGCCGGTTCAAAGCCCGCCAGGGCTGAAACCATCCGTAAAGAGCTTTGAATGAGCCGCCTGTGCAGGGCGGCTTTTTCTGTTGGCACAACAGATCAGCAAAGCCTTTTTCTGACGTCAAACTCAGGTCGGGAAAAATAAGGCGCATGGTTGGTCGGCACCACCGGCCCTCTTGCGTCGTCGGAGTCGTCAACAGCGCGGTAACGGTCGGGAGAGATCAGATCATCCCGCTGATCCGGCAGCACCTCCTGCAAGGGATCACTGGCATCGAACGGCGCTTGCCGTCGCGGGAAATTGACCAGCCTCAACCGCTGGCAGATCAAACGCTCTGCCACGGTGATCTCCTTATCCCCGTCAAGGTCGACATCCGTCAGATCGATCAGATGCCCCGCTTTGGTACTGAAATCGCGCACCGCAAATGTCAAAGGTTCCGGCAGCACAAAGCGCTGTGTTTCGTCACCGGGGCCAAACGCCAAGCCCTCCCCCTGCCATGTCCGACCCGCCGCGAAATGGATCTCAAAACGCCCCGGCGGCACCAAGACCTTGAAGAAGGCGCCACCTTCAATATAGGCGGCCAGCGCTTCCGCCCCTGTTGCCGCGTCGATCAGGGTCACCCTATAGTCCAGTCCGCTTGATGTTTTGACCTGAAGGGGAAAGACCGCCGGGAGCCCCGTCCGGTTCCACATCAAGCCCGCCTTTTGGGTCGGAGAGGGTGGCGCGTCGGCGAGCCCCTGCACGGCCATGACAGCCAGAGAAAGCCAGACCAGACAGCATCTGGACCACCACAACAGAACCTGATCCCTGCCCAGCATCATCTCTCCTGCCCGTCAGCCACAACCGCAAAAGCCTTACATCGTGAACATACCATATCCCTCACACGGAGGACGTGCACATGGCAAAAATTCAATACCGCGTTACCTCGACAGGTCACGCCACGTCTGAGTATTTAACCCTTGTGCTGGCGCGTCACGGGAATAGGTGTTGAGCCTGACCTTAAAAGTGAGAAATGCTCATGACAACCGACCTTGAATACACGCCCCCGAAAGTCTGGACCTGGGACGCCGAAAGCGGCGGTAAATTCGCCAGTATCAACCGCCCCATTGCCGGGCCAACCCATGACAAAGAGCTACCCGTGGGCAAACATCCATTACAGCTTTATTCCCTGGCCACGCCAAACGGGGTCAAGGTAACGGTGCTGCTCGAAGAGTTGCTGGCGCTCGGGATCAAGAAGGCGGAATATGACGCCTGGCTCATTCAGATCGGCGAGGGCGATCAGTTTTCCAGCGGGTTTGTCGAGGTCAATCCAAACTCCAAGATCCCTGCGCTCATGGACCGGTCGGGGGACACGCCGCAGCGGGTGTTTGAATCCGGTGCGATCCTCTTCTATCTGGCCGAAAAATTCGGAAAGTTTATCCCCGAAGACACCGCCGAACGGGCCGAGATGCTGTCCTGGCTCTTTTGGCAGATGGGGTCAGCGCCTTACTTGGGCGGCGGGTTTGGCCATTTTTATGCCTATGCGCCCGAAAAATTCGAGTATCCGATCAACCGCTTTGCGATGGAGACGAAACGACAGCTCGATGTGCTCGACAGGCAATTGGCAGCGCAGCCTTATATCGCTGGCAAGACCTACTCGATCGCCGATATCGCCATCTGGTCCTGGTACGGCCAGCTTGTCCTTGGCCGACTGTACGATGCAGCAGAGTTTCTTGATGTGACGAGCTATACCCATGTCATGCGGTGGGCCAAAGAAATTGATGCGCGTCCGGCTGTGCAACGGGGGCGTATGGTCAATCGCACCTCTGGCGCGCCGGAAACGCAGCTGCACGAACGTCATGACGCCAGCGATTTCGAAGATAAAACACAGGATAAACTGACCGCAGACAACTGATCCTGTGCTTTTTTGACGTGGCCTCCCACGGCATCCCCGTGCCGGGGCTTTTTTTCCAGAGTTTTTCTGTCGGGAATTACTTGCGATTCGCTCTCAACTATGTTTCTGATAGATTTTGTCGGGAATATTCCCATCACCTAAATCGATTGGACATGAAAATGACCTCTACACGGATTATTGCTGCAACGCTGGCTGCAAGCTGCGCGTTGCCCGCCTATGCCAATGGCGAGTTGAACCTCTATTCCTCTCGCCACTATGACACAGACGAACGCTTGTACTCCGAGTTTACAGAAGCGACCGGCATCACCATCAATCGGATCGAAGGCAACGCAGACGAGCTGCTCACCCGTATGGAAGCAGAAGGCGCCAACAGCCCCGCGGACATCCTTCTGACCGTCGACACCTCCCGGTTGGAGCGCGCAAAGGAGATGGGCCTTTTGCAGAGCGTTGACAGCGATGTTCTGGAAAGCCGTCTGCCCAGCTACCTGCAGGATGCAGACAACCAGTGGTTTGGCTTTTCGCAGCGGGCGCGGATCTTTTTCTATGACAAGACAGACGTAGAAAACCCGCCGCTCGACTATGTTTCTCTGGCTGACCCGGCCTATGAAGGGCAGCTTTGCCACCGCTCTTCGTCCAATGTCTATTCCCAGACACTGCTGGCCGCGGTGATCGAGAACCATGGTGAGGAAGCCGCAAAGAACTGGGCGCAGGGCGTGGTGAACAACTTTGCACGGGCCCCACAGGGTGGTGACACAGATCAGCTGCGCGGCCTTGTATCGGGCGAGTGCGACGTGTCGATCTCGAACACATATTACTTTGCCCGCGCGCTGCGCAAAGATGTGGACGGGCTCGACAAGGAAGCGCTGGAAAACATCGGCTGGGTCTTTCCCGCACAAGGGGCGGAGGGCGCGCACATGAACCTGTCCGGCGGCGGTGTGGCGGCAAATGCCCCGAACCGCGACAATGCGGTGCTGTTCCTGGAGTACCTCGCGTCAGATCAGGCGCAGGAGTATTTCTCTGCCGGGAATGACGAATATCCGGGCGTGCCCGGTGTTGCCCTGTCGCCATCGGTCGCGGCCCTGGGCTTCTTCCAGACCGACAATGTGGACCTGTCCAAAGTTGCCAAGAACGTGCCCACGGCACAGCGCATCTTTAACGAGGTTGGTTGGGATTAACTCCCCCAACACCAAAAAGAGGTGGCCCAATGCAACCTCTTGTTCCCCGCCGCGTCAGCCCTTGCTGGCGCGGCTTTTTTGCACGGGATCCTTGTCCAGGCAACAGGCGCGCTACCTATGCCGCCCGCGCCCGACCTGTCGGCAGATCAGGATCACCGGCAGAAGCCCGATCGCCACAATCACAAGACTGGGGACCGCGGCACCTTCGAGCCGCTCGTCACTGGCCAGCCGGTAGGCCTGCACCGCCAGCGTGTCGTAGTTGAAGGGCCGCATGATCAGCGTCGCGGGCAGTTCCTTCATCACATCGACAAAGACAATCAGCAAAGCGGTCAGCAGGCTGGGGGCGAGGATCGGCAGATGCACCCGCCGCAACGTGCCGCCCGGCGTTTCGCCAAGCGAGCGGGCGGCGGCATCCATATTGGCGGGCACCATCGCCTGCCCGCCCTCGTAGGTGCCCAGGGCCGCCGCCAGGAAACGCACCATATAGGCTGCCACCAACAGCCAGATCGACCCGGTGACCAGCAGCCCGGTGGAGACATCGAATGTGCTGCGCATAAAACTGTCGAGCGCATTGTCGAAGGCGGCAAAGGGCACCATGAGCCCGACCGCGATCACGCCGCCCGGCACCGCATATCCCAACCGTGCCACATAAGCCGCCCCGTTGGCGCGCCGCCCGGGCAGCAAGCGCTGGTAGAACCCGATGATGACCGCCACCGCGACCGTGACCAGCGCCGCAACCGAGGCCAGCGTCAGCGAATTCTGAATGAACCCCAGATAGCGCGGGCTGAGCAGGTTCTGCTCTGACCCCAGTCCCATGTTCACCAGAATAAGGGCTGGCAACACTGCCCCCAGCAGAACGGGGATACCGCAGAGGATCATCGCAAGGATGGATTGACCCTTGCTCAGGTGCGCAGGCTCCATCGCTTGCTGACGCCGGGACGGGTCATGGTATAGGGCCCGCCCGCGCTGAGCACGCTCCAGCATGGCCAGCAGCAGGGCAAAACTCAGCAGGCAAAGGGCAAGCTGGGCCGCACCCGCGCGATCCGCGAGCGAAAACCAACTGGTGTAGATGCCGGTCGCAAAGGTCTGCACACTGAAATAGGCTACGGTGCCAAAATCGGCAATCGTTTCCATCACCGCGAGCAGGACGCCCCCGGCAATGGCTGGCCGGGCAAGTGGCAGGCTGATCCGGAAAAACGCGGACCAGGCGCTAGCCCCGAGGGCACGTGCGGCCAGAAAGGTTGTCGCACTTTGTTGCAGGAAAGCGGCCCGCGCCAGCAGATACACATAAGGGTAGAGCACCAGGACCAGCATCGTGGCGGCCCCGCCAAGGCTTCGGATTTCCGGGAACCAGTAGTCCCGCGGCCCCCATCCGGTGATATCACGCAGCACGCTTTGCACGATCCCGGGATGGTCCAGCACGTGGGTATAGGCATAGGCCAGCACATAGGCCGGGAACGCCAGCGGGAGCACCAGGGCAATTTCGAAAAACCGCACCCCCGGAAAGCGGGTCATCGTGACAAGCCATGCGGCCCCGACCCCGACCGCAAAGGTGCCGACCGAGACCATGAGCACCAGCAAAAGGGTTGTCATCGTGTAGCGTCCGAGGACTGTTTCGGCCAGATGGGTGATGGTATCCGTCCCGCCTGTCAGCGCCGCCACCGCCACCGCCACCATCGGCAACGCGCAGACCGCAGCCGCAACAAGCGCTGTCCTTGCCACCCAGGTCGCGCCCGATTTTCGGGACAAGCCTTTGCGCTTTTTGTCTGCAAGGGGAAGGGCGGAATCTGTCATGGCTCTTTTTTGACTCATTTAGTCAGAATTACCAGCCCCCGGACCTTTTGGCCCTTTCGGCGGCCCGCTGTCGCAGCCAATCACGGCTGGTGTGCTGACGTCTTTTGTGACGACCATGAAAGTGCTGCTGTCACCCGTCGTAGGCGCGTTGATCCTCGATCACGAGCCCGTCTTTGGGCAGGCTGCCCGGCGTGACGACCTCGATCGCGGCTCTGAGTTTGAGCGTATCAACAACGGTTCCGGCGTAATCTTCCGCATTACCGCCACAGCTTTCCACCCGGACAGTCATTATATCCTGTTCCCCCTTGCGGGAGATGACGACGCGGGCTTTCACCACTTCGGCATGATGCGCCACAAAGGAGGCGACCTGTTCGGGCCGCACAAACATGCCCTTAACCTTGGCCGTCTGGTCCGCACGGCCCATCCACCCCTTGATGCGCAAATTCGTCCGGCCACAGGGGCTTTGCCCCGGCAGGACCGCGCTGAGATCTCCGGTGGCAAATCGGACGAGCGGGTAGTCGGGGTTCAGCGTTGTCACGATCACCTCGCCGACCTCGCCTGTGGGAACGGGCCTGCCTGTGCCGGGGGTCACGATTTCGACCACGACATGTTCGTCGATGATCAACCCTTCCATCGCGGGAGATTCGTAGGCGATGTTACCAAGATCGGCCGTGGCATAGCACTGAAGACAGGTCACACCACGCTCGGCGTATTCATCACGCAGAGAGGGAAACAGCGCACCGCCCCCAACGGCCGCCTTGACGATCCCCAAGGCGATACCCATGTCCTCGGCCTTGTCGAGGATAACCTTGAGATAGTCGGGGGTGCCCGCATAGGCCGTGGTGCCGACGTCCCGTGCTGCGGTGACCTGCAACTCTGTCTGGCCGGTACCTGCCGGCAGGATTGCGGCCCCCACGGCCCGCGCACCGCTTTCAAAGATCGCCCCCGCCGGTGTGAGGTGATAACCAAAGCAGTTCTGTACGATATCGCCCTTGCCGATCCCCACTGCATGGAGGAACCGGCCCATCCGGAACCAGTCATGGTCGGTGCTGGAAGGCTCATAGATCGGTCCGGGGGATTGAAAGATATGACTGAATTCGGAGGTCTTTTTGGTGGTGAACCCACCGAATGGCATATCGGAGGCCTGTGCCCGGCCCAGATCGGATTTCCGCAGGATCGGCAAATCCGCCAGCTTCTGAGCATCCGTGATATCCTGGGGCGAGACATCATTGAGCGCGCCGCCGTAGCCCGAGAGTTTTTTTGCTCGCTCAATCTGCCTGGGCAGGGCTTCGGCCAATGCCTCCGCACGTGCCGCGTTATCGCGTGTTTCCAACTCATCGAAATGAACCGACTGAACCATCATGGGCCTCTTGAAATAAGCCGCGTCAACCAGCCTGAACGAAGCAAACTGCGGCGCTTTAAAAAATATTCTTCATTGTGCCACATCTTGAGTAAAGCCCCAATAGTGACGATTAACTGAGCCAGCGCTTGCGCCGGCGATAGCTGCGAACGTCCCGAAAGGACTTCCGCCCCTGTTCGGACATGCCCAGATAAAACTCCTTCACATCCGGATTTTCCCGCAGTTCCGCGGCAGGCCCGTCCATCACAACCCGACCGGATTCCAGAATATAGCCATAGTGGGCAAACCGCAGGGCCACATTGGTGTTCTGCTCGGCCAGCAGAAAGGTCACGCCCTCATTCTCATTTACGGATTTCACGATGTCGAAAATCTGCTCCACCAGCTGCGGAGCCAGCCCCATGGAGGGTTCATCCAGCAGGATCGTCTCGGGGCGCGACATCAGCGCGCGACCAATGGCTGTCATTTGCTGCTCCCCGCCCGAGGTATAGCCCGCCTGCGATTTACGCCGGTCCTTCAGACGGGGAAAGTAGGCATAGACCATCTCCAGATCCTGCTGGATCGCGGCCTTGCCATCGCGACGTGTATAGGCCCCGGTCAGCAGATTCTCTTCGACCGTGAGATGTTCGAAACAGTGCCGCCCCTCCATCACCTGCACCACACCGCTTTTTACGATGTCTGCCGGGTCCTGATGCTGGATCACCTCGCCATGATATTTGATGGACCCCTTTGTCACCTCACCCCGCTCGCTGGCCAGCAGCCCCGAGATCGCCTTGAGCGTGGTGGTCTTGCCCGCCCCGTTGCCGCCCAAGAGGGCAGTAATCCCGCCCTTTGGCACGTTGAGGCTCACGCCTTTCAACACGAGGATCACGTGGTTGTAGATCACTTCGATATTGTTGATCTCCAGCACCGTTTCAGCGGTGTCGAGCTCTGTCTGCGCGGCGTCCAGCATATGGTAGTGCCCTTTGTCAGTTACGCATGCCCCGGCGATCGCAACCGCCGGGGCAAGGCGATTCAGTTGCAGCCCGGTGTGATATTGTTTTCCGAGGCAAAAGCCGCCGCGTCCTCGGCAATCAGCGGGCCGATCACGTCCTGGTCCGACTGTTCATAGTCAGAGATCAGACGCCACTGGTCGTCGGTTGCGCTCCACTGGGCCATCGCAACGAAGCCACCGCCACCGTGATTTTCACAGGAGACCTCGAAGGTCGGCCCGAAATTGGGCAGCCCAAGCTCGGTCATCCGCTCTTCGGTGATCGACAGCGCCTCCATGCCATCGCGCATCATTTCGGAGGTGATCTCATCCACACCATGGATTTCCTGCGCCGTCCGGGCCGCTTCAGCCGCCAGCATCGCGGCATAGAGGCCCCGGTTGTAAAGCACCGTACCGATCTGATCCCCGGCTCCGGCGGCTTTGCCTGCATCCACGACATAGGTCTGAATGTCCTCAAAGACCGGGAAGTCGTCGCCGACATTATGGAAGGCCAGCGCCTTGTAGCCATCTGCCGCAGCACCCGCAGGCCGTACGTCGTTTTCAGACCCGGACCACCAGATCCCAATGAAGTTTTCCATCGGGAAACGGATGTTGGCGGCTTCCTGAATGGCAACCTGGTTCATCACACCCCAGCCATACATGATGACATTGTCAGGCCGCTCGCGGCGGATTTGCAGCCACTGCGATTTCTGTTCCTGGCCCGGATGGTCAACGGCCAGCAGCATCAGCTCAAACCCATGCTTTTCCGACAGCTCTTCGAGGGTGCGGATCGGCTCCTTGCCGTAGGCGGAGTTGTGATAGACGAGGGCGATCTTCTTGCCCTCCAGCGAGCCGTCGTTGACCTGCAGCAGATGCTTGATGGCATAGGACGCGCCGTCCCAGTAGTTGGCCGGGTAGTTAAAGATGTTGCGGAAAACCGTGCCGTCCTTGGCCGAGGTCCGCCCGTAGCCCATGGAATGCACGGGAATGCCATCCGCCGTCGCCTTGGGGATCAGCTGATACGTGATGCCCGTGGACAAGGGCTGGTACACCAGCGCGCCGTCGCCCTTGGTGCTCTCATAGCATTCCACGCCTTTTTCGGTGTTGTAGCCTGTTTCACACTCCGGCACGCGCACAGGCACACCGCCGATGCCGCCATCGCGCTCGTTCAGCAGCGTGAAGTAATCCGCATAGCCATCCGCAAAGGGAATGCCATTTGCCGCATAAGGCCCTGTCCGGTAGCTCAACGACGGAAACACAAGATCCGCCATGACCGGGCTTGCCGCCATTGTGGCCGCGACGGCCCAGGTTCCTAGTCTATACTTCATCGGTAGTACCTCCCTTGGTTTTTATCCGGTGCACCGGTTGCCCGGCATGATGGGCAGGTTTTTCCCTGCCTTTGTCTGATGGCGTCCACTCTAATGCGGGAATGGCCAAAGTCTTAGTTTTTCCTTCGCCACGCGCCACAACTGCGCCAGCCCATGCGGTTCGGCGATCAGAAAGATCACGATCAGGCCGCCCACGACCACAAGGTTCAGATGCGCCACGATATCCGTGGGCCAGCCAAAGAGATCGACGCCGATCACCTTGAGCAACACCGGCAGGAGCACAAGGAATGCCGCCCCTGCAAAGGAGCCAAAGATCGACCCCAGCCCGCCGATGATGATCATGAAGAGCACGAGAAATGATTTGGTGATGCCAAAGACCTCACCTACTTCGACGGCGCCAAGGTACACCGCAAAGAAAAGCGCCCCCGAGATGCCGACAAAGAAGGAGCTGACAGCAAAGGCGGTCAGCTTGGCCTTGAGCGGGTTCACCCCGATGATCTCGGCCGCGATGTCCATATCCCGGATCGCCATCCACTGCCGCCCGATGGACCCGCGCGTCAGATTGCGGGCGATGATGGCGCTGGCTATCGTAAAGAACAGACAAAAGAGGTAGGTGGCCCAGGCTTCGGTGTTGGGTCCGGTGATCAGAACACCCAAAACCTCGCGCTCGGGCGCGTTGATCTGGCCGGACGCGGAGTAGTTGTAGAACCACGACACCCGGTTGAAGAGCCACACGAGAAAGAACTGTGCCGCCAGCGTCGCCACCGCAAGGTAGAACCCCTTGATCCGCAAACTCGGCAGGCCAAAAATGACACCCACCCCGGCGGTAATGAGGCCCGCCAGCAGAACATGGAAAATCATGCTGACATCCGGAAAGGCCGTCATCAGCTTGTAGCAGGCATAGGCCCCCACGGCCATGAACCCGCCCGTGCCAAGGCTCACCTGACCGCAGTACCCCACCAGGATATTCAGTCCAATCGCCGCGATGGCATAGATCAGAAACGGCATAAAGATCGAATTGACCCAGTAATCGTTGATCACAAATGGGATGACAAAAATCGCGATGAACAGCACCGCGTAATACCGCCAACGGTCGAATTTGATCGGAAAGGTCTGGCTGTCTTCGGGGTATGTGGTGCTGAAATCACCGGCCTCACGATAAAGCACGGGCGGCCTCCTCCGGGCGGGGCCCGTTAACTAACTCACAAGAAATCACGCCGTTTCCCAATTTTGCCCCATTTCCTTCGGTATCGCTTTTCTCGGGTGAAGGAGAGGGATGAATGACAGCAATCCTGAACGAGATACGCGGTCTCGATGAAAAACTGGAACGCGGGGATTTGACGCGCGAACAATATGCGGCCAGGCGGGCCGCCCTGTTGCAAAGCGTCGAGGTCGCCGAAACAGACTTTGTGGAAACCAGCGCCCCGGTCTGGGCAAAACCACAGCGCACCGGGGGCACCTCTGCGCTTGGGTTCGGGCTGGTGGTTTGCCTGTGCGTCATGGGGCTCAGCATCGGGCTGACCCTGCTGTTTCTGCCGGACCTCAACCTCGCGCTGACACTCGGCGTCACCATTCTGGCCGCCCTCAGCGTCGCGCTGCTGCGCGACATCGAGAAATAGCTGCTAGACCCTTTCAATGATCTTCTCCCCGAAAAGGCCCTGCGGCCGGAACAGCAAAAAGATCAGCGCGAGCATATAGGCAAACCAGTTCTCGGTCGCCCCGCCCAGATAGGGCAGCCCGATCAGGAACTCAAAGAGCTTTTCCCCGACACCGATAATCAGACCCCCGACAATCGCCCCGGGGATCGAGGTGAACCCGCCCAGCATCAGCACCGGAAGCGCCTTGAGCGCGATCAGGCTGAGGGAGAACTGCACACCGGATTTCGCCCCCCACATGATGCCCGCGACAAGCGCCACAAACCCGGCCAGCGACCAGACGAGAATCCAGATGAAATTCAGCGAAACGCCAACCGAAAGCGCCGCCTGATGGTCGTCGGCCACCGCCCGCATGGCGCGCCCCTGCTTGGTGTATTGTGCAAAAAGCACCAGCCCAAGCACCAGCACCGCTGCCACGACAGAGGCCACGATATCCAGGCTGTCGATAAAAAATCCGTAGAATTCCTCATTTCCAAAGCCAAGCCACCGCGTGTTGTCTTCAATCCAGAAGTTACCCCCTTGGGGCAGGCCGACCTCAAGCGTCTTGATGTCTGAGCCCCACATCAGATCCCCCACCCCTTCGAGGAAATAGGCCAGCCCGATGGTCGCCATAAAGAGGATAATCGGCTCCTGCCCGACAAGGTACCTGAAGATATAACGCTGCACGAGCCAGCTAAAGAGCACCATAACCCCCATTGTCAGAACGATCGCCGCCAGCGCGGGCACATTCCAGCCAAAGTAGTGGATTTCGGTGCTGAAAATCGCGTTGATGAGATGCGCAAAGGGCACCTGCCCGTTCATGATCCCGTAGAGCGTCATCGCCGCAAAAAGCGCCATAACCCCTTGGGCGAAGTTGAAAATGCCCGAAGCCTTGTAGATCAGCACGAACCCAAGGGCGACCAGCGCATAAAGCACCCCGGCCATCAACCCGTTGAGAAAGACCTCAATGGTGAAAAGAAGCTGCTCAGGCATCAATACCTCCCCGCTCTGCCGCCGCGGCATATTGATCTCAAATTGCGCGCTTCAATCATGTGCCACCCCCAGATACGCGTCGATCACATCCTGATTGTTGCGCACCTCGTCCGGCGTGCCGTCGCCGATCTTCTTGCCGTAATCCATTACCACCACGCGGTCCGAGAGGTCCATCACCACCCCCATGTCATGCTCGATCAGCGCGATTGTCGTGCCGAACTCGTCGTTCACGTCGAGAACAAAGCGGCTCATGTCCTCCTTTTCCTCGACGTTCATCCCCGCCATCGGCTCATCCAGCAGCAGCAAGGAAGGTTCCGCCGCCAGCGCGCGCGCCAGTTCCACGCGCTTTTTCAAGCCGTATGGCAAGCGTGCGACCGGTGTCTTGCGGATGGCCTGGATCTCCAGAAAATCGATGATCTTTTCGGCAACTTCGCGGTTCGCGGTTTCCTCAGCCTCAGCTTTGCCCCGCCAGATCGCCTGCCGCCAGATGCCGGTATGCATATGGGTCAACCGTCCGGTCATCACATTATCCAGCACCGACATACCTTCAAACAGCGCGATATTCTGAAAGGTCCGCGCGATGCCCTGTCGCGCGATCTCATAGGGCTTCATCGGGGGGCGCCGGCTTCCCTTGTACCAGACCTCACCGTCCTGCGGGACATAGAAACCCGAGATGACATTGAGCATCGAGGATTTGCCCGCCCCATTGGGTCCGATGATCGCCCGGATCTCCCCCTCGCGGATGTCAAAGGAGATGTCCTTGATGGCCTCCACCCCCCCGAACCGCAGGGTGATGTTCTTCATCTCCATGACCACACCGCCGATCTTGCGCCCGTCCGCGGTTGTGTACCCTTCGGTCTGATCAAGCATATCCTGAACTCTCGCAACTCTCGATAAAACGGGATGGTGGGCGGGGCGATGGCGCAGCCGAGCGTCGTCCCATCATTCCGCTGCCATCTTCCGGGAGACCACCTGAACCGCCGCATCCCGCACTTCCAGCGTTGCCGAAATTGACCCCTTGCGCCCGTCTTCATAGGTGACTTCTGTCGTGGTGCTCACGCTTTTAGAGCCATCGTAAAGCGCCGCGATGATATCTGCGTATTTCTCCTCGATGATCCGGCGGCGCACTTTTCGGGTGCGGGTCAGCTCGCCATCATCTGCATCAAGCTCCTTGTGCAGCACCACGAAGCGGTGCACCTGACAGCCCGACAGCATGTCATCCTCGGCCACGGAGGCGTTGACCTCTTCCACGTGGGCCTGAATTGTATCCATCACCTGGGGGTGCCGCGCCAGTTCCTGATAGGACGCATAGCCGATGTTGTTGCGCTCCGCCCAGTTGCCCACGGCCGTCAGATCAATGTTGATAAAGGACGTGCACGCGTCGCGCCCGTTGCCAAAAACCACTGCCTCCAGAATATTGGGGAAAAACTTGAGCTTGTTCTCCACGTATTTTGGCGCAAAGAGCGACCCGTCCGCCATCTGGCCCACGTCCTTGGCCCGGTCGATGATCCGCAGATGGCCCGAGCCTTCCTCGATGAACCCCGCGTCACCCGTCGCCACCCAGCCTTCCGCGTCCTTGGTGTCGGCGGTGCTTTCAGGGTTCTTATAATACTCCACAAAGACACCGGGGCTGCGGTAGAAGACCTCGCCATTTTCCGCGATTTTCAGCTCGACCCCCGGACAGCTCACCCCCACTGTATCAGACCGAACCTCCCCATCAGGTTGCGCGGTGATGAAAACCGTGGCCTCGGTCTGGCCATAAAGCTGTTTGAGGTTGATCCCAAGGGATCGGTAAAAATCGAAAATCTCGGGTCCGATCGCTTCGCCTGCGGTATAGCCCACCCGGATGCGGCTGAAGCCGAGCGTGTTCTTGAGCGGGCCGTAGATCAGAATCTCCCCCAGATTATACTTGAAACGGTCCCACTGGTTGACGCGCCGTCCGTCCAGAATGGCGGGCCCGACTTTGCGGGCATGTGCCATGCACCGGTCAAACAGCCATTTCTTGAACCGTCCTGCGTCCTCCATCCGGATCATCACATTGGTGAGCTGCGTTTCAAACACCCGTGGCGGCGCGAAATAATAAGTCGGCCCGATCTCGCGCAGATCGGTGTGCATCGTCTCCGCACTCTCGGGGCAGTTGGTGCAGAACCCGGTCCACATCGCCTGCCCGACCGAAAAGATGAAATCCCCGACCCAGGCCATCGGCAGATAGGCAAGAACGGAATCGGTCTGGCGCAGGTCGTCAAACTCGGAGGATGACCGGGAGGTTTCGATCACATTGCGGTTGCTCAGAACCACGCCCTTGGGCTTGCCGGTCGTCCCGGAGGTATACAGCATCACGCAGGTGCTGTCGTAGGTCAGCCGCGCCTGACGCGCGGTGATCTCCGGCGTCAGCTCGTCTCGTTTGGCGCGCCCGACATCCTGCACATGGCTGTATTGATGCAGCCGCGCGTGGTCGTATTTGCGCAGACCGCGCGGATCGAGGTAGATCATCTGCTCGAACTCCGGCAGCTGCTCCTGGATTTCGATCACCTTATCGACCTGTTCCTGATCGCCCGCGATCACGAACCGGGCCCCGCAATGGTTCAGCACATAGGCCATCTCTTCGGCTACGGCATCCTGATAAAGCGGCACAGGGACCGCGCCCACCATCTCCGCAGCGATCATCGCCCAGTAAAGCCGAGGCCTGTTCCGCCCGATGACGGCAACGAAATCCCCCTCGCGCGCGCCCAGATCCACAAGCCCCAGTGCCAGCGCTTCGACCTCTTCGAGGGTCTCACGCCAGCTCCAGGATTGCCATATGCCGTACTCTTTCTCGCGATACGCAGGCGCGTCCGCGAACTCACTTGCATTGCGATGCAAAAGCGCCGGGATGGACTGTGGCCCCTCGACGCCTTCCGATTGAGTATTCAATTCTATCCTCCCAGACCTGCTGTTTCCCGGCAGGCGCAGTCATTTTTGACTATCGTTGGGACAACAAAATCAGATTTGGCATCAAGGTCAACTCATTAGTTCAATTTACGCGTGCAATGCGCAGATCACGGCGACAGCAATTGCACCGCGCGCATCAGGACCTGCACCCCGGCAATGAGGTCTTCCTCATGGGTATCTTCCTCGAACGCATGGCTTATTCCGCGTATTGACGGCACAAAGAGCATCGCGACCGGCATCAGCCGGGACAGGTTTGTCGCATCATGGAGCGCGCCCGAAGGCATATGCCGCCACTTGCCGGGGGCAACCTCTGCCGCAGCCTCTGCCAGCGCCGCTTTGAGGCTTGCATCCATCTCAACGGGCTCAAGCCCCAGAAGCGGGCCGAAAGACAGCTCCAGCCCGCGGGTCGCCGCGACCTCCTGTGCCGTTTGGCGGATGATATCCTCCATCCGCTGCAACCGGTCGCTCTGCGCATCCCGCCACTGCATCGAAAAGACGGCCCGGCCCGGCACAATAGAGGAGGCATTTGGATGCAGGCTGACATGACCGATCGTCCACACCGTCTGCGGCGTTACGACATTTCGCAACCGTTCATTTAACGCGGTGTTAAAGGCCGACACAGCCTGAAAGGCATCCCGGCGTAGCGCCATCGGCGTGGTCCCCGCATGATTCTGCTGCCCGTCAAAGGTGATTTTCATATCGCGGATACCAACGATATCGGTCACGACGCCGATCTGCTCGCCAGAGGCATCCAGGGTCGGGCCCTGTTCGATATGCATCTCTATGAACCCTGTGAACCGGGCTGGATCGACGCCCCCCGTGACCAGATCCGCCATCTTGGCCCGCGCTTCCGCGAGGGTCTGCCCCGCGTGATCCGTCAGCTTGTCAGCGGCCCCCTGATCCAGATGGCCGGACCAGACCGCCGACCCGGTGGTCACGCCAAAGCGTCCCTCCTCATCCTGAAACGAAACAACCGACACGGCAGGCCCCCCGACCGCCCGTAACGCCCGCGCCACTTCCAACGCGGCTATGACGCCCAAGGCGCCATCAAGCCAGCCGCCCTCGGGCTGGCTGTCTGAATGCGACCCCAGCAGGATTGATGGCCCATCGGCCAGCCCAAAAACATTGCCCATCGCGTCGATCCGGGCCCGCAGCCCTGCCGCGCGCATCTGCTCTGCCAGCCATTGACGCGCGGCGATATCCGCCGCGCCATAGGCCGGGCGGATCACCCCCTTGCCGACACCACTGGCACCGAAACAACGCAACCTGTTCAGATCATCGAGAAAGCGGGTCGGGTCGATCATGATGTGTCCTCAGGGATTGGCGCACCTGCCCGGTCTCGGGCGCGGCATTCAGAACGTCGGGATGTCACCCGGCGGAATTCAGAACCGCGCCTTTCCAAGGTTATTCAGCAGCGACGGATGTCTCTGCTTTCTCGACCCGAACGGCAGAAAACTTGAACTCCGGGATCTTGCCATAAGGGTCCACGGCGGGGTTGGTCAGGATGTTGGCCGCCGCCTCGACATAGGCAAAGGGCAAAAACACCATATCCGGTGAGACCGCCCGGTCCTCGCGGGCCATGATGGTAATGCTGCCCCGTTTGGTGGTCAGCCTGACGTGCTCACCCGGGGCCACGTCCAGTTTCCGCAAAGTGGAGGGGTGCAGCGAACAATTCGCCTCCGGCTCAAGCCCATCCAGCACCGTGGAGCGCCGCGTCATCGACCCGGTGTGCCAATGTTCCAGCTGCCGCCCGGTGGTCAGCACCATCGGGTATTCGTCATCCGGCACATCATCGGGGGCCACCACGCTGGCGGGGGTAAACCGTGCACGCCCTTCCGGCCGTGGAAAGCCGTCCCCAAAGACGATCGCCTGACCGGGGTCGTCGGGGCTGAGTGACGGGTAGGTCACCGAATTCTGCGCCAACAGCCGGTCCCAGGTGATGTTTTCCAGACTGCGCATGTTGTGTTTCATCTCGGCAAACACCTCCGCGGGGCTTTCATAGCTCCAGCCAAGGCCAAGGCGTTTGGCCAGTTCCACCTCGATCCACCAGTCCTCGCGCGCCTCACCGGGGGGCGGCACGGCGGGGCGACCCATCTGCACCTGCCGATTGGTGTTGGTCACGGTGCCGGTTTTCTCGGCAAAGGCGCTGGCGGGCAGGACCACGTCTGCGTAATTCGCGGTCTCCGTGAGGAATATATCCTGCACCACAAGATGATCGAGCTTGGCCAGCGCATCGCGGGCGTGCACCACATCGGGATCGGACATGGCCGGGTTCTCGCCCAGGATATACATGCCCTTGATCTTGCCCTCGTGGACCGCATCCATGATCTCGGTCACTGTCAGCCCGCGTTCGTTGGAGAAATCCGCCGAGCCCCAGACCTTGGTAAAGGCAGAACGGACAGCGTCGTCCGTGACCGGCTGATAATCCGGCAGGAACATCGGAATGAGGCCCGCGTCGGACGCACCTTGCACATTGTTCTGGCCGCGCAGCGGATGCAGTCCCGATCCGGGTCGCCCGACCTGCCCCGTCATCAGCGCGAGCGAGATCAGGCAGCGCGAATTATCCGTCCCGTGAATGTGCTGGCTGATGCCCATGCCCCAGAAGATCATCGCCGCCTTGGCCCCCGCGAAGGTGCGGGCCACATCGCGCAGGGTCTCGGCATCGATGCCGCAAATCCCGGCCATGGCCTCGGGGCTGAAATCAGCCAGATGCGCCTTCTCCGCCTCCCAGTTTTCGGTGTAGGCGTCAATATACTGCTGATCATAAAGGCCTTCCTCCACAATCGTGTGCATGATCGCATTCAGCATCGACACATCCGCACCGGGACGGAATTGCAGCATGTGGCTGGCAAAGCGCTTGAGCGCCTGACCGCGCGGGTCCATGACAATCAGCTTGCCACCGCGTTTGGTGAACTGCTTGAAGAAGGTCGCCGCCACGGGGTGGTTCTCAATCGGATTGGCGCCGATCACGATTGCCACATCGGCGTTTTCAATCTCGTTGAAGGTCGCGGTCACCGCGCCCGATCCGACGTTTTCCATCAGGGCGGCAACGGAGGAGGCGTGGCAGAGCCGCGTGCAGTGATCGACATTGTTATGACCAAAGCCCTGCCGGATCAGCTTCTGAAAGAGATAGGCTTCTTCATTCGTGCATTTGGCCGAGCCGAAGCCCGCAATCTCGCGCCCGCGCCCCTTCATGCCAGCGGCGGCAAAATCCAGTGCTTCGTCCCAGGAAGCCTCGCGGAAATGCGTCTGCCAATTGCCGGGATCGACGTTCAGCCCCTTGGCAGGCGCATCCTCGCGCCGGATCAGCGGCTTGGTCAGGCGGTGCGGGTGGTGGATGAAATCGAAGCCGAACCGGCCTTTCACACACAAACGACCCTCATTTGCCGGACCGTTGATCCCCTCGACATATTTGACCTTGCCGTCCTTGACCTTGAGCGACACCTGGCAGCCAACGCCGCAGAAGGGGCAGATGCTCTCGACCTCCTTGTCGTAATCCGCGCTGTCGCCCACCTGGTTGTCGTCGACCACGGTTGACGGCATCAGGGCCCCCGTCGGGCACGCCTGCACGCATTCGCCACAGGCCACGCAGGTGCTGTCGCCCATGGGGTCGGCAAAATCAAAGGTCGGGTAGGCATCGTGCCCGCGGCCTGCCATCCCGATCACATCGTTGACCTGCACCTCGCGGCAGGCACGCACGCACAGACCACACTGGATGCAGGCATCGAGATTGACGCTCATCGCCACATGGCTGTCGTCAAGCAGCGGGATGCGCCCCTCTTCGAGCTTGGGAAAGCGGCTCTCTTCCACGCCGTTCAGCGCGGCCATGTCCCACAGATGGCTGGATTTGTCGTGGGCGACGGCCCGTTCAGGCTGATCAGCCAACAGCATCTCGACCACCATCTTGCGGGCGTTCTCGGCGCGGGCGGAGTTGGTGGTCACCACCATGCCGTCGCTGGGCTCGCGAATGCAGGAGGCCGCCAGCGTACGCTCGCCCTCGATCTCGACCATGCAGGCGCGACAGTTGCCATCCGGGCGGTAACCCGGCGCGGGCTTGTGGCACAGATGCGGGATCACCAGGCCCCGACCGTTGGCCACCTCCCAGATCGTGGCCCCGGCCTCGGCCTGAACTTCCTTGCCGTCCAGTGTGAATGTGATCGTCTCGCCCATCGCGCCGTACTCCTGAGTTTCGCAAGACTATAAGGAAGAACGGCCCCCGCAAGGAGTCCCAATCCCGACACACGGTACCGGATTTGCGCCACCCGCGTTTCCGATACGCGACGACTGTTTTCTGTTCAAAAGGCGCAAGGCGCGGTCGGCGGCTCTTTCCCCCGGGCGGCCCCTCGCCTAGTAAGGAGCCAAACGACCAGAAAGCAGTCATGTCCCATATTACCCTTATCCGCCACGGTCAGGCAAATTCAGGTGCCACGGACGAGCAAAGCTACGACAGGCTCAGTGCGCTGGGGCACCAGCAATCCGCCTGGCTTGGCGCGCATT
Organism: Roseobacter weihaiensis; assembly: GCF_020622345.1. Classification (GTDB taxonomy): domain Bacteria; phylum Pseudomonadota; class Alphaproteobacteria; order Rhodobacterales; family Rhodobacteraceae; genus Roseobacter; species Roseobacter weihaiensis. The sequence goes on along the minus strand of NZ_JACNMO010000010.1, from coordinate 158,532 downwards.
TACGCACGCAAAACCAACACCATGCCCGGCTCTTTACCGGCACGCTGCGGCGTCACGTGGAAACGGCTGACGCCATGGACATGGGCATGCCCGTCACGCAGGACGCCCGCCTCAACGAGCTTCAGTACCTCACGATGGCGCGCGCGATGGAGGAGGAGCACGGCGTGCCCTTTCCAATGGATCAAGCGTCCTTCACCGCGCATCTGCCGCAGCTTTTCGCGGCCTGGCAGCGCGACGAGATTGCAGGGGCCCCGGAACGTTTCCATGATTTCGAGGCGCGCATCTCTGATGTCTTGGCCGAGATCAGGGCGGGCGACGGTCCCGCGCTTGTGGTCACCTCGGGCGGGCTGATTTCCTGCACCATGCGCCAGGTGCTCAGGCTCGATATCTCTGCGATGGCACAACTGGCGCTGGCCATCTACAACACCTCGCAGCACAGGCTCTTTCCCATCGGGGGTCAGCTCTCGCCGACGATGTTCAATGCGATCCCGCATCTCGAAGATCCCAGCCGCCACCACGCCCAGACCCACGTTTGAAAGGACGACATCATGCGCCTCTACTACGCCCCGGGCACGATCTCTGTTGCCGTTGCCATTGCCCTGCACGAGGCCGGGCTGGAGTTTGAGCCCGTGCTCGTCAGTTTCAAGGAAGCGGCCCAGACCAAGCCCGACTTTCTGGCCGTCAACCCCAAAGGCCGCGTCCCGACACTTGAGATCAGCGGCACCTATCTGACCGAAACCGGTGCCTTGCTGGACTATATCGCTGCAATCGCGCCGGACGCAGGCCTTGTACCCGCAGATCCGCTGGAAGCCGCCCATATGCGCAGCGTGATGTATTACCTCGCCTCCACCATGCATGTGAACCATGCGCACGGCAGGCGCGGCAGCCGCTGGGCCGATGCGCCCGAAAGCCATGCCGACATGGCGGCAAAGGTACCGCACACCATGGCCGAGAGCGCGCGCTATGTTCAAAACCACTGCCTGCGGGGCCCCTTCGTCATGGGCGCGGGGTTTTCCATCGCGGACCCCTATCTCTTTATGCTGTGCAGCTGGCTGACGGGCGATGGGGTCGAGCTGGCCGATTTCCCCCGCATCGCCGCCTATCTGGAACGCATGCGCGCCCGCGCCTCTGTGCGGGCGGTGACCGATCAGGGGATGCTGCCGGCATGACACATCTTTGGGTCCGCGCCGAGCAACGCCAGAATGAAACCCGCGTGGGCCTGACGCCGCAAGGCGCGCGACACCTGCTGAACGCAGGGTTCAGGGTCTCGGTCGAGCAAAGCCCCACGCGCGTCATCAAGGATGCGGACTACGCCGCGGCTGGCTGCGAGATGGTGGCGCAGAACAGCTGGCCGCAAGCCCCCCGGGACGCGGTGATCTTCGGCCTCAAGGAATTGCCCGAGGACACCACCCCTCTGCCGCATCGTCACATCATGTTCGGTCATGCGTTCAAAGGACAACCCTCGGGGCTGCGTCTGCTGCGGCGTTTCAGGGAAGGGGGCGGCACGCTGCTGGACCTTGAGTATCTGACAGATGAAACCGGTCGCCGGGTTGCTGCCTTTGGCTACTGGGCCGGCTACGCGGGAGCCGCCGTGGCGTTGAAGTGTTGGGCGGCCCAGCAGGCAGGCGATATCGCAGGCCCGGTGGGCGCGTATCAAAGCGCGACCCATTTGCTGAGCGATTTGCAAGGTGATCTGGTCGCAACCGGCGCGCACCGCCCCAACGCACTGATCGTCGGCGCATTGGGGCGTGTGGGCACCGGCGTGGCAAATCTCTGCACCGCGATGGGGGTGGCCTGCACCAAATGGGACATGGCCGAGACCGCACAAGGCGGCCCCTTTCCGCAGGTGCTCGCGCATGATCTGTTTTTCAACTGCGTTCTGGCGCGTCCGGGCACACCCGTTTTCGTCCCGGCGGACAGCGCTGTGACCCCCCGAAGGCTGAGCGTCATCGGGGATATCGCCTGCGACCCGGACAGTGATTTTTCACCGATCAAAGTATATGATCGCACAACGACCTGGCAAAACCCGGCCCTGCGTGTGCATGACACACCCGTCCTGGATGTCAGCGCGATCGACAACCTTCCGTCGATGCTGCCGCTGGAAAGCAGTGAGGACTATGCCGCGCAACTGTTGCCAACGCTCCTGAGCCTTAAGCAAGAGGCAGCGGTATGGCAGCGCGCCCGCGCCGCGTTCGAAAAACACCGCGACCGGCTTTGAGCGCTCAGGAGAAAATCCGGTAGTAAAGCCAGTCGGGCAGGAACTGGCTGCCCCGAAACACCAGCGAGAACAGCGTCGGAAAGCTCTTTTTGAAACGGGTGCTGTTCATGTGCTGAAACATCACCTCCGCGGCTTGCTCCGGCTCCATGATGAAAGGCATCTTGAAATCGTTCTTCTCGGTCAGCTGGGTCTTGATAAAGCCCGGATTGGCCACCTGCACGTCAACGCCGGTCTGGCGCAAATCGGCATACATGCATTCCGCCAGCGACATCGTCCCCGCCTTGGACGCCGTATACCCGATAGAGCCGGGCAACCCGCGAAAGCCGGTCAGGCTGCTGGTGATGACCACATGGCCTGCGTCCCGCGTAACGAATTGCGGCACGACCCGCCCCATGACCCGCATCAATCCGGTAAAATTGATGTCGGCCATGGCATTGGCTTCCTCCGCGTTCCAGTCCTGCGCCCCGAAGGGCCAATAGACACCCGCCAGAAATACGACACCGTCGATCTGTCCGATCGCCTCTGCGGCGGCAATGACGCTCTTGTCGTCCGAGACGTTCACTGTCTGGTAAGATCCCGCGCCCGGCAGGCTTTCAACAACCGCGCGCAGCTTGTCCTCGGAGCGTGCCGAGACGATCACATGGGCGCCCGCCTTGCTCATCCGGCGGGCCAGAGCCGCCCCCAGACCGTCGCTGGCCCCCACGAGCCAATAGCGCTTTCCCTGCCACTTGCGCATCAGGTCTCCTTGGGGCGCATGGTCGCGACAAGCTCCGCCACCTTGATCCCGAACTTTCGGAATTGCGACCGGTTCATGATGGTCCCGTTGGGCGTCAGATACATCCAGTCCACGGTGTTGAGCACATGCCCGCCGGACGCTTCGGGCAGGCGGATGTCATAGCGCAACAACACTGATGACCCCGATTGTCGGCCCTCACCCACCCCCACGACGTCCGGTGCCCTGGCCCGAATCCTGCCGTTGTCCTGCAACGTCAGGTGCCACTCGCGATCCTGAACGCTGCCGTCGTCATAGACGAACCGCTCTTTCATGATGCCGGTGTTACCCTCCCACGTGGCGTCAAAATCAGCGACAAACCGGCTGCTGACCCGGCCAAGCGGCCCGTAGATCACACCTTCGCACAGGATCGGGCCGTTCAGATGCTGCCGGACATCAAAGGTCGGGTTCTCGTCTTCGTAGTCTTCGGGCTTCTGCGCCTTGAACCCCCAAAGGCTCTTGCGCACCCATACAAGCCCCAACGCAAGGGCCGCGCCCAGCAAGACATAGATCCAGCCACTCATTTTCAGGCCTCCTTCAAGTCGGTCATCGCCAAGAGGGCGATGGCAATCAGCTTCAACGCACAGGGCACGGCCGCATAGAGCAGCGTCAGCAGTTCCAGCGCTTCCGGCGGGTTTTCCGTCGACCCGCTCTGGAACCCCGCAGTTTCCAGCATCGGCAACAGCGAGACCGCGGCAAAGGCCAGTGTCAGCTTTGAGACAAAGGACCAAAGACCAAACCCCTCGGACGCGGAGGGCGATATCCGCGCCATGCGAGAGGCGAAAATCGCCGGCAACAACGTCAGGTCGGCCCCCAAGGTCGCCCCGGACGCCACGCAGATCACCGCAAAGAGCACCCAATCCCCCGGGCCGAGTGTTAAGGTAAGTGCGAAAGCCGCGATGGCCAGCACCATGGCCGTTAAAAGCACATTGCGCGGCCCAAAGCGTTCGGCCAAAGCGCCCCAGAAAGGGGCTGCAACAGCGGCTGACAGGAAAAAGATCAACAGCAGCGGCCCCTCAAAACCGGGTGCCTCCAACCGGCTTTCGACAAAGAACAGAAAGAGGGTCGAACTAACAGCAACAGGGGCCGCATTGACCATGGCGATCAATAGCAATCTTCGCGCCAAGGGGTCCCGCAGGACGGCGCTGAAACCGGTTGAGGGCGCAAGGCCGCGCGTGCTCCATTCCGGGTTCATCGCCCAGAGCGCAGCCAGCGTCAGAACGGCAAACCCCACAGCGAACCCGGCAAAAGGCGCCTGCATCACCGCCCCAAGAGCCACGGGGGCAACCGAGGCGATGCAAACCCCGGCCAAGGCCCCGCTTTCCCGCCAGCGTGCCAGTCGCAGATGCCCCTGCCCGGACAGATCGTCCGCTTTGATGACGCCCTGGGCATAAAAATTGATTGTCAGAAAGCTGAAGGCCGAAAAGACAAAGGTCAGCGACAGGCCGAACCACACCAACGGCGATGTCATCGGCGGGATCGCAAAAAGCGCCAGCATCGCTGTCGCCATCACGATGCAGCCTACTGACACTGCCAGCCCACGCCGGTCGCGTGTGCGCTCCGCCAGCCGCCCCAGCAGCGGGTCCTGCACAACATCCAAGAGCCGCAACCCGAACAGCACCGCCCCAAGGGCGGCGAGTGAGACCCCGAATTCATCCACGTAGAATTTCGGCGCGTGGATATAGATCGGAAGGCCCGCGGCGGCCAAGAGGGCCGCAAAAAGCGAATAGGCCGGAAGACGCTGGGCGGCTTGCATCAGCGGGAAACTTCTTTTGTGGGTGCCTTGGGCCGCGTGCGGTAAATCGCCCCTTTGAGCCAGAGCTTGAACGCTTGCCAATGGATCAGAGCGAGCACCCGGCGCGCGCCAAACGGACGGCGCAGCACGGCGCGCAAGATCGACCGGTTGGTCAGTGGTTTGCGCGGCCCTGTCAGGGTGGCGATCAGACCGCCGTCGGGGCGGGCGTAATCGATCCAGATGCCGATACGCGTCGCATTGATATCAAATCGAAAGCTGTATCCCCCCTCTACCGGCTGGAACGGAGAAACGTGGAAAATCTTTGTCGCCTTGAGCGTATCCGTCGGAAGGATCGGACGTTTGTCAGGATGCGCACACAGATAGCTATGGCGGTCCCCGAAAGTATTGGAGACCTCGGCAATCACGGTCACAAGCGCGCCATCCTTGCGTCGGCAGAGCCAAAAGCTGACCGGGTTAAAGACATGGCCAAGCACGCGGGGCTGGGCCAGCAGCTCTATCTTTTCCACATCGCGGATCTGGTGCTGCTCCAACACGTCACGAACCCAGGCAGCCCCCCGCCCCTGGCCCGGCGCGCCGCCGTGATCGCGGTCTGACAGACCCGTGAGCCCTCTGCCGTTGCGTGCAAACAGACGGGGCGTGCGCAGCTTTGCCTCCGCATCCAGCAGCACATAGTCAACCGAGTAGCGGAAGGCGTTGGTCACCGCCCCCTTGCGACCATGATAGGTCAGCCCCGCGATATGATCGACCTTTGCGCTCACTCCGCCGCTACCACCACATGTTCTGCCTGCCGCAGGGCGCGGACCACATCCACCGCACTGGACAAGCCGTCCTCATGAAAGCCGTTTTTCATCCAGGCCCCGCAGAACCAGGTTTTGCGGATCCCATTAAATGCCGCCACGTGTTTTTGCGCCGCCAGAGCCGCCAGATCATAGACCGGATGGCGCAGCGTGACCTGATCGTAGATCAACTCTTCGCGGATCGTGCGCTTGGTATTGAGGGTCACGAAATGCGGGTCATCCTTTGGAATCGGTTGCAGCGAGTTCATCCAGTAGGTCAGATCAATACGGTCGGACTGCGCATCGCGATCTTCGGTGTAGACCCAGCTTGCCCAGGTCTTTTTGTTTTTCGGCATGATGCTTTCATCCGCGTGCAGCACGATATCGTTCGGCTGGTAGGCAATAGCGCCCAAAGCGTCCCGCTCCTGTTGCGACGGATCACTCAAAAGCTTTAGAGAATCGTCTGAATGGGTGGCAAAAATGACATGGTCAAATATCTCTTCTTCTCCCCCCCAGGCCCGGACAAATACCTTGCCCGCATCGCGTCGTACCGACTGCACAGGTGCCCCAAGACGCAGATCCACGCCCAACCCCTGCAAAGCGGTCTCCAGACGTTGGACATATTGGGTGGAACCGCCCTGCACCGTGTACCACTGGTGCTGACCCGTAGCATTCAGCAGCGCATGGTTTTCAAAGAAACGGATCATGGCGTAGGCCGGGAAATCCATGATCTTCTCAACCGGCGTTGACCAGATCGCCCCCGAGAGAGGAAGCAGGTAGTACTTCCGAAACCAGTCTCCGGTTCTCATCTTGGCCAGAAAATCCCCCAAGGTCAGGCTTTCGTCCTGCGCCACGCGCAGCGCCTGTTTGTTGAACTTAAGAATGTCGCGCACCATGCCCAGAAACGCCGGCGTCAGAGCGTTGCGGCGCTGTGCAAAAAGCGCGTCAAGCGAGGTCAGCGCGTATTCCAGCTCCCCTCCGTTGATGGAGGCTCCAAAGCTCATGTTCGACTTTACGACCGGCACGTTCAACGCGTCGAAAAGCGCGGCCATATAAGGGTAGTTGGCGTAGTTGAAGACGATGAACCCTGTGTCCACCGGCTGGTCCCCGTTCTTTCCGGCCATCTTCGTCCGGGCGTGGCCACCCAGCCTCGGTTCCGCCTCAAAGAGCGTCACGTGATGGGTTTTGCCCAGCATATGCGCGGCACCCATTCCCGTAATCCCGCCGCCAATCACGGCAACCTTGGTGGCGTCTGCGTCAGGGCGGTGCGCCGGCAGATCCCCCACCGTCAAAGCTTCGAATGGCATAAGTATTGTCCCGGAATTCCAGTATCGTGTGCGAGGGTATACGCCTCTTGCTAACGAATGGATGCGTTGGAAACAAAACTATTTTTAGTGATCCAACCCTGTACCGTCAGCGTATTAGGACTATGAATGCGACTCTCCATATCGAAAGAAAGCCTGCGGCTGCCTTAGGGCTCACGAATATGGCTATAGTGAATTGTGCGAAAGACACGAAAGCAGGGCGAGGCCAAGTGACGTCTAAAGAAGGCTCAAAGAGGATGTTGTGGGTAACGCACATGACGCGCATCCGAGACCACCAGGACCGCGCCGCGTTTGCAGAACTGTTTGCTCATTTTGCACCGCGGGTGAAAGGGTTTCTGATTAAATCAGGGGCCGATGCGACTTTGGCCGAGGAATGCACACAGGACGTAATGGCAGCTCTGTGGCACAAATCGCATCAGTTCGACCCGACACGCGCGTCCGTCGCGACATGGATTTTCACCATTGCCCGGAACCGCAAGATCGACCTTTTGCGGCGGCAACGCAGACCAGAGCCAGAAGACCTGACCTGGGGTCCCGAAGCGGAACCGGATCAGGAAGACGTCCTGACATTACAACAAGAAACGGAAATCCTGGGCAGCGCGCTTGACGCATTGCCGCCCGCCCAGAGGGAGCTGATAGACAAGGCGTATTTCGGAGACCTGACTCATAGTGAAATCGCCGCGCAAACCGGTCTGCCGCTTGGCACGATCAAATCAAGGATCAGATTGGCGTTGGAGAGACTGCGCCACGCAATGAAATGATAGAGTGATGACTGATACGATTAACCACCACCTGAATGATGCCGTGCTGATGGCCTATTCTGCCGGCACCTTACCCGAAGCCTTCAACCTGCTGGTCGCGTCCCATCTGTCGCTTTGTGACACCTGCCGTGCGGCTGCCGAAAGCTATGATGCCCTGGGCGGCGAGCTTCTGGAGCAACGCTGCGAAGCGCAGGTTTCCGGGATAAGCTTGTCCAACACGCTGGATCTGATCGATGGCGGCGCGGTCGATATCCGTGTCGAACCGGCAAAGATGGCGCCCGGTGTGCTGCCCCAGCCTTTGCGTGACTACGTGGGGGGGGATCTGGACAGCGTGAAGTGGAAGCCGATCGGCATGGGCGTCAAACAGGCGATCCTGCCGACATCCAATACGGCATCCGCGCGGCTGCTGCTGATCCCGGCGGGCACCGCAATGCCGGATCACGGCCACCATGGCACCGAGATGACAATGGTGCTGCAAGGCGCGTTTCAGGATGATGACGGCTACTTCGCCCGCGGCGATGTGGAAATCGCGGACAGCGACCTGCATCATACCCCGGTGGCGGATATCCATGAGGATTGCATCTGCCTGGCCGTGGCGGACGCGCCGCTTCAATTTGACCGGCTGCTGCCAAGGATCGCCCAGCGTTTTCTGCGTATTTGACGCGTCAGAGCCTCACTTCGAAAGGCGCAAGGCGGGGCCAGTCAAAGGCCACGCCGATCCCTGCATCGTCCGGGGCAACCGCGCGGGCATTTTCGACCACCAGGGGACGAGTCGTATAGTGATCAATGGGAAAGCTATGGACTTCGATCCACCCCGCATGCGGTTGCGCGGAAACGAGGCTCACATGAAGCTCCTGCATGCCGTGTGAACAGATGGCAATGCCCGTGTCACGCGTCAGATCAGCGACCTGTAGCCACCCGGTGATGCCACCACAATTGGACGCGTCGGGCTGGATGAACCCAAGATCGCTTTGCGCAACAGCCATCTGGAATTCATGGATCGTGTGCAGGTTTTCGCCCTGAGCCACAGCCATGCCCGTGGCCTTCGCAATCTCCGCATACCCCGGATAATCGTCGGGGAGGATGGGTTCTTCGAACCACAGGATATCCTGATCCTTTACAGCATTGGCCAGTTGGATGGCCTCAGCAACGCTAAGTGAGTAATTGGCATCGATCATAAAGCTCGCCTCGGGGCCAATCTGCCCGCGCACGGCTTTGATCCGGGCGATGTCATCGGCCATATCAGGTTGTCCAACCTTGATCTTGACCGCCGCAAGCCCGGCATCAAGGTACCCTTGCACATGCGCCAATAGCTTGGGCAGCGGAAAGGCCAGATCAATCCCGCCGCCATAGGCCTTACAGGTCTTCGACGCAGCACCCGCCATCTGCCACAAAGGCTGTCCCAACGCCTGTCCGCGCAGGTCCCACAAAGCGATATCAATGGCCGAAATCGCAAAGCTGAGGATTCCGCCGCGCCCCACGTAGTGCATGTGGTCCTGCATCGCCTCATAGAGCGCTTCGATATCCTCCGCCGCCTGTCCCACCAGAAACGGCGCAAGGTCATGGGTCATCATCGCGGCCGTCGCATGTCCTCCCCGCCCGCCATTATAGGTGTAGCCCGTGGCCGCGCGTCCATCCTCAAGCGTTACAGTCGCCGTGATCAGGTGGAAATGGCTGTGCGCCCCGTGCTTGGCGTCCACCAGCACTTCGTCCAGCGGCACATTGAACAGCCGCGCTTTGACCGAGGCAATCCGGGTCACAGGCTCACATATCCGCGCATTCCGGCACCGGGGTGAGCACCGTGCCCTCCTTGAGATGCTGGAGCAGGTTGTCCACCGTCAGCGCCCCCATGGCGGCACGCGTCTCAACCGTGCCGCTACCCACATGCGGCAAGAGCACCACATTTTCGAGTTTGCGCAGCGCTTCGGGCACGTGGGGCTCTGCCTCAAAAACATCGAGCCCCGCCCACCCCAGACGCCCGTCCTGCAAGGCGGCAATCATCGCCGCTTCATCGACCACCGACCCGCGACTGACGTTGATCAGCGTGCCTTGCGGCCCCAGCGCGTCCATCACGTCACGGTTCACGATCTTGTTCGTCGACGGCCCGCCCGGCGTGATGCAGATCAGCGTATCCACGTCCCGTGCCATCTCGGTCAGATCAGCGTAATATTTGTACGCCACATCTTTGGGGCTGCGCGAGTGATACACAATCGTCGTGCCCCAGGGCGCGAGCTTGTCCGCAATCGCCTGACCGATCCGCCCAAGGCCCAGAATACCAACGGTCTGATTGTCAACAGAGCGGGTCAGCGGCGCGTTGCCCTTTGCCTCCCAGTTGCCGGAGCGGACCCAGGCATCGTCGCGCAGTAACTCGCGGTAACAGGCCATCATCAGCATCACCGCTGTGGTCGCCACCTCTGCGTTCAGGACATTGGGGGTATGGGTCACCACAATGCCGCGCGCCTTGGCAGCCGCCACGTCGATCGCGTCATATCCGACACCGTAGCAGCTTATCATCTTGAGGTTCGGAAGGGCCGCCATAACGTCGGCCGGCACCCCCGCATGACCGTTGGTGGCCACATGGGTGATCGCCTCTGCAGGGTAGCCGCCACCCTCAAGCTTGTGGATGGTAAAGGCCGCCTCAAGCCTTTCACGCATCACATCTGTCACGCCCCCGATCTGCAAAAGGTCAGCCATTCATGCGTCCTCCGTCACGGTCTGGCGCTGATGGCCCAGACCTTCGATGGTCAGCTCCATCACGTCGCCTTTCTTGAGGTACATGGGCTGAGGCTTCATCCCCATGCCAACGCCTGGCGGTGTCCCCGTGGTGATGACATCACCCGGATGCAGGGTCATCAGTGAGGACAGGTGTTCGATGATCTCCGCCACCGTGAAGATCATGGTGGCTGTGTTACCGGTCTGCTTGCGATTGCCGTTCACGTCAAGGCTCATCGCCAGCTTTTGCGGATCCGGCACCTCATCACGGGTGACCAGCCACGGCCCTGTCGGCCCGAAGGTATCGCAGGATTTGCCCTTGGTCCACTGACCGGTCAGTTGGGTCTGGAAGAACCGCTCGCTGACATCATTGACCACGCAATAGCCCGCAACATGATCCAGCGCGTTTTGCTTGCTGACATACTTGGCAGTCGTGCCGATCACCACGCCGAGTTCGACTTCCCAATCCGTATGGGTCGAGCCCCGCGGCATGGAGACGTCATCGTTCGGCCCCACCACGGCAGAGGTCGCCTTGAAGAAAAGAATTGGATGTTTGGGGATCTCCGCACCGGTTTCTGCCGCGTGATCGGAATAGTTCAGACCGATGCAAAGGAATTTGCCGATATTGCCGACGCAAGCGCCGATCCTCGGATCGCCGTCAACCGCGGGCAGGCTCGCTGGGTCAATGGCGCGCAGCCTGTCCAGCGCTGCATCCGACAAAACCTCTCCCGCGATATCCTCCACATGGGCCGAGAGATCGCGCAGCGTTCCGTCCGCATCCAGCATTCCGGGTTTTTCTGCGCCCAAAGCGCCATAACGTACTAGTTTCATGTGGTTGTCCTCAGTGGTTGTCGCGCCTTTGGCGCACCGGTGGTATAAGCGCCAAAGGCGCTTGATGGTGGCGCGGAACGCGCGTTAGTGATTATCACGCGGCATGAACCGGCGAGAGATGTCCTGGTACTTGTCAGCATCCTCAAGGATCATGCCCTCGTCGAACCGCCCGACCTTCTCGCGGAAATACTGCTGCCAGGGCGACTGGCTTTCGGGCGCGTCATAGCCGCCTGCCGCCTCGAAAGCGCGCGCCCGTTCGGCCAGCTCATCCAACGGCACCAGCATGTCCGCCGTGCATTTCTTCAGATCAATCCGCACGGTATCGCCGTTCTGCAAAAGCGCAAGACCGCCGCCCGCTGCTGCCTCTGGCGACGCGTTCAGGATTGACGGGCTGCCGGATGTGCCCGATTGCCGCCCGTCGCCGACACAGGGCAGCGCCTCGACCCCCTTTTTCAGCAGGTAGGAGGGCGGGCGCATATTCACCACCTCCGCCCCACCGGGATAGCCCTTTGGGCCCGCCCCACGCATGAAGAGCACACAGTTTTCATCGATGTTTTCCGCCGGATCGTCGATCCGGTGATGGAAATCCTCCGGTCCGTCGAACACGACGGCACGGCCCTCAAAGGCCATTGGATCGTCAGGGTTCGACAGGTACTTGGCACGGAAACTTTTGCTGATCACGCTGGTCTTCATGATCGCGCTGTCAAAGAGGTTGCCTGTGAGATTTATGAACCCCGCCTGCTCTTTCAAAGGCGCCGACACCGGTTTGATGACCTTGGTGTCCTCGCTGCGGTGCGCGGCGCAGTTTTCACCCATGGTCTTACCGTTGACCGTCATGGCGTCCGGGTGCGGCAGCAGACCCTCTGCAAGCAACTCGCCAACGACCGCCGGCACACCGCCCGCGCGCTGATAGTCCTCGCCCAGATACTCTCCGGCAGGCTGCAAATTGACCAGCAGCGGGACATCGTGGCCGTGTTTCTGCCAGTCATTGTTGTCCAGCGGCACGCCCAGATGCCGCGCAATCCCGTTGAGGTGAATGGGTGCGTTGGTCGATCCGCCAATGGCGGAGTTGATAACGATTGTATTCTCGAACGCCTCCCGCGTCATGATGTCGGAGGGACGCAGGTCTTCCCAGACCATCTCGACAATCCGCCGCCCGGTCTCATAGCTGATCTGGCCCCGCTCGCGGTAGGGTGCGGGGATTGCAGCGGACCCCGGCAATTGCATGCCCAGGGCTTCGGCCAGCGAATTCATCGTCGTGGCCGTGCCCATCGTATTACAATAGCCCACCGAGGGCGCCGAAGACGCCACAAGCTCCATGAAGCCGTCATCGTCGATCTCACCCGCGGCCAGCATCTCGCGCGCTTTCCAGACGATGGTGCCGGAGCCCGTCCGCTCCCCCCGGAACCACCCGTTCAGCATCGGCCCGACCGACAAAGCGATGGCGGGGATGTTCACCGTCGCCGCCGCCATCAGCAGGGCAGGCGTGGTCTTGTCACAGCCGATGTTCAGCACCACGCCGTCGAGCGGATAGCCAAAGAGCGTCTCCACCAGCGAGAGATAGGCCAGGTTCCGATCCAGCATCGCGGTAGGTCGCTTGCCGGTCTCCTGAATGGGATGGACCGGGACTTCGATGCAGGTCCCGCCTGCCGCGATGATCCCGTCGCGCACCCGCTTGGTGAGCTCCAGATGATGCCGGTTACAGGGGCTCAGATCACTGCCCGTCTGCGCGATCCCGATGATCGGCTTGCCCGATTGCAGCTCCGCCCGTGTCAGCCCGTAATTCAGGTACCGCTCCAGATAGAGCGCCGTCATCTCCGGGTTATCGGGGTTCATGAACCACTTGCGCGACCGCAGGTCTTCTATTCCTATTTTCTTTGTCCCAGAATGTGTCACTGTCCTGACCAGCCTCCGTCGATGATATGGGGGTGTCCCGTGGTAAAGGCGCTCTCGTCACTTGCAAGATAAACAACGAGGGCGGCGATTTCTTCGGCAGTGGCCACGCGGCCCATGGGTTGGCGGGATACAAACTGCTTCATTGCGTCTTCCTTGCTGCCAAGTTCCTTGCCCAGGGCATCTACCCTGTCGTGCCAGCTGGGGCTTTCCACGGTGCCGGGGCAGATCGCATTGCACCGGATGCCCTGTGCGACATAATCCACAGCCACCGATTTCGTCAAACCGATGACCGCCGCCTTGGTCGTGCCGTAGATGAACCTGTTGGGCGCGCCGATCACGGAGGAGCAGGCCGACGACATATTGATGATCGAGCCGCTTTGACGCGCCAGCATGCCGGGCAGAGCGGCCTGGATCGTCCGCATCATGGAGCGCACATTCAGGTCGAATGCAAAGTCCCATTCCTCCGGTGTCGCCTCCAGAATAGCACCGTGATGCACGAACCCCGCGCAGTTGAACAGGACATCAGGTTGGGCGCGGGCGACCCCCTCCGCCACGCTGGTATCGCTCCGGGCATCAAGTTCGAAAATTTCTATATTTTCGTGATTCGCACCCCGAATCGTTGAAAGCGCTTCAAGGTTTATGTCCGTCGCAAAGACCTGAGCCCCCGCCTCGGCCATGGCAAGCGCACTGGCCCGTCCAATCCCCTGACCCGCTGCGGTCACCAACGCGCGCTTTCCGCTAAGCCTATGCCCTGTCATGATATTTTCTCCCTCTATCAGTAGGGGTGCCTTCTCTCGATCAACTGCAAAACACTGACCGACGGGACACAATTCCTACTGACATCATCAAAAAACCACCGGACGGGCTGGTCCAATGGCTGGTTTACGTTAGCGTAAGACAGCGCGGCGGCTTTGACCACCGCTTTGAAATACTGAACGCAAAAGGAACCGTCTGACCATGACGCAAGCTCGCAAAATCACCCTGATCGGTACCGGCCTGATGGGCATTCCGATGTCTCGCAACTTGCTGAAGGCCGGGCACGACCTGACCGTCTGGAACCGTACGGTCGAACGCGCAGCACCGCTGGCAGCCGACGGGGCACGAATTGCGCAGAACGAGGTCGATGCCGTCCGGGGGGCGGAATTCATCATCACCATGCTCTCGGACGGCTTTGCCTCCGGGGCGCTGGTCGACAACCCGGAGGTTCAGGCGGCTCTTGCCCCCGGCGCGATCTGGATCGACATGTCGAGCACCAAGCCAGAGCATGCGCGCGCCCAGTCCGCCACGTTGAAAGCCCTCGGGTTTGGCCATCTGGATGCGCCCGTATCGGGCGGCACAAAAGGGGCGGAAGCGGGCACGCTGGCGATCATGGCAGGGGGCGCGGCTGAGACCTTTGACGCCGCCCGTGCGATCCTTGAGGCGATGGGCAGACCGGTGCATGTCGGCCCCTCGGGCACCGGACAGCTGTCAAAGCTGGCCAATCAGACAATCGTTGCCGTGACCATTTCCGCCGTCGCCGAAGCCATGCTGCTGGTGGCGCAGGGCGGCGCTGATCCGGCGGCGGTGCGGGCGGCTCTCAAAGGCGGTTTTGCCGACAGCACGATCCTGCAACAACATGGCGCGCGCATGACCGAAGGGGATTTTGAACCCGGCGGGCTGACCAAATTCCAGATCAAGGATTTGAACAACACGCTGGATGAGGCCGCCGGGATGGGTCTGACCCTGCCGGCAACACAGACCGTGCGCGACAGGTTTCAGCACTTCAGCGATGCCATGGGCGGTGCTGAGAAAGACCATTCCGGCCTCTATCTGGAACTGAAAGCGCGCAACGGTCTGCCCACATGACACGGGCTCTGATCCTGGGCGGCGGCGGGATGATTGGTCAGAAACTGGCGCATCGTCTCGCAACCGGCGAACTGAAAGGCTATCCCGACCTCGACGTCACCTTGTGTGATAGGGGCTTTCCCGCGCCCGGCGCACCCGGACGCCAGATCACAGGCAGCGTGACGGATGCAGGCCTGCTGACGAAGCTCGCAGCGCAGCGGTTTGACGTGATTTTCCATCTTGCCGCCATCGTCTCCGGCGAGGCCGAAGCCGATTTCGACAAGGGGTGGCAGGTCAACATGATGTCGATGTGGCATCTGCTGGAGGCGTTGCGGGCAGAACATCTCAAGACCTCCGGCGCTTACGTGCCCCGCCTTGTGTTCACCTCCTCGATCGCCGTCTTTGGCGGGCCCTATCCCGACAAGATCGACGATGAATTCCTCTCCGCCCCGCAGACCAGCTATGGCGCACAAAAAGCAGCGTGCGAGTTGATGCTGTCGGATTTCAGCCGCAAGGGGTTTGTCGATGGGCTCTCTCTTCGGCTGCCAACGATCTGCGTGCGACCGGGCAAACCCAATCTGGCGGCCTCGTCGTTTTTTTCAGGCATCATCCGCGAACCCCTGAATGGGGAGCAGGCAATCCTGCCGGTGCCGGATACAGTCCGCCATTGGCACGCCTCGCCCAAATCGGCCACGGGGTTTCTCTGTCACGCGGCCGCGCTGGACACGGACCTGTTGGAAGGGCGGCGCGCGCTCAATCTGCCCGGCTTCAGCTGCACCGTCGCCGAACAGATCGAGGCGCTGCGACGCATTGCAGGCCAGGACGCGGTGGACCGCATTCAGGCCCGCCCCGACCCCGACATCATGCGGATCGTTCAGGGCTGGCCGCGGAATTTCGCGCCCGCGCGCGCCATTGATCTGGGCTTCAAAGCGGAAAGCAGCTTTGAAGAGATCATCGAAACCTACATCGCGGACGATCTGGCCAGGTGAGGATCCTGCGTGCGGTTTTCAGGGTCCAGATGCCGTTTTAGATGATCGTTGATTTTCTGCCGGGTCAGCGCCTCATCCCCATCCAGCGCCGCGACCAGAATCTCGTAATGGTGCTGGATGTTGTTGGAGATGAAATCAAAGCTGCGATCCGCAACCATCAGCTGCTGCCGAAACCGGCGGTAGATTTGCAGATGCATGGATTTTAGCGTGTCTGAACCGCATGACGAAATCAGCGTCTGGTGAAACTCCAGTTCTGCATTGAACCAGAGCGGCACCATGGGCGAGGTGTCTTCTGCGGCATGAATACGCTTTTCGATATGGCTCAGTTTATGATGCGCGGCGGTCAGGCGAGCCTCCCACGCGACCCCGCCATAGCGGATCGACAGCGCCGTGCCTTCGGCTTCCAGCAACACGCGCAGATGCGTCAGCTCTGCAAGAAGCTCTGCGGACTTCTCGGGCACACGAAAACCGCGCTGCTCCTGAAAATCGACCAGCCCTTCGGTCGACAACCGAAACAGAGCCTCCCGCACGGTGCTGGCGGAACAATCATAGTCCCGCCTTAGCTGCTCTGCGCGCAGTTTGTCACCATGGTCAAAAGAGTTTGAAATGAGACGGTGCTGCAGATGTGAATAGATGTCCGGCTCTTGTGTCATGCCCACTCCGACAGAATCTCCTGAGCTTACCATCAAAATTTCGTTACTCCACAGAAATCTCGAAATTTTCAAAAAAATGAAAATTCTGTTGCGGGAAATGTCCGCCCCGCATAACGTCCTACCAGCGTAACGAAATCCGGCGTCCTAGTCACGTCTTCAAACAAACGCGCTTCAACGTCTGGGAGGACAATATGAAACTATTGAAGAAAGCGGCAAGCGTTGCCGCAGTGGCGGCCCTGGCCGCCAGCACAGCGCTGACAGCATCGGCACAGACCACGACACTGCGCATCCAAACCCACTTCTCACCCGAGACGCTTTCGGGCCAGTTGGCGGCAAAATATGTCGAAGACATTACTGCCATGTCCAATGGGGAAATCCAGGTGGAGATGTTCTACAGCTCCTCCGTTGTTAAGTCGGTTGAAACCTTCGACGCCGCCGCGACAGGTATTCTCGACTGTGACATGACAGGGGGCGCGTATCAGACCGGCAAGAACCCTGCGTTCCAGTTCACCGGCGACCTGATGGGCGGATACTCGAACCCCTACCAGCAGATGGCATGGTTGCTGCACGCCGATGGCCGCGCCGCGATCAATGAGCTTTACAACACCTACGACATGGAATTCATCGGCTGGTGGATTCCGGGCCCGGAATCGCTGTCCTCCACCAAACCGATCCGCAACGTGGAAGACTTCAAGGACTGGAAATTCCGCTCTCCCCCCGGTCTGGCCACCAAGGTATTCTCGAATCTCGGAGCCTCGCCCATCGTGATGGATTTCAACGAGATTTTCACCGCGCTCGAAACCGGGATCATCGATGGGGCGGATGCAGCTAACCTGACCAACAACATCGGTCTGGGTCTCTACGACATCGCTGAGCATACTAACTTTCCCGGCTTCCACTCGATGCCAGCCGACCACCTGGCCTGCCGCAAGGACGTGTGGGAAGCGATGCCCGCGCACCACAAGAAGATCATGGAAGTCGCGATGGACAGCCTGGCGCTGCACAACGCAACCCTCAATGAAGTCCGCAACGCCCAGAATGCCCAAGAACTGCGGGCAAAAGGCGTGAACCTCTACGAATGGTCCCCCGAAGAGCTGGCCAAGTTCCGCGAAGCGGTCAAGGCAGGTTGGACCGAGTTCGCCACAACGCCAGAGGCGGTGGCCTTGCTGGAAAGCCACGTGAACTTCCTCACCGAAATCGGTGCAATGCGCTAAACCAAACATCTGCTTTGGTAACATGATGGCAGGGCTAGAAATGGCCCTGCCTCTTTTCCCTCAGGCCTCTGCTAAATGAAAATTACCCGCATCATCAGCCATGTCCTGCAGTACGATATGCCCGAGCAGCTCGGGTATTCGCAGCAGTATTACGACCGGCGCACCGCCCATCTGGTCGAAGTGCAAACCGACGCGGGCGTGACCGGCTGGGGGGAGTGCTTTGGCCCCGGCAATATCGCCTTGGCAAACAAGGGGATTGTCGAAAAGGTCATCCAGCCGATGGTGCTGGGCCTGGACCCGATGGACCGCGACGTGATCTGGCACAAGGTCTACAATCTGATGCGCGACCACGGCCAGAAGGGCATGCCGATGCAGGCGCTTTCCGGCGTGGATATCGCGCTGTGGGACATCGCCGGCAAACTGGCAGACCTGCCGCTGCAC
Source organism: Roseobacter weihaiensis (assembly GCF_020622345.1). Classification (GTDB taxonomy): domain Bacteria; phylum Pseudomonadota; class Alphaproteobacteria; order Rhodobacterales; family Rhodobacteraceae; genus Roseobacter; species Roseobacter weihaiensis. Next base: position 140,364 of record NZ_JACNMO010000010.1, on the reverse strand, counting down.
AAGATGATCGGTGGCGCGCACCGCACCTCGGTGCCCTGCTACGGCTACGGCATGATGCTGCGCGATGAGCCTGTTGCGGCCCTGGCCGCCCGGTTCACCGATGAAGCGGCAGCCATCAAGGACATGGGCTTTGCGGCCACAAAGATGAAGACCGGCTTTGGCCCGAAACCGGATGTGACGCTCTGCGAGGCGGTGCGCAAAGGCGTCGGCGATGCGTTCGATTTCATGGTGGACGCAAATCACGCCTACACCACATCCGATGCCTTCTATGTCGGACGGGCGCTGGACGAGCTCGGTGCCTATTGGTTCGAAGAGCCGATCGCCCCCGAAGACCTTGATGGCTATGCCGAACTGCGCCGGGGGCTGAGGGTGAATATCTCTGGCGGTGAGGCCGAGTTCGGCCGCTGGGGCTGGCGCGCGCTGTTGGAAAACCGCGGCCTCGACATCGCGCAACCGGAGGTCTGCGCCCTGGGCGGCGTCAGTGAATACCTGCGGGTTCTGGCGCTCTGCCACGCGCATTTCACGCCGGTGGTGAACCACGTCTGGGGCTCCGCCATCGCGGTGGCGACCAATCTGCAACTGCTCGCGGCCATGCCGCCCCTCCCCGGCGGGCTGCACCCCTGGGAGCCGATGCTGGAGTTTGACACCACCGACAACAAGTTTCGCGACGCGCTTCTGACCGAGCCCTTGGACATCCAGGGCCAGGTCAAAGCCAACGGGGGACGCGTTAGCATCCCCGACGGCCCCGGCATCGGGGTCGAACCAGACAGAGATTTCATCGCCCACTACGCCATGGCGGCGTGACACTGCGCCAGACGAAGGAGAACGACGATGCAAAAGACCTCAGGCAGCCTGATCGAGTGGCTGGTGCCGCTGGCCTTCATCCTCTGCGCAGGCTGGGTCATCTGGCACATTCCGGCCTATATCCTGACCTGGTTTCCCCATGAAAACGAATCCATGTTGGGACAGGTGACCGCGATCTTTGACCGCAACGATGTCTCTCCGAACCTCACACCGCTTTTTGGCAAGATCGACATCATCGATCTGGTGGCGCTGATCGGCATTCCGGTGCTGTTTGCCCTGGGCTGCAAGACGGTGCGCCGCGCCAATATGGAGTTCGAGCATTGGCGCGCCGTGGACCGGGGTGCTGTCTTTATCGGGCGCGTGACCATGATGATGATTATCCTGATGACCAGCGTGATGCTCTATGAGGTGTTTCTGCGCTATGTGGTCGAACGCCCCACGCTTTGGGCCAACGAGCTGTCGCTCTGGATGGCCGGGTTCATCTTTCTGATGGCGGGTCTTTACGCCATGCAGCAGCGCAGCCACATCCGGATCTTTCTGCTCTATGATGTCTGCCCGCGCTGGGTGCAGCGACTGTTTGACTGCATCTCAACCGGCCTGATCGTCATCTTTGCCTTCTTTCTGGTCTATGGCAGCTACCAGCAGGTGTTCGAGAACAAACTCTACAAATGGGAAACCTTTGGCACCGCCTTTGACCCGCCGATCCCCGCCACCCTGCAACCAATGATCCTGATCGTCATCACCCTCGTGGCGCTTCAGGCGATCCTGAACCTGATCTCAGACTGGAACGCGGAACCCGAAATCCACGACGACACCCCCGACGAGGACGAGATCGAAGCCCTGAAACGCGCGGTAGGACAAGACTGATGGATATCGGAACAATCTCTCTGGTGCTGATGCTGGCACTGATCCTGCTGCTGGCCATCGGCATGCCGCTGGGCCTTGCCTCGGCGTCGCTGGCAGTGCTGGTCTTGGTGATGAAGTTCGAACCCACGCTGCTCTCGAACCCGCTGAGCTTTGGCGAGGGTCTGCTGACCTCAAGGCCGGGGACGGGACCGTTATACATCCTGGCGCAAAAGATATACGGGCTCTTAACGGATTACGTGCTCATATCGATACCGCTGTTCATCTTCATGGCGGCGCTGCTGGAACGCTCCGGCGTGGCCAAGGATATGTATTCCTCGCTCAACACGTGGCTTTCGGGTACGCGAGGGGGTATCGCCATCGTCACCTCGATCATGGCGGTTATTATGGCAGCCATGTCCGGGATCATCGGCGGTGAAGTCGTCCTGTTGGGCCTCATCGCACTGCCGCAGATGCTCAGACTGGGGTATAACCAGAACCTCGCCATCGGCGTCATCTGCGCCTCGGGCAGTCTGGGCACCATGATCCCGCCCTCGATCGTGCTGATCATCTACGGCCTTATCACCGAAACCTCGATCAAGGCGCTCTTTACCGCCTCCTTCCTGCCGGGGTTCATGCTGGCCACTTTCATCATTATCTACATCATCATCCGCACCAAGCTGCACCCCGAAGACGCCCCCCTGCCGCCGCCTGTGCCGGGCGCGCCGCAAGGGCGCGAAAAGGGCATGCTCTTTGCCGCCTTCATGGCCGTCGTAGTGGCCGGCTTTGCCGTGGCCCTGTTCCTGCGGGCCGCGTTCTTTGAGTTCACCGGGGCCAATGCCGCGAACGAAGGCGACCCCTACGCCTTTGGCACCGCCGACTGGCTGCCATGGTTCGGGGGCACCGTCCTGCTGATGCTGGCGCTGATCTACTTTTATTTCGGTCGGGAGAACACGAAAACCGGCTGGAACATGGGCAAGGGTCTGGTGGCCCCTATTGTCGTGATCGGCGTCGTGATGGGGTCGATCTACGGTGGCATCACAGGGATCACCGAAGCCGCGGGCATGGGCGCCTTTGCGGTGCTGGTCATCGCCATCCTGCGGGGTGAGGCCTCCTGGGATCTGATCTGGGACAGCCTGATGCGCACGCTGAAATCCACCGGGACGATCATCTGGGTGACCATCGGGGCTGCCGCCCTCGCCGGGGCCTACACCATCGCGGGGGGGCCGACCTATGTGGCCGATTTCATCGTGGGAACGGACCTGCCCACCATGGGGATCATCCTCGCGATGATGCTGATCCTGCTCTTTATGGGGGCGTTCATGGACTGGGTGGGCATCGTGCTGCTGATCATCCCGGTGTTCCTGCCCATCGTGATGCGCCTGCCCATCGAAGAGATCGGCTTTATCGGTCAGCTGGAGCCGCAGCATATCGCGATCTGGTTCGGCGTGGTATTCTGTATGAACATGCAGGTCAGCTTTCTGTCGCCGCCCTTTGGCCCGGCTGCTTTCTACCTCAAGTCAGTGGCCCCGCCGCACATCAGCCTGACAGATATCTTCAAAGGCTTCCTGCCCTTCATCGGCATCCAGCTCTGCGCGCTCTCGGTCCTGCTGATCTGGCCCAATATCGTGACACTGCTGCTCTAGAGATCGGAGGATTTCATGCTCAATGCGCAACAAATCGAACAGTTCAACCGCGATGGCTATCTGGTCGTCCCGGATGTGGTACCTGCCGATGTATTGGACCGCGTGAAGGCAGAATACGCGACCCTGATGGAGACACTCTATGCGGATTGGCACGCAGAGGGCCGCGTCAAAACCCCGCCCGAAACCCTTGATTTCCAAGGCAAGCTGCTGGAGGCCTATAAGGCCGGATGTGACTGGTTTCAACCGATGGACATCAGCCTGCCCGGCGATGAGATTGCGCCGGACACGCCGTTTCATTTCGGACCCGCTGTCTTTGATCTGCTGACCGCGCCGCGCCTGCTGGATTTGGTTGAGGAACTGCTGGGGCCGGAACTGACCTCCAACCCGATCCAGCATGTGCGGCTGAAACCGCCCGCAACCGATCTGAACGCCGATGAGATCCGCGCCCATATCACGGCCACCGACTGGCATCAGGATCGCGCGGTCGCTCTTGAAGAAGCAGACGAGACCCGGATGGTGACCGTCTGGATCGCGGTTACGGATGCGACGGTGGAAAACGGCTGTCTGCAGGTGCAGGCCCAGACCCCGGATCAGGGCATCTTGCCCCATTGCGCGCGCACCCAGACCGGAATTGCAGAGGGGTTCGTGGATGAGACCACCGCCCTGCCGCTGCCGGTAGAGGCGGGCGGCGTGGTGCTTTTTCATCCGCTGACCCCGCATGCGTCGCTGACCAACCAGACCGATGGGTTCCGCTGGTCCTTCGACATCCGCTACAACGTCACGGGCGAGCCCACGGGCCGCAGCCATTTCCCCGACTTCATCGCGCGCTCCCGCGCCCACCCCGAGACGGAACTGCGGGACTGGACCGTCTGGAAAACATCCTGGGAAACTGCCCGGGCGCGTCTGGCCCGAACACCTCACATCCCGATCCACCGATGGTCGTCGGATGCGCCCTACTGCGCGTAAAGGAGCCTTCATGGAGACCGTTCGCCTCGACCCGTCCGACAATGTCGTCACTGCGACGCGTGCGCTGCAGGTTGGTGTCGATGTGAGTGGCGTGATAACCCGTGCGCTGATCCCCACGGGGCACAAGATTGCAACCACCGCCATTGATCAAGGCGCGGTCATTCGCAAATACGCGCAGGTGATCGGCTATGCTGCCTGCGATATTTCAGCCGGTGATCACGTGCACACGCACAACGTGGACTTCCGCAGTACCGAGGCCGACTACGCGTTTTCCAACGACCTGCGCCCGGTCACACCCGTGCCCGAAACCGCACGGGACAGCTTCATGGGCTACCGGCGGGCGGACGGCCGCATCGGGACGCGCAACTACATCGCCATCGTCACCTCGGTGAACTGCTCTGCCACGGCAGCCCGCATGATCGCCGATCACTTTACCCCCGATATCATGGCCGCCTATCCGAACGTGGACGGTGTGGTCGCCTTTGTGCATGGCACCGGATGCGGCATGGCCGGAGACGGGGACGGGTTCGAAGCGCTGCAAAGGGTGATGTGGGGCTACGCGCGCCATCCCAACCACGCAGGCGTTCTGATGGTTGGTCTGGGCTGCGAGATGAACCAGATCGACTGGCTGCTGGAGGCGTATGGGCTGAAGCAGGGCCCGACCTTTCAGGTCATGAACATCCAGTCCGTCGCGGGGCTGCGCAAGACCGTGGCCAAGGGGATCGAGAAGATCGAAGCGATGCTGACCCTTGCCAATGAGGCCACCCGCACGCCCTGCCCGGCTTCGGAGTTGATGGTGGCGCTGCAATGTGGCGGCTCTGACGCCTGGTCGGGGATTACGGCCAATCCGGCTCTGGGCTATGCCTGCGACCTTCTCGCGGCACAGGGCGGCACAGGCGTGCTGGCCGAAACGCCGGAAATCTATGGTGCGGAGCATCTGCTGACCCGCCGCGCGGTGGATCGCGCAACGGGCGAGCGGTTGGTGGGCCTGATCCGCTGGTGGGAAGACTACACCGCCCGCAACAAGGGCTCGATGGATAACAACCCCTCCCCCGGCAACAAGGCGGGCGGGCTGACCACGATCCTTGAGAAATCGCTGGGGGCAGCGGCCAAGGGCGGGACCTCGCCCCTCACCGGCGTCTACAAATATGCCGAGCAGGTGACGGCCCGAGGCTTCACTTTCATGGATACGCCCGGCTATGATCCGGCCTCCGTCACGGGCCAGATTGCGGGCGGGTGCAATCTGGTGTGCTTTACCACCGGGCGCGGCTCTGCCTTCGGGTCAAAACCCGCACCCACGATCAAGGTGGCGACCAATTCGGCCATGGCCAAGCGGATGCAGGAGGACATGGACGTGGACGCGGGCACGATCCTGACCGAAGGCATCAGTCTCGAGGAAAAGGGCCGTGAAATCTACCAAATGTTTCTGGCGGTCGCCTCGGGCGTGGCGACCAAATCCGAAGCACAGGGGTTGGGCGACTATGAATTTGTCCCCTGGCAGATCGGAGCTGTGATGTGAAACGGATCCTTGTTGTCGGAGGCGGTCTGATCGGCGCGCGTCATGTTGAGGCCATCAAGGCCCATGCCGGGTGCCGCCTTGTCGGTCTGGTAGACCCGGACCCGGCGGTCCTGCCAGGGGCCGACCTCAACCGCTATGCGGATATGGCGGAGGTGACCGAGACCGTGGACGGCGTGATCCTGGCCACCCCGACGCAATTGCACGCCCCGCAAGGCATCTACGCGGCAAGCCGTGGCTGGCACATGCTGATCGAAAAGCCGGTGGCCAGTGATAGGGCCGCAGCAACGGCGCTAAAAGGCGCGGTCGCGCGGGCCGGTGTCCGCGCGCTGGTCGGACATCACCGGCGCCATCACGCCAGCGTCTGGCAGCTCAAAGCCCTGATTTCCGAAGGAAAGATTGGCACGCCCGTTGTCGCGAGCCTGATCTGGGCCATGCGCAAACCTGACGCCTATTTCGACGGAAACTGGCGCACTGCGGACGGCAGCCCGGTGCTGATCAATCTGGTGCATGACATCGATCTCTTGCGCTTTGTACTGGGGGAGATCGTGACGACGAGAGCCCTGCGCGGTGCGGGCCTGCGCGGGGAGGCACGTGTTGAATCAGGTGCCATCGCGCTGGCTTTCGAAAGCGGTGCAACAGGCACCATCAGTTTTGCCGATACCACCCCCTCTCCCTGGGGATTTGAGGCAGGCACCGGCGAGAACCCCCATATCGGCACCACGCATCAGGACATGATGTGGATCACGGGCACGGACGGGGCGGTGAGCTTTCCCTCCATGACCCTCTGGTCCGGCACCGATTGGGGCACCCCGGCCCAACGCCACCCCGCGCCGCGCGCAGAAAACACAAAACCACCGCTGGCCGCGCAATTGGATCACTTTCTGGAGGTGATCGACGGGGCCAACCCGATTATCGACGTGGCGGACGCGACCCGAACCTTGGCGGTCGCCCTGCAGATCGACGCAGACCTGACCGCAGAAACCAATGGAGGGACCTATGCCAGAAGTGCTCTCGCCTGAGCAGATCGCACAGTATGAAGAGACCGGATATCTGGTGCTCGAAAACCAGATCCCCCCGGACTGGATCAGCAAAATCCGCGCGGAGATCACCAGGTTTGAGGCAGAGGCGGCGACAATGACCGGCTCGAACGACCGCCTTGATCTGGAAGACAGCCACACGCCTGAAAACCCGCGCCTGCGCCGGGTGAAACTGCCGCACACCATCTCGGATGTCATGCGGGAGCTGATGTATTCCGACCACGTGCTCGCCCCCGCACGGGACCTCATCGGTCCCGACCTGCGCCTGCATACGACCAAGCTGAACATGAAATCCGCAGGCTACGGGGCGGCGGTGGAATGGCATCAGGACTACGCCTTTTACCCGCACACCAATGACGATATCCTCGCCATCGGTGTGTTGATCGACGACATGGCGCCGGAAAACGGGCCGCTGATGGTTTATCCCGGCAGCCATAAAGGGCCCGTCTATGACCATCATGTGGAAGGCGTCTTTGCCGGGGCCATGCTGCCCGAGGAAAACGGGCTGAACCCGCAGGATGCGGTGCAACTGATCGGCCCTGCGGGTTCTGTCAGCATCCATCATGGCCGCATTGTGCATGGCTCGGCGCTCAATACCTCCGACCGGGCGCGACGCATCCTGTTCTACGAGATGATGGCCGCCGATGCCTTTCCGATCGTGGGCTCCATGACCCGCTGGGACGGCATTGAGGATTATGACACCCGCATGCTTTGCGGTCAGCCCACCAAGAACCCACGCCTCAAAGACATTCCGGTGCGCATTCCGCAGCCGCAACCGGATGTCCCGATCTCAATCTACGAAATCCAGAAAGGCATGAAGAAACGTGCCTTTGATACCGCAAAATAGGAGAACTACGCCCATGTCAAAACCAGCAATCGGCTTTATCGGGCTCGGGCTTATGGGGGGCGCTATGGTGGGGCGTCTTCAGGATCAGGGCTACGCTCTGACGGTACTTGGCAACCGCGACCGCACCTATCTGGACCCCGCCCTCCAAAGAGGTGCCGCCGAGGCCAAGAGCGGCAAGGAGGTGGCTGAGGCCAGCGATATCGTCATGCTCTGCATGGGCACATCCGATCACGTGGAAAGCCGCATGCGCGGGCCCGACGGTGTGATCGCCGGGCTGAAACCCGGCGCGGTCGTGGTCGACTTTGGCACCTCGTTGCCGGGCTCCACCCGCACCCTGGGCGCGGAGGTTGCCGCCGCAGGGGGCACCTATCTGGACGCGCCGCTTGGCCGCACGCCAAGCCATGCCAAGGACGGGCTGCTGAACATCATGGCCGCCGGCGACAAGGCAGCCTTCGACAAGGTCGAGCCGGTCCTCAGGGATCTGGGCGAAAACATCTTTCAACTGGGCGACCTGGGGGCGGGCCATACCATCAAGCTCATCAATAATTTCTTTGGCATGACCGTGGCGAACGCGATGGCCGAAGCCTTTGCCATGGCGGATGTGGCGGGTGTCGACCGGCAGCAGATGTATGACGTCATGGCCGCCGGTCCGCTGCACTCCGGCATGATGGATTTCGTCAAAGCCTACGGTGTGGATGGCGATCCCAACCAGTTGGCCTTTGCCATCAAGAATGCCGCCAAGGATGTTGGCTACTACGCCCGGATGGCGGATGACGCCGGGGTCGACAGCATCATGTCAAAAGGCGCGCTGGCCGCCCTGACCGAAGCCCGCGACAGTGGGCAGGCTGACGATATGGTCAGCCAGATGGTGGATTTCTACGCCGCCAGGTTCGCCAGGTAACATGGCTGTCGCCGCGCAAGCCCTCGAGGACCGTCCGCAGCTTGGCATCCTGATGATGCTGGCGGCGTGGTTTCTCTTTGCCGTTGTCGATGTCTCGGCAAAATGGCTGGCGCTGGCGGCGGTCCCGGCCTTTCAGCTGGCGTTCATGCGCTATGCCGGTCACTTCGTGATCTCTGTGGGCATGATCCTGAAGGATGGCGCGGACCTTCACAGGTTTCGCACCAGCCATCCCTGGCAGGTGGTCAGCCGCGCGCTTTTGCTGATTTCGGCGACTTTGAGCAACTTCTACGCACTGCATTATCTGCCACTGACCGTGATCTCGGCGATCATGTTTTCCAGCCCGATCATCGTGTGTTTCCTGTCCATGACCCTGCTGAAAGAACGGATCGGTCCGTGGCGCTGGGGGGCGATCCTGTTGGGTTTTGCAGGGGTGCTGGTGGTCATCCGGCCCTTTGGCGAAGCGTTCCATCCCGCGATGATCCTGGCGCTCTATAATGCAACCGCTCTGGCGCTCTATTCGCTGATGACCCGCAAACTGGCCGGTATCGTCGCTACCGAGACACAGCAGTTCTACCTCGGCGCTTTGGGAACAGGGCTGTTGTTGCCCTTCGCACTTTGGGCATGGGTGCCGCCCGGAAATGGCCTGGAGCTTGCCCTGCTGCTGGGTCTGGGGATCGGCGGCTGGGCCGGGCATCAGTTCTTGACCAACGCGCATCGCTTTGCACCCGCCAACACGCTGATGCCCTACACCTATTCCTTCATGATCTATATCGCCGGGTTCAGCTGGCTCATCTTTGGCCACCTGCCCGATCTTTGGGTTGTGGTCGGCGCGCTTGTCATCGTGGCCTCCGGGCTCATCATCTGGAAAAGAGAACATCGCCCATGACCCGCGTCGCCGCCGTCGGAGAAGCCATGATAGAACTGTCCCTGCAGGGCAGCGCCGCAAAAGTCGGCGTGGCGGGGGACACGCTGAACACCGCCATCTATCTCAAGCGCAGCGCCCCTCAGCTGGAGGTGAATTATTTCACCTGCCTCGGGGACGATCCGTTTTCCGACCAGATCGAGCACTTTATCGCCGAACAGGATATCGGCACCGGTGCCGTGACACGCATCACCGGCAAATCGCCCGGCCTCTACGCCATCACAACAACAAATGACGGCGAAAGATCGTTCACCTACTGGCGCAGTGCCGCGGCGGCCCGCGATCTGTTCAAAACCGCCAAAGGCACTGATTTTTCGGTGTTGGCGCATTATGATCTGGTCTACCTCTCCGGCATCTCCGTCGCCATTCTGCCGCAGGCCGTGCGGCTGGAGCTGCTGTCCTGGCTGTCTGGCAATGACATCCGTCTCGCCTATGACAGCAACTACCGTCCCCGGCTTTGGGAGGACCGGCAAACGGCGCAAGAGATCACAGAGGCTTTCTGGCGACGTGCCGATATCTGCCTGCCCTCCGTCGACGATGAAATCGCGCTCTTTGGCGGGGATCAAAACGCGGTCACGGCGCGGTTTCAAGGCTACGGGGGGACCGGAGCCCTCAAGCGTGGGGCCGATGGCCCGCTGTCGATCGGAGAACCGGTGACGCAAGCCTACAGACCTGCGCCATCTGTGGTCGATACCACGGCCGCTGGCGACAGTTTCAACGGAGGCTATCTTGCGGCGCTTCTGTCGGGCGCCTCACAGGCCGAGGCGCTTCACGCCGGGCACGCCTGTGCCGCGCATGTCGTGCAGTTTCGCGGCGCCATCGTGCCCCGGCAAGACAGATGAAAAAAGCCGTCCTCATCGGACTTGGCATGGTGGCCGAGACGCACCTGAAAGCAATCCGCGATGCGCCTTCGGTGAGTTTGCGGGGTGTGATGGGCCGAACCCCCTCAAAGGTGGAGGCTTTTTCGGATCGGGCTGCCGGGATCATCGGATATCCTGTGCACGCCTACAGGGACATCGCGGAAGTCGCCGCGGACAAGGCTGTGGATTTCGCGATTGTCGCCACGCCGCCGGACGCCCGCCTCGATCTGGTGCGAGCGCTTTTGGCGGGCCGCAAACCGATCCTGATGGAAAAACCGATTGAGAGAGATCTTGCCACCGCGCGCGAGATCGTAGCGCTCTGCCGGGATGCAAAGCTGCCTTTGGCGGTCGTTCTGCAACACCGCGCGCGGGCGGCATCGCTGGCGCTGAAGAAAGCCGTGAACACTGGCGCATTGGGCAAGATTGTCGCCGCCGAGATCCGCGTGCCCTGGTGGCGCGCCCAAGGCTATTACGACGTGCCGGGGCGCGGCACCTACGCCAGAGACGGCGGCGGGGTGATGATAACGCAGGCAATCCACACCCTCGACCTCGCGCTTTGGATGCTGGGACCAGTGCGCCGCGTACAGGCCCTGATGCGCACGACTCCGCTGCACCAACTCGAGGCGGAGGATTGGGCGGGCGCCCTCTTTGAAACGGAGGGTGGCTGCGTGGGCACGCTGATGGCCACTACAGCCGCCTTTCCCGGGCAACCCGAAAGCATCAGCCTGCACGGCACCAAGGCGCGCGCTCATCTGGAAACCGGAAAGCTGACGCTCCAAACTCATGATGGAAATACGCAAACGTATGGTTCAGGGGCGCAGACGGGGGGCGGCGCCGATCCGATGGCCTTTACCCATGGCTGGCATCAGAGCGTGCTTGAAGATTTCGCGGCCTGCCTGTCAAGCGGAGAGGAGCCACTTGCAACAGGGCAAAGCGCATTGAGGGCACATGCGGTCATTGATGCGATGGAGACGGCAAGCAAGCACGAGGCCTGGACGGAGGTATCACCCCTATGACCCTGAAATTCATCGTTCTGGGACTGGATCACCGCCACATATACGGCATGACTCAAAACATGCTGAAAGCGGGCGCTGAGTGTCTTGGGTTCTGGACAATGGGCACGCCGCAAACCCTGCCGGGCTTCGTCAAGCGGTTTCCTGATCTTACCCGCTTCGAAACCCCTGAAGACGCCTTGGCGATGGAGGCGGGTCTTGCCCTCATCGCCGCAGTTCCCGCAGATCGTGCCGCGTTGGCGGTCAAGGCGATGCAGCGCGGGCTGGATGTGATGAGCGACAAACCGGGATGTACCACGCTGGACCAACTGGACCGCATCAAACAAACCGTTACCAAAACCGGGCGCATCTGGTCTATCAACTTCTCCGAGCGGTTCGAGGTGCCTGCCGTGACACGCGCCGAAGAGCTTGTGGCGGCTGGAGCCATCGGGCGCGTCGTGCACACAGCAGGTCTTGGACCGCACAGGCTGAACCGCGATACCCGGCCCGAATGGTTTTTTGACAAGGACCGCTATGGCGGGATACTGGTTGACATTGCCTCGCATCAGATCGACCAGTTTTTGCACTTCACCGGATCATCCGATGCCGAGGTGACCCATGCTTTTGTCGCCAACCATGCCAATCCGGGCAACCCCGGCCTGCAGGACTTTGGTGAGCTGTCGCTGCGCAGCGAAAAGGGGACCGGAACCGTGCGCGTTGATTGGTACACGCCCGATGCGCTACCCACCTGGGGCGACGGGCGGTTGACGCTTTTGGGAACCGAAGGGTATATCGAGCTGCGTAAATACGTCGATGTCGGCGGGGCTCCGGGAACCGACCACCTGATCCTCGTCACCGGCAAAACCTGCGAGAAGATCGATGCCTCTGGAGCAGGCCTTCCGTATTTCAAAAGGCTTGCCGAAGACATACGAAATCGTACGGAGACAGCAATGCCTCAGGCACATTGCTTCAAGGTGATGGAGCTTGCTCTGAAAGCTCAGAATATCGCTGAGCGTGCATCAAAATGATCCGGGTGGCCATCTTGGGCGCCGGGATCGGGCGCGAGCACTTGAACGCCTATCGGCTGTTACCCGAGGCGTTCAGCGTCGTCCTCATCGTCGATCAGGACGAAAACCGCGCGATGTCGTTGAAGGAAAGTGATGGTTTCCTGGTCTCAACTGACATCAGTGACGCGCTACGGGACCCCTCAATTGATATCATGGATATCTGCCTGCCCCCTCATCTGCATGTGCCGGTCGCTTTGAAGGCCCTGGTGTCAGGCAAGCATGTGATCTGCGAAAAACCAATCGCCACCTCCCTAAGAGACGTCGATCAGTTGGAAGCTGCGGCCGCAAAACACCGCCGAAATTTGTACCCCGTCTTCCAGTATCGCTTTGGCCCCCCGCTGGCGCAGCTCCGGCGGCTGATCGACGAAGGTTTTGCCGGGCATCCCCAAATCGCGACAGTTGAAACGCATTGGTCACGGGATGCCGCGTATTACGCGGTGCCATGGCGCGGCACCTGGACCGGCGAGCAGGGCGGTGCCATATTGAGCCATGCCATCCATGCGCATGATCTGATCACCCATTTCATGGGGCCGGTCAGCGCGGTTTCCGGCTTTGCCACGACCCGTGTGAACCCCATCGAAACAGAAGATTGTGCCGCGCTCAGTTTCGAGATGGAAAATGGTGCCCTCGCCACCAGCAACATTACCCTGGGGGCGGCCGGAAATGAGACCCGGCTCAGATTTGTTTTCGAAAACCTGACCGCAACCTCCAGCACAGCACCCTATGCGCCGGGCATGCAGCCTTGGGTTTTCGAGGCGCGTTCCCCGGGAAAGCAACCTGTCGTCGATCAGATCGTTGCTGAAACACCACCCGAAGATACCGGTTTCAAAGGGTTCCTGACGGAAGTCGCGAAGAATATGAGCGACGCTCCCAACAATGCCGTGACCCTGCAAGACGGGGCTGCTTCAGTCATGCTCGTTACCGCAATTTACGACGCCGTGCGCACCGGCGCACGTGTTACACTGCCTCTGGACGCTCAACACCCTCTCTACAAAGGATGGCTGCCATGAAGCAATGCTGGCGCTGGTTTGGCCCTGCAGACACAATCGCTCTGCCCGCTCTGCATCAGGTCGGGGTCGAGAGTATCGTGTCAGCCCTGCACCATATTCCACCGGGGCAGGTCTGGACAGAAAAGGATATACGGGATCGTATGGAAATCCTGGAGGCTGCAGGCTTTTCCTGGGAGGTGGCTGAAAGCCTGCCGGTGTCCGAAACCATCAAGACCCAGGGCGCGATGTATGCCGAGCATCTTGATGCATACCGAGAAAGCCTGCGCAATCTGGTCAAGTGTGGCGTTGTGACGGTCTGCTACAACTTCATGCCCATTCTGGACTGGACCCGCACGGAGCTGCGCGCCAGACAGGCTCACGGCGGCACCGCAATGCGCTTTCGCCTGATGGATTTTGCGGTATTCGATCTGCATATCCTAGGGCGACATGGCGCATCCGACGACTACACGCCCGAGCTGCTGGAGACCGCCAAGGCGCGTTTCAACCAGATGAGCGATACAACGCGGGCCGAGCTGCAACGCAATATCGTTGCGGGGCTGCCCGGTGCCAATGATAATTGGACGGTTGACGACGTCAGGGCCCATTTGGCGACCTATACCGCCATTGATGCGGACCGGTTGCGCCGGAACCTGATCGATTTTCTGTCCGAGATCTGCCCCTTGGCGGAAGAGCTCGGGCTGCGGATGTGTTGCCACCCGGATGACCCGCCGTTCAGTCTTTTGGGCCTGCCGCGCATCATGTCCTCGACGCAGGATTATGCCACCATCCTGACCGAAGTAAATACGCCAGCGAATGGTGCGACCCTATGCACAGGGTCCCTTGGCGTGGCAAAGGGTTTCGATCCGGTGGAGTTTATCTCGCGGCTGGGCGATCGCATTCATTTCGTACACCTGCGCAACACAAAACGCCTGGCGGGCGGCGATCCCGCGCGACCGGATTTTTTCGAGGCAGCCCATCTGGAAGGCGACACCGATATGGTCGCCACGATCCGCGCCCTGATGGCAGAGCAAGCCCGGCGCAAATCAGTAGGCCGCGCCGATTGGCAGATCCCGATGCGTCCGGATCATGGGCAGGAGCTTTTGTCGGATCTCGATGCGGGCAGCATGCCCGGATATCCGCTGATCGGGCGTATGCGCGGGCTGGCAGAGCTCCGCGGCGTCATGGCGGCCTGTGCAGGCTAACCGCCCGGTTTTGCCAGCGGGACGACACTGCCGGGCGCGTCATGTTGCAGGTCTTCGAAGTCGAAATTATCCAGACGGTGCGCGCGCTTGCCCGCCTTGTCCGCGCTGATCTTGATATCCTCGATATCTTTGGAGGCTTGATTGAAATGCCGGTCGAGATTGCCGACCCGCGCACCCAGGCGGTCCACATCCGCGACCAGTTTCGACAGCTCGGATCGAATGGCACCGGCCTGTTCCCGCATCCGCGCGTCTTTCAGGATCGCCCGCATGGTATTCAGGGTCGCCATGCAGGTTGTCGGCGAAACAATCCAGACCCGCGCATCAAAGCTCTTGCGGATGAGGTCCGGGAAATTGGCGTGCAACTCGGCGTAGACGGCCTCTGACGGCAAAAACATCAAGGCACCATCCGCTGTTTCGCCATCGATGATGTATTTTTCAGAGATATCCACGATGTGTTTTGCCACCGCCGTCTTCATCTTGGCCACCGCGTCCTTGAGCTCCCAATCGGTTTTGGCCGCGCGCAGCGCCTCATAGGCTTCCAGCGGGAACTTACTGTCGATCACAATCGGGCCCGGCGGGTTCGGCAGATGGATCAGGCAATCGGCGCGCTTGTTGTTGCTCAACGTGTGCTGCAAGACGTAACTGTCGGCGGGCAGGGCTTTGGACACGATATCGCGCAGCTGAATCTCGCCAAACGCACCGCGGGTCTGCTTGTTGCTGAGGATGTCCTGCAGCGACAGCACATCGCCGGACAGCTTGGTGATATTGTCCTGCGCCTTGTCGATGGCGGCCAGCCGCTCCTGCAACTGGGTCAGCGAGGTCGTGGTCTGCTTGCTGGAGCCATGCAGCGTTTCCTTCATCCGCTCCTGCATCTCGGCCAAGGCCCGCTGGGACCGCATCGCATTGTCAGCAAGGCGCTCCTGCATCTGCTGCTGCACGGTGGAAAGACGCGCCTCGACGGTCTGGATGACCTTGGCCTGGGTGCTGGCTTGGGTGTCAGAAACCGTCTGCAACCCGCCCCGCAACTGTTCCTGACCCGCGCCGAGTTGTTGGACATGCTGGCCCAGCAGGCCCATTTGCTGCACCAGCGGTTCCGTCATCCGCGCAGACCGGCCCGCCGCCCGGACAGCCAGCACCAGAAGCACAAGTATCAGCATCACAACCGCCAGCCCCGCAAGGCCAGCCAGCGTAAGCGGATCGCTGAGATCCAGTGACATGCCTGCAACCTCGATCATGTGCGCCCGAACAATCGCTCTATGTCGGCCAGCTTCAGCTCAACATAGGTGGGGCGCCCATGGTTGCACTGCCCGGAATGGGGCGTCGCTTCCATCTCGCGCAGCAGGGCATTCATCTCTTCGGCCCGCATCCAGCGTCCGGACCGGATCGAGCCATGGCAGGCAACGCGGCTCAGGATCGCTTCGATCCGGGCCTGCACGGTATTGGAGCTGTTCTGATCGGCCAGCTCGTCAAGGATATCGAGGATCATCGCACGGGCGTTGATCGGGCCAAGGATGGCGGGTGTCTCACGCACCGCAATCGCGTCGCCGCCAAAGGGTTCGATGACGAGACCCAATCGCGTCAGATCTGCTGCAACCTCCATCAGCCGGGCGCAGTCATTGGCGGAGAGCTCCACGATTTCAGGGATCAGCAGCGCCTGCGACGCGACCGTTTTCTCAGCCATCTGCCGTTTCAGCTTTTCATAGACCAGCCGTTCATGGGCCGCGTGCTGGTCGACGATGACCATCCCCGTCGCGGTTTGTGCGATGATGTAGTTTTCATGCACCTGGCCGCGCGCGGTCCCCAAGGGGAAATCTGCGGCCACGGCCTCTTCCGGCGGGGCGGTCGGCTGTGCCTCCACCCGGCCCCAGGGGGCAGCGGCCTCTTCGAAAGACGGCGTGTGTGCAGAGGCGGCGGCAGGGCGCGGCGCCTGCGGTCTGTCCATCTGGTAGACCCGCGCACCTGTCGGTTCGGGCGTCATCGCGCCCAGGGTCGCCCCTGCCACCGTGGTTGACGCCCGATGCCCGGCCTCGGCCAGCGCATGCCGCAGGGCCGATACGATAAGGCCCCGCGCCAGGCCGGGATCGCGAAACCGGACCTCGGATTTGGCCGGATGCACGTTCACATCGACCAGATTGGGATCGCAGTCGAGAAACAGCGCCGCGGCCGGGTGGCGGTCCCGGCTGAGGAAATCGAAATAGGCCCCGCGCAATGCGCCCACCAAAAGCTTGTCGCGCACCGGCCGGCCGTTCACAAAGAGAAATTGCGCCACAGCCGAGCCCCGCGAATAGGTCGGCAGGGCCGCAAAACCGGTCAGGTGCAAGCCTTCGCGTTCCGCATCAATCGGCAGGGCGTTTTCGGCAAACTCCCGCCCCAGGACACGGGCCAGCCGGCCATGCAGCGCACCAAAGAGATCGCCCTGCTCGGCATCCGCGCGAAAGACCTCGCGCCCCTCGCCGCCGCCCGAAATGTCGCGCAGGGTGAACTGCACGAAAGGCTCCGCCATGGCCAGCCGCTTGACCACATCGCCGATGGCCTGCGCTTCGGCCCGGTCGGTGCGGAGGAATTTCAGCCGCGCAGGCGTGGCAAAGAAGAGATCGCGCAGCGTCACTGTTGTGCCGGTGTTGCGCGCGGAGGGTTTGAGCACGCCGACCTTGCCGCCGCTCACGGAAACCTCGACACCCTCTTCCCCCACGGCCCGGGTCGAGATCGTCAGGCGACCCACTGCGCCGAGCGAGGGCAAGGCCTCACCCCGGAACCCGAACGTATGGATGTTGAGCAGGTCCGACCCGTCGATCTTGGATGTGGCATGACGGCACAGCGCCAACGGCAGGTCGTCTGCGGTCATCCCGCAGCCATCGTCCTGCACGCGGATCAGTGTTTTGCCGCCATCCGCATAATCAACCGCCACCCGTCGCGCGCCCGCATCGATGGCGTTTTCTATCAGTTCCTTGACGGCGGAGGCCGGGCGCTCGACCACTTCACCGGCGGCAATGCGATTGATCGCACCTTCGTCCAGCTGACGGATAATGGGTCGGGTATCGCTTATATTGGGGTTCGCTGAGGCCATACCGCAACACTTAGCACGTCTGTGGGCGATTCTGAAACCTGTTTCCAGACGCGATGCGCCGCTTAGATCTCTTTCGCCGCACCGCCGCGCAACCGGTGTGGGCCCGTCAAGGCGGCCACCGCAAGAATAACGCCGGAGACGGTCGCAATCATCCCTGCCGCCGACACCGACGAGACGTAACCGATCCACAGCGGACCATAGCCGGCCAGCACATACCCTGTGACGGCAGCCAGCGTTGCAAAGACAACGGACCATGCCACCTGATGCTCAAGCCGGTTGGTCATCAGGCGCGCAGCCGCGGGCGGACAGATGAACATCGCGATCACGATGATGCTGCCCACAGCGTCAAAGGCCGCAACAGCAGCAATCGCCGAGACAATCACCAGGGCGAGCCCCAAGGGCCGGGTGCGCATCCCGATCGTGCGCGCGAACCCCTCGTCAAAGGTCGAAATCTTGAGCGGCCGCCAAAAGAGCGCAACAAAAAGCGCGACACCAACCAGCGTTGCCGCCATCCGCACCAGCTCCACCGGCAGCCCTGCCAGCGCAACCGGATCAACCAGCGAAGACCAGCCTGTCGCATCCAGCCAGATCAGGCTCTCCAGATTGCCGAAGAGCGCATGTTCCACGTCAAGATGCACCGAGGAGGTATCCGATTGCTCCAGCAACAGAACACCGCCCGCGAACATCGTGGTAAAGATCACCCCCATCGCCGCTCCCGGTTCGATCCGTCCCAGACGACGCACCGCCTCGATGGCCGCGACAGAGATGATCGCCGCCCCTGCCGCGCCCAAAAGCATCGGCCAGGTGGTCACCGCACCGGTGACAAGAAACGCGACCACGATGCCCGGCAAAACGACATGGCTGATGGCATCCCCGATCAGGGCCTGCTTGCGCAACACCAGGAAATTCCCCGGCAATGCACAGGCAATCGCCACGCAGACGCCAATCAGCATCGGGGTCAGAGAGAGCGGGACGAACTCGGCACCGCTCATGTGGTGACCTCCTTCGGGGCTGGGATGCGGGCGTCGATCTCCGCGATCTGGTCGGGGGTCAGAACGCGCTCGATAGGGGTCAGCCCATCGTAATGCGCCGCCGCCGCCTCAAAGGACGGATCGCGCCGGATCAACTGCCAGCGGGTCTCATCCAGAAGCGCGCGGCCTGCACGCCCGCGCCCTTCGGCCGTTGCAACGCCATCCCGGCGCGCCCAGCCGGCACGGCGCAACAGGCGCAGTGTCAGCCTTTCGTAGATCGGCTGCCCCTGGGCCAGGGCCAGCAACCCCTGCCGCAAATGGACACGCCGCTGAAACCGGCGGTGCCCGAGATAGGCGGCCAGCACGCCGCGCTTGGGCGCCAGAAGCAAGGAGATCAGGAAAAGCGCGAACCCGACGAGCACGATGATCGGCCCTGTGGGCATATCCGGCAGGGCCGCAGAGATCGACGCCCCCACATAGGCCGCAGTCCCGCCAACCGCGCCGGAAATGAGCACCACATGATCTGTCCGTTCGGTCCAGAACCGGGCGGTCACCGGCGGGATAATGAGCAATGCGACAATCAGGATCAGCCCCACGATCTTGAGCCCGACCACCGTCACCGCCAACACCAGCCCCATCATGGCCAAATCCGTCCGGACCACGTTCTGACCCGAGGCCGCAGCGTATTCCGGGTCAAAGGAGGCCAGCGTCAGGGGCCGCCGCAACAGCATCACCAGCACCAGCGTGAAGGCCGCAGAGACCGCGATGATCAAGGCATCAGATCGCAGCATACCGGCGGTGGAGCCCAGCAAGAACCCCTCCAACCCCGCCTGACGCCCTGCGTTCATGGACTGGATGACGGTCAACAGCACGATACCAAAGCCAAAAAACACCGAGAGCACCGCGCCAATCGCGGCATCTTCGGCCAGCCGGGTGCGGGTGCTGAGCCAATTGACGATCAGAAGGCCCACACCCGCCGACACGGCGGCCCCGGCGAGCAGACCGATCAGGTTCCGCCCCTCGCCCCCAAGGGCGACCATCACCATGAAGGCAAGGCCCACCCCCGGCAGCGTGGCATGCGAGATGGCATCGCTGACCAGCGCGCGCTTTCGGAGGAACAGGAACGTCCCGCCAACGCCTGCGGCCATGCCCAGCAGCATCGCGCCGATTGTCACCAGGGTCGCATTGTACCCCAGTTGCAAGAACAGCGCGTCAAGGATCATGGATCAGCCCAGCGTACCGTTCAACTGATCCACCTGCGCCGTCGCAAGCCGCCCGCCGTAGGCCGCTTGCAGGTTCTCGATGGTAAAGGCCTCTTCCACCGGCCCTTCGGCCACCTTGCGGGTATTGATCAGGAAGACGCGGTCGAAGTATTCCGGCACCGTGCTGAGATCGTGGTGCACGGCAACAACCGTCTTGCCCGCATCGCGCAGCGCCTTCAGTACCGCGATGATTGCCTTTTCCGTTGCCGCATCCACCCCGGCAAAGGGCTCATCAAGCAGGTACAGGTCCGCGTCCTGCGCGAGGGCGCGCGCCAGAAAAACCCGCTGCTGCTGACCGCCGGAAAGCTGGCCGATCTGCCGTGTGGCAAAATCCTCCATACCGACGCGGCTCAGGCACGCGGTGGCGGCAGCACGGTGACTGGCCCTGACGCGACCCAGCAATCCCAGCTTGGGGTAGAGCCCCATCAGCACCACATCGATTACGCGTGTCGGAAAGTCCCAATCCACGCTGGCGCGCTGTGGCACATAGGCGATCCGGTCACGGCTTTCAGCAAGGGTTCTGCCAAAGACCAGCGTCTGTCCGGCCAGCGGTTTCAGGATGCCCAGTGCCGCCTTGAGAAGGGTCGATTTGCCTGCGCCGTTCGGGCCGATGATCGCGGTCATCGCCCCTGCGGGTACCGTCATGTCGACAGAAAAAACAGCAGGTTTCTGGCCGTAGGAGACGGTCATGCCCTTGATCTGCAAAGGCGCGTCCCGGCCCACCTCTGTCCCGGCGTCCGACCCGTCTTTTGTGGCCAGTTGAAGTGTCATACCCTACCCGCTTACTGTGAGTTTGCCCAGACGCCCCCCGGCGGGCACGCTGGCCCCCAGAGCGCGGGCAATTGTTGTTACATTGTGGTCGATCATACCGAGGTAAGTGCCCTCATAGGTGCCCTCAGGCCCCATGGCGTCGCTAAAGAGTGACCCGCCAATGCTCACCTCGTGACCACGCGCGGCCGCCCCTTCGATCAAGGCGCGCATATTGCGATCCGATACGGAGGTTTCGACAAAGACCGCGCGGATGTCGCGCGCAACCAGAACCTCGACCAGATCAGATATCCGGCTCAGGCCGGCCTCGCTCTCGGTCGAGATCCCCTGAATGCCCAACACGTCGAAATCATAGGCCTGACCGAAATACCCAAAGGCATCATGTGCGGTCACCAGGACCCTCTGTTCAGGCGTGAGGCGGGAGAGCGCGTCACGGGTATAGATATCCAGTGCCTCAAGCTCGGCCTGGAAGGCCGCTGCATTGGCGGCAAAATCCCCCCCCGCTTCCGGCAGCGCCTCGGTCATGGCGTCGCGGATGTTGGTGACAACGCGCGCCCACAAATTCGGGTCCATCCAGACGTGCGGGTCATAGCGCCCCGCGTAATCCTCATGGCTCAGCAAAACATCGGGCGACAGCGATTGCGCGACCGGAACAACCCTGCGGTTGCGCGCCAAATCTTCAAAGAAGCTTTCCATCTGCGCTTCGAGGTAGAGCCCGTGCCACAAGACCAGATCAGCGCGCGTCATGGCAACGATGTCGCTGCGTGTCTGGCGGTACGCATGCGGGTCGATGCCCGCGCCCATCAGCCCCTGCACGGCGGCAAGATCACCCCCCACATTGCGGGCGGCATCCGCGATCATGCCTGTCGTTGCAACAATTTCGAGCCCGCCCGCCGCGAAGGCGCGCGGTGCCATGGCACCAAGTGCTGCTGCCGCCGCGACCCCGCTCAGCAGGCTCCGGCGCGTTAGGTGAGAATGAAACGCAATCTGTGTCATAAAGCTGAATATGCGAGTCATTCGCAAGAAGTCAACTTAATTGAGAATAATTCGCATGTACAGGAGCGCCTTTGGCCAGTATTTGGTCATTTTCTCATCAAAATTTGGCTTGTACCCTGTGTTTTCGCTCAATCAGGATGCAAAATCTTCACGCGAAGTCGTGACGTGGCGCTAATGACGCTGCGGGACCCTGCTTGCCTTGGTGCCAGCGCCATGCGAGTTTCTAGGCCTCGTCACGAGGGAAAACGCGCCATGCAAACGCAGACCAAATCCGGGCCATCACACACCTCGGCACCTCAATTGCCTCAGGTCACAGAACCGCGCAATCCGGGCATGGATCTTGATATGAACTGGGTGATGCGCCTGCAGGCCAATACCTCGGCGATCGAAAGGCGGGCGGCAAGCCTGCCCGCACGCCGCTCGGTCAAGAAATCCCATCAGGCGGCCTGGCTGCTGCGGGCCATTTCCTGCATCGATCTGACGACCCTGTCCGGGGATGATACGGAACGTCGGGTGGCACGGCTCTGCGCCAAGGCGCGCCAGCCCGTCTCGGCCGATCTGTTGCGCGCTTTGGACATGCCCACCCTCACCACCGGGGCGGTCTGCGTCTATCACGAAATGATCCCCGCCGCGCTGCGCGCACTGCAGGGCTCCGGCATTCCGGTGGCCGCGGTCAGCACCGGCTTTCCCGCCGGGCTCTCGCCCTTGCACCTGCGCATTGCAGAGATCGAGGAGAGCGTGAAAGCAGGGGCCGCCGAGATCGATATCGTCATCTCGCGCCGGCATGTGCTGACCGGCGACTGGCAAGCGCTCTATGACGAGATGAGGGCGTTTCGTGCCGCCTGTGGCGATGCGCATGTCAAAGCCATTCTGGCCACGGGCGAGTTGGGCAATCTGCGCAATGTCGCGCGCGCGTCGATGATCTGCATGATGGCGGGCGCGGATTTCATCAAAACCTCCACCGGCAAGGAAGCCGTCAATGCAACCCTGCCGGTCACACTGGTGATGCTCCGCGCCATTCGCGACTACTACGACCGCACGGGCTACCGAGTGGGGTATAAACCGGCCGGCGGCATTTCCAAGGCCAAGGATGCGGTGACCTATCTGGCGCTCCTGAAAGAAGAGCTCGGCGACAGGTGGCTGCGTCCGGATCTCTTTCGTTTTGGAGCCTCATCCCTGCTCAATGACATCGAGCGCCAGCTCGAACATCATGTGACGGGCAGCTATTCCGCCGCATACCGACATGCAACGAGCTAGACCCGACCGCGCCTCTAACCTTAGAAAAGGACCGCCCCGATGACCGTCTCCGAGATTTTCGAAACGATGGACTATGGGACAGCGCCGGAAACTGCGGCAGAAGCCTGCGCCTGGATCAAACGGCACGGCGCGCGGTTTGGCCATTTCATCGACGGAAGCTTTACCAAGCCCGGCCGGGGATTTGAAAGCCACAACCCCGCGACAGGCGATCTCTTGGCGACACTGACACAGGCCACACAGGCAGAGGTCGATGCCGCCGCGCGCGCCGCGCGCAAGGCCCAGCCCAAGTGGGAGGCGCTCGGCGGGCATGGTCGTGCCAGATATCTTTATGCACTGGCCCGGCTGTTGCAGAAACACAGCCGTCTTTTTGCGGTTCTGGAAACGCTCGACAACGGCAAACCGATCCGCGAAGCGCGTGACATCGACATCCCGCTGGCCCAGCGTCATTTCTACTATCACGCCGGCATGGCGCAGCTGATGGAGGACGCGCTGCCCGACCGCTGCGCCCTGGGCGTTTGCGGGCAGATCATCCCGTGGAACTTCCCGCTGTTGATGCTGGCCTGGAAGATCGCGCCTGCTCTGGCGATGGGCAATACCGTGGTGCTGAAACCGACGGAGTGGACCTCGCTGACAGCCTTGCTTTTTGCCGAGATCTGCCAGCAGGCCGGCCTGCCCAAAGGCGTGGTCAACATCGTCACCGGAGACGGCACCGTGGGCGAGAAGATCGTCGCGGCCCAGGTGGATAAAATCGCCTTCACCGGGTCTACCTCTGTGGGGCGGGGCATCCGGGCGGCCACCGCAGGCAGCGGCAAAGCCCTGACATTGGAGCTGGGCGGCAAGTCCCCTTACATCGTTTTCGATGACGCCGATATCGACAGCGCCGTCGAAGGGCTCGTGGATGCGATCTGGTTCAATCAGGGTCAGGTCTGCTGTGCGGGCGCGCGGCTTTTGGTGCAGGAGCCGATTGCCGACCTCTTCTATCGCAAACTGCGGGCGCGGATGGACAAACTGCGGGTCGGCAACCCTCTCGACAAGAGCATCGACGTGGGTGCCATCATCGATCCGGCGCAATTGCAGAGGATCACTGCGCTCATGGCTGCCAATGACGCAGGCGAGAGTCATCTGGCCGCAACCGAGATCCCCGGCACGGGGTGTTTCTACCCCCCGACGCTGGTGACCGGCCTGAACCCCGCCGATACGCTGATGCAGGAAGAAATCTTTGGCCCCGTTCTTGTCTCGACGACGTTCAGAACGCCCGCCGAGGCCGTGCAGCTGGCCAATAACACGCGTTATGGGTTGGCCGCGACGGTGTGGAGCGAGAACATCAACCTCGCCCTCGATATCGCACCCAAGCTGGCCACAGGCATCGTCTGGATCAACAGCACCAACATGATGGATGCCGCTGCGGGCTTTGGCGGTGTGCGCGAAAGCGGTTTTGGCCGCGAAGGCGGCTGGGAAGGGCTGACCGCCTACACCAAACCCAAGGGCAAAGCGAAACCGCTCAAGGAGATCACAGCGTTCGCGGGCGATGACGCCCCCGCCGATCCCATTGACCGCACCGCCAAGCTCTATATCGGGGGCAAGCAGACCCGCCCGGACGGCGGCTATTCGCGCCCGGTCTGGGCAAAGTCGGGCGCACTTATCGGACATGTCTCTCTGGCCAATCGCAAGGACCTGCGCAACGCGGTCGAGGCGGCACAGGCGGCAAAGGGCTGGTCGCAGACAACCGGCCATTTGCGGGCCCAGATCCTCTACTATCTGGCCGAGAACCTGTCGGCGCGCGCAGACGAGTTCGCCAAGCGGCTGAATGCGATGCAGGGCGGCAAGGCGGGCGCGGAGGAGGTCGACCTGGCCATCAAACGGCTCTTTACCTACGCGGCCTGGGCCGACAAATACGATGGGCAAATCCATGGTGTGCCGATCCGGGGGATCGCCCTGGCCATGAAGGAACCGGTCGGCACGATCGGCGTGATCTGCCCGAATGAGGCACCGTTGCTGGGGATGATCTCCTGCATGGCGCCCGCCATTGCCATGGGCAACTGCGTGATCCTCGCCGCGTCAGAACCCTTCCCCCTCGCGGCCACCGATTTCGTTCAAGTACTGGAAACCTCGGATGTTCCAGCGGGTGTCGTCAACATCCTGACCGGCCCGCACGGCGATGTGGCGGGCGACATGGCCGCTCACATGGATATCGACGGTGTCTGGAGTTTCGGCGCGGCCCCGCTCAGCGAAGAGGTCGAGCGCGCCTCTGCCAGCAACCTCAAACGGACGTGGGTGAACAACGGTATGGCGCGCGACTGGTCGGGCAGCGACGGTCAGGGGCCTGCCTTTCTGGAGGCCGCCACAGAGGTCAAGAACATCTGGGTGCCCTACGGTGCCTAGACGTGCCCCCCTGCCAGGACGCACAGGTCTGAGCCTCAGTTCGCCGGGGTGCTTTCCAGCCCGACCGGTTGCCCGACCACCACAAAATGCAGCCCCTCCGGGTCAAGCAATTCACCGGCCACGCGTTTGACGTCCTCGACGGTGACCGCGTCGACCCGGTCGTTGCGGGTCGCGATGTAATCAATCGGCAGGCCCAGCATCTGCATGCCCACCATGATGTTTGCAATCGGCCCATTGCCGTCAAAGCGCAGCGGATAGGCACCAGTCAAATAGGTCTTGGCATTTTCAACTTCCTCGGGCGTCAGACCCTCCGCAGCGGCCTTGGCCCATTCGTCCCGGATCACCTCGACCGCTTCCGCGATGCGATCATTGGCGGAACTCACCGCGCCGATGTAGACCTCGGCCAGATCCTTGCCTGCCAGATAGGAGTAGACGCCATAGGTCAGACCCCGCTTGGCGCGGACCTCATCCATCAGACGGCTCTCGAACGAGCCACCACCCAAGGCGTGGTTGAGAACCACGGCGGTGAAATAATCCGGGTGATCCATCTTGATCCCACGTTGCGCAAAGCGCGCGACGGACTGCGGGGTTTCAAAGGGCACAACCGTGATGCCGCCGGGAATGTCGACATCCGCGCGCGGGGGCATCGGCGCGCCGGTCTCCGGCAGGTCGCCCAAGAGCCCATCAAGCAGGGTAGCAAGGTCTTCTTCCGTGATGTCCCCCACGGCCCCGATGTAAATCCGGTCACGCGCAAAAATATCTCTATGCGCGACCACCAGATCCTCCCGCGTCAGCGCGGTAACCGATTCCGTTGTCCCGCTGATGGAAGTGGCATAGGGGTGATCGCCATAAAGGATACGCCCCATCGCCTTGCTCGCCAACTCATCGGGGTCCTTTGCATCGGATAAGATGTTGCTCAGGACCTGCTCGCGCACACGGTCGATGTCCGGCTGGTCGAAGCGCGGCTCGTGGATCGCGGCCCGCAAGAGTGCGACAGCCTCATCGCGGTTTTCCGTCAGAAACCGTGTCGAGACCGAGAGCGCGTCATCATCCAGCCCGAAGCTGATCGACGCGGCCAACCCTTCGACCGAGCGCGCAAAAGCGCGTGCGTCCATCTCTCCGGCGCCTTCTTCCAGCAGACCGGTCATCAGGTTCATTGCTCCGCGTTTGCCGGGAGTTTCAAGCGAGGCACCGCCGCGAAACCTGATCTCCAGCGCCGTGAAGGGGATTGAATGATCCTCCACCAACCAGGCGGTCAGACCACCGGGTGTCTTGACCTCCTTGATGTCAACATTGGCCGCAGCGGGCAGCGACAGACAGACCACAGTCATGATCGACAGGAAAAAACGCATCATTGTGTCACCTCTTCACGCATGATCCATCCGGTGACCGACGCACGCCGGTCAAGCAGGTCTCGGGCGGCGGCAATGATATCCGCCTCTGTAACGGCTGCGAGGATATCGGGCCAGGCCTGCACGTCTTCGACCGTCAGACCCGAAGCCAGTGCCTGCCCGTACCTGTTGGCAATCCGGTCCACATCGTCACGCGCATAGATCTGGTCGGCCCGGATCTGGAACTTGATCCGGTCGAGCTGTTCGGCATCGACACCCGTTTCCAGAAATTCAGCCAACGCCGCGTCCATGGCATCCTCGGCCTGCTGCAATGTCACATCGGGGCGTGGCACCACGATGAGGTTGAAGGTCGTGTCATCCAGCGCCACCGGGCGGTAAAAGCTCGCGGTGTAGGTCGCGATCTGGCTGTCAAATTGAAGCTCTTCGGCCAGAAAAGAGGTTGTGCCACCGCCCAGAATCTCGCTGAGAAAGACCAGGGCCGCAGCGGTTTCCTGGGCCCCCGGATCACGCTCCGGCGCGAGGTAGGACCGGCGCACATAGGGCTGCGCCACGCGGGCGTCCCGGTAGATCAGCCGCCGTTCCGCAGTCTGCGGGGGCTCTTGGGATCGGATACGCTCCGGCAGATCGGGGTTGGCGGGGATCTTGCCGTAATGCTCTTCGGCCAACGCGCGGACCTCCTCCGGGGTCACATCCCCCGAGACCACCAGAATCGCATTGTTGGGCGAATAGTGGATGTCATAAAAGCTCAGGGCATCGTCCATATCCAGCGTCTGCATCTCGTGCATCCAGCCAATGATCGGAACGCCATAGCGATGGTTGAGGAACTGTGCCGCGTTCATCTGTTCCCCGAACAGCGCGCCGGGATTATTCTCCGTCCGCTGGTTGCGCTCTTCGATGATAACGTCACGTTCCGTGGCGATGTTTTCCTCGGTCAGACGGATGTTCTTCATCCGGTCCGCCTCCATCTGCATCATCAGCCCGAGCCGGTCAGCGGCCACCCGCTGGAAATAGGCCGTATAGTCGTATGATGTGAAGGCGTTGTCCCGCCCGCCATTGCGCGCGACAGTGGCAGAAAGCTCACCGTCTTCCAGCGTATCGGTGGCCTTGAAGAGCAGATGTTCAAGAAAATGCGCCACGCCGGACGATCCCTTGGGCTCATCCGCTGACCCCGCGCGGTACCACACCATGTGTTGCACAACCGGCGCGCGGTGGTCTTCGACGACAACCACCTTCATCCCGTTGTCGAGTTCAAAAGTTGTTACGGCTTCCTCCTCGGCCTGGCCCAGTCCGGGCAAAAACGCCAAGAGCGCCGCAAACGCCGTCAATCGCAACATGAGCTGTCCTTCCGACAAGTAAATCATACCGGTGTTGTGCAGAAAGTACGTTGCAACCGCCCCGGTTCAAGGCACACTGTCAGGAAAGTGAGGCCGGTTTTGTGTTTTTCACGTCATTGCCGGGGGGGAAAACTCGGCGTGCGCGCTCCGGCCCTGCGCCAGGCTTCGGCTGTCTCGCGCGCATCCAGCGCCTGGCTGCTGTAGACGTCATTGTAGAGGTCTTCGGGGAAAAGCTTGAACTGGGTAAAGCGCGACTGCCGGCTGCGGAATTCGGCATCTTCGGTCGCCAGGGACTGCCTGATGTCCGGGGAGACGCCGAACCGGCTCGCGGCTGTGACCAGCGCCCCGTCGGAGGCCGGGACAGGCGCAGAGGCGTCGCCCGGACGCCCCCCCAGCGCGGTGACCATCTCGGCAATCGGATCGCTGTCTGTTCTGTTTGACTGCCCCGGTGTCGGGGTCGGCAGGGTTGCAAAATCGGTGGGCAGCGTCAGCTCCGCCTTGGGCTCGACGATGAACTCGTCCGGGCCCCTCGACGTGGGTTGCAAATTGCGCAGGCCTTGGTTGCTACAGGCGCTTACGGCGATCATGATCAGGATCAGAGCCAGAACAGGGCGCATATCAGGTCTCCTTGCGATTGCCTCTAGATACGCCAGAGGGGCGGGTAATGTCACTGACCTTTTTTGTCGTCCTGCCGACTGTCCGGCGCCAGAAACACAAGCCCGATGGCCCCGGCAAAGATAAAGACATCCGCCAGGTTGAACACGAAGGGGTTATTGATCCCGCAGCACGACATATTGAGGAAGTCGAGGACGTAGCCGTAAACCAGGCGGTCCAGTACGTTGGCCAACGCCCCGCCGATTAGCAAACCGCCCGCAGCACAGCCCCAGGACCCCAGATGATTTCGGCGCGCCCAGATGAAAACCGCGATACAAATCCCGAAGGCCAGCAGGATCAGGAACCAGCGCGCCGCCTCGGAGCCGCCGTCAAAGAGACCAAAGTTGATCCCGCGGTTCTCGCCGTAGCGGAAGTTGATCAGCGGCGGCAACACGTCAATGGTTCTGATCCGCCACAGCTCCATCATATGGATCACGACATATTTGCTGATCTGATCGATCAGGAAAGCCACGATCCCTGCAATATACAGCCAGCGCATCCCGTTCTCCCCGTCAGTGCCGGAAATGGCGCATGGCCGTAAAGACCATCGCCAGCCCTGCCGCATCCGCCGCGGCGATCACCTCCTCGTCCCGCATTGAGCCGCCCGGTTGAATGAGCGCGGTCGCGCCCGCCTCCGCAGCGGTGATCAGCCCGTCAGCGAAAGGAAAAAACGCATCTGAGGCCACAACAGACCCTTGCGTCAGCGGCGCGGGCAGCCCCATGACCTCGGCCATGTCTTGGGCCTTGCGCGCGGCGATCCGGGTGCTGTCGACCCGGCTCATCTGCCCCGCCCCCACACCCACGGTGGCGCCGTCCTTTACATAGATGATCGCGTTGGATTTCACGTGTTTCGCCACGGTCCAGGCGAAAAGAAGATCCGCCATCTCCTGCTCGGACGGTTGGCGCCTGGTCACGACCTTAAGGTCATCCGCACTGACGTGCCCCACGTCCTTGTCCTGCACCAGATAGCCACCGGAGACCTGCCGCACCGCCAGCCCCGCCGCGCGCGGGTCCGCCAGCCCGCCGGTCGTGAGCAGGCGCAGGTTCTTTTTCTGCGCAAAAACGGCGCGCGCGTGGGCATCGGCCTCGGGCGCAATCACCACTTCGGTGAAAATCCCGGTGATCTCCTCCGCTGTCGCCGCATCGAGCGGCTGGTTCAGCGCGATGATCCCGCCAAAGGCCGAGGTTCGATCACAGTCAAAGGCCCGCGTGTAAGCCTCTTTCAGCGAAGCACCCCGCGCCACGCCGCAGGGGTTCGCATGTTTGATGATCGCGCAGGCCGGGCCATCTGCCGGGTCAAATTCGCTGACCAGCTCAAAGGCCGCATCGGTGTCGTTGATGTTGTTGTAGCTCAGCTCCTTGCCCTGATGCTGGGTCGCGGTCGCCACCCCCGGCGCGGCGCTGCCATCTGTGTAGAACGCCGCCTGCTGGTGCGGATTTTCGCCATAGCGCAGGCTCTGCGCCAGTGTCCCGCCAAAGGTCCGCCGACGCGGCGTCTCGTCGACCTGCGCCGCCATCCAGGTGCTCACCGCCGTGTCATAGGCCGCTGTGCGGGCGTAAGCCACCTGCGCCAGACGCTGGCGCAAGGCGTAGGTCGTCTGCCCGTCATGGGCCTCAAGCTCTGCCAGAACCGCGTCGTAGTCCTGTACATCCACCACCACGGTCACAAAGCCGTGGTTCTTTGCGGCAGAACGGATCATCGCCGGGCCACCGATATCAATGTTCTCGATCACTTCGGCGTAGCCTGCGCCTTTGGCAACGGTTTCCTCAAAAGGGTACAGGTTGACGACCACCAGATCGATCGCCCCGATGTCATGCGCCCGCATCGCGGCCACATGCGCGTCGTTGTCCCGCAACGCCAGCAGACCACCATGCACCACCGGATGCAGCGTTTTCACCCGACCGTCCATCATCTCGGGGAAACCGGTAACATCCGCCACATCCCGCACTTCAAGGCCCGCAGCCCGAAGGGCCTTTGCCGTCCCCCCGGTGGAGAGCAATTCAACCCCCCGTGCTGCCAGTGCCGTGCCGAGATCCACCAACCCGGTTTTATCGGAGACGGAAAGCAGCGCGCGGCGCAAGGGGGCAAGATGGGTCATGTCAGGGGTCCTTTGGGCGGTTTACTTGGTCAAATCCAACATATCCTGGCTCAGATCCCGCACGCCAATTGCAGTTTCCTGCGCTTTGGACAAGGACCAGCGGATACGAGTGGCGTATGACATAGCCCGCCCGGAAAGCACAATCTGATTTGCGGCTCTGGGCTTCAATCGACCGGTTTCCAGATAGACCGAGGGAGCCAGGCGCAGCTTCTGCCCGCCATCGTGCCGGAACACCCAGATCTCACCGCTCTTGAGCGCCATGGAGACCGCAGCGCCCCCCAGATCGACCGTGGCATCCACCTCGGGGTGCAGGTGAAAGCGGATGTCAAAGGCGATACCGGCAAGCCTGGTGGCATCCAGCGCCAGATCGAAGCGACGTTTATCGCTCTCCTGCATCGCAAACAGCATGTCCTCGCCCGCGATCCCGCGCCCGTCAAAGGTCACTTCGAGTGTGCGGGCATGGGTCAACCCATGCGTGGGTACAAACCCGTCATGGCCGCCCTGAAAGCGCAAACCGTCGCTTGCGTGGCCGATCTCGATCGGGACATGGGTGGGACCTTCGATCAGCTCCTCCTGGCCTGTGGCGGGGTCCGGTGGCCCAAGGCGCGCGCTTGAATAACCATCGAGCGACAGGGTCGAATGCGAGGGCGTGGCCCGACCCGCGCGCCGCCAGTCCGGCCCGAACGTCCGACCCGAGCCGCAGTTCACGATCAGTTGCCTGCGCCCCGATGTCACCTCGAACGCCAGGGTCGAGGCATGCGCGTTGAACGACGCACGCCCCCGTGGCGGTCTGCTGGCGTCCAGAATGACGGTTGTCCGCCCCGCCGAGAGCCGGGCAAAGCCCATCGACAGGCCATCGGGTTGCCGTCGTTTGACGCGGGCCTGCGCCAGCGCGTGATCGAGCCACCCCTCGGTGCCGCGCCCTCCCCCGTGAAACCGGGCCAGACCTCCGTCCGCATGGCGCAGGGTACGCAAGGTCGGAGCAATCCGGTCGATGGCCTCAAGGTGGTCAGCGGGCGGGGTATAGCCCGCATCCGAGAGCGCCATCGCGGACCACGTCAGCAGCGTAAAGACCTCAAGCAGGTCCTCGGGATTGCGCGATGGCAGCCCGCCCTGGTCGTCGATCTGCGTGCGGCATTCCCGCGCCAGTGCCTTGACCGCGGGCAAGGCAACAGCTTGCATCCCCTCCAGAGACAGGGCGGCGTAGATCAGCCCGGCCAGCGCCTCGAACCGGGGCAAGCCGTGCGCCGCCCCCTGCCACCGCCTGGCGAGGAAATGCGTCTGCTGATGCAGGCTGCGGTAGAACGCATCACTGTCTGGCCCGTCACTGCCCCGCAGCATAAAGAGCGCATGGTTGATCCAGCGGATCAGCCGCCGTCCGGTCAGATCCGGCGTCCATCCCGGCCCGCGTCCGCGTCCGTAGCGTTCGATCCAGCCCCACAGCCAGCGCTGTGCCGCCTCGCGCGCCGCCACATCGCCCACCGCAGCCAGATCGTCGAGCCACTCAAACCCGTTGAGCTCAAGCTCGAAATCCGCATTCGGGATGGGCAGGTCCCACAGATCCGCCCCTTTTTGCTCCAGCAGATGCCCGGCAAAGAGGAAATTACCCGCCAGCAACTGCCGACCGCGCGCAAAACTCCCGATGGTGCGGGGCTCAGGCGAGGAGACGAAGCCGACAGCCCGGGCCTTCATGCGGCCTGCGCGCATCGCGTGCCAGCGGTTCAGGAAATGCACCTTCTTGGCCGCAAAACTGTTGTTATGGGACATGTTAATCTCTGCCTGGAGCGCTCTGGCGGCGCGTTGGCCACATGTTAACCTGCGGACTGCGCGGAGTCACCGTTCTTTATCACGTCTTGCAACGGCGGGGCCCGAAAGTGTCACCCAGCCTTTCGCAAGACGGCAATATAGAACCCGTCCATCCCACCCAGATCAGGCCAGAAATCCGGTCGCAGACGCAGACCGCCTTCGGGGGTGCGCCACGCGGGATTAATGCCGTCGATCCCGGAAGCCGATGTGTCTGCTGCCATATCGCGGTGCCGCTCCAGCGCCTCATCTACTTGCACTTCACCCTCATCGGGCAGCAGGGAACAGGTGCAAAAGACCAGACGACCGCCGGGTTTGACCAATGTCCAGGCGTGGTCGATGAGCTCGGCTTGCAACGCGATGAGACCACCGAACTCCGATCCGTCCTTGGCATGCGGCAGATCGGGATGCCGCCGGATCGTCCCCGTTGCCGAGCAGGGCGCATCCAGCAGGACCGCGTCGAACTGGCCATCGGACTGCCGCGCATCCTCGACCCGCAACTGCGCCACCAGCCCGGTCCGGGCAAGGTTCTCTTCGACCCGCTTCATCCGGGCTGCCGAATCGTCGACAGCCGTCACCTGCGCGCCTGCCGCCGCCAACTGCAGGGTTTTGCCGCCCGGTGCGGCGCAAAGATCAAGCACAACCTCCCCCGCCTGGGGGTTCAGCATCTTGACCGGCAGGGCTGCGGCTGCGTCCTGCACCCACCAGTCGCCCGCCGCGAACCCCGGCATAGCAGAGACCTGCCCCGCCGCCGCAACCCGGACAGACCCGGTTGGCAAAAGCTGCCCGCCGGTCATCTCCGCCACCGCTGCGGCATCGGTTTTCGCGGTCAGATCCAGCGGCGCGCCCTGAAAATGAGCCGCTTCCATCGCGGCCATTTCCTCGGCCCCCCAGGCCTGCACCAGAGGACCACGCAACCACTTGGGCAGGCGCGGGGGACGCAAGGCGGCCCAGGTCTCGGGCCCGTCGACCGCGACCTTGCGCAGAACCGCATTCGTGAGCCCCTTGAGGTGCCCCAACCTGCGATGGCGTGACACCAGCTCGACCATCGCGTTCACCACCCCATGCGCCGCGGTCCCCGTGCAAAGCTCGGTTGTCCCGACACGCAAGGCGTTGCGCACCGTCAAAGGCGGGTATTTGGACAGATGTTTCTGCAACACCCGGTCCGCGCGTTCCAGCCCGCGCAGGGTTTCCTGCGCCAGCCGGGCCGCCCGCGCGCGATCTTCCGGGGCCAGTTTATCAAGCGCACCGGCGGTCAGAAGTTCGGACATCAGACGCCCTTCACCCAGCACCTGATCGAGAAGGTAAACAGCGCTTTGACGCGCAGGAAGGCCGGTGTCTGACATGGGTGTCTCGCGGTTGTGGTGTCGCAGCCGGGTTGTCTGCAAGGTGTTGCGACGTATATCAAGGCGTGAGCCGGAGGACAGAGCGAAATGAGCGACCAACCTGAAGACACCCAAGACACCAGTGCCCTGCCACCCGCAGCCCAACGCGCCCTGGCCGAGGCCGAGGCGCGTCGCAAAGCCGCCAAAGATGTTGAATTGCCCCCGGAACTGGGCGGCCGCGACGGGCCGGAGCCCGTGCGCTACGGCGATTGGGAGAAAAAGGGCATCGCTGTCGACTTCTGACAGATTGCCGCCCCGCAGGTGTTACGCTGTGTTTTGGCGCGAAGCCGCCCGTGCCAGCGATTTACCGCAACCGAAACTCAGCCGAATCGCCCTGACCCCGGTCAGAAGTAAACCGGATACGATCATCGGTCGCCTGCACTTCCTGACAGTTATAGCCCAAAGGATCACCGCCCCAGAACAGGTCCCGACAGAAGTAGCCGTCGTCCCATGTCCAGTTCCCGGTCACCGGCCAGGCAGCCCCGTAGCCGGAAATCTCACCATTGGAGGTCACCTCCAGCTTGACGAAAGGCCGCTTGAGCTCCTTGCCCTGGATCAGGCTCACAAACTCTGACTGATCCTCGACCTTGGAAAACTCGGCAAAGGCCGGACCCGCCGCCAAAAGAGCGGCAACGGAAAGTGTAGACAGAGTAAAAACACGCATCTTAGTGTATCTCCGTACAATAAGGTTTGGATCGTGTACGGGGTTGGCGGTGAATTGGATCACTTTGCCTGCAGTTTTGCGTGCCGGCGGCCGGTCAATCCGCGTTCAGACCCAGGACATCCAACATATCATAGGCTCCCGGTGGACGATCCTGTGCCCAAAGGGCGGCTTTGAGCGCCCCGCGGGCAAAGACCGACCGGTCAGAGGCCACATGGCGCAGGGTAATACGCTCCCCTGTTGCCGCGAACATCACATCATGTTCGCCGATGATATCGCCCCCGCGCACCGCGACAAAGCCGATGTCCCCTCGTTTCCGCACCCCGGTGATCCCGTCGCGCCCCCGGTCTGCCACCGCCTCCAGCGAGACACCGCGTCCTGCGGCAGCGGCCTCGCCGAGCATCAGCGCGGTGCCAGAGGGCGCATCGACCTTTTGGTTGTGATGCGCTTCGATCACCTCGATGTCGTAATCCTCATCCAGCGACGCTGCCACTTTTTTGGTCAGCTGCACCAGCAGATTAACGCCGAGGCTCATGTTGCCGGCCCGCACGATCACCGTCTGTTCAGCAGGGCCTGCAAGTTGCCCGATCTCTTCGGCGGTCATGCCAGTGGTCCCAATGACATGCACGACCCCCGCCCGCGCGGCGGCGGCGGCAAAGGCAATCGTGGCAGCGGGGGCGGTGAAATCAATCACCGCGTCCGCATCAGCGATTGCCGCGTCAATATCGCTCGTGACAAAGACATCGCGGGCGGCCCCACCCAGCGCAAGGCCGAGGTCGCGCCCGATCCACGCATGGCCGTCGCGGTCGACCGCCGCAGCCACAACCGCCTTTTCGGAGGCGTCTATCGTCTCGACCAGCATGCGGCCCATGCGACCCGAGACGCCGGTTATGGCAATTTTCAGTGGCGTCGACATCGGCAGCCCTTTCTGACATCATTGACCTTGCGTAGTACCGCGCCGAGGTCTGCTTGGCAAAGGGTCCGCGACGGCTTAGATGAGAGCTATGGGAAAAAACAGATTTCACGATGGCCCCGGCCCGTCACAACGGCAGCTCCGTGTCGGTGAAACCATCCGCCGTGCCCTCTCTGACGTCCTGGCGCGCGGCGACGTACATGACAGCGACCTGAACCGGCTGTCGATTACGGTGGGCGAGGTCAGAACTTCTCCCGACCTCAAGATCGCGACCGCTTATGTATTGCCCTTGGGCGGGCAGGGTCAAGATGAAGTGATTGCCCTGCTGGCGCGCAACAAGGGCGAGCTGCGGCGCCTGGTGGCGAAGAAGCTGGCTTTGAAATTCGCGCCCGATCTGAGGTTTCAACTTGACGAAACCTTCGACCGGATGGACGAAACCCGCGAAATGCTGAACCGCGAAGACGTCCGGCGCGACACGGGCGCCCCGGCAGCGGGGGACAGGGGTCTGGAATGATCCGGGCCGCATTGCTTGCTCTTGGCATCGGGACCCTGGCAGCGCCCGCCCTGGCGGTCACCTGCGAGACGGTCACGCATCAGAACGCCCGCTACACGATCTGCGAAGTGGACGCGGTGACCCAAAGGCTCGATCTGTTCCTGCGCGATGCGGAGGGCGAAATCTACGGGCAGTTTTCCACGATCAACCGCGCGCTTGCCGAGCGCGGAGAACGGCTGAGTTTTGCCATGAACGCCGGCATGTATCACGAGGATCGCTCCCCCGTCGGGCACTACCTTGAGGACGGTGAGGAAATCATGCGCGTGATCTCCAGCGCGGGTCCGGGTAATTTCGGCCTGCTGCCGAACGGGGTGCTGTGCCTGCGTCCGGGACGGGCGGATGTGTTCGAAACGATGGCCTATCTGGCGGAAAGCCCGCCATGCGAGGATGCCACCCAGTCCGGCCCGATGCTGGTCATCGATGGCGCCCTGCATCCAAGGTTTTTGGAAGACGGCACCTCTTTGCATATCCGCAATGGCGTCGGCACCTCTGCCGACGGTCAGCGCGCCGTCTTTGCCATCTCGGAGGAGCCGGTGAACTTTCACGCCTTCGGCACCCTGTTTCGGGATCACCTGAAGCTGCCGAACGCGCTTTACTTTGACGGTAATATCTCGCGGCTTTATGCCCCTGCCCTGGGACGCAGCGACTTTGGCTTTGCGCTTGGCCCGATCATCGGTGTGGTAGCCCCAACCGAGTAACGCGGCCAGCGGGGGTAGGCAGCGCCGCCTCATCCGGCTAAGAGCGCGCAAGACAAGCAAAGAGGACAGCATGGGGCGCAAACGCAAGGGACGGGACATCTCAGGGTGGCTGATCGTCGACAAACCGGCCGGGCCGACCTCCACGGCGGTGGTCAACAAGGTCCGCTGGGCGCTGGAGGCGAAAAAGGCCGGACATGCCGGAACCCTTGATCCCGACGCCACCGGGGTGCTCGCCATTGCGCTGGGGGAGGCCACAAAAACCGTTCCTTACGTGACCGACGCGCTCAAAGCCTATACGTTTACAGTCAGGTTTGGCCAAGCCACCAACACCGATGACGCCGAGGGCGAAGTGATCGCGGAAAGCGACAAGCGCCCTTCTGACGCCGACATCAAGACGGCTCTCGGCGCGTTCATCGGGGATATCGAACAGGTGCCGCCGCAGTTCTCTGCCGTCAAGATTGACGGAGAACGGGCCTATAAACGCGCCCGCGACGGCGAGGCGATGCAGATTGCCGCCCGCCCGCTTTATGTCGACAGCCTGCTGCTGATCGACCGCGCGGATGCAGATCACGCAACGCTGGAGATGGTCTGTGGCAAGGGCGGCTATGTGCGCTCCATCGCGCGGGATCTTGGTCAGGCGCTGGGATGCCACGCGCATGTGCAGCAGTTGCGCCGCATCTGGTCAGGGCCTTTCGACGTGGAGGACGGCCTGTCGCTGGATCAGATCGATGCATTGGCCAGATCCCCGGATCTGGATGCGCATGTGCTACCTCTGGAGAACGCGCTGGATGATCTGCCCGAGCTCAAGGCGACCGCCGAAGGAGCCGCACGGCTGCAACATGGCAATCCCGGTATGGTGCGCGCCTCCGGCGTGGAATACGGAGAGACCTGCTGGGCATCCTTTGACGGGCGGGCCGTGGCCATCGGGCGCTACAAGGCCGGTGAGTTGCACCCGGTGCGGGTCCTGAACACCGCCCCCTGATACGGTCCTTTGTTTCAAAGCGTTGCAAACCTCGCGCGCCCGTCATTGATACCGGGGCATTGTTACAGGATTTATTTCAAAAGAACGTCGATTGGTAAGAGCTGTGTGAGACCCCTGCCCGCGCGCCCTGCTTGCCCGCATATTGAGGTCAGACGAGATACCGGACACCACGAAAAGGAACTCTGACAATGAAACGCACTGCCTTCACACTTTTTGCCGCCGGCGCCCTTGCAACCATCGCCTTCGATGTCTTCGGTCAGGCGCTCAGCCCGCTCTTTGGATACGCAAAGCTCGCCCCGGTCGGGCTCGCAGGGGCGACGCTCAATACCGTCTTTGGTGCGAACCCCGCAGGTGCCGCCTATCTGCTGCACAGTCTCACCGGCCTGATTTTCTACGTGATCGGATATTACGCCATCGCACGTCCGCTCCAGCGCGCTGTGCTGCCGCAATTGCACTGGAGCGTCACAGCAACGCTTTATGGTGTCGCGCTTTGGGTCTTTGCCCTCTACGGCATGGCACATCTGGTGGCCGGAATGAAACCGTTTCTCGGCTTTACCGGGATCACCTGGGTCGCCCTCTGGGGTCACATCGTCTACGCCGTGGTGGCCGCGGCGGTTCTGGAAACCCGCGGCGTGGTCATGGACTTGCCCGAACGGCGTGTGCCCGCCATCGGCTAGGTCAAACCGGCCCGACCGTGAAAAAGCCGCTCTTCCTCGGGGGCGGCTTTTTTGCATGCTTGTGCGCGGTGAAAGACGCTGGCATGACCACGCCATGCAAATTCGCCAGCACACTGATGACATGAAAACGTCCGAAGTGGCCTACTCCGACTGCGGGGCCTACCGATACCGCTTGTCACGGTGCTGGTCGGCGGAGGGTGCAGTCCTCAACTTCATCATGCTGAACCCGTCCAAGGCTGACGAGATGCGCAACGATCCGACCGTGGAACGCTGCGAAAGGCGCGCGCGGATGCTTGGCTTTGGGGCGTTCAGCGTCACAAATATCTTTGCCTGGCGGGATACCGATCCGCAGGCCATGCGGCGGGCCTCTCATCCGGTTGGGCCAGAGAATGACACGGTTCTGCGGGAGGCCGCCTTGCAGGCCGATCAGGTCATCGCGGCATGGGGCACGCATGGCGCGCACCGGGGGAGAGGGCCCGACGTGGCCGCCGACCTGCGCCGCGCGGCTGTGCGGCTCTATCACCTTGGCCTGTCAAAACACGGGCACCCCCGGCATCCCCTCTATGTGCCTTATGCGCAAAAACCGAAGGTCTGGATTTAGCCTCATCGGTTAACCCCGTGGTCAGACATTTTCGCTAGAACAAGCATGTTTTTTGGTATTTTGGTTTTTCGCAGAGAGGTCGCGCATGCTTTGGTTGGCTGGTTTAATGGGTATCATGGGAGTGGGCGCGGCCTCGATTGTGCCTGTTCAACCCGTTGAAGAGCAGGACGATGATCTGACCGACAACGACACGACAGACCTGGAAACGGGTAACCTGCTGGACACCATCGCCAGCCCAAAGGACATGCCCCTGCCGCATCCCGGCAATCCGGATGCCGTTGCACAATTCAAAAGCCAGGCGGCAGGCGCACAAGCCACTTTTGCAGATGACCTCTTCCGCGCGATCAACGCAGATCAGCAACGAGAGGAAGACACTGAAAACCTGTTTCTTCACGTCGAGGAAGAGGACAAAGAGGCCGCGGCGGCCTTGCCTGAGGTCAACATCTTCGACAAGGCGCTTGCAGATGAGCGCACATCCGAAAATGCCGGTGCTGACGCCTTGACTGATGGCGGCGACAGCGCGTCCGGGCTGAGCGAGAACGGGTTGGAGAGGGGCCTCATCAACCCGCTCGACCGCGCCTTTTTCGAAGGGTATCCGACCGATACCCCGTCACAGGACATCGCAGCCGCAGATCCTGCCTCTGACGACGAAACACCCTTCGCCAGCGATGAAAGCTATGAACGGATATTGCTCAGTGACTGGATCATGGAAGGTCAAACCGCCGAAGTGCTGGATTACGACGCCCGTGAAGACAGCCTGCTTCTGGTGTGGGACGATATGTCGAATGCAACCGCCGAACCCGAGGTGGACGTTGCGCATGATCCCTACGACGAAGAGGTGATGCATGTGGTGATGAATGGCAAAAGCGTTGCCGAAATCTACGGTGATCCAAACCTCTCGGTCGCGGATGTTGCCCTGATCCCGTTGAGTGCGGCACTTTTGATTGGTCTTGAACCCGCCTGAACAGCGCGCGGGGCCTGTTTATTGCGATGTCTGCCGATTCAGCATTTGCCATCTTTGGGAATCCCGCCTATACGCGCGCATCGGCGATCAGAATGTGATCCGATCCCTCCACGGGCCCATGCTGGACGACATCCCGGCTGGCGCCTTATCGAAACCGTCAAAACAGGAGACCCCGATGTCGATTACAGTTGAAGAAAAAGCCCGCGTCATGAAAGATTTCGCAACCAAAGAAGGCGATACCGGATCGCCCGAAGTGCAGGTTGCTATTCTCAGCTCGCGCATCGCCACGCTCACTGAGCACTTCAAGACCCACAAGAAAGACAACCATGGCCGCCGTGGTCTGTTGAAGATGGTGGCCACACGCCGCAAGCTTCTGGATTACGTGAAAGGCAAGGATGAGGCGCGCTATCAAGACCTTATCAAACGCCTTGGTCTGCGCCGGTAAACCATCCGCACGGCGCGGGGGTTCAGGGTAGAGAAGCTGTGATACCGCTCCTGGGTAGCAAAAACCCGGGATGAAGGAAACGAACCGCGCCCACATCGGCGCGGTTTTTTCATGTTGAGCCCGCACTTTACGTCACAGCCCCATCGGTTACGTTGGCCCGATGTTGACCTTCGCCGCCGCCGTTTTTTTCCTGATCGTAACACCCGGTCCCGGGGTCTTGTCTGCAGCCGGTGTGGGTGCGTCCTTTGGCGCACGCGCAGGCACCCGATATGTCGCGGGGCTTTTCATCGGCACGAACCTTGTCTGCCTCGCCGTCGTCAGCGGCCTGACCGCCTTGCTGCTCGCGGATGATCGCATCAGAGCACTGCTGTTTTTCGCCTCGATCACCTATCTGTGCTATCTTGCGTTCCGCATCGCCTTTGCCGGCAGCAAAGTCGCTTTCATCGAATCCCAAAGCCCACCCGGTGTCTTTGGGGGCATATTACTGCAAACAATCAACCCCAAGGCCTATGCCGTCAACACCGCGCTGTTCACCGGGTTTGGCTTCATGCCCGACAGCCTGCCGCTGGAGATCGCGCTGAAATTTCTGATCGTCAATGCGATCTGGATTCCGATCCATTTTGCCTGGCTCTGGCTGGGGATCACGGTCAGACGGATGAACTTGCCAACAACAACCCAACGCCTGATCAATAGTGTGATGGCCCTGTCCATGCTCGCCGTCGTTTTGCTCGCCGCATGGGCACAAAGCTAAGCCTGAATTGGCGAGATATGTCTTGGCGGCGGGGTTGTGACATCTGTCACAAAAAACCAAAAAAGAGGCGCTTTCCCCGAAGATACGCTGAAATTTGGGCAATTCTCCTCCGAACCAGGGAAATAAAGGTGAAAACACCTCCAATTTCTTCTATCATGGGTTGCGAAAGGCAATGGAACAAAGCACCGCTTAGCGGTTGAGCTCGGCCTGCATAACAGGAAATGCCTTTCCCGACCTCAATCGGTTTCAAGAGCGAGCCGACAGGAGAAACCTCACATGACAACGAAACTGCTAGTGGGCCTTGATGGCCACAGCTCGGGAGAGCGCGCGCTGGCATATGGCGAAGGCTTGGCAAAGCTGATCGGAAGCTGCTCGCTTCTGGTGGTCTATGTCATCGAGTGGTCGCCCTATTCTTTTCAGACCGCCGAAGAAAACGCACAGCGCCACAAGCGTCGCGAAGAAGAGATCGCAACAGCCATGTCGCGCGTCATCTCTCCTGCCCTGGAGACGTTGAAATCCAAAGGGATCGATGCCGAGGGGATCGTGCGGCACGGCAATGTAGCCGATACGCTGGATGCTCTTGCGAGCAGCGAAAAGGCGGATCAGATCATCGTCGGTCGCGCAGCCGAATCTGGCCTGTCGCAACGCATTTTCGGCAGCTCTACCGCAAACCTTGTCATGCAGGCTCGCGTCCCTGTCACTGTCGTCGGATAGGAAATCTCATATGACACTCAAGAATGTTTTTTTCGCGACCTCCGTCGCATTGGCTGCGCTGGCAAACCCGGCGATGGCGCAGGAAGCCGCCTCGCTGGACGCGCGCGTCAATGAGGCCTTCGCCACTTTCACAGGCCCTTTTGTCAGCCTGATTTTTGCCCCCTTTCCAGGCACGTCGTTTCCGTGGATTGTGCTTTGGCTCGTGGTTGCGGCCAGCGTCTTCACAATCTATTTCGGCTTTGTCCAATTCCGCTTTTTCGGGCATGCAATTGGCCTGGTCAAAGGCGATTACGCAGACCCCAACGACGCAGGCGAGGTCAGCCACTTTCAGGCGCTTGCAACCGCCCTCTCGGGGACGGTTGGTCTGGGCAATATTGCCGGTGTGGCGGTTGCCGTTGGCATCGGCGGACCGGGGGCAACCTTCTGGATGATCCTTGCGGGTCTGCTCGGAATGGCCTCGAAATTTACCGAATGCACGCTCGGCGTGAAGTATCGAAACGAGTATCCCGATGGGACCGTTTCCGGTGGCCCGATGTATTACATGTCCAAAGGCTTTGACGAACTGGGGCTGCCCGGTGGCAAGATCCTTGCTGTCCTCTTCTCGGTGTTCTGTATTCTGGGCGCACTTGGTGGAGGCAACATGTTCCAGGCCAACCAGGCGCATGCGCAGATCACCCAGATCACCGGTGACTATCCCGGCTGGATCACGGGTCTGATCTTTGCCGCTGTTGTCTTTGCCGTGATCGTCGGTGGCATCAAATCCATCGCGAAGGTGACTGAAAAAGTCGTACCCTTCATGGGTATCCTCTATGTCGGCGCGGCTATCGTCATCCTGATTGTGAATTACGATATGATCGGCTGGGCCTTTGGTCAGATCTTTGTCGGCGCCTTCACCGGGCTTGGCGTTGCGGGCGGCTTTGTCGGCGCGCTGATCCAGGGGTTCCGGCGCGCGGCCTTCTCCAACGAGGCCGGCGTGGGCTCTGCGGCGATTGCCCACTCTGCGGTGAGAACCAAGGAGCCTATCACCGAAGGATTTGTTTCCCTGCTTGAGCCGCTGATCGACACGGTTGTGATCTGCACAATGACCGCTCTGGTCATCGTGATCTCGCAGCAGCTGATCATTGACCCCGACACCGGAAACTACATGCTGAACGAAGCAGGCAATGCGATTGCAACCGTGGATGGCAACTCCGGTGTGGCGCTGACCTCTGCGGCCTTTGCGTCGGGCATCAGCTGGTTCCCCTATGTGCTGTCGATCGCGGTCGTGCTCTTTGCCTTCTCCACCATGATCTCCTGGTCCTACTATGGTTTGAAAAGCTGGACCTATCTCTTTGGCGAAGGCAAAGCATCTGAGCTGATCTTCAAGGTCATCTTCTGCATCTTCATCGTGATCGGTGCCGCAGCCAGCCTTGGCCCTGTGATCGACTTCT
Organism: Roseobacter weihaiensis; assembly: GCF_020622345.1. Lineage (GTDB taxonomy): Bacteria > Pseudomonadota > Alphaproteobacteria > Rhodobacterales > Rhodobacteraceae > Roseobacter > Roseobacter weihaiensis. The sequence goes on along the minus strand of NZ_JACNMO010000010.1, from coordinate 97,050 downwards.
CCGATGCCGCGATCTTTGCCATGGCGGTGGTCAACATCTTTGCCCTCTACTTCCTGATGAAAGTGGTCCGCAAGGAACTGGCCAGCTATGTCGAGCGCCTGAAATCAGGTGAGATCAAGAAGTTCTCGCACTGACCCTTCCGAAAGGGGCGGCCTTGGCGCCGCCCCCTTTGCCCTCCTGCCGGACAGGGCTACCTGAGCCTTATGGCAGACTTACCCCGCCTTGCTCTTTCGGTCCGTCAGCCCTCCGCCTGGGCCATCATCCACGGTGGTAAAGTGATCGAAAACCGCACGCTCGACGCAATCCGTGCGGGCCGTATGACACCGGGAAAAATCTGCATTCACGCCGCCACGGGTATGAAACAGGATGAATTCCGTTACCTCTCCTGGCGGCTGGCAAAGCACGGTGTGATCTGCCCCCGACCGGACGCGCTGGTGCGCGGTGCCATCATCGGCACGGTTGAGGTGACAGCGATCATTACCGAAAGCGACAGCGAATGGTTCGGTGGCACGGCCGGTCTGCTGCTGGCCGATGCCAGGCCAGTTGATCCGATCCCCGCCAGCGGGGCCCTGGGTTACTTCGAATGGACCCGCGCGCCGGCCTTCGCCCCGGCCAAACCCTGGATGAAGCGGTTTGACCGGCCCAATGCGGACAGCGCGACGGGGGCGCTTTTTCCCGATGCCGCCCCAACCTACGAAAAGCCACCCCGAAAGCCATGGGGCAAGGGCTGAACACGCCCAAACCCTCCCTTTCCAAGCCCCCAATTCTCGTGTATGTCCGCGCAATCTGAAAGCTGGCGCCCGGACCTCAGCGCCCGATAAAGAAGATACCGAGGTCAGGGGGAATTCGCCCCCTATGTAAATGGCCCACAGCAGGGCCAACACAGGAAACGTAGATGTTCAACGAAACGAAAAAATCGATGCAGTGGGGCGAAGAGACGCTCACACTGGAAACAGGAAAAGTGGCCCGTCAGGCGGATGGGTCGGTGATTGCAACGCTGGGCGAAACCAGCGTGATGGCAAACGTCACCTTTGCCAAGAAACAAAAACCCGGTCAGGATTTCTTTCCGCTGACCGTGCACTATCAGGAAAAATACTACGCCGCCGGCAAAGTGCCAGGCGGTTTTTTCAAGCGCGAAGCGCGCCCCACGGAAAAAGAGACGCTGACCGCGCGTCTGATTGACCGTCCGATCCGCCCGCTGTTTGTCCCCGGCTTCAAGAACGAAGTGCTGGTGATGTGTACGGTTCTCTCCCACGATCTGGTCAATGACCCCGATATGGTCGCGATGATCGCGGCCTCCGCGGCGCTGACGATCTCCGGCGCGCCTTTCATGGGCCCGATTGCAGGCTGCCGCGTGGGTTTTGAGGATGGCGAATATGTCCTCAACCCCACCGTGGACGACATGCAGGACCTGCGTCTGGATCCCGATCAGCGTCTTGATCTGGTTGTCGCGGGCACCAAAGACGCGGTGATGATGGTCGAATCCGAAGCCTACGAGCTGACGGAAGCGGAAATGCTGGGGGCGGTGAAATTCGCCCATGAGCAGATCCAGCCGGTTCTGGACCTGATCATTTCGCTGGCCGAAGACGCCGCGAAAGAGCCGTTTGATTTCGCCCCTGCGGATTATTCGGAGCTTTCCGCCGCTGTGAAAGCTGCGGGCGAGACAGAGATGCGCGCCGCCTTTGCAATCTCGGACAAGCAGGAACGCACCACCGCAGTAGCGGCAGCCCGCGACACCATCATGGCAGCGTTGAGCGAAGAACAGCTCGAAGACCCCAACCTCGGCTCCGCGATGAAAGGCCTCGAGGCCTCGATCCTGCGCGGCGATGTGGTGAAAACAGGCAAGCGGATCGATGGTCGGAAGACCGATGAAATCCGTGACATCGTCTGCGAAACCGGTCTTCTGCCGCGGACACATGGCTCCGCGCTCTTCACCCGGGGTGAAACGCAGGGTCTCGTCGTGACCACGCTGGGCACCGGCGACGATGAGCAATTCATCGACGCGCTGCACGGCAACTTCAAATCGAACTTCCTGTTGCACTACAACTTCCCGCCCTATTCGGTCGGTGAAGCAGGCCGCGTGGGCCCTCCCGGACGCCGCGAAATCGGCCACGGCAAGCTGGCATGGCGCGCGCTGCAGGCGGTGCTGCCCGCAGCAACTGACTTCCCCTACACCGTACGCGTGGTCTCCGAGATCACCGAATCCAACGGCTCGTCTTCGATGGCGTCGGTCTGCGGTGGCTCGCTCAGCATGATGGACGCGGGCGTGCCGCTGAAATCGGCGGTGGCCGGTGTGGCGATGGGTCTGATCCTGGAAGACGACGGCTCCTACGCGATCCTGTCGGACATTCTGGGGGACGAAGATCACCTGGGCGACATGGACTTCAAGGTCGCAGGCACCGAGAACGGCATCACCTCGCTGCAGATGGACATCAAGATCGCCGGCATCACGCCCGAGATCATGGAAAAAGCCCTCGCACAGGCCAAAGACGGTCGGATGCACATTCTGGGCGAGATGAACAAGGCACTGACCGGGGCTGCGGACTTCTCGATCCACGCTCCCCGGATTGAGACCATGCAGATCCCAACGGATAAAATCCGCGAAGTGATCGGCTCGGGCGGCAAGGTCATCCGCGAGATCGTCGAGGTTTCCGGCGCCAAAGTGGACATCAACGACGAAGGCACCATCAAGATCGCCAGCCCCAACGGCGAAGCGATCAAGAAAGCCTACGATATGATCCACTCCATCGTGGCCGAACCCGAAGAAGGTCAGGTCTATACCGGCACGGTCGTGAAAATCGTCGACTTCGGTGCCTTCGTGAACTTCTTCGGCAAGCGGGACGGGCTGGTGCACGTCAGCCAGATCGAAAACCGCCGGTTGAACCACCCCTCTGACGTTCTGAAAGAAGGCCAGGAAGTGAAGGTTAAACTGCTGGGCTTTGATGACCGTGGCAAGGTCCGCCTGTCGATGAAAGTCGTCGATCAGGAGACCGGTGAAGAGGTCAAGAAAGAAGAGATCGCCGACTAACACAGATAAAGTAAGGCCCCCTGAGTGATCGGCTTGGGGGGCTTTTTTTCAAGGGGCGTCTCTTTATGCTGCGAGCCTTGTTCAGGATGATCGCGGCGCGATTGTCACCAGACTGGCCCGAGATTGATGGCAATACCGTGGTTCTTTGGGAACCCTGTTCGCTCAGCCATGGTGAAATCGTCCCAGGCTACGCCCAAATTCTTCTCGATATTGGCCATCGCGTTGTGGTGCTGATGACCCCGCAACGCCTTGACGAAGGGTTGTTTTCACGGTTTGAACATCCCCGGCTGGTGCTGACGCGGCTGACACAGCGGCAGATCGCACGATTTGTCAAAAAACCTCACATCCACAAGGCAAGAGCCGTCTTGATTTCAACGGCGGGCAAGCTGCCGCATGCTTCTGATACCTCGGTGGACCTCAGGGCAGTCTTTGGATCCAAGATCCCGCAGAACCTGCATATGGTCGAACATGATGCCAAGGCACAGATCGATGCCGAGGTTTGGTCAGACCAGAGCATCACCCTGCGCACGCTGGATTACAAGGGGAACGCCTCGGTCGTTGTGAACCCGCATAAGTTCGGAGAGGTTGAGGTCACACCAAAATCCAGCGGCCAGACCATCTTCCTGCTTGTCGGGGCTGCACGTCCCAAGAGACGCAATCAGAACCTCGTCTATGACGCGGCTGAACGATTGATCGATGCAGGCGAGACGGATTTCGAGATCCGCATGATCGGCAAAAGGGGGGGCAACGAAATCCCTCCCCGGCTGGTCCCGCATGTGGTTGAGCTCGGTCGGCTCGATTTCCGCGAGATGTATCGCGAGGTTGAAAACTGCGATTTCATCGTAACCGCGTTTCAGGCCGATAACCCGGATCACGTCCCCTACAAGACCGTGAAAACGACGGGCAGCTTTCAGCTTTGCTACGGCTTTCACAAACCCTGCATCCTGCAATGCGACTTTGCCACCGGCACCGCGCTCACCCCTCAGAACAGCCTTTTTTACGGCACCGACGCAGAGATGTATGACGCGCTTCATCAGGCCATAAATATGAGCGCAGACGCATATGAAACCATGCAAACTGCGATGGCTTCATCAGCCAGCGCGCTTTATGCGCAGTCGGTACGCAATATGGAAATGCTGTTAAATGGCTGATATTCCAATTATACTGTGCTTTGATGATCGCATTCTGATCGGCGCAGGCGTCACCATAAAGTCCCTTGTGACCGCCGCGAAAGAGACAACCACCTACGAGATCAACATTTTCAATCCCGGCTTTGACGCCGTGTTGAAGGCCGATCTGTTGACGCTGGTGGAAGGCACCCGCCACAGCATGCGGTTTTTTGAGATCCCCGCGGCGCGCTTTGAGGGGGTGCCAAAGGGACGAGGCAGCTGGACAGAAATCGTCTATTACCGTCTGCTGGCCAGCGAGGTGCTCGCGGATCGGGACAAGGCGATATATTCGGACGTTGATGTGTATGTCACAGACGACCTGGGCGACGCCTTTGCAACCGATCTTTCCGACATCGAATGGGCAGGGGTCGCGGCAGAGACGAACACCCCGGAAAAAATCCTGCACTACTATTTCCCGGAAAACACCAAAGACCAGATCGTGTTTTCGGGTTTCATGGTGATGAACCTTTCGCTGATGCGGGACAGGAAAGTGATCCGGAGGTACTTCGATACGATCGAACAGATCGGAGACCGCTTGAGATTCTTTGACCTTGATCTTCTGAACATCGCAACGCCTCAAATCGGGACGTTGCCGCTTCGATATGTGGTGCTCGAAGACCTCTATGAGGCGGAGGACGTGCGGCAGGCCGCCGACTATCGCTATCTGACGACCGTCTACTCGGATCAGGAGATGGAAGCCGCCCGCGACGACCCCGCGATCATCCATTACGCGGGGCCCCGCGGCAAACCCTGGCAGCGGCAACATACGGCAGCGTATTATCGTGACGTCGAAGAAAGCCTGCCGAGGGGTCTACGGGTTTTCAATTTCAGGAACTTCCGTAAAAAATGGCTGAGCCGGAAAGGCTACCGCAAGCACAGCATCCGCGCGCGGGAGTAAAGCGAGCCGGTCACCCCGACCCGCTCATGATCAGTTGGGCGCCTTGGTTTTGCGCAGATACGGCAGGATCGTCTCAAACTCACCGAACTTGGCCTTGGCGTCTTCGTCTGACACAGTGGGCGGTATGATGACGTCTTCGCCGACCATCCAGTTGGCCGGGGTCGCGACACCGTTCCCCGTCGACATCTGCAACCCGTCCAGCGCGCGCAGCACCTCGGCAAAGTTGCGCCCCACCGTCATCGGATAGGTCATCGACAGCTTCAGCTGCTTGTCCGGTCCGATGATGAACACCGATCGCACGGTGGCACTGTCAGCAGGCGTGCGACCATCCGGCAGGTAGGCTTCGGCCGGCAGCATGTCGAAGGCCTTGGAAATCTCCAGACCTTCATCTGCAATGATCGGGAAGCCTGCGACAGCACCGCCAACAGTCTCGATATCGGTTTTCCATTTCTTGTGATCTTCAACGCCATCGACAGAGACGCCGATCACCTTGGTGTTGCGTTTGTCCCATTCATCGGCCAGTTGCGCCACGGCGCCAAATTCGGTCGTACAGACAGGGGTAAAATCCTTTGGATGCGAAAACAGGATCGCCCAGCTGTCGCCGATCCAGTCATGAAACCGAATGGTCCCCTTATCCGTTTCAGCCGTAAAGTCGGGAACTGTGTCGTTTATACGCAAGCCCATGATATCCTCCGGTGCAATGCTTTGGTCGGGTCTTTGCGGAACCTAGTACGGAATTTACAATCTTGCACCCCCTCTTGCCGCCTCTGCAGGACGGTGACACAGTGCCCGCCGACACTGGGCGGTGCGAGCCCGGCAAAAGGAGAAAACCCTATGTTGCAAAAGCGTGATTTTTACATCGACGGCGCGTGGGTCGCCCCCGCTAAACCGAACGACTTTGCGGTCATCGACCCGTCCACCGAGGAACAATGCGCCGTTATTTCGCTGGGCGACCGGGCGGACACGGACGCCGCGGTGAAAGCGGCCCGCGGGGCCTTTGACAGCTGGTCACAGACTTCCAAAACGGAGCGGCAGATACTGCTGCAACGTCTGCTGGAGGTTTACAATGATCGGGCAGAGGAAATGGCGCAGGCCATGTCACTGGAAATGGGCGCACCAATTGAGTTGAGCCGCGCCCAGCAGGTCGGCGCGGGCAGCTGGCACCTGCAGGGCTTTCTGAAGGCCTTTGAAGGCTTCAGTTTTGAACGTGACTTCACATCCTCGGAAAAAACGCTGCTCGAACCAATTGGGGTCTGTGCGCTCATCACGCCCTGGAACTGGCCGATGAACCAGATCGTTCTGAAAGCAGCCCCTGCCCTGGCGACCGGATGCACGATGGTGCTGAAACCCTCGGAGATTGCGCCGCTGTCGGGTCTGCTCTTTGCTGAATTCATCGACGCGGCAGGTTTTCCCAAGGGGGTGTTCAACCTGGTCAACGGCGATGGCGCGGGCGTCGGCAGCCAGCTATCGTCGCATCCGGATGTGGATATGGTCAGCTTTACAGGCTCCACACGGGCGGGCATTGCAATCTCGAAGGCGGCGGCTGACACATTAAAGCGGGTCAGCCTGGAACTGGGGGGTAAAGGGGCCAACATCATCTTTGAGGATGCCCACCCGAAAGCCGCCAAGGCCGGTGCCATCCGCTGTTTCCGAAACTCCGGCCAATCGTGCAACGCGCCGACGCGGATGCTGGTGCATATGTCCCGCTACGATGAAGCGGTCGAAATGGCCGCGGATGTGGCCACGCACACCCGTGTGGGCCCAGCCTCGGAAGAGGGCAAGCACATCGGGCCGGTGGTTTCTGAGGCACAGTTCAACAAGATCCAGAAGCTGATCGAGGTTGGCATGTCCGAGGCACGCCTTGTTGCGGGCGGGCTGGGCCGTCCGGATGGATTGAACCGGGGCTACTACGTCAAGCCGACGGTCTTTGCCGATGTCACCAACGACATGACCATTGCGCGCGAAGAGGTCTTTGGCCCGGTGCTGTCGATCATCCCTTTTGAGAGCGAAGAGGAAGCCATCGCAATCGCCAATGACACGCCCTATGGGCTGACAAACTATGTCCAGACAGAAGATGACGAGAAGCGCCGCCGCGTGGCGCGCAGACTACGGTCCGGCATGGTGGAGACAAATGGCCAAGGATTCGCGCAGGGCTCCCCCTTCGGCGGGTACAAGCAGTCCGGCAACGGCCGCGAAGGCGGCATCTTTGGTCTGGAGGAATTCCTCGAGGTCAAAGCCGTGTCGGGCTGGGCTGCCGAATAGCCGCGGCAAGTCGTTATCAGGCCCTGCAGTCAACAGCAAAGAGGGCTGCCCCGTTTGTCAGCTCGCAAAAAAGATCCGGCCCGGTTAGGGGCCGGATTCCGTCATCAGCTCGCCGTTTCGTGCAGGCGATTGTAGAATAGCGACGAGGTCGAGAGAGACCTGAACGTCTTGGCCCCGGCCAGAACCGCAAGATCCGCAAGCGGTTCAAGCAGGATCACCAACATATAGGCCGCCCCAAAGGTGACCACGGCATTCATGTTCTCAGCCCCAAAGCCTTGCCCGTAGAAGGCCCAGAAGGCCACCCAGGCGACAACACCCCCCTGGTAGGTCGTCGAGAGCGCAAGGGCCTGCGTGTATTTCAGATCAACGTAGGCCGTATGCGGTGCGATGATCCGCTTTGCCAAGAGGCCAACCGCCCAGAGTGGCACCAGCAGCGTCGTGACGTTCATGCCATATTGCGGAAGATCGAAGGGCGCGAAGAAAAGACCCTGAACCAACAGCCCCAAGGCGAGGCCAATGGCGGCAGCACCCCCTCCGAAGAGCAGGTAAAGCGTTGATCCGAGAATGAAGTGGACCTCCGAGACACCTACCGGGTAATGCGGAAAAACCTCGAAAAACATAAAAACAAGGGCAGTGGTCCCGACACTGCGCACGGCCAGTGCGGCCACCCCGCCATCATTTCTGATCGTATCAAGGGCCATTTTACCCGCCAGACCAAAGGCGGTCAGAGCCGTCCCGTAGCTCAACAGGATTTTTGCGCCGTCAACGACGCCTTCTTCGATATGCATGCTGCACTCCTTCTCGCACCCTCCGTGCGGTGGTGGTATATTGTGGCTCGCGCCGGTGACGATGGCAGGTCTCCTGGCTCGTGGTCTTGTGCCGCCCTCACCTTCCCAGCCGTCGGCCAGTGGCATATCGAGTTCGGCAACCACCTACAGTTGCGGGGGCAGCCACGGCATTGGCCCCGGTTTGCGGAGCCTGACCGTGTTCCCATTTCATCCAAGGTGCAAAGCTGCACCAAAGAACCATCTCCCAATCCTTGGGCAATACACAGATCAAAGTAAATAGGCTTTCGTAGGGGCGCGGCCCGTTCAGCAGACGAAAGCACAGGGGGGCGGCATCGCCGGTCAGATGGCTCGCCGGTGCTTGTCACGTGATCAAGCGGCAACCCGGTCGTTCAGCACACTTCGCATCTGGCCAAAATGTTCGTCCCAGCCTTTGTCGAGCGACAGCACCATACCAAACGCCTCTGCGCTCGCAGTCAAACCGGAGTGCTCCAGCGAGAGTTGCGTGCCGCCTGTCACCTCCGTGAGCGTCCATTTGACCAGGCTCTCCGCATCGCCCATCGGTTTCACCGTGAAGGTATGTTCCAGGTACTCGGGCGGGCGCGCCACCTTGACCTCGCCCCAGATCAGCAGATCACCGCTGGTGGTGCCATACATCTCCAGCTTCTGACCCTGGGACAGCGCTTGTTTGGGCGCGTGGAACCATTTGGCCAGCTTGTCCGGTTCGGTCAGAAAGGCCCAGACTTCGGCCCGCGGGGCTTTCAGGAAAATCGTTTTGCGCAATACGGGGTCTGTCATGGTGTGTCCTTTTCAATTTCGGATTTCAGTTTGGTCAGGCGGTCGTCCCAGAAGACGTCAAAGAACGTCAGCCAATCCATCACCGTGGCGATGCCCGCCGGGTTGAGCGTGTTGATCCGCTGCCGCCCGCTGGTGCGAATGGTGATGAGCCCGCCGTCGCTCAGCACGGTCAGGTGCTTTTTCACGGCGGCGCGGGTCATGTCGAAATTCTCCGCCACCTCGGCGATGGTCAGGTCACGGTCGCGCAGCATCACCAGGATGTCGCGGCGCGTGGGGTCCGCAAGCGCGCGGAAGGTCGATTGGATCGGTGGCATCTGATCTCCAAAAGTAATACCTTTTGGTATCCCTTTTATGAAACCATAAGGTATCATGTCAAGAGCTGATTTATGTGATCCTCGTTTGCAGCCTTAAAAGGGCAGAGCTGTCCTGACCTTCATCGATCGCCCCCCCTGCGGGTGTTTGAACCGCAATTCCTGGCTGTGCAGCATCAGGCGGGGGAACGCGCGCGCAGGCCCGGTGGCGTAAAAGGGGTCGCCAAGAATAGGGTGGCCCAAGCTGAGCATATGTACACGAAGCTGATGGCTCCGGCCCGTTTTCGGGTGCAACAGCACCCGTGCCGTAACCCCATCATCCCTGAGCACGCGCCAGTCTGTCTGCGCAGGTTTGCCGGTCTCATGGCAGACCATCTGCCGCGGCCGGTTAGGCCAGTCGACGATCAGTGGCAGGTCAACCGTACCGGTTTTGGCCTGCGGCACCCCCCAGACCTGCGCCACATAGGTTTTCCGGGTCATCCGTTTTTCAAATTGCAGACCCAGATGGCGTTGGGCATGGGGCGTCAGCGCAAAGATCATCACGCCGGATGTGTCACGATCCAATCGGTGCACCAGCAGCGCATCGGGAAACACCGCCTGCACCCGCGACAACAGGCAATCGGCAAGCTGCGGCCCCTTGCCGGGGACCGACAAGAGCCCTGCCGGTTTATCCACCAGAAGGACTTCTGCATCTTCGTGCAAAACCACCAGAGGGTCTTGCGGTGGGGCGTAGTCAGTGCTCATGCGGTCTGCTCGCAGAAGCGCCGCCAATGTTCAACCCTTCTGCACCTGCGGCAGGGCATGCGCGGTAAATCAGCCCCCCGCCACCTGCATGCAAGAGGCCCCCCTGGTCAGCGCCCGATCAGGCTTTGACCCGCTCTGATTTCGGATCGTACATTGGCCTCAAGGAGCTTTCCGCCTTCACCAATGTGCCCGCCACGTCGATGTGATACTCCGACGCGAGCACCTCAGCGGCAGTCTCTCCTTCGCAGGGCACATATCCCAGACCCATCGCGCCGCCCAGCGTGTGACCATAGGCGCCAGAGGCCAGATACCCCACCAACTCGCCGTTCCGCAGGATCGGCTCGTTGTGATAGAGCAACGGCTCCGGATCGGTCAGTTTGAACTGCACAAGCCGGTTTTTCAGGCCCTCTTCCTTCTTGCGCAGCACCGCGTCACGGCCGATGAAGTCGGGCTTGTCGGTCTTCACTGCAAAGCCCAGACCCGCTTCCAGCACGTGATCCTCGCAGGTGATATCATGCCCGAAGTGACGGAAGCCCTTCTCCATCCGGCAGCTGTCCATCATGTGCATGCCACATAGCTTGAGGTTCAACTCCGCCCCCGCCTCGATCAGCGTCTCGCAAACATGCGCGGCCATCTCGGAGGAGACATAGACCTCCCAGCCCAGTTCACCCACATAGGTCACCCGGTGCACCCGCGCCAGGCCCATGCCAATCTCGATCTCCTGCGCGGTGCCGAAAGGGTTGACTTCATTGGAAAAATCATTGGGCGAGACCAGGTTTAGCAACTCGCGCGAATTCGGCCCCATCACCGCCAACACCGCCTCGCCCGCAGTCACATCGGTGATGACCACGTTGAAGTCGCCCACATGGCGGCGCATCCAGGTCTCATCGGCGAGCCGTGTCGCGGCCGGGGTGACAACCAGATAAGCCGTCTCGCTCAGGCGCGTGACCGTCACATCCGCCTCGATCCCGCCGCGCGGGTTCAGGAACTGAGTATAGACGATCTTGCCCACCGGCACGTCATACTGGCCACCGCCCACGTAATTCATGAAGGCCGTCGCATCGCGCCCTTCCACCCGGATCTTGCCGAAGGAGGACATATCATACATGCCCACATTGTTGCGGATCGCCGTGTGCTCTTCGGCGATGTTGTTGAAGAAGCTCTGGCGTTTCCAGCTGTACTCATACTCCGGCGTCTGCGTCGGTTTCGCGATCCAGTTGGGCCGTTCCCAACCGGCAAATTCGCCCATGACGGCACCACGATCCAGGAACTGCCAATAGACCGGCGAGCGGCGGATTTTCCGTGCAGTCTCTTTCTGCCGGAAGGGGAAGTGATCCGCATAAAGCAAGCCCAGAGACTCGGCCGAACGTTCATAAAGATAGCTCTTGTTGCCCTGAAACGGCTGCATCCGACTGATGTCCACATCGCCCAGATCGAAGGGTTTCTGCCCGTCTTCCATCCACTGCGCCAGCGCCATGCCCGCACCGCCTGCGGACTGGATACCGATGGAGTTGAAGCCCGCCGCCACCCAGAAGTTGTCCAGTTCGGGTGCCAGACCCAGATGGTAGGCATCGTCGGGCGTAAAACTCTCTGGCCCGTTGAAAAACGTATGGATCCCCGCCTCGGCCAGCATTGGCAGCCGTTCGACGGCGGCCTCCAGAATGGGCTCGAAGTGATCGAAATCCTCGGGCAGCTGGTCAAATTCGAAATCCGCCGGGATGCCCTCCATCCCCCAGGGCTTGGCGTTGGGCTCAAACGCCCCCAGCAGCATCTTGCCTGCGTCTTCCTTGTAGTAGGCGCATTCATCCGGCACCCGCAGCACCGGTAGTTGTTTCAGCCCCTGGATGGCCTCCGTCACGATGTAGAAATGCTCGCAGGCGTGCAGCGGCACGTTCACACCCACCATGCGGCCCACATCATGGGCCCACATGCCGCCGCAGTTCACGACCATATCCGCTTGGGTAAAGCCGGTCTCGCCGCCCTGCTCCCATTCGACCCCGGTGACCTGGCGACCCTCCTTGCGGATCGCCGTCACGCGCGTACGCTCGATCACCTGCGCACCACGTTGACGCGCGCCCTTGGCCAGCGCCAGCGCGATATTGGCCGGGTCGCCCTGCCCGTCCTTGTCGAGATACACAGCCCCCGTCACGCCCTTAATGTTCAGATGCTCATAACGCTCCTTGACCTCGGAGGGCGAGATTTCCTCCACCTCCACGCCAAAGGCCCGCGCCATCGCCGCCTGCCGCAGGATCTCCTCTCGGCGCTCTTCGGTGAGTGATACGGTGATCGACCCGCAGCGCTTGAACCCGGTGGCCACGCCGGTCTCTTCCTCGAGATTGCCGTAAAGCTCCTGCGAATACTTCGCCAGCTTGGTCATGTTGGCAGTTGCACGCAGCTGCGCGATGAGACCCGCAGCATGCCAGGTGGTGCCCGAGGTCAACTGCTTGCGTTCCAGCAACACAACGTCTTTCCAGCCCAGTTTGGTCAGGTGATAGGCAACAGAGCAGCCGATAACGCCCCCCCCAATGATGACAACGCGCGCATGAGACGGAGGCATAGCCATTTCAGTAATCCTTTAAACCAGTGTGTGACCAGCGGCTTGCAGCCGCCGTGCGATTTCAGAGATATGATCGGGGCTGACCTCACAGCACCCGCCCACGATGGTGGCGCCAAGTCCGACCCACTCCATGACGTAGCCGGCATAGGCCCGCGGCCCCATGTCCCGCCGGGCCTTGAGCGCATCGACGGTGGGCTTTTCCTTGAGAAAGTCCTCGGTGATCCGCTCAAAGGCATTGGCATACCCACCAATGGGTTTGCCCAGCGGAGCAATCAGCGGCAGGGCCTGGGTGACCGCTTCGGGAGCCGAGCAGTTGATAAGGATCGCATCCGCTCCGGCGGCCACGTAAAGCGCATCGGCCAAGGGTTCGCCGGAGCGCAGATGCGTCCCGTCCGTATCCGAGACGGTGAGCGACAGCCAGACCGGCAGATCTGTCGTCCTCGCGCCCGCCAGCGCATCCCGCGCATGCGCAACGGAGGCCACGGTTTCCAGAAGCAGCAGGTCGCAGCCGCTTGCCACGGTCTGAGCCACCTCGGCAAAAAGCGGCACGGCCATCTCTGCCAGAGGGTGCAGATCGGGTCGGTAGCTGGCGCGCAGGGGGCCGATGCTGCCGGCAACCCTGCCCGAACCATGGATTTTCCGCGCCGCGTGCACCTCGGCCAGGGCGCGTGCATGCAGCATGCCGAACTGCCCCTCAATCGCCGTGCCCGCCAGCCGGTCGTGATGGATGGCGTAGGTGTTGGCCGTGGCAATGGTGGCCCCCGCCGCGAAAAAATCCGCGTGAACCTGCTGCACCAGTCCCGGATGGTCGATCATAATCTGCGTTGACCAGAGCGGTGTCGGTTGATCCCCCGCCCGGTGTACCAGTTCCTGACCCATGCCACCGTCAAGCAGCGCGATTGCGCTCATGCACGCAGCCTTTCGTTTTCGGGGTCCCAAAGCGGTTGGTCCGGCTGCACGACAGCCTTGTAGCGATGGCCATAGATTTCAACCTCGACCTCTGATCCCGGTTCGGTCAGGTCGATGCGCAGCATACCCAGAGCGACGGATTTGTTGATCCGGTACCCCCAGTCCCCGGATGTGGTTTCTCCGACTACTTCATCCTTGTGGAAAAGCGGCGACATGTAGGGCGCGTCCTGTGCGCCCGCCTCGACGATCAGCGTGACAAAACGCTTGCTGCTGCCTTGCTGCTTTTCATTCTGCAGGGCGGCTTTTCCGGGGAAATCCTGCGGCTTGTCGAGCTTGACGAAGCGTTCGAGCCCCCCCTCAAGGAGCGAATAATCCGTCGACAAGTCGCCCTTCCAGGCGCGGTAGCCTTTTTCGATCCGCATCGAATTCAGCGCGAACATCCCGAACGGTTTGGCCCCGGCGCCGATGACGGCTTCGTAGATTGCGGGCATGTCGGCCATCCTGGCATGCACCTCCCAGCCCAGTTCGCCGGCAAAGGAGACGCGCAGCATCCGACAATCCTTGCCTGCCACGACCCCATCCTGATGCGTCAGCCAGCCGGTGCTCAGATCCGCTTGCGCGCCAATGCGCTCAAACAGCGCGCGCGATTTCGGGCCGGACACGATCAGAGTCGAGAATTCGTCCGTTTGATCGGTCAGGCTGAGCCCGCCGGGCAGGTGTTTTTTCAAAACTTCGAAATCATGCCATTGCGCAGGGGCCGCGGTGATTAGCGTGAAATGATCCTCGGCATGCCGGATGATCGACATCTCGGTCAGGATGCGCCCCCGGCTGTCCGGGAAGTATCCCAGCGTCATGCGCCCCGCCTTGGGCAGCGCTCCGGCGATGCGGCCGCGCAGCCATGCCGCAGCCCCCTCGCCCGAGAGGTTGAACCGCGAAAAGCCGGGCAGATCGAGCACGCCCACGGCGTCGCGCACCGCTTCAACCTCTTCTTTCACGCGGATCGCCCAGGGACCTTCGCGGTCCCATGTTTCGGTTGCGGCCTCGGAGGTGTCGTCGCCCTCTTTGGCGAACCAGTTGGCCCGCTCCCACCCGTTATAGGCCCCCATCTGACCGCCGGCCGCCCGAATGTGGGCATCAACCGGTGATAACTTCTTGTCGCGCCCGGCGGGCCATTCGTGATGCGGGAAATGCATCGCGTATTCGTGGCCATAGGTTTCAAGCGCCTTGGCCAGGCAGAAGTCGTGATCCGCATGAGCAGTGTAGCGGCGCGGGTCGACGGCCCACATATCGCGATCGGTCTCACCATGCATGATCCATTCGGACAAGACCTTGCCCGCGCCACCGCCCTGCACGATGCCAAAGGTAAAGCTATGCGCCTCGAAGGCGTTTTTGACACCGGGCATCGGGCCGATCATCGGCAACCCGTCGGGGGCGTATGGAATGGGGCCGTTGATGTTCCGACCCACCCCTGCTGTTCCCAGGAGGGGCACACGCTCCATCGCGTCTTCGATGTACCACTCCAACCGCTCCAGATCGTCAGGATAGAGCTGGAAGGAGAAATCCTGCGGCATGGGATCATCCTTGGTCACCCAATGCGCCTTGCAGTTGCGCTCATAGGGGCCGAGGTTCAATCCGTTCTTGTCCTGCCGCAGATAGTAGGAACTGTCGACGTCCCGGATCATCGGCATCTTGTGGCCCTGTTCCTTGGTCCAGGCCGCCAGTTCGGGGATCTCCTCGGTCAGGAAATACTGGTGGCTCATCACCACCATCGGCACATCGCGGCCACCATGGGGTTTGAACCAATCACCAACACGCGCGGCGTAATACCCCGCACAATTGGCCACGTATTCACAGCGGATATCGCCCTTGTCGGTGTGCACGACCCATTCGTCGCCGTCGCGGCTGACACCGGTTGCCGGGCAGAACCGTTCGATCTGCGCCCCCAGATCACGCGCGCCCTTCGCCAGCGCCTGGGTCAGCTGTGCCGGGTCGATGTCGCCGTCCAGCGGGTCCCAGAGACCACCTTCAAGATCGTGGGTCTCCATGAAGGGGTTGTGCTTTTGCAGCTCCTCCGGCGTGCAGATATCCATCTGGAGACCCTGATAGCGGCCCATGCTGGCCACTTTTTCAAACTCCATCATCCGCTCTTTGCTATGCGCCAGACGGACTGCCCCGGTCACATGGTAGTTCATCGGATAGTCGACGTCTTGGGCCAGCGTCCGGTACATCTCGAGCGAATAGCGCTGCATGTTCATCACGGCCCAGTTGGGCGCGAAGTTCGGGCAGTTGCCAGCCGCATGCCAGGTCGACCCGGCCGTGAGTTCGTTCTTTTCCAGCAGGACGCAATCCGTCCAGCCTTCCTTGGCCAGATGGTAGAGGGCGGACACGCCCACAACGCCCCCCCCGATGATGACGACGCGTGCAGTTGTTGGAAATTCGGCCATGTCAGTTCTCCCTTTGCGGCACGTCGTCCGCGATCTCGTAGTAATCACCCTTGTCCGCGACAAAGATGTGCTTTTGCAGCTTCAGCCCCGTGGGCCCGTCGAGAGCCCCCAGCGCGAAACTCATTGATGTCTCGTCCTTGTGCTTCCAGAACAGGAACGCACCGCAGGTCGGGCAAAACCCCCGCTGGGCAATCGGGCTTGCCGCATACCAGCGTACATCGCCGGCGATCTCGATGTCCGGCTGCTCCGCCACAGCAGAGGCCCAGACATGGCCCGACTGTTTGCGGCATTGCCCGCAATGACAGCTCGATACGCTGCGCACCTCTCCCCTCACGGTAAAGGTCACGCCCCTGCAGTTGCAGCTTCCTCTCAGCATCTCATCCCCTCCCCGGTGTGCTTGTCGTGCCCAGCAGCACGCCATAGGTCACGAAGCAGGCTGCCATCATCCGGCGCACCCAGACATTGAACACAGCCCCCAATGCCGCCCGCCCCAGCCCGGCGCCCAGCAGGGTAAACCCGGTATAGCTCAGCGCCGTGATGGTCAGTGCGGTGGGTATGATCACCGACATCTGCTCCCAGATCGGCACGTCAGGCGCGACAAATTGCGAAAAGGCCGCCAGATACCCCGCGATGCTCTTGGGGTTGATCGTCGCGATCGCCAGCGCATTGAGATAGACCGCGCGGGCCGGCCGGTCACCCATTGTCACGGGCTGCTTTGCAAGCATCCAGCCCCGGATGCCGAGGTAGATCAGGACTCCCGCACCCACCAGCTTGGCAACGAAAAACGCGGCGGGCGAGGCCGCGATCAACGCGGTGATGCCCAGCGCCGACAGCAGTAGAAACAGGCTCGCCTGGGTCAGGATTGCCCCGACCCCGATCATCGCGCGCCCAAAGCTCAGATGCATGCCATTGGTGATGCAGTTGACCGCATTGGGCCCCGGCGTGGTGACAAAAACCACCCAGAACAGAGCAAACAGGGTCCAGGCCTCGAAGCTCATTCAATACACCGGCGGCGCAATGACCCAGATCGCCACAGCGGGGTCCGGGAAAGGGTTGGACCAGCGAAAGGCCTCGCCCCGAATGCGAAAACTGTCGCCGGGGTGAATGGTGTGGACCACCTCGGAGATTTCGATGTTCAACCGGCCCGAGACCAGATACCCGACCTCCTGCGTCGGGCGTGACACCGCATCGGTGATCCGGCTGCCGGGTGCGAAAGTGGAATGCACCATCTCGAAGTCATCGGTCAGGTCGGGGGAGAGGAGCTCTTCGACAAGCCCTTCGATGGTCGATCCGATTTTGCGGCGCGCAGGCTTGCGCACGATATAGCCCGATTCATGCGCGGGTGCCGCGGAATGGCGGAACAGCATTGAAACCGACACGTCCAGCACATCCGCGATCTGGCGTAAATCACTGATGGAAAGGTCAGATTTGTCACGTTCCACCTGACTCAGCCAACCGACAGAGCGGCCAAGCTGATCCGCGAGATCTGCCAGTGTCAGCCCACGCGACTTGCGCAGCGCCCGCAAGTCGGCTCCCAGTGTCTTTGGTTGATCCGGCAGGCTGTGATGCATCTGGTGAAAATTTCCCTGTTTTTTTCACGATGCCTGAGTCGCGTGAAAAAATCCAGCATAATTTCATCGCTGCGACCAAGTTATTAATATCTTGCTTTGACGCTGCTGCTTTACCTATGCCCGCGTGAACACCGACCGAAGGATCGCCGCGAGGGACGTTGCATCCGCACTCTCGAACGCCCCAAGCTGATCGCTGTCGATATCAAACACGCCCAGCAGATCCCCCTGCGCATTCTCGACCGGCAACACCAGTTCAGACCGTGTTGTCGTGGCACAGGCGATGTGGCCCGGAAAGGCGTGAACATCCGGCACCAGTTGAACCTGCCGTGTGCGCGCCGCCGCACCGCAAACACCGCGCGCGAAGGGGATAACCAGACACCCATGGCCACCCTGATAGGGACCGATCTTTAGCGTTTCAGGCGCGGTGACCCGGTAAAACCCCGTCCAATCGAACCGATCATCCGCGTGATGCACCTCGCAGGCGACCGTTGCCATCAGGGCGACGGTATCGGTCTCTCCCGCAGTCAGCGCCTCGATGGTTTTGGCCAGTGAGCTATAGTCCGCTCTCATGGATCGCGCCCTTCAAGACCGCTCTATGGCGATGGCTGTTCCCTCGCCACCACCGATACAAATCGCGGCGACACCCCGCTTTAAACCCCGTTTTTCCAGCGCGTTGAGCAAGGTCACGATGATGCGCGCGCCAGAAGCACCGATGGGATGGCCGAGCGCACAGGCCCCGCCGTTCACATTGACCTTGCCATGATCCAGCGCCATTTCGTGCATGAATGCCAGAGGCACCACGGCAAAGGCCTCGTTCACTTCCCACAGATCGACGCTCTCTTTGTCCCAGCCGATACGCTGCAGGAGCTTTTGCGCCGCGGGGACAGGGGCGGTCGTAAACAACCCCGGTGCCTGCGCGTGGCTGGCATGCCCGACGATACGCGCAAGCGCCGGCATCCCACGGGCCTGCGCGCTGTCTTCTGAGGCAAGAACCAAAGCGGCGGCCCCGTCCGATATGGAGGAGGCGTTCGCAGCCGTCACGGTACCCCCCTCACGAAACGCGGGTTTGAGTTGCGGGATTTTTTCGGGGCGCGCAGTGGCGGGCTGCTCATCGGCCACGACGGTCTCGCTTGCCTTGCGCGAAGACACCGTAACGGGCGCAATCTCCCCTTCAAAGGCGCCGCTCTTTTGCGCCTCAAGCGCGCGCGACAGCGACGCCAGCGCATAGTCGTCCTGCCGGGCGCGGGTAAACTGATAGGTCTCCGCGCAATCCTCTGCAAAGGTGCCCATCAGTCGCCCCTTGTCATAGGCATCTTCAAGACCGTCGAGAAACATATGGTCGATCACGTGACTGTGGCCAAGCCGGGCACCGCCCCGCATTTTGGGCAACAGGTAGGGCGCGTTTGTCATGCTTTCCATGCCACCGGCCGCAACGACATCGGATTGACCCAAGGCGATCTGGTCGAATGCCATCATCGCCGCCTTCATCCCCGACCCGCACATCTTGTTGAGCGTGGTGGCTGGCACGTCCTCCCCCAGGCCTGCGCAAAAGCCGGCCTGCCGCGCCGGGGCCTGCCCCTGGCCCGCCGGGAGCACACAGCCCATCAACAGCTCTTCAACCGTGGCACCATTCGACATCTCAAGCGCGGCTTTGAGGGCAATGCCCCCGAGTTCAGCCGCGCTGAGGGTCCCGAGCGCGCCCTGAAAACCGCCCATCGGTGTGCGGGCTGCCCCGGCGATCACAACACTCCGCATCCTGTTAACCCCTCTGATGGCTCAATGAATTTGAAAGATTTGCGGGATACACCCTGCCGCAATCCAGTTTGTCGGAGTTTACAATGGAACTTGCAAGCAAAACAGAACAGGATCTGCGCATCGTTTCCGTACAGGACACACGCATTGACGCGGCTGTCGCGATTGAGTTCAAGGATGCCATGCGACACCAGACCGACGGCGGCCCCGATGTTGTTGTGCTTGACCTGAGCCGCGTTGAGTTCATCGACTCCAGCGGTCTCGGCGCGATTGTGGCTGCAGTGAAACATATGGGCAAAGGACGCAAACTGGCGCTGGCCGGGCTGACACCAACGGTCGCGCGCGTTTTTGAGCTGACCCGAATGGATGCAGTGTTCAGCGTTTTTCCTACATTGGAAGGGGCGTTGGCGGAACTGAAACCTCAGTGAACGGGGCCGAAAGGATCTTTTCGGTGACACGGCAGCCGCTGCCCCCTTTCGAAGTTTGCGTCCAGAGCGGACAACTCGCTGTCAGACAGGCATTGCGCAAGGTGTTCGAGGCGTTGCGCCCGCTGGACCTCGACGTCGAAGAAGCCGGCACAATCGAAATCGTCCTGGCCGAAGTGCTCAACAACATTGTGGAGCATGCCTATCCGCCGACAGGACCGGCAGGGCCCATTGCAATCCATTTCATACAGCAGCCAGACGGTCTGCGGGTAAAGGTCATGGATCAGGGCAACAAATTGCCGGACGAAAAGGTCCCATTGGTCACCGCTGCGCCGCTCGATGTCGAGCTACAGGATATGCCTGAAGGCGGATTTGGCTGGCTTCTGATACAACATCTCGCAAAGGACGTGACCTACGCCCGAGTTGGCAAGGAAAACCACCTCAACATGCGGCTCGCAGTTGGCCTGCCATCGTAGCGATGCCCGGAAATGCGAGGGGCCTCAATTGTTCCCAATTCTTCCCCCAAAGCGACAAGAAGCGATCATATTGCCGCCTTCTTCCAAGATCATACAGGGTCCTGTAGCTGCATATAGCTTCCCTCGGCGCTGCGTGTAATAGCCCCCACCCAGTACGCGGCGCCGAGGACTTCTCATAAATCCCCCAGACCACACGGCCACCATAGACTTCGCGGTCTAATGGGTTAGTTTGCGCGCAGATGTTTTCAATAAAGGCCACCGCGATGCGCGATTTCCATCTGCCCGGGCGCTCCCCTGTTCTTGCCAGCAAAGGGATGTGCGCCACCTCCCACCCCTTGGCGGCAAAGACCGCGATCGACATTCTGGAGCGCGGCGGCAACGCAATGGATGCCGCGATTGCAGGGGCGGTTCTTTTGGGATTGTGCGAACCGGCGATGACGGGCATCGGCGGAGATTGCTTTGTTTTGTGGTCCGAGAAAGATCAGCAAACCATCCGTTCCCTGAATGGATCGGGCCGCGCGCCCGCTGCTCTGGACGCGGCCATGCTGCGCGATGCGGGCGAAAGCGTTGTTCCCGCCTTCAGCGCGCATGCCGTCACCATCCCCACGGCAGTCTCGGCCTTTGCGCATCTGTCGGAAAAAGTCGGCAAGCTGGGGCTCGATACCCTTCTTGCCCCGGCAATTCACCATGCGGAGCATGGGATTCCGGTTGCGCCACGCGCGGCCTTCGATTGGAAGAACTACGCCCATAACTTGCAAGGCTCGGCGCGCGACACCTATCTGCTCAACGGCAAAGCCCCTGAAAAAGGAGAGCTGTTCCGCGCACCCGGGCAGGCAGAGGTCTTGCGCCGAATCGCCAAGGAAGGCGCGGCGGCCTTCTACACAGGCGAAATTGCCGAAGACATGGTCGCCACACTCACCGCAGCAGGCGGGCTCCATACGCTGGAAGATTTCGCAACCGCCGGCTGCGACGAGACAACGCCGATTGCCGGGTCCTACAAGGATGTCGATGTCGTGGAACATCCGCCGAACGGACAGGGGGCCACGGCGATCCTGATGCTGAATATACTTGCGCAATTCGACATGGCCCGCATGGACCCCTTTGGAACGGAACGCGCCCACATCGAGGCCGAAGCGGCCAAGCTCGCCTATGATGCGCGCAATCGCTTTCTGGCCGATGCCGACTATACCACCCGCCTTGACCACATGCTGGATATGACGCTGGCAAAAGAGCTTGCAGCGCTCATCGACCCCAAGGCGGCAATGGCCGCTGCTGCCCCACTGACCGAGATGGTGCACAAGGATACGATCTACATCACCGTGGTGGATCGCGACCGCATGGCGGTTTCGCTGATCTATTCCGTTTTCAAGGACTTCGGCTCCGGCATCGCGTCAGACAAATTCGGTATTCTTATGCAGAACCGGGGTGCCGGGTTTACCCTCGAAGAAGGCCATCCGAATGAACTCAAGGGCGGCAAGCGCCCCATGCACACGATCATTCCAGCCATGCTGCGCAAAAACGGCAAGGTCATCATGCCCTTTGGCGTCATGGGCGGCGCCTACCAGCCGAACGGGCATGCGCGGCTTGTCAGCAACATGATTGATTTCGGCATGGATCCGCAGGCGGCCATCGACGCCCCGCGTGCGTTCTCTGATGCGGATAATATGCAGGTTGAACGGGGGTATTCAGACGCGGTGCGTCAGGCGCTTGCCGACATGGGGCATTCGGTCAGCGTTCCCGAAACGGCGATTGGCGGGGCGCAGGCTATCCTGATGCATGACACGGGCGTGCTCGAAGGCGGCAGCGATCCGCGCAAGGATGGCTGTGCCCTGGGCTACTGACGGCCGAAACGCCCCACAGGGTTTAGTTCAGCTGAAAATGCAAGGGATACGCACCGTTCTGAAAGGGGCCGAACAAATCCGGGATATCGGGGTGATCCACCGGCTCACCGGAGTAATCCGCGATCAGGTTCTGCTCCGACACATAGGCAACATAGTAGCTTTGATCGTTTTCAGCCAGAAGATGGTAGAACGGCTGTTCTTTCTTGGGGCGGCTGTCCTCTGGGATCGACTCGTACCATTCGTCCGTATTGGCAAACTCAGGGTCCACGTCGAAAATCACCCCGCGAAAGGGGTGTTTTTTGTGCCTTACAACCTGGCCCAAATGATATTTCGCACGTGTTCTTATCATAGCATTGAAGCCTTTCGCCTACGTTAGTAGACGTTTCCGGCGGTATTTGTCCAACCCTTGGACCCTAAAAAAGAGGAAACAGTTTGTGAACCTTGCGCTGACAGTGCTCGAAATTGTGGCGCCCGTGTTTCTGCTGGCCGGGATCGGATATGCATGGGTCAAACTGGGCTTTGAGTATCGCATCCAGTTCGTCACGCAAATGGCGATGACACTGTCTGTGCCCTGCCTGATTTTCGTTTCCCTCATGCAGACAGAGATCGACCCCGCAGCCTTGACCGCCTTGTCGCTGGCCAGCGTGGTGACCTATGGCGCCGTGACGCTGGCGATGCTGACGCTTGTGCTCGTGTTGCGGCTGAACAGGCGCACATTTGCCGCCCCATTGATCTTTGGCAATACCGGCAATCTGGGGCTTCCGCTGGCGTTATTTGCCTTTGGCGAGATCGGTCTGAGCTATGCGATCATCGTTTTTGCAATCATGGCGATCTGGTCCTTCACTTTCGGGATCTGGCTGGTTGCCGGGGCCGGCTCTCTGACCAAAGTGGTGCGCGAGCCGCTTGTCGCCGGGACCGTTCTGGGGGCTGTATTCCTGTGGCAAGGCTGGCAAACACCGCTCTTTCTGACCAATACGCTGGAACTGATCGGCCAGATGGCCATTCCGCTGATGCTGATTACGCTCGGTGTGGCCGTGGCCCGGCTGCAATCCGGCGGCCTGCTACAGGCGGTGATGC
The DNA here is from genome assembly GCF_020622345.1 of Roseobacter weihaiensis. Classification (GTDB taxonomy): domain Bacteria; phylum Pseudomonadota; class Alphaproteobacteria; order Rhodobacterales; family Rhodobacteraceae; genus Roseobacter; species Roseobacter weihaiensis. Next base: position 74,003 of record NZ_JACNMO010000010.1, on the reverse strand, counting down.
TCAGCGCGCTGAAACTGGCGATTTGCGCGGGCATTGCCTGGGGGATTGGTGGCGCATTTGAGCTCGACCCGATCGCTTTCGGCGTGCTTGTCTTGCAGGTGGCAACGCCAGTTGCGGTCACCTCTTACATGCTGGCCGAGAAATACGGGGCCGCAGCACAGGACGTGGCCGGCCTGGTGGTCGCCTCGACGTTGATGTCCGTCGCCGCCCTGCCTCTGCTTTTGGCACTTTTGCTGTGAAATCGTGATTTCCAATTCGTCTTTTTTCCGGTAAGCTTGCAAAATAAAAAAATGAAAAGCGAGAGGCAGATGAGCAGAACTCTTCGCGCTATGGCAATCGTATTATTGGCGGCCTCCTGTGGGGGCGGTTCCGGCACGGCACCGCGCAATCTGGACAACGCCTGCAGCATTGCCGATCAGCGCCCGGAATACATGAGAGCATTCCTGCAGACCGAGCGGAAATGGGGGGTGCCCGTCCATGTGCAGATGGCAACCATGCACCAGGAAAGCCGGTTTATCAGCAATGCAAAAACACCGCATAAATATGCGCTCGGGGTGATCCCGATGGGGCGTGTCTCTAGTGCATATGGGTATTCGCAGGCACTGGATGGCACCTGGGATGACTATAAGAGCGCCACCGGCAAGCGGTTTGCCCGCAGGGACCGGATCCGTGATGCCGCAGATTTCATGGGGTGGTATATGGTCACCAGCCGGTCCAAGAATGGCATCCCGCTCTATGATGCGCGCAACCAATATCTGGCGTATCACGAGGGGCACACCGGGTATGCGCGCGGCAGCTACAATCGCAAATCCTGGTTGCTGAGTGTCGCCAACAAAGTAGATGCCCGTGCCGACCTTTATCAGGCGCAGCTTGCAACCTGCGGGTTACGCTAGGATCAGCGGCTGCGGGATTTCTCGCGATCCGCATCGAAAAGAGAATTGGGCAGCGTCATGCCCGTCTCAAACGCGCCCAGAACAACCCGCGTCTGGGCACCGGTTGCATCATGGATGACCCATTCGCGGAGCTGCGTGGGGTTATCCGTGAATGTGAGCTCAATATACCCGTTTTCCAGGTTATCGGGGTCTTCGGCGGTCACAATGGTTGCTGTCCCGTCAAAGCGGGCGTTGCGTACCATATTGGCGCGCGTCAGGTCAATGTTGCGCCCCAGAATGAGCGAGAGCGGTGTGCGGCTGAGCGGATAGGTTTCCGAGGGCTGGTTTGACTTGCGGTCGATAATCACCACGGCAGAGGCCGCCGCAATCACCAGCGCCTCCTCGGGCGGGTCATATTCAAAACGCATCCGCCCCGGCCTGCGAATGTAAAGCTCGCCGGTGCTGACCGATCCATCGTCGTTGATCTGCTGAAAATCCGCCCGCAATGTCGTCAGGCTATTCAGATAGGCCGAGATATCGGCCAGTTTGAGCTGTTCGGCCGCCCAGGAGGAAACCGGCCAGGCCATGAGCCAGACAATAAACAAACTGCGCAACAGGGGCTTCACGATCTATATTCCTTTGACAATCTCGTTGGAACAGCACCTAAACATCATCGCCCTGTTATGCGATATCAGCAGAGACAAATTCGCGTGTTTTTGCCGCTTAGCCCTGTTCCGGCACCAGAATTTCGCGTTTGCCCACATGATTTGCGGGAGACACAAGGCCCTGCTCTTCCATCTGCTCAACCAGACGTGCAGCCTTGTTGTACCCGATGGCCAGCTTGCGCTGGATATAGCTGGTAGAGCATTTGCGGTCCTTCAGCACTACCTGCACGGCGGTATCGTAAAGCGCATCTTCTCCGTCGGTGTTCCCACCAAGCCCCAGCACCTCGTCAATGCTGTTTTCGCTGTCCTCGGAAGGGCCCTCGACAACGCCGCTGACGTAGTCCGGCTCGCCATAGGCTTTGAGGTGGTTGACGATTTCCTCGACCTCCTCATCCGAGACAAACGGCCCGTGACAGCGGGTGATCTTGGCCCCACCCGCCATGTAAAGCATGTCGCCCATGCCCAGGAGCTGCTCCGCCCCCATCTCGCCGAGGATCGTCCGGCTGTCGATTTTCGACGTCACCTGAAAAGAAATCCGCGTGGGGAAGTTGGCCTTGATCGTGCCGGTGATGACGTCCACCGACGGGCGTTGCGTGGCCATGATCAGGTGAATGCCTGAGGCCCGCGCCATCTGCGCCAGACGCTGGATGCAGGCCTCGATCTCCTTGCCCGCGACCATCATCAGGTCCGCCATCTCATCGACGATGACCACGATATAGGGCAGCGCGACGGGTGTGTTCTCTTCGGTCTCAAAGATCGGCTCGCCCGTGTCCTCATCAAACCCGGTCTGTACCGTGCGGCTGAACATCTCGCCCTTGGCAAGCGCTTCGCGCACGCGACCGTTGAAGCCTTCGATGTTGCGCACCCCCATCTTGGACATCTTGCGGTAGCGCTCTTCCATCTCGCCCACGACCCATTTCAGCGCCACGACGGCCTTCTTGGGGTCTGTGACAACGGGCGAGAGCAGGTGCGGAATGCCGTCATAAACGCTGAGTTCCAGCATCTTGGGGTCGATCATGATCATCCGGCATTCTTCGGGCGTCAGCTTGTAGAGCAATGACAGGATCATGGTGTTGATCGCCACGGATTTACCCGAACCGGTTGTCCCTGCAATCAGCAGGTGCGGCATCTTTGCCAGGTTGGCAACCACCGGATCACCACCGATATCCTTGCCAAGCGCCAGCGGCAGGCGCATGTTGCTGTCCCCGAAATCGCGGGCCGAGAGGATCTCGCGCAGCACAACTTTCTCGCGGCTGTCATTGGGCAGCTCGATCCCGATGACCGACCGTCCCGGCACGGTGGAGACCCGCGCAGACAGCGCTGCCATCGACCGGGCGATATCATCGGCCAGACCGATCACACGGCTGGCCTTGAGACCGGGGGCAGGTTCGAGTTCGTACATCGTGACAACCGGGCCGGGGCGCACGGCAACGATTTCACCCTTTACGCCGTAGTCGTCCAGAACAGATTCCAACATCCGCGCGTTTTCCTCCAACGCCTCATCGCTGAGCTGCAGACGGGGAATATCGATGGGATTCTCCAGGAGATTCAGAGGGGGCAATTCAAAGCCCGGATGCGTGTCGTCAAAGGACAGGGCTGGTTGCGCCTCGGCCTGCGCCCGGCGCGAGGGTTGAACCGGCTTGCGCACCGGCTGCTGTACGACACGGCGCGGCGCGGCCACGGGAATCTCCGGCATCTCGGGGAGCATTTCTGGTTCCATCCCCATGTCTTCGGGTTCTTGCAGGGTGGCCGTAGACTTCGGCAGGCTGGAGGCTGTCAGCGGCGGCTCGGCACGTCCGGGCGCGGTATCAAGGACCAGCGGGTCCGGGCCCCTGCCGCGCCCCCGTGTCAAGGGCGCTGTGACAGGCGTATGGATCGCCGTGCCGGAGCGCATGCGGGATTTGATGACATCGGCGATGCGCGCCTTGATCCGCTCCTCGCCGGGCGCTTCGACAAAGCCCGCATCGTCAGGTTGTTCGACCAGTTCAGGTTCGGGCATCGCATCCGGCCTTCGGATCAACCCCGGCATGCGCGAGAACAGGCCCGGTTTTGCCTCCGTCTCCAGCATCTGAAAATCGGCCCCCTCCGGCAGCGGGGCAACTTCGGTCTGCACGACGGCCGCCGCTCGGGCCTCCTGCGCCTGCGCCCGACGTTCCGCATGACGCGCAGACAACCCTTGCGCCGTTGCGACGGCCCCTTGCGCGCTGCGCCCCAGCACGGTCATCACACCTGCGTAGATCAAGATAAGACCGGTTATCAGGAACCTGCCGATCCGCAGGACTTCGGGCCGGGTGAAGCCAAGCACGAACCCGCCAAAGACAATGATACCCAAGGCCATGAGCAAGGACATCAACTTGACCGTAAAGGTCGATCCGATGGGTAAAAGGGTCAGCAGCGCCCCCATCACCGTGTCCCCGAAAAGACCTCCCAAACCAAAGCTATGCGTGTCCAGCCAGTTGCCGGCAGGCGTCAGGGTCGCGGCATAGATCGAGCCAAAGGCGATGGCGATGGGGGCAAAGATCAAACGGCCCAGCGCCCGCTCCGCGCCCAGATGGAGCGCAAACCGCGCACCCCAGACCAGCAGAACGATGCCGAGCCCCCAGGCCCCCCAGCCCACGATCATAAAGAGCGGCGCCGCAATCGACGCACCGATCCGGCCCATCCAGTTCTGCGTCGGCGCATCGGTGGAAACCATCCAGTTGGGGTCGTCCGGCGTGTAAGATGCAATCATCGCGCAGGCCATCAGCCCCAAGGCAATCAGGATCAGACCGAGAAGTTCCTTGCCGCGTTTTTCCATCGCCTCGGCCATGTTGCTGTCGAACAGCGGATCGCGTCCACGCGTCTGATATGCCATACTCTTTTTACCCTTCATTTTATCGCGGATAGAGACAGTCGCGGATCAATTCGATACCGCGCTCTGTGTCCGCTTTTGGGGCCACCATGGCGGCCCTGATATACCCTTGACCGGGATTCACCCCGTTATAGTCCTGTGCCAGATACCCGCCCGGCAGCACCCGCACGCCCGCCTCGCACCACAGCCTGACGGCCGCATCCTCATCATTCTCAACCGGCAGCCAGAGGAAGAACCCGGCCTCCGGGCTGGCGTAGCCGGGCACATTGCCCAGCAGGCGATCCGCAATCTCGTATTTTTCAACGTAGAGCGCGCGGTTCTCGGTCACATGCACCTCGTCGTTCCAGACGGCAGCGGCAGCCATTTGCAACGGCAGGGGCAACGGCGCGCCTGCATAGTTCCTCAGTTGCTTGATCTCAGCAATGTTCCTGGCCCCACTGGCCACGAAGCCTGAGCGCAGGCCCGGCAGATTTGACCGCTTGGACAGCGAATGGAAAATCACCACGCGGTCCGGATCTGCCCCCATATCCTGCGCAACCTGCAAGGCTCCAGCCGGCGGGGCGCCGCGATAAATCTCGGAATAGCACTCATCGGCAAAGACCTTGAAATCATATTGTTCCGCCAGCCCGATCAACGCACGCCAGTATTCAGCCGTTGCGACCGCCCCCTGGGGGTTCGCCGGGGAACAGATATAGGCGGCGGTCGTGCGGTTCAGCACCTCCGGCGCGAGACCGGTGAAATCGGGCAAATGGTTCGTTTGTGCCGTCGCTGGCACCATGATCGGATCAGCCGTGATCGAAAGGGCCGCGATCATATAGACCTGGTAGAACGGGTTTGGCATCAGGATGGCGGGCTTTTCGCCGTTCTTGGTCTCGGGACAGAGCGCCATCGCGGCGTTGTAGAGCCCTTCACGCGTGCCGTTCAGCGCCATCACCTGCGTGTCGGCGTCAACCGCCACGCCGTAGCGACGGTGCACGAAGCTCGCCACCGCCTGACGCAACTCGGGGGCCGCATCATTGGGCGGATAACTGTTAAAGCCCGCCGCATGCTCGGTGATGACATCGGTGACCCAGGCGGGAAAGGCGTGCTTGGGCTCGCCAATGGTCATGTGAATAGCGGGGCCGCCGCCCTCATAAACGTCCAATAGATCGCGCAAACGCGGCCATGCATGTGCCGGAAGGTTCGAAAACCGCTCAGGATACATCATCAGAACTGCCTCAGATCGGGATCGTTTGCGTCCCGTTATAGCCAAGGTACCCAAGACAGCCGCCTGCGTCCACAAAAACGCGCAGATTTGTCAGAATTTGTGGCTTTTAAGCCAATGCCCTTTCGACAGCCGCGCCCACGCGCAGCAGGGCTTCTTCGCAATTGGGTTGGCCCATCATCATCAGGCCGCAACTTGGGGTCTGCGTCGGCAGGCTCAGCGCGCACACACCCATGAGATTCCCGATGCGCGTGTTGCGCAGCGACAGCAGGTTTTCAGTCACGTAATAGTCGTGATCCCCGTTCAAACGCTCAAGATTCGGGGGCAGGATCGGGGCCGTGGGCAGCAAGACCGCGTCATACCCCGATGTGGCCCTGTCATAGGCACCGCGGGCCTGCTCCAAGGCGGCCCAGGCGGCGACATAGTCGGGCCCTGAGTGATTCTTGCCCAGCCGGAAACGGCTGAGAATCTCACCGTACATCGCCTCAGGGTTGGCCTCGATCACATCCCGCCAGAGGCCGTAAGCCTCTGATGTATAAACACAGCTTGTCAGTTTCATGGCCTCTGCGATCTCCGGCACCTCGATATGGCGGAGATGCGCCCCGGCGGCCGTCAGCTTGACAACTGCGTCCTGAAAAGCCTCCAGCGGAGCATCGCGCATATCCTCAAAAGCCACGGTCTTGAGGATGGCAAAACGCTTGCCCTCAAGCGACGCGCCCTCAAGGTCGGCAGGTTTCCGCCCCTCTAGTGCTGCCAGCAGCAATGCGGCGTCCTCGACCGAGCGGCACAGAGGGCCAACCGTGTCGAACCGGAGCGCCAGTGGGACAACCCCTTCCAGGCTCAGACGGCCGCTGGTGGTTTTCAGACCCACCAGATCGTTCCAGGCTGACGGAATGCGCACGGACCCCCCCGTGTCAGAGCCGATACCCGCGGCCGCCAGGTCAAAAGCAACAGAGGCAGCCGCGCCGGAGGACGACCCACCGGGCACGGCCTCTGCATCGTTCACGCAGGGGGGTGTCGCCGTGCTGGGGTTATAGCCCAGCCCGGAAAAGGCGAGCTCGCTCATATGGGTCTTGCCAAGGCAGACCAACCCCGCTGCCGTGGCGTTCTCCAAGACAACAGCATCCCGGTCCGGCACCCGCCCCTCAAGCAGCGCGGAGCCTGCTTCGGTGGCAACACCGGCAGTATCGAAAAGATCTTTCCAACTGATCGGCACCCCGTCAAGCAACGACAGCCTGTGGCCCGCACGCGCCCGCTCTGCCGCGGCCTGCGCCTCGGCAAGGGCCCGCTCCGCTGTGACCCGCGCGTAGATGCGGTCCCGCAAAGGATGCCCATCGATGGCATCAAGATAGGTTTCCGTCAGCGCGACGGGATCAACCGCACCCGCACCAATTGCCCGGCCCAAATCCGCCGCTGTCATCCTGAGCCAGTCTTGCATGCTTTATCCCGCCTTTTGATGACGCCGAAGGTAGCGACGCAAGCGCGCATGGACAATCCCCCGCAGCTGGCCATATTCAGAGCTATGAGTTCTGATTGTGATATCCTGATCGTTGGCGGCGGGCTGAACGGCCCCGCCCTGGCACTGGCCCTGGCAGAGGTGGGGCAGCGCGTGACCGTGATCGACGCCCTGCCTCTCAAAAGACGCAAAAGCAGCGGATTTGACGGCCGGTCCTACGCGATGGCGCTGACCTCGACCCGACTGCTGCAAGGGATCGGTGTCTGGGACGATCTGGTTGGTGACGCGCAACCGATGCTGGACATCAAGGTCACCGACGGACGCGCGGGCGAAGGGCCTTCGCCCTTTTTCATGCACTTCGACCACGCCGAGATCGAAGAAGGCCCGATGGGCTACATGGTTGAGGACAGACACCTGCGCCCGGTGCTGCTAGACGCGTTGAAAAAGCACAAGGGTATCAAGCAGTTGAGCGGTGAAACGGTGGTGTCACAGGAAACGGACGCCACCGGGGTCACGGTCACGCTGGCCTCGGGCAAGGCCCTGCGCGGCAAGCTGTTGGTGGGCTGCGATGGTCGGGGATCGGGCACGGCCACGCGGGCCGGCATCACCCGCACCGGCTGGGATTATGGTCAGACGGCGCTGGTCTGCGCGGTAGAGCATGAACGACCGCATCACGGCATTGCCCATCAGTTCTTCATGCCGCCAGGTCCGCTGGCGATCTTGCCACTGACCGGCAACAGATCCTCCATCGTGTGGAGCGAAACGCATGACAACGCCCGTCAGATCAACGCCATGAGCGTCGAGGATTACCTCAGCGTTCTGCGACCCCGGTTTGGCAGTTTTCTTGGGGGTTTTTCACTGGCAGGTGAGCGGTTTACCTATCCGCTGTCTCTGTCGCTGGCCAATAGCCTGGTCGCACCACGGATCGCGCTGGTGGGAGACGCCGCGCACGGGGTGCATCCGATCGCCGGGCAAGGCCTGAATGCGGGCGTGCGGGATGTCGCCGCACTGGCCGAGGTTCTGACAGATGCGCTGCGGCGCGGCGAAGACATCGGAGCGGCGGCGGTATTGACCCGCTATCAGACCTGGCGGCGGTTTGACAACACCACGCTGGCGCTGGCCACGGACACGTTTAACCGGCTGTTTTCAAACGATAACCCTGTGCTTCGCACACTGCGCGATGTCGGCATGGGGATTGTTGGTAACATGCCCTCTCTCCGCCGTGCTTTCATCCGCGAAGCCGCCGGCCTCACTGGGGATTTGCCGCGACTGCTGAAAGGCCAGAAGCTCTAGTCGAGGATGCGCGCTTCATCCACCAGCATCACCGGTATGCCATTGCGGATCGGATAGGCAAGGTTTGCGGCTTTGGAGATCAATTCCTGCCGCTCTGCATCGTATTCCAAAGTGGTCTGGCTGCGCGGGCAGATCAACGCTTCAAGCATACGCCGATCAAAGGCCACGTCGTGATCCGTCATTGCATCATCTCACTTTCCTGCCCGCCGCGCAGCTGGTATTCCAACAAGGTGACAAGCGTCTCGCGCCGCGTGGAGAGCGATGGCGCTTCGAGCAGCGCCTGCTTGTCCTCCGGGTCGAAATCCAGCATCATCGACAGTGAATTCACCAAAAGCTCATCATCCGCTTCCTTCAGCGTTTCCCAATCCGCCGACAGCTCGCGCGCATCAAAGTAGCGCCCCAGCAGCGTCAAAAAGCTCTCGCGCACAAATCCGGGGTCTTTTTCCTCTGGCCCGAGGTCGCGGTCAAATCCATCCCAGGCCACATCACAGCGACGGTAGGGCGTAAACCCTTCAACTTCCTTTATCACCCGAAAGCGCGAGGCACCGCCCAGCGTGATGAGATAGCGACCGTCTTCTGTCTCGGAAAACTGCATGACCCGCCCCGCGCAGCCGATCGTATGAAGACCGTTGCCATTGCGCCCCGGCACCTCATTGGGCTGGATCATACCGATCAGACGGCCAGGTGTTTTCAAGGCATCTTCCAACATCTGAAGGTATCGCGGTTCGAAGATGTGAAGTGGTAAACGCGCGCGTGGCAACAACAGCGCCCCGGTGAGGGGAAATATCGCAATTGTGTCCGGCAGCTCAGCAGCTTTAATCATGAGGTTGGACCTAGCCCGCCCGAAGCATCAGGCAAATATCATAGAGCTCAATTTGCGTCTGCCGTTCAGCACAACCGGATCATTTGGCTTAAGCGCTTCGAATATCGTGAAAAGTTGGGTCTTTGCCGCGCCATCATTCCAATCCCTGTCGCGACGGAAAAGCTCCAGCAACTCGGCCACTGCGCCTTCGATATCCTGATTGGCGTGCATCGCCTGCGCCAGATCAAACCGTGCCTGGTGGTTGTCAGGATCCGCCTCGACCGCCGCTTTCAGTTCCCCCACCGGGCCTGCACCTTCTGCCTGGCGCGCCAGTTCAAGCTGGGCAAAGGCGGCTTCAAGCTCAGGGGCCTTGGAGATTTCGGCAGGTGCGCCGTTCAGGATCGCTTCGGCCTGGTCCAGCTCACCCAGAGCGATGTGCGCCCGCACCAGGCCACCATACGCGCCTGCATGTTTTTCATCCTCGCCCAGAACGGCTGAAAAGGTCTGCGCGGCATCCGTGACGGCGCCTTCTGCCAGCATATCCTCGGCCGCGGCAACCGCATCAGCCAACCCGTCGCCCGGCGCCTCACCGCCCGACGCCTTCACCACACGGTCGATGAATTCCTTGATTTCGGAGGCGGGCAAGGCACCCTGAAACCCGTCAATCGGCTGGCCCTTGTGAAACGCATAGACGGTGGGGATCGACTGAATCTGCAACTGACCCGCAATCATCTGGGCCTCATCCACATTCACCTTGACCATTTTGACGGCGCCCTTGGCCGCCCGTACGGCCTCTTCCAGTTGGGGTCCCAGGGTCTTGCACGGGCCACACCAGGGCGCCCAGAAATCGACAATCACCGGAACGGTCTGAGACGCCTCCACCACATCCGCCATGAAGCTGGCTTCGGTAGCGTCTTTGATAAGGTCATCGGCTGCCGGTGCAGCCCCGAGGTTCAGGTCCATCATGTCATCGTCCTTCTACATGGGCGCTTGGAAGTATATGGGCGGAATATCCGTTTTTCAAAGGTCAAAGCTGGCAAATACCGGGGCGTGATCGCTGGGCTTTTCCCAGCCACGGGCTTCGCGCAGGATACGGCTGTTGTGCCCGGCCTGCGCGATGTCGGGCGTGGCCCAGATGTGATCGAGCCTGCGCCCCTTGTCCGCCGCATCCCAGTCGCGGGCGCGATAGGACCACCAACTGTAGAGCCTGCCATCGGGGATGTCGCGGCGCGTCAGGTCCACCCATCCCCCCGCGTCCTGCGCCTGAGCGAGGTGCTCGACCTCGACCGGCGTATGGCTGACCACCTTGAGCAGCTTTTTGTGATCCCAGACATCGTCTTCGCGCGGGGCGATGTTCAGGTCGCCCACCAGAATGGATTTCTGCGGTCGGTCCTGATGAAACCAGTCCCGCATCCCGGTGAGGTAATCGAGCTTTTGGCCAAATTTCTCGTTCACCTTGCGATCCGCAACATCGCCCCCTGCGGGAACATAAAAATTATGCACGGTGACGCCGTTCTCCAGACGTCCTGCAATATGGCGGGCATGGCCAAGTGTGGCGAAATCCTCCGATCCCGCTTCCTCCATTGGAATTTTCGACAGGATGGCCACCCCGTTGTAGCCCTTCTGGCCCCGTGCCACCACATGGGCGTATCCAGCCGCCGCAAAGGCGTCGAGCGGCATCTTCTCCACCGGGCTCTTGCATTCTTGCAGGCAGAGCACGTCAGGGGCTTCTTCGGTCAGCAGCTTGAGCACCAGCGGCTCGCGCAGGCGGACAGAATTGATGTTCCAGGTTGCCAGGGAAAAAGCCATGAGGTCACTCCGCAATTCAGATCTGGCGGCACCCTACGCGTCTGACGGGCCGGGCACCATGCCCAACCTTCATCATCAGGTTTTTCCACGGCTGACAAGAGGAGGATCGCGGTCGCTGCTCCGGGACAAAAAAAGACCGGGCACAAGGCCCGGCCAAGTCCAACAGGGAGGTGCATGTCATGACCCGGACATGCGCGGGTTGGGTATGGAATAGCAAATCTTAGTTAACAGATTATTGATTCAAGTCAAAAATCCGAAAAACCACTATGCGATCAGCCGATAACCGCCGGATTCGGTCACAAGAAGGCGGGCATTGGACGGATCTGGTTCAATTTTCTGACGCAGACGGTAAATATGCGTTTCGAGCGTATGGGTGGTGACCCCGGCGTTATAGCCCCACACCTCGTGCAGCAGGACATCCCGTGGCACAACCCCCTCGGTTGAGCGATAGAGAAACTTTAGGATATTGGTCTCCTTCTCTGTCAGCCGGATCTTTTTATCGTCTTCGGTCAGAAGGGTCTTCATCGCGGGCTTGAACGTATAGGGGCCAAGCTGGAAGACCGCGTCCTCGGATTGCTCGTGCTGGCGTAACTGCGCCCGGATGCGCGCCAGCAAAACCGGAAACTTGAAGGGTTTGCTGACATAATCATTAGCCCCTGCATCCAGACCAAGGATCGTATCGGCATCGCTGTCATGCCCGGTGAGCATCAGGATCGGGCTTTTCACTCCCTGCTTGCGCATCAGACGGCACAGCTCCCGCCCGTCGGTGTCGGGCAGACCGACGTCCAGAATGACGAGATCGTAAAGCGCCTCTTTGGCCCGGACCATTGCATCAGCACCGTTTGCAGCCTCAAAGACATCAAAATCTTCCGTCATGATAAGCTGCTCGCTCAATGCATCGCGCAGGTCATCATCATCGTCTACCAAAAGGATTTTTTTCAATTGGGCCATCAGATCACTCCGTTGTGTAGAGGCAAACATGTGTATTTCATCGCGGTGTCTCAAGCTTGGGACAGGACGGCTCACAGCCTCGTGTTGCAAAGCAGGGCAAATGTTTCAATTCCGCTACAAATGCCATAGATCAGGGCAGGAATCGTCAGGCATTGTAACATCATGAGCTTCGCACCCGATCTCAAAGAGCTATTGGCCCGGGCCCGTGCAGACCTGCGCATGGGAGTTCCCGTGGTTGTGGATGGTCCCGCACCTATCGTGATGGCCGCCGCCGAAACCCTGGATGAGGCGCGGCTTCAAGACCTGCGCGCCCTGTCTCAGGAGACAGCGCTGGTCATCACCGCACGGCGGGCGCAGACACTCAAGGCGCGCGCCTATGATGGCGACATGGCACGGGTTGCGCTTCCGGCAGAGGTCGCATTGGACTGGGTCCGCAGCATTGCCGACCCGGCAGATGACCTCAGGTATCCGATGCGCGGACCGCTTCGGTGTGCACGGGGCGGCGATGTGGCAACCTACCGTCTGGGCGTTGCACTCACCAAATCCGCGCGGCTGCTGCCTGCGGTTCTCTGTGCGCCGATCACCGATGCGCAGACGTTTGCCGCCCGGCATCAGCTGGTGTACCTTGACGAGGCCATGGCACGCCCCTTGCTGGTGGACCGCAGCCCGCTGCATCCGGTGGTCAGTGCGCGGCTCCCGATGGAGGTGTCGGAGGCGGGCCGTTTGCACATCTTTCGCCCTGAAGATGGCGGAGAGGAACACTACGCCATTGAAATCGGCCGGCCGGATCGGGCGCAACCGGTGCTGACACGACTGCATTCCGCCTGTTTTACCGGGGATCTCATGGGGTCGCTGAAGTGCGACTGCGGTCCGCAGCTCCGCGCGGCTTTGGCGCAGATGGGGGCGGAGACACATGGCGTCCTGCTTTACATGAACCAGGAGGGGCGCGGCATTGGATTGGCCAACAAGATGCGCGCCTATGCGCTGCAGGATCAGGGTTTCGACACGGTCGAGGCCAACCACCGGCTGGGCTTTGAAGATGACGAACGTGACTTCCGGCTTGGGGCGGACATCCTGCGCGCCATGGGGTTTGCCAAGGCGCGCCTGCTCACCAACAACCCGCGCAAAGTCGAGATGATGACCGCCAGCGGGATCGAGGTGACGGAACGGGTGCCGCTGCATGTCGGGGAAAATCGCCACAACAAAGACTATCTCGCCACCAAAATCGCCAAGTCGGGTCATCTGAAATGAAACGCGACGATCTTGTCCTGACGCCACGGGGTCTGCGCTTTCAGGGGCGGATATACCCCTGTACCATTGGCAAGACCGGCGTCACTTCCCGCAAGCGCGAAGGGGACGGGGCAACCCCGCGCGGCACGCACCGCATCGTTGGCATGCTCTACCGCCCGGACCGCCTTGCGCGGCCCGCCCCCTGGGCGCTGCCCATTGGTCCCCGTGATCTGTGGTCCGATGATGAGAGCGACGCAGACTACAACATGATGGTGCGCGCGCCCTACCCGCACAGTCACGAAAAACTGCGGCGCAGCGATCCCCTATATGATCTGGTGCTGCTGACCGACTGGAACTGGCCCTATGCCGTGAAGGGGCGGGGATCTGCGATCTTTATCCATCAATACAGACGGCCTGGCTATCCCACCGAGGGCTGTATCGCGCTGGCGCGGGAAAACCTGCGTGATATTGCACCGCGGATCACCTTCCAGACACGCCTCATCGTCCCCTAGAGCGGTCAGGCACTTTCGGATCAGCCCGGCACACGCTCCCCAAAGATAGCGGAGCCGACACGGACATGGGTCGCACCAAAGGAAATCGCTTTCTCAAAATCGCCGCTCATTCCCATGCTGAGACCCGAGAGGCCGTTGCGCTCAGCTATCTTGGCCAGAAGCGCGAAATGCAGGGATGCCTCCTCGTCGATGGGCGGGATGCACATGACGCCCCCCACAGGGAGATCGAGCACCCGGCATTCCTCGATGAAGGCATCCGCCGCCTCTGGCAGAACACCTGCCTTTTGTGGCTCCTCACCGGTGTTGACCTGAACAAAAAGTTCAGGACAGCTGCCGGTTTCCTGCGCCAGTCGTGCAAATGTCTTTGCCAGCTTGGGACGGTCCAGCGTATGGATCGATTGGAAAAGCTCGAATGCCTGGCGGGCCTTGTTGGTCTGCAGCGGCCCGATCAGGTGCAGGTCGATATCTGCATAGGTCTCGCGAAAGGCAGGCCACTTTCCTGCGGCCTCCTGCACGCGGTTTTCGCCAAAGCATCGGTGGCCTGCCGCAAGGACAGCATCTACCCGTGCGCCCGGTTGCACCTTTGAAACAGCGATCAGCTTCACCGACCCCGGATCACGCCCTGCTTTTTGCGCCGCTTGTGAAATCCGGTCCGAAACATCCTCAAGACCCATTTTTCCCCCAAGGTTTTAGATGGCGGACAACATCATGCCACCGTCGAAATGAAAAGGGGCGGACCCAAAGGCCCGCCCCAAATTCAAAGTATGCCGGTCGACTTAGAAGTCGAAACGCACACCAAGGTCAGCAACGGTGTTTTCGGCTGTGTTACGACCGACCATGCCGTGCAGCTTGACACCGCCACCCAGGGAGTGGGCGAAACCGACACCGTATTCGTCGTCCAGACCGTCAGCACCACCACCGGCGTAGGATGCCAGGATGTCTGTGGATGCGCCAACTGGGAAGGAGCCGGAGATACCGTATGCAACGTCATCGTTGTCGGCGTCCGTGTCACCGACGAAGAAGACAACGTCTGCAGCACCGATGGAACCGGTTGCAGTTGCTGTCCAGAAGTCGACGTCAACACCGTTCAGAGTTGGATCTGCGTTTGCATCTCCGAAGTCAGCCGTACCGTAGGCTACGCCGAACGTCCAACCGGAGAAGTCGTAGGATGCACCGATTTCGAAGGCTTCAAAATCGTCCGTTGTGGTGGACTGGTCATTCTCGTCGTAGTCTTCGGAGTAGCTTGCCATCACAGCAAAGTCACCCGCTTCGTACTTGACGTTGATACCGTTGGCACCGGCACCTGTGCTGTCGAACGCGTCGATTGGCGCGTCGCCGCCGGCAAATGTACCGTAGTGACCGATTTGACCGATCAGGCCGGGCTCAAAGCCGAAGAAGTTGATAACTTCTGCAGCATCGTGAACACCGGATACGTTACCAACGCGAACGCGGAAGCCGCCTGCGGACACTTGGAAACGTGCGCCGGAGAACACACCTTGGTCGGCTGTGCCATCTTCGTTGTCGTCAGCTTGAACGCGGATACGTGCGGCAAAGCGAACGCCGCCGTCAGTTTCTGTCGACGAGTCGATGTTCAGACGGTAACGGCTTTCCAGGCGTGTTTCTTCCAGATCACCTGTATCGTTTGCGCGGTCTTCTTCATAAAGAATACCAAAACGGCCATAACCGCTGAAGGTTACGTCAGCTGCAACGACGCCGGCTGTGCCAACCAGTGCCGTTGTAGCGATAAGAAGTTTTTTCATGAACTTATCCTCGGTTTCATTCTTTGCCCAAGAGGAGAATCCCTCATGAACCTAAAAATGGTGTCGCCTTTTCAGACCCCTTTTTGCAAGAACTTGGAGCATCCTCACGCGAGACACGGCGAAAATGGTGCAGCTTTGCCACACTCTTTTTCAGGCCCTGCGGCACGACAAATCGCCAGCGCATAAAAATAAGTTCGTTCGCCCTGTAAAGAAGCCGGATATGGCTCTTGTCCCTGCCAAGACAGATAGATTACCTTGCTCCTTGATTTGAAGGAGCAAACGGCACAATGGCACAGGCTTTTTTTCGACATGGAATCGCGATGGCCGCAGCGGCTGTTCTGTTGGTTGGCTGTGGCGGCGTGCAGCCGTCGGCGGTGAGCCAGCCTGCGGGCAGCGCAATCGACGCGGACCGGGGGGACCGTATCGGCGGTGGCGGAACCACCGCGGGCGGCACCACGATCTGGGACGCGTTTCGCGTCGGAGATCAGGAGCAAACGGTTTCTGTAAACAAGTATCTCTGGGCGGCTTCGCTGGAAGTGTTGAACTTCCTTCCGGTTCAATCCGTCGATCCGTTCACCGGTGTCATCATAACGGATTACGGGACCCCCCCGGGCAGCGGTCGCGCCTACCGTGCGACGATCCTGATCGATGATCCCGCACTGGATGCACGGTCGCTCAACGTCTCGTTACAGACCCGCAACGGCCCCGCAAGCGCGCCCGCCGTGCGCGCGGTCGAGAACGCTATTCTAAGCCGTGCGCGCCAGTTGCGCATTGCAGATGATGCCCTTTAACCGGCGCTGACGGAGGCCTTTTCTGACAAACCCGCCTTTTCCAGCGCACCCACATGATCTGCAGCGCCGGGCACCGTGCAAAAGGCGGCTCCCGGCGCTCTCACGTCACAAAGGACGCAAATAATGTCGCGTTACACTCCAGCAGAAATCGAAGCCCGCTGGCAGGACGTCTGGTCCAAGAACGAAGTCTTCAAGGCCGCACGGTCCGCGGACAAGCCCAAGTATTACGTCCTTGAGATGTTCCCCTATCCGTCCGGGCGCATCCACATGGGGCATGTGCGCAACTACACCATGGGCGATGTGATCGCGCGCTACAAACTGGCGACCGGTCATAGCGTTCTGCACCCTTTCGGGTTTGATGCCTTTGGGCTGGCTGCCGAAAACGCGGCGATGGAACGGGGCATCCACCCCAAGGACTGGACCTATCAGAACATCGACGACATGATCGCGCAGATGAAGCCATTGGGCTTTAGCCTCGACTGGTCGCGTCTCTTTGCCACCTGCGATGTTGACTACTACGGACAGCAACAGGCGCTGTTTCTCGACATGCTGGAAGCAGGCCTCGTCTATCGCAAGAACGCGGTCGTCAACTGGGACCCGGTGGACATGACAGTGCTGGCCAACGAACAGGTCGAACAGGGGCGCGGCTGGCGCTCCGGCGCGCTGGTGGAACGGCGCGAGCTGACGCAGTGGTTTTTCAAGATTTCCGACTATTCAGAAGAGCTGCTGAGCGCGCTCGACACGCTGGAAAACTGGCCCGCCAAGGTGCGTCTGATGCAGGAAAACTGGATCGGCAAATCGCGCGGGCTGCAATTTGCTTTCTCTACCATCGACGCGCCCGACGGCCATCACCGGATCGAGGTCTACACCACGCGGCCCGACACCCTGATGGGTGCCTCCTTTGTCGGTATCTCGCCAGACCATCCGCTCGCCAAAGTACTGGAACGCGACAACGCGGAGGTTGCGGCCTTCTGTGCGGAATGCCGCAAGGGCGGCACCACGGAAGAGGCGATTGAAACCGCCGAAAAGCTCGGGTTCGACACCGGCATCCGCGTGCGGCACCCTTTTGACACCGCGCATGAACTGCCCGTCTACATCGCCAACTTCATCCTGATGGACTACGGTACCGGCGCGATCTTTGGCTGCCCGGCCCATGACGAACGTGATTTCGAATTTGCGACCAAATACGATCTGCCAATCATCGCGACCTATCTGCCCTCCGAAGACGCCTCTGACGTGCTGGAGGCCGCCTATGTGCCTGCCAAGACAGAAAAAGTGTTCTACAACCGCGGGTTTGCCGGTGAGCCCCATCAGACCGGGCTGGAAGGCATTGATGCTGCCATCGACTTCTGCGAGGCCAATGGCGTGGGGCAAGGTGTCACCAAATACCGCCTGCGCGACTGGGGCCTGAGCCGCCAGCGCTATTGGGGCTGCCCGATCCCGGTGGTGCATTGCGACGCCTGCGGTGTGGTCCCTGAAAAGAAAGAGAACCTGCCCGTCGAGCTGCCCTATGACGTCAGCTTTGACACCCCCGGCAACCCGCTCGACCGGCACCCCAGCTGGCGCGACACGCCCTGCCCCTCTTGCGGCACGCCTGCCCGGCGCGAGACGGACACGATGGACACTTTCGTGGACAGCTCCTGGTATTTCGCGCGGTTCACGGCCCCCAAGGCGGACACCCCGACGGTCATGGAGGACGCGCAATACTGGATGAACGTGGATCAATACATCGGCGGGGTCGAACATGCGATCCTGCATCTGCTCTATTCGCGCTTCTTTGCCCGCGCGATGCAGATCACCGGCCACCTGCCTGCCTCCGCGGTCGAACCGTTTGATGCGCTTTTCACCCAGGGCATGGTCACCCATGAGATCTACCAGACCCGTGATGCCAACGGCCGCCCGGTCTATCACCTGCCCGAAGAGGTCATGGACGGCAAGCTTGCCGATGGCACGCCGGTCGAGGTCATCCCCTCGGCCAAAATGTCCAAGTCCAAGAAGAACGTAGTTGACCCGCTCAACATCATTTCCAGCTTTGGCGCGGACACGGCCCGCTGGTTCGTGCTCAGCGACAGCCCGCCGGAACGGGACGTGGAATGGACCGCTTCGGGGGCGGAGGCCGCGTTCAAACATCTTTCCCGGGTCTGGACCCTCTGCGACCGCATCGCTGCGATGGACAAGGACGCCGCAGGAACCGGTGACGAGGATTTGCTGCGCGCCATGCACGTCTGCATCCATGACGTGACGATGGGGATCGAATCCTTTGGGTTCAATGCAGCCATCGCAAAGCTGTACGCCTTCACCGCGACCCTGCAGAAATCCAGGGCGAGCCACGCGGCCCAGCGCGAGGCGATCATGACGCTGGCGCAGCTGATGTCCCCGATGACCCCGCATCTGGCCGAAGACATCTGGGCCCACCAGGGCGGCGAGGGCCTTGTCACCACCGCCCCCTGGCCCAGAGCGGATGACAGGATGCTGGTCTCCGACACCGTGACCCTGCCCATTCAGGTCAACGGCAAACGCCGGGCAGAAATCAGCGTTCCGGTGGATATGCCCAAGGAAGAGGTTGAAAAAGCCGCCCTCGCAGATCAAGCTGTAATCCGGACCCTTGACGGGGCGACACCGAAAAAAATCATCGTGGTTCCGGGACGGATTGTGAATGTCGTTGTATAACCGCCGCGCTCTTCTCGCTCTGCCGCTGGCCCTTGCTGCCTGTGGTTTTACGCCTGTTTACGCCCCCGGCGGCTCGGGCAGCGCGCTGCAGAACAGTGTCGAGGTCGTCGAGCAGAACAATGCCAACGTCTATATGGTCAACCGCAGAATAGAGGAAAGGGTCGGTCGCGCCAGCGTCCCGAAATACCGCCTTTCTCTTGACATCCGGACCTTCTCTGAGACCCTCGCCGTCGACAGTGAAAGCAATATCAACCGGTTCAACATCATCGGCGAGGCAGATTACACGCTGGTCGAACAAGCCACCGGCAGGGTGGTGACCTCGGGCAAGGTCGACAACTTCACCGGTGCCTCTGCAACCGGAACCACGGTCGCAACCCTTGCCGCCAGACGCGATGCCCGCGAGCGGCTGATGACGCTTTTGGCCGATCAGATCGTGGTGCGGTTGCTCAGCACCGATCTGACATGAAGCTCTCGACGCGGGACGCCACGGTCTATTTCGCGAAGCCTGATCCCGACAAGACAGGCCTGCTGATTTATGGCGGGGACGCCATGCGGGTCTCGCTCAAGCGGCAGCAGGTGTTGGCCGCGCTGCTGGGGGACGGGGCGGAAGAAGAAATGCGCCTCAGCCGGATGAGCGGCAACGATCTGCGCAAGGACCCCGCCTTGCTGCTGGATGCCGTCAAGGCGGTCGGGTTTTTCCCCGGCGCGCGCGCGGTTTTTGTGGAGCAGGCAAACGAAAACGCCGCCCCCGCCATCCTGACGGCGCTGGAAGACTGGCAGCCGGGGGATGCGCAGATCATCGTGACCGCCGGCGCGCTCAAGCCCACGTCGAAATTGCGCAAGGCCTTTGAGGCACACCAGAATGCCTTTGCTGTCGGGATCTACGACAACCCGCCCACAGGTGAAGAGATCGAACAGGCGTTGCGCGATGCGGGCCTGCCAATGCCGTCGGGCGACGTGATGGCCGCGCTTAATGATCTGGCGCAGGCGCTGGACCCCGGCGATTTCCGCCAGACGGTCGAGAAACTGTCGCTCTACAAGCTGAACGACCCCGCGCCTCTTTCCATGGCGGATATTGCCGCCTGTGCCCCCACCTCGACCGAAGCGGATGTGGATGACGTGCTGATGGTCGTCGCCGAAGCGCGCGCGCAGGAAATCGGGCCGATGATGCAGAAACTGGTGGCGCAGGGGGCCAGCCCGGTCGGCCTGTGTATCGGGGCAACGCGTCACTTTCGCGCGCTGCACCGGGCCGCGTGCGATACTTCCGGCAGGCCGGTGATTTTTGGCCCAAACCGCGACCGGATGCTGGCGCAATCCCGCAAATGGGGGGCGGTACGGCTCGAAACCGCGCTGACCGTGCTGACCGATACCGACCTGCAACTGCGCTCCGCCGGGCAACATGCGCCGGGCATGGCGCTGGTTGAGCGGGCTTTCATTCGGCTGGCGATGCTCGCCGGTCGCTAGACACCAAAAAAGGGACATCACAAATGTACACCGTCGTCGGCCCCATGAAATCCCGCGCGATGCGGGTTCTCTGGATGCTCGAAGAGCTGGGCGAGCCTTATGCGCATGTGCCTGCCGCCCCGAGATCGGACGAAGCCAAGACCTATAACCCCTCCGGCAAAGTCCCGGCCCTGATGGACGGCGACGACCTCCTGACCGATTCGATGGCCATTCTGACCTATCTGGCCGACAAACACGGCAGGCTCACAGCCCCCGCCGGGACGATTGCCCGCGCGCGGCAAGACGCGCTGACCTTCTGGCTCATCGACGAATTTGACGCGGTGCTCTGGGCGGCGGCGAAACACAGTTTCGTGCTGCCGGAAGAGCACCGCTTGCCTGCCGTGAAAGCCTCGTTGAAAGCCGAATTCAGCACCTCTGCCGCCAAACTCTCTCAGCGGCTGGAGGGAGAATTCCTGATGGGTGACCACTTCAGCCTGCCGGATATCCTGGCGTGTCACTGTCTGAACTGGGCGGTGGGCGCAGGATTTCCGCGCGTCGACGAGAAACTCTTTGCCTACGGTAAATCCCTGCGGGCACGCCCCGCGTTTCAGGCCGCTGCGGCCAGGTAATCGGCCGCGGACAGCCCTGCCCAACGGCCCGTCGCGAGGCAGGCTGTCAACAGGTACCCGCCCGTAGGCGCTTCCCAATCCAGCATTTCGCCGGCGCAAAAGACACCCGGCCGGGCTTTCAGCATCAATCCGGGCGTCAACGCTGCAAACCGCACCCCCCCGGCGGTCGAGATCGCCTCATCCATCGGGCGCAGCCCGGCATAGTTGATGGGCAGGGTCTTGATCGTTTTGACCCACGCCGCCCGTTCCGGCAGCGCGCCCGCTGTCATCTCGAAAAACAACGCTGTCTTTGCCTCGGGCAGACGCAAGGTGTTTTTCAGCCAGTGCCCCAATCGCAGTTTTGAGGGTTTCTGCGCCAGTCTGGCCAGTGCCTTTTCCGCAGGCTGGTCCGGGATCAGATCCACAAACAGCGCCTCGCTCTGCCGCAACGCCGGCGTCAGCGCATAGAGGCCACCCCCTTCGAGCCCCCGCGCGGAAATCGCGGCCTCCCCCCGCGAGGTCAGATTGCCTGCACGCCAGCCGACGGTTTTCAGCGCCGCCCCGAAATGCGGTCTCATGTGATGCGACCACTTCACCGAGAGCGCCGCATTCGCGGGCGCAAAGCGGGCAAGATCGCATCCCGCCCCGCGCAGCGTCTCGGCCCAGGCCCCGTCCGAGCCGAGCCGCGCCCAACTGGCCCCGCCAAGCGCAAGGACCGTGGCATCCGCGGCCAGGGTCTGACGCCCGGACGGTGTTTCAAACACGGCCTCGGCCCCGTCCCATCCCCTCCACCGCCAACGCACCCGCCGGTGCACGCCAAGCCGGTCAAGGCGCGCAAGCCACGCCCGCAAGAGCGGTGACGCCTTCATGGCCGCTGGAAAGACCCGCCCCGACGATCCGGTAAAGACCGGCTGACCCAACCCCCGCGCCCAGTCCTGCACGGCACCCGCATCAAAGGCTGCGATCATCGGGCGCAAAGCCTCGGACGCACCGGTGTACTGACGCATGAAGGGATCGAACGCCTCGTCCTTGGTGAGGTTCAGGCCTGACTTGCCGGCCATCAGGAGTTTCCGCCCGATGGAGGGTTTGGCCTCACAGAGGATGACCCTGATCCCCGCTTCTGCCAGGACATCAGCCGCCATCAACCCCGCCGGCCCGCCCCCGATCACAAGTGCCGTGCGCACGCCATATCCTGTGGTTGTTCGGGCCTCATCATGCTGTGGGTTTCCACCTACTGGTCCTCTTTCAATCCGGGCATCGCCCCCTAGTTACCTGACGACCCCCTGAGCGACAGAGCAAGCCGAATGTCCGACCCCATTTGCCCCCTATGCGGACGCCCGATCCCGAAGGGCGTCAAGCAAAGCCGTCACCACCTTGTGCCGAAGCTCAAAGGGGGCAAGGGCGGGCCGACGGTGCTGCTGCACCATATCTGTCACCGCGAAATCCATGCCTCTCTGACAGAGGCTGAACTGGCGCGGGACTACAACACCGTGGAAGCGCTGCGCGACCATCCGCGCCTTGCAAAATTCGCCCTCTGGGTGCGCAAACGCCCACCGGAGTTCACATCAAAGGTTCCGGGCGGGATGCGAAAACGCCAGCGTTAGTGACACAACTCCTTGATACCTGTGGCGACGTCACGCGGGGCCGCGACCGTTGCCTGCACAAGATCGACCGCTTCGGCGGCGATGCGATCCGCGGGGACAATGCGGTCGATCAACCCGAACGAAAGCGCTGTCTCTGCGTCGATCTTTTGTGCGCCCATCAGCAAAAGCCTGGTACGGGCCGGGCCGATCAGCGCCGCCATCCGCCCCGGATCACTGGGCTGCGGCAAAAACCCGAGCTGCATCACCGGATAGAAAAACGTGGCATGCGGCGGCGCAATACGCAGATCACAGGCAAGCGCCATGCCAAAGGCACCGCCTGCGAGCGTGCCGTTGAGGGCAGCAACCGTCAGGCCGGGCAGGCCTGCAATCGCGCCTGAGAGATCCTCCCAAAGCGGCGAGGTGGCAAGGCCCGCACGCGCCGCCTCCAGATCAGCCCCCGCGCTGAAGATCTTGCCCTTGCCCGTCAGAATAACGGCGCGCGCCTCCTGCGCGGCCCGCATTGTCTCGACCAGTTGACCCAGCATCTCGGCCGTCAGCGCATTGGCCTTGTCCGGTCGGTTCAGTGTCACCGTCCAGACATCGCCCTCGCGATCCACGTCGATCATATCAGGCCGACCTTGCGCCGGATGGCGTCGTCCCGCAGCGAGATTTCCTGACCACACCATTCGTCCGCCTCGGGCCTGCACATCCACAGCAGAGCCCGCGCAGGCCAGTCAGGCGGAATATGCACCTCCCAATCAAGCTGACTGACCGGGTTGATGCCACTTGCCTTGATCTCGCGCTGCATCTGCGTGGCCACCGTACCGGGTGACAGCCCGATGGCGCGGATGCCATGGCTGCGTTCTTCGCCATCGAGACACCGCGTGAGCATGTGGACCGCCGCCTTAGAGGCACAATAGTGGCTCCAGGCCTCGATCGGACCATGTGCCGCGCCCGAGCTGATTGTCAGCACCGAGCCGCCGCCCGCCTCTTTCATCACCGGCAGCACCGCGCGCATACCGTTGAAAACCCCCTTGAGGTTGATGTCGATCACATCGCCCCAGCCGTCGGGGTCGGCGCTGGCAAGATGCGAAATAGGTTCGATCACACCCGCATTGTTGACAAGGACATCGACCGTCCCAAAGGTTTCCTGCGTGGCCTCGACCGCCGCTGCCATCTCGCTGTAACGCGCCACGTTGCAGGGAATGGCTAAGGCCTTTGGCCCAATCTCGCCGGCCAGATCAGCGATCTCGCTCTGGCCCCGGGCCAGCAGGGCCACATTGGCCCCCGCCTGCGCGAAAACCCGAGCGGCCTCGGCGCCAATGCCGCGGCTTGCCCCGGTAATCATCACGGTTTTGCCTGTCATATCCATAACGGCCGTCCTCCTTGGGGGGATTGTCGTCTCTGTGGTACTGCGCAGCGCGCCGGGGGTCCACCCCATCTCCTCTTGACCATCCTGCGGGCATGGCAGACGATACGCGGGTAAACCGGTAAAAAGGATCGTTTCATGCCCTCTCTCACACGTCATATCCTTGCCAGCACGGCCCTGACCCTGCTTGCACCTGCGGCTTTCGCCGATCTTTCGGCAGATGACGTCTGGAACGATTGGAAAACCTACATCAGCAGCTTTGGCTATGAGGTTACCGGGCAGGAAAACCGCGCCGGAAATGTCTTTTCGGTGACGGGTGTGACCATGACCACCGGACCGGATGCCGCCGGTGGCGCGGCGACCATCGCGATGGACCAGATCGTGATGACCGAGCAGTCGGATGGCACGGTGACGATTGATTTGCCGACCGTCATGCCCTTCGAGATGGCCACCCCCAGCGAGACCGGTGGCACGACGCGGATCTCGATGGACTACCGGCATACCGACCTTGCCATCGTGGCTTCCGGCACGCCGGAGAACATGCGCTATGACTATGAGGCAGACAGCGTCACGCTGGAGAGCACCGGGTTCGAAGTCGACGGGCAGATCCTGCCACCTGAGAGCAACGTCATCGAGATCGTCTTCGAGGACATGACCGGTGACACGGAAATGACGCTGGACGCGCAGCGTCGCTATACGCAGGCGCTGCAGGTCGGCAATGTGCGATATGCATTCAAGGTGTCGGCCCCGGAGGCAGATGCAACCAGCGATATCACCGGGCAGACAAGCGATATTACCTTTTCGGGCGACAGCGTCATCCCGTTGCGCGCCATCGACCCCGGTGACATCGACGCCATGCTCGCTGCGGGCTTTACGGCCGATGGTACCTTCACGTTCGCCGCCAATGCGATGACGCTCGCGCTGTCCGGAGAGGATGGTGCGGTCGATGCCTCGGTGCTGGCAGGGGACGGCGATCTGGATATGGTGATGGGGCCGGATGGTATGACCTATGAGGTCACGCAAAACGACCTTGAGGTTGAGATCACTTCGGCTCAATTCCCTGTGCCGATCAACTTTGACGTAGCCAAAAGCGCCTTCAACATGGCGATGCCCCTGCGCAAATCGGACACGCCGGACGACTTTGCCCTGGGCTTCAACCTCGAGGGTTTTTCCGTGTCAGATGCCATCTGGGGTCTGTTTGATCCCACCAGCCAGATCCCAAGGGACCCGGCAACCATTGCCCTGGATCTGGTGGGCAAGGGACGGCTGCTGTTCGATTTCCTCGACCCCTCGGCTGCCGATGTCAGCAACGACCCGGATATCACGCCCGCTGAAATCGATGCGCTGGACATACAGAGGGTGCAGATCACAGCTGCCGGGGCCGAGTTGACCGGTCAGGGGGCCTTTGAGTTTGACAACAGCGCCGATGGTGCGCCACAGCCGCAAGGGTCTGTCGATCTGAAGCTGACCGGCGGCAACGGGTTGATCGACAAGCTGGTCGCCACCGGTCTCCTGCCCGAAGAGCAGGCGATGGGCGCGCGTATGATGATGGGTCTGCTAGCCGTGCCCGGGGCCGAGCCCGACACGCTGAATTCAAAGATCGAAATCAACGCAGAAGGCCATGTTCTGGCCAACGGTCAGCGCATCCAATAGGCTTTCGCATCTGCGCTTTTTCAGACCGCCCCTTGCCGATCGGCCTGTGGGCGGCTACCTCATGCGCACGCAAGCGGAGCCCCCTATGACGCAGCCTCTCAACGATCTGACCGAACGCCTTTTGAAAGCTGCAGAACGGGCGGGGGCCGATAGCGCCGATGCCATGGCCGTGCGGGGCACGTCGCTGAGCATCGAGGTCCGGGGGGGCGCGCTGGAACAGGCCGAGAGGTCCGAGGGCGTTGACCTGGGGTTGCGCGTTTTCCTCGGCCACCGCAGTGCAAATGTGTCCGCGTCGGACGTCCGCCCGTCGACCCTTGAGGATATGGCGATCCGTGCGGTGGCCATGGCGAAGGAAGCGCCGGAAGATCCGAACGCGGGTCTGGCCACCTCGGATCAGTTGAGCAGGGATTTCGACGTCGCAGCCCTTGAGCTGAGCGATCCGGCGCCTGAGCCGTCGCCTGCGGCCCTTCAGGAGGATGCCGCAACAGCCGAAGCGGCGGCCCTTGAAAACAAGGGGGTGTCGCAGGTTCAGGCGGCTTCTGCCGGGTATTCCGCGCGTGAAGTACACCTGGCTGCAACCAACGGGTTTTCGGGCGGCTATCGGCGCACCGATCGGGGCCTGTCCTGCGTCGCCATCTGCGGCACAGGCACGGAGATGGAGCGGGACTACGACGGAGACAGCCGCATCTTTCAATCGGATCTGCGCCACCCGCAGGACATTGGCCGCAGGGCCGCTGAAAGGGCTGTCGCGCGGGCCGGTGCGCGCAAACCTCCTACTGGCAGCTATCCCGTGCTTTTTGACGAACGAATCGCCTCGACCCTGATTGGTCACCTGCTGGTGGCGGCAAATGGGGCCTCGGTGGCCCGCGGGGCATCATGGCTCCGCGACGCATTGGGAACGCAGGTCCTGCCTGCCGGGCTGTCGCTGCATGAAAACCCACACCGCGCACGGGCATCAGGCTCCCGGCCGTTTGACGCCGAAGGCTTGCCCACGCAGCCGCGTGACATCGTGGCAGAAGGCCTCCTGACCGGGTGGACCCTTGATCTGGCAACCGCCCGAAAGCTCGGCATGCAGTCGACCGGGAATGCGGCGCGCGGCACCTCGTCCGGCCCGTCACCCACCACGTGGAATGTGGCGCTGACACCGGGGCAAAACAGCCGCGAAGATCTGATCCGGGATATGGGGACCGGCCTGCTGGTGACCTCGATGATCGGGTCAACCATCAACCCCAATACCGGTGATTACTCTCGCGGGGCTGCCGGTCTCTGGGTCGAGAATGGCGAGATCACCCATGCGGTGAACGAATGCACCATCGCCGGGAACCTGCGCGATATGCTGTTGAACATCATACCTGCCAATGATGCGCGCGCGCATCTCAGCCGTGTGGTGCCATCGCTGCTGGTTTCGGGAATGACCCTTGCCGGCAACTGATCTGACGCTCATCACGCACGCCATCCGGACAGCCGGGCGGATCGCAACAAGCTACGTGGAGAGCGGCGCGCAGAGCTGGGAAAAGCCGGGCAACGCCGGCCCCGTCACCGAAGCGGATCTGGCCGTGAACAGCTATCTGGAAACGGTTCTGAGGCTGGCGCGTCCTGACTATGGCTGGCTGTCTGAGGAAACCGAGGATAACGGGGACCGCTTGTTGCGCGACACCGTCTTCATCATCGACCCCATTGACGGGACCCGCAGCTTTGTTGAAGGCTCAAAAACCTGGGCACATTCCATTGCCGTGGCGCATCAGGGCACCATCACGGCAGGCGCTATTTTTCTGCCCCGCCGCGGGCTGCTCTATACGGCGGCACGCGGGCAGGGCGCGATGCTCAATGGTGCGCCGCTTGTCACGACAAAGGCAAGCAATCTGGAAACAGCCGAAGTGCTTGCCGCCAAACCGATCCTGTCACCGGATCATTGGCCCAATGGCGTACCGGGCTTTGACCGCGCCTACAGACCATCGCTTGCCTACCGGATGGGTCTGGTCGGCCAAGGTCGGTTTGACGCCATGCTGACCTTCCGTCCGACATGGGAATGGGACGTGGCCGCAGGTGCCCTGATCGTTGAGGAAGCACAGGGCGCCTGCAGCGACAAAACCGGGGCGGCGCTGCGCTTTAACAATCCCGAACCGCTACTCAATGGCGTTGTCGCTTCGGGGCAGCCTTTACATGCACGCCTGATTGATG
This sequence comes from Roseobacter weihaiensis, assembly GCF_020622345.1. Taxonomy (GTDB): domain Bacteria; phylum Pseudomonadota; class Alphaproteobacteria; order Rhodobacterales; family Rhodobacteraceae; genus Roseobacter; species Roseobacter weihaiensis. The sequence continues at coordinate 46,300 of NZ_JACNMO010000010.1, read as the reverse complement.
CTTTGGGCAGATAACCGGGGCACCGGCTTGACCCCGGAAGACATATCGGCAACCTTTCGCCCACTACCTTCTGATCTAAGGAAGACCTCATGACACAACGGCTGCACCTCGTTTTTGGTGGCGAATTGGTTGATCCCAGCCAGAATATTTTCAAAAATGTGGACGACATTCATATCGTTGGCATCTTTCCCAATTATGCTGCCGCATTCGATGCCTGGAAAGCAGAAGCGCAGCGCACCGTGGATAATGCGCATATGCGCTACTACATCGCGCATCTTCATCGCCTGCGCGACGAGGAAGCCGCCGCATCCTCCACCGAAGAGCTGGGCTGAATTCAAATGGGCCGCTCATTGGGATTGGCGGCCTATCGCGCGCTGTCCCGCCGCACATCAGAAGGCCAGTTTGTACCCAGCGGTGCGCGCCCGGTGGGCCAGCTTGTCTGGATACATGCCGCCGAAGCGCAGAACCTGCTGGCGATACAGGATCTTGCCCAACGGCTTTGTATGGCAAGGTTTGGTCTGCATGTTCTGATAACCCTACCCGATCAGCACAGCTATGATGCAGCACAGGCGACCTGGCAGCCAGACGAGCGCATGCATCTGGAGCTTGCCCCAACCGAGCATCCCCATGCGGTCAACGCGTTTTGGCGCCATTGGGTGCCGGATATGGCGATCTGGGCATGGGGCGGATTGCGCCCCAACCTGCTTTATCATGCGCACAAGAAAACCTGCCCTGTCGCCCTGATAGATGCAGATGCCTCGGGCTTTGACGGCAGGCGGGACAGATGGTTGCCTGACCTGTCGCGCCAGTTGCTCCAGCCCTGTGCCGCGCTTCTGGTCCGATCCAGTGCGGCCCTGAAGAAGCTCGAAAACCTCGGCGTCAGCACCGGGCGCATTGATGTGACCCCGCCGCTGCAGGCGGGCGGGCATGCCCTCTCCTGTCACGAAAGTGATCTGGCGGACCTGTCTCAGACACTGAGTGGGCGGCCAGTCTGGCTGGCCAGCAACGTGCAGCAGGCCGAGCTGAAAACGGTCCTCAAAGCGCACCGTCAGGCGATGCGACTGGCGCACCGGCTGCTGCTGGTACTGAACCCCGCAGAAGGCAGCCCCATGGATGCTTTTGCAAGGCAAATCACCGATGACGGGTTACGGCTGGCGGACTGGTCAGCAGGCGACAGCCCGGACGATGCCACACAGGTCCTGCTGGCACCCGATCATCGCGACCTGGGCCTTTTTTACCGGGTGGCGCCGGTGACGTTCATGGGAAGTTCGCTGGCCACAGGCCACAGCGGGCGCAATCCTTTCGAGGCCGCGACCCTGGGGTCAGCCGTGCTTTACGGTCCGAATGTCAGGCGCTTCATGCCGTTTTACTCGCGGCTGGCCAAGGCCGGTGCGGCCCGGATCGTGAAAGACGCCGAAACACTGGGGGCGGCTGTGACGCAGTTGATCGCCCCTGATCAGGCCGCCGCAATGGCGCATGCGGGGTGGGATGTGGTCAGTCAGGGCGCTGATCTGACGGACCGGGTGATTGAGCTCGTGCAGGCGGGTCTTGACGGGGAATTGACGGTGCACAATGCGCGCGCCTGAATTCTGGTTCACCTCGCCCCAGCAGCCGTCCTGGCAGGCCCGGCTGCTGGGGCCATTGGGCTGGCTCTATGCCCGCGCCACGGCCCGCCGCGTGGCGCATCCTGCCTCTGCCAAGCTGGATGTCCCCGTCATCTGTGTCGGCAATCTGAACGTCGGCGGAACCGGTAAGACCCCCACTGTCATGGCCGTGCTCGGCGCGCTGACGGACCTGCAGCAGACACCCCACGTTGTGAGCCGGGGCTATGGCGGCACGCTCAAGGGGCCGGTGCGGGTGGACCCGTCACGTCACACCGCCGCGGAGGTCGGCGACGAGCCCCTCCTGCTGGCTGCCTTCGCAGAGGTCTGGGTGGCCGAGGATCGCGCCGCCGGGGGCCAGGCTGCCGCAAAGGCCGGTGCCAGCGTTGTCGTGCTCGACGATGGCTTCCAGAATCCCTCCTTGCACAAAGACCTGAGCCTCATTGTCGTGGATGCAGCCCAGGGCTTTGGCAACGGGCGTTGCTTGCCCGCAGGCCCGCTGCGCGAACCGGTCCCGGTCGGGCTGGCACGGGCAGATGCGGTCTTGTCCATCGGTCCCCCGGAGGCGCAAGCGCGCTTTGACACCGACCTGCTCCCCTTGCAGCTGCCGCATCTGCGCGCGGCGCTCACACCGCTGCAGACCGGCATGGTCTGGACCGAGACCCGCGTGGTGGCCTTTGCCGGTATCGGGCATCCCGAAAAGTTCTTTGCGACGCTGCGCAGCCTGGGCGCGGAGGTCATCCATACCGAACCCCTGGACGACCACCAACCGCTGACCCCCGCCTTGATGACCCGGCTGGAGGCGGATGCAAAACGCCATGCCGCGCAACTGGTGACCACGGAGAAGGATGCGGTGCGTCTGCCTGCCAGCTTTCGCAGCAAGGTCATCACCCTGCCCGTGCGCCTGTCGTTTGAGGATGGTGGTGCGGCGCTAAAGGCCCGGATCGCGCAGGTCATGGACCGCCAATAGCAAAGCAGACGAGGGCCTCACGCCATTGTCCGCTCTCGGGGTGTTACGGGCCAGCATCCGGTAGGCTGGCAGTTACTCTGCCGCGGCGTCGATCAGGGCTGTCATCTCCGAGTACTCCATGTTGGTGTAGCGCTGGCCGTTGATGACAAAGCTGGGGGTGCTGTCCACACCATCGGCTGTGGCATTTTCCTGGTACCACGCCACCAGCGTACGGGCCTTTTCACCGTCTTGCAGGCAGGCCTCCAGCGCATCGCTGTCCATCCCGGCCAGCCGCCCGATCTTGCGCAGCTCCTCCACGATGGCCGCCGGATCACCGGCGCTGGCCCAGACGGACTGCTGTTCGTAGATCAGATCGCTCATGCCAAAGAAGGCCTCCGGCGTGCCCGCGCAGCGCGCGATCATCGAGGCCCAGAGACCGTAGCGGTCAAAATACACCTCGCGGTAGACATAGTTGATCTTGCCGGTGTCGATGTAGTCTGCCTTGAGCTGCTTGAACGGCCCCTCATGGAAACGGGCGCAATGCGGACAGGTGTAGCTGGCGTATTCGATCACGGTGACCGGTGCGTCGGGGTTGCCGATGGACATCTCAACGACCGACGATGTGTCGATCTCCCCTGCTTCCTGTGCGTGGGCGGCCCCCAGCGGATCGGCGGGCGTGACGGAGGTTGAGCTTGGCGTGGTCACGAAATAGGCGCCAAGGCCAATGACTGCCACGGCAGCCGAAATAATCATCATACGCGACATTGAAGGTCCCTTTTCATCGGTTTGTCTTGTTGAGAATGTTTTCGCCCAGACGCGCAAGAGCGCTGCGGAGCGTTTCATCTGCCACCGGCTGTGTCACCTCTGCGGCCTTCTGGCGCAGCGCCGGGTCACTGGGGGGCGTTGGTGATGTCCGGGGCCCCTGCTGGAAATCAACCTGCCCCTCGGCAAATCCGGTGGCCGCGGTCTGGGTGATCCTGACGCGCGCAATGGCGTTGTAACCATAGACCGCATTCACACGGGCCCGCAGCTTTTCTTTTTCCATCTCCAGCATCGGGGCATTCGCCCCCGTGGTCAGCAGGGTCAGCGTCGCCCCCATGCCGCCCCGTCCATAGCTGACCTCAACCGGGCGCGAAATGGCGGCGATGGCCGCTCCGGCGACCTCGGCCCATTGCGTCAGCAACCGGCTTTGCGCGAACCCCCGCGTCTCAGAGGCCGCACGAATACGCTGCGTCAACAAACTTGACGTCCGGGCAAACCCTTTTGTAGTGGCGCGGCGCGGTGGCATTGCTATCTTTCCTGATATTCGCTGTCATCATAGCGTCCGACCGGCCCCGCAACCAGCCCAAGCAAGAGAAGAGAGACATAAACATTGCGTGACAATGCAGATGATCTGACCTGGATGAGCCGCGACCTGCTGATCTGGTACGACCGGCACGCGCGCGAGATGCCGTGGCGCGTCGGCCCAGAGGCACGCAAGGCCGGAGAGCAGCCCGACCCCTACCGCATCTGGCTGTCCGAGGTCATGCTGCAACAAACCACGGTGGTCACTGTCAAAAGCTATTTTGAGCGCTTCACCCGGCGCTGGCCTACGGTCGGCGCGCTGGCCGCCGCCGAAGACGCCGAGGTGATGGCGGAATGGGCGGGGCTGGGCTACTACGCGCGGGCCCGCAACCTGCTGAAATGCGCGCGTCAGGTGGTGGACCAGCACGCGGGCCGCTTTCCCGCGGATCACGCCGCGCTGCTGAAGCTGCCCGGCATCGGGCCCTACACTGCCGCGGCCATCGCCTCCATCGCGTTTGATCTGCGCCACGCCGTGCTCGACGGCAATGTGGAAAGGGTGATGGCGCGGCTCCATGATCTCCACACACCCCTGCCGGAGGCAAAGCCCGCGCTGATGGCGCATGCCGAGGCGCTGACCCCCTCCGAAAGGCCCGGCGACTATGCCCAGGCCGTCATGGACCTTGGAGCCACGATTTGCACGCCGAAATCCCCTGCCTGTGGCCTGTGCCCCTGGCGCACGCCCTGTGTCGCGCAGGCCAGGGGCACCGCGCAGGATCTACCCAAGAAAGCGCCCAAGAAGCCAAAACCCACCCGTCACGGCACTGTTTTTCTGGCCCGGCGCGAGGATGGTGCCTGGCTTTTGGAAACCCGGCCTGACAAGGGGCTGCTGGGCGGCATGCTCGGCTGGCCCGGATCAGACTGGACCGACACGGCACAGCCTCTGCCCCAGGCCAGCCCACCCTGCGCTGCAGAGTGGCAAAGGATAGAGGGCGACGTCCGACACACCTTTACCCATTTCCACCTTGTGTTGCATGTGTTCCGTGCAGATGTTGCGCAAACCACAGACCCTGCCGCCGGACGGTTCATGCAACCGACCGAGTTTCGCCCCACCGATCTGCCGACAGTGATGCGCAAGGCCTTTGATCTGGCACGATAATGTGAAACCCCAGATATGTTTGACCTTTCCGTCAGAAGCACGCGCCAGACCAGCGGTTAAACCCAAAACTGCCGCTCGTGCGGAACGCGGCCAAGGTTGGATAGGGCTCAGGCTTGCCAACGCCGCGGGATGCATGGCGGATCGCTTTTAGGGTCCGGCGAATTCCAAGTTTTCTGGTGATGAACAACCTGCGGGCCGTGTAGCTCCTCCTTGGACATACCAAGATGTATCGCACTGTCCGATATCTGGGCGTTGACCTGGAAACATTTTGGTCAACGACGGTGTTGCAACTGCGCCGGAGCGGACGTTGGCCGGTCACGCGGCCTTGAGCAGCAACAGATGACTGGAACCAGGATTTTCGTTGCCATTCGCTGCGACGTGACGAACGACGGCTCTGAACGGTCGAGGCCTGTGGGCTTCGGATAACCTAAACGTGCCTCAGGATTAGAGCGGATGTGCACTTTCCAACGCTGTGAGATCACTTTCCGGCACTTCGGATTGGATACGCACAGAGATGTCTCGATCACACCTTGCGCTCGCTTTTCTCATGTCACTTGTCTTTGGCGCAGGTTGGGTTTTTGGCAAAACTGCGACCTCACATTTTTCACCCATCTTGGTGGCGATGTTCCGGTTTGGGTTTGCGGGAATTCTGCTTGTTATCCTGTGTGGCTGGCCCAAAGTTCCCTTGTGGCAGCTTTGGTTCGCCTCAGCTTGCGCATTGGGCATCCCATACAGCTTTTCCTACATCGGCTTAAGCCAACTCAACGTCTCAGTCACCGTGCTGCTGGTTCAGTTGGAAGCGCCAATTCTGATCGTATTATCTGCGGTTCTACTACGAGAAGTTCCAGATCGTTCAGCCATCGCGGGGGTCGTTCTGGCCGTTGCAGGCGTCGTTTTTGTCGTGGGAGCGCCTGCCGCTGAACATCAACACTTTGCGATAATGATGGTCATGGTCAGCATGTTCATCTGGGCTTTGGGCCAAATTCAGGTACGGCGGTTCGGTCTGAACGATGGTGGGCTCAAACTGTTGGGAGCACTTTGTTTGTTGGCGGCTCCGCAGCTTCTGGTATTGAGCCTCATCTTTGAGAACGGACAGGCAGCAGCAGTTCGCCAAGCCTCGGCCTTGGTCTGGATGCAGGTTTTGTATCTCGGGCTTGGAATGACAGTTATCGGACAAGGTATCTGGTTCCACCTTGTGGCACGCCATCCTCTTCATGATGTCGCGCCATTTCTCCTACTCGTGCCGCTGTTCTCCATCGCAGCTGGCGTTGCATTCTTGCAAGAGACCCTCTCCGGCACGACAATTGTGGGCGGTATCTTGATTATCCTGGGTGTTGCCCTCGCGGCCCTTGGAGCGCCCTCGTCGATCAAGCTAGATAGGTCCAGCTGATGAAGGAGATTCTATTCCGGCAAATGACAATGGTCCTTAATTGACCGTTTCAACAGCGCTTTCAAGCGCTTCGCGGACGGCTGCAACACACGCCTGTTTGAGGTCACAATGTAGTATCCATAAGGGGCGGATACCCACATATCGAATGGTGAAACAAGCAGCCCTCGGTCGAGGTGGGGTTGAACCATTGCGCGCTCAAGAATAGCGACAGAGGGCACTGACTGGAGAACTTCTATGGAAAAGGCCGCGCTTTGCAAGATCCAAGGGCTCTTTGCTTCCAGTCGTTTCTCAAGCGCGTCACCTCCCGCCAGACTTGCCCAATACCGCCAGATTGACAGGCCGCTCGGCGCGCTCTCAACGCTGTCGAGGCGCAAGCATTCGCCCAGATCATCCGGGCCGTTAAGTTTTGCGACCGTTTCTGGGGCGCAAACAGGGGCCAGCACATCTGTGTATATGAGTTCGGTCGTTGCACCAGGATAGTCACCAGCCCCATAGCGAATGGCGAGATCAACCTCGTCCGAAGCAAAATCTGCGAGAGCTGGGGAAAACTCGCAGCGGATTTCCTGCTCGGGAAACTCGTTTTTGATGACTGCCAGCTGCTCTGCCAGCCAAGGGCCAGCAAGTGTCGGCACACAGCTGATCCGAAGCGGGGCATCGCTTATCTCTCTGAAGATCGCACCGGTGGCTTGGTGGATGGAGTCGAAGGCGGTGAGAATGCTCTTGGAGTAAGCCTTCCCGCGCGCATTGAGCGCAATCGCGTTCGCAGTGCGGTCAAACAGATCCCCTCCGACGTAATCTTCAAGGTTTCGGATGTGCTGTGTGACTGAGGACGGTGCAATGCCCAACTCAATTGCCGCCTTGCTCATGGAGCCGAAGCGAACCACGGCGTCAAAAACCTTCAGGGCGTTCAACGGAGGTGTCGTGTTGTCCATTCTATGTCCGGGCCTTCTTAACGTGCGACTGTCGTTATAGCTCTCCAGTAGAAGCGAAGCTATTGGTTCTTCGGACAGCCGCCCTTGGACCATCGCGCGGAATCCGTCAGATTGGGCTCGGCGCGGCATTTTCTGCGCGTTTCATGAACGGCCGGTCTGGGTCGGGCCGACTTTAACGGCATAGTGCATCAGCGCACACCCAGCGGACAAACTGGCCTTTGCCGATGCCGGTTCGAAAGTCTGCTTCGCCACTGACACGTTTTACGAAAGCATCGACCATTGGGTTCTGCCTTGAAACATTGCCCGGAATCGCCGATTGCCTAGGCCTATGGTGGAACAAACAACGATCAGAAGGGCTCGCACCGTCGACGCTGAGGAGATCGGTGATCTTTACGTCGCCTCACGTGCCGCTGCGTTGGCATTCCTTGAAGAGGTCCATGGGCCTGCAGAAACGAAGGCATGGATTCGCGATGCTTTACTACCCCTTGGTACAAGTTGGACCGCGTATCGCGGCGACGTGCTCTGTGGCCTGATGACGCTCAACGGCGAGCATATTGAGCAACTATACCTTCGACCGGACCGCCGCCGGGAAGGAATCGGTAGCGCGCTGATGGCACATGCGAAGACACAGAGCCCCCATCGTCTTGAACTTTATTGCTTTCAGGAAAACCACGCTGCTCGCGCGTTCTACGAGGCGCATGGTTTCGCCCCGATCGCGTTCGGCGATGGAACAACAAATGAAGAAGGCGCCCCGGACGTCCTCTACGAATGGACACTCGGACGGTGCTGAATTTTGCGGCATGCCCACCAAGGACTGCTTGTGAGTTTTGTGCGCGGACCTGCACAATTTGCAGTTTGGCTGAAGCACCCACTTGAGATCAGTATTAATCACCACGATGAGTTCATGGTGTGTCAGGACCGCCTCGTCGTGAGCAACGACCGGGAAGTATGGTTTCCAACGAACAGTTCGCCGCTTCCGAACACAGGACGCAGGAAGACTGGCCCGAAACGGCAGCCCGCCAGTTGTTTGAGGCCTACCGCGATCTTCTTGCATCTCTCGGCGTTACCGCTACCGATCTAGGGCATCCTGAAAGGCGATTTCGAGGAAGATCCCGAGACCAGCCAAATCATCGGTCGCATGGTCGTGACGATGATCCCCGGTATCGACCAGCTGGTGGATGCACAGGACATGGTAACCATCCTTTACCGGTTGATCTGGAAACGGGAATATGACGTTTCGTGGACCTGGATCCTACGGATCATCACGCTGATTGGCTTGGTCCCGGTCCTCGGATCGCTCGCTAAGGGTATCCTGAAACTGGTGTTCAAGAAGATCGGCGACCTGGCGGACATCTACGGTATCTTTAACTTCTTGACCAAAGGCACCGCGCATATCTGGCGGCACCGGTTCGCAATCAATCTCCCAGGCAAGCAGCTGACCGACGCCCTGGCCGTTCTGGGTGGTATGATGGCCGGGGTCGTTCAGCGCATGACTCTGTCCAGCCAAGGCTAGGACTGAGCAGGCCCTGTGTCGCATCCGATGGCTGGTTGGAGCCTATCAGGACAGATGCTGCGGCGGACATCAGTGTCGGCTTCTCTTCTTTCCAGCCAATCGCTAAGCTTTGTCAAACGGACCTGCGGGCGCGCTTAACACATCCTCTGGCTCTAACATCCTTTGAGCCACCACAAGGTGGAAATACATGCATATTTCTTTGTCAGACACGTCAATTCATACACAGGAAAAGGAACAGAAGAGAATGGCCAAGCTGCCAAACCTTACCGCCGCTGAACCAATCCCGGATGCTGCCATGGCAGAGGTCGATCGGATATTGCGCACAGGCGACTTGTTTAGGTATGGCTCAGATCAATCACCTGTCGCCCTGCTTGAGGCCGAGTTCTCCCAGGCGCTTGGCAGCAAGTATGCATTGGCGGTGTCATCTTGTTCCGCGGCTTTGTTTCTTTCCCTGAAGGCACTCGACCTGCCACGTGACGCCAAAGTGATGATTCCAGCTTTTACGTTTGCAGCCGTGCCATCAGCCGTCGTGCATGCCGATTGTGTTCCGCTGCTGTGCGAATGCGGAGACGACTACCGGATCGATCTGGCTGATTTTGAAAACAAGCTCGCGGACTGCCGTGCCGTCATCATCAGCCACATGCGTGGCCATACGTCTGATATGGATGCCATTATGGCGCTCTGTGATGCCGCCGACATCCCGGTAATCGAGGACGCCGCACATAGTCTCGGCACAACTTGGGCAGGGCGCAATATCGGGACTCTCGGAAAGGTCGGGTGTTTTAGCTTTCAGTCCTACAAACTGCTGAATGCGGGCGAAGGCGGTATCATGATCACCGATGACGAAGATCTCATTGCGAAAGCGGTCATCATGTCCGGTGCCTATGAACATAACTGGCAACGACATCCGGTGCTTCATACGGCTTTTGCGAAATGGCAGAACCGGCTGCCATTGTACAACCAAAGACTGAACACAATGTCGGCAGCGCTGATCCGGCCTCAGCTTGATGCACTTGGCAGTCGTGTAAAGGCAGGACGCCGCAATCATGACCACGTTGCCGCTGCTTTAAATGGCAGCAAACATATTTCCGTACCCCGATCGCTGCCAAAAGAGCAGCGCGCCCCTGATTCAATCCAGTTCAATCTGGTTGATATGTCTGATGAGCAGGTTGACAACTTTGTCCTCAAAGCGGGCGCACTGGGGCTGAAGGTTCAGATTTTTGGGCGTTCTGAGGACAATGCGCGCGTGTTCTGGAACTGGAAGTTCCTGGGCAACAACCCTGATCTGCCAAAAACCCGGGCAATGCTTGATCGGGCTTGCGACGTGCGTCTACCGGCTCGGCTCAACCTTCAGGAGTGTGACGCCGTCGCGCAAACAATTCTTGAAGCTCTTGATTTAACGATGCGTGCAAAAACGAGCTAGAATTCGGAAGCGGTTGCGATCAGGTGTTTTTGCCTTGATGCACCCCAAAACGGCCATTGAATCCGCACTGCGTGACGTCTGGACCGAGATTTCTTGGCCCACCATATCGGCAGGATTCAGGAAACCTCCGGTATCCCGGCAAGGCTGCGCCAAGTTCCGCAGGTGACGCGACGCTATATCTTGGCCAAACACCGGCAGACAGCCTAAGATAGGGTGATGAGTTCAGAGATGCTGACACAAGATCCAAAATACCTGCCCGCTGCCGCGCCCTTCTGGGTGTCGCTGACGCTGGTCCCGCTCGCCTATATCGGCGCGGCCTTCGGGGGGTGGACGGTGTTTTTGTTGCCGCTCTACACATGGTACCTGTTTTCCGGTCTCGACCTTGCGATCGGACGCAACTCCAACAACCCCGATCCTGAAACTCCGGAGGCGTCGCTGGCCGCTTACCGGATCATCACCATGGTCTGGGCCCCGGTCCAGTTCATCATGCTCTTCAGCCTGATCTGGTATGTCCCCCAGGCCGAACACCTCAGCAGCTTTGAGCGTGTGGCGCTGTTCTTTGGCATCGGCGTGATCACCGGCACCGTCGGGATCAACTACAGCCATGAGCTGATGCACCAAAAAAACAAGGCAGAGCGGTGGATGGCCGATTTCCTGCTGGCCATGGTGCTCTATTCGCATTTCCGCTCAGAGCATCTGCTGGTGCATCACCGCTATGTCGGCACACCCAAAGATGCGGTCACGGCGCGCTACAACGAAGGGTTTCACCGGTTCTATCCGCGCGTGCTCCGGCAGTCGCTGCAGTCGGCCTTTGAGGCGGAACGCAAGATGCTGGCCCGCAAGGATCTGCCCTGGCACCATCGGTCGAACCCTTTTTTCAAGTATTGGGCGTTGCAGGCGGCCATGCTGGCGCTGGCGTTTATCCTGGGCGGATGGCCGGGGCTTGCCCTGTTTCTTGTACAGGCGGGCACCGCGATCTGGCAGCTTGAGCTGGTGAACTACATCGAACACTACGGGCTGACCCGCAAGCATCTGGGCGACGGGAAATACGAGCATGTAAAACCCCAGCATTCCTGGAATTCGGACCAGCGTGCGTCGAACTGGTTGCTGATCAACCTGCAAAGGCACTCCGACCATCATTTCAAACCGAATCGCCGCTATCCGGTTCTGCAGACCTATTCCGCCGAAGAAGCGCCGCAACTGCCCTATGGGTACCCGGTGATGACCATGGCAGCGATGGTCCCGCCGCTGTGGCGCCGGATCATGAACCCGCGGGTGCGGCAGTGGCGCGCAACCTACTACCCCGAGATCACCCAGTGGGCGGCGTACAACAAGGCCACCAACCCGATGCCGCGCTGAGCGTTTTGAGGCTGGCCCACGCCACAAAAAGAACCCCGCCATGGGAAGGCGGGGTTTAGGGGGGTGCCCCTTACAGGCAGCCTCGTTCAGAAGGCCACAGGCACCGGCGGTGTTGGTTGAAGGTGAGAGCCGTCAGTTGGTCATTTCTGACCGTATTTGCTGGCGCAGAACGTCGATGGGGATCTTCTTGCCCTCGCGTTTAAAGCACCAATAGGTCCAGCCGTTGCAACTTGGCGCCTTTTCAAATGCCGCCCCCACCTGGTGGATGGAGCCTTTGATATCGCCGCCGATCAAGGTGCCATCGGCGCGCACCTTGGCCTTGTAGCGGTTGTTCATCGAATAAAGCTCCTCGCCCGGACGCAGCATGCCGCGTTCCACCAGCTGGCCGAAGGGCACCCGCGGCTCCGCACGTTTGGAGGCGCTGACCTGAAGCGCTTCGCGGTCGAACTTGCGGACCTTGGCAAGCCGTTTTTCGGCGACCTTGCGGTAGGCTGCCTCGCGTTCGATGCCGATGAAATCACGCCCCAGCATCTTGGCTACGGCCCCTGTCGTGCCGGTGCCGAAAAACGGGTCCAGAATGACATCGCCCGGGTTCGTGGCCCCGACCAGCACCCGGTGCAGCAGGCTTTCGGGTTTCTGCGTCGGATGCGCCTTGTCGCCTTTTTCGTCCTTGAGACGCTCATGTCCGGTACAAATCGGCAGCACCCAGTCAGAGCGCATCTGAATACCCTCGTTCAGCGCTTTGAGCGCCTCGTAGTTGAAGGTGTATTTGCTGGTCTCGCCCCGGCCCGCCCAGATCATCGTCTCATGTGCGTTGGTGAACCGCTTGCCGCGAAAATTGGGCATCGGGTTCGACTTGCGCCAGACGACGTCATTGAGGATCCAGAACCCCTGGTCCTGCAAGGCCGCGCCCACGCGGAAAATATTGTGATAGCTGCCAATCACCCAGATGGCCCCATCAGGCTTCAACAGGCGGCGCGCCGCCTTCAGCCAGGCCCGCGTGAACGCGTCATAAGCCTTGAAGCTCGCAAACTGATCCCACTCGTCATCGACCGCATCGACGCGGCTGTTGTCCGGGCGGTGCAGATCACCTTTAAGTTGCAGATTGTACGGGGGATCCGCAAAGATCAGGTCCACCGACGCCTCCGGCAGACTGTTCATCACCTCGATGCAGTCGCCCCCCAATACCGTGTTCAAAGGAAGCGCCGTGGCGCCCTTGGTCTTTATCATCATTGTTCCGCCTCTGGTCCGGTGCATTTTTGCACTCGTGTCTGCGGTCCAAGATGAGTCAAAGCTGATTCGCGGTCAATTTCTTTTTTGAATCAACATGTTATGAATTATTCTTGATACAACATGTTGTGTACCGGTTTGAAGGTTCGTCTATGGTGTGGGGTGACCCCAAGATTTTGGAGCGCAGACATGTGGCTTTTTGATCCATATCCCATGTTTGTCTCCCACCCATATCCGGGATGCTGTTGCGCCAAATCCACCATCACCCTGTCGCGGGCGATTTTGGCCACGATTGACGCGGCAGAAATGGACACACAGCGCGTGTCACCTTTGACCACAGGTTGTGCGGGGATGTTGAGCCCGCGCGGGACCATCGACCCATCGATCAACACGTGATCCGGCAAGACCGGCAGATTGGCGATGGCCCGCTGCATGGCGATATGGCTGGCCCGCAGAATGTTGTGCTGTTCGATCTCCTCGACCGTGGCCAGCCCGATGCCGATCCGGGCGCTGGCGTGCAACATCTCCGCCAAGGCCCCCCGCCGTTTCACCGACAGCTGTTTGGAATCGTTCAGCCCCTCCGGGATCCGGTCAGGATCAAGGATCACGGCGGCCGCCATTACCGGCCCGGCAAGAGGCCCGCGCCCGACCTCGTCCACCCCGGCAACACGAGCCGCCCCCGCAGTCATCGCCGCCTCTTCCATCCTGAAATCCGGTCCCATGCCTTGTCATCCAACGTTCCGCCCATCAGCACAAGGGGGATGGCAAGGCCGAGACGGCAAATTCTTTGGCCAACACACCCAAAAACGCGCCCCCGCGTCGGCGGAGGCGCATTACTCGTTAAAAAAGAGGGGGAAACGCCCGAACGTCGCCCCCTCAGGTCAAGACCGGATCAGGGATCCCACCCGGCCTTGGATCGACCCGTCCTTAGCGGCGGGCCAACTGGTATCCTTCATGGCGCAGGCACCTGGCATCATAGCCATGGCGTTTCTTTTGGTTGGCGCGGAAACTCACCTTGCACGCGCGTGGCAGAGACCGGGTGTAGTCATAGTTCCGCTCAAGGCAGCGCTTGCCGAAGATACGGTAGCGCCCGTCGCGCGTGTCAAAGCTGCGCAGGCAGTGTCCCGGTAACAATCTCTTTGCCACACGCCGGGGCAGCGGCCTTGGATCTACCCTGCGAATCATACTGTCCGGTCTGCGCAAAGAGGGCGCCGCATATATGTCGCGGTTGTCGTAGCGCCGTGTGATCACATCACCGTAATTATCATCCTCCAGGCGGTCGCTGATCACCTTGCCGACAACTGCAAGACCCACAATCGCGGCCAGCGCGCGCGCCACATCGTCATCCGCCCGTGCGGGCGCGTTTCCGATCGCTGTCACAGCCACAGCAGCCCCGACCACAATGGCGATAAACCTGCGTGTCATGAGAAAGTCCTTTCTTGCCGTTGTTGAGCATCCAGGGTGAATGCCGTGGTGCTCTCAATCTGGGGCGACCCTGCCCCGACAGGCAATAACGTTGCGCTGTTATCAGATAGCGTCGCGGCTAAACCCCTTTTGTTATTGAATACTCCGCCCATCCCGCGCAGATTTGACATATGAGACACATCCTCCTGACTTTCACGCTGATCGCCTTGACCGCCGGGGCAAAACCGGGGCATGCGGCAGAGTGCTATGCTGATTACAAGGCCAAGCAGGATGACCCGCTGCGCCTGCACTACGGTGTGGCGGAAATCTCGCAGTGCTCGGTACAGGCTGCCGAGGCCGAGCTATCGGCGCGCCTCGCCGCACAAGGATGGACACTGCTCAATGTGATGTCGGTCTTCGATCAGAGCGGGCTGGCAGAAAGGAAAGAAAGTGCAGGACGTAACTACCTCCGCTTCTGACATGCGTCGATCCGGCGGGCGGACCGTGACCTTTGGCATCACGGGCATTGTGGCCATTCTGATGATTGCGGCGGCTGTCCTGTTCTGGACACTTCCCGATGCCAATGCCTTCAACGCGCGGGTCGAGCGGATTTTTGTGGAGAACGACAACCTGACCGCCCCCTCCGAGGTCAAGCTGCTGGAAATCCTTGCCCAATCCGGCACCGCCTTTTCAGACACGCTGGCCAGCTACCGGCTGGTCATTTTTGTGTTGCTGGTCTTTGCCACCGCCATGCTGGTGGCTGCCCTGATCTTTCTGGTGCTGCTGGTGGTATTCAATCGCCGCATGGCGCAGATTGAACGCGCAGGCATTCAGGTCAACTCCCTGCTCATCAGCCGCGAGGAAAACACAGTCTATCTCAACAATCTGGGCTTCAAACTGACCGATGCCGCGATGGAAACGATGTCGGTGCTGGCCGAGGCACGCATGGATGACGACGTGCTTTCGGGTTCGGAAATCGAGGGGATGATCTCAGGCCGCAGCGCGGTGGATTGCGATGAGGCAGCGGGGGCGACGCGAATCAAACGCTTGCGCGATACCCTTGGCAATCAGATTGTGTCGGAGTTGCTGGTCAAAAACATCGCCCGGCGCGGCTATATGCTGGCCATCGACAAGGATGTCATCAAGGTCATCTAGCCAAAGCAGCCCCCGAAGGATCGACACCGCCCAAAGGCGTTTTGCGGCAGGGCGTTTTGCGTCAGATAACAGCCCAAGTGTCCACAAAAGAGGTCCTAATGGCCGGTCAGCACCAACGTCTGCAGGGGCAGCAACAGCGACCGGATTCGCAACCCGGCCGCGTGGATCACCCCAACCGTATCCACCACATGCAGGAAGACCGACTGCCCAAAGCCGATATCAGGTTCGCTGAGCCGCGCGTGATTGCTCGTGTAGGCATTCGCCGTACAGCGACTTCCTGGCGGGATGTCATCGGTTTGACCGGCGTAAAGAGGCTCCAATATGGCGACAATCGTGCCGGGGGCACTTTGCACCTGCGCGTCGATCAAAGCATCGGAAGGCCGGATTTGACCGGCTGCAATCACGTCCTGCACCTCAACGATCACCATGGGAATAATCGTGAAGGGTTTGGAGATGCACATAATCTCGGCCACGCCACCAGCTTTTATCACCTGCGTGGAAATCTGTGGAAACCCGGCCTGAAACCGGCCCTCGCCCGAGCCCGTCGGCACCAGTATCCCGGCAGGGCGCAGGATCGGGTTCACGATATCGCCGACCTGCAGGGCGAATTGTTCCACCGTGCCCGAGGTCCCGGCATAAACGGTCATCTTTTCGATCTCCACCTCGGCTTGCGCCAAGGCCGCTTCGGCACTGGCGCGCTGCGCAGGAAGCGCGATAGCCGTGTTAGCATCCACCGACGCCACCTGCGCCCGCGCCGCATCGATCGCACCCTGCTGTGCGGCCAGTTGGTTTTCCAGCACTTCGACGTCTCGTTGAGACACAACGGTAGAGCCACCGGCCTGCAGCGTCCGGCGCCGGTCAAGATCGTCAGAGGTCTGCTGGTACTCTGCCTCTGCCTGTTCGACTGCGGCGATTGCTGCGGCCCGGTCTGCCTGTGCGAGAACAAGGGCCGCGTCGACCTCGTCGATCCGGCGCAGGGCCGTGTCGCGTGAGGCTTGCTGGCGACTGCTATCGAGAGTGAAGATCGGGTCCCCCGCCTCGATCCGTTGATTGTTGCGCACAAAGACCTCATCCACCCGCCCGGCGGATTCCGACAGAATAGTCACGGTTCTGAAGTAAGAGACGACATTGGAGGTCGACGGGTGATAGTAAAACACAATCGTGACGAGAGTGATTGTCAGCATCGCGCACATGGTGATGCCCCAGCGCAGCTCGTACCAGACGGTGAAAAAGGTGATATGTTCGCCAAACCGTTTGCCCTGGAAACGGCGGCGCAGCAGGTAATCGGGCAGGATCGTGACCAGCGAACAGAGGAAAAGCTCAATCATCTGGACGGTCCCGACTGACAATTTTCTGCAGCGAATCTGCCATTGAATTCAACGGCGTGGCAAAATCAGGCGGGCGAAAGGCTGCCAACACCAACGCGATGACCCAGAAGATGTTGTTGTGGGTAAAGAGCGCCAGAATGCACAGGATGCTGATAAGCTGGAGCTGTGTTGCATTGCCCTTGTGCGCCATCCGCTCCGGCAGGGAGTGCAGCGTGAAATAGAGCACGCCCAAGAGCAGAATGGCCCCCACGACCACAAAGATCATGATCGTAAACAGCGAATCTCCACCGTCAGGACCAGAGAAAAAAGGGGGCAGGTGGTGCGGTGCCATCGGGTGAATATTGTCAGCCATATCAAACCTCAAAATGCGCCCGTCTGAACGCTTGTAATTCCCGTGACCCTAACGGCCCTTTAGGGATTGCTCCAATATAAAATACACGCGCCGGCGGCTCTGGCCTTCTTTGTGGCAATCCCCCTACACTGCGGGAAAAGCACAGCCCGAAAGGATATCGCCCATGCCCGCCCCGCTGAATACATTCAAGAAAGCTCTGGTAGAGGGGGAGACGCTTTTCGGGTGCTGGATGAGCCTGGCGGAAGGCTATACCGCCGAGATCATGGGTCAGGCGGGGTTTGACTGGCTGCTGATCGACGGAGAGCATTCGCCCAATGATATCCGTTCGATCCGGGATCAGATGATCGCGCTGAAAGGCAGCACCAGCCATCCTGTCGTGCGGGTCCCCGTGGGCGAGACCTGGATCATCAAGCAGGTCCTGGATGTCGGAGCGCAGACCGTGCTGGTCCCGATGGTCGAAACAGCGGATCAGGCCCGCGACCTGGTACGCGCCTGTCGCTATCCGCCGCATGGCACACGCGGGGTGGGCTATGCCGTGGGTCGCGTCTCGGACTTCGGTCAGATGGAGAATTACGGCCCCACGGCGGACGCCCAGATCAGCCTGCTGGTGCAGGTCGAGAACAAAACCGGCCTGGACAATCTCGACGAGATCCTGGCCGTCGACGGTGTGGATGGCGTTTTTATCGGCCCGGCAGATCTCTCGGCCAGTCTGGGATATCTGGGCCAGACCATGCACCCGGACATGCAGACCACCATTCTGGACGCGATCAGGCGGATCAGTGACACCGGCAAGGCTGCAGGCATCCTGACCTCGGATGAGGCCATGGTCCAGTCCTCACTGGAGGCGGGTGCGCGGTTTGTGGCGGTGGCGATGGACATCGCGCTTTTGCTCAACGGCGCAAAAGCCTCCGTCGCAAGGTGGAAGCCAGCCTAGCGCCCTTTCATTCGGGTCGCGGCCTGCGTGTAACCCCCCGCCGCCCCGTCGATAAAATGCAGATGATCGTCCGTCAGGATCGAGGGGACAATGCAGGTCATCATGGCCTCGTCCTGGGTAGCGATGCCGTAGCGGATCAACCCGTCCGCTGCAGCCTGCGACAGCCGGGCGTCCAGCCGCTCGTGGGTCTGCGGATCGCAGTCGAGGGTCATTTTCAACCCGTCGTCCAGCTTGCGAAAATCTGCATTGGCGGCAACCACGCGGGCATAGCGGCGCGCGTCAAACCCACCGACCTTGAGCCCTGTGCGGATCAGCAGCCACGCCATCAAGGTTTCAAAGAGAGCACGCCGTTTTGCCGCGCTGACGCTCTTTGTGCCGCGGGCCGCATGCGCCTCAAGCGTAGCGCCCGCAGGTGGCCAGCGGGCCTGCATCCCGACACGTGGTGCAGGATGCCCGCCCCGTTCAAGACCGGCGGCGATCTCGACCACATCGCTGTAGACCCCGGCCACATCTTTCGGATGAGCCTCGGGCGCCGCCGCCACGACCAGCGATAGAATGGTCCCGTGACGGGCCGGCATATGCGCCCAGCGGCACGACAACCCGGTCAGGTCAGGCGTGGCGCCGGGCGGTGCGCTCTCGATCACAAAGCGCCCGGCCTTCATCTCGGCTTCGGCCCAAAGCAGGCCGCCGCCGGAGAACATCGCATAATCCGCCCCTTCCGAGGCCTGAAACCGCGCCACGCGCACGTCATGACCTGCCGCGCGCACATCGCTGACGGGCACCAGTGCAACCCGCATGGTGATCTGAAACTCCGCCTGCGCCCAGGTTGCCACGGCAGCCAACGCCGACCGGGCAGCCGCGACCTGCTGCGCGCTGACAGCAAAGCCTGCGCCATCACCGCCAAAGACAAAGGGAAAGGCCCGGCCCCGGTGCGCATTCATCACGGCCGAGATGATCGCGGCCCCAACCATGTTGACGGTCTTGTAGCGCCCGGCAGCAACCTCATGAGTGGAATTGACGATATCGGCCACCCCGACAGACCAATCGCCGGGCAAAGGATGGTAGCGCTGATCCTGGGTCAGTTGTGCAAAGGCGCTTTCGCGCGGCAGGCTGTCGTAGAATGCGCAGGCTGTGTTTGTTGCAGTCATCCGTCGGCCCGCGCCTTGTCATCTGTGAGCAGCCTAACACAAAAAATCGCCCTCGGGCGAATGCGGGCCGCTTTGCGCGCACGCCCCCTCTTTCCACAGCACGCAGAGCGGTATATGAGGCGCGGACCATCCCTTTCTATACTGGAGCAAAACAGATGGGTTACCGCGTCGTTATTGCGGGTGCCACAGGCAATGTGGGCCGCGAAATGCTGAACATCCTTGCCGAACGCCACTTCCCGGTGGATGAGATCACGGTGCTTGCCTCGCGCAAGTCGCTGGGCACGGAAGTGAGCTTTGGCGAGAAGACGCTCAAGACGAAGGACCTCGACACGTTCGATTTCACCGGCTGGGACATCGCACTTTTTGCCGTGGGCTCCGAGGCAACCAAGAAATACGCGCCCGGGGCCGCCAAGGCCGGCTGTGTGGTGATCGATAACTCGTCGCTCTACCGCTATGATCCGGATGTCCCGCTGATCGTACCCGAGGTGAATGCCGATGCTATCGAGGGCTATGCGAAAAAGAACATCATCGCCAACCCCAACTGCTCGACAGCACAAATGGTCGTGGCGCTGAAACCGCTGCACGACCGCGCGACGATCAAGCGCGTGGTTGTTTCCACCTACCAGTCGGTGTCGGGCGCAGGCAAGGAAGGCGCGGACGAGCTCTGGGATCAGACCAAATCGATCTACAACCCGACCGATGACAAACCGCCGAAAAAGTTTACCAAGCAGATCGCCTTCAACGTGATCCCGCATATCGACAGCTTCATGGAGGACGGCTCCACCAAGGAAGAGTGGAAGATGGTGGCCGAGACGAAAAAGATCGTGGATCCAAAGATCAAGGTCACGGCGACCTGCGTGCGGGTGCCGGTCTTTGTCGGTCACTCTGAGGCGGTGAACATCGAATTTGAAGATCATCTGGACGAAGATGAGGCCCGCGAGATCCTGCGCGAAGCCCCCGGTGTCATGGTGATCGACAAACGCGAAGACGGCGGCTACGTGACACCGGTGGAATGTGTGGGCGATTTTGCCACCTTCATCAGCCGTATCCGACAGGACAGCACGATCGACAATGGGCTGAACCTGTGGTGCGTCTCCGACAACCTGCGCAAAGGGGCCGCGCTCAATGCCGTGCAGATCGCGGAGCTGTTGGGCAACCGAATCCTCAAGAAGGGCTAGCCGTCCCGGCCCCCTGTTGCAAAACGCGCGCCGGAGGCAGCTCTGGGGTGCGTTTTATCTTGGCAAGGCGGCACCTTTCGCCGGATTGGAGTTCGCTTGTGCAGAACGGCTTTTGTCAGCGCCCCAAGACAGTCCCGCATGCGCGGCGATCATTGCAGTTACGCATTTTGCAACCCGGACCGACGACCTGATCTTGTTCCAAGACAACCCAAGCCTATGATGATCAGCGGCGCCACCAGCCGCGGCCCGGTCATGGCTTCGCCGAGCGACAGATAGCCCAGCAGGGCTCCTCCCACGGGCACGGCAAAATCTACCTGCGACATCCGTGTCGCACCAAGCCGGGGCACAAGGTGGAAATAGATCAGATTTGCGCAGCCCGTCGAGAACGGGCCGAGATAAAGGATCGTGCCGAGAGAGGGCAGGGTTGGCTCAATCGACCGGATATCGTCACCAGAAATCAGAACGAGTACCCCGACAAACACCGTTCCCACGATCATCGAGCCTGTCGCCATCTCGAGCGGCGGGCGGGTGACGAAGCACCTGATATAGACGGTGGAGGCCGCATAGAGGAGCTGCGCAGCGTTGGGCTGGTTGAAAGGACGTCTGGCGGATATGCTCTGACCGAGACCGCGAAAGACCTGTTTGGCCATCTCGAACCTCTTGGCGACTGGGCAATGACATGGATGCTCAGTCTTGATGAACAGCCGGATTAGGCCTCATCGAACCTCTGTTCGGCACACCCGCACGGCAGTAAAACCGACAGGTCAATCCGGCCTACCTGACCATCGGAAACCTATCCCGCCTCAGACCTCCCGCGGGTCCTTTGGTTTGCCCGGTCCGAATCGGCGCAGGAACGTCCCGTAGGAAAACCCAAGGTCATGACTATGGCACAGCTTTTGCCCGCTGGTCTCTGTATGCAGCGACAACCCGCCCCATCCAATCTTGAGAAAGTAGCCATGCTTTTGCATCCGCCGGTCAAGATCATCCCAGTTCTGAGCCTCGGCCATATCGCGAAACAGGAGCTTTTGCAGGGCAAAAACCAACCTTTCGTTGGCCAGCGACGGCTTGGCCTTGGCCCCTTTTTTCTGGGCCAGATGCTCAACCACCAGAGCTTCGACAAACTGTGCCACCGTTCCCTCCTTTTCGGTGGCGAGATCGTGGACTGCAAGGGCAATATCGGCGGGTAATTCGACGGTGACAGCGCGCTTATTCATACTTGGCACATTTGCTTAAACTTCGTTTAAAAAGGGTTAAAAACGCTCCGCGCGGACCACGTCACAATCAAGAATCGACACCACACCGATGTGTTTGTCGACAACTGAAAACGCAGCTTCAAGCAAACCATCCAGACGGTCAGGTCGGATGATGCAGACGACCTGAACCATCCCGCTGGCCCGCCCGATCTCGCCAGAGCGCACCCAGTCTCCGGATCGCCCGGAGCCCCCAAGAACCGGCAGCACGGTGTAGCCGGTGACCCCGGCTTTGCGCAGCGCATCGGTCAGACGCGACTGCATGATGGCTTCGATGGTGATTTCCACCCGCTTGGCTTGATGTGTTTTCATCTGGTCATACTCCGGTCAGCGCCGAGGCGACCGCCACATAGAGCGGGATGCCCAGCGTCAGGTTGAAAGGGAACGTCACGCCGAGCGACAGCGTGAGGTAGATCGAGGGATTCGCCTCGGGCAGGGCAACGCGCATGGCGGCAGGCACAGCGATGTAGGAGGCAGAGGCCGACAACACCATCAGCAGCGCCACACCGCCTGTCGAAAGCCCCAGCAGCAAGCCAAACGCGGCCCCAAGGCTGCTGCCGATGACCGGCATCAGGATGCCAAACGCCAGCACGCCGGGCCGCAGCGCTCCGCTGCGCCCCCGCAGCCCGCGCCCGGCCACCAGCCCCATGTCGAGCAGGAAGAGGCACAAAACGCCTTTGAAGGGGGCCACGATAAAGCTGGAGATTTCACGCAGGCCTTCTTCGCCGGTAATCCACCCGATGAAAAACGCGCCAACCAGCAAAACGATCGAGCCATTCAGCAGGATTTCGCGCCACAGATCGCTGTCCATCCGCTGCGCGCCGCCGCCCCGCGAAATCAGCCAGAGTGCGGACAGGATCGCCGGGGCTTCCATCGCGGCGGCAACGGCGACCATGTATCCTTCGGAGGCAATGCCGCTGCTTTGCAGCACGGAGGTCGCCGCCACGAAGGTCACAATCGAGATCGAGCCGTAATGCGCCGCCACCGCCGCCGCATCCAGACGGCTGAGACCCGTCATGACCTTGAGCAACCCAAAGGCGATGATGGGCAGACCGGCAGACAGGATGATGCCCACCAGCAGAGTCATGCCCAGCTTTGCGTCTATGCCGTGATCCGCCACGCTCACCCCGCCTTTGAAGCCGATGGCAAAGAGCAGGTAGATGGACAGCGCCTTGGCGGCGGCCTCCGGGACACTGAGATCGGAGCGCGCAAGGGATGCCGCAACCCCCAGGGCAAAGGACAGGATGATAGGGGATAGAAGGTTAGTCGCCGCCAGTGACAGAATTTGGTCCACATGCGCCTCCGCAGAAGGTTTAGAGGCGTTTAGGAGGCTTTACCCCGATCATCAAGCGCGAACACACCCGCCCGCCGCTAGACAGGGCGGAAGACCTGATCGCCCGCGTGGAAAAACTCCAGTCCCCCCTCACCGATATCGGTCCAAAGGCCGTGCAGCGTCAAAAGCCCGTCGTCCACACGGGCCTTGATGAAAGGAAAACTCATCAGGTTCTGCAAACTGACCAGAACAGACTGCTTTTCCAGCGTTTGTGCCTGGACGTGCGGGTCGTTCTCGGCGGCGACGATCCCATAGCTGGGCTTGAGGATATCCATCCACCGGCCAATAAAGCTGCTTTCCTCTTCAAGCTCCGGGGCTTTGCCCGGACACATATCGATACACCCCTGAACGCCGCCACAGTTGGAATGACCCAAAACGATCAAATGCGAGACATTCAGCATCGTTACCGCGTATTCAACGGCGGCAGAGGTTCCGTGGTGATCGCCATCCGGCTGATAGGGCGGCACAAGGTTGGCGATGTTGCGGTGAATGAAGAATTCACCCTGATCCGCGCCAAAAATCGACGTCACATGCACGCGGCTGTCACAGCAGGAAATCACCATGGCACGTGGGTGCTGCCCGCCTTTTGCCAACTGTCGGTACCACGCTTTATTGTCGGTATATCCGGTGGCTTTCCACCCGTGATAACGCTGTACCAGATAGCCCGGTAGCGGTTTGGCCTGATCCATAAATCTTTGTCTTTCGCGCTCTGTACGACGCAGAGTAGCCGCAATTCGAATTGAATTCGAGCGGAAACATTGTCCGGTCTCAACCCTTTGGTGAGATTTAAAGCGGATATTACTGTCGTGCCGTGGGGGCATAAAAGGGTGAGTAAAAAGATGAATCATGTCCTGAATATCAGGTTGAAAGAGACCGTGCATGTCGATCAGGACCGACTTGGCGCACTATATGCCGAATTGGGTGAGGCCGGTGCGGAAGACGTTGTTTGCCGTGCGATGGAAGAACTGGCGCTGCGTCTGTCCCATTGCAGCAGGCTGCATGGTGCCGGCCATTGGGACGAGCTGCGCAAATGTGCCCGGTCGCTGATCGCGATTTCCGACCAGATCGGCATGCTGGTGCTGGCCCGTGTAGCCAAGGATGTAATCGAAACACTGGACGCCAACGACAGCCCCGCGGTTTCGGCAACACTCGCCCGCATGTTGCGGATCGGGGAACAATCCCTGACCGCCATTTGGGACCTGCAGGACATCACCATTTGATGCCTTGCACCCCAAGGGGATCAGGCTAGGCTACGGGGAAACTGCTTTTGAAAGGCATCCCCATGACCGCTCTTTTCGCTCCAACAGATGCCCCAGAAACGCCGCTCCATGTGATCTCGCAGGATGAGCTGGGCGGCTGGCTTGAACAGCAGTCTGACGAGTTGCGCGCCTGGGTCACTGCCAATGGCTTCGGGGCCCGGCTTGGGCAGGCTCTGCTTGTCCCTACACCTGATGGATCTCCGGACATGGCGCTGGCGGGATACGGCACGCAGAGCAGCAGGCGCAGGGGCCGCTTTCACCTCGCCGCTGCTGCCGTCAAACTGCCAGAAGGGGCTTACCGCGTTGTGACCGGGTTGCCCAAGGCGGAGGCGGAGGTTGAGGTTCTGGGATGGCTGCTCGCCGGATACCGGTTTGACCGCTACAGCAAGACGCAGGCAATGGCCGCAAGCCTCGTGGCACCGGATGACCTGAACACCCGGCAGCTCGAAACCATCGCAGAGGGTGAAATGCTCACCCGCGACCTCATCAACACACCGTCAAACGACATGGGTCCTGCGGAGCTGGAAAAGGAGGCACGCGATCTGACCCACGCGCATGGCGCTGATATCACGGTGATTGCCGGTGATGCGCTGCTCGACCAGAACTTCCCGCTTATTCACACCGTTGGTCGTGCCTCTGATCGCGCGCCGCGGCTGATCGACATCACCTGGGGGACGACCGGCCCGGCCATCACTCTTGTCGGCAAGGGAGTGTGCTTTGACACGGGCGGGCTCAACCTGAAGCCTGGCGCGTCGATGGGATTGATGAAAAAGGACATGGGGGGAGCGGCGAATGTTCTGGGTCTTGGCCATATGCTGATGGCCTCCAAGACAGACATACGCCTGCGTATTCTCATCCCTGCCGTTGAAAATGCCGTGTCGGCCAATGCCTTCCGCCCCGGAGATGTCCTGTGCTCCCGCAAGGGTCTGAGTGTCGAGATCAATAACACCGATGCGGAAGGACGGCTTGTGCTGGCCGATGCGCTGGCCTACGCGCAGGAGGCAGACCCGGAGATCATCATCTCCATGGCGACGTTGACGGGGGCTGCGCGCGTGGCCGTCGGCCCCGATCTGGCCCCCTATTACTGCGATGATCCCCGCTTTGTTGCTGATCTTGAGGCGGCAGCGGCACAGCATCATGATCCCGTGTGGCGCATGCCATTTCACGCCCCCTACGAGGCGATGATAGAACCTGACATCGCTGATCTGGACAATGCGCCCAAGGGCGGTTTTGCCGGATCGATCACCGCCGCGTTGTTCCTGCGGCGGTTTGTGGAGAGCAGCACCTATGCGCATTTCGATATCTACGGATGGAACCCGACAGATGCCCCCGGCCGCCCAAAAGGCGGTGTCGGTCAGGCCACGCGCGCGCTGTTGGATGTACTTGGCAGCCTCAGCAGAACATGAGGGATCCCCGGACAACCCCTGATCCCGACCAGGTCGTGAGTGAAGAGCCAGCTCAAATTGGCAGCCCCCTTGTTGAACTGTTGCGTGATCCAGGCGGTCCACGGGATCGTCAGCTGCTTTTTGGCGATCACATTACCATACTTAATCGTATGGAAAGCCATGCGTTGATCCGCGCAGGCAAGGATGGCTACTGCGGGTATGTCCCACTGTCGGCGATTTCACCGCAAACCCCAGCGACCCATAGAGTCACAGCCCGTGCAACACATGCCTATGCTGCACCGGATTTCAAATCACCCGATCAGGCAAGTTTGAGTTTTGGCGCCGCCTGCACGGCCTTGTCGGAAACGCCGACCTTTATCGAGACGGCACTGGGGTTTGTGCCCCGGCAGCATGTCCGCACCAGTGACACGGTGGCGACGGACCCGGCGGCGATTGCCGCCCTGTTTTTGGGCGCACCCTACCTGTGGGGCGGGAATTCGCACCTTGGCATCGACTGCTCTGGCCTTGTTCAGGCCGCGTGTCTGGCCTGCGGCATCCCCTGCCCGGCAGACAGCGACCAGCAGGCGGAGGGGGTAGGCACCCCTTTGCCCGAGGACACACCGTTGCAGCGCAATGATCTGATCTTTTGGGATGGCCATGTGGCACTGGTCACCGACGCAATGACGCTCATTCATGCCAATGCGGGGCATATGGCTGTTGTGTACGAGAGCGTTTCAGAGGCAATCGTGCGGATTGAGACCCAGGGGGATGGTAAACCCACCCACTTCAAAAGGTTGCCGCGCACCGGTTAGAGGTCAGTCAACAGCGCGGATCAGCTTGCGTTCAAGGACCCGCAAAACGGTTTTCAGGTCATGGCCGCGCCGCATGATCTGACCATCCATCCCGACAACAGCATACATCCCCTGTTTGTCACGCATCTTGGGGCGCTTTTCGATCCGGTAGAGCGGTGTCTCTGCCGTCCGGCGGAACACGGAAAAGACAGCCACCTCCTTCAGACAGGAAATACCGTAGTCACGCCATTCCCCGGCTGCCACAAAACGACCATAGAGGGAGAGGATAACCGACAATTCAGTGCGGTGAAACGCAACTTGGGCAGGCGGCAACTGGTGCAGATTATTTGCCGGCGGTACTTGGTAATTCATGATCCAACAGTTGCGCCGATCCCGTTGCAAATCAAGCCCTGTTGCAGCACCTTGCCGGGTTTGACACCGCGAACCTTATAAAATCTTTCAATTTCAGAATTTTACGCGCACATACGCCGGGTGCGCGCCCTTGGCTAGGTCAAGCACCGTAGCGCGCCATGAAGGTTTCCACTGCATTTTCGATCACACGGACGATTTCCACGTCCGGCACGGTCTTCATCACGCCAAAGATCAGCTTGGGCCAGACACAGGCCTTGCAAAGTTCAGCAAACTGATCCGCCGCCAGATCATGGTCTGACATCTTCACCTCTCCCCGCGCTTCGGCGTGTTTGAAATAGGCGGCCATCTCGCCACGAAACACCGCAGGCCCGGAATTGTAGAATTTCTGCCCCAGGTCAGGAAACCGGTCGGATTCAGCGACACAAATCCGGAAAATACGCTGCCCGAAATCTGATGTGATAAAACGCAGAAAATGCAGGCCGGTCTGGGTCAGGACCGCACGCGGCGAAGCCTCCATGTCGATATTGTCCAAGGCCTCGCGCGCTTGCCGCTGACATTCCAGCGTTGCCACCTCCATAAACAGCAGGCGTTTGTCCGGAAAATAGCTGTATAAAGTGGCCTTCGAAACATTTGCCACGCGCGCGATTTCATCAACGCTGGCCGCCTCGAACCCACCGGATAGAAACACCTGTCGGGCCCCCTCCAGAACCTGCTCAAATTTCCGGCCCTTTCGGATGTTAATGGTTGCAATCGTCATACTAACCTCGGATCGTTCCCCGTTAACTATAAACCGATCAGTTCAGTTGCCAAAAAGAAAATCCAGACCGCCCCACCAAACTTGATCTGACCCGTCAGATAACTTATTTAGAATAATTCTAAAGTGAGGACTGTCTGCCATGCGTTTTTCCTTATCCCGCAAACACTTTCGCGACCTGAGTGAGCAGGAGATTCTGGCCCTTGCCATTTCGTCCGAAGAAGACGATGCGCGCATTTATCGTGGCTATGCAGCGCGACTGAGACCTGATTTTCCCGACAGCGCAAAGGTTTTCGAGGGGATGGCGCGCGAAGAAGACACGCACCGGCAACGCCTGATCGACCTCTTCCAGCATCGCTTTGGCGACGCGATCCCGCTGATCCGCCGCGAACATGTGGCCGGTTTTTACGCACGCCGTCCGATCTGGCTGGTTGAGAACCTTGGCCTTGAAAGGATACGCGCTGAAGCCACGGCCATGGAGCAGGAGGCGGAACGGTTCTATACCAAGGCCGCAGCGCAAACCACCGATGCAGCGACCCGCAGGCTGTTGGGTGATCTTGCCACGGCGGAGGCCGGGCACCAGCACACAGCAGAAGAGCTGGAAGCCCGACACCTGACGGCGGACGCCCGCAAGACCGAGGAAGAGCAGGACAGACGCCAGTTTATCCTGACCTGGGCGCAGCCGGGTCTGGCAGGGCTGATGGACGGGTCTGTCTCCACGCTGGCGCCGATTTTCGCCACGGCCTTTGCCACTCAGGACACCTGGACCACCTTTCTGGTGGGGCTGGCGGCCTCGGTTGGGGCGGGGATTTCCATGGGGTTTACCGAAGCCGCCTCCGACGACGGCGCGCTTTCGGGGCGCGGCTCCCCCCTCAAACGCGGGATCGCCTCCGGCGTCATGACAACGGTGGGCGGTCTGGGGCACGCACTGCCCTATCTGATCCCGGACTTCTGGACCGCAACCGTCACAGCCATTATCGTGGTGTTTATCGAGCTTTGGGCCATTGCCTGGCTTCAGAACAGATATATGGATACACCCTTCTTCCGGGCGACGCTTCAGGTCGTGCTGGGCGGTGCGCTGGTTTTTGCCGCGGGCGTGTTGATCGGGTCCGGTTAGGGAAAGGGCTGCACGCCCGGCGTGCCACTATGATTGATATCTTTTTCGAAACAGTGCCCTTCTTTGCGCTGATCGCGCTGGGGTACTGGGCCGGTCGCACGGGCTTTTTCACCGAAGAGGCGACGGCCTACCTCACCAAATTCGTGTTTTACTTTGCGCTCAGTGCCATGCTGTTCCGGTTTTCCGCGAACCTGACGCTGGCCGATGTCTGGGATGCGAACCTGATCGCCGGGTATCTGGTCGGCACGCTGGCGGTCTATCTGATTGCCACCGGTGTTGCGATGCTGCGGCGGCTAGACGTGGCCACGGCAGCGGTCGAGGCGCAATGTGCCGCCATCGGAAACGTCGGGTTTCTGGGGGTCCCGATGCTGACCCTCCTGCTGGGTGAGGCGGCCATCGGCCCCATCATGATGGCGCTGGCCGTCGATCTGATCGTGTTCTCCAGCCTGATCGTCAT
This sequence comes from Roseobacter weihaiensis, assembly GCF_020622345.1. Classification (GTDB taxonomy): domain Bacteria; phylum Pseudomonadota; class Alphaproteobacteria; order Rhodobacterales; family Rhodobacteraceae; genus Roseobacter; species Roseobacter weihaiensis. Next base: position 17,246 of record NZ_JACNMO010000010.1, on the reverse strand, counting down.
CCTCATCACCGGCTCGCGCGATGGCAGGTTCAGCCTGCGCGTGCTGCGAACGGTGGGACTGGGCCTGATCAGGAACCCGATGATCCTTGCGATTTCGACCGGTTTGCTCTGGTCCGCTCTCGAAATTCCCATTCCTGTTCCGATGAATGACTTTCTGGCGCTTCTGGGGGCGGCCGCCACACCCGGCGCGCTTTTTGCCATCGGCGCCTCGCTTGCCTCAAAATCGGCTGAGCGGCTTTCGATTGCGGGCTGGCTGAGCTTTTGCAAGCTGGCGTTGCACCCCGCGTTGGTGGCCATCGGCGTGATCTATCTGTTTCCGGTCGATCCCTATACGGCCACTGTCGTCATCTCTGCCGCAGCGCTGCCGGTGGCGGGCAACGTCTATATCCTCGCCCAGCACTACGGCGTCGCCCCCCAACGGGTGTCAGCGACCATTCTGGTCTCCACCGTGCTCAGCATCGTGACCGTCAGTGCCATTATCGGCACGATCAGCCCGGTATAAGCTTGGGGCTTGCCGGGCCGCACAACAGACGCTAGCCAAGAAGAAACAAAAACAGGGAGACCCGCGATGGAAACGATCTCAGAGAACGCCTGCTTTGGCGGCACGCAAGGGGTCTATTCACACCCCTCCAAAAGCTGCGCCTGCGACATGACCTTTGGACTGTTCCTGCCGCAGGAAGTGCAAGACGGCCCCGCGCCACTGCTGTGGTTTCTCTCCGGTCTGACCTGCACCCATGAGAACGCGATGATAAAGGCGGGTGCGCAGGCCTGGGCGGCGGAACAGGGCATCGCGCTGGTCTTTCCGGACACCTCGCCCCGGGGCGATGGTGTCGCCGATGACGAGGCCTATGATCTGGGTCAGGGGGCGGGCTTTTACGTTAATGCGACCCAAGCGCCCTGGGCTGCGCATTTTCAGATGTGGGACTACGTGACCCAGGAACTGTCCAGCTTGCTGGGCCGCAACTTTGATCTGGACATGGACCGTCAGGCCATCACCGGGCACTCCATGGGTGGTCACGGCGCCCTGACCATCGCGATGTCGCTGCCGGGGCGATTCCGCTCGGTTTCCGCCTTTGCGCCAATTGCCAATCCGATGGCCAGCGACTGGGGGCGCAAGCAATTCGCGGCCTATCTTGGTGACGACCAAAGCACCTGGGCCGCGCATGACGCCACGCATCTGATGCGCGAGAAGGGGTTTGACGGTCCCGTGCTGGTGGATACCGGCACCAAGGACCAGTTCATCGACCTGCTCAAGCCCGAAGCCTTTGCAGAAGCCGCCAATGCGCGGCGTCAACAGGCCATCCTGCGGCTGCAACCGGGCTACGATCACAGCTACTTCTTTATCGCGACCTTCATGGAGGAGCATATCGCCTTTCACGCGGACGCGCTTTACGCATGACAGCGCTTTACATCGACGCAGACGCCTGCCCCGTCAAAGCCGAAGCCGAACGGGTGGCGACGCGTCATGGCCTGCGGATGTTCGTGGTCTCCAACGGGGGGCTGCGGCCCTCGCAGAACCCGCTGGTCGAAACCGTTATCGTGCCCGATGGCCCCGATGTGGCCGATATGTGGATCGCGGAGCGCTGCGGGGTCGGCGACGTGGTCGTAACCGGCGATATCCCCCTTGCGGCCAAATGTATCGACGCCGGGGCGCAGGTGCTCAAGCACAACGGCGAGGCTCTGACGGGGGCCAATATCGGCAATGTTCTGGCGACCCGTGATCTGATGACGGACCTGCGCGCCGCTGACCTTTTTCGGCAGGGTGGCGGCAAAGGTTTTACCAAAGCGGACCGCTCGCGGTTTCTGGACGCGCTGGAACGCACCTTGCGAAAGGCGGTGACGTTGGGCTAAAGTTACAACATGGAGCGGTAAATGGTAACAAAATTACAATCAGAAGCTGTTGTCTTTGATATTGGTAACGTGCTGATTGAATGGCAGCCAGGGCGTTTTGAGGATGGTGTCGTCGCTGCAAAACCGAGCCAAGCGATGGTCGAGGCGGTTGACCTGTATAGGACGGCTGAACGCGTTGATCATGGCGCGCCTTTCACCGAGACGATTTGCAGCACCGCCGAAGAGTATTCTGACCGGCGCGACGAAAATCCCGGGCTGCCCGGCGAGGCACGGCTTGTGACCGAGGACCGCGCCGAAAGCACCAGGGGCGCAGAAGGGCGCGGCTGGCAGACCCACCTCTTTAAAGGATCACGCGGATGGGCGGGCAAGCGCGGGACCACAGGGCTGCTGACACCGGCGCAAACCGCGTGACCGCCGTGCCCTTCATCCCCTTCGCAGAAGGCGAAGTGCCGCTGGACTGGCTGGGGCTGACAGATGCGCTCGCCGCCGGTCACCGGCTGCCCAAGGCCGAGATCGCGGATACGTTTCTGTATCGCGGCTCCGACACCTTGCTGAACCGCGCAGCCTGGATCGATGGCCTGGGGCTGGCGATCAAATCCGCCACAATTTTTCCCGACAACCCGGCAAAGGGGGCCGCGACGGTCAACGGGGGTGTCACGCTTTATGCCGACGACACCGGCACACTGGAAGCCGTGGTCGATTTCCACCTGGTCACCAAGTGGAAAACTGCCGGGGACAGCCTGCTTGCCGCGCGGCGTCTGGCCCGACCGGATAGTCGCGACATCCTGATTGTCGGCGCAGGCACCCAGGCCCGCGGGGTCCATGCCGCCTACAGCGCGCTCTTTCCGGCGGCGCGGTTCACCGTCTGGAACCGGACCGCCGCCAATGCCGACGCGCTGGCGGCGGCGCTTCCCGACCTGTCCGTTGCGACCGACCTCAAAGCGGCTGTTGGCGCGGCGGATATTGTCGTCTCCGTCACCATGTCCACCGCGCCGCTGATCTGCGGCGACTGGCTGCGCCCCGGTCAGCACATCGATCTGATCGGGGCCTACCGCCCCGACATGCGCGAGGTCGATGACACCGCCCTGCAACGGGCAAGGGTCTTTGTGGACAGCCGGGACACGACGATAAACCATATCGGGGAACTGAAGATCCCGATCGAAACCGGGGCTTTCACCGCAGAGCATATCGTGGCGGATTACTACGATCTCGACGCCTTCACCCGTCAGAGCCCGGACGAGATTACGCTGTTTAAAAACGGCGGGGGCGCGCATCTCGATCTGATGACGAGCCGTTACATCCTCGACAGATGGCAGGCCAGACCATGCTGACGTGGGCGTTGATCCTGCTGGCGGGGGTGGTCGCGGTCCCGCTGGTGGTTGAGGCCACCCGCAAGCCGATGAACAAAAAGGCGCGGCTGGATGCGCCGGGGTCTTTTGTCACGTTGTCGCAAGGTGTCACGCATTACCAGTGGCATGCCCCTGAAACCGGTGTTGAAAACCGCCCCGTCATTGTGTGCATCCACGGGCTGACGACCCCCAGCTTTGTCTGGGGCAGCATTGCCAAAGGGCTTGCCGCCCTTGGGTTTCGGGTCCTGACCTATGACCTTTACGGGCGCGGCTATTCTGATCGCCCGCGCGGCGTGCAGGATCGGGGCTTCTTTCTGCGCCAACTCAACGATCTGCTGGAAAGCCAGAAAGTCGACGATGACATCATCGTCATCGGCTATTCCATGGGGGGTGCGATTGCGGCAGCCTTTGCCGCCCGTCAGCCGCAGGGCATCCGGCAGGTGGTTTTACTGGCCCCGGCCGGCATGCAATCGGTGGCGGCGGGCACCTTGCGCTATGTGGCCGGCACACCGATTATCGGGCTGTGGCTGATGCTGTTTCGCTATCCCGAGATCTTGCGCAAGGGCCTGCGCGAGGAGGAGCATCTGCCGTCCAGCGTGCCGGACATCACCCGGTTGCAGAATGCGGAGCTGGACTACCGCGGGTTTGTGCCTGCGGTGCATGCGAGCCTTCTCGATCTGCTCAACGACAGTTTCCAGCCGGAGCATGAGACCCTGCGACAGGAGCAAGTGCCCGTGCTGGCGATCTGGGGGGCGGCGGATGATGTGATCCCGCTCTCCGCCAAGGAGACGCTCGCGGGCTGGAACAAGGATGTTCAGCACCATGTCATCGACGGGGCCGGTCACGGCTTGCCCTACACGCATACGCCGCAGGTGCTGGCCCGGATCGAAGCCTTCCTGCAACCGGGGGATTAAGCGGTCTGCAAGCCTTCGAGCCGGCGCTCGCGGATCGGCAGATGGATGATCGCGCTGAAGGCACCGACCGCGAGGCCGATCCACCACACCAGCGTATAGTCTCCGTAGACATCGTAGAGCCTGCCGCCCAGCCAGATGCCCAGAAACCCGCCAAGCTGATGGCTCAGGAACACGATACCGTAAAGCGTCCCCATGTACCGCAGCCCGTAGATATGCGCGACAAGACCCGAGGTCAGCGGGATCGTGGCCAGCCAAAGCGTCCCCATGGCCAGTGAAAAGAGGATCACACTGGCGGGTGTGATCGGAAACAGAATGAACAGCGCGCCCACAATCGTACGGGCCGTGTAGATGCCCGCCAGCAGGTACTTCTTGGAGTAGTATTTACCTGCCCACCCGGCCAGCAGTGTCCCCGCGATATTGGCAACCCCGATCAATGAGATCGCCACCGCCCCCAGGGCAGAGGTTGTACTGATCCCCATACTGTCCAGCATGCCACCGGGCATGATCGGGCCGCAGAGCTCCGTCACAAAGGCGGGCAGATGCGCGGTGATAAAGCCCAGCTGGTACCCGCAGGAGAAAAAACCCATATAGATGAAGGTGAAAGACGGGTCGCGAAAGGCCTTGCCCAGGATCTGGCTCAGGCTTTCCTCTAGCTCGGTCTTGCCGGCCATCACCGGCGCCCGCATCATCGGCAAGAGCAGCAGGATGGCGAGGATGGCGATGGCAAAGACCACAAAGGTCGCCTGCCATGTCATCACCCCCAGCATCCATTCCGCGACCGGCGGGCCAAAAATCTGGCCGCCGCTGCCCGCCGCTGAGACAATCGCCAGCGACATCGACCGGTTCTCATCCGAGGATGCCCGCCCCACAACAGCGAGGATCACACCAAAGCCGGTGCCCGCGATGCCAAAACCCAAAAGCCAGGCATAAAGCTGATGTTCGATCGGGGTGCTCGCCCCCGCCGACAGAAGCAGCCCCAGCGCGTAGATCACGGCCCCAAGGACGATGGATTTACGGTCACCGATCTTCTCAGCCAAAGCGCCAAAGAGCGGCTGGCCGATGCCCCAGGCCAGGTTCTGAATGGCAATGGCCAGCGAAAATTCGGCGCGCAACCAGCCGAACTCCTCGGCAATCGGAATCTGGAAGACGCCAAAGGTGGAACGGACCGCAAAGCTGACAAGAATGATGGCGCAGCCGACCAGCAGGACAGGTGTAAAAATCGGGGTGCGAGGCTGCATGGTGGTGTCCTTTACCCCTCGCACCCTAAACGGGTTCCCGCAGCGGTCAATTCAGGAGTTTTTACGCCCCCATCACTTTTCTTGATATCGCCGGGGTCTTTCCTCGGGTCAGATCAGAAGTTATTGGGGCCTATGGCAAGTTTGACCGAGCATTACATGCAGTTGGCGCAGGACGGGACGCTCAAGGCGGATCCTGCCCAGATCGCCGCCCTGCCGGAGTTCGAACGCGTGCATGACGCGCTGCTGCAACCGGTCAAAAAGGGGTTGTTCCGCAAAACGCCGGAACCACCGAAAGGTGTCTATTTCTGGGGCGGGGTCGGGCGCGGCAAATCCATGCTGATGGATCTCTTCGTGCAGCATCTTGACGGCATCCCGGCCCGGCGCGTGCATTTTCACGCCTTCATGCAGGAGATCCATGCGGCCATCCACGAGGTGCGCAAGACCGGTGTCGAGGACGCCATAGCACCCGTTGCCGCGGATGTGGCCGCCGATGTGCGACTGCTGGCGTTTGATGAGATGCAGATCACCGACATCACCGATGCGATGATCGTCGGGCGTCTGTTCGAGGCGCTGTTCGCGGCCGGTGTTGTGGTCATCACGACCTCCAATCGGATGCCGGATGATCTTTACAAGAACGGCCTGAACCGCGATCTCTTTTTGCCCTTCATCGCGCTCATCAAGGAGCGGATGGTGGTGCATGAGCTTGTGAGCCCGACCGATTACCGCCAGGACCGCCTGGGGGGCCAGCAGGTCTATTTCACACCGGTGAATGTCACGGCCCGCCAGGCCATGGATACGGTCTGGGATGATCTTGCCGGGGGACCGGGCGCACCGCTGATCCTCAAGGTCAAGGGGCGCGAGGTTGAAATCCCCGCCTTTCGCAACGGTGTCGCGCGGGCCGGATTTCACCGGCTCTGCGGCAAGGCGCTGGGCCCGGCGGACTATCTGGCGCTGGCCGAGACGGTCAAGGTGCTGATGATCGACGGCATCCCGACGCTGTCGCGCTCCAACTTCAATGAGGCCAAGCGTTTCGTGACGCTGATTGATGCGCTCTATGAGGCACGGGTGCGGCTGATCTGCTCTGCCGCGGCCAAGCCGGAGATGCTCTATCTTGAGGGCGAAGGGACCTTTGAGTTCGAGCGTACCGCGTCCCGCCTGCGGGAAATGCAGGCGGAGGGTTGGGGGGCCTGACCCTGCGCCGGCTCTGGCCCGGACTCAACCTCAGACGGATGTGCGGCCTCAAGCGCTGTCGCGCAAAACCGCCCCGGCCAGATAGAGCGAGCCGCAAATCAGAACACGCGCATGGGGCGTTTGCCGGACGATCTCCGCGAGGGCCGTGGTCACACTTGAGGCCTCCTGCGCCTGAAACCCGGCCTGTCGGGCCGCCTCTGCGGTCACCTCGGCGGGCAATGTGCTCGCCTCTCCGGGAATGGACACGGCGGTCAGGCTGTCTGCCACATCAGCCAGTGGGGTCAGGTAGCCGCTGATATCCTTGGTCTTGAGCATCCCGCAGATCAGATACGTCGGCCGGGCGGGCAAGCCGGACAGATGTGCGGCCAGCGCCACGCCTGCGGCCGGGTTATGCCCCCCGTCGAGCCAGATCTCCGCCTGCGGCGCACTGTCGGCAAGCGGGCCGGAGGACAGCCGCTGCATCCGCGCAGGCCAGAAAGCGTCGGTGACCGCCGCCTCGCAGGCCGCGGCCCCAAAGCCCAATTGGCGCAGAACCGTCAGCGCCGCACCTGCATTCATGATCTGATGCGCGCCCGGCAGGTTCGGCCGTGGCAGATCGAGCAAGCCGGTCTCATCCTGATAGCTCATGCGATCCCGGTCGGGTCCCACGTGCCACTGTTGGCCATAAGCCAGCAACGGGGCCGCGCAACGCGCCGCCACCTCCTCGATCACCTCCAGCCCTTCTGGGTCTTGCCCCGACACGACGCAGGGCACGCCGCGCTTGATGATCCCGGCCTTTTCAAAGGCGATCTTGGCGATGGTATCGCCCAGGAACTGTTCGTGATCCATTGACACCGGCGTAATCACGGTCATGGCGGGCCGGGCGATCACATTGGTCGCATCAAGCCGGCCCCCCAGACCCACCTCAAGCAATGTGTAATCTGCCGGCGTCCGGGCAAAAGCCAGCAACGCCGCACAGGTCGTGATCTCGAAATAGGTGATATCCGCGCCCTTGTTTGCCGCATAACATTCATCCAACACAGCGGTGAGGTCGGGCTCCGAAATCAGGCTGCCTGCGATGCGGATCCGCTCATGAAACCGCGCGAGATGCGGGCTGGTATAGGCGTGCACCGTCTTGCCTGCGGCCTCAACCCCCGCGCGGATCATCGCCTGCGTGGAGCCTTTGCCGTTGGTCCCGGCAATGTGGATCACGGGCGGCAGGTCATTCTGCGGATTGCCCAACGCCTCGAGCAAGCGCCAGACCCGGTCGAGCGTCAGGTCGATAACCTTTGGGTGCAGCGCCATCATCCGGTCCAGAATGGCGTCCGATGTGGTGGAGGTCATTTGTCGGAGGCATCCGGGGCGGGGTCTGCGGCTTCTTCCAGCACGGCCTCGGCAGCCTCCGCCGTTTTATCCGGTGGTGGCAAATCCGCCCGGACCGCAGGCGGCAGGTTCAGCAGCATCCGCGTGATCGTGATCAGCTCGTCGCGCATCTTGAGCCGGTGCGTCACCCGGTCCAGCATGCCGTGATCCAGCAGGTATTCCGCCCGCTGGAAGCCTTCAGGCAGCTTTTCGCGAATGGTCTGTTCGATCACCCTGGGGCCGGCAAAACAGATCAGCGCGTTGGGTTCCGCAATATGAACATCCCCCAGCATCGCATAGCTTGCCGTGACACCGCCGGTCGTGGGGTGGGTCAGCACGACGATATAGGGCAGGCCCGCTTCTTTGAGCATCTGCAACGCCACGGTCGTGCGCGGCATCTGCATCAGGCTCAGGATGCCTTCCTGCATCCGCGCCCCACCCGCCGCAGAGAACAGGATCAGAGGACGCTTGAGCTTCACCGCCTCGCGCGCGGCCGCAATGATCGCATTGCCGACATACATGCCCATGGATCCGGCCATGAAAGAGAAATCCTGCGCTGCCGCCACAATGGGTGTGCGCCCCAGATCACCCCGCGCGACCAACATCGCCTCCGCCTCTGCGGTCTCTTTCTGTGCCGCGCGCAACCGGTCCGGATAGCGTTTCTGGTCGCGAAAGTTCAGCGGATCAGGCTCTGGTGCAGTCACCGCAACTTCGGTGAACGTGCCCCCGTCGAACAGCGCGATGAAGCGGTCACGCGGGGTGATATGCATGTGGTGGTCACAGTTTGTGCAGACGTTCAGATTATCCGACACTTCACGGTGAAACAGCATGGTGCCGCATTCTGGGCACTTGGTCCAAAGGTTATCCGGGGTTTCCCGGCGCGAAAAGATCGAATTGATCCGTGGCCGGACGTAGTTGGTGATCCAGTTCATTACTCCGCCCCTCCGGCATGCTCACGCTCTAGATAATCGGGTCCCGGCGAAAGTGCAATCAGCGGCGCAGGGCCAGCCGCGCCGCAAGCCAGCTGACCACCATCATCGCGAAGTCCACCGGCAGCCAGGCCCGGACCTCTTGTGTATCCGCCATCGTGAAAGGGCTGAGATAGAGCGACAGGCCCGACAGGCTATCCGGCATCGAGATGAAAAGGATTGCCACAACGTTGTTCATGAAATGCACCGCAATCGCGGGTCCCAGGGTCCCTGCACGGGCGGTCAGATCGGCCATCAGCACGCCAAAAGCCAGCGACCAGAGCACAATGAGCTGCGCGTTTTCGCCCGCCTCTTCTGGCCTGTAGTGCCCCCAGCCGAACAGGATCGAGGGCACCAGCAGCCACACCAGCGGTGATCTGAACCGCGCCGCCAGTTGCTGTTGCAGATAGCCCCGAAACAGAATCTCCTCGGCGCTGACCTGGACCATGATGGCCAACAGCGCAAAGGGCAGCATGATGAGCCACGGCACGGTCTGCACATTCCGCACCAGCGGCGCGCCCAGATCCCAGGGCGGCAAGACCAGCACCACGACGTTGAGCAGAAAAAGGATCGTCAGCACCGCCCAGAATTGCTGCCGACAGAGCTGCCAGTTGCCCAGCACCTCCCCCAGCCCCCGCGCATGCGCCACCTTGAGCGCCACGCCCACACCCAGTGTGAGCACCCCGAAAGAGAACAGCAGAAACACCATCGAGATCTGCGAAATACTGCCGTCGGCCCCCGTCAGCGCGGCGTAGGTCTGAGCGCCCAGAAAGGTAAAGAGCGTCTGGTGCAGGAACTGGTTTATCAGCAAAAACACCCCGGCAATCAGGATCACGCCGATCACCAGACGCCACATCTGCGCCTTTGCGCGTGCGGGCTCTACCAGCGCGTTATGCGCCACATATGCGGAAAGGTTCAGCACGCCGGGTTTCCCTATTCGCCCGAATGGGCCGTTTCGCGCGCCAATTTGGCGGCGGCTTCCTGTTCTTCCTCGTATTCGCGGATACTCACACCCGCGTCCCGCATGATCTCGGCCGCACCAGACAGATGGCTGGCCACGGTTTGCAGCAGGCTCATCAACACCTGCGGATCATCGCCGATCACGGCCCTGAACTGCTCCGCTCCGATGCGCAGGAACTGGCTGTCTTCCTGGGCGATCAGGTCAAGCTGTCGCGGCTCATCCAGAATGATCGCCAGATCACCAATCAGCCGCCCCGGCTCCACGATGGTCACATCCCGGCGCACGCCCTCGTTGTCCACATAGCTCATCATCGCACTTCCCGAGAGGCACAGGTATGCCGCATCCGCCCGCTCTCCCTGCGCAAAGACCTGCTTGCCCTTTGGCGCTTCGTACCACTGTGCGGCAAAGGCCAGCAGGCGTTGGCTGCGCGCGTCGAGATCGGCAAAAAGCTCAGTGCGCGAAATGACCCGAATCTTGCGCCGCAGATCGTCGGACCCGGACGCGCCCTCATCCATTTCATCAATCTCGGAGGTGCCATCGATCCGGCCGTTCTTGATCTCGACATAAATGTCGTAGGACTGCGGGTTCTCGAATTTATCCTCGATAAAGATCATCGTGGTTTTTGGCAGCAGTTCCTGCAACCTGCTCCGTGTGCGTTTGCGTGAGACGGCGTCATGGCTGGCCAGAACGGTATCGAGGATCATGATGTCGGGTCTTTTGATGCCTGCCCGACTGAAGGCTGCGCGCTCCTGAAAGATGCTTGCCAGGTTCGAACCGCCAAGCCCGGTCGGTACATCCAGGATCGTCTCGGCAACCAGACGTTTCAGCCCGTTCTCCTCCAGGATTTCAGCGACCAGATCCTCGATCAACTCGCCCTGCACCCCCGCCATGGCCGAAACCCGGCCATAGAGCACATTCTCCATCAGCGTCAGGCGCGGCAGGTAGTTTTCAGGCGACACCGGCACAAAGAGGTCTTTCATCCGGTTGCGCATTTCCTCGCTTTTCAATTTCCGGATTTCAAGAATTTCCTGCTTGAAGCTTTCAGGGAAACCGGGGCCGATCTGCTCTGCCGTGAAAGCAAAGGGGACGGTCAGAAGCAACGCGAATTCCTCTTCGCTGATCGCCTGATCGCCCTTATCCTGGCGACGCGTGGCGATATCCACCAGCCGCTCGTAAAGCTCTTCGTCGATCCCCAGCGCTGTAAACAGCGGATGTTTCGTGCCGTCCATGCCAAAGGTCTGGTGCAGCGTTTCGATCAGCGTCTGTGAGATGGCGATGCCCTGCTCTGCCAGGCCCAGTTCAGAGATCAGCGCGAGAAAACCGGTCTCGGCCGCCAGACCCTCCTGCGTGATGTAGCGCTTGGGCGAGGCAAACATCAGGTTGCCGCCCAGTGGAATGGAAGGGTTGAATTCATCGGGGTCAAAGCGGTTTATCAACGCCGCAAGACCGCGCTCTTCAAGTTTCTGGTGCACTTCATCGCGCAGCTTGACGAGCCGTTTAGCCAGTTCCTTATGCCGTTCAGGGTCCATGAAAGCGCCAAGCATCCGGCGAAACATGATGTCATCCGTGCCCATCGCCTCGACCAGATTGAACCACCAGCCGCGCACTTCCTCGTCGTTGGTCAGCCCTGCAAGGTCCGGGTCCAGCCACTCGGCACGCGTACTGTCGAGGCTGTTGCCGGAGCGCTCCGCCTCCAGCGTCCAGCGGTCCTTTTTGTCAGGGTCCCACAAGACCGTCTTCGGGCTCGCCTTGAGAGGCATAAAGAGGTTGTCCCCCAATGTGCCATCGAAAAGGTAGGGTCGCGAATGCGCGTACCCGATGCGGGCCGCGATCACCGATTGATGCAGATCGTTCAGCTGCCGCCCGGCGATGGTGATATCGCCGCGCGCCGGGACGACCTCGCGCGTCAACAGCTCCGCAAAGGCCTCCCGTTCGGTCTGGCTGCTGGCCTTGACGGCCACGCGCGCGCCTGCCGGGATCTCAAGGTTGATGTTTTCCAGAACAGCGTTGCCATCGCTGTTGCGCACCGTGACGTTCTTGATCGAGATCGCCCCGTCAAGATGCGGCATCTCTTCCGGCTCACCCTCAAACAACCGTTCCTCGATCATACCTCGGGGGGCAAAGCGTTCGGTCACGATTTCCCAGCGCAACGACATGTCCTGCACCTGGTTGTAATAGGTCAAAAGCTCTTTCCAGGGAGAGCTGAGATCCTTGTAAGCTGCCAGAGCCGCAACCAGCGCGCCCACGGTGATATCGCCACGAATGGCAAGCAGGCCGCCGACAGAATAGAAAAAGAACGGTGTAAGCTGGGTAATGAAGTTATTGAGAAACTTCATAAAAAACTTTTTCTGATAGATCTGGAACCGGATATCAAAGAGCCGCCCCAACCTGTCGGTAAACGCCGCCAGCCGGTAGCGCCATCCGCCATTGGTGCGCAGGTCGGTAATGCCCGCGGCGGTCTCGCCGATCTCGGCGGCAAAGTGGCGGACCTGCACGATCCGCCTTTTGTTGAGCTGGTTGATCTGTCGCTGCAGCATCGGAATGAGCCAGGCCTGCAACGGAATGAGCGCAATACCCGCCAACCCGAACCAGACGCTTTGCGCAAAGAGAAACACCACGATGATGAGCATCTGACCGGCCTGAAAAACCGGCTGCGCCACGGCATCCCCCATCAGGCCACCCATGGGTTCGGCCTCAGAGGTGACCATCGACACCAGCTCACCCTGGCTCGTGGACCGGAAATAGGCATGCGGAAAACGCATCATGCGCCCCAGCAGCTGAAACCGGAACCGGCGCAGCAGACGCTCCGCCAATATCCCCTTCATGGTGTTGAGACGCATCTTGAGAAGGCCGTGCAACAGCACCGCCCCCAGATAGCACCCGCACAGGATCATCAGCAGCTCAATCTGCGTGACGTCCACGCCCCACACATCGACCATCTCGGTCTGCGCGCCGATGGCATCGTTGATGATACGCTTGGGAAGCTCAAGCGTCGCGTAGAGGAAGGGAAACGTGAACACGGTAAAGCACAGCAGGAAAATCTGGTCCCGCTTGGAGTGCTTCCAGATGAAAGAAAATAACGAGGGTTCCATAAACCGGCTTTCAATACTTGCCTGAGGACAGGCCGACTGGACCCGCAGGACGTGGGCAGAATTTGCCTGACCCTCAACTTAGGGCTGCGCATTTCCCAATACAAGCGCACAAACGGTAAGAACGGCGGCACTGGCGCACGCTTGAGCCTTGCAGCCATCAGGGGGGTTGGGTATCTCCAATGCACTGATCCAAGGGAGAGATATCTCATGTCCAGCCAGCGCTTTGACAAATCCAAGCTGCCCAGCCGCCACGTCACCGAAGGGCCCGCACGTGCGCCGCACCGGTCCTACTACTATGCGATGGGCATGACGGACGAACAAATCCACCAACCGCTTGTCGGTGTGGCCACCTGCTGGAACGAGGCCGCACCCTGCAACATCGCCCTCAACCGACAGGCGCAGGCCGTCAAGATGGGCGTGAAACGCGAAAGCGGCACGCCGCGCGAATTCACCACCATCACCGTCACCGATGGCATCGCCATGGGGCACGAGGGCATGCGGTCGTCGCTCGCGTCGCGGGAGGCGATTGCCGATACCGTCGAGCTGACGATGCGCGGGCACTGCTATGACGCGCTGGTGGGCCTTGCGGGCTGCGACAAATCCCTTCCGGGCATGATGATGGCGATGATCCGGCTGAACGTGCCGTCGGTGTTCCTTTATGGCGGATCGATTTTGCCGGGGCGTCTCAATGGCAAGGATGTAACCGTTCAGGACGTCTTTGAGGCCGTGGGCCAGCATCAGGCCGGCAATATGACCACCTGCGAGCTGGAAAAACTCGAAGCCGTCGCCTGTCCTTCTGCCGGGGCATGTGGCGGGCAGTTCACCGCCAACACCATGGCCTGTGTCTCCGAGGCGATCGGTCTGGCGCTGCCCAACTCTGCCGGCGCACCGGCCCCTTATGAAAGTCGCGACGCCTACGCAGAAGCCTCCGGGGCAGCGGTCATGCACCTGATCGAGAAAAACATCCGTGCGCGCGATATCGTCACCCGCCAATCGCTGGAAAATGCTGCCCGGATCGTCGCCTGCACCGGCGGGTCGACCAACGCAGGGCTCCACCTGCCCGCCATGGCGCATGAAGCCGGGATCGACTTCTTCCTTGAAGACGTCTGCGAGATTTTCCGCGACACACCCTATTTCGTCGATCTCAAACCCGGCGGCCAGTACGTGGCCAAGGACATGTACGAAGTGGGCGGCGTGCCCGTCGTGATGAAAGAGCTACGCAAGGCGGGTCTGATCCACGAAGACTGCATGACCGTGACAGGCTATTCCATCGGCGAGGAAATCGACAAGGTCACCCTCGAGGCGGATGGCCGCGTCATCTACCCTGTCGAGACACCGCTCAGCAAAACCGGCGGCGTGGTGGGTCTCAAAGGCAACCTAGCCCCCGAAGGCGCGATTGTGAAAATCGCCGGGATGGAGCCACAGCATCTGCTCTTTACCGGACCTGCGCGGGTGTTCGAATGCGAACAGGATGCCTTTGAAGCGGTCCAGAACCGCACCTACGAGGAAGGCGATGTCTTTGTCATCCGCAACGAGGGTCCCGCAGGCGGCCCCGGCATGCGCGAGATGCTGGCCACCACGGCGGCCCTGTCCGGTCAGGGAATGGGCAAGAAGGTCGCGCTGATCACCGATGGCCGGTTCTCGGGCGCGACGCGGGGGTTCTGCGTGGGCCATGTAGGCCCAGAAGCGGCCCACGGGGGGCCCATCGCACTGCTCAAGAATGGTGACATGATAACGCTTAACGCGCTGGAAGGCACCATCAGCGTCGATGTCTCGGATGCGGAGATGGCGGAGCGCAAGAAGGACTGGGCCGGGGCCCGCCCGACAATCTACGGGGCGGGAGCGCTGTGGAAATACGCGCAGCTGGTCGGCCCCACATACCTTGGTGCGGTCACCCACCCCGGTGGGACAAAGGAAGGCCACGACTACATGGAGCTGTGACACCGGCAGCCTTCGTGCGGCGTGCCGCGCGAAGGCACACCCGATGAACCCTATCGGTTTAGGGGGCCGTAACGCTTGTCTCAGATAAGATACCAACGCGCATAAAGGGCTGTCCGGGCATATGGGGAAAAGCGGTGAAACATTCTGGGATACAGCGCTCCTTCGCCGCGCGGTAAAGCGCTGGACCGCATCGGCGCGGGGCGCCAGCACCGCAAAACTCGGTGCTCTGCGCCGCCAACGCGTGCAAGCGCGCCTGCTGCGCGCCCAGCTTGACCGGCTGATCCAAGTCGCCGACGCGCGGCTCGCGGCCCCGGTTTCCGGTCAAACGGACATCCCGACACCGCCAAATTCAGATTGGGCGTGGCGGCCGCGGATATGGTGTGTGCCCCTGCCTGTGCGCGGGATGGCCTCTGTCGAAAACAGGACGCGGGTGGGGGAGGAGATCACCCTCTTTCACGACTGCCCCCGATCGGAGATCGCGCTGCGCCAGATCAGCAACCCACACGACCACTCCATGGCCGCTTGGGCCATCAGGCTTGATGTATTCGAATTTGGCGGGTCTTTCCTGTCATGCGTCCTCGATTTGCCGCAAGAGGCCGTGACCGGGTTGAACCGCAACCATATCCTGCGGGTCAGTAACGTCCTTGACGTCGACAGACCCGTTCAGGTCTTTGTCCGCCTGAACCTCCGCCATGGCCCGAATACAGAGCAGATCGTGCGCGAGTTTCCCTTTGACGCGAAAGAGGCAAGCGTCGAATTTGACCTGGCCTACGCCAATGTGAAGGAAGCGCGGCTGGAGAAGGCCTGGGTTGATCTGATCTTTGACAATCCGAGGATGAACCGGATCACAGTGCAGGACCTGACCTTCAGCCGCCGCCCCCGCGCGCAACTATAGGAACCATCACCAATGTCCGACCTGACGCTGACCAAGACCACACTGCGCGCCGGTATCTGGGAGGGGCTGGTGCTGGGGGCGGCTGCAACGCCTGCCCTTTCGGTGACCCATCTCGACAAGGCGGTGGAGGGGGTCACCCTTTTGCCCACCAAAGAGAACGGCGCCTGGGTGCTCACAATTCCGATCCCGGCGGAGGCGATTTCGGACGGCATTCAGACCCTGCTCATTACGGACACGTCAAGCGGGGCCACGCTGGATAAGATCACGCTTCTGGCAGGCGACACGCTCGCAGATGACCTGCGCGCCGAGGTTGATCTCTTGCGCGCGGAACTGGACATGCTGAAACGGGCCTTTCGCCGCCATTGCCTTGAAACAGAAGCCGAATAGAAAAACCCTTCCGGAGGATGTCGCGAAGGCGGTCGAAATAGCGCGGCGTCAATACAGGATGCCGGGCGCGAGGCTGGTTTCCATCATCCGGTCGTCTGCCGGCGGGTCTCAAGCGCCAAAAAGAGGGCGCAAAGCTGCTCTTTTGTTGGCGAGGCTCATAGGTTCCTAAGACCGGGCTGGCTGGGGACTGACGAGCAGCAACGCGCCGAACAGACACATCGTGCAACCGGAAACCCGTTGCAGGGTCGGCAACCCTTTCGACGCAAATGCAGACGCAAACTTTCCAAGGGCTGCATATGCAAAAATGGCCAAGGCCTCCATCAGCAGAAATGCGGCACCAAGCATCGCGTAGCTCTGCCAATAGCTTTCGACAACGACAAACTGCGGAAAGAATGCTGCAAAAATCAGGATGGCTTTGGGGTTGCTGATGGCAACCAGAGCTTCAGACCGGAACGCCCCTGCCAAAGTGGAAGGCGCCGCGCCGATCCCATCCGTCTCCAGAATTCTGGCACTGCGCCACAAAGAAACACCCAGCCAGATCAGATACGCGGCACCGATAACCTTCACGACGCTGAACACGAATGCCGATGTGGTCAGGATAACACCCAAACCCAGCGCACTGACGGCGATCATCGGAACAAATACCAAGAGACGTCCCATTGCGGCCCTTTGCGCGAAGGTGACCCCCGATCTCGCGCCGTTTGTCATCGACAACAGGTTATTCGGACCAAATGCGAGATTGAGCGCAAAGCAAGCCGGGATAAAGATCAGCCAGTCAATCATTCTGCGATTTTCCTTTTTCAGCGTCGCGCGGGTTTCAAACGAGAGAGACTTTCGCGGCCAGGCGGAAAAATTGCAAGCCCGGACCGAACGCCCGAGAGCGGGCTACATGGGCGCGGCATCGGACCCCACTGTTACACCGGTCTACATAAGAAAGGTCCGGATCGCGGGACATAGCATGAGTAATCGGGCTGGCCTGATGGCTGGGTTGGGTTCTCGATAGAGTTGCGGTGATTACTGCAACCTGAGGAGAACGAGATGGATTACTATGTGGGTTTGGACGTGTCGCTACGATCTGTGGCCGTTTGCGTGATTGATGCCGATGGCAAGCACGTCTT